>NZ_JBXAJB010000007.1:0-329342 GCF_058796855.1 Pseudomonas sp. GW823-FHT03E05
TACAGAGCCCGATCAACCTCACCCCGTAGGAGCCGGCTTGCCGGCGAAGAGGCCCGCAAGCCTTGCACCGCCCTGGCAGCCGTCTTCGCTGGCAAGCCAGCTCCTACAGAGCCCGATCAACCTCACCCCGTAGGAGCCGGCTTGCCGGCGAAGAGGCCTACAAGCCTTGCACCGCCCTGGCGGCCGTCTTCGCTGGCAAGCCAGCTCCTACAGTGGCATTTGCGTGGGGGGGACCTTGGCGGCGGAGCACTCAGCCGAGGGCATCCTTGAGAAAGCCGGGGGCGATGTAGCGCTGGTAGTGGGCTTCGGACAGCAGGAAGAATTCCCGATCAATGGCGTCGCGCAACTCCGGCAGGGCCCAGTCGCGAAACTCAGGCAGCAGCACCATCCCATAGGCATCGAGCTGGTTGATCACCCGCGCGCCACGGGCAATCAGCTGGTAGGCCCAGCAATACTCGGACTGATGGGGCACGAAGCGGATCTTGCGCTGCTCCAGCTGCTCGCGCAGGCGCACCGGATCGAAGACTTCCAGCTTGGCCGCCATCACCTGCACCAGCAGGTGCTCAAGACGCAGCCAGACCGCGCGTTTTTCCTCCTCGTTGTAACCATTCCAGTTGATCACTTCATGGTGGAAACGCTTGCAGCCACGGCATACCAGATCGCCGTAAACCGTGGAACAGAGGCCGACGCAGGGGGTCTTGATGGTCTGATTGGGCATAGATAGACAACGCACGCAAAAGCAAAACAGTGGGCAATGTTAGCCCTTTGTCTAAGATTGATCACCCCTCAAACTTCAATACAGCAACTTACGTTGAGGCTTTTTTTACCGTAGAATCAGCCAGCCTTTTTAGGCGCCAATGTCCGTTTGAAGCTGTTTTCAAAGCGTCACGAGCACAGTCGTTCCTTCAGAGCGGTGTTGGCGAGGGGTTTTTCCAGCGGGGAAAAACCCAACGCCAACCCTCATCAGCTCCCCGTTCTGCAGGCGTAAAACTTTGAAAGCAGCTTCTGTAAGGAATTGTCGGTAATTCTGGCTAAGTGGCCCACAACGCCACGCAGCGCATGAGTACGGCAATTTCGGGATGAGCGTCCCGGACACCCATTTGGGACCACTGATGAGGGTAATAACTGTGCTTGAAGCCTACCGCAAACATATCGAAGAGCGTGCAGCACTGGGTATCGTTCCCCAGCCGCTTAACGCCGAACAAACTGCAGGCCTGGTCGAGCTGCTGAAGAATCCCCCGGCTGGCGAAGAAGCTTTCCTCGTTGACCTGATCACCAATCGCGTTCCACCAGGAGTCGACGAAGCCGCCTACGTCAAGGCCGGTTTCCTCTCCGCGCTGGCCAAAGGCGAAGCCTCCTCCCCTCTGATCGACAAGAAGCGCGCCGTTGAACTGCTGGGCACCATGCAGGGCGGCTACAACATCGTGACCCTGGTGAACCTGCTGGACGACGCCGAACTGGCGCCAGTGGCCGCCGCTCAACTCAAGCACACCCTGCTGATGTTCGACGCCTTCCACGACGTCGCGGAAAAAGCCAAGAACGGCAACGTTCACGCCCAAGGCGTACTGCAATCCTGGGCCGACGGCGAGTGGTTCAAGAACCGCCCGGTACTGGCCGACAAGATCAGCCTGCGGGTGTTCAAGGTCACCGGCGAAACCAACACCGACGACCTCTCCCCTGCTCCTGATGCCTGGTCCCGCCCGGACATCCCGCTGCACGCCCTGGCCATGCTGAAAATGGCCCGTGACGGCATCGTTCCGGACGAGCAAGGCAAGACCGGCCCGATGAAGCAGATCGAAGAAATGCGCGGTCAAGGCTTCCCGATCGCCTACGTCGGCGACGTGGTCGGCACCGGTTCCTCGCGTAAATCGGCCACCAACTCGGTGCTGTGGTTCTTCGGCGACGACGTGCCTTATGTTCCGAACAAGCGTGCCGGCGGCTTCTGCTTCGGCAGCAAGATCGCCCCGATCTTCTACAACACCATGGAAGACGCCGGCGCCCTGCCGATCGAATTCGACGTGTCGAAGATGAACATGGGCGATGTGATCGACCTGTACCCGCACGCAGGCAAAGTCTGCAAGCACGGTACCGACGAAGTCCTGGCCACCTTCGAAATGAAGACCCCGGTCCTGCTCGACGAAGTCCGTGCCGGCGGCCGTATCCCGCTGATCATCGGCCGTGGCCTGACCGAGAAGGCTCGCGCCGAACTGGGCCTGCCTGCGTTCGACCTGTTCAAGAAGCCCGAAGCCCCTGTTGAAAGCACCAAGGGCTTCACCCTGGCGCAGAAGATGGTCGGCAAGGCCTGCGGCCTGGCAGAAGGCAAAGGCGTTCGTCCTGGCACCTACTGCGAACCGAAGATGACCACCGTGGGCTCCCAGGACACCACAGGTCCAATGACCCGTGACGAACTGAAAGACCTGGCGTGCCTGGGCTTCTCCGCTGACCTGGTGATGCAGTCCTTCTGCCACACCGCGGCGTATCCGAAGCCGATCGACGTGACCACCCACCACACCCTGCCTGACTTCATCATGACCCGCGGCGGCGTTTCCCTGCGTCCGGGCGACGGCATCATCCACTCGTGGCTGAACCGCATGCTGCTGCCGGACACCGTCGGTACCGGTGGTGACTCCCACACCCGTTTCCCGATGGGCATCTCGTTCCCGGCCGGCTCCGGCCTGGTGGCGTTCGCCGCTGCCACCGGCGTCATGCCGCTGGACATGCCGGAATCGATCCTGGTGCGCTTCAAGGGCAAAATGAAACCTGGCATCACCCTGCGTGACCTGGTCCATGCCATTCCTTACTTCGCCATCCAGAACGGCCTGCTGACCGTCGAGAAGAAAGGCAAGAAAAACGCCTTCTCCGGCCGCATCCTGGAAATCGAAGGCCTGGAAGGCCTGACCCTGGAGCAGGCGTTCGAACTGTCCGACGCCTCGGCCGAACGTTCGGCTGCCGGTTGCACCATCAAGCTGTCGAAAGAGTCGATCACCGAGTACCTGCAGTCCAACATCACCCTGCTGCGCTGGATGATCGGCGAAGGCTACGGTGACGCACGTACCCTGGAACGTCGCGCTCAAGCGATGGAAGCCTGGATCGCCAACCCTGAGTTGATGGAAGCCGACGCCGACGCCGAATACGCCGAAATCATCGAAATCGACCTGGCCGACATCAGCGAGCCGGTACTGTGCGCGCCGAACGACCCGGACGACGCCCGTCTGCTGTCCAGCGTTGCTGGCGAGAAGATCGACGAAGTGTTCATCGGTTCGTGCATGACCAACATCGGTCACTTCCGCGCTGCCGGTAAACTGCTGGATCAGGTCAAGGGCCAGCTGCCAACCCGTCTGTGGCTGTCGCCGCCGACCAAGATGGACGCTCACCAACTGACCGAAGAAGGCTACTACGGCATCTACGGCAAGGCCGGCGCACGCATGGAAATGCCAGGCTGCTCGCTGTGCATGGGTAACCAGGCACGCGTCGAGCCGAACAGCACCGTGGTGTCGACCTCGACCCGTAACTTCCCGAACCGTCTGGGCGATGGCGCCAACGTCTACCTGGCTTCGGCCGAGCTGGCGTCGGTGGCTTCGATCCTGGGTCGCCTGCCGACCGTCGAGGAGTACATGGAATACGCTGGCAAGATCGACAGCATGGCGGCCGATATCTACCGCTACCTGTCCTTCGACCAGATCGCCGAGTTCCGTGAAGCGGCTGCCAACGCCAACATCCCGGTGGTGCAAGCCTAAGGCTGTAGCGTTGTAAGAAGGAACGCCGCGTATTCCACGATACGCGGCGTTTTTTTATGCCTGGGAAATAGCCCCGGCCTTCCAGCCCCGCAGGCTCTCCTGCAGCGTGTCGTCGACGCTGGTGCCGCTGAGCAGCACCTGGTACTCGCGGCTCGACGGCAGCAGTGCCAGGGCGTCCTTGGCCTCGTGCTTGAGCCGCGCCAGGGCCAGGTGCTTGTGCTCCAGGCTGACCTGGCGGAAGAACTCGTCCAGGGCCTCGATGCTGGTGCCGTCCAGGTCCGGGGACTCCTCCAGGCTGAGGATGATGCTGTGGATCGGCGCCTGCACATGGCGGATCAGGCGCAGGGCGCCGCCGAGGATGCGTTCGGCGTTGGCGAAGAACAGCGCCTCCCCCGGCCGCAGGATCAGCACGCCGGGCACCTGCCGGGCCTGAGGATGACGGCTGAGATCGACAAAGTCGTGGCCGCTGCCCAGTTGCCCGAGGATCTGGATATCCGCCGCCGACATCTGCCGCAGCAGCAACAGGATGCTGATGCCCACTGACAGCAGCAGCCCGTCCAGCACCCCCAGCACCAGCACCGCGCTGACCGCGCAGATCACCAGCACCCGGTCACGCCGCCAGATGAAGTAGCGCCCCAGGGGTTGCAGGCTCAGGCCATGGCCCAGGGCGTACATGACAATCGCCGCCAGCACCGGCTCCGGGGTCAGGGCGATATAGGGCAGCACGGTCAGCACGATGAGCAGCATCACCGCCGCCGCGGTCAGCCCTGCCAGGCGCGAGCGCGCCCCGGCCGCTTCATTGGCGGAGGTGGCCGAGTAGCCGGCCCCCGCGGGCATGCCATGGAACAGCCCCGAGAGCAGATTGGAAGCGCCCAGGGCCAGCAGGTCGCGGTTGGAGGAAACCCGGTCGCCATGCTTCAGGGCAAAGGAGCTGATGGAACCATAGGATTCGGCATACAGGATCATCACCAGGGCGAACGCCAGCTCCCCCAGGCGCAGCCAGTCGGCAAAAGGCAGTTGCGGCAGGCTCGGCACCTCCAGCTTGAGTTCGATGACCCCGATCAGGTCGACGCCATGGGCCGGCAGGTTGAACCACTGGCCGGCGCCAATGCCGATCACCACCGCCACCAGCCCGCCGGGCACATAGGGAATTCGCGAGCAGATCCCCAGCACCAGCAGCGCCACCGCCGCCACCGCGGCGCCGGCCCAGTTCCATTGCGGCCACTGCTCCAGCAACTGCGGCAGGAAGCGCACCAGGTTACCGGTGCTCAGGTGCACCCCGACCACGGTGGCGAACTGCTTGAGGACAATGGTCAACGCCAGGCCGAAGGCAAAGCCGCGCAGCACCGGCTTGGCAATGAAGGCGGTCACGCCCCCCAGGCGGAACAGCCCGGCCAGGAGGAAGAACACCCCAGTGAGCAGCACCAGGGCAAAGGCCAGGCTCAGGCGCAGCTGGGCGTCGCCACCGGCCAGGGACAGGGTGGCCGCCGCCAGCACCGCGGCCGACGATGAAGTGGCAGAAACAATGGCAAAGCGGCTGGTGCCCAACAGGCCGTAGCACAGCAACCCGGCAAACAGGGCAATGACCCCGGCCTGGGGCGGCAAGGCGGCGATGCTGGAATAGGCTACGGCTTCCGGCAACAACAGGCCGGCAATGGACAGGCCGGCCAGCAGGTCGCGGGTGCGCTTGGGTGCAGCGGTTGGGTGGGTCAGGGGTTCAGTGGCCAATCGGGTTCATCCGTGACAACGCAAAATCCAGATTCAGGGGGTGTCGCCCAACGGAATAAACGTGTTTGGGCAGGCTTGCAGCCAGAGGGGCGGGAATGGCCACGGGCGGGTTCCTGGCAGCAATAAGAGCACCAGCTTAGCCCTTTATTCAAGGCAGCAAACAATCCTGATCAATGCCTTGAACGACAACGCCGCCGGTACAGTGAAGTACCGACGGCGTTGTGTGCAGCAGCGGGTTCGCCAGGGAGGCGTCCGCGCGCCTTGCAGTTGGCTTGCGGGCCTCTTCGCCGGCAAGCCGGCTCCTACCGGAAGGCGCCGGGAGGCTGTCAGGACGCCAGGGAGTACACCAGGGCAGTAATGGCCACCAGGCCCACCAGGGTCACGAAGACGTTGGAAGCCTGGCCGCGGTAGCGGGCCATGGCCGGCACCTTGCGAATGGCGTACATCGGCATCAGGAACAGGATCGCCGCGATCACCGGGCCGCCCATGGTCTCGATCATCGTCAGGATGCTCGGGTTGAGGGTGGCCACGGCCCAGCAGATCACCAGCATGAAGGCGGCGGTCACCCGGTCCAGGGTTTTCGTGCCCGGGCGCCGGCCGCTCTTGCCGATCAGGCCCTTGAGGCCTTCGCTGGCACCGATGTAGTGGCCCAGGAAGGACTTGGCGATGGCCACGAAGGCAATCAACGGCGCGGCGAAGGCGATGGTCGGATTCTGGAAATGGTTGGCCAGGTAGGACAGGATCGACAGGTTCTGCGCCTTGGCTTCCGCCAGCTGCGCCGGGTTCAGGGTCAGTACGCAGCTGAAGACGAAGAACAGCACCATGCCCACCATCAGCAGGTGGGCGCGGGAGAGAATCTGCGAACTGCGCTCTTCGGCGTGCACGCCATAGCGGCGCTTCTGGTCCACGGCAAAGGCCGAGATGATCGGCGAATGGTTGAACGAGAAGACCATCACCGGAATCGCCAGCCACAGGGTATGCAGGAAGGCCGAAGGCGCCGGGACATCGCTGACGGTGGCGAGGATGCCGCCATTCCAGTGCGGGATCAGGAACACCGCGAGGAACAGCAGGGCCACGATGAACGGGTAGACCATCAGGCTCATGGCCTTGACGATCACCTGCTCGCCGCAACGCACCACCACCAGCAGGCCGAAGATCAGCACCAGGGCCAGGATCGCCCGCGGTGGCGGCGCGATGTGCAGTTGGTTGGTCATGAAGCTGTCGACGGTGTTGGTCAGGGCCACGCTGTAGATCAGCAGGATCGGGAAGATCGCCAAAAAGTACAGCAAGGTGATCAGGGCACCGGCGGTGAGGCCGAAATGCTCTTCCACCACGTCAGTGATGTCCGCACCGTCACGCCCGGAAAGCACGAAGCGGGTCAGGCCGCGGTGTGCATAGAAGGTCATGGGGAAGGCCAGCAGCGCCAGGATCAACAGCGGCCAGAAACCGCCGATGCCGGCATTGATGGGCAGAAACAGGGTACCGGCACCGATGGCCGTGCCAAACAGGCCGAGCATCCAGGTGGTGTCTTGGCGGTTCCAGCGGGTTAGGGTCGCTGGGGCCGCGGTTTCAAAGCGTTGATCAACGCTGTTGGCCTGATCATTCATCCGGTGGGATCTCCACATTCCGGTCGTTTGCCATTCACCCGGGCGTATCGGAGTACCCGACAGGCAGTGCCCGAGCGAAAAGAGGGGGCGCGATTGTCCGGGATTCCAAGGGCGCTGCATAGACTCAGCTGAGGAACGGTTTATGCGCTGCAGGTATTTTTTCGTTTGATGGGAAAGCGTCTGGCCCGGCCCTCTCCCGCTCAATCCGGGTTCCGCAGGAGCTGGCTTGCCAGCGAAAGGCGCCCGCCTGAAGACGCCATTCGCCGGCAAGCCGGCCCCTAGTAGGCCGCGTTGACAAGCCTCACGGGCAGGCGGCATGATCGGACCCCATGAATATCTACGCGCTGAACCCTACCTCCACCACCACGACTGCCTCCGGCGGGTCGTGTGGTGGCTGTGCGGGATGACACAAGCACAGTAGAACCAAGGCCCCGCCAGCAATGGACGGGGCCTTTTGTTTCTCCGTCCAGCTGGCACTACAAGGAGAGACAAGATGCCTTTATCCAACGCCAAGCGTGCCCTGCTGGTGATCGACATGCAGGTTGGCCTGTTCAATGGACCGGACAAGCCCTACAAGCGCGAGCAGGTCCTGGAAAACATCAACCAACTGATCCGCCGCGCCCGCCAGGCCGGAGCGCCGATCTTCGCCGTGCGCCATACCGGCCCCGCCGAATCCCCGATTGCCGCTGGCAGTGCATTCTGGCAACTGCTGCCGACCCTGGAAGTGGATGAAGAGCTGGACTGCGTACTGGACAAGACGCGCCCCAGTTGCTTTGTCGGCACCGGGCTGGCCGAGCGCCTGCAGGAGGCCCAGGTCAATGAACTGGTGATCGCCGGCATGAAGACCCAGTACTGCGTCGATACCACCTGCCGCGCCGCCGGCGACCTGGGCTTTGCCGCCGTGCTGGTAGAGGACGCCCATACCTGCATGGACACGCCGCTGATCGGGGCAAGAACCATCATCGCCCACCATAACGCCACCCTGAACGGCCCCTTCGTGCGCCTGGCCACGACCGCCGACGTAACCTTCTGACCCCATCGTCCCCACACCGCCCCGGGCACGCCGAACATGGCGTGATGCCCCCGGGAACGGTGCCGGCGAGCATTGCCAAAATCCCTCGCAACCCGCACCCTTGAGCCTTCGCCCCTGCCCGTATGGAACCCTCCATGAGCGCCACGACGATCGCCGGCTGCCTCCTCTACAGCCTTGATCCACCTTCCCTCGCCCGCTTCTATGCCGAACTGCTGGGCTGGCCCATCACCGAACAGCAAGCCGACTACCAGCAACTGGCCCACCAGGGCTTCGAGCTGACCCTGGTCCAGGTGCCGCCAGCGATTGCTGCGCGCATCGTCCTCCAGGAACCGCCGCTGCCCCGCAGCGATTGCGCCTGCAAGCCGCTGTTCCAGGTAGACGACCTGGCCCGGGCCCGGCAGCGCGCTGCCAAGGCCGGTGGCCGGGTGTACGAAGCCGAGCGCGAATGGCAATTCAAGGACGCCCGGGCCTGCGACGGCATCGACCCGGAAGGCAACATCTTTCAATTGCGCCAACCCCTGCCCCGCTAACCCACGAGGAGTCCGCCATGCGCGCCACCGTTCTGGTCCTGGTTGAAAACGTCAACGCCTACCTGCCGCACCTCGAAGACCTGGGTTTCAGGCTGATCCTGGCGCCCACCCCACAGACCCGGGCCCAGGCGATCCGGGACCACGCCGGGCAGATCGATGCGGTGCTGACCCGTGGCCCCCTGGGGCTGAGCGCGGCGGAAATCGCCGCCCTGCCCCGATTGCAGATCATTTGCGTGATCGGCGCCGGCTATGAGCAAGTGGACCTGCAAGCGGCGAGCAATCGCGGGATCGCAGTAACCAATGGCGCCGGGGTCAACGCCTCGTCCGTGGCCGATCATGCCCTGGCCCTGCTGCTGGCCCTGGTGCGCGGCATTCCCCAGTCCGACGCCGCGGTACGCCAGGGGCACTGGCCGAAGGTGCTGCGCCCGTCCCTGGCCGGCATGCGCCTGGGGGTGCTCGGCCTCGGCGCCGTGGGCCAGGCCATCGCCCGGCGCTGCGCCCTGGGCTTCGACATGCCGGTGAGCTACCACAGCCGCCAGCCACGCCCCGACCAGCCCTACCGCTTCTGCCCGACCCTGGTGGAACTGGCCCGGGACTCGGACGTCCTGGTAATCGCCACCCCGGGCGGCGCCGACACCCGGCACCTGGTGGACCAGCCGGTGCTGGAAGCCCTTGGCCCCGAAGGTTTCCTGGTGAACATCGCCCGGGCCAGCGTGGTGGACACCAACGCCCTGCTGCAGGCCCTGCAGCAGCGGCGGATTGCCGGCGCGGCCCTGGATGTGTTCGATGACGAACCCCAAGTCCCGGACGCCCTCAAGGTGCTCGACAACGTGGTGCTCACGCCCCACGTCGCCGGCCTTTCGCCCCAGGCCAGCCGCGATACCGTGGCGATGGTCGGCCAGAACCTGCTGGCCCACTTCGAAGGCCGGCCACTGCTGACCCCGCTGGCCCTGCCGGCACCGAACTGACCCAGCCCCGAGTCAACGCCTATGCTCGTGGGGCGGACAACCTCTGTGCCTGCATGACTGGTGTAGGAGCCGGCTTGGTCTCATCGGGTCGTAGACACACGGGGCTAAATTCAAACGCTTGTATCAAAAGCAATGATTGTCCGGCAACACGCGCACCTATAAAGGCCCGCCGCGATTGTGAGGGGCCGGTAGGCGCATTAGATTAGCCAATAATCTCTGGCCTCCAGAATAAGCAGAAGGGATAAGCATGGCGCTTACAGACCAGTCCACCCGCACTCGCTCCGGCGAGGAACTCGATGCCAACCTGATCGACCCGTACCTCAAGGCGCACATTCCCGGCCTGAGCGGTACGCCGCAGATCAGCCAGTTCCCGGGCGGTGCCTCGAACCTCACCTACCTGCTGGAATACCCCGGGCAGGAGTTTGTCCTGCGTCGCCCGCCCTTCGGCCACAAGGCCAAGTCGGCCCACGACATGGGCCGCGAGTTCCGCATTCTCAACCAGCTCAAGGACGGTTTCCCCTACTGCCCCAAAGCCTACGTGCACTGCACCGACGAGTCGGTGATCGGCGCCGAGTTCTATGTCATGGAACGGGTCAAGGGCATCATCCTGCGCTCCGACCTGCCGCCGGAGCTGGGCCTGGATGCCGGCCAGACCGAGGCCCTGTGCAAGAGCTTCATCGATCGTTTCGTCGAGCTGCACCGGGTCGACTACAGCGCCTGCGGCCTGGGTGACCTGGGCAAGCCCGAAGGCTATGTGCAGCGCCAGATCAAGGGCTGGAGCGACCGCTACGAGAAGGCCCTGACCCCGGACGCGCCGCACTGGGAAAAGGTCAAGGCCTGGCTCAACGAGAAGATGCCCGCCGACCACCCGACCTCGAGCATCGTGCACAACGACTACCGCTTCGACAATGTGATCCTCGATCCACAGAACCCGATGCAGATCATCGGCGTGCTGGACTGGGAACTGACCACCCTGGGCGACCCGCTGATGGACCTGGGCAACACCCTGGCCTACTGGATCGAGGCCGGCGACCCGGCGCCGGTGCAACTGATGCGCCGCCAGCCGAGCAACGCCCCGGGCATGCTCACCCGCCAGCAGTTCGTCGACTACTACGCCGAGCGCGCGGGAATCGAAATCGGCAACTTCGACTTCTACTACACCTACGGCCTGTTCCGCCTGGCCGGCATCGTGCAGCAGATCTACTACCGCTTCTACCATGGCCAGACCCAGGACAAACGCTTCGCGCAGTTCATTCACATGAACAAACTGCTGGAGCAGATGAGCCTGCAGGTCATTCACAAATCCAGCCTCTGACCGCGCCCCGGCGCTCGACAGCCAAAACAAGGAAAAACCATGTCCAAGACTCAGTTGTTCGACCTCGACGGCAAGATCGCATTCGTCTCCGGCGCCAGCCGCGGCATCGGTGAGGCCATTGCCAAGTTGCTGGCCCAGCAAGGCGCCCATGTCATCGTGTCGAGCCGCAAGCTCGAAGGTTGCCAGCACGTGGCCGACGCGATCATCGCCGCCGGCGGCAAGGCCACCGCCATTGCCTGCCACATCGGTGAAATGGAGCAGATCAGCCAAGTCTTCGCCGGCATCCGCGAACAGTTCGGGCGCCTGGACATCCTGGTCAACAACGCCGCGACCAATCCGCAATTCTGCAACGTCCTGGACACTGACCTGGGGGCCTTCCAGAAGACCGTCGACGTCAACATCCGCGGCTACTTCTTCATGTCGGTGGAAGCCGGCAAGCTGATGCGCGAAAACGGCGGCGG
This sequence comes from Pseudomonas sp. GW823-FHT03E05, assembly GCF_058796855.1. NCBI lineage: Bacteria > Pseudomonadati > Pseudomonadota > Gammaproteobacteria > Pseudomonadales > Pseudomonadaceae > Pseudomonas > Pseudomonas sp. GW823-FHT03E05. The sequence goes on from NZ_JBXAJB010000007.1 coordinate 11,380, forward strand.
CAGCATCATCAACGTGGCCTCGATCAACGGCATCTCGCCGGGGATCTTCCAGGGCATCTACTCGGTGACCAAGGCCGCGGTGATCAACATGACCAAGGTCTTCGCCAAGGAATGCGCGCAGTTCGGCATCCGCTGCAACGCCCTGCTGCCGGGCCTGACCGACACCAAGTTCGCCTCGGCCCTGGTCAAGAACGACGCCATCCTCAAGACAGCCCTGGCGCAGATCCCCCTCAAGCGCGTGGCCGACCCCAGCGAAATGGCCGGCGCGGTGCTCTACCTGGCCAGCGACGCCTCCAGCTACACCACGGGTGTCTCGCTCAATGTGGACGGCGGCTTCCTCTCCTGAGGCCCGCTTGCACCACAAAAAAGGCAGCCTCCGGGCTGCCTTTTTCATTTCCCGAAGGAGCTGGCTTGCCAGCGAAGAGGGCCTTGAGCCCAGCGCAACCCAAGCGGCCCCTTTCGCCGGCAAGCCGGCTCATGCAAGCGCCTTTCAAAATTTCAATTCCACCAATTGCAATTAAAGAATATTTATTCCATAACTAGCCCTCCCTAGAACAATGATTCTGCAGGTGCGGTTATGGACGAGCTCGGCATTGGTTTGATCGGCACCGGTTTCATGGGGCGTGCCCACGCCCTGGCGTTTCGCAGTGCCGGCGCGGTCTTCGAATTGCCGGTGCGCCTGCACTTGGCGGCCCTGGCCGACGCCGACGCCCAGCGCGGCGAACACTGCGCCGGCGCCTGGGGCTTTGCCCAGGCCCATGCCGACTGGCAGGCCCTGGTGGCCAACCCCCGGGTCAACCTGGTGGCCATCACCACCCCCAACCACCTGCACTTCCCCATGGCCATGGCGGCGCTGGCCGCAGGCAAGGCGGTGTACTGCGAAAAGCCCCTGGCGGTCAGCGTCGAACAGGCCCGGCAGATGCACCACGCGGCCCAGGCCGCCGGGGTGGTGACCCGGGTGGGCTACAACTACCAGCACAACCCGGTGATCGCCCAGGCCAGGGACATGATCGGCAACGGCGAACTGGGGCAACTGGTGAGTTTCCAAGGCGAGTTCAGCGAAGACTTCATGGCCGACCCGGATGCCCCCTGGTCCTGGCGTTGCGAGCCGCAGCACGCCGGCGGCGCCCTGGCGGACCTGGGCAGCCACCTGCTGGCCATGGCACGCTTTCTCATGGGGCCGGTGCAGGCGGTGTGCGCCGATACCCAGACCGTGCACCTGCAACGCCCCACCGAAGCCGGCAGCCAGGAACGCCGCGCCATCGCCGTGGATGACCAGGCCCATGCCCTGCTGCGCTTTGCCAATGGCGCGCGGGGTACGCTGAGCAGCAGCTGGATCAAGCATGGTTACAAGAACCACCTGAGCTTCGAGATCAGCGGCACCCTCGGCACCCTGGCGTTCGACCAGGAACGCCTCAACGAACTGCGCCTGTACCGGGTCGGCCAGAAGGGTTTCCAGCACCTGCTGGCCGGGCCCGCCCTGCCCGGCTACGCGGCCTTCAGCCCGGCCCCGGGGCACCAGCTGGGCTACAACGAACTCAAGACCCTGGAAGTTCACGAATTGATCATGGCCCTGTGCGGCCAGGGCCGGGACGGCACGGATTTCGCTGAAGCCTGGGAAGTGGAGCGCCTGGCCGCGGCGATCCGCACTGCCGCCGCCGAACAGCGCTGGGTGGCACTGTAGGAAGCGGCTTGCCGGCGAAGGCGATCTTGCGGGCGCCTTCGCTGGCAAGCCAGCGCCTACGGTTGGTGGTTGGCCAGGCGCGCGGCCAGGGCCTTGGCCTGCAGGGCAACGTCGGTGACGGCGGTGCTTTCCCACCACAGGCCGCGCAGGGGCGGCCCCATGGCGAACAGGCGCTCGCAGGCCTGGCCCTGGGCGTTGTGCACGGCACCATCGGGTGCGGCGCTGATGCCCAGGGCCAAAGGCCCGGGTGTCACCAGGCCGCGGGCCAGCAGCTGGCGCGGCAAGGGCCGCGCCACCCGGCGCCAGTCGTATTCGATGCCGCTGGAGTTGATCAGGGCATCGCCCGCCATGCGCACGCTGTCCTGGCTGCCGCGGTAGCGCAGGCGGATCGCCAGCCGGCCTTCGTCGCCCGGCTCCAGGCCCTGGTAGCAAGCGGCATGAATCCGCAACCGCCCTTCTTCATGCAGGCGCGCCACCAGCTCGGCGCTCAGGGGCGGCGAGCGATGGTGATGGCTTTCCCACCAGGGCCGTACATGGCGCACGAACTGGCGTTTGTGCACCTCGCTGGCCTGGCTCCACAGGCGCCCTATATGCACCCGCACCGTGTCCAGCGGGGCCTGCCAGTCGATGCCCTGGGCCTCGGCCACGCGGCATTGCTGGCGCAGCGCCCGCAGCAGTTGCCGAGGGCTGCGGATGCTCGGGTCGGCGCCGAGAAAGTCTTCCCAGGCCGGGGGCTGGCGGCGCACGTGCGGCAGCAGCCCATGCCGGGAAAACACCTCAATCGGCCCACGATGCCCGGCCTGCTCCAGGGACACCACGGCGTCCACCATGGTCAGCCCGGAACCGATGATCAGCACCGTCGCCCGGGGATCGAGGCGGGCCATGGCGGCCACATCCCAGGGGTCCAGCGCCGCGGCATTCAGGCCGCTGGAGCGGGTCTGCGGGGTACGCGCCGCCGGGAACATGCCGGTGGCCAGCACCGCCACCGCGCCGGGCAGTTGCCGGCCATCGGCCAGGGTCAGTAGCACGCCGTCAGGGCCGGTTTCCAGGTCCACCGCCTCGCCCTGCACATGGCTCAACGAGGAGCCCTGCGCCCGGCCCTGCACCTGGGCCTCGGCCAGGCGCTGCTGGACGTAGACACCAAACAGCCCGCGAGGTGGAAACAGTTCGCTGACCGGCACATGCTGGCGGTCCGACTCGGGCCAGCCGCCCTCGGCAATGTGTCGGGCCAGCCATTGGGTCAGGTCGTCGGCGTTGTCCGGGTCGACGCTCATGCGCGCGGCGTTGCCATTGAGGGTGTGCCCCAGCTCCACGGCGCTGTAGGCCTCGCCGCGCCCCAGCTCGCTGCGCGGTTCTATGACCAGGATCCGTCGCTGGCCCGGCAGGCGCAGCAACTGGGCGGCCAGCAAGGCGCCGCTGAGGCCGCCGCCGACAATCAGGATTGGCGCATCACGGGTGGCAGGGGTTGCCTGTCCGGTGTGGGTTTGGCTCATGGAATGCTCACGGTCAGTGTTTGCCCAGGTAGAAATCCTGCAGGTCGCCCCGGGCCAGCAGTTGCTCGGCGCTGCCGGACAAGGCCACCCGGCCGGTGTCCAGCAGGTAGGCATGGGAAGCGTACTTGAGCGCCAGATTAATGCTTTGCTCGGCGATCAGAAAGCTCACCCCCGCCTCGCGATTGAGCTGGGCGACGATCTGGAAAATCTCCTGGACGATAATAGGCGCAAGGCCCATGGACGGTTCATCCAGCAGTACCAAAGTAGGACGAGTCATCAACGCCCGGCCGATGGCCAGCATCTGCTGCTCGCCACCGGAGGTCAGCCCGGCGCGCACCCGGCGCTTGGTCAGCAGCCGCGGAAACCAGCTGTAGATACGCTCCAGGTCCTGTTCCAGCTGGCGCCGGCCCAGGCCACGGACAAAGCCGCCGGCGCGCAGGTTGTCTTCCACCGTCAACTGGGGGAAGACGTGGCGCCCTTCCAGCACATGCACCATGCCCTGGCGCACCCGCTGGCTGGGGTCGACCCCGGCCAGGTCCTGCCCGGCAAAGGCGATGGCGCCGCGGCTGAGCTCGGCACGCTCGGCCCGCACCAGCCCGGAAATGGCCTTGAGGGTGGTGCTCTTGCCGGCGCCATTGGCCCCCAGCAAGGCGACGATGGCCCCCCGGGGCACGCTCAAAGATACCCCGGCCAGCGCCAGGATCACGCCGTCGTAGATCACCTCGATGTCCTGTACCTGCAGCAAGGTCTCGGCCGTCGCGGCCGTAGCGCTGTGGCTCATGGTTCAGTCACCCTCGTTGCATGTACGGGGCACCAGGCGCTTCTCCTTGGCAAAGGCCGCGGCCTTTTCGTCGATCAGCGGCCGTAGCAGCGCGCGGTCGGCGGCAATCCACTCGCTGATCAGGGTCCAGTTGGCGCCGTCCCATTGCTGCACCCGGGCCGCGCCGCCACCTTCGTGATCGCGGCAGGACAGCTTGAGGTTCTGCATCAGCCCCAGGTAACCCATGTCCTTGAGCCGGGCGTCGTCGATGTTCAGGTGTTCCAGGCCCCAGCGCCCTTCCTCGCCATTGAGCGGGCGCTTGCCGAACTTGCCCTGGGCGGTCCGGATCGCCTCCACCGCCACCGCCGCGTTCACCAGGCCGGAGTTGTAGTACACGCTGCCGAAATTCTTCAGGTCCTTGAGGTCGCTCTTGCCGGTATCGAGGATGTACTGCTTCAGGCGCTTGTGGATCTCGAAGTCACTGCCCGCCGGGTAGGGCGTCAGCGCCAGGTAGCCCTTGGCCGCGGCGCCGGCCGGCAGCACGTCTTCGCTGGAGCTGGCCCAGATATCGCCGATGATGTGGTCCACCGGGAAGCCGAAGCGCGCGGCGGTCTTCACCGCCACCGGGGTGGACACGCCCCAGGTGCGCAGGAACACCCAGTCCGGGTTCTGCTGACGGATCTGCCGCCATTGCGCCGATTGCTCGTTGCCCGGGTCGGCCACCGGGATCTGGATGTTCTCGAAACCGTACTTCTCGGCCAGCAGCTTGAGCGGCCCGAGGGTTTCCCGGCCATAGGCGGAGTCGTGATAAAGCGTGGCGATCTTCTTGCCCTTGAGCCGGTCGAACCCGCCCTCGCGCTGGGCGATGTAGTTCACCAGGGTCGAGGCCTCGCTGTAGAAGGTCAGCATCACCGGGAAGTTGTAGGGGAACACCGTGCCGTCGGTGGCTTCGGTGCGGCCGTAGCCCAGGGTGATCAGCGGGATTTTGTCCACCTCGGCACGCTCACTCAGGGCATAGGCCGCCGGTGCGCCGTTGGGCTGGTAGACCGCTACCGGTGCGCCATCCAGGCCGTTCTTGAAGCGCTCGTAGCACTCGATGCCCTTCTCGGCGGTCCATTCGGTCTCGCACTCCTGCCACACCAGCTTGACCCCGTTGATGCCGCCCTCCACCTGGTTGATGTAGTTCAGGTAGTCGATCATCCCGGCCCACACCTGCACCCCGCTGGAGGCATAGGCGCCGACCCGGTAGGTGGCCAGGGGGAAGAATTGCTGGTCCGGCCCGGCCTGGGCTGCCGGGGCAACGGCCGCCGCCAGCAGCAACGCCGCGCCGGCCAGGGAAGCTTTCAAGGATGCACGCATGTTGTCTCTCTGTTCTGGGAGGAGGAATTCAGAAGCGCAGCGGCCAGTGCCGCAGGCGCTCGCGCAAGTTGCCCAGCAAGCGGATCAGGCCCTCGGGTTCCTTGATCAGGAACAGGATGATCAGCACGCCGAAAATGATTTTCTGCAGGTTCTGCAACTGCCCGGCGTCCACCGCCCCGCCCAGCAGCGCCTGCCCGGCATGGCTGAGGAGAATCGGCAACAGACTGATGAAGGCCGCGCCGACGAAGTTGCCGGCCACGCTGCCCATGCCGCCGATAATGATGATGAAGAGGATCTGGAACGAACGATTGATATCGAAGCTGCTGGCGCTGGCGGTGCCCAGGTAGGCGAAGGCCCACAGCGCACCGGCGATGCCCAGGTAGAACGAGCTGACGGCAAACGCCTGGCGTTTGTAGCGGGCCACCGGGATGCCGATCACTGCGGCGGCGGTGTCCATGTCGCGGATCGCCATCCAGTTGCGCCCGACCTGGCTGCGCACCAGGTTCTGCGCGACCCAGGTCAACAGCAGCACCGTCACCAGGGTCAGCAGGTAGCGCCCCTGGGGGTGGTTCAGGTCATGGCCCAGCAGGCTCAACTGCGGCGCCGAAATGGTGCCCGAGGAACCGTAGTTGTAGAACCAGGGAAACTTGACGAACAGCCACTCCAGGAAGAACTGCGCCGCCAGGGTGCTGACCATCAGGTAGAAACCCTTGATCCGCGAGCTGGGCAGGCCGAACAGCCAGCCCACCAGGGCGCTGATCAGGCCGCCGCCGAGCAGGGCCAGGGGCAGCCCCAGCTGCGGCAGGCGCAGCAGAATACCGTAGGTGGCAAAGGCCCCCACGGCCATGAAGCCGGCGGCGCCCACCGAGGTCTGGCCGGTGTAGCCGGTCAGCAGGTTGAGCCCGAGCCCGGCCAGGGACAGCACCAGGAACGGAATCAGGATCGCGTTGAGCCAATAGTCGTTGCCCAGCACCGGCACCACGCCGAAGGCCAGCAGCAACAGGCCGGCCAGGCCCCAGGGCAGGCGGCGCTGGACCAGCAGCAAGGGGGCGGTTTGCCGCGTCAGAAGAAGGGACATCAATTCACACTCGCTCGATGGCCCGCTCGCCGAACAGGCCGGCGGGGCGGATGTAGAGGAAGGCCAGGGCCAGGACATAGGCGAACCAGGGGCTGATGCCGCCGCCAATCAGCGGGCCGATATAGACCTCCGCCAGGTTTTCGGCGGCGCCGACGATCAGGCCGCCGGCAATCGCCCCGCCGATCGAGGTGAAGCCGCCGATGATCAGCACCGGCAGCGCCTTGAGCACCACCAGCGATAGAGAGAACTGCACCCCCTGGCGTGCCCCCCAGAGCAGCCCGGCCACCAGCCCCACCACCCCGGCCACCGCCCAGACGATCTGCCAGATGCGGTTGAGGTTGATGCCGATGGACAGCGCCGCCGTGGTGTCGTCGGCTACCGCCCGCAGCGAGATGCCGATGCGGGTCTTGTTGAACAGCAGCGCCAGCACCGTCACCAGCACCAGGGCGGTGGCCGCGGCAATCAGGTCGAACTGGCTGACCATCAGCGGCCCGAGGAACAGCGGCACATCGTCGATGCCCAGGTCCAGGGCCCGCACCTGGGAGCCCATCAGGCCCTGGGCCAGGCCCTCGATGATGAACGACAGGCCCAGGGTGGCCATAAACAGGGTGATCGGCGAACGGTTGACCAAGGGTCGCAGCACCAGGCGTTCGATCAGCCAGGCGCCGAGGATCATCACCAGCACCGTCAGCAACAGTGCCAGGGCGAAAGGCACGCCCTGCTCGTGCAGGCTGACGAAGGTCAGCGCGGCGAACAGCAGCATCGAGCCCTGGGCGAAATTGAACACGCCACTGGCCTTGTAGATCAGCACGAAGCCGATGGCCACCAGTGAATACAGGGTGCCGGCCAGCAGACCGCCGAGCAGGGTTTCGAAGAAGAATGCCATCAGTGCACGGCCCCCAGGTAAGCGGCGATCACCTCGGGGTTGGCCTGGACCTCGGCCGGTGTGCCATCGCCCACCTTGCGTCCGTAGTCGAGCACCACCACGTGGTCGCACAGGTCCATGACCACCGCCATGTCGTGCTCGATCAGCACCACGGTGGTGCCCAGGTCACGGTTGATGTCGGCGATGAAGCGGGCCATTTCCTGCTTCTCCTCGGCATTCATTCCGGCCAGGGGTTCGTCCAGCAGCAACAGGCTGGGCCCGGCGATCAGCGCCCTGCCCAACTCGACGCGCTTTTGCAGGCCATAGGCCAGGTTGCCCACCGGCACATCGCGCAATGCCTGCAATTCCAGAAACTGCAGGATGCCTTCGGCCAGCTGGCGGAATGCCCGGGCTTCACGGCGTGCCCGGGGCAAGCCCAGGGCCTGTTCGATGAAGCGCGCGCGGGAGTGGCGCGAAAGGCCGGTGAGCAGGTTGTCCAGCACGCTCATCTTCTTGAACAGCGCGTTGTTCTGGAACGTCCGGCCGATGCCCCGGCGCGCGGCGTCCAGCGGGTCGATGCGCTGCAACGGCTGGCGCTCGAACACGATGGTCCCGGCGTCAAAGCGATAGACCCCGTTGAGCACGTTGAGCAGCGAACTCTTGCCCGCGCCATTGGGGCCGATCAGGGCACAGATCTCGCCCCGGCGCACCTCGAACGACAGTTGATTGATGGCCTTGACCCCCTTGAACGACAGGGAGATGTCACTGACTTGCAAAATGGATTCGGCGTGGCTCATGCAATGTTCCGTGTGAATTCGACGATCCAGGCCGGGGTGGCCGGTGGCGTCGTGGCCTGGGGGGCCTGCCAGATGAATTGCAGGCGAGAAAAGCCCAGCAGGCGGCGCACCCGATGCTTGAGCAGGCGCGCCAACAGGCCCTGGGGATGGGCCAAGGCCCACTCGCACAGGCGTCGGCGCCAGCTGTCGGGGGGCGCCAGGCGGCTCTCGACCTCGTCCGCCAGGCGTTGCAGGCGCTGGGGCGACAGCAGCAGGCCGCTGGGGGCTACCTCCCGCCGGTCGCGGCTGGTCGAGCCGCGGCTTTCGGCGAAGGCCAGGCACTGGCCACTGCCCAGCCATTGCTCCAGCAGCACCGTCAGGCCCTCCTGCCATTGCGTGCCCTCCTCGCTCCACAATTGGCCGCTGCCGACCGGGGCGCGCCAATTGGCCTGGCGCCGGGGTGGCTCGCCCCGGCCCAGCAGCTCGCGCAATTCCAGCAGGGGCAGATGCGCGCCTTCCGGCAGGCGCGGCAAGGCTTGCCCGGCAATCAGCAACTGCGGGGCCAGAGCGTTTTCACTGGCGGCGACCCAATCCAGCACCTGCTGGCGCGAATGCACGAAGGCGTGGCTCGGTTGCAGGCGCCACAGGGTCTGGCGCAGGGCTTGGGGCGGCAGCTCGTCGTCCAGGCTCAGCACCTCGGCGCCAAGGCTGTGGGCCGCCAGGGCCAGCAGGAGCAGGTCCGGTTCGAAGCGGGCGCTGACTGCCAACCGCGAATCCGGCGTCAGGCCCTGCTGGCGCAGGCCGTCGGCCAGGCGCTCGACGTCCCGCAGGGCGTCGATCCAGCGCCAGGCGTACCAGTGGCCGTGGCGCTTGTGGCGCAAGGCGTTGTGCAACGGGCTGACCTGGGCCCAGTGGCGCAACCGCTCCAGGGCCCCGCTCAACTGCAGCCGGGCCTGGGGCGCTGGCGAATCCGCGCTCGGCGCACGCTTGAGTTCATGCACGCTCATGAGTTGACCTCGATCTCTTGGCAATCGCGTGCGGTGGTCCGCTGGCTGGAAATGAACGGGGGGCCTTGTGGGCCTTTTCGCTTGTAGGAGCCGGCTTGCCGGCGAAGGCGTGGACCCCTTCGCTGGCGAGCCAGCTCCTACAGGGCGCGGGGTTCAGGCGCTGGCACGTTGTGCGGCTGCTTGGCGTTGCCCGCCCAGGTTGCGCCAGGCGCTGCCCGGGTGGCTTTCGGGCAGGCGCGGGCCGGCGCCGAAGAGTTTTTCCCGCAGGGTGCCCGGGGCGTATTCGGTCTTGTAGACGCCCCGCTTCTGCAACTCCGGCACCAGCAGTTCCACGGCGTCGATAAAGCTTTCGTGGGTCAGCGCATACGCCAGGTTGAAGCCGTCGACGTCGGTTTCTTCCACCCATTCCTGAAGCAGGTCGGCGACGGTTTCCGGGCTACCGACGAACAACGGGCCAAAGCCGCCGATGCCCACCCAGTCCGCCAGTTCATGGGGTGTCCAGACCTTGTTCGGGTCTGCCGTGGAGAAGGCCTCCACCGCCGACTGGATGGCGTTGGTGTGCACGTGCTTGAGGGGCTCGTCGGGCTTGAAACGGCTGAAGTCGATGCCGGTCCAGCCGGAAATCAGCGCCATGGCGCCCTCGTAGCTGACCCAGGATTTGTATTCCTCGAACTTGGCCTTGGCCTTGGCGTCGGTCTCGCCCAGGATCACCGTCTGCAGGTTGAAGATCAGGATCTTCGACGGATCGCGCCCGGCCTCGGCGGCCCGGCGGCGGATGTCGGCCACGGTCTTTTTCAGCAGCACCTTGGACGGCGCGGCGACGAACACGCATTCGGCCTGCTCGGCGGCGAACTGCTTGCCCCGGCTGGATGCCCCGGCCTGGTAGAGCACCGGGGTACGTTGCGGCGACGGCTCGCAGAGGTGGATGCCCGGCACCTGGAAGTGTTTGCCGACATGGCGGATCTCGTGGATCTTGCTCGGGTCGCTGAAGATCCGTCGCTCGCGGTCGCGCAGGATCGCGCCGTCTTCCCAACTGCCTTCCCAGAGCTTGTAGCAGACCTCCAGGTACTCCTCGGCGTAGTCGTAGCGAGCGTCGTGTTCGGTCTGGGCCTGCTGCCCGATGTTCTTGGCCCCGCTCTCCAGGTAGGAGGTGACGATGTTCCAGCCGGCGCGGCCCTTCGTCAGGTGATCGAGGGTGGATAGGCGCCGGGCGAAGGGGTACGGGTGCTCGAAGGACAGCGACGCGGTGAGGCCGAAGCCCAGGTGCTCGGTGACCAGGGCCATGGGCGGGATCAGCTGCAGCGGGTCGTTCACCGGGACCTGGGCGGCCTGGCGGATCGCTGCCTCGCCGTTGCCGTTGTAGACGTCGTAGATACCCAGCACATCGGCGATGAACAACCCGTCGAACTTGCCCTTTTCAAGGATTTTCGCCAGGTCGGTCCAGTACTCCAGGTCCTTGTACTGCCAGGAGCGGTCCCGGGGGTGGGCCCAGAGGCCCGGCGACTGGTGGCCGACACAGTTCATGTCGAAGGCATTGAGGCGGATTTCACGGGACATCACACAACACTCCTGAAACCTTGGGGTGGCACGCCATTGAGGCGGTAGTTGCCGATCAGTTGGTATTTCCAGCGCAGCGGGTCATCCAGGGTCTGGGGCTGCGGGCTGCGCTGACCGGTGAGTTCGAACTCGGCGTCGCTGGCCGCCAGCAGTGCCTGGCCCGCGGCAATCGCCGCCTCGGCCAGGGCCACCGCAACTTCCGCCGGGTCCGGCTCTTGTTCTATCTGGCGCTGGGCCCGCTCCTGCAGGGCCGCGGCCAGGTCGATGCGGATGTTCAGGTCGCCAAAGCGGCTGATCACATAGGGGTCGTCGCTGGCCCTGGCCAGGCCGCTGCCGCTCCAGGGCCGGGCCTGCTCGCGGATGAAATCCAGGGTTTGCTGCAGCAGGACGCGGGCCCGCTGCAGGACCTGGGCGTTGTGTTCCAGGGCCGCTTGGGGGGTGTCGGGGCGGGTCAGTGCATTCATGGCGCAGTCCTTCAGTTCCAGGCGTGGCGGGCCGGCTTGATGCCGTTGAGCAGGTAGTTGCCGATCAGGTGATATTTCCAGCGCGCCGGATCGTGCAGGGTGTGGGTGCGGGCGTTGCGCCAGTGGCGGTCGAGGTTGTACTTGCCCGACACCGAACGGGTGCCGGCCAGTTCGAAGAGTTTGCTGGCGGCGAGCAAGGCACTCTCCGCCGACAGCACCTTGGCCTGGGCCACCACCAGGGAGGCCTGGGCGACGCTGTCTTCACCGGGCTGGGCCAGGGCCTGATCGACCGCCTCGGCGGCCTTGGCGAGGATCGCCTCGGTGCCGTGCACCCGCCATTCCAGGTCGCCGATGGCGGCGATGGTGAACGGGTCCTGCCAGCCATGGTCCAGGCCGCTGTCGATCCACGGCCGGGATTGCCGGGCATGATGCTTGGCGTCTTCCAGGGCGGCGACGGCGATGCCGGTATCCACCGCGGCCTGGATGATTTGCGAGATCGGGCCATCGGCGGTGGGCTGGTCGAAGGCCCGATGGGCCGGGATCACCGCGCTGCGCGGCACCCGCACCGCCTTGAGGCTGACCCCGCCGCTGGCGGTGGTGCGCTGGCCGAAGCCGTCCCAGCTGTCGACCACCGTGAGGCCAGGGTTGTCGCGCTCGATAAAGGCAATGTGCGCCTGGTTGTGTTCGTCCACCGCCACCGTCGGGACGATGTGGGCGAACAGCGCCCCGGTGCAGTAGAACTTCTCGCCGTCGATCCGCGCCTGGTCGCCGGTGAAGCGGATCTGGGTTTCAAAGGCGCCGACGTGCTTGCTGCCGGCCTCGGAAAACGCATTGCCGAAGCGGTAGCCCTGCAACACCTTGGCGAAGTAGTGCTGCTTCTGCTCTTCGCTGGCGGTCTGCAGCAGGATGTCCACCACCCCCAGGTGGTTCTGCGGCAACTGGCCGAGAGACGGGTCGGCGGCGGAAATGAGCTTGATGACTTCCACCAGGGTGGCGTAGGACACCCCGGCACCGCCGTACTCTTTGGGGATGGTGATGCCCCACAGGCCGCTGGCGGAAAATTCGTCGAGCTCTGCCCGGGGCAGGCGCCGTTCGCGGTCGCGCACCGCAGCCTCCACGGCAAAGCGCTGGGCCAGGGCCTGGGCCACGCTGATGGCCTCGGCATCGCTGCGGATGATGTGGGCACTGCGAGAGGGTTGGGCTGGGACTGTCATGGGCCGACTCCGCTTCCTGAAGATCAAGATGAACACCGCTCGGGTGCTCGCTATCAGGACAATTGCAGGAGTCGTGCCTAAATATAATTTCTTTTATTATCAGTAAGTTAATGAGTTATCTAGAGAAAGCTCATCAACTGAAAAAAGGCAAAATGTTCAACCACTGTTGGTCAGCCAACAGTGGCCGGCACGCGAGGGGAATCAGAACACCACGTTGCGCACGAAGCGCGTGGCCTGGGCGCCGTCATTGCGATAGCCGTGGGGAACATGACTGGCGAACATGAAGAAATCGCCGCTTTCCAGGCGCCGTTCAGTGTCGCCAAAGAACACCGTCAGGCAGCCCTCGAAGACGTAGATCTGCTCGCTCCAGCCTTTGGCATCGCATTCCGAGTGATAGACCTCGCCGGGCTCCAACTGCCACTCCCACAGCTCCACCTCGCGACTGGCCTCGGCCTTGGCCAACAGCACCGCCTTGCTGCCCGGGATGGCACCGGCCCAGGCCAGCTCATTGATGCGGCTCGGGTCCCGGGCATCCGGGGCCTGGATCAGGTCGCTGAAGGCCACGTTCAAGGCTTCCGCCACCCGGTCCAGGGTGCCGAGGCTGACGTTCTTCTCCCCCGCCTCTATCGCCACCAGCATCCGCCGGCTGACATTGGATTTTTCCGCCAGGGCGCTCTGGCTCAAGCCCGCGGCATTGCGCAGGCGGCGGACGTTGAGGCTGACATGTTGCAGGACCGAGGCCCGCTGGACGTTTTCTTTGTGCACTATATTGCTCACTCCCGGGGCCTGCGCAGTATACTGCCCAACTTCCGGCGCATTGTGCGTCCCCCTCAGGTAGCACGCAAGGCCATGACAGCAACGCCCTCCCGCGGATTCCAGTTCAAGTTGAGCAAGGCCGAAGCCGTGCTGGTGCTGATCACCATGATCTGGGGCGGCACCTTCCTGCTGGTGCAGAACGCCATGAGCGTCAGCGGGCCGATGTTCTTCGTCGGCCTGCGCTTTGCCGCAGCGGCGTGCATGGTCGGTGCATTCTCACTGCGCCACTTGCGCGGCCTGACCCTGTTCGAACTGCGCGCCGGGGCCTTTATCGGCACCGCGATCATGCTCGGCTACGGTTTGCAGACCGTGGGCCTGCAAAGCATTCCCAGCAGCCAGTCGGCGTTCATCACCGCCCTTTATGTGCCCTTCGTGCCGCTGCTGCAATGGCTGTTCATGGGCAAGCGCCCGGGGTTGCTGCCGAGTATCGGCATCATGCTGGCGTTCACCGGGCTGATGCTGCTGTCCGGGCCCAATGGCGCCTCCCTGGACTTCAGCCCCGGGGAGATCGCCACCCTGATCAGTACCGTGGCCATTGCCGCGGAGATCATCCTCATCAGCAGCTTCGGCGGGCGGGTGGATGTGCGCCGGGTCACCGTGGTGCAACTGGCGGTCACCTCGCTGCTGGCGTTCGCCATGGTGTGGCCGACCGGGGAAGCGCTGCCGGGGTTTTCCTGGCTGCTGCTGGCCAGCGCCCTGGGCCTGGGGGCTGCCAGCGCGGTGATCCAGCTGGCAATGAACTGGGCGCAGAAAAGCGTCTCGCCGACCCGCGCCACCCTGATCTATGCCGGCGAGCCGGTGTGGGCCGGGATTGTCGGGCGCATCGCCGGGGAGCGCCTGCCGGGGCTGGCGTTGCTGGGCGGCGCCTTGATCGTGCTGGCGGTGATCATCAGCGAATGGAAGCCCAAGGCAGAAGCCGGACAGCAGAGCGGCGAGGCGGTGGAGTCCTGAGCAACGGCCCGCTGCGGGGGGTGGCTTGCTGGTGAGGGAGCTCTTGAGGGCCCTTTCGCTGGCAAGCCAGCGCCTACGGCTGGCTGGGGTAGTGGTGGGGACTGTAGGAGCCGGCTTGCCGGCGAAGGTGCTCTTGCAGGCGCTCTCGCTGATAGGCCAGCGCCTACAGTGCGGGGTCCCCGGGGGCGTAGAGCCAGGTGGGGACGGTCAGGGAGCCCTTGTGCTTGGGCTCCAGCAGTACCCGGTCATTTTCAGGCTCGCCGTGATAGTAGAAGTAGGCGTGGTAGAGCGCATGCCCCTCGGCAAAGGCGCGGTCGAAATAGAGCACCGTGCCAGGCGGCAGCACATAGTTGCGCTCATCCCCCTGCGGGCCTTCGATGACCAGCGCCTGGCGGGTCTTGAGCATATCGGGGCGGTCCAGATAATGCTCCAGGCCAATGCCCGATGCCGCACCGAAGGCGGTGAACAGCACGGCGAACGCGCCCCGTCGAAACAGCCGGCCCAAGGCCGATCCTTTAATCATGTGCACCCTTGTCGATCCTTGTGGCGGCTTGAGCTGGGCAGGGCATTTGCCCCACAGCACCCGGTGAACGGGCGCATCAGGCATTTGTCTCCTACCTTTGAAAGCGTATGTAACATTTCTTAGGGGGCCCGGGCCGCGCATGGCGGTTGGTGATCCAGGGCCTGGCACGTATTATGCGTCATACTTTTCCGCAGATTAGAAGCCTATGTCCCTGATAGTTCTACTGCTTCTGCCATTCATCGGCAGCTGTCTGGCGGCCCTGTTGCCGCACAACGCACGTAACACCGAATCTCTGCTGGCCGGCCTGGTGGCACTCATTGGCACCATCCAGGTGGCTCTGCTGTACCCACAGATCGCCGATGGCGGGGTGATTCGCGAGGAGTATGCCTGGCTGCCGAGCCTGGGGCTGAACTTCGTGCTGCGCCTGGACGGCTTCGCCTGGCTGTTCTCGCTGCTGGTGCTGGGCATCGGCAGCCTGGTGGCGCTCTACGCGCGTTATTACATGTCGCCGCAAGATCCGGTGCCGCGTTTCTTCGCCTTCTTCCTGGCCTTCATGGGGGCCATGCTCGGCCTGGTGATTTCCGGCAACCTGATCCAGATCGTGTTCTTCTGGGAGCTCACCAGCCTCTTCTCCTTCCTGCTGATCGGCTACTGGCACCACCGCTCCGATGCCCGCCGCGGCGCCTACATGGCGTTGATGGTCACCGGTGCCGGGGGCTTGTGCCTGCTGGCCGGGGTCATGCTGCTCGGCCATGTGGTGGGCAGCTACGACCTGGACCAGGTACTGGCTGCCGGAGACAAGATACGCGCCCACGCGCTCTACCCGATCCTGTTGCCCCTGATCCTGCTGGGCGCCCTGAGCAAGAGCGCGCAGTTCCCCTTCCACTTCTGGCTACCCCACGCCATGGCCGCGCCGACCCCGGTCTCGGCCTACCTGCACTCGGCGACCATGGTCAAGGCCGGGGTGTTTCTCCTGGCCCGCCTGTGGCCGTCGTTGTCCGGCACTGAAGAATGGTTCTACATCGTCAGCGGCGCCGGGGCCTGCACCCTGGTGCTGGGCGCCTACTGCGCGATGTTCCAGAACGACCTCAAGGGCCTGCTGGCCTATTCCACCATCAGCCACCTGGGGCTGATCACCCTGCTGCTGGGCCTGAACAGCCCGCTGGCCGCGGTGGCGGCGGTGTTCCACATTCTCAACCACGCCACGTTCAAGGCCTCGCTGTTCATGGCGGCCGGGATCATCGACCACGAAAGCGGCAGCCGTGACATCCGCAAGCTCAACGGCCTGATCAAGCTGATGCCCTACACCGCGACCCTGGCCATGGTGGCCAGCGCCTCCATGGCCGGGGTGCCGCTGCTCAACGGCTTCCTGTCCAAGGAGATGTTCTTCGCCGAGACGGTGTTCATCAACTCCAGCGCCTGGGTGGAAATCGCCCTGCCGGTGATCGCTACCATCGCCGGGACCTTCAGCGTCGCCTACGCCCTGCGCTTCACGGTCGACGTGTTCTTCGGGGAGCCGGCCACCGACCTGCCGCACACGCCCCACGAGCCGCCGCGCTGGATGCGTGCCCCGGTTGAACTGCTGGTGTTCACCTGCCTGCTGGTGGGGATCTTCCCGGCGCAGATCATCGGCCCGCTGCTGGCCGCCGCGGCGCTGCCGGTGGTGGGCGGGACCCTGCCCGAGTACAGCCTGGCCATCTGGCACGGCCTCAATGCCCCGATGATCATGAGCCTGATCGCCATGTCCTGCGGCATCGTCCTCTACCTGCTGCTGCACAAGCCGCTGGTGGCGGGCCGTTTCGCCTACCCGCCGGGCGTGGGCCGTCTCAACGGCAAGCTGTTGTTCGAGCGCAGCCTGGTGGGCATGACCCGCCTGGCCCGGCGCCTGGAACGCCGCTTGAGCACCAAGCGCCTGCAGACCCAGCTGTTCGTGCTGATCCTGGCGGCGGTGATCGCCGGGCTGATCCCCATGCTCTACAGCCAGCTGACCTGGGGCGACCGGCCGAAGATCCCCGGTTCCATCGTCTTCGTGACCTTCTGGCTGCTGGCCATCGCCTGCGCCCTGGGCGCCGCCTGGCAAGCCAAGTACCACCGTCTGGCCGCCCTGACCATGGTCAGCGTCTGCGGCCTGATGACCTGCGTGACCTTCGTCTGGTTCTCGGCGCCGGACCTGGCCCTGACCCAGCTGGTGGTGGAAGTGGTGACCACGGTGCTGATCCTCCTCGGCCTGCGCTGGCTGCCACGGCGGATCGAGGACGTCTCGCCCCTGCCCAGCAGCGTGCCCAAGGCGCGCATCCGCCGCCTGCGCGACCTGAGCCTGTCGGTGGCCGTGGGCCTGGGCATGGCAGTGCTGTCCTACGCCATGCTGACCCGCCCCACTCCCAACGACATTTCCTCGTTCTACCTCAGCCGCGCCCTGCCCGAAGGCGGCGGCACCAATGTGGTCAACGTGACCCTGGTGGACTTCCGCAGCTTCGACACCCTGGGCGAGATCACCGTGCTGGCGGCGGTGGCCCTGACCGTGTTCGCCCTGCTGCGCCGCTTCCGCCCGCCCAAGGAAAGCATGCAGTTGCCGGCGCAGCAGCGCCTGCTGGCCCCGGACGTGGTCACCGACCTGGTCAACCCGCGCCAGGCCAGCGACACCGCCCTGGGCTTCATGATGGTGCCGGCGGTGCTGGTGCGCCTGCTGCTGCCGATTGCCCTGGTGGTGTCCTTCTACCTGTTCATGCGCGGGCACAACCTGCCGGGTGGCGGTTTCGTCGCCGGGCTGGTGATGTCGGTGGCCTTCATCCTCCAGTACATGGTGGCGGGCACCCAGTGGGTCGAGGCGCAGATGAGCCTGCGGCCGCTGCGCTGGATGGGCACCGGGCTGCTGGTTGCCCTGGCCACCGGCCTCGGCGCCCTGGCCTGGGGCTACCCGTTCCTGACCACCCACACGCTGCATGTGGACCTGCCGCTGTTCGGTGATATCCACATCGCCAGCGCGCTGTTCTTCGACATCGGCGTGTACGCCGTGGTGGTGGGTGCGACCCTGCTGATCCTCACGGCCCTGGCGCACCAGTCGGTGCGGGCCCACAAGCCGGCCAGCCAGGCCAAATCCCTGACTCAGAACGGAGCCGCCTGATGGAAGAAGTCATCGCAATCGCCATTGGGGTCCTCGCCGCTTCCGGAGTCTGGCTGGTGCTGCGCCCGCGGACCTTCCAGGTGGTGATGGGCCTGTGCCTGCTGTCCTATGCGGTCAACCTGTTCATCTTCAGCATGGGCAGCCTGTTCATCGGCAAGGAGCCGATCGTCAAGGACGGCGTACCCCAGGACCTGCTGCACTACACCGACCCGCTGCCCCAGGCGCTGGTGCTCACGGCCATCGTCATCAGCTTCGCCATGACTGCGCTGTTTCTGGTGGTGCTCCTGGCTTCCCGGGGCCTGACCGGCACCGACCACGTCGATGGCCGGGAGCCCAAGGAATGAATCCGTTGTCGCACCTGATCGTCGCCCCCATCCTCCTGCCGCTGCTGACCGCGGGCATCATGTTGCTGCTGGGGGAAAAGCATCGCCCGCTGAAAGCCCGGATCAACCTGCTCTCCACCCTGCTGGGCCTGTGCCTGGCGGGCTACCTGCTGTACTGGACCCAGGTCCAGGGCGCCACCGGTTCCTTCGGCGTGTACCTGCCCAGCAACTGGCAGGTGCCGTTCGGCATCGTGCTGGTGGTCGATCGCCTGTCGGCGCTGATGCTGGTGCTCACCGGTATCATCGGGGTCAGCGCGCTGCTGTTCGCCATGGCCCGCTGGGACGGCGCCGGGGCCAGTTTCCATGCCCTGTTCCAGATCCAGCTGATGGGCCTCTACGGGGCCTTCCTGACCGCCGACCTGTTCAACCTGTTCGTGTTCTTCGAGGTGCTGCTGGCGGCGTCCTACGGCCTGATGCTGCACGGCTCGGGGCGCGCGCGGGTGTCTTCGGGGCTGCACTACATCACCATCAACCTGCTGGCCTCGTCGCTGTTCCTGATCGGCACGGCGATGATCTACGGGGTCACCGGGACCCTGAACATGGCCGACCTGGCGATGAAGATCCCCCTGGTGCCGGAAGCCGACCGCGGCCTGCTGCACGCCGGTACGGCGATCCTGGCGATCGCCTTCCTGGCCAAGGCCGGGATGTGGCCACTGAACTTCTGGCTGGTGCCCGCCTACTCCTCGGCCAGCGCGCCGGTGGCGGCACTGTTCGCCGTCATGACCAAAGTCGGTGTGTACACCGTACTGCGCCTATGGACCCTGCTGTTCTCCGGGCAAGCCGGGGCCTCGGCCTATTTCGGCAGCCAGTGGCTGGTGTACGGCGGCATGGCGACGATCTTCTGCGCGGCCCTGGCGATTCTTCCGGCCCAGCGCCTGGAACGCATGGCCAGCCTGAGCATCCTGGTGTCGGCCGGCATCCTGATCTCGGTGATCGGCTTCGCCCAGCCGGCCCTCACCGGCGCGGCGCTGTTCTACCTATTCAGCTCGACCCTGGCGATGTGCGCGCTGTTTTTGCTGGCAGAACTGATCGAGCGTTCGCGCTCGGCCAACGAGATCCCCCTGGAGGATGAAGGCGAGATCCTGCCGCGGCCCATGGAGTCGCTGCACCCGCCACGGGGCAGCAACCTCGACGATGAACAGAAAGTGGTGGTCGGCCAGGTGATCCCCTGGACCATGGCCTTCCTCGGCCTGAGCTTCATCGCCTGCGCCTTGCTGATCATCGGCATGCCGCCGCTATCGGGCTTCATCGGCAAGCTCAACCTGATTGCCGCCCTGCTCAACCCCGAGGGCCTGGGGGCCAGCGAGGGCGCGCCGATCACCCCGGCGGCCTGGTGCTTCCTGGCGCTGTTGATCCTCTCGGGCCTGGCCTCGCTGATTGCCTTTGCCCGCCTGGGTGTGCAGCGCTTCTGGACCCCGGAGGAACGCCCTTCGCCGGTGCTGCGGCGCCTGGAGTGCCTGCCGATCGTGGCGCTGCTGGGGCTCTGCGTGCTGCTCAGCTTCAAGGCCGAGCCGTTGCTGCGCTTCACCCAGGCCACCGCCGACAGCCTCAACCACCCGGAGCATTACGTGATGGCGGTGCTGGGCACCCGCACCGTGCTCAGCCCTGAATCCAAGACCGCAGCGGCAGTGGAGGTGCACCCATGAAGCGCCTGTTCCCCGCGCCATTCCTGTCCCTGGCACTGTGGCTGCTCTGGCTGGTGCTGAACCTGTCCCTCAGCCCGGGCAACCTGCTGCTGGGCGCCCTGCTGGGCTTTCTCGCACCGCTGCTGATGCAGCCCCTGCGGCCCCTGCCGATCCGCATCCGCCGCCCGGGCACCATCCTGCGCCTGTTCCTGGTGGTGGGCCGCGACGTGCTGGTGTCCAACCTGCTGGTGGCCTGGGGCGTGCTCAACAACGGCCGGCGCCCGGTGCACTCGGCCTTCGTCAAGATCCCCCTGGACCTGCGGGACGCCAATGGCCTGGCGGCGCTGTCCACCATCACCACGGTGGTGCCGGGCACGGTCTGGTCCGAGCTGTCCCTGGACCGCAGCCTGCTGTTGCTGCACGTCTTCGACCTGAAGGACGAGGCGCAATTCATCCAGCACTTCAAGGCCACGTACGAGCGTCCGCTGATGGAGATTTTCGAATGAGTGTCCTGCTGACCAACGCGATCTTGCTGAGTCTGTTCATTTTCTCCCTGGCCATGGTCCTGACCCTGGTGCGCCTGTTCAAGGGCCCCTCGGCCCAGGACCGGGTTCTGGCCCTGGACTACCTGTACATCCTGGCGATGCTGATGATGCTGGTGCTGGGCGTGCGCTACGCCAGTGACACCTACTTCGAGGCGGCGCTGCTGATCGCCCTGTTCGGCTTTGTCGGCTCCTTCGCCCTGGCCAAATTCCTTCTGCGTGGCGAGGTGATCGAATGAACAGCCTGGAACAATTGCCACTGTGGGTGGAAGTGCTGGTGGCCCTGCTGCTGGTGATCAGCAGTGTGTTTGCCCTGATCGGGGCCCTGGGCATCCTGCGCATGAAGAGCTACTTCCAGCGCATGCACCCGCCGGCCCTGGCCTCCACCATGGGCTCCTGGGCCGTGGCCCTGGCGTCGATCCTGTACTTTTCCGCGCTCAAGTCCGGGCCGGTGCTGCACGCCTGGCTGATCCCGGTGCTGATGTCCATCACCGTACCGGTGACCACCCTGCTGCTGGCGCGGGCCGCGCTGTTTCGCAAGCGCATGGCCGGCGACGATGTGCCGGCGGAAATCAGCAGCAAACGCAGCGAAACCGGCAACTGAGCACATCCGCTGCACCTAGGAGCCGGCTGCCGGCGACGAGGCCCGTGAGCCTTGCGGCGACTTCGAAAACGCCTTCGCTGGCAAGCCAGCTCCTGCACTGGCCAGCGCCGGCTGACTGCCCTCAGGCCCAGGCCAGCACCAGCAACCCGGCCCCCAGCACCACGCACAGGGGGGAATAGAACAGGGTGTCGAGGCGGGCGAATTTCGAATCCCGGACTTCCTTGAAAAAACCCACCAGCTCGGAGTCGCCGATGGCCCGGGCGAACATCAGCAAGGCAATGGCGCTGATCACCCACTGCAGAGACGGAAGGGTCACGGTCGGCAGGTAGAGCCCGACCCTCAGGCACACCAGCATCGCCACCAGCAACAAAGCCACTGCCACCAGCATCGTGGCCAGGGCCGGCGGGCGGAACGCCGGCTGGGTCATGCCGGGCCCTGGCCCCGGCACTTCGGGGATCACTGCATCACTGCCACGCTTGCCACCCGCAGCCCAGTACAGATGGATCAGACTGATCAACAGGAAGCTGCCAGCCACCCCCTGTGCGAGCAGAAGATTCATGTTCAGACGTCCGTGCAGAAAATGTCGCTGAAGAATGGACTCGATTGACCGTTTTTGTAAGTACGTTCGTCGCCTTCGATGATAAAGTGCCGCCCCATGAAATTTGCCCGTTCCGATCGCTCGCTCGTTGCCTGGATGCTCTATTGCTGCGTCCTGTTCAACGTGTTCGCCTGCAGCATCGGCCACGGGCAGATGCTCGGCATGCAGCTCAACGGCATCGGCGGGCAGTTCTGCAGCGTCGACCCTGCCACCCAGGCGCCGCTGCAGAAACCGGCCGACCAGGGCTCCCTGCCCACTCTATCCAAAGCCTTCGGTTGCCCGCTGTGCTCCACCGGCGGCATGGGCCCGGCCCTGAACTCCAGCCTGACCCTGGCCCTGCTGCCGCAGCCCCAGGCCCCGCCTGCGCGCACCCTGGCCAAGACCGACCTCCCCGCCCGCTCCACCTGGCCCGCGGCCCATCCCCGGGCACCGCCTCTCGCCTGATTCCTGCTCGTGCTCAACCTGCCCACTGCGCTGTCGCGCGGCGCGCGTTCGTGGGCCTTTTCCTAGCCAAGAATTCAGGATGCACCGATGAAACACCTTCCTTTGCTGGCGAGCCTGCTGGGCTGCCTGTCGATCAATGCCTGGGGCCAGCCGAGCCTCGAACTGGCCCCCACCACCATCGGCGCCGATGAGGCCGATGCCGAGCCGGGCCTGAACCTGGACCAGTCCAGCGGCATGGCCTCGCGCCTGGGCCTGAGCCTGCGCGAAACCCCGGCCTCGGTGGCCGTGGCCAGCCGCCAGGACCTGGAGCGAAGCGGCGCCCGCACCTTCCAGGAAGCGGCCAACGCCCTGCCCGGGGTCAACGCCAGTGCGCCGCCGGGGTTCGGCGGCTTCGTCTCCTACCGTGGTTTTACCAGCAGCCAGATCACCCAGATGTTCAACGGCATCAACGTCGCCACCGGCCTGGCCCGGCCCGTGGACGCCTGGATCTACGACCGGGTGGAACTGGTGGGCGGCCCCTCGTCGCTGATCAATGGCGCCGGCTCCGTGGGCGGTTCGCTGAACTACGTGACCAAGCTCGCGGACCGCCGCGAACAGGCTGCCGAAGGCCTGCTCGGCTACGGCAGCTACGACACCACGCAGACCGCTTTCGGGGTCAACCACGCCCTCAGCCCGGCCGGCGCCGAGGTGCAGCACTACGCGCGCTTGGACGTCAGCCACAACACCAGCAACGGCTACATCGACCGCCAGGAAAGGGATGCCTGGAGCCTGGCCTTCTCCCTGCTCAGCGACCTGACCCCGGACCTGTCCCACACCCTGGCGGTGGAATACCAGGATGAACACGAGGACAGCCCCTACTGGGGCACCCCGGTGCTCAATCCCAAGGCCGGTGAGCTGAAGATCGACAAGCACAACCGCTTCAACAACTACAACGTCGCCGATGGCCTGTATGAACAGCGCACTGTGTGGCTGCGCTCGATCATCGACTACCGGATCAACCCCAGCACCAGCCTGCGCAACACCCTCTACCACCTGGACAGCCAGCGCGACTATCGCAACCTGGAGACCTACCAGTACAACGCCGACAACAGCCGGGTGAACCGCTCGACCGCCTACCTGGTACGGCACCAGGGCCAGCAGGACGGCAACCAGTTCGAACTGCGCCACGATGATCAGCTGTTCGGCCTCGACACCACCTGGTCCGGGGGGTTTGAGTACAAGGTCAACAGCACCACCAACTCGCCCTGGAACGTGCCGGCCAGCAACAGCGTCGATCCCGGCAACTTCCAGCCGGGGTACTTCTATGACCTGAAGGGCACCCGCCAGGGCTGGGCCAAGGACAAGACCAACCAGGTCACCACCCGCGCCCTGTTCGTCGAGAACCGCCTGGCCCTGACCGACGAGCTGTCACTGCTCAGCGGCCTGCGCTACGACGCCATCGACCTGGACGTGACCAACCACCGGCTGATCACCGCCAGCAACCCGCGCCACCTCAAGCGCAGCTGGGAACCGGTCACCGGGCGCCTGGGCCTGACCTGGCAGTTCCTGCCCAGCGCCAATGTCTACGTGCAGTACAGCACCGCCGCCGAGCAGCCCAGTGGCACTCAGAACTTCGAGGTGTCCACGGGCAAGCAATGGGAAGTGGGCAGCAAGTTCGACTACCTGCAAGGACGGGGTTCGGCGACCGTTGCCGCCTATCGCATCGAGCGCAAGGACTTTGCCGTCACCGATCCCCTGGACCCGGCCAACAGCATCCCGGTGGGCCAGCAGACCTCCAGGGGCATCGAGCTGGCCAGTTCCCTGCACATCACCCCCAAGCTACTGGCGCAAGCCAACTTCGCCTGGGTGGATGCCGAGTACGGCGAGTTCAACGAGAAGATCGCCAGCGGCGCGGTGGTCTCCCGCAAGGGCAACACGCCGACCAACGTACCGGACCGGCTGGCCAACCTGTGGCTGACCTATGACCTGTCGCCCAACTGGCAGACCGGGGTCGATGCGCGCTACGTGGCCTCGGTATACGCCGACAACGCCAACACCCTGCGGATGCCCGCCTACACCCTGTACGGCAGCTTCCTGCGCTACAAGGTCGACAGCCACACCACAGTGACCGGCCGGGTGCGCAACCTGACCAACGAGGTCTATGGCCAGTTCGCCCATGTGTCCCCGGCGTACTACCTGGGCCAGCCGCGAACCTTCGAGGTGGCGGTGCAGACCCGCTTCTGACCCCTGCCCTGCACCCGTCGGGCGCAAGGTTCAAGGGCCCATTCGCCGGCACGCCGGCGCCTACAAGGTGGCGGCGATCCTGTCCGCCACGTCCCGGGGCACCCAGGCGCGCCAAACGTCGGGGTGCTGCTTGAGGAAGGCCCGGGCCGCGTCCCGCGGGGCACTGTGGTTCTCGCTCATCTGCGCCAGGGCGCGGTTCAGGGGCTCGATGGGCAGGTCGACCTTGGCGAAGAACTGCGCCAGTTGCGGGTACTGCTTCTGGAATGGCGTGGACACCCCGATCGACAACCTGGAGTCCAGGGAACGGGTTGGCCGGGGGCTGGGGTTGGCGGCGTCGGTCAGGGTCTTCCAGGCTTCGGCGTCAAAGGGCGGTTCTTGCAGTTGCACCAGCTTGAAGCGCCCGAGCAGCGGCGTGGGCGACCAGTAGTAGAACAGGATCGGCTTGCCGCGACGGATCGCCGAGCTGATCTCCGCATCCAGGGCCGCTCCGGAACCGCTGCGAAAATTCACGTAGCTGTCCTGCAGGCCATAGGCCTTGAGCTTCTGCTGGTTGACGATCTCCGAGGTCCAGCCGATCGGGCTGTTGAGGAAACGCCCCTTGTCCGGGCTCTCCGGGTCCTTGAACACGTCCTTGTAGCGGGCCAGGTCGGTCACGCTGCGCAGCTCCGGCGCCAGGGGCTTTATACCCTTGGCCGGGTCGCCCTTGATCACGTATTCCGGCACCCACCAGCCTTCGGTGGCGCCCTTGACCGTATCCCCCAGGGCCTGCACCTTGCCTTCGGCCTCGGCCTTGACCCACACCGGGCTGCGCCCCGCCCACTCTTCGCCGATCACCTGGATGTCGTTGTTGGCCAGGGCCGTTTCCAGGGTGATGGTGGTGCCGGGCAAGGTGTCGGTGGGCAAGCCATAGCCCTGCTCCACCATGATCCGCAGGATCTCGGTGATCAGGCTGCCGCTTTCCCAGTTCAGATCGGCGAAATGAATCGGTTGCGGCGCCGCCACAACCGGCTGCGCCGTACTCAGGGCGGCAAGGCTCAACAGGCTGCTGGCCAGCAGCGCGCGGATTCCTTTCATCGGGGTACACCTCTTGGGTCAGGACCTGGGCCACAGGGGCAGGCAGCGCCTAAGCGCACGGCCCCCAAAGCATTAAGTCAACTGACTGTAGTAGAGGTTCAGTAGTTTCAACCCCAGGCCATTCCCGGATGGCCGCTCAAGAGGCCGGAGGCTCCTGCAACCGCTGCAACTCGCGGCGCACCATGCTGGCGTAGGCCGCAGGGCGCAGGTTGTACAGCTGGGCGGCGACCCAGTTCAGCCAGGCGCCCTGGAGCACGGTCTTCTGCGCGAACAGGCGCTGGGCTTCAGCGCTCGCGGCCTGTTGATGTTCATGGTGAAACGCGGCGCGGCCCTGGCTCATCACTCGCTGGCCTTGAAGCTCACCAGTTCGCCCTTGCGCCATTTGGCGGCCTTGGCGGTCACCGCCTTGAGGGTCTTGGTCAGGCCTTCCTGCAACTGCTCGTTGGCGGCAAACACGGTCACCACCGAATGGCCTTCCTTGAACAGGATGCCCTGCCCCAGGGGGCTGCTGACAAAGGCGTAGTCGCCCAGGCCGTAGACCGTCAGCTTGATCTCGCGAAAGCGGATCTCCATCTTGCCGCCTTCACGGCTGGGCAGCACGGCGGCGCGAAAATGATCGCCGACCTTGAGTTCAAGGCGCGGCTTGTCGTCCACCACCAGGGCCGTCTCGGTGTCGATCTCGGCGACGTAGATGCCTTCGGCGGACTGTTCGGTGAGGTAGACAAAACGAGATTGGAACTGCTTGACCAGCTTTGCGCGCAAATCACCCAACACGAACAATGCATGCATTTCAAGATTACTTACTGCCAAGGAACACTCCCCGATACTCAAAATGATGTCGCCCGGAAAAAAACGGACGGCACGAAAAAACCGCCATGACGGCGTAGTCACCCCAATCGGTTACCCAATACACACAAGTGCAGCTGGCACTCCTGGCCACGACGCTGGCGGCGGCACTGAGCAAGGGGCATTTCGCCGATGCATCAGGCACATGTCGAAGGCGTGAGGAGTGAGCTCTGACCCGCAAAGCGTGGCGGCGCGTCGTCGGGGGTGGGTGCTGGAACAGGCCTGCTGGCCGGATGCACCCGGGTCACGATTCCCCCGGTCGGCAGCCACTTCGGGTTGCAGAGGCAATTCTAGAGCAACTTTGTGCATTTCGACTATTTAAAGCGCACACCGGCTTCGCGCGCACCCACTTCAGCAAAAGCCGGAGTTGACGCGCAGCCGGTAATATTACCCAGCAACAGAAGCAGGAAGTTTCAGATTAGATCATCAGAATAATCGCCACCTAGAATCCAAATGATATAACTCAGCCCGCCATCACCCAACAACTGCCATACTCCGCCATTGATTGAATGCCCCCCTCTTGGGGGGCGTTCAAGCACTCACTCATCTCCAAGGGAAGGCTAGAAGTGACCGAACTAGATATTGGCGAGTTTTTCATTCGTGGCGAGTGCAGAGAAGTCGAAGGCGAGTTCCAGGCCGTGATTGCCATGCGCGCCAAACCCCCACTGACCCAGGTCACCTTCCACCAGGTGGAACGCGATCGCTGGTTCAAGACCTCGGAAGACGCTGCCGCGGCTGCCAGAGCGTCGGCCAAGGCCCTCAAGCAGGCCATCGACCAGGGCGCCCTGAACGCCTGACAGACAGCGCCAGTCAAGGATCCGACAGCGCGACCGATACAAAGGCGAGATCCGTTTAAGAGCATCATGATGATCGACTTGAAACCCCCATCTCGCCTGGCCGACTTTCTCAAGCCGGATCCAAGCACTGCGGTACTGGAAGCCTCGGACGACGGCGAGACCCTGGTCCTGAGCCGCTCCAGCGCGCAAACCCCGGAAGAGGCGCTGTTGCTGGCGAAGAAGAAACGCATCCGCCAACTGAAAAAGCAGATCGAGCTGCTGCAACAGAAACTGCAACGGGCCAAGGCCCGCCTGGCCACGGTCAAGGGCGCCAGTTCCGGCTCCGACACCGGCCGGGCCATGGCCCTGTCGTCCGCCCGGGCCCAGGTCATGGCCTACAGCACTGCCCTGTCCATGGCCCAGACGGCGTTGTTCCAGGCCGAGAGCGGCACCCTGGCCTGAACCCTTGGATCGAACTTGCGCGCCTGCCATGCCTCAGATGCACTGAGGCAGCGCCGGTGCTGCCCGTCACCCAAGGAGATCACCATGGAAGCGCCCACCCATAACCTCGAAGGGCTGTTCGACCAGTTGGGCCTGGATTCCAGCCCCGCCGCCATCGATGGTTTCATCGCCCGGCACTCGCCCCTGGACGAAGACCTGAAAATGATCGACGCCCCCTTCTGGACGCCCCAGCAAGCGGCCTTTCTCAAACAGCAACTGCGCGAAGACGCCGACTGGGCGCCCGTGGTGGACGAGCTCAATCTGCGCCTGCACCAGGCCGGTTAAGCCGAATGCCGCAGGTGCCGGCCGCCGGGCAGCAGCACCTGCAGCTGCTGCTGCCAGGCCAGCCGGCACTCCTCGGCCTCGGCGCGGCTGGCAAAGGCCGTGCCGCGCTGTTCGCCATTGACCAGAACCACCCAGCACGCACGACGGCCCTCGGCCCGCAGGCTGGCTGGCACGCCGCTGCCAATCATCACCGCTACATCGACTTTGCTGTGCATGGAGCTACCTCCAGAAAATTAGTTAGCTGCCTAACGATGTTGGCATACTAACTAACTTGCCGGCCCCTGGAACAGCCTGTTCCTGCATTGCAGCATTACCGATGGCGTAACAATGGAGGCCTCAGCCCTTGCCCGAGCCTGGCGCCTGCTCGGGTTTGTAACCCAGGCGCAGCCCGCCCCAGTGCCGGCCGCGGACCATGATCGGCACCGAAAGGTCATGCATCAGCTCGCCGGTATCCCGGGTATA
This sequence comes from Pseudomonas sp. GW823-FHT03E05, assembly GCF_058796855.1. Taxonomy (NCBI): domain Bacteria; kingdom Pseudomonadati; phylum Pseudomonadota; class Gammaproteobacteria; order Pseudomonadales; family Pseudomonadaceae; genus Pseudomonas; species Pseudomonas sp. GW823-FHT03E05. The sequence goes on from NZ_JBXAJB010000007.1 coordinate 39,414, forward strand.
GGTCTGCAGAAGCAGCGGTTGCTGGTGGCTGCCACAGCGGATCCCCGTGCGGTCGGCGAACTTGCGCTTGCTGCGGTTATGCAGGTTGTCCACCTCGGGGTCGCCGGTCAGCGGCTGGGAAAAAACCTTGTTGTGGGTCGGCACGTAGCCTTCCTGGGTACAGGCGATGGCGAACACCAGGCCATCGTGGCGCGGCAGCAGGGATTCCTGGATCGGCGGCAGCACCTGATCGGTGTAGCGGTCGAAGCGGGTCTGGTATTTGGCCGGGTCGGTGTTGGCGATCAACTGGTAGTGACGATCGAACAGATCGTCGAGGCTGATGCGGTTCTGCTCCAGGTCGGCCTCGAACTGCTCGGCAATGCGCCGCGCGCCTTCGCGGGCCAGGTCGTAGATGCGCTGGTGATAGTCATCCAGGCCCACCGCCGCCAGGCGTTCGCTGATGGTTTCCGCCTGCCCTTCCATCTGCACCGCGGCCTGCGCCAGGCTGCGGGTCTGCTGGTCGCTGACCGCCAGGTCGCTGCGCATCTGCTCCACGGCATGAAACAGGCTGTCCAGTTGCTCGCGGTTGGTCTCGGCGCCCCGGGCGATCTCGCTGACCTGCCCTTCCACCCCGGCCGCCAGGCGCGCGATGTTGTCCAGGTGACGACCGGTGTGCTCCACCTGCTCGACCCCCAGGTTGAGGTCGTCGGCCAGCTGGCGGATCTGCTCCACCACGTCGCTGGTGCGCTGCTGGATATCCGCCACCATCACCCCGACCTCGTCGGTGGCCGCGGCGGTGCGCCCGGCCAGCCCGCGCACCTCATCGGCCACCACCGCGAAACCGCGCCCGTGTTCCCCGGCCCGGGCTGCCTCGATGGCCGCATTCAGCGCCAGCAGGTTGGTCTGGCTGGCGATGGACTGGATCACCAGGGTCACCCGCTGGATCTCCTCGCTGCGCTGGCTCAGGGCCTCGATCAGCTCACGGCTGCCATTGGCGCGCTGGCTGAGCAGGTGCATGCGGCTGATGGATTCCCCCAGCACCGTGCGCCCTTCGGCGCTGCTGGCGTGGGCCTCGCTGGCGGCGCCCAGGGCCTGCTGGCTGAGTTGGGAGGTGACCTGCTCGGTCTTGATCATCACTTCGGCGTTGCCGACGATGCGCGCGGCGGCGTCGAGCTGGGATTGCAGCTTGCCTGCCAGCTGGGTCACCGAGTAGGCCACGCCCGCCGCGGACAGTGCGTTATGGGTGGTGCTGTAGGACAGGTCGCGGGTCAGCGCCGACAACTGATCGTCAGCCGTCGCGTTCGCCACCAGGGGCCGCCCGCGCCCGCGCAACCGCGGCAGCCAGATCACCAGTACCGCCACGGGCAGGCACAGGTACAGCGACCAGCCGCCCAGGGCCTGGCCGGCGAACAGCGCCATCAGCGCCGCGCTCTGCAAGGACGGCGCCCACCAGCGGGCGGCGGTTTCGGGTGTTGCCAGCGGCTGTGCGACCGGCGCCGCTAGAGATCCATCTCTTGACATCTGTGTCACCCCACATCGTTCTAATTGTTTGCGGCATTAGACGCCACTAGAGGGCCATTATCCATGGTCCCTTAGTCGCGGGTTTGCAGCAGATCAAGAGAATGTGCGGGCGGGCACTGCCCGAAAAAACAGAGCCCCCGCTGTGGCGGGGGCTGGCGATCAGGCTTGACGCTGATGCTTGTCGATCTGCTCGTGGCGCTCTTGGGCCTCGATGCAGTACTTGGTGGTGGGGCTGATCAGCAGGCGCTTGAGGCCGATCGGCTCACCGCTGTCGTCGCACCAGCCGAAGCTGTCGTCGCTGATCCGGCCCAGGGCCTGTTCCAGTTGCGGCAGCATGCGCTGGTCGCGATCAATGGCGTTGACCAACCAGGTGCGCTCTTCTTCGACGGAAGCGGCGTCGGCCGGGTCAGCCGGGGTGTCCAGGCTTTCAATGGCGATCCGGTTCTGTTCGATGCGCTCGTGGGTTTCCACCTTCATGGCTTGCAACAGGTCGCTGAAAAAAGCGTGCTGCTCGGCATTCATGTAGTCATCCGCCGGCATGGCCAGCAACTTTTCCTTGGTCATTGATTTCTCTATAAAAAATACGTGCATTAAGGCGAATTCAAACTGTTTCCGGTTGACCCGTCAGGTCATCAGAAAGGCGCCATACCTTCCAAGCGCCACCCGGCACTCAATTTACGAGGGGCGGCAGTCTAAGGCCGGTTTGAGGGCGCAGCAACTGAAATGACAGCGAATCTGTCCGACAAACCGCACAAAGCCCGCAAATGCGGGCTTTGGTGGCGTTTATTGGAGTGCGTTTATAACAAAAAATTCCATAGCCATGGGTCTGTTAGAAGACAAACGGCAGTGCCGGACGGCGGATTCTGGCCGTTTTCAACGATTTCCAGGGGCACCGGCCGGCCGGCGAAGAGGCCTTTGGAGCGGGCCAGGGCTCGGGAGCGTATTCGCTGGCACGCCGGCTGCTGCACCAGCCGGCGCCTCTCCCCTGCTCAGCGCTTGAGCTTGCGCTTGTTGCGGTACTGGTCGATGACCACCGCCACCACGATGATCAGGCCCTTGATGATGTCCTGGATGTAGGCATCGACCCCGACAAAGGTGAAGCCACTGGCCATGACCCCGAGGATCAGCGCGCCGATCACGGTGCCGGTGATGCGCCCCACCCCGCCGGCCAGGCTGGTGCCGCCGATCACTGCCGCGGCAATCGCGTCCAGCTCGTAGGACATGCCCATCCCCGCCTGCCCGGTGGCGGCCCGCGCCGAGGCCACCACCCCGGCCAGCCCCGCCAGCAGCCCGGCAATGCTGTAGACAATCACCAGGTGGCGCTTGACGTTGATCCCCGAAGTCCGCGCCGCCTGCATGTTGCCGCCGATGGCATAGGTGTACTTGCCGTACTTGGTGTAGCGCAGGGCGATATGAAAGATCAGCGCCACCACCAGGAAGATCACCACCGGCATCGCCCCGTGGCCGATGGCGGTGTAGGAATCGGAGAGCATGCTCACCGGCTGGCCCTGGGTGTAGTAACGCGCCAGCCCCCGGGCCGAGACCATCATTCCCAGGGTGGCAATAAAGGGAGGAATGCCGGTCAGGGCAATCACACTGCCGTTGATCGCCCCCGCCAGGAGGCCGACCCCGAGCCCGGCGAGCACCGGGATCCACACCGGCAGGTCGGTCAGCGAGGGAAACACCGCCCGGGTGAAGTCCGAGGTCTGGGCCAGGCTTGCGGCAATCATCGCCGACAGGGCCAGCACCGAACCGGAAGACAGGTCGATGCCGGTGGTGATGATCACCTGGGTCACGCCGATGGCCAGCAGGCCGATCACCGAGACCTGGAGAATCATCAGCACCAGGCGCTGGGAATTGAGCAGGAAACTCTGGTCGCGGACGATCCAGCCAAACAGCTCGAACACCAGGCCGATACCGATCAGCACCAGGAAGATGCTCAGCTCGGTGGGCAGTCGTCGCCGGGGCTTGACTGCCACCGCCGCGGGTTTGTTGTCGATTATCGCGTTCATTGCCAGCCACCACCCTTGGGTTGAATGTCGTCTAGTTCAGGCCCGAAGCCAGTTGCATGACCCGTTCCTGGGTCGCCTCGTTGCGGTCCAGGGTGCCCATCAGCTGCCCTTCGTGCATGACCATGACCCGGTCGCTCATGCCCAGCACCTCGGGCAGTTCCGAGGAAATCATGATCACCGCCATGCCCTCACCGGCCAGACTGGCGATCAGGCGGTAGATCTCGGCCTTGGCCCCCACGTCAATGCCCCGGGTCGGCTCGTCGAGAATCAGGATCCGCGGCTGGGTCATCAGCCAGCGCGCCAGCAGGGCCTTCTGCTGATTGCCCCCGGACAGGGTATCGATGCATTGCTCCAGGGACGGGGTCTTGACCCGCAGTTTCCTGCACATGTCCTCGCACAAGGCGCGCAAGGCCTTCTGCTGGACAAAACCGCCGCCGGCGTAGTGCGGCAGTACCGCCACTTCCATGTTTTCCAGGACCGACAGGCAGGGGAACAGGCCACTGAGCTTGCGATCCTCGGTCAGCAGGGCAAGGCCCTTCTCGATCGCCCGGTGGGGGTCGCCGATGCGCAGGGGCTGGCCGTCGAGGACAATCTCGCCGCCATCGCTTGGGGTGATGCCGAACAGGGTTTCGGCGACATTGGTCCGCCCCGAGCCCATCAGCCCGGCAATGCCGAGGATCTCCCCGGCATGCAGGTCGAAGGACACGCCCTTGAACACGCCGTCCAGTCGCAAGTCGCGGACCTTGAGCAGCAGCTCGCCGATAGGCTTCTCGCGCTGGGGAAACAACTGGCTCAGCTCGCGCCCCACCATCATCGAGATCAGGCTGTCACCGTCCAGGCTGTCGGCCCGTTGCAGGCCGATGTAGGCGCCATCGCGAAACACCGCCACCTCATCGGCGATGGCGAACACTTCGTTCATCTTGTGGGTGATATAGACGATGCCCTTACCCTGGGCCTTGAGGTCGGCAATGATCGAGAACAGGTGCGCCACCTCCTTGTCGGTGATGGCCGAGGTCGGTTCGTCCATGATCAGCACGTCGGAGTCGTAGGACACCGCCTTGGCGATCTCCACCATCTGGCGCTCGGCGATGCTCAGGTTGCCCACCTGCTCCTCGGGGTCCAGTTCGATGCGCAGGCGCGCCAGCAAGGCGGCGGTGCAACGGTGCATTTCCCGGTGGTCGATCAGGCCCAGGCGGTTCTGTTGCTCGCGGCCGATCCAGATGTTCTCGGCGATGCTCATGTGCGGCATCAGGTTGAGTTCCTGGTGGATCATGGCGATCCCCGCCTGCAGCGCCGCCAGCGGCGTGGCGAAGGTCACCGGCCGGCCCTTGAGGCGCAGTTCGCCGGAGTCGGGCTGATAGATGCCCGCGATGATCTTCATCAGGGTCGACTTGCCGGCACCGTTTTCGCCCATCAGCGCCAGGACCGTGCCGGGGCGTACCCGCAGTTGCACGTTGGCCAGGGCCACCACCCCGGGAAAGCCCTTGCTGACATTCAGCACTTCCAGCAGGTAGGGCTCCTGGGGCGCCACGGCCGGGCTCAGGGAGTGCAGGCTCGAAGCAGTAGCACAAGCGTTCATGATCAGCTACTCCAGCGGCCGGGCAGCCAGCGCCGCCCGGCCCGCGTGTGATTGAAGGGCCGGCGCCTACTTGAACTGGGCGACCGTTTCCGGGGTGATCAGGCGGTAGGGAATCCACACCGCGGCGTCCACCGGCTGCTTGTTGGCCATCTTCACCGCGGTTTCCACCGAGCCGTCGGCCTGGCCCTTGGCGTCCTGGAACACCGACACCGCCAGCTCGCCGCGCTGCACCGCGCGCAGCCCGTCGGGGGTGCCGTCGACCCCGGCGATCAGCACGCTGCCCTTGGCCACCCCGGCCTGGTTCAGGGCCATGGCCGCACCGATGGCCATCTCGTCGTTGTTGGCCACCACCGCATTGAACTCGCGGCCCTGGGTCAGCCAGTCGTTGACCAGGGTCATGCCCTTGTCCCGCAGCCAGACGCCGGTCTGTTCCTGGTCGACCTTGATCCCGGGGTACCGGGCCAGCACCTCCTTGACCCCCTTGGTGCGATTGGTGGTGGAGTTGTTCGCCAGGTCGCCGAGAAGGATCACGATGCTGCCCTTGCCGCCCATTTTCTCGGCCAGGTACTGCATCTGCATCTTGCCTGCCTCCAGGTCGTCGGAGGCCACGGTGACCACGCCCTTGGGCAGGTTCAGGTCGTCCGGGCGACGGTTGACGTAGACCAGGGGAATCCCGGCCTTGACCGCCGCCTCGGTGATCTTGCGAGTGGCGGCAGTATCCACCGGGTTGACCACGATGGCGTCGACCTTCTGGCTGATGAAGCTTTCCACCTGGCTCAGCTGCTTGACCACGTCACTGCGGGCGTCCTCGAACTGCAACTGCACGCCTTCGGGCATGGACCTGGCCTTCTGGTCCATGGACTCGCGCAGGTAGGTCAGCCAGGTGTCGTCGAACTGCGACATGCTCACGCCGATGCGCACCTGGGCCAGCGCCGCGCCACTGAACAGCATCAGCGACAGGGCAAGACACGCCACTCGGTTCTGAATGTTCATTAAGAGTCGTTCTCCACATGCTTGTTGGTGGGTGGCCGTGCTCAGGCCGGCGAATACAGAACCGGGGCCCCGGGCATGCAGCCCAACAGCGCGCCCTGGTGTTCGACACACAGGCCGCTGAGCAGGGTCAATAAACGAGAGGACCAGGGAGTGAAGGGCAGATTGCGGGAGGCGGCGCCCCGGGTACGGGACAGCCATTGCAGAGCAGAGCGGAAGGTTTTCATCGACGGCACCTGTTTGTTCTTGTTGGTGGGTTCTCCAGGGCTCAAGCGGGGCTTGAAGGCCATGGGAACCTTGTAGGGTCGGCTACCTGGAAACGACTTTATTGGAAAATAATTTCTATATCAACTCATTTTAGAATTTTACTGCAATTGCATTTCCAGCAGCCAGATCCCTCGCTTTCCGCAGGAGACGGCTTGCCGGCGAAGGGGCCCGCACGCCTTGCAGCGCCCTGGAAAACACCTTCGCTGGCAAGCCAGCGCCTACAGAAATCCCGGGGTTCAGGCGTAGAGCGCCGGGCGCTGGGGCAGGCTGATGGGGACGATCGCCCCGCTCTGCTGGGCCTCGATGCAGGCGTCGGCCGCCACCGCCGCGGCCAGGCCGTCCCAGGCCGAGGGCCCACCCACCCGGCCAGCGCGCACGCCATCGACAAAGGCCTGCAGCTCGACGTCATAGGCGGCGATGAAGCGCTCCTTCCAGTCCATCAGGATCGCGCTGGACAGGCTGGCCGCGCTGCGCAGCTGGACCTGGGGCGGCTCCGGCAGGCGGGCGATGCCGCTCTCGCCCACCACTTCGCACTGGATGTCGTAGCCGTACTGGCAGTTGACGAAGATCTCCACGTCGATCCGCGTGCCCCGGGCGGTTTCCAGCAGCACGATCTGCGGGTCGCGCAGTTGGGCGTGGGCCTTGCCGGTCTTGCGCGGGAACAGCACCTGCACCGACACATAGTCGTCCGCCAGCAGCCAGCGCAGCACATCCAGTTCGTGGATCAGGGTGTCGGTGATGGCCATGTCGGTCTTGTAGTTCTCCCCCACCCGCGGGTTGCGGTGGGCGCAGTGCAGCATCAGCGGCTCACCGATGCGCCCGCTGTCCAGCACCGCCTTGAGCGCCTGGTAGCCGGCGTCGTAGGGGCGCATGAACCCCACCTGCACCAGGCGCCGGCCGTGGGCAATCTCGGCCTCGACGATGCGCCGGCAGCCGGCGGCGGTCACCGCCAGGGGCTTTTCGCAGAACACCGGCTTGCCGGCGGCGATGGCCGCCAGCACGAACTCTTCGTGGCTCGGGCCCCAGGACGTCACCAGCAGCGCCTGGACCTCCGGCGCCTGGATCAGGGCATGGCCGTCGGGGTAGACCTCGGCCTCAAGCGTGAGCCCGGCCAGCACCCGGGCCGCCTGCTGCGGGTCGATGTCGGTTACCGCCACCACCCGGCAGCCTTGCAGGGTCTGGCTGCAACGCCGAATGTGATCCTGACCTATGGCACCAGTGCCGATAACGCCTAGCTGCAAAGACATGGGTGTACTCCTGTGGTTGTTCGGTTGGGGAGTTTCAGTACTGGCGCGCCTTGGCCAACTGCTGATCGATGGCGGCGGCCGCGGCGGCCACCCTCTCACTGCCGCTGACCTCGGCCACCGCCACATGCCACCAGGACAGGTAGCCGTGGAGCATGGTCTTGGGCAGCACCTTGATATCGATCAGGGTCGAGACCCGCTGCAGCCGGGCGTCCGCCAGGGCGGCGTGGAGCTGCTCCAGGTTCCTCACCTTGTAGGTCTTGCAGCCGTAGGCCGCGGCGCTCATGGCGTAGTCCACCGGGATCAGGCCGCCGTCGAGCTGGTCGCTGTCTGGGTTGCGGTAGCGGAACTCGGTGGCGAAGCTGTCCAGGCCCTGGCCCAGTTGCAGGTTGTTGATGCAGCCGAAGGCCATGTTGTCCAGCAGCACCACGTTGATCTTGCGTTGCTCCTGGATCGAGGTCAGCAGCTCCGAATGCAGCATCAGGTAGGAGCCGTCGCCCACCAGGGCATAGACCTCGCGCTCGGGGGCAGCGAGCTTGACCCCCAGGGCCGCGGCAATTTCATAACCCATGCACGAATAGCCATATTCCACGTGGTAGGTGTTGAGCCCCTTGCTGCGCCAGCTGCGTTGCAGGTCCCCGGGCAAACTGCCGGCAGCGGCGACAATCACCGCATCGTCGGCCAGGGTCTGGTTGAGCACCCCCAGCACCTGGCTCTGGGTCAGGCAGGAGCCGGTCAGCTCGATGAACTCGCGCAGCACCGCCGGGTCCAGCGCGTCGTTGACCTCTGGCACAAAATCCTCGCCCTGATAATGCACGCCGTGGACCCGCTCCAGCTCGGCATCCAGCTGCGCCCTGGCCTCGGCCACCCGAGTGCCCCAGCCGGCGCGGTAGGCGCTGCCGGCCAGGGCCTCGCCCAGTGCCTGCAAGCCGGCCCGGGCATCGGCCAGCAGTTGCACGCCATCGAGCTTCACGGCATCACCGGGGTTGATATTGAGGTTGAGAAACTGCACCTGGGGGTGCTGGAACAGCCACTTGGACGAGGTGGTGAAATCGCTGTAGCGGGTACCGACGCCAATGATCAGGTCGGCCTCCCGGGCCAGCAGGTTGGCCGCCAGGCAGCCGGTTTCACCGATGCCGCCCACGTTCAATGGATGGCTGGACAGCAGCGCGCTCTTGCCGGCCTGAGTCTCGGCCACCGGTATCGCGAAGCGCTCGGCAAAGGCCTGCAGGGCCTGGTTGGCCGCGGCGTACTTGACCCCGCCACCGCAGATCAGCAACGGCTTGCGCTTGCCCCGCAGCAGCGCCACGGCGTCCGCCAGCATCGCTTCGGTGGGTGGTCGCCGGTCGATGCGATGCACCCGTCGGGCGAAGAAGCTCAGCGGGTAATCGTAGGCCTCGGCCTGCACATCCTGGGGCAGCGCCAGGGTCACCGCGCCGGTCTGGGCCGGGTCGGCCAGCACCCGCATCGCCTGCAGCGCCGCGCTCATCAACTGCTCCGGGCGGTTGATCCGGTCCCAGTATTTGCTCACCGCCTTGAAGGCATCGTTGGTGCTGATGCCCAGGTCATGGAACTGCTCGATCTGTTGCAGCACCGGGTCCGGCTGGCGGCTGGCGAACACGTCGCCGGGCAACAGCAGCAAGGGAATGCGGTTGGCCGTGGCGGTGGCCGCGGCGGTCAGCATATTGGCCGCGCCGGGGCCCACCGAAGCGGTGCAGGCATAGACCTTGCGCCGCAGGTGCTGCTTGGCAAACCCGATGGCGGCATGGGCCATGCCCTGCTCGTTGCGGCCCTGGTGCACCCGCAATTGGCCCGGGGCCTGCTGCAGCGCCTGGCCGATGCCCAGCACATTGCCGTGGCCGAAGATCGTAAAGACCCCGGCAACGAACCGGCTCTGCTGCCCGTCCACCTCGACGTACTGGTTATCGAGGAATTTCACCAGGGCCTGGGCCATGGTCAGTCGAATCGTGCTCATCTGTGTTCCTTCAATGGCCATACAGCACTCTCACTGTTCTTTGTGCAGAAGCCGGCTTGCCGGCGCCTACAAGGGGGGTCAGGCCAGGGCCTGGCGCAGGTGCCGGATACTGCGCTCCAGAGCCTGCTGCAGGTCCGGTCGATCGTGAACGCTCGCGGCAAAGGGCTCGAAGGACAGGTAGCCGCGGTAACCACCCGCCAGCAACGCGGCGATCTGCGTCGTGTTGCCCAGCCGGTCCGCCGCGCCCACCAGCACCCGATGACCGTCCCGCAGCGCTGCCAGAGGCAGTGGCGGGCCCTCGACACCGGAGAGGTGCACCAGCCCGGTGAGCTCGGCGAACAGCTGTGGTTCGCCGGCCAGTGTGTGGTGGAAGGTGTCGTGCACCAGGCTCAGCACATCCAACGCGCCAACGGCGCGGATCGCTTCCACGGCGCTGCGCTTGTCACGCAGGGCGCACTCGGCAAACCCCAGGGGTTCGACAAAACCGCGCAGGCCATGCTGGCGAAGAACCTCCGCGATCCGGGTCAGGGCGGCCGCCAGCCCCTGGGCCCGCTGGCCCGCGCTGCGCCGGTCGCCGGGGTCGTTCAGCGGGCACAGCACCAGGCCCTCGGCACCGCAGGCGCGGGCATAACCGGCCAGGCGCAGCAACTGCTGGCGGCGCTGTTCATCCCACAGGTCGAAGGGGTACAGGGCATTGATCGACAGCAGCCGGATGCCACGCTGCTCACACAGCTCGCGGACCTGCTCGGGGGGCGTGCCATCCTCGATCTCCACACCCTTGAGGTCATTGCGCAGCTCCACCCCATCGATCTTCAAGGCCAGTGCCAGGTCAAGAAAATCCGCCAGAGGCAGGTGCGGTGCGACCATTCGGTTCAAGGCAAAACGCAAAGGCTGAGTCATGTTCCAGCTCCCCGAAAATCGGCAAAGGTGCGTCGTTCACAGATCCAGCAGCCAGCTGTGCCGGGGGTCGTTATGGAACTGCCAGACCCGCTTCGGCCCGGCCATCACGTTCAGGTAATAGGACTCGTAGCCATAGGGCACGCTGACCGGGTGGTACCCCCTGGGCACCACCACCAGGTCGTGGTGCTCCACCGCCATGGCCTCGTCCAGGCTGCGGTCGTCGGTGTAGACCCGCTGGAAGACAAAGCCCTGGGGCGGGTTGAGCTGGTGGTAATAGGTCTCTTCCAGAAAGCTCTGGTGCGGCAGGTCGTCGGTGTCGTGCTTGTGCGGCGGGTAGCTGGAGGAATGCCCGGACGGCGTGCGCACCTCCACCACCAGCAGGGAATGGGCCGGCTCGCTGTCGGGCAGGATGTCGCAGACGTAGCGAGTATTGGCGCCCTTGCCGCGCACGCTGCGCCTGCACTGTTCCGGGCGGATCAGCCGAGGGCCGAGGTCGTTATCGACTGCCCCCGGGGCGGCACACACAGCGATCTGCACATCGCTCAAGGCGGTGACCCGGGCCTGGCTGCCCGGCGGCAGGTAGGCGGCAAAGGGGGATTTGTCTTCGAACACCGATTGCCGGTCACCCAGGTTGGGCCACTGGAAGGCGCCCTGGGGCGCTTCGCCCTGCACATCGATACGACCGCTGAGCAGCACCAGGCACAGCTCCTTGTCGCCGGCGCTGACCGGCAGGCTTTCCCCCAGGCCCAGGCGGTAGGCACTGAACCCCACGTACTCCAGGGCGCCCTCTTGCAGCTGGACCATGGTCCGGCCCTTTGCAGCGCTTTTAACCAGCAGGCTCATTGGGCAGCCCTCCTGCGTTGCAGGCCAGCGTCCAGCAGGGCCCGCAGGGTGTCGTAACCTTTTTTTGCGTAGACGTAGCTCGGCGCCACCGCCGGGTCCTGCTCGGCCTCCACCACCAGCCAGCCCTGGTAGCCTGCGTCCAGCAGCACATCGAGCAAGGGAGCGAAGTCAATGTCGCCATCGCCGGGCACGGTGAAGGTGCCGTTGACGATGCAGTCCGGGAAGCTCCACAGGTTGTTGCGCGCCAGTTGCACCACCGGCTTGCGCACGTCCTTGAAGTGCACATGGCACACCCGCCCGATATGCCGGCGCAGCACCTCCAGGGGTTCGCCGCCGCCCATGTAGCAATGGCCCGAATCGAACAGCAGGCCGACTTCCTCGCCGGTCAGGCGCATCAGCGTGTCGATGTCCGCCGGGGACTCGACGTAGGCGCCCATGTGGTGGTGATAGGCCAGGCGCACGCCCTGGGACAGGGTGAAACGCGCCAGCTCCGTGAGTTTGTCGGCGTAATCCTGCCAGGCCTGTGCACTGTGCCAGCGCGGGCGCTCGATCAGCCGCACCGGTGAGCCCTGGATCGAGTCGGCCACTTCGCCGTAGACCAGCACCGAGGCGCCGTTGCGCTTGAGCAGTTCGACGTGGCTGGCAATGGCGTCGATTTCCTCGGCCACCGAACGCCGGGCCAGGCGGCTGGAGTACCAGCCCGAGACCAGCGCCAGGTCATAAGGGCGCAACACATCGCCCACGCCCTTGGCATCCTTGGGGAACTTGCCGTTGAGTTCGAAGCCTTGGTAACCGATCTCGCGCCCTTCGCTGAGGGCGGTGCTCAAGGGCGTTTCCCCGCCCAGGGCCGGCAGGTCGTCGTTGCTCCAGGAGATCGGGTTGATGCCAATTCGGATCGCGGGCATGGCTGCACCTTTTGTTGTTATTCATGAAAGCGTGGAGAACGGCCTCGCACTGGTAGGAACTGGCTTGCCAGCGAAGGCGTCGGCGGGCCTGGCTCCAGACTCAAGACCCACTTCGCCGGCAAGCCGGCTCCTACACAGGGCGGGCGCTGCGCCAGGCGTTGATCAGTTGCTCGAAGGTGCCCTGCACTTGCCGGATCAGGGTGTCGTCGTCGATCTCCCCCGCCAGCCACGCTCGGCTGGGCTCCTGGAAAATCGTGCGGCCCACGGCAAACCCCCGGCAGGTGCGGCTGTCGGCCGCTTGCCGGAAGCCCTCGGCGAGGGCTTCGGCCGAGGCATTCAGGCCCAGCAGCACCACGCCACGGCAATAGGGGTCGCGCTCCTGGATCAGCTCATCGAGCTTTTTCCATTCCTCGGCCGACTGCGCTTCGATCTTCCACCACGCGGGGTAGATGCCCAGGTTGTACAGGCGCTTGAGGCTGCGGTAGAGCACCTCGGGATGAGCGCCGGGCAGGTCCCTGGGCGGGATGATTTCCAGCAGCAGTTCATGCCCGCTGACTTGGGACGCCTGGTACAGGCCCCGGATCTGTGCTTCCTGCTCCAGGCGCAGCAGGGGTTCGTCGTCCGGGTGAAATTGCACCAGGCACTTGATGATCTGCTCCTGGGGCCAGGCGATCAGGTTGCTGCCCACCGAACGCCCGTGCTCGAACGCCAGGGGCCGCGAGCCCTGCACTTCCACCGGCCGCGCCACCCACCAGCCGCGCCCGGTGGCGGCGTTCAGCGCCTCCTGGCCGAAACGCTGGTCGGCCAGCAGGCCGACATCGGCCTCGATGCCCTGGCGCCGCAGGTCGGCTTCGACCCGCTGCACCGCGTCTATGAAGAGTTGCTTGAGTTGACCGATGGCCTTGAGCTCGCGACCGGCTTGTTGGGCCAGCTCCACCAGTTGCCCACGGTGGTCGAAGGCAAAGACGAACAGGGGCTTCCAGGCCTTGCGCGGCACGCTGACCTGATGCAGGCGTTGCAGCACCGGGTCCTGGTCGGGACGGGTGATGGGCACCGGGCTGCTGAACAGGTAGTCCAGTTCGGCCCGGGTCGGCATCGCCGGGGCGCAGGCGTGGCGCGACACCACCAGGCCTCCGCAGGCGTTGGCCAACTGGCAGCAGCGCTCATCGCTGGCCTCTTCCAGCCAGCCACTGAGGAAGCCGGACATGAAGGCATCGCCGGCGCCCAGCACGTTGAGCACCTCCACCCGCACACCGGGGTAGATCGCCCCGTCTTCCAGGCGCTCCGGAATCTCGCCGTGGATCACCGTGCAGCCCTGCGGGCCAAGCTTGACCACCAGGGTCGCGGCACTCAGTGAACGCACGGTGCGCAGGGCCGTCAGCAGGTCGTCGCTGCCACCGGCAATCAGGAACTCCTCTTCGGTGCCGACGATCAGGTCGAAGCGCGGCAGGATGCCCTGCACATGCTGGCTGACCTGCGGGTCGGCCACGAACCGGGTCTGGCCGTCGGCCTTGCCCGCCAGGCCCCAGAGCACCGGCCGGTAGTCGATGTCCAGGACCCGCTTGACCCCGTGCTTTTGCGCGTAGTCCAGGGCCTGGAGGCTGGCCCGGTAGACGCCGTCGGTGGAGAAATGGGTGCCGGTGATCAGCAGGGCCTTGCTGGAGGCAATGAAGGCTTCGTCGATGTCGGCGGCGCACAGCGCCATGTCCGCGCAGTTCTCGCGGTAGAACACCAGGGGGAAGGTTTCACGGTCCTTGAGGCCCAGCAGGACCAGGGCGGTGAGGCGCTGCGGGTCGACCTTGACGGCGCTGACGTCACAGCCTTCGCGCACCAGCGACTCCAGCAGGAAGCGACCCATGTGGTCATCACCGACCCGGCTCAGCATCGCCGACTTGAGGCCCAGCCGCGCAGTGCCAAAGGCAATGTTCGCCGACGAGCCGCCGAGGTATTTGGCAAAGCTTGCGACGTCCTCCAGCCGGGCCCCCACTTGCTGCGCGTAGAGGTCGACGCCCAGGCGTCCGAGGCAGATCAGATCCAATTGACGCCCACTGGCAAAACGAGTCTGGCCCATGCTGGCTCCTGTTATTTTTATCAGCCGCTGCCTGCCGTCGCGCACTGCCCCGGCAGGCCTACTTGGTGGATGCAGACTAGAACGTCTCCCGGCACCAATCAATATTTATTCTATAAATTTTTTACGTGGAATATTTTTTCCATTAAACTTTTCTGCAATGCCCAAGGCTGCGCCGTGCATCGTTTCAGCAAGGCGCCCGGGGCCCGGCCCCTCAAGATTTTCCCGGCGCCGACCCTGTAGACTGCCCGCAGCCCATTTATTGTCAGGGGGCGACGCCCGCGGTCGCTCCCATCAGTACCCTCAGAAGGATCCGTTATGTCCCGCACCGATCAGCCGGCCCTGTCCGATCGCACGCCCGAGAGCGACCTTGCCAGCCCTCCGGCCAATGCCGAGCGGCTGCTGCAGTTGATCACCGAGGAGTACGAGAGCCTGCCGCGCCAGCTCAAGCGCATCGCCAGCTACATGAGCCAGCAGAGCGACCGGATCATGGTCGACCGGATCAGCGATATCGCCCGCGAGTGCGAGGTGCACCCTTCGGCCATCGTGCGTTTTTCCCAGCGTTTCGGCTTCAGCGGCTTCAGTGAAATGCAGGCGCTGTTCCGCCAGGCCTACACCCACAAGGCCACGCCGGTGCAGAACTACCAGCAGCGCATCCGCAGCCTGATCGCCAACAAGTCGCAGAAGGCCAGCGACGGCGACCTGGCGCGCGACTGCATCAGCGCCACCCTGTCGGGGATCGAGCGCCTGGGCCTGGAGCTGGACGACGCGGCCTTCGAGCAGGCCGTGGACCTGGTGGTCAACACCGACAACATCTACGTGGTGGGGGTGCGCCGCTCCTTCGCCGTGGCCGACTACCTGGTGTACAACCTGCAGCACACCAACAAGCGCATCCACCTGGTGTCGGGCCTGGGGGGCAGCTACCGCGAGCAGATGCGCAGTATCCGTCCCAACGACCTGGTGATCGCCATCAGCTTCACCCCCTACGCCAAGGAAACCCAGCACTGCCTGCGCATTGCCCAGCACAACCAGGCCAAGACCCTGATCATCACCGACAGCACCCTGTCGCCCCTGGCCAAGCGCGCCAACAGCGTGCTGCTGGTCAACGAGGGCAGCTCCTTCGCCTTCCGCTCACTGAGCGCCACCCTGTGCCTGTGCCAGGCGCTGTTCATTGCCGTGGCCTACCGCCTGGAACTGAAGATGGACGAGATTCACGAACAGGGCGGCTTCGACGACTAGCCCTTCGGCTGGCGCGGCGCTATTCGTAGATCTTGCCGCAGTACAGGAACACCGCGAAGCGCTGCCAGGGCGAAGCCTCCACCAGCCCCTGGGTGGCACCGATGCCGGTGGCCTCGGCCCAGGCGTGGGCGCCGTCGAGAAAATCCTCGATGCAATGGTTCTGCCAACTGTCGGCCTCGCCGGCCTGGGCCATGCGCTGCGCCTGGCGGCGGTCGGCAATCAGCGCCTGGACGAAGTCGAGGAAGCTCTGCTCGTCATGCACCTGCTGCAAGCGTTGTTCAAGGTCCATTGGGGCTCTCCGGCGTCAGGATGTTGCCTGGAGCGCCAGGCCCTTGCGCAGCAGTTCCTTGCGCAGGATCGGCCGGCCCGGGCAATGCACGCCGTCCAGGGTGCTGCACTCTAGCAGCCGTTCCAGCTTGCGGGCACTGCCCGGGCTGCCGGTCAGCAGGTAGCTCGTGCCTTCGCCGAGGCTGATCAGGTTCAGCAGCCAGTCATCGCCCCACTGCCCCAGCACCTGCTCGATCAGGCTGCGCTGGCGCACCAGCAGGCCCTGGGCATGCCACAGGGTCAGTTGGGCGAAACGCCGCGGCAGGTTGCTGGACGCTTCGAACACTTTCAGGTCCTTGAGCAGGGCCTCGGGCAGTTGCGCTTCGATCTGCTGCTGGCACTGCTTGAAATAGTCTTCGGGCCAGTCGGGGCCCAGGCCGGCCAGCGCGGCCAGGTCGGCGTAGGCCTGGCGGTCCGCCGCGGTGCACCCCTGGTCGGTGAAGTTCAGGGTGTTGTCGAGAATGCCCGCCGCCAGCAGTTGCGCGCTGTCGCGGCTGATCCTGGGGAGCAACCCGGAGTCGCGCCAGCGCTGGTAGACCTGGGTACAGGCGGCACCGATCTGGCGGATATCCGCGTGCTGGCCCAGGCGCTCGTTCCAGAAGGCCTCGAAACCCGGGTGATGGTCGATGACCTCCACCACCCGGTCCAGGTCCACCAGTGGGTCCAGGTGCAGGTGGTTGGAAATGTCCACCAGAACGAACTGCTCGGTCCCTTGCGGAACATGGGCGTCCAGCCCCTTGAGACGCTGGCGGAAAGTGCCCGGGATGCTCTCGTTGAGCGGCGCGCTGCTCAGGGCCCGGGCCGGGCGGCCGCTGAGGTTGAGCCATTCGGCATAGGCAATGCAGCCGGCGTAGGCGTCGATATCCAGATAGGCCGCGCCGGCGGTGACAATGATCATGACGTCCCTGTGATCCACAAAGGCCGGAGGCCGGGGCGCCGAGGGTGCCTGAGCCACATGACAGCCAGATGACAGTCAGCGGCCCTCTACAGGCCCTGCCTCGGCCACCAGCAGCGCCGCCAGCCGCGAGCCGCTGAA
Source organism: Pseudomonas sp. GW823-FHT03E05 (assembly GCF_058796855.1). Classification (NCBI taxonomy): domain Bacteria; kingdom Pseudomonadati; phylum Pseudomonadota; class Gammaproteobacteria; order Pseudomonadales; family Pseudomonadaceae; genus Pseudomonas; species Pseudomonas sp. GW823-FHT03E05. The sequence goes on from NZ_JBXAJB010000007.1 coordinate 56,299, forward strand.
GCGGATCTGCGCCAGGCTCAGGGCCGCGTAGCCGACGATCACCGCCGCCGGCCGGCGCACCTGCTGGCAGTGCTCGGCCAGGCCCTGCAACAGCAGGCCCTGCTGGGCCGCGCGCTGGCGAAAGCGCGCCTCATCGCTGCCCGGCGGCAACGTCAGCAGCAGATGCAGCCCGGCCTGCTGGCCGCTGATGCTGTAGCAGCCCGGTGCTTCACTGGCGAGGATCGCCAGCAGCAGGTCGCGGCGTTCCTGATAGGCCTGGCGCGCCGCCCGCAGATTGCGCAGGAAGGCGCCGCTGGCGATGTAGTCGGCCAGGGCCAGTTGCTCGATCACCCCCACCGAGCGCCCGGTGTCCTGCAAGGTGGCTAGCAACCGCGGGCGCAGGCGCTCGGGCAGCAGCATGAAGCCCACCCGCAGGCCGGCGAACAGGGTCTTGTTGAAGCTGCCGCAGTAGATGACGCGGTCGTCCCGGTCCAGGGACTTGAGGGCCGCCAGGGGCGCGCTCTGGTAGTTGAATTCGCTGTCGTAGTCGTCCTCCACCACCCAGGCCTCGCTGTGCCGGGCCCACTCCAGCAGGGCCAGGCGCCGGGACACCGGCATGGTCATGCCCAGGGGCGCCTGATGGGCCGGGGTGACATAGACCATGCGGGCATCCTGATGGTGTTGCAGCTGCTGTACATCGATCCCGTCCTCCTCCACCGGAATCGGCACCAGCCGCGCTCCGGCCAGGGCGAACAGGCTCCGGGCCGACAGGTAGCCGGGGTCTTCGAGGCACACCTTGTCGCCCGCTTGCAGCAGGCTGCGGGCCAGTAGGTCGAGGCCATGGCGGATGCCGGTGGTGATCATCACCTGCTGCGGCTCGCAGGCGATGCCCCGGTGCTGCCCCAGGTACTGGGCGATCTGCTGGCGCAGGGCCGGCAGGCCGCCGGGGTCGGCGTCCCACAGCGACTGCGCCGAGGCATTGCCCAGGGCCCGGGTCAGGGAGCGGGTCCAGCGTTGCAGGGGAAACAGCGCCGGGTCGGCCAGCCGGGCGACAAACGGTTGGCCGGCCCGCACGCTGAGCGGCGGGTACGGCGTCTCGCTCTCGCTGACGATGGGTGCCGCCGCCCGTGCCGGGGCGCTCAGGTACAGGTCCGGCACCACCGCGCAGACCCGGGTCCCGGAACCGCTGGCCCGGCTTACATAACCTTCGCTGCGCAAGCGGTCGAAGACCACTTCCAGGGTGCCCCGGGACAGGCCCCAGCGCTGGGCCAGGGTACGGGTCGAGGGCAAGCGGCAGCCGGCCGGCAGGCGTTTTTCCAGGATCGCCTGGCGCAGGGCACTGTAGGCGCTGTCCTGTTTGCCCGGGGCTTCATCGCAGTGCTGGGGCAGCGGCAGGTCGAGGGGCACGGGGTGTTTTCCACGGCTCATAGTGGTCCAGTCAAAAGCGGCCTAAATGGTGCTCGGCATTAAACCACAAACCCCTTAATTTCAGCGCCATCGCCCTCTGCCCCGAGCCTGCCATGCCGCCCGCCAGCCCCATCACCACCCGCTCCATCGCTGTTGAACGCCCCCTCGCCCCCTGGCTCTGGACCCTGTTGCTGCTGGTGGTGGTCTGCCTGCCGCGGATCAGCATCGACCTGTACCTGCCGGCGCTGCCGGCCATGGCCGACCAACTGGGGGCCAGCGACGCCCAGCTGCAACTGACCCTGAGCCTGTACATGCTCGGCTATGCCCTGTCGATGCTGCTGGGTGGCCCGCTGTGCGACCGCTATGGCCGGCGCCCGGTACTGCTGGCGGGCACAGCGCTGTTTCTCGCGGCCAGCCTGGCCTGCATGCTGGCCGCCAGTGTCGAAGTACTGATGGGCGCCCGCCTGCTGCAGGCCCTGGGCGGTTGCTGCGGCACCCTGGTGGGCCGGGTCATGGTCCGCGACCGCTGCCCGCCCGAGGAGCAGCCGCGGCTGCTGGGGCTGTTGTCCATGGGCATTGCCCTGTCGCCGATGCTGGCACCGCCCCTGGGCAGCCTGATCGACCAGTTGCTGGGCTGGCGTGGCCTGTTCCTGTGCCTGAGCCTGGTGGCCGCTGCGGCCTGGCTGCTGATGTTCAAGCGGCTGGCCGAAACCCGCCCGCCGCAGCTCGCGCCAGTGGCCGTGAAAAGCCTGCCGCGCCTGTACCTGCGCCTGCTGGGCGAGGCCTACTTCATGCGCTATTCCCTGGCCATCGGCTGCCTGTACTGCACCTACTTCCCGTTCATTGTGCAATCGCCGGCCCTGTTGCAGCGCCAGCTGGGGCTGTCGCCCACGGCCTACGCCCTGGTGTTCGCCGCCACCGTGGCCGGCTACCTGATGGGGTCGCGACTGTTCCAGCGCCTGGGGGTACGCCACAGTGCCGACCGCCTGATCACCGCGGCCTGCCTGTTGAACCTGGCCGGCGCCGGCCTGTTGCTGCTCACCCGCAGCCTGTGGCCCGACAGCCTGTGGGCCATCGTGCTGCCGATGCTGGCGCTGATGCTCTCGGTGGGCCTGGCGATTCCCGCCTGCCAGCTGGCGATCCTGCAGCCCTATGCGGCGGTGGCGGGCACCGCCTCGGGGCTGTTCTTCTTTATCCAGATGGCCATGACCGCCGGCTGCGGGCTGCTGGCCAGTCTGCTGGCGGACAGCCCGGCGGGCTCGCTGCAGGCCCTGACCGGCCTGTTCAGCCTGGCCCTGGGGCTGGCCTGGTGGTGCCTGCGGCCACGGCGGCGGTAGGCGCCGGCTCGGAACGCCTTCATGCACCCCTGTAGCCGCTGCTGAGCCAGCGAAGCTGCGAAAGGCCGGGCCGCGTTCGGTACGCAGGGCCTTGCTTGACGGTCTCCAGCCGAACCTCTAGCGCCTTCAAGATCCCCGCGTCTTCTTCGAAGCCGTTCGCAGCCTGCGGCAGCGGCTACAGGTTTGCACTGTGCAAGGCCGCTTCAATACCGCTAAATTGGCCGCGCCTTTCCCATCCGTTGTGCCGTTCAAGACAAGGAAATACGTGATGAAGCTTATTGGAATGCTCGATTCACCCTACGTGCGCCGCGTCGCCATCAGCCTCAAGAGCCTGGGCCTGCCCTTCGAGCATCACTCGCTTTCGGTGTTCAGCACCTTCGAGCAGTTCAAGGCGATCAACCCCGTGGTCAAGGCCCCAACCCTGGTCTGCGAGGGCGGTGAAGTGCTGATGGATTCGAGCCTGATCATCGACTACCTGGAAACCCTGGCCGGCCCGCAACGCAGCCTGATGCCCACCGCCCTGCCCCAGCGCCTGCGTGAGCTGCGGCTGGTCGGCCTGGCCCTGGCGGCCTGCGAGAAGTCGGTACAGATCGTTTACGAGCGCAACCTGCGCCCCGCGGAGAAACAGCACGGCCCCTGGCTGGAGCGGGTTGGCGGCCAGTTGCAAGCCGCCTATGGCGAGCTGGAGCAGGAGTTGCAGAAACAGCCGCTGCCCCGGGATGGCTCCCTGGGCCAGGCCGGCATCAGCCTGGCGGTGGCCTGGAGTTTCAGCCAGATGATGGTGGCGGACCAGTTCAACCCCGGGCAATTCCCGGCAGTACGCGGCTTTGCCGAGTACGCCGAACAATTGCCGGTGTTCCTCGCCACCCCCGCCACCTGAGCCACACCCTCCCCGTAGGAGCCGGCTTGCCGGCGAAGAGGCCCGCAAGCCTTGCAGCGCCCTCGAAAACGCCTTCGCTGGCAAGCCAGCTCCTACAGCAACCCCATATCCCCGTAGGAGCCGGCTTGCCGGCGAAGAGGCCCGCAAGCCTTGCAGCGCCTTCGAAAACGCCTTCGCTGGCAAGCCAGCGCCTACAGAGCGGTCAGGCCGGTTCGGGCTGTTTCTTCACGGCGGCAGTGGCGAAGCGCCGGGCCAGGAAGGGGGTGATGTCCAGCGGCAGGGCTTCGTCGTTCACCAGTTTGTCCAGCAACACGCCGGTGATGGCCGAGGTCAGGATGCCGGTGCGGAAGTGCCCGCAGGCATTGAGGTAGCCTTCGACCCCATCCATCGGCCCGAGGATCGGCAGCTCATCCGGCGAACCCGGGCGCAACCCCGCCCAGCAGCGCTTGAGGTTGACATGGGCCAGCTCCGGTACGCAGCGCACTGCGCCCTGCACCAGGCCGTTGATCTCCGGGTAGGTGGTGGTGACGTCGAAGCCCTTGTCCTCGGTGGTACTGCCGATCAGGATCTCGCCGTTGTCCTTCTGCGCCATGTAGCAGTCGCTGGTGGTCAGGCAGCCGTTGAGCAGCTTGGGCATGCGCTCGGTGAGAAGGATCTGGCCCTTCACCGGCTTCACCGGAATCTCGATGCCGGTGGCCTGCAGGCTCAGCTCGGCGGCCCAGGCGCCGGCGGCGTTGATCAGGGTCGTGCAGCGGAACAACCCGGCAACGTCGGTCTTCACCCCGCTGACCCGATTGCCCTGGTGCAGGACCCCGGTGACGTTGGTGTTGAAGTACACATCCACGCCGTTCTGGCGTGCGCCTTCGGTGTAGGCGTCGGTGAGGCGGAACGGGTTGACCTGGTGGTCGCAGAGGAACTCCAGGGCGCCCTGGGCTTCATGGCTGACATTGGGTTCCGAGGCGCGCAGGGCCGCCTGGTCGAGCCAGCGTACCTGGTCGCTCAGGTGCGGGATGCAGCCGACGATGTGCTCGGCGTACAGCCGGTCTTCCTCGTCATAGATGACGAACTTGAGCCCGGTCTGCTCGAACTTGAAATCCATGTTGTGCAGGCCCATCAGCTCGCGGTGCAGGCGCGGGTACAACTCGTTGGACTGCAGGGCGAAGTCGAAGAACGACTGCGGCAGGATGTGCGGAGTGCTGGAATCCACCACCACCGCCGAACCCTGGGCCTCGCGCTTGCGGTTGGCCGACATCATGCGAAAGAAGATCACCCCGCAGCCCAGCCCAACCGACTCGCCGATGGCCCACAGGCCGCCGGCCGAAGCGCGGCTGGCGTTGCCCGGGCGCTTGGCGTCGATCAGCGCCACCTTCAGGTCCTTGCGCTTGGACAACTGGTAGGCGCAGGAAGCGCCGATCACGCCGCCACCGGCAATGACCACGTCGTAATGCTTAATCATGCTGGGAGACCTCCTGGTCAGACGGCGGGAACGCGGAAAACGGAATCGGGTCCAGGGGGAAGCGCGGGCGGATCCAGCCCACGTCCTTGCGCCCGGTGGCCTGGCGCAGGCGGTCGCTGCAATAGCCCACGCACATCCGCCCCTGGCAGTCGCCCATGCTCACCCGGGTGCGCATTTTCAGGCTGGCCATGTCCTGCACGCCCTGGCTCAGGGCACGCTCGATGTCGTTGCGGGTGGTGTGTTCGCAACGGCAGATCACGGTGTCGCCCTTGGGCAGCTCTACCTGCCCGGCGCCACGCGCGGTATAGCGGTCCACCGCACCACGAAAACGCAGGATCGAGGCCAGCTTGCGCTCGTAACCCTGGCGCCGTTGCAGGGCCGCTTCGTTGCTCAGTACGCCACGCTGCATGAGGATCGACAGCGCGGCGATACGCCCGCTGAGCATGGCCGCCTCGCCGCCGCGGATGCCGCCCATGTCGCCGGCCAGGTGCACGTGGGGCTCGCTGCTCTGCTGCCAGGCGTTGGCGCTGGCGCGCAGGTAGCCGTCGTCGCTGAAGTTGTGTTCCAGGCCCATCTGCTGGCTCAACTGGGTGCGCGGGATGAAGCCGTAGCCCACCGCCAGGGTCTGGGCAGCAATGCGCTGGGCCTTGGCCATGTCCGGCTGCCAGTCGCTGGAGTACGGCGCCACGGTGACCACGCTCAGGGCGTCCTGGCCCTGGGCTTCGACCACGCCCCAGCCATAGCGCAGGGCAATGCCGTGCAGCTTGAGGTAGGCGAGCATGCTCAGGCCGTCGAGAAACAGTTGCGGCTTGTTGAGCATGGCCAGGCTCTGCTTGGCGATCTTGCCCAGGGCACAAGCCTCGTAGACCCCCGCCACGCGCACGCCGGAAGCATGCAGCTGGCACGCCACCAGGGGCAGCAAGGGGCCGGTACCGGCGATCACCACCGGGCTCTGGGGCTTGACCACCCCGCTCTTGATCTGCAATTGCAGGCCACCCAGCAGCTTGACCCCGGGCAGGGTCCAGCCGGGGAACGGCACACTGCGCTCATGGCAGCCGGCGGCCAGTATCAACTGCTCGTAGCTGACCTGCTGCACCTGCTCGTCGCCATCGAGCAGCACCAGGCTCTGGGTGCCCTCGGCGCCCACTACCCGGCTGTTGAGGCGCACGTCGATCATCTGTTCGTGGTCGGCGAAATCGCCGTGCAGCTTGGCCAGCATTTCGCAGTAGCGCGGCCCCAGGTAATCCAACTGCACGCCGTCGCGCAGCGGCCCGCGGTAGACCACGCCCCCCAGGCGCGAGGCCTCTTCGATCAGGGTGCTGCGCACGCCGTGCTCGGCCAGTTCGATGGCGGCCGCCATGCCCGCCGGCCCACCGCCGACGATCACCGGGTTCAGGCTCATAACGTGGGCTCCGTTTCAGTGATGCGGTTGCTCAGGGTCTGCACCTGCATCCCCGGTTTGACCAGGGTCTGGCAGGCTCGGCGCTTGTGCCGGCCGTCGATCTGCACCAGGCAGCAATGGCATACGCCCATGCCGCAGTAGGCGCCGACCAGTTGCCCGTGATCGTTGCGCGCCACCTGGCGCAGGCCGGTGGCCTGGATCACGCTGAGGACGGTTTCACCCAGGGCGGCAGTGACTGGCTGGCCATTGAGGCTGATGGTCATGTCCGCATGCTGCAGCGGCTGAATATCGAAGTTGCGGTCTATCTGACGCATTGTGGGTTCATCCGTGAAAAATGAATGGGGTTGCCGGCGTCCCGCCGTCCATGCTGCTGCGGTCGGGACCGGGCAACGTCCCGGTCCCAAGCTGTTTGTCAGAACCGAGCGCGGGCCAATCTAGTCGGTTTGTCGGACACGGATATTGATCTGGGCCAAGCAAACGGCTGCCTCGCACCCGACGGTGGCCAGCCCTTGCAAAACTGCGATACCGCGCACAAAAACGCCGCTGGCGGCAATGGCCGGCAGCGGCGTTCGGGAAGGCCCGGGCCCGTCCGGGCCGGGCTTTATAGCTTGAATCAGTGCATGAACAGGGCGATCAGGATAATCACCGGGATCGGCACACCGAGGAACCACAAGAGTAATGAGCGCATGGGAAATCTCCTGGATCAGTGAACGGGGGTGGGGGCTACGGTGCGCGGCTGGACATCGCTTTCAAGCCAGACCACGGCGTCCCGACGACGACCGCCAAAGGTCGCCGCGAGGCTGGCGAAGAAGGCCCCGCACAGCAGCGCGATAAACATCCACAGCGACGACCAGGCAGCCACCTTGGCTGCGGTGTCGGCAGCTTCCTTGGCGGCCTGCTTGGCTTCTTCCACGGCCTGGCGGGTCTTGGCGAAGACTTCATCGACCCGACGCTCGGCATCGGCCTGGCTGAGGTTGGTACGCTGGGCCACCAATTGCGCCAGGTAGCTGCGGTCCTCAGGGGCCAACTGGCCGTCGTTGCTCAGGGTGCGCACGAAGATCCGCGATACCGTGCCACGGGCCGCGTCATCGCTGACCGCCGCCGGGCGATCGTCGCGGAACAGGCTGTCGACGAAGTAGCCGTAGTCATCCTGGGAACCCTGGGCGGCAGCATGGCCGGCCACCTGGGTCATGGCACCGGCGGCGCCGGAAGCCACCTGGGCGCCGGCATGCACGCCGCCGCTGATGACGCTGCTGACCGACCCCACCACCAAAGTCGCGGTGACCAGGGTGGCCACGGCCCAGGCCAGGAAGCCATGGGCGGTGTCGCGGAAATACACTTCATCGCCATGCAGGTTGGCCCACTTCACCCGCAGGCGCCCGGCGATGTAACCGCCCAGGCCGGCAGCGATGATCTGCGTCACGGCCAGCCAGACAATGCTGGAAATGCCCAGGCCCTTGGCGCTGATGCCGCTGCCGGCCCAGGGCGAAACCGCGGAAAAGCCCAGGCCGAAGCCCAGCAACAGGAGGATCAGCGAAAGAGCGGCGGCCGCCGCGGCGCCAGCAAAGATCGCCGCCCAGGACACGCCCGAGTGATGACTCGAGGCATCTGCGGTGGCCAGCAGGTGTTCAGAGGGTCTGTTCATTGTTGTTCAGCTCCAGGCATGAAAAATGGTGTTACACGTCTCGAAGGGACAAGTGCAGCCACCGTGCCAGTTGCACGAACTTTATAAGCGCTTTTATTTCAATGACTTGCGATAAGCAGACAATCCCGGATCGTGCAATTTACCGGCCCGGGAGTTTTCGGGCGGGCGTTCTGCACGGCCCGCCCGGTGCTCAGGCCTGCCGGCTCCGGTAGAGCTCCCGGCCGCGGGTCCAGCACAGGTGCACCACCAGTACCAGGATCCACAGGGCCAGCAGCAGGTTGCCCACCAGGGCCAATTGCCCGATACCCTGCCCCCACAAGGTAAAGAGCGGCAATGCCAGCCAGGCCGAACGACGAAAATCCAGCAGCCGCATGATTCCCGGCACGGCCACCGCCATCAGGGCGATGACCAGGACGTCCAGGCCGCGATACGCCAACATCCAGCGCGCATAGCGAGGGTCGGCAGCATAGGCTTCCAGGTAACCCGGCAGGCGCAGCGCCAGATCCACGGCGAGGCTCAACAGCAGGCTGGCCACCAGCAGCCACAGCAGGCCTTTGAAACGTGATGCGTAGTTCATTGCACAACACCTTGATACACAGAAGGTCAATCGGGTTTTCAATGCCGCTTGTAGCTCTTGTTGCCACTGGGGGTCAGGCAGTACACCCCGCCCCGGGGCCCGGTGCAGAAACTGCCGCTGCCACAGCTGCATCCCTGGGCGTCGCGCAGCAGGGGCTCGGCCCGGGGGGTAGTGGAGCGCTGGCCGGACATCAGGGCGCAGTTCTTTTTCGACGCGCTGATGGAGCCGTCGTTGCACAGGAACAGCTCGCCGTCGCAACGGGCGATGCCGCCCTTGCGCCCGGAACAGGGCTGGTTGGCCGCCAGCACCGCGCTGCTGCACAGCACCATCAGGCAGAAAAAGGACAATGGCTTCCAGCCAACCCGGGGCAGGCCCGTCATGGATGTGCCTCCTGGCCATAAAAGTGGCGCGATAATATCAGGCAGCGCGGCCTCTGGCAGGGGCTTGTTCAAGGTCTGGACAGAGTCCTGGAGGCGCAGATGAAAGTTTTTTTAGAATTGCGGCCGCCGTTTCTTGGCAAAATGCCCGCCTGTGTCACGAACCGCCAAACAGGTAACGCCTATGACCCGCATTCTGACCATCGAAGACGACGCCGTGACCGCCCGGGAAATCGTCGCCGAACTGAGCAGCCACGGCCTCGACGTGGATTGGGTGGACAATGGCCGTGAGGGCCTGGTGCGCGCCGTGAGCGGCGACTACGACCTGATCACCCTGGACCGCATGCTGCCGGAACTGGACGGCCTGGCCATTGTCACCACCCTGCGCACCATCGGTGTGTCGACACCGATCCTGATGATCAGCGCCCTCTCCGACGTCGATGAACGGGTGCGCGGCCTGCGGGCCGGGGGCGACGACTACCTGACCAAGCCCTTCGCCTCCGACGAGATGGCGGCCCGGGTCGAAGTGCTGCTGCGGCGCAAGAACACGGTCAAGGATTTCGACACCAGCCTGCGGGTGGCGGACCTGGAACTGAACCTGATCAGCCGCGAGGCAACCCGCGCCGACCAGTTGCTGAGCCTGCTGCCCACCGAATACAAGCTGCTGGAATTCCTCATGCGCAACACCGGGCAGATCCTCTCGCGGATGATGATCTTCGAGGAGGTCTGGGGCTATCACTTCGACCCCGGGACCAATTTGATCGACGTGCACATCGGCCGCCTGCGCAAGAAGATCGACCCGCCCGGCATGACCCCGTTGATCCGCACCGTGCGAGGCTCGGGTTATGTCATTGCTGAACCCCTCTAAAGGCTGGCGTTCCTCCAGCAGCCGCCTGCTGGCGCTCTACAGCACGCTGTTCGTGGCCTGGAGCTGCATCCTCATGGGGGTGCTGTACTACGAGGTCTCCACCTACCTGGACAGCCTGGCCAAGCACTCGCTGATGCAGCGCCAGCACCTGTTCGCGCGCTTCGAGGGCGACCAGCTGGTGGAAGCCCTGACCACCAGCATGACTTTCGACATGCGGGCCATCGACGCCTACGGCCTGTTCGATGAGCAGCGCCGGCCCCTGAGCGGGCCGATCCGGCAGATACCCGACGACCTGCCCCTGGACGGCAAGATCCACGAACTGAAGAACTGCATCGACTCCGACGACCCGAGCCTGCCCCGCGACAGCTGCGACGCCGTGGCCACCCACACCCGGGATGGCCGCTGGCTGGTGCTGGTGCGCGACAACGGCTCGCTGTTCGCGGTGACCCGGATCATTCTCCACGCCCTGCTCTGGGGCATTTCCCTGACCATCATTCCCGGCGCCGCCGGCTGGCACCTGCTGCGCCGCCGGCCCTTGCGGCGCATCCGCCAGATCCAGGCCAGCGCCGAAGCCATAGTCGCCGGCGACCTGACCCGGCGCCTGCCACTGTCGGACCGGCGCGACGAGTTGGACATGCTGGCGGCCATCGTCAACGCCATGCTCGAACGCATCGAACGGCTGATGCATGAGGTCAAGGGCGTGTGCGACAACATCGCCCACGACCTGCGCACCCCGCTGACCCGCCTGCGGGCCCAGCTCTATCGCCTGCAGCAACAGGCCGAGGAAGGCTCGCCCCAGGCCCTGCAGATGGACCAGTTGCTGGCCGAGGCCGACACCCTGATGGCACGCTTTCGCGGGTTGCTGCGGATTTCCGAACTGGAGGACCAGCAGCGGCGCTCGGGCTTCCTGGTGCTCGACCCCCTGCCCCTGCTGCACGAGCTCTATGACTTCTACCTGCCCCTGGCCGAGGAAGGCCAGTTGACCCTGGTGCTGGATGTACCGGCGAGCCTGCCCAGCCTCACCGGTGACCGCGCCCTGTTGTTCGAGGCCCTGGCCAACCTGCTGAGCAACTCCATCAAGTTCACCCCACCGGGGGGCGAAGTGATCCTGCGGGGGATCGACGACGACGGCAGCCCGCGCCTGGAAGTGCTCGACTCAGGCCCCGGAATACCCGCAGCGGAACGGGCGGCGGTGTTCCGGCGCTTTTACCGGGTGGATGAAAACAATGCCCAGGGCGGGTTTGGCCTTGGCCTGTCGATCGTCGCGGCGATTGTCAGCCTGCACGGTTTCAAGCTTGAGGTGGGCAGCAGCGAACGCGGCGGCGCGCGCCTGAGCCTGGACTGCCGGCCGAGCCTGATTGCCGACAATTGAGCCCGGCCTCCACGCCCCTGTGATCCGGTGCCTGTGACCCTGTGATCCTGTAGCCGCTGCTGAGCCTGCGAAGCTGCGAAAGGCCGGGCCGCGTTCGGTACGCAGGGCCTTGCTTGACGATCTTGCGCCAAACCTTCCGCGCTCTCACGCTCCCGGTGTCTTCTGCGTCGCAATGCCGCCCAAGCCGTTCACAGCCTGCGGCAGCGGCTACAAGGCCTTGGGCAGTTGCCAGCCGTAGCGCACCGAGAGCATGCGCAGGGCGAAACAGACGGTGCCCGCCAGCCAGGCCGACCATAAAGGCGGCACGCCCAGGCGCCGGGCGATGACCAGGCTGGCCGCGCCGACAAAGGCCGAGCTGGCATACAGGTCGACCTGCAGCACCAGGGGAATGCGGGCCAGGACAATGTCGCGAATCACCCCGCCCCCCACCCCGGTCACCGTACCCATGAGCATCGAGACAAAGGGCGAGATGCCGAAGTTCTGCGCCTTCTGCGTGCCCGCCACGGCAAACAGCCCCAACCCCGCGGCGTCCAGCAGAATCAGCAGCGGCCCGGACCACCCCAGCACCCAGTCCCGTGCCACGAAGGCCAGCCCGCCCATCAGCAGCGCCAGCGCCGGGTACCGCCAGTCGGCCACGGCCTTGGGCGGCGTGGCGCCAATCAGCAGGTCACGGGTCACCCCTCCGCCAAGGGCAACGATAAAGGCGATCACCATCACCCCCAGCAGGTCCAGTTGGGCGCGCATGGCGCTGATCGCACCCTCCACGGCAAACACCGCAGTGCCCGCCAGATCCGCCACCAGCACGATGTTTTCCAGGCGCCGGGGCAAGCCCTGGGCCCGGGCGTTCATGGGCCCATCCAGAAAAGCGAGGTGATCAGGAAAATACGGCGCGGCAACAGGGTTGAAGGCATGCCCGGGCACCTGCAAAAGGCTGGAGATGACGGCCGGGAACCCGACCGTCGACCCTTTGCTTATAGTTCAGGCCGTGGGCTGTCGCCATCGACCGGCCCCGGTGCAAGGCTGGGTTCAGGGCGCCAGATCGAGCTGGCCCAGGGAGTTGCTGCCCAGCTCATAGAGCAGTTCGTCGATGATCTTCTGCACATCGGCCTCGCTCTGCAGCGCCCGGGCGCTGAGCCCGGTCACCACCAGGTCGACCCGGCCGCTGGCCGGCTCGAACACCCGCAGGGTCAGGGTGCCGTCACCGGCGTTGCTGAAGCTGCAGGCCAGGGGCGCCAGGTGCTGCTCGATACAAGCGCGCAACTGCGCCAGGGTGATGGCCGCCGGCATTTCAGCGGCGCCGCAGCAGCAGGCCCGCCAACAGGCCGACGCCGGCCAGCAGGGCCACGCTCAACAGCGGTTTGTCCCGTACCCAGCGAGCGCCCTGGTCCAGGGCCTGGCCGTACTTTTCCTGCAATTGCCCGGCGGCTTCCCGGGCCATGCCGCGGGCTTGCAGTTGCTCATCATCCAGCCACTCACCCACCACGGCCTCGGCCTTGCCGGCCACCTTGCCCACTGTGCCCTTGATCTGTTCGCTAGCCATGCTGGCGCTCCTTCTACTGCGGTTCATGAATGGCAGAGGCCCGATACAGAGCCCTGCGCAGAATCACAGGATAGAAAGGCCCGCCCCTAGGCAAAAGGCGCATTTGCACTGGTTGCACTGGTGCATTTGCACCGGGTCAGCCGGCACTGCCGGCAAACAGCCCGCGCTCCCGGGCCCAGACAATGGCCTCGCCACGGCTGTGCACATCGAGCTTGGAGTACAGGGTGGCCACGTGATTGCGCACGGTGTTGGGGGCCAACTGCAGTTGCGCGGCAATTTCCTTGTCCGCCAGCCCCTGGTAGATCAGCCCCAGGACCTCGCGCTCGCGGGTGGTGAGCTCGGCAGAGGTTACCGCCGGGGCTTGCGCGCTGCGGGTGTTGCGCACATTGGCGAGCTTTTCGATCAGGGTCTGGCTGAACCAGGAGGCATCACGCATCACCTCCTCGATGGCGCCCACCAGCTCCAGCTCCGAGCGCTTGCGCTCGCTGATGTCCATCAGCACCAGCAGGTAGCAGGGGCTATCCTGGATCAGCACGGTATCGGCGTAGGCCACGCAGTCCACCTGCTCGGCGCCCTTCTTGCGCACCTTGAGGTCCAGGCCCATGACGTTGCCGCTTTTCTCCAAGCGGCCGAACAACTGCTCGGCGGCCTGGGGCTCGGCGATAAAACCGATGTCCTGCACGGTCTTGCCCAGCAGCTCTTCGCTGCTGTAGCCGCAGGTGTCGAGAAAGGCTTCGTTGACATCGACGATCTGCTGCTCGGCGCTGCACACCAGGGTCGGCACCGGGGTCAGGCGGAACGACTTGGCGAAACGCTCCTCGCTCTGGCGCAGGGCGATCTCGGCCTTGCGCCGCGGCTCCAGGTCCATGAAGGAAAACAGCATGCAGTCCTCGTCGTTGATGTCCAGCGGCTGGCCGGCGACGATCACCAGCTTGCTGCCGCCCTCGGGCAGACGCAGCTCGGCCTGCATCTGCGGGATGGTCGCGCCCTGCCCCAGGCGTTCGACGGCCAGTTCCTTGTGCTCGGCGTCTTCCAGCACGTCCAGCTCGTACACCGAACGGCCGATCACCTGGTCCCGGGCATAGCCGGTCATCTCCAGGAAGCCCTGGTTGACCTTGATGTAGCGCAAATCCCCCAGGCGGCAGATCACCGCCGGCGCCGGGTTGGCGTTGAAGGTCTTCTCGAAGCGCTGCTCGGCGCTGGCCCAGTCGGTGGCGTCACTGAGGATCAGCACCAGGGACTCCGGCGCGCCATTGCGGTCCTCGAGGATCATGCTGCGCACCCGGTGCACCCAGTGCCGGGGTTCGCCGTCGATCTCGGCCTGGACCTCCACCACCACGTCGCTGAAGGTTTCTCCGGCAGCCACCCGGTTGATGGGGTAGCTGTCCAGGCCCAGTGGATGGTTGTTGCGGTAGCGCAAGGCATAGCGCCGGGCGTATTCGCGCAGATTGCCGCCCAACTGCTCGACCGTGCTGACGCCGTGCATGGCCAGGGCCGCTTCATTGGCCCAGAGCAGGGCCCGGGCCTTGTCGGTCTCGATCAGGATCACCCCGTCGGACAGGCCGGAGATGATCTGCTGCAATTGGCGGCGGTTGGTTTCGGTGGCAAGTACGGCCTGGCTCATGGCATCTCCGGAAGAACCCGACGCTGCGCCAAACATCCCGCACGCCGGTAAAAAGGGGGCTGCAACTACGACCACGGCGCGCCGCCATCGTGCCCCGGCCCGAACGCTGGAGCCCCTTTGGGCAACGGAGTAAGCTGCCCCGTCCGGATTGCGGGCCAGCCGCCAGCCCGGCGACACCGGCCAGCCGCCCCTCGAGGAATGACGCATGATCACCATCCGTGAAGCCGACAGCCGCGACATCGACACCCTCCAGGCCATTGGCTGCGCCACCTACCGCGAGCACTTCGCCGCGATCTGGAGCACCGAAGGCATGCAGCAGTTCCTGGCCCAGGACTTTGCCCCCGCCCCCCTGGAACAGTCCCTGGCCGACAAGCACCTGCACCTGTGGCTGCTGGCCCTGGATCCGCAGCAGCAGCCCATCGGTTTTGCCAAGCTCAACTGGAACCGGCCACTGCCCGATGGAGCCCGGCGCGGGGCCGAACTGCAGAAGATCTACCTGCTCAAGTCCGAGGCCGGCAAGGGCTATGGCCGCCGGTTGCTGGAGCATGTGCTGCAACGGGCCAGCGCTGCCGGTGAGCCCTGCCTGTGGCTGGACGTGCTCAAGAGCAACAGCGGCGCCCGGCGCTTCTATGAAAGCGCCGGCCTGCGGCAGGTCGACGAGGTGCCGTTCAGCACCGACCTGGAACAGATCGGCATGTGGGTGATGGCCTGCGACCTGCCCCTCCAGAACCACCCCGCCCAAGATTGAGGTGGCCCTGCCACCCTCGCCCGCCGCTACAGACCCAGGGCCTTGAGCCGCCGGTACAGGGTCCGCTCGCTCAGGCCCAGGGCCCTGGCCAGCTCACTGCGCGAACCCTCGAACACCTCCAGGGCATGGGCCAGTTGCTCCAGGTCCTTGTTGCCGCGGCGGCGGCCCGGCGGCGCTGGTGCCGGCGTGCTGCGCAGCTCCGGCGGCAGGTCCGCCAGGCGGATCACCCCGTCGTCGCTGAACAGCCGCGCCCGCTCGAGGATGTTGCGCAGCTCGCGGATATTGCCCGGGTAGGTGTACAGGCTCAGTTGGGCCAGGGCCTGGGGATCGACCCGCGGCACTACCCCGGGGTCAAGCCGGCGCAGCAGGCTGTCGATCAGCAGTGGCAGGTCGTCGCTGCGTTCGCGCAAGGCCGGCAGGCGGATCGGGAAGGCGCTGATGCGGTAGTACAGGTCCTGGCGGAAGGTGCCGGCGGCGACCATTTCCTTGAGCGGCTTGTGGGTCGCCGCCACCAGGCGGAAATCCGAGTGCACGGTGCGCAGGCTGCCCACCGGGCGAAAGCTGCCGGACTCGATCAGGCGCAGCAGTTTGACCTGCATGGCCAGGGGCACTTCGCCGATCTCGTCGAGAAACAGGGTGCCGCCATGGGCGGCTTCGGCCAGGCCGATCTTGCGCTGCAGGGCACCGGTGAAGGCGCCCTTTTCATAACCGAACAATTCGCTTTCCAGCAGGCTTTCGGTAAGCCCGGTGCAGTCCACCACCACCAGCGGCCCGCTGGCCCGGGGGCTGCCGTCGTGCAGGGCACGGGCGAACAGCTCCTTGCCGGTGCCGGATTCACCCTGGAGCAATACCGGGATCGGCGCCGGCGCCGCCCGCTGCAAGGCGCTCAAGGCTTCGTTGAAGGCCGGCGAGCGCCCCACCAGGCCCTTCTGCTGGGGTTGTACCGAGGCCACGGCCACCGAACTCAGGCGCTCGACATAGGCCACCACCGTGCCGTCTTGGCCAATGATCGGCCGCAGCTCCACGTCCACATGCTCCGGCCCCCGGGGCGTGTGGTGGATGTGCAGCATGCGTTCCGGTACGCGGCTGTCATGGGCCTTGCGCATCGGGCAATGCTCGCCGGCCTGGTCGCAGGGCACGGCGAACTGGTGGGACACCCGGTAGCACTTGGCGCCCACGTGGGGCTTGCCGGCCACGCCGAACTGACGCTGGTAGGCGGTGTTGGCGGCGATGATGTTGTAGTCGGTGTCCAGCACTATGGTGGGCTGCGGGTCGTGTTCGAGGTAGGACACCAGGGCGGACATCGGTGGCGGGACTAGGTCGGTGGCAATCAGGGACATGGGCAACTCCGGGGCAGAGGCGGCAGCTTAAAGCATGGGCGCCATCACTGCCATTTTCTGCCAGCAACTGCCAAATGACTGCCAAGCCCGGATGACAGTCCTGGCGACAACACATCACCAAGGGGTTGAAAAAGCGTCTAGACCAATGAACAGGCGCCAAACGACGCCGTTTCGGGTTGGCACGCTTATTGACACTTCAAGAAACGAGCGTCAGCGCAGACTGCCCTCACCTTCATTGCCTGGAGTGCCCCATGATCATCAGCGACACGCTGCGTGTAGAAGCCTTTTTCGACAGCCATACCTGGACCATCAGCTACCTGGTGATGGACCTGGCCAGCCGCCACTGCGCATTGATCGACAGCGTGCTGGACTACGACCCGAAATCCGGCCGCACCCACACCGAGTCCGCCGATCGCCTGATCGCCCGGGTGAAAGAGCTGGACGCCCGGGTCGACTGGATCCTGGAAACCCATGTGCATGCCGACCACCTGTCGGCCGCCGCCTACCTCAAGGCGCAGCTCGGGGCCCAGGTGGCCATCGGCAACCAGATCACCCGGGTGCAGAAGACCTTCGGCGCGCTGTTCAACGAAGCCCCGGCCTTTGCCCGGGACGGCAGCCAGTTCGACGTGCTGCTCGAAGACGGCGCCGAATTCGCCATCGGCGGCCTCACCGCGCGGGCCATGCACACCCCGGGGCATACCCCGGCCTGCATGACCTACCTGGTACAGGTCGGCGACGAAACCCTGGCCTTTGTCGGCGACACCCTGTTCATGCCCGACTACGGCACCGCCCGCTGCGACTTCCCCGGGGCCGACGCGCGGACCCTGTACCGCTCGATCGGCAAGATCCTCGCCCTGCCCCCCAGCACCCGGCTGTTCATGTGCCACGACTACCTGCCCAACGGCCGCGAGCTGCAGTACATGACCACCGTCGCCGAGCAGCGCGCCAACAACATCCACATTCACCAGGGGGTCGACGAAGACAGCTTCGTGGCCATGCGCGAAGCCCGCGACGCGACCCTGGACATGCCGGTGCTGATCCTGCCTTCGGTGCAGGTCAACATGCGCAGCGGGCACTTCCCCGAGCCCGAGGACAACGGCGTGAGCTACCTGAAGATTCCCCTGAACACCCTATAACTATTACCTACTCCACACGGAGACCTTGCCATGCGCCCCTTCAACCCGGCCCTGCCCACTGTCGACGGCAGCCACCAGGTGCTGATCGTCGGTGGCGGTGCCGCCGGCATCGCCGTTGCTGCCAGCCTCTTGACCCGCGATCCACACCTGGACGTGGCACTCATCGACCCTGCCCGGCACCACTATTACCAACCCGGCTGGACCCTGGTGGGCGCCGGAGTATTCAGCGCCCAGTCCACCGAGCGCGCCATGGCCGAGCTGATGCCCCAGGGGGTCAAGTGGATCCAGGACGCGGTCAGCCGCTTCGACCCGGAACACAACGCCCTCGTGCTGGAGGACGGCCGGGTGCTGGCCTATGACCAACTGATCGTCTGCCCCGGGCTCAAGCTCGACTGGGCCGCCATCGACGGCCTGCCCCAGGCCCTGGGCAACCACGGCGTGACCTCCAACTACCGCTACGACCTGGCGCCCTACACCTGGCAACTGGTGCAGCAACTGCAACAGGGCGAGGCGCTGTTCAGCCAGCCGCCGATGCCGATCAAGTGCGCCGGAGCGCCACAAAAGGCCATGTACCTGTCCTGCGACCACTGGCTGCGCCACGGCCGCCTGGGGCAGATCAAGCCGCGCTTCCTGAATGCCGGCGGTGTGCTGTTCGGCGTCGCCGACTACGTGCCGGCGCTGATGGAATACGTGAAGAAGTACGGCATCGAACTGGATTTCGGCCATAACCTGGTGGCGGTGAACGGCCCGGCCAAACGCGCGACCTTTGTCCGCACCCTGGCCGATGGCCGCCAGGAAACATTGGAACGGGCCTTCGATATGCTGCACGTGGTGCCTCCCCAGTGCGCCCCGGACTTCATCCGCCAGAGCCCCCTGGCGGACGCCGCCGGCTGGATCGACGTCGACCCGGGCAGCCTGCGCCACAAGCGCTACGTGAACATCCACGGCCTGGGGGACGCCACCAATACCAGCAATGCCAAGACCGCCGCCGCGGCGCGCAAACAGGCACCGGTGGTGGCCAACAATGTGCTGGTGGCCCTCAAGCGCCTGACCCGCCTGGCCGAATACGACGGCTACGGTTCCTGCCCGCTGACCGTGGAACGGGGCAAGATCGTCCTCGCCGAATTCACCTATGGCGGCAAGCTGGCACCGAGTTTCCCGCGCTGGCTGCTGGACGGGCGCCAGCCAACCCGTCGCGCCTGGTGGCTGAAGGAACGGATCCTGCCACCGCTGTACTGGCGCGGCATGCTCAAGGGCCACGAATGGCTGGCCCACCCGACCCTGGCCACGGACACCCCGAAAGCATGAGCGAACACAGTCTTCTGGGCGCCGGGCTGGGGGCGATCATTGGCGCGATCCTGGCCCTGACCGGGGCCGGTGGCGGCATCCTCGCCGTGCCGCTCCTGGTCTTCGGCCTGGGCCTGAGCATGGTCGAGGCCGCGCCCATCGGCCTGCTGGCGGTGGGCCTGGCAGCCAGCGTCGGCGCGGTGCTGGGTTTGCGCCAGGGCATCGTGCGCTACCGCGCGGCGGGGTTCGTGGCCGGCATCGGCATCCTCATGGCGCCGCTGGGCCTGTGGCTGGCCCACCGCCTGCCCAACCTGCCGCTGGCGCTGCTGTTCTCCCTGGTGCTGCTGTACGCCTGCGGGCGCATCCTGCGCAAGGCCAGCCTGGAACTGAAACAGGGCCAGCCGGCGCCGCGCCCGGCCTTCATGCCCTGCGTGCTCAACCCGGCCCAGGGCCGCCTGCGCTGGACCCTGCCCTGCGCCCGGGCGCTGACCTTCACCGGAATGCTCTCGGGGCTGCTTTCCGGGCTGCTGGGGGTGGGTGGCGGCTTCGTCATCATCCCGGCCCTGAGCCGCTACACCAACCTGGACAGCAAGAGCATCGTCGCCACCTCACTGGCGGTGATCGCCCTGGTCTCCCTGGGCAGCGTGGTCACCGCCAGCCTCAGCGGGATCATGCACTGGGCGGTGGGCGCGCCCTTTGCCCTGGGGGCGGTCCTGGGGCTGGTGCTGGGACGCCAGGTAGCCAGCCACCTGGCCGGCCCGCGGTTGCAACAGCTGTTCGCCATCACCGGGATCCTCGCTGCCCTGCTGCTGGCCGGCGGCGCCCTGGGGCTGATTGCCCCTTGACCCCTTCGCCAGCCGGCTCCTGCAGCATCGTGTACGCCCCCCGTAGGAGCTGGCTTGCCAGCGAAGGCGTACTCACAGGCGCCGCTGTCCTGACGTAAGATTCACGGTGCCTGATCCGGCCCTTTCGCCGGCAAGCCGGCTCCTACAGCATCATGTGCGCCCCCCGTAGGAGCTGGCTTGCCAGCGAAGGCGTGCTCACAGGCGCCGCTGACCTGACGCAAGATTCACGGCGCCTGGTCCGGCCCTTTCGCCGGCAAGCCGGCTCCTAGAGCATCATGTGCGTACCACCCGTAGGCGCTGGCTTGCCAGCGAAGGCGTGCTCACAGACGCCCCTGACCTGACGCAAGATTCACGGCGCCTGGTCCGGCCCTTTCGCCGGCAAGCCGGCTCCTACGCTGAGAACGACCGGGGAAATATTGGCCTCTGCCGGTCCAGCGCTCGGGTGGCGACCATGACCTGGACCCATGTCCCCCAGGAGTGCGCCATGTCCACCGCCCAGTCCCTTGAACTCTGTTTCTGGCGCAAGATCGGCCGCTATACCTCGCGCATCGGCCGGGCCTTGATCCAGAAAGCCCTATGGCTCTACTACGCCGCGCAACGACCGCAAACCCCGATCTGGGCCAAGACCACCATCTATGCCGCCCTGGGTTACTTCGTGCTGCCGCTGGACATCACCCCCGACCTGATCCCCGGGGCCG
This sequence comes from Pseudomonas sp. GW823-FHT03E05, assembly GCF_058796855.1. Taxonomy (NCBI): domain Bacteria; kingdom Pseudomonadati; phylum Pseudomonadota; class Gammaproteobacteria; order Pseudomonadales; family Pseudomonadaceae; genus Pseudomonas; species Pseudomonas sp. GW823-FHT03E05. Next base: position 76,817 of record NZ_JBXAJB010000007.1, read on the forward strand.
GGTACATCGATGACCTTGGACTACTGACCGGCTCAGTGGTGACAGTGGCCGCTCACATCAACGCCGAGGTGCGGGAACAAGCCAGCGCGCGCCTGGCCGACTGGTTCGGCAGCGAGTCGGAATGAGCCAGAGGTCGGCGCCAGGCTGGGCATTCGACTCACCAAGGCAGTGCAGCGCCCCGGACACCATGGCCACCCGACTCACCGCGCCTGGGTGTCCAGGGCATAGAACTCCTGCAACTTGGCCTGCAGCAGTTGCTTGTCCGGCAGTTGGGTCCGGTACTCGGCGATCAGCGCCGGTGACAGGGAACGGTTGAGGGCATATTCCACCACCTCGTCCTCCTTGCTGGCACAGAGCAACACGCCCAGGGCAGGGTTCTCGTGGGGCTTGCGCACCTGGCGATCCAGGGCCTCCAGGTAGAAGTCCAGCTTGCCCAGGTACTCCGGCTCGAAGCGCCCGACCTTGAGTTCAACGGCCACCAGGCAATTCAACCCGCGATGGAACAGCAGCAGGTCCAGGGCGAAATCGCGCCCGCCGACCTGCAGGGGATAGCCTGAAGCGACAAAGCAGAAGTCGCGCCCCATCTCGATCAGGAAATCCTTGAGTTGGCGCAGCAGCCCCTGGTGCAGGTCGGCTTCGTCATGCCCCTGGGCCAGGCCCAGAAACTCCACCATGTAGGCATCCTTGAAGACCTTCAGGGCCTCGGGACGGGCCTGCTTCAAGGTTGCCGAGGCATTGGCCGGGCGGGTCAGCGTGCGTTCGAACAGGGCGGATTTGATCTGCCGTTCCAGTTCTCTGCGTGACCATTGTTCCTGGACCGCCAAGCGCAGGTAGAACTCACGTTCACTGGGCCCTTTGCTCTGTCCCATCACCACCAGATGGTGGCTCCAGGACAATTGTCGCACCAGTGGTGCGACTTTCTCGTCAGCACGATAGGCCTCATAAAACTGGCGCATGCGAAACAGGTTTGCCCGGGTAAAACCCCCCAGGCCCGGCTGCTGCCGCGCCAGGTAATCAGCCAATTGCCGGACCACGCCATCACCCCACTCCGCCGCCTCGATCTTGCGGCTGATATAGGCCCCGACCTGCCAATACAGCTCCACCAGTTCAGTATTCACCGCGCGCACTGCCCGCTGCCGCGCGGCGGTGATCATTTGCGCCACTTCGCCAAATGCCACTTCGGTGGAAGAGATCGCCGCTTCAGCCTCTTGCTTCATGACGCACGCCCGCTTGCTGGGAGACAGGCCCCTATCATCCCGTGGCTCGTCATGGGCCTGAAGTCAGGCCCGTCTCTTTGTGGTGAGCGAAATGTCCTTGTTTGAGCGCGGTAAACAGCCCCGTCAGCCGGGCATGCAATTGAAGTCGTGGGTACTGGCTACCTGCTTGCCCTTGGCGTCATACAGGCGCGCCGACACCTCGTTCCCCAGGCTCGACTCCACCAGTGTGTAATGCTCCCCGGCCTTGAAGCCGCCGTAGCTGATGTGGCCGTCGCAGTCTTGCTGGTTGGAGTCGCCGACGTTCTCTTCAAACAGGGTCACGTCCAGGCGGTGAGCACCGGGCTTGACCTGGAAATAGCGACCATCGTCGATCTTCTGCCCGTCCACCCGTTCGGCCATCAGGTCGTTGGGCGCCTCTTCCTGCAGGCCGATCCAGGCCTCGCTGGGATCAGGCCGGGGCATGGGCCCGGCGCAAGCGCCGAGCAGGCACGCGAGGCCCAGGACGGGTATCAGCAGCAGCGGTTTGAGTGTCATGAAAATCTACCTTGGCAATGGAAAAAAAAAGCCCTACAGGCAACTGAACGGCCGGCTCTGGGCCACCTGCCGGCCCTGGGCGTCCAGCAGCCCGGCGCTGACGTCCTGGCCCTGGCTGGACTCCACCAGTCGGTAATGGCCCCCCGCCTGGAACCCGGCATAGTCCAAGCGCCCCAGGCACTCGGGTTGCGCCGAGTTGCCGTTGGCCCCTTGCAGCAAGGCCATCTGCAAGCGGTGCTGGCCGGGGCTGACCTGGAAGTAGCGGCCATCGTTCAGGCGCTTGCCATCGACGCTGTCGGCCAGCAAGTCGTTGGGCGACTCCGGAGCAAGATCGATCCAGGCCTGCTGCGGATCGGCCTTGGGCAGCGGCCCGGCACAGGCCGAAAGCAGGCACACCAGGCCCAGGCCCGGCAGCAGCAACAAGGGTTTGAGGGACATGGAAGCAACCTCGCAAATGACAGTCATGAGTGCGGCGCAAGCCCGGAAAAATCCCCTGCGCCGATGGCCACCAAGCTTGTCGAGGCCCTGGTGCGAGAACAAATGAATCCACATGAAAGGAAATACAGGCCTTACCTAAAACTTCCTTCACCTGGCTGAAAGCCGCGTGTTAGGTGGGTCGCTGCAGGCTGCCGAGGTTTGCAACCCCACTCCCTCGGAGGTTTTCGGCATGCTCGGGCTGGTCAAGACCGCACTGCTCAAGCCCTACACGTTCATCGTGCTGGCGATATTCATCTGCATCATCGGGCCCCTGGCGGCCCTGCGTACCCCCACCGACGTGTTCCCGGATATCGGCATCCCGGTGGTGGCGGTGGTCTGGCAGTACAACGGCCTGTCGCCGGACGCCATGGCCGGGCGGGTGATCTACACCTACGAGCGCTCCCTGAGCACCACGGTCAACGACATCGAGCACATCGAGTCGCAGTCGCTGCCGGGCATGGGCATCGTCAAGATCTTCTTCCAGCCCGGGGTCGATATCCGCACGGCCAACGCCCAGGTGACCGCGGTGTCACAAACCGTGCTCAAGCAGATGCCGCCGGGCATCACCCCACCGCTGATCCTCAACTACAGCGCCTCGACGGTGCCGATCCTGCAGATGGCGTTTTCCAGCCCGACCCTGTCGGAGGCGAAGATCCGCGACCTGGTGCAGAACAACATCCGCCTGCCCCTGAGCTCCCTGCCCGGCCTGGCCATGCCCACCCCCATGGGCGGCAAGCAGCGCCAGATCACCCTCGACCTGGACCCGCAAGCCCTGGCCGCCAAGGGCCTGTCGGCCCAGGACGTGGGCAATGCCCTGGCGGCGCAGAACCAGATCATCCCGGTGGGCACCGCCAAGCTGGGCAGCGATGAATACACGGTGCTGTTGAACAACAGCCCGACCGCCATCGAGGAGCTCAACGACCTGCCGATCAAGACCGTGGACGGCGCGCTGATCACCATCGGCCAGGTGGCCCACGTGCGCGACGGCTCGCCGCCGCAGACCAACATCGTGCGGGTCGACGGACGCCGCGCGGTGCTGATGCCGGCCCTGAAGAACGGCAATATCTCCACCCTGTCGATCGTCGACGGCATCCGCCAGATGCTGCCGCGCATCAATGAGACCCTGCCGCCAGCGCTGAAGACCTCACTGCTGGGGGACGCCTCGGTGTTCGTCAAGCAGTCGGTGGGCAGCGTGGCCCAGGAAGGCATCATCGCCGCCCTGCTGACCAGCGCGATGATCCTGCTGTTCCTCGGCAGCTGGCGCTCCACACTGATCATCGCCGCCTCGATTCCCCTGGCGGTGCTCTCGGCCATTGCCCTGCTGGCGCTCAGCGGCCAGACCCTGAATGTGATGACCCTGGGCGGCCTGGCCCTGGCGGTGGGGATCCTGGTGGACGACGCCACCGTGACCATCGAGAACATCAACTGGCACCTGGAGCAGGGCAAGGCGGTCAAGCAGGCCATCCTCGACGGCGCCAGGCAGATCGTCGGCCCGGCCTTCGTCTCGCTGCTGTGCATCTGCATCGTCTTCGTGCCGATGTTCCTGCTGCAGGGCATCGCCGGCTACCTGTTCCGGCCCATGGCCCTGGCGGTGATCTTCGCCATGGCCAGCTCGTTCATCCTCTCGCGGACCCTGGTGCCCACACTGGCCATGTACCTGCTCAAGCCCCACACGCCGGAAGCCGGCCCCGGGCACCACCCGGAAGATGCCTTCATCAACCACCACGAAGGCGAACAGCACGCCAAGCCGCGCAATGCCCTGGTACGCGGGCTATTGGCCCTCCAGCAGGGCTTCGAGGCGCGTTTCTCCACTGTGCGCGACACCTACCACGGCCTGCTGCACCTGGCCCTGGGCCGGCGCAAGACCTTCATCCTCGGCTTTCTTGCCTGCGTGCTGGCCTCCTTCGCCCTGCTGCCGAGCCTGGGCCAGGACTTCTTCCCCGCCACCGACGCCGGGGCCCTGGCCCTGCACGTGCGGCTGCCCCTGGGCACACGGATCGAGGAAAGCGCGGCGGCCTTCGACCGCATCGAAGCGCGGATTCGCGAGGTGATCCCGGCCGAGCAACTGGACAGCATCATCGACAACATCGGCATCCCCTTGAGCGGCATCGACATGGCCTACAGCAACAGCGGCACCATCGGCCCCCAGGACGGTGATATCCAGGTCACCCTCAAACCCGGCCACACCCCCAGCGCCGACTATGTGAAACAGCTGCGTGAAGCCTTGCCGGAAAGCTTCCCCGGCAGCCAGTTCGCCTTCCTGCCGGCAGACATCAGCAGCCAGATCCTCAACTTCGGCGCCCCGGCCCCCCTGGACGTGAAAATCTCCGGGCCCGACGCCGCGGCCAACCGCGCCTTCGCCCTGCAACTGCAGCGGCGCCTGCAACATGTGCCGGGCATTGCCGACCTGCGCATCCAGCAGTCCACCGGCTACCCGTCCTTGCAGGTCAAGGTCGATCGCCTGCGGGCCAATGGCCTGGGCATCACCGAGCGCGACGTGACCAACAGCATGGTGGCGTCGCTGGCCGGCAGCTCCCAGGTGGCGCCGACCTTCTGGCTCAACCCGAAGAACGGCGTGTCCTATTCCATCGTCGCGGCTACCCCGCAGTACCGCCTGGACAGCCTGCCGGCCCTGGAGGCGCTGCCGGTCACCGGCAGCAACGGCCAGTCGCAGATCCTCGGCGGCCTGGCGGACATCTCCCGGGTCGAGAGCCCGGCGGTGGTCAGCCACTACAACATCCAGCCGACCCTGGACCTGTACGCCAACGTGCAGGGCCGCGACCTGGGCGCCGTGGCCCACGACATGCAAAAGGTTCTGGACGACGCTGCGGCCCTGCGGCCCAAGGGCTCCACGGTCAGCCTGCACGGGCAGATCGACGCCCTGCACGAAGCCTTCAGCGGCCTGAGCCTGGGCCTGCTGGGTGCGGTGGTACTGATCTACCTGCTGATCGTGGTCAACTTCCAGTCCTGGGTCGATCCGTTCGTGATCATCACCGCGCTGCCGGCAGCCCTGGCCGGGATCGTGTGGATGCTGTACTTGAGTGGCACCTCGCTGTCGGTGCCGGCGCTGACCGGGGCCATCCTGTGCATGGGGGTGGCCACCGCCAACTCGATCCTGGTGGTGAGTTTTTGCCGCGAGCGCCTGGCGGAACACGGCGATGCCCTCAAGGCCGCGCTGGAAGCCGGCTACACGCGCTTTCGCCCGGTGTGCATGACCGCCCTGGCGATGATCATCGGCATGCTGCCCCTGGCCCTGTCCCAGGAACAGAACGCCCCACTGGGCCGCGCGGTGATCGGCGGGCTGATCCTCGCCACCGTGGCCACCCTGATCTTTGTCCCCGTGGTCTTCAGCCTGGTCCACGGCCGCCGTCCCCAATCCGCTGTTGCTGGAGAAAACACCCATGTCGCCTGATCACACCCCTTCGCGCAAACGCCTGATGCTGCTGGGCATCGGCGGCCTGAGCCTGGCTGCTCTGCTGGTGGCCAGCGGCCTGGCCGCGCGCACCCGGCATGAACGGGCCGTCGTTGCCTGGACCGAAACCGCTGCCGTGCCGCAAGTGCTGGTGTTCCAGCCGCAGCACAACGTGCTGGGCGACACCCTGCGCCTGCCGGCGCACCTGGAGGCCTGGAGCAAGGCGCCGATCCATGCCCGGGTCAGCGGCTACCTCAAGGACTGGACCCAGGACATAGGCACCCACGTGGCCGCCGGGCAGGTACTGGCCCATATCGACAGCCCCGACCTGGACCAGCAAGTGGCCCAGGCCCGGGCGCGGATGACCCAGCAGCAAGCCAATGCCCGGCTGGCCCAGACCACCGCCGAGCGCTGGCAGAACCTCTTGGCCAGCCACTCGGTATCGCGCCAGGAAGCCGATGAAAAGACCTCCAACGCAGCCGCCGCCAAAGCCAATGCCGAGGCGGCCGCCGCCGACTATGCGCGGCTCTCGGCGCTGGAGGACTACAAGACCATTCGTGCGCCGTTCGCCGGCACCATCACCGCCCGCCACACCGATATCGGCCAGTTGATCAAGGCCGACAACGACAGCGACCCGGAGCTGTTCGACCTGGCGGACACCCACAAACTGCGGCTCTACGTGCCGATTCCGCAGAACTACGCCAGCGTGATCCACCCGGGTCTGCAAGCGCAGCTGACCGTGCCCGAGCACCCTGGCCAGCACTTCAGCGCGCTACTGCTGGGCGACTCCACCGCCATCGACCCACGCTCCGGCACCCTGCTGGCGCAGTTCGTCGCCGCCAACCCCGACGGCGCGCTGATGCCCGGCGACTATGCCGAAGCCACACTAGCCATCCCTGCCGACACCCACGGTGTGAGCATCCCCGCCAGCGCCCTGATCTTCCGCGCCCAGGGCACCCAGGTGGCGGTGATCGACGGTTCCCGCCACGTGCACCTGCGCAGCATCCATATCGGCCTGGACCTGGGCGAGCGGCTGGTGATCGACCAGGGCCTGCAAGCGACCGACCAGGTCATCGACAACCCGCCGGACGCCCTGCGCGAAGGTGATCTGGTGCAACTGGCGGACGCGGGAGGCGAACATGCGCCCAAGGCTTAAGCCCCTCGCCGCCCTGCTGTTGCTGGCCCTGCACGGCTGCTCCCTGGCGCCCCACTACCAGGTGCCGCCCATCGACCTGCCGGCGCAGTATCGTGAACAGAACTCCGACGGCCCCTGGCACCCGGCCGCCACGCCCCAGGTCATTGCCGAACAGTGGTGGCTGCTGTACCAGGACCCGCGTCTCAACGACCTGCAGCAGCGCCTGCTCCAGGCCAACCCGGACCTCGCCGCGGCCTTGGCTCACTATGACGGCGCCCAGGCCTACGCCAGCCAGCTGCAGGCCGGGCTGTTCCCGCAGATCAGCGCCAGCGCCCAACCGTTGCGCCAGCGTCAGTCGGACAACCGCCCGCTGCGCGGCAGCACCCAGCCTTCGGTATACAACAGCAACACCGCCGGTTTTGCCCTGGGCTTGGACCTCGACCTCTGGGGGCGGATTCGCAATCAAGCGGCGGCCGGAGACGCCCAGGCCCAAGCCTCCGGTGACGACTTGGCAGCGGCGCGCCTGAGCCTGCAAAAACAATTGGCGAGCCTGTATGTGCAACTCAATGGCCTGGACGCCCAGAGCCGCATCCTCAGCCACTCCCTGGAGGATTACGCCCAGGCCCTGCAACTGACCCGCGACCGCTACCAGGGGCAGATCGCCTCGGAACTGGACCTGACCCGGGCCCAGAGCCAACTGGCCAGCGCCGAAGCCGAACTGGACGAAGTACGCGCCCAGCGCAACCTCACCGAACACGCCATCGGCGAACTGGTGGGCGAGCCGGCCAGCCAATTCCACCTGGCGCCCTCTGCGCAACTCTTGAGCCTGCCGAGCATTCCCCAGCAACTGCCCAGCACCCTACTGCAACGAAGGCCGGACATTGCCGCCGCTGAACGCCGCGTGTATGCCGCCAATGCCGGCATCGGTATCGCCCGCGCCGCCTGGTATCCGGATTTCAGCCTGACCGGCATGCTCGGTGGCCAGACCCAGGGCGTGGGCAACCTGCTGGCCGCGGGCAATCGTTATTGGGCCCTGGGGCCGTTGGTGAACCTGCCGATTTTTGATGGCGGGCGGCTGAGCGCCAATGAGCGCCAGGCCCACGCCGAGTTTGAAGAGGCTGCCGCCCATTACCGTGGGCAAGTGCTGCGGGCGGTGCGCGAGGTGGAGGATAACCTGGGGCAACTGCGGGATTTGCGCCAGGAAGCGCTGGACCAACAGGCGGCGGTGAATGCTGCCGAGCACACGCAGACCTTGGCGATGAACAGCTATCAGGCCGGAGCAGTGAGTTATCTGGATGTGGTGACGGCGCAGACCGCAGCCTTGCAGGCCCAGCGGGGGTTGCAGGCGGTGCAGACAAGGGAGTTGCAGGCCAGTGTGGGGTTGGTGGTGGCGTTGGGTGGGGGGTGGAACGGGTGAGTTTTTGAGGAGGGTGTACATATCCGTTGCTGCGGGTGTGGCGGATATTGGTTCCGCTCTTACAGCGGCTCACTTTTGAAAAGCGCAAAAGTAAGCAAAACGCTCTGCCCCTCCACTCGGTGCCTCGCCTAGGCTCGGCATGCCCTCACTCCGGCATTGATCCGTGGGCCGCCGCCACAGGCCATCCATGGCCTGGGGCGGCTAACCCGGCATCCCTGCCGGGTTACCCACGGCTCAATGCCTGCGTTCGGCCATCGTGGTTAACGGGGCATTCAGATCAAGATCAAAATCAAGAGCGCGACGGCGGCCTGCCGGCCGGCCTGGAGCTGGAGCTGGAGCGGCGTGTAGCGCCCCCCGTGTAGGAGCTGGCTTGCCAGCGAAGGCGTCCGCCCAGACGCTGCATGACTCACGGGCCTCTTCGCCGGCAAGCCGGCTCCTACGAAAAGCGCGTAAAACGCGCTTGGCTTTTGCTTTTGATCTTGATCTTGATCTTGATCTTCAGGCCCCTTCCCAGCCGGCCGAGCGTAGGCGTTGCGTAGGGGGCAGCTCGGCAGGGATGCCGAGCTAGCCGCCACCCGGCCAGGGATGGCCGGTTGGCGGCGGCCCCCGGAGCAATGCCGAAGTGAGGGAACCCCGAGCCTTAGCGAGGGGCCCATGGAGGGGCAAGCGTTTTTGGTTCCTTTTTAGGCGTTTGTAAAAAGGGACTCGCCGTAAGGGCGAAACCATAAGTGGCCACACCCGCAGCAACGGATATGTCCCCTATCAAAACCCAACCACACCCACCACACCGAACACCCGGTGTTCTACCTCGACACCGAAGCCCCCTTGAGCGACCTGGCCAGCTCCTACAAAAGCCTGCGTACCTGCAAACGATCAAATGTGGCAACTGCTCAGGCCATTCTTCTCCAGGTAACGCTGGTGCGCTTCATCCGCCAGGTCGAAACGGCCCAGGGGCACGATCACCGTGGCCACGGGTTTGTTGAGGCGTCCGGAGTCTTGCAGGGCGGTCTTGGCCGCCCTCGCCTGTTCGGCCTGCACAGCGTTGGTGTGGAAGATCGCCGAGCGATATTTCACCCCGCCATGCTCGCCCTGGCGATCCACCGAGGTGGGATCGTGCAAGCCCCAGAAGTGTTCGATCAGGGTCGAATACGCCAGCACCTGCGGGTCGAAATCCACCTGCACCACTTCAATCTGCAAGGCTTCGTCCGCCGCTTCCACGGCGTAGCCGACGCGGCTGTCCACGACGCCAGGCAGCGCCCGAAACGCGGCTTCCGCGCCCCAGAAACACCCGGCGCCGAAGGTCGCCTGTTCGAGGCTGTTCACCGGCGCCCCACTCATTGCGCCACTCCCACTTTCTCGCCGCTGGCACCCAGCCAGCCATCAACGATCTGCGGATGGGCCGCGACCCACTCCTTGGCCGCCTGCGCCGCCGGTTGCTGTTCCTTTTCGATCTTGAGAATCAGGTCGTTCAGGGCCTGAGGTTCGATGCTGAAGTTCTCCAGGAACGCGGCAATTCGCGGTGCGCGTTTTTGCAGGGCAGTGGACGCCAGGACATACACCCGGGCATCCGGGTAGGCACAGGTGATCTTGCTCTTGCTCAGCCAGTCGGCATCCACCGTCGGGCTGATGAATTTCCAGCAGCCGTCGGCCTTGTACAGCGGGTCGCCCTTCTTGTTGTCCTGGGCGTAGCCGTCGAACGCCGGTTCATCCAGGCGGCGCAGGTCGAAGGCGGAGAAGATCCAGTCCGGGGTGTAGGCGTAGAAGACCACGCCGCGCTGGGCCTTGTAGGCCGCGGCAAGCTTGGCGTAGGTCACCGAGGCTTCGGTGGACACCGATTCGAATTTGTCGGCAAAGCCAAAATCCTTGGCCTTGATCTCGCCGATGTAGGTCGATTCCCAACCCGCCGGGCCCACCAGCAGTTGCGCCTTGCCGCCGCCCAGGGGTTCGAAGAGTTTCGCCACTTCGGGCTTTTGCAGGTCGTAGACCGACTTCACGCCGTATTTGTCTTGCAGGTAGCCGGGGATGTAGAAGCCCTGCACCCCCAGGTACGGCTGCTTGTTGGGCACCAGGGAGCGGGTGCCGCCGGTGACGTATTTGGCCCAGGCGGCGGACTGGTTGGGCAGCCAGATATCGGTGAGCACGTCCACCGAGCCATCGCCCTTGGCAGCGGCGGCGAACAGCACCGGCACGTCACCGGCGAGGTAGGAAACCTCGCCGTCGAGGCGGCTCTTGATCACTTCGCCAAGGATGTTCTGGATGGCGATGGCGCCGGTCCAGTTCTGCTCGCCAATGACGATCTTGTCCTTGGCCAGCACCGGCAGGGACAACCCCAACAACAGCGCGGCGGCGCCAAGGGTACGGGTAAACGACTTGTTCAAGGGACACCTCATGATTGATGCAATGTGCGATCCCGCTGGCGCAGGGTCGCTTGAATGATGCGGTCGGGAATCAGCGCGCAGAACACGATCGCGGCGCCGGCCAGCATGCCCTCGCCGCCCTTGATGTTGCGCAGCGCGGTCATCACGTCGTAGCCCAGGCCGCCGGCGCCGATCAGCGCCGCCACCACCACCATCGACAGGCTCATCACCAGGGTCTGGTTGATCCCCAGCAGCAAGGAGCCCGCAGCCAGGGGCAGTTCGACCTTGGTCAGGATCTGCCACGGCGTGGCGCCGTGGGCCAGGGCCGCCTCGACGGCGGTCTTGGGCACTTCCTGAATCCCCAGGGCGGTGAGGCGGATCATCGGCGCCAGGGCGAAGATCACCGTCGCGATCACCGCCGGGGTCTTGCCCACCGAGAAGAACGCCACCGCCGGGATCAGGTACACGAAGGTGGGCAAGGTCTGCATCACGTCCAGGAGCGGAGTGATCAGGCGCCGGGCCAGGGCGCGCTTGGCCAGGAGGATGCCGGCGGGTACGCCGATCAACAGCGAGATCAGCACCGAGGAGCCCACCAGGGCCAGGGTGGCGATGGTCCGTTCCCAGAAACCGAACAGGCCGATGTAGAGCAAGGCCGCGGCACTGGTCAGGGCCAGGGCGGCGCCGGCGCTGCGCCAGGCCAGCAGCACCAGGGCCAGGGCCGGCACCGGCCAGGGCAACCAGCCCAGCAGGCTTTCGATGCTTTCGATCACCGTGCGCACGGCGACTATCACGCCGACGAAGGTGCTTTCGAACGTCACCTGGGACCAGGCAATCAGTTGATCGATGGCCGCGGCGGTGCCCAGCAGCACTTGCCGGTCGGCGGGAAATTGCAGCCAGGGGCCAGAGGCATCGGTGGCCAACACCCGCCATAGCACCAGGGCCTGGGACAGCAGCAACACCAGCCACGGCAGACGCCAGTCCGAACGCCCCAGGCGGCTGGGGCGGCGGGCCAGGGCCAGGCTCAACAGGCGGCTGAGCAGCAAGCCGATGAGCGCCAGGGCGGCCCAGGCGAAACTGGCCGTGGCCAGCCCCTGCCCCAAGGCTGCGGCCGCCCCCAGTTCCAGGGCGAAGCCCAGCCAGTACAGGCCACCGCGACCGCTGGCGGCCAGGGCGGCGGGCCCCAGCAGCAGGGCCTGGGCAGAGGACAGTCCGGGGCTGACCGGCGCCGGGGTCGTCGCGCTCTTGCGCGGGGCAATCGTCGCCACCGGCGTGGCGCTGCGGGCGCCGTGTTCCTGGAAGAAGTCCGCCACTTCGGCATCCGCCGGCTGCTTCAGCAATTCCTCGGGCGTGCCGACCTGAATCAGCTGGCCGTGGCGCAGCACGGCGATGCGGTCCGACAGGCGCAGGGCTTCGGCCGGGTCGTGGGTCACCAGCAAGGTGGTGATGCCGCGCTCGCGCACCACCTGCAGAAAGTGGCTTTGCAGGTCGCGGCGGATGGTCGGGTCCAGGGCGCTGAAGGGTTCGTCCATCAGCAGGATGTCCGGCTCGCTGACCAGGGCCCGGGCCAGGCCGACCCGCTGCTGCATGCCGCCGGACAGCTCATGGGGATAGTGCTCGCCCCAGCCTTCCAGGCCCATGGCCTGCAGTTGCACGTCGGCTGCGGCATGGCGCAGGGCCTCAGGCTCGCCGCGCAGTTCCAGGGGCAAGGCGACGTTGTCGCGCACGCTGCGATGGGGCAGCAGGCCGAAGTGCTGGAACACCATGCCGATGCGCCGCGAACGCAAGGTGCGCAGTTCCCTGGCCGAAAGCTGGCTGATGGCCGAACCGTCGATCAGCACTTCGCCGCTGCTGGGCTCGATCAACCGGTTGATATGGCGCAGCAAGGTGGACTTGCCGCTGCCGGAGGTGCCCATCAGGCACAGCACCTCGCCACGGCGCACCTGGAGGCTGACCTGCTCAACCGCAGGCGGAGCGGACTGGCCATGGCGGCGGGCGTAGTGCTTGGTCAGGTGGCGCAATTCCAGCACCACGTCGTCGTTAACCGCGGGCGGGCTGATTGAGGCAGGGACGGCAAAGGCCTCTTGGGGGTGAACGGCAGACACGGGAACTCCTGACGCCGGGCGCGGGGTGGCGTAACCGGCGGTGAACAAGAAAAAGGGGGGGACCTGTTCGCCGGCAAGCCGGCTCCTACAGGCGAAAGCAATCTAACGGTCAATTACAACGATTTCGGGCTCCACAACTGCACGGCCCGGGCATCCACCGGCTTGGGCAGGAGTTTTTCCTGATAGAAGGCATCGGCGATTTTCTGCTGCTCGCCCAGGGCGTCGGGCTTGACCGCTTCTACCTTGTAGGTGCGGCGGCTGTTGGCCAGTTCCACCGTCGGCACATCCAGGTTGCCCCACAGCGGGCCCAGCAGTTTTGCCGCCTCGGCCGGGTGCGCCTTGACCCAGGTGCCGGTCTTCTGCAACTCGGCGAACACTTGCTGCAGCACCTCGGGATGGGCCTTGGCGTAGTCGTTGGAAGCCAGGTAGTAACGGCGATAGCTGGCCAGCCCCTGGCCGTCGTGCAGCACCCGCGCGCCCTGCTGGCGCTGGGCGCTGGCGACAAAGGGTTCCCAGGTGACCCAGGCATCGACCTTGGCGGTTTCCAGCGCCGCGCGGCCATCGGCCGGGGTCAGGTACACCGGCTGGATATCGGCGAAGCTCAAGCCCGCTTCGCGCAAGGCGGCGATCAGCAGGTAGTGGCTGCCGGCGGCCTTGGTCACGGCGATGCGCTTGCCCTTGAGGTCGGCCAGGGACTTGAGCGGCGAATCCTTGGGAATGACGATGGACTGGGCCGCCGGGGAGGGAGTCTCGCTGGCGAAATAGGTCAGCTGGGCCCCGGCGGCCTGGGCGAAGACCGGTACCGTGTCGGCGACATCGGCGCTGATATCGACATTGCCCACATTCAGCGATTCCGCCAACGGCAGGCCACTGGTGAACTCGTGCCAGGTGATGTTGACGCCCTGCCCCGCCAGCTGTTTTTCCAGGGTGCCCTGGGCCTTGAGCAAGGCCAGCAGGGTCGAGGATTTCTGATAGCCGATGCGCAGGTCGGTATCGGCCTGGGCATTGAGGGCCATGCCCAGCGCCAGGCCGGCCAGGGCGGTGATCGACAAGCTACGACGCAAAGCAAAGGGCAGGCGCATGGGGGCGAACCTTCTGGGAGACAGGAAAGTCGCTAAAAGCTAATCGATCTAACAAACCTAAAATAAATACTTTTTAGGAATTAGCTTAGGTTCGGCTGGCAGCTCTATCTCGGCCCTGCCCCCCTACGCCCGTGCCGGGCGTGCGCAGCCTGCGGCAGCGGCTACAAAAACCCAGCTCACCACAGACCCTGTAGCCGCTGCCGAGCCCGCGAGGCTGCGAAAGGTCGGGCCGCGTTCGGTACGCAGGGCCTTGCTTTTGGCTACCGACCGCACGGTGTCGAACCGCCGAACTTTGTAGCCCGCAGGCAGAAGAAACTGTCCTTTTTCAGGGTCATCGGCGCCACTGCGCAGGGCAGCAAGGCCTGGTTGACCTCGATCGACAGCTGTTCGCCCTGCAACTCGCGCGGGCCCAGGTCGATGATGCACAGGCCTTCGCCGCTACGCCGCGAGAAGCCAACTGCCTGAATGGGCCGGTTGTCCAGCTTCAGCAGCAGAGGGTTTTGCGCAGGCGAAGCACATGCCATCAGGCTGGGGTGACTGGCCCTGATCCATACATGGCCGTCATCGTCCGACGCGGAAAACAACGGGATGAAGAACAGCGATAAAAGTTGATGGGAGGCGTGGGTCTCCACGTTCACATAGAGTGGGCTGCCCCCGCAGGCCAGCTGGAACGCCGTGCCTTTGTCGAAACCGACAACGCTTGCGTCTTGCCAGCCGCCCGGACTGTCGGCCTTCCAGTCGTGGCCCCATTTGTAATCGATACAACCGCCCAGGCTCAGAGCCAGGGCCAGACAGAGCACCATCCTGTGCATATTCGGCATCCCATGGGAAAAGTTCGCCAGTGTACGCCAGGCAAAGCACCTCACGCGGCCCCATGCAGGAGCTGGCTTGCCAGCGAAGACGTCGGCATGGGCGGTGCTCGTCTGGAGGGCCCCTTTGCCGGCAAGCCGGCTCCTACGGAAATGGCGGTGTGGGCGGGTTCGTGAAAACACCGCAAGCCCACGGTAGGAGCTGGCTTGCCAGCGAAGGCGTCGGCATGGGCGGTGCACGTCTGGCGGGCCTCTTCGCCGGCAAGCCGGCTCCTACGCTTGGCGCTGGGCTATGGCCTGGGAGGCGGCGAGCATGGCGCGCAGCAGCACCGCGCAGCCGGCGGCGAGGTCGTCGGGGTCGGCGTTCTCGATTTCGTTGTGGCTGATGCCACCTTCGCAAGGCACGAAGATCATCCCCGCCGGGCCCAGCTCGGCGACGAAGATCGCGTCATGCCCGGCACCGCTGACGATGTCCATGTGGGACAACCCCAAACCCTGCGCGGCGCCGCGCACCGCATCGACGCACACCGGGTCGAAGTACAGCGGCGGAAAGTCCGCGGTGGGGGTCAGTTCGAAGCTCAGGCCGTGTTCTTCGCAGGTGTTGTCGATCACCTGGCGCACCTCGGCAATCATCGAGTCCAGGCGCGCCGGCTCCAGGTGGCGGAAGTCCAGGGTCATGCGCACCTCGCCCGGAATCACGTTGCGCGAACCCGGGTAGGCTTGCAGGCAGCCAACGGTGCCGCAGGCGTGAGGCTGGTGGCCGAGGGCGGCGCGGTTGACCGCCGCCACCACGGCGGCGGCGCCCACCAGGGCGTCCTTGCGCAGGTGCATGGGGGTCGGGCCGGCATGGGCTTCGACACCCCGCAGCTTGAGATCGAACCACTTCTGCCCCAGGGCGCCGAGCACCACGCCTATGGTCTTGCGCTCATCTTCCAGGATCGGGCCTTGCTCGATGTGCGCTTCAAAATAGGCGCCCACCGGATGCCCGCTGACCGGGCGCGTGCCGGCGTAGCCGATGGCGTTCAGGGCCTCACCGACGCTGATGCCATCGACGTCGGTCTTGGCCAGGGTGTCCTCCAGGGTGAACTTCTCGGCGAACACCCCGGAGCCCATCATGCACGGCGGAAAGCGCGAGCCTTCTTCGTTGGTCCACACCACCACTTCCAGGGGCGCCTCGGTTTCCAGCTTGAGGTCGTTGAGGGTGCGCAGCACTTCCACCCCGGCCAATACGCCGAAACAGCCATCGAACTTGCCGCCGGTGGGCTGGGTGTCGATATGGCTGCCGGTCATTACCGGCGGCAGGTGCGGATTGCGCCCGGGGCGGCGGGCGAAGATGTTGCCGATGCCATCCACCGTGACCGCGCAACCGGCCTCCTCGCACCATTGCACGAACAGATCCCGGGCCTGGCGGTCGAGGTCGGTCAGGGCCAGGCGACAGACGCCGCCCTTGACCGTGGCGCCGAGCCTGGCCAGTTCCATGAGCGACTGCCACAGGCGGTCGCGGTTGATGTGCTGATGGCTGGATTGCAGAACCTCGACGGCAGCGTTCATGGTGATTTCCTCAGGCGTTTCTTCTGATTTTGTCGGGGGATGCGTGGCGCAATCGCCCGGGATAACGGCCTAGCAACAATCGGTAGGAGCCGGCCGGGCGGCGTTACGCTTGCCGGCGAAGGGGCCCGCAAGATGTGCGTCGCCCGTGCCGACGCCTTCGCTGGCAAGCCAGCTCCTACGGGACGGGGGTGGTGCCCGCGAGCACGCTGGCTGGGTGTTCATGTTGGGGTCTTGGCGGTGGCCACCTGGGGGCTGCGCAGGCTGCACAGGCCGTAGTAGATCAACCCGCCCAGGGCCGAGCCGGTGAACCAGCCGTAGCTGTAGAACCAGTTGAAGGCGCTGCTGCCCAGGGACATCAGGGTCAGGGCCACCGGTACGCCGAAGGCGATGAAACCGTGCCAGTTCCACGCCGGGTAGACGTCGTCGCGGTACAGGCCGGCCAGGTTCAGGCGCTGTTTCTTGATGATGAAGTAGTCCACCACCATGATCCCGGCAATCGGCCCCAGCAGGCTGGAATAACCCAGCAGCCAGTTGGAATACACGGTCTCCAGGCTGACGTCGGAAATCAGCAGGCCGAGTTTTTTCAGCAACTCGTGGCCCATCAGCGCCAGCCCCACCAGGCCGGTGAGGATCACCGCGGTGGTGCGGCCGATCAGCTTGGGCGCCAGGTTCTGGAAATCGTTGGTGGGCGAGACGATGTTGGCCGCGGTGTTGGTGGACAAGGTGGCGATGATGATCAGCGCCATGGCCAGGGCCACCCAGCCCGGGCTCTGGATGTGGCCGATCAGGCTCACCGGGTCGGACACCGTGACCCCCACCAGTTTCACCGAGGCGGCGGTCATCACCACCCCCAGGGCGGCGAACAGGAACATGGTCAGCGGCAAGCCGAAGATCTGCCCGAGGATCTGGTCCTTCTGGCTTTTCGCGTAGCGGCTGAAGTCGGGAATGTTCAGCGACAAGGTGGCCCAGAAACCCACCATCGCCGTGAGCCCGGCCATGAAGTAGCCGGTGACGCTGGCGCCTTCGGGACGCTTGGGCGGGATCGCCAACAGCTCAGTCAGCGACACGCTGGGCAAGGCCCATACCAGCAGGCCGATGCCCACCGCCACCAGCAGCGGCGCGGACAATGTTTCCAGCCACTTGATCGACTCGGCGCCGCGCAGCACCACCCACAGGTTGAGGGTCCAGAAAATCATGAAGCCGATCACCTCGCCGGTGCCGCCCAGGGCCTTCCAGCCCTCGAAGATCGAGCCCAGGAACAGGTGGATCGCCAGCCCGCCGAACATCGTCTGGATGCCGAACCAGCCGCAGGCCACCAGGGCGCGGATCAGGCACGGCACGTTGGAGCCGATGATGCCGAACGAGGAGCGCAGCAGCACCGGGAACGGAATGCCGTACTTGGTGCCGGCAAAGGCGTTGAGGGTCAGGGGCACCAGCACCACGATATTGGCCAGCAGGATCGCCAGCAGCGCCTCGCCGACACTGAGGCCGAAGTAGGCGGTGAGCACCCCGCCCAGGGTATAGGTGGGCACGCAGATCGACATGCCGATCCACAGTGCGGTGATGTGCCATTTGTTCCAGGTGCGCTCCTGGACCTGGGTCGGTGCGATGTCGTGGTTGTAACGGGGGCTGTCGAGTACGTCGCTGCCGGCGTCCAGCTCGTACAAGCCAGCGCGCTCGGTCACCTGGGATCTGATCTGTTGCATGGCCGCTCCACTGTTGTTCTGATTATTTTGCTCATCAGGCCGGCGCACCAAGGGACAGCGCGCCGGACGATGGCCGGAGAACTTACGACTTCCACCCTCCGGCACATCGACCTGCGGCGGCACTCAATAAAGATGCCAAGTACTTGCGCGGTCGTTGCTGCACGGCTGGCGGAATCCATGTAAACAACTGATGTCATTGGGTTTTATGCAAGCAACTTTCAAGCCCCTGGTTAGTTGCCAATCCACTCAGGCCGGGTGTTTGGCAAGTTGTCCATTCGATCAGGACCCAAAGCAGTGCACGGTTATTTTTCTAGTTATTTCCCGGCCTTCCCAGCGCCTCCTCAAGCAGCTGATTTGACATAGGAAATCTCGACTATTTTTCGATCCTGTCAAGTGCGTCAAAATGGTGAGAGGCTGCACCATTTTGCAGATTTGAACTTTTAATCATTATATTTCAACAAGTTATATTGAATATAAGCTTATAAAAAATATTCTTGATGTTTCTTTGAAGTGCGACTAGCTTCTAATCCTGTCACCTATGACAGGATTGTTTAAGTTATCAGTGCGTTCAATAAAAAAGTTAGAACCGACAGCAGTCGGTCATGCCTGCGAGGAACTCCGAATGTCTCTGTTGATCCGTGGCGCCACCGTTATTACCCATGATGAAAGTTATAAAGCCGATGTGCTCTGCGCAGACGGTCTAATTCGCGCCATCGGCAACAATCTGGATATTCCCGTCGGTTGCGAAGTGCTCGATGGCAGCGGCCAATACTTGATGCCCGGCGGCATCGACCCCCATACCCACATGCAGCTGCCCTTCATGGGCACCGTGGCCAGCGAAGACTTCTTCAGCGGCACGGCGGCGGGCCTGGCGGGGGGCACCACCTCGATCATCGACTTCGTGATTCCCAACCCCCAGCAGTCGTTGCTGGAGGCCTTCCAGCAGTGGCGCGGCTGGGCGGAAAAATCCGCCAGCGACTACGGCTTCCACGTGGCCATTACCTGGTGGAGCGAGCAGGTGCGCGAGGAAATGGCCGAGCTGGTGCAGCACCACGGCATCAACAGCTTCAAGCACTTCATGGCCTACAAGAACGCCATCATGGCCGCCGACGACACCCTGGTGGCGAGCTTCGAGCGCTGCCTGGAACTGGGGGCGGTACCCACGGTACACGCGGAAAACGGCGAGCTGGTGTATCACCTGCAACGCAAGCTGCTGGCCCAGGGCATTACCGGGCCGGAAGCCCACCCGTTGTCGCGGCCTTCGCAAGTCGAAGGCGAAGCCGCCAGCCGGGCCATTCGCATCGCCGAGACCCTGGGCACGCCGCTGTACCTGGTGCACGTCTCGACCCAGGAAGCCCTGGACGAAATCAGCTATGCCCGGGGCAAGGGCCAGCCGGTCTACGGTGAAGTGCTGGCCGGGCACCTGCTGCTGGACGACAGCGTGTACCGCGACCCGGACTGGCAGACCGCCGCCGGCTACGTGATGAGCCCGCCCTTCCGCCCCCGTGGCCATCAGGAGGCCCTGTGGCGCGGCCTGCAATCGGGCAACCTGCACACCACCGCCACCGACCACTGCTGCTTCTGCGCCGAACAGAAAGCCGCCGGCCGCGACGACTTCAGCAAGATCCCCAACGGCACCGCCGGCATCGAGGACCGCATGGCCGTGCTCTGGGATGAAGGGGTGAACAGCGGGCGCCTGTCGATGCAGGAGTTCGTCGCCCTGACCTCCACCAACACCGCGAAGATCTTCAACCTCTACCCGCGCAAGGGCGCGATCCGCGTCGGCGCCGACGCCGACCTGGTGCTCTGGGACCCGCAAGGCAGCCGCACCATTTCCGCCAAGACCCACCACCAGCAAGTGGACTTCAACATCTTCGAGGGCAAGACCGTGCGCGGCGTGCCCAGCCACACCATCAGCCAGGGCAAGCTGGTGTGGGCCGACGGCGACCTGCGGGCCGAACGCGGTGCCGGGCGCTACATCGAGCGCCCGGCCTACCCGGCGGTGTTCGACCTCTTGAGCAAGCGCGCCGAGCGGCACAAGCCGACGGCGGTTAAACGCTGAGACCGGGGGGGGCGTTGCCCCCCTATCGCGAGCAAGCTCGCTCCTACAGAAACCCATGCCCCCTGTAGGAGCTGGCTTGCCAGCGAAGGCGCCCGAAGATCCCTTGTAAGAGTCAAAGGCCTATTCGCCGGCAAGCCGGCTCCTACGGATATGGGTGATCCCAGCTATAGAAAATGCCCGTCAGAGGCAACCAAGAAACGAACCGTGAGGCCAAAACCGTGATCAAGACCTTGAACCACTTGCCCCACCCGACCCTGGACAACGCCACCCTGGCCGGCCACTTCAGCGACCTGGCGCCGCCGCTCAACGCCCGCCAGGCCCACCTGGAAGCTTCGCGCTGCCTGTATTGCTACGACGCGCCCTGCGTCAACGCCTGCCCCAGCGAGATCGACATTCCTTCGTTCATCCGCAATATCCACACCGACAACGTCCAGGGCGCGGCGCAGAAGATTCTCTCGGCCAACATCCTCGGCGGCAGTTGCGCAAGGGTCTGCCCCACCGAGATCCTCTGCCAGCAGGCCTGCGTGCGCAACAACGCCCAGGAGTGCGCGCCGGTGCTGATCGGCCTGCTGCAACGCTATGCCCTGGACAACGCGCACTTCAGCGAGCACCCATTCCAGCGCGCCGCACCTACCGGCAAGCGCATTGCCGTGGTCGGCGCCGGCCCGGCGGGTTTGTCCTGCGCCCACCGCTGCGCCCTGCACGGCCACGAGGTGGTGATTTTCGAAGCCCGGGAAAAAGCCGGCGGCCTCAACGAATACGGGATCGCCAAGTACAAGCTGGTGGATGACTTCGCTCAGCGGGAACTGGAGTTCCTGCTGGGCATTGGCGGCATCGAGATCCGCCATGGGCAGAAACTCGGCGCCAACCTGAGCCTGACCGAGCTGCATCAGGAGTTCGACGCGGTGTTCCTCGGCCTCGGGCTGGCCGCCAGCAAGCAACTGGGGCTGGAGCATGAAGACGCCCCCGGGCTGCTGACCGCCACCGACTACATTCGCGAATTGCGCCAGGCCGACGACCTCAGCCAGTTGCCCCTGGCCGAGCGCTGCATCGTGCTCGGCGCTGGCAATACCGCCATCGACATGGCGGTGCAGATGGCGCGCCTGGGTGCCAGTGACGTCAATCTGGTGTACCGCCGGGGCGTCGAGGACATGGGCGCCACCGAGCATGAACAGGACATCGCCAAGGCCAATCAGGTGCGCCTGCTGACCTGGGCCGCGCCGCAACAGGTGCTGCTGGATGACCAGGGCCGGGTGCGCGGCATGCGCTTCGCCCGTACCCGCATGGTGGAAGGCCGCCTGCAAACCACCGGCGACACCTTCGAACTGGCCGCCGATGCGATCTTCAAGGCCATCGGCCAGAGCTTCGACGCTACAGCCCTGAGCGACCCGCTGGCCCGGGAGCTGCAACGCAGCGGCGAACGTATCCAGGTGGACGAACACCTGCGCACCAGCATTCCCGGAGTCTACGCCGGCGGCGACTGCGTCAGCCTCGGCCAGGACCTCACCGTGCAGGCGGTACAACACGGCAAGCTGGCCGCAGAAGCCATGCATGCCCGACTGATGCTCAACCAGGAGGCGGCATAAATGGCCGATCTGTCGATTGTCTTCGCTGGTATCAAGGCGCCCAACCCGTTCTGGCTGGCCTCCGCGCCGCCCACCGACAAGGCCTACAACGTGGTCCGCGCGTTCGAGGCCGGCTGGGGCGGTGTGGTCTGGAAAACCCTGGGTGAAGACCCGGCGGCGGTCAACGTGTCGTCGCGCTACTCGGCGCACTTCGGGCCCAACCGCGAGGTCATGGGGATCAACAACATCGAGCTGATCACCGACCGCTCCCTGGAGATCAACCTCAAGGAAATCACCCAGGTGAAGAAGGACTGGCCGGATCGGGCGCTGATCGTCTCGCTGATGGTGCCCTGCGTCGAAGAGTCGTGGAAAGCCATCCTGCCGCTGGTGGAAGCCACCGGTGCCGACGGCATCGAACTGAACTTCGGCTGCCCCCACGGCATGCCGGAACGGGGCATGGGCGCGGCGGTGGGCCAGGTGCCGGAGTATGTCGAGCAGGTGACCCGCTGGTGCAAGACCTACTGCTCGCTGCCGGTGATCGTCAAGCTGACGCCGAACATCACCGACATTCGCATGGCCGCCCGCGCCGCCCATCGTGGCGGGGCGGACGCGGTGTCGCTGATCAACACCATCAACTCCATCACCAGCGTCGACCTGGAGCGCATGGTGGCCCACCCCATGGTGGGCAGCCAGAGCACCCACGGCGGTTATTGCGGCTCGGCGGTCAAGCCGATCGCCCTGAACATGGTCGCGGAAATTGCCCGCGATCCGCAGACCCGCGGCCTGCCGATCTGTGGCATCGGCGGCATCGGCAGCTGGCGCGATGCGGCGGAGTTCGTCGCCCTGGGCTGCGGCGCGGTGCAGGTGTGCACGGCGGCGATGCTGCATGGCTTTCGCATCGTCGAGGAAATGAAGGATGGGCTGTCGCGGTGGATGGACAGCCAGGGCTATCGCAGCCTGCAGGACTTCTCCGGGCGCGCGGTGGGCAACACCACCGACTGGAAGTACCTGGACATCAACTACCAGGTGATCGCCAGGATCGACCAGCAGGCCTGCATTGGCTGCGGCCGCTGCCATATCGCCTGCGAAGACACCTCGCACCAGGCGATTGCCAGCCTCCGGCAAGCCGACGGCAGCCATGTATATGAAGTGATCGACGACGAATGCGTGGGCTGCAACCTGTGCCAGATCACCTGCCCGGTGCAGGACTGCATCGAGATGGTGCCCCAGGACACGGGCAAACCGTTCCTCGACTGGCTGCACGACCCGCGCAACCCCTACCGCGAAGCTGTTTGAGAGAGAGGCCTGCTCTTGCCGGCGAAGGTGGTCTTGCGGGCCTCTTCGTTGGCAAGCCAGCTCCTACGGCTGGCAGGAATATCGCGGGAGGTTCTGTAGGAGCCGGCTTGCCGGCGAAGGCGGTCCTGCGGGCCCCTTCGCTGGCAAGCCAGCTCCTACGGGAAGCGGCGATGCAGGTTCAGGGTTCCAGGCCGATGCCGCGCAGGATGACGCTGGTGACGGTCTGCACCGCCCGTTCGAATTGCAGGTCCGACAGGGGCTGGTGGTCGTTGAGGATCATCACTTGATGATCGAAGTCGGCGTAATGCTGGGTCGAGGCCCAGATCATGTACAGCAGGCTCGACGGCTCCACCGGCAGGATCCGCCCGTCCTCCACCCACTGGCGGATCTTCGCTTCCTTCATCTTCGCCCAGTCGTACAGGCTGGCATCCAGGGTCTCGCCCAGGGTCGGGGCGCCGTGCATGATTTCGTTGGCCCAGACCTTGGAGCCATAGGGCCGGCTGCGTGAATGCTGCATCTTGGCGCGGATGTAGCTGCTGAGCACCACCCGCGGGTCATCGAACATCTCGAAGCACAATGCGTCCTGTTTCCACACATCCAGCAGGTCCAGGAGCACAGCGCTGTACAGCTCGTTCTTGGTGCTGAAGTAGTAATGCAGGTTGGAGCGCGGCAGTTGCACTTCTTCGGCAATGTCGGCCATGGCGGTGCCGGCATAGCCTTTTTCAGCGAAGATTTTCTCGGCACCCAGGAGGATCTTTTCCACGTTGCTGCGACGAATCTCGATCTTGTGATTGCCCATGAGGGCTCCTACGAAAACAGTCTGGGGCAAGACTAGCATCCGCCCGCCCGCTGCGGGGAGCTGTCAAGCCTGCGACATCGCCGGCCTGCGTCGGTCTTTCGCCACCCGGCCATATTGGGTAGGATCGGCCTCCCGCTCATTTGCAGCAGCCACTGCGGTGCTCCGTCCAGGCGTTAATTCGCGACACGGGCATACAGGTCTCTGCCCGAATGCCGGCCCTGCACCATCGCCGGCCATCTGTCCTGTTACCGATGGAACATGCTCATGAAGATTCGCCCTCGCGTCGCTGCGGACGACGCCCTGCTGACCGCGCTCTGGGAGCGTTCGGTCCGCGCCACCCATGACTTTATCGCTGAAGACGATATCCAGCGCCTGTACCCGCTGGTACGCGACAGCTACCTGCCGGCCCTTGAGGCCTGGGTCTGGGAGAACCCCGACGCCAGCCCCGGCGGTTTTATCGCCACCAGCGACGACACGGTACAAATGCTGTTCATCGAACCGGCCCAACGGGGCCAGGGCATCGGTCGAAAGCTCCTGGATCACGTACGCCGTCCCGGCCTCAAGGTCGACGTCAACGAACAGAACCCCCAGGCCCATGGTTTCTACCGTCGCTACGGCTTCGTCGACTGCGGTCGTTCGGAAACCGACGGTGAAGGCCGGCCGTTTCCGATCATTCACATGCAGTTGCAAGACCAATGAGCCCCATTCTCTTTAAAGGTAAACCTGCCATGTCCCTGAAAAACCTCTTCACCACCACCGCCCTGCTGTCCTCCCTGCTGGCCGCCAGTTCGGTGTTCGCCCACGCCCACCTGAAAAGCTCGACCCCGCCGGCCCAAGGCAGTGTCAGCGCGCCCAGCGAGCTGCGTCTTGTATTCACCGAAGGCGTGGAAGCGGCCTTCACCCAGGTCAAGCTGAGCAAGGACGGCGCCCCGGTGGAGGTCAAAAGCGTCGCCACCGAAGGCGCGGACAAGAAGACCCTGGTGGTCACCCCGGCCGCCACGCCGCTGCGCGCCGGCGAGTACAAGGTGGAATGGCACGCCGTGTCGGTGGATACCCACAAGAGCGAAGGCAGCTACAGCTTCAAGGTGAGCCAGTAATCCATGGCGTCATGGCTGGTGCTGTGCCGCTTCGTGCACTTTGCGGTGGTGCTGACCCTGGTCGGGGCCTGGGTGTTTCGCCCGCTGCTGCTGGGCCGTGATTCAGCACACAACGGCCATGGCGCCGTGCATCGACAGCTCGACCGGCTCAGCCGCTGGCTGGCGCTGGCCGGCCTGGGCAGCGGCCTGTGCTGGTTGCTGCTGATCACCGCCAGCATGGCCGGCTCCTGGTCGGCGGCGCTGGACCCGGCGACCGTGCAGTTGGTGCTGGGCAAGACCTTCTTCGGCCAGGTGTGGAGCTGGCACCTGTCGCTCAACCTGCTGTTGCTGGGCCTGCTGCTGACCCCGCTGGGCCGGCGCCTGCCACTGCAACTGGGCCTGGGCGCCCTGCTCCTGGCAACCCTGGCTCCGGTGGGCCACGGTGCCATGCTCGATGGGTTGGCGGGGCAGTTGCTGATCCTCAATCAGATCGTGCATTTAAGCAGCGTCGCCATCTGGTTGGGGGGCTTGCTGGTGTTGTTGCTGGTGTTGCGGCAACCCGCTGGGCTGTCTGTCGAGCCCTTGTTAAAACGCTTCAGCGGCGTAGGTTATGGGCTGGTAACCGGCTTGCTGCTAACCGGCCTGATCAACGTGCGGGTGCTCACCGGGCAATGGTGGCCGACTCCATTGTTCAATGGTTTTGCCCTGATCCTGCTGATCAAGGTGCTGCTGGTGGCGGGGATGCTGGGGCTGGCGCTGTTCAACCGCCTGCGAATCCGCGGTTGCGACCAGCGCCTGTCGAGCCTGCGCAACAGCGTGCAGCTGGAATGGCTGCTGGGTGTGGCCGCAGTGGCGGCGGTCTCGTTGTTGGGCACCTTGCCGCCGATGCAGGCGGTCTAAACCTCAGCCTGTAGGAGCTGGCTTGCCAGCGAAAGCGTCGGCAGCATCGCTGCAAATCTTACGAACCGCTTCGCCGGCAAGCCGGCTCCTACGCAAAGCATCGAGCCTTGGGAAAACCCAGCCCTTGCAGGAGCTGGCTTGCCAGCGAAGGCGTTTGCAGCATCGGTGCAAATCTTGCCGGCCCCTTCGCCGGCAAGCCGGCTCCTACGTGAGGTGCTGTGTCGGCTATTGGCTGGTATCAATGCTGACCACCACCGACAACCCCGGGCGCAGGCGTTCAAGCTCTGGCTGGTCCGGGTCGACGGTGATCCGCACCGGCACCCGCTGGGCAATCTTGACGAAGTTGCCGGTGGCATTGTCGGCCTGCAGCAAGGCGAACTCGGAACCGGTGGCCGGGGAGATCCGCTGCACCTTGCCGGTGAATTTGCGGTGGTTCAGGGCGTCCACGGTAAAGCTCACCGGCTGCCCGACCCGGACGTTGTCCATCTGGGTTTCCTTCATGTTGGCAATCACCCACAGCTGGTTCGGCACCAGGGCCATGAGCTGGGCGCCGGAGTTGACGTAGGCCCCCAGGCGCACGCCGATCTGCCCCAGATGGCCGTCCCGCGGGGCGAGGATGCGGGTGTTGGACAGGTCGATCCGCGCCAGTTCCACCGCGGCTTCGGCGCTGGCCACCGCCGCTTCCAGGGAGCCGCGGTTGACGATCACGGTCTGCAGGTCCTGGCGGGCTATTTCCAGTTGCGCCTGGGCCTGGGCCACGGCGGCCACGGTCTGGGCATTGGCCGCGCGGGTCACGTCCAGTTCACGCCGGGACACCGAGCCGTCGGCAATCAGTGCTTCGTTGCGTTGCAGGTCGGCCGCGCTCTTGCGCGCCTGGGCCTGGCTGTCGGCCAGGGCCGCCTGGCGCAGCTTGATGGTGGCTTCGGCGCTGTTGCGCTGTTGCAGGGCATTGGCCAGGGCCGCCTTCTGCACCGCCAGTTGCGCCAGGGACTGGTCCAGGCGCTGCTGGTAGATGCGGTCGTCAAGGCGCACCAGCAGGTCGCCGGCCTTGACCTGCTGGAAGTCCTGCACCGGCACCTCGAACACGTAGCCACTGAGCTGCGGGCCGATGATTGTCACCTGCCCCCGCACCAGGGCGTTCTCGGTGCTTTCGATGGCGCTGGAGAAGGGTGGCAGTTGCCAGGCGTAGAGCACGATCAGCACACCGACGATGGCGATGGCGGCAAAGCCCAGGGACGAGATGATGCGCACCGCCAGCGGCCGTGGCTCGGTGGCCGGCATGGTCGGCGGGCCGCTGGGCTCGGGAGTCGAGGCAATGGCGTTGGTGGTGGGGTTGACGGTTTCGCTCATGAAGAAGAGGCACCACTTTGTTGAACGGGAGCCGGGGCGGCAGGCGCGACCGCTTGGGTCGTGCTCATCAGCCACAGGCTGCGAATGAATATCCAGATCATGGTCAGTACCGCAATCACCGCGATCAGCATGAATACATCGTTATAGGCCAGTACGTTGGCTTCGCGCGTGGCCGCGGTGGCCAGGCTGCGTATGCCTTGCAGGGTGCGCAGGTCCGGGTCGGCGATGACCTTGCCGTAGGCCGCCCCGCCGCTCTGTACCCGGGCCAGGACCTGGGGATCGAGCAGGGTCAACTGCTCGACGATATGGCTGGAATGGTACTTCTCGCGCACGATCTGGAAGGTCCCGAGCAAGGCCGAACCGATCAGCCCGCCGAGGTTCTGGCAGATGCCGAACAGCACCGAGAAGCTCACCAGGTTGCGCGGGTTGGTCAGCACGTTGCGGGTGCCCAGGACCATGGTCGGGCCAAGAAAGAACGTGCCGCCGAAGGCCAGCAGGAACTGGCTGAAGTACATGTTGGCCGGGCGCGTGAGGTTGCTCGAAAAGCTGTCCATTACCGACCCCACGGCCATCAGCGCCAGGGAAATGACCAGTGGCATCAGCAGGTGCGCCGGGTTGATGGTCAGGGCGCTGGTGGCCAGCCCGGCAATGCTGCCCAACAGCATCACGCCGTAGAGCATGCGCATCTGCTGGCTGCTCATGTTCAGCGCCTGGAGAAAGCCTACGGCGCCGGTGGACTGTTCCGACAGCACCATGCGAATCAGTATCACTGCCAGGGCCAGACGGATTATCGCCCCGCTGCCCAGCCAGCGGGTCATCAGCATCGGGTTGCTGCGGTTATGTTCGATGCACAGCCCCGCCATGATCAGCAGGATCGAGGCGGCGCTGGCGTAGCCGATCCACGGCGCCTCCAGCCACCAGTCGATGCGCCCCAGGGACAGCACCGCGCACAGCAGGGCCACGCCAGTGGCCAATAGGGCAAAGGTCAGGAAATCGAGTTTCTCGAAGGTACGGAAGCGGTCCCCCGGCGGCAGCTTGAGCATGAACACGCAGCCCAGGGAGGTCAGCGCCAGGCCCAGTTCGAACAGGTACAGGCCGCGCCATTCGGCAATCTGCAGCAGGTCCTCGGAAAACAGCCGGGCCAGGGGCAAGGCCAGTTGCGAGGCGCCCAGCCCTAGCACCAGGGCCTTGAGCCGCCACTTCGCCGGGAAGGCCTGGACCATGTAGTACAGGCCCAGGGAGCTCAGCGCCGCGCCGACCATGCCGTGGGCCGCCCGCACGGCGATGGCCGAGCTCAGGTCGTTGACGAACAGGTGGCCGAAGGTCACCAGGGCGTAGAGCACCAGGAACACTTCGGTGAAGGCGCGCAGGCCGAACTGCTGGCGAAACTTCACCAGCAACAGGTTCATCGACACGTTGGTCATCACGTAGGCGGCCGGCAGCCAGGCCATTTCCGCGGTGGTCGCCCCCAGCGCCCCCTGCAGGTACGGCAGGTTGGCGATCACCAACGAGTTGCCCAGGCCACCGGTGATGGCCACCAGCAAGCCCACCAGCGCGTAGGCCAGGCGCTTGTGGGTAGGGTGCAACGGTGTCGAGGGGGAGCCGGGCAAGCTGGGCTTTTCGTGGGGCTGCCAGTTGCGCGGGGCGTAGTGATCCATGCCATGACCTTGTGCTGTGCCGGCCGCTGTTGCGGCGGTCGGCGATATTCCCGGTGGTCCGGCAGTGTGCCGGAAAATCCCGCCGCCCAGGCAATGCCCGGGCTTGCAGGATGAATTTTATTTTAAGGCGCTGGCGTCGGTGGCTTTTTTTCGGAATCCTGCATGCGCTGCCCCCCGCCCTTCCCTGCCCTCGCCTGTTGGAGCCCGAATGCCGCTGAACTTTGTGAAGATGCACGCCAATGGTGACGACTTCGTGCTGATCGATGCCCGTGGCCGCACCAACCCGATCACCCGCGAGCTGGCCAGGGCCCTGGGGGACCGCCGGCGTGGCATCGGTTTCAATCAGTTGGTGGTGCTCGGCGATTGCAGCGACAGCGCGGCGCAACTGACCTTCTTCAACGCCGATGGTTCCAGCCTGGACACCTGCGGCAGTGCCACCCGGGGCGCCGCCGACCTGCTGATGCAGGAAAGCGGCGTCACCTCGGTGCAGGTGAAAACCGCCCGCGGCCTGCAGCAATGCCTGCGCATTGAGGATCGGTCGGTGTCGGTGGAAATGGGCCTGCCTTCGTTCGACTGGCAGTCCATCCCCCTGGTCCGAGAGCTGGACAGCCTGCACCTGCCACTGCCGGGAACACCGGCGGCGTGCAGCATGGGCAACCCCCATTGCAGTTTTTTCGTCGACGACCTGGCACCGCTGGACATTGCCACGCTGGGCCCACAGATCGAGAGCGACCCGCTGTTTCCACACAAGACCAATGTGCACTTCATCCAGGTGATCGACCGCCAGACCATCCGCCTGCGCATCTGGGAGCGCAATGGCGCCATCCCCCTGGGTTCCGGCTCCTGCTCCTGCGCAGCGGCAGTCAACGGCATCCGCCGCGGCCTGCTGGACAGCCCGGTGCGGGTGCTGTGCGATGGCGGGCCGGTGACGGTGAGCTGGGACGGCCAGGGCAAGGTGCGCCTGGCCGGCAGCGTGACCCGGGTGTTCAGCGGGTCACTGTGAAGGGATTTACTTTTCCTACATCCAGCCCAGCCATTTCCACCAGGTCATGGCGAACACCAGCATCAGCAGGTAGCCGATCAGCGTCACCAGCAGCCCGACCTTGGCGAACTGCCGCGCGTTGAAGGTCTCGGTGCCCAGGCAGACCATGTTCTGCGGCGCGTTGATCGGCAGGATGAAGCCGTAGCTGACCACAAAGCCCAGGAGCATGGTCATGCCCAGGCGGCTGAACTCACCCGGCAGGGTCTGCAGCACGGCGATCAGGATCGGCAGCAAGGCCGAAGTCAGCGCCGTGGCGCTGGCGAACCCCAGGTGGATGAGGATCAGGAACGCCGCGAGAATCGCGAACACCGCCAAAGGCCCCACCTGGTCCAGGCCGGTATGGGCCACTACCTGGCTCCCCAGCCATTGCCCGGCCTGGGTGCTGAGCAGCGCCGACCCCAGGCTGATGCCGACGCCGAAGACGATCACCGTGCCCCAGGGAATGCGCGACTGCACATCCTTCCAGGTCATGATGCCGATCCGCGGCAGCAGCAGTATCACCAGCCCGGCGTAGGTGGTGGTCGTGGTGTCGAAGGGGTGCAGCTTGCCTTCGGTGGACCAGGCCAACAACAGCAGCACCGACACCGCCAGCAGGCGTTTCTGCGGCCCGGTCATGGGCCCGATGTCCGCCAGGGACTGGGCCACCGCCTCCTTGCCGCCGGGAATGCTGTCGGTTTCAGGCGGCAGCAGTTTCAGCACCAGCCACAGCAGCACCAAAGACATGATCACCGCCCAGGGCGCCCCGGCGATCAGCCAGTCGAGCCAGGCCACGCGCTGGCCGAGCATCTTGTCCATGAAGCCCACGGTCAGCAGGTTCTGCGCCGCAGCGGTCTGGATCCCGACGTTCCAGATGCTGGTGCCCTGGGCCACGACGATCATCAGCCCGGCGGCGATATTGGAGCGCTTGTCGACGCCGAAGGCGGCAATCACCCCCATCATGATCGGCACCACGCAGGCACTGCGGGCCGTGGCGCTGGGCACCAGCAGGCTGAGAAGGATGGTCACGGCAATAGCCCCGATAAGGATGCGCCGGGTGCTGGTGCCGACCCGGGTCAGGGTCACCAGGGCGATGCGCCGGTCGAGGCCGGTGTGGGTCATGGCGGCGGCGATGAACAAGGCACCGGCCACCAGGGCCAGGGCCGAATTGGAGAACCCGGTGAGGGCCAGGCCGATGGCCGCCGAGCTGCCATAGAGCTGGCTCGGGTCCTGCAGGGTCGGCGCGGTGCCGATGAGGAAGGCCATCAAGGCGGTGATCATGATCGCGCTGGCCTCGTAGGACACCGCCTCGCTGATCCACACCACCACGGCAAAGGCCAGGATCGCCAGCATCCGGTGCCCCGCCACCGGCAGGTCGGCGGGCAGTGGCAACAGCAGCACGGCAACCATCGCCAGCACGGCGATCAGCAATCCAATCGGTAATACAGCCTTGGCCGTGGGCGCCGTTGTTTCAGGCTTGGACATGGGCCTTTTCCTTTTCAATTGGACAGGCGCCGAGCATGGCGCAAAACCCCGGAAAGCGCCTTGATGAAGGTCAAGCACGGCGTCCTGCAAGGGCTCAAGCTGTCTGCGGGCTGAACAGGAAAACACCCGTAGAAATATTTTTTTACATCTATGCAGATTTTTCACAACTTTGAGATCAGAGTGATATCAAGGCGACAAGGAGTCGAAACGTACTTGGCTGTATCACTCCAACCTGCAAGGTGCCTTTATGGTGACAAGAAACATGAAACTGACTTCCAGGGCGCTACTGAGTTTCGGCGCCATCTGTGTACTGCTGATTGGTCTGGGAGGGCTGGCACTGTGGAAAATGGGACAGATTCACGACGCGGCACTGGATCTGCAAACCAACTGGCTGCCCAGCGTCAGGCAAGCCACGAAAATCGAATCCGGCACCTTGCGCGTGCGCCTGGAAGCACTGCACTACGCCACTGAGAACGATGCCCAGAAAGCCGCTTCGCTGGACAAGCTGGGGACCCTGAAGGCCAGCCTGGCCCAGGCCATCAAGGATTACGAACCGCTGGTTTCCAGCGCCGAGGAAAAAACCACCTTTGATCAGGTCAAGCGCGGCGCCCAGGACTACCTGGACAAGCTGGCGGTGCTGATCGAGAGCAGCAAGACCAACACTGCACAACAGACCAGCGACTACATCAACCAGGTCACCGTGCCCCTGGCCAACACCCTGCAGTCCGCCATCGAGGCACTGATCGCCATCAACGAAAACGGCGCCGAGCACTCCGCCAACCAGGCAGGCCAACAGTTCGACACCGGCCTGACCCTGACCTCGGTGATCATCGTCCTGGCGATTGTCCTGACGATCCTCATCGCCACCCTGTTCACCCGCAGCATCATCCGCCCGGTACTGTCGCTGCTGGCCACCACCCAGAAGATCGCCGAGGGCGACTTGCGGGCCCAGGTGGAAGTCAGCGGCCAGGACGAGCTGACCGACCTGCAGAAATCCACCCAGGCCATGCTCGACAGCCTGAAATCCACCATCCGCCACATCGCCGATTCGTCCACCCAACTGGCTTCCGCGGCCGAGGAAATGAGCGCCATCACCCGCGAGTCCAACGCCGGCATCCAGCAACAGAGCATGGAGACCGACCAGGCCGCCACCGCGGTCAATGAAATGACCGCTGCGGTGGAGGAAGTGGCGCGCAACGCGGTGTCCGCCTCGCAATCCACCCAGGCCTCCGAGCGCTCGGCCGGGCTGGGCAAGGAGCGGGTCGAGCAGACCATCCACTCCATCGAGAAACTCACCGGCACCGTGGAACACACCCGGCTGGAAATGGCCGGCCTGGCCCAGCAGGCCCAGGACATCACCAAGGTCCTGGATGTGATCCGCGCCATTGCCGAGCAGACCAACCTGCTGGCCCTGAACGCCGCGATCGAGGCCGCCCGGGCCGGGGAACAGGGCCGCGGCTTCGCCGTGGTGGCCGATGAAGTACGCGCCCTCGCCCACCGCACCCAGCTCTCGACCCAGGAGATCGAGCAGATGATCCAGGGCATCCAGAGCGGTTCGAGCAAGGCTATGCTGTCTATGCAGCAAAGCAGCGAGGACGCCAGCCAGACCCTGGCCATCGCCCACGAGGCCGGCGCCGCCATCGGTCATATCACCCAGGCCATCAGCGAAATCAACGAACGCAACCTGATGATCGCCACCGCCTCGGAGGAACAGGCCCAGGTGGCACGCTCGGTGGACCAGAACCTGATGAGCATCCGCGACCTGTCGCTGCAAAGCTCGTCCGCCGCCAGCCAGACTTCCATCGCCAGCAGTGAACTGTCGTCACTGGCGGTCAGTCTGAACAAACTGGTGGCACGCTTCTCCCTCTGACCGGGCGCGACCGGTCAAGCGGTTCAGGATAAGTAACGGCAAGGAGCGTTATCGATCAGCCAGCCCGGGCCGCCTCTTGGCGCCCGGGCCGGTCTGAATCAGGTGGGGGGCTCGACCGTGCTCAAACTCATTTCCGTGCAGCAGTTGCAGATGGGCATGTATATCCACCAGTTCTGCGGTTCGTGGCTGGACCATTCGTTCTGGAAAGCCGGCTTCGTGCTCAATAGCCACGCCGACCTGCAGCGCCTGCGCCAGTCCAATGTCAGCAGCCTGTGGATTGACTCGGACAAGGGCCTGGACCTGCCGGCGAACCCGCAGCCCAGCGCGCCGGCCGCCCAGCCGCCGCTCAAGGGCGAAGCCCCGCTGCGGGTCGAGCGGGCCGAGGAAATCCAGCGTGCGCTGAAGATCTGCGCCCACTCCAAGAAGGCGGTGATGCAGATGTTCCAGGAGGTGCGCATGGGCCAGGCCATCGAGCTGGTCCAGGTGGACGAGCTGGTGCACAACATCTCCAGCTCGCTGCTGCGCCACCCCGACGTGCTGATCAGCCTGGCCCGGCTCAAGACCGCCGACGACTACACCTACATGCACTCGGTGGCGGTCTGCGCGCTGATGGTGGCGGTGGCCCGGCAACTGGAGCTGCCGGTGGAGCAGGTGCACCAGGCCGGAGTCGCCGGGCTGCTGCACGACATCGGCAAGCTGACCATCCCCGACAGCATCCTCAACAAACCGGAAAAACTCTCCGCCGACGAGTTCGAGCGGGTCAAGCTGCACCCTGCCGCCGGTGGTGCCATCCTGCGCCAGAACCCGCAGCTGGACGCGCTGGTGCTGGATGTGTGCCTGCACCATCACGAAAAGATCGACGGCAGCGGCTACCCGCACCATCTGGCGGGGGAGCAGATCAGTCTGTTCGCACAGATGGGCGCGGTCTGCGACGTGTATGACGCCGTGACCTCGACCCGCCCCTACAACCGTGGCTGGGACCCGGCCGAAGCCTTGCAGCGCATGTCCGGCTGGACCGGGCATTTCGGCCCGCGGGTGTTGCAGGCCCTGGTCAAGTGCGTGGGCATCTACCCGGTGGGTTCCCTGGTGCGCCTGAACAGCGGCAAGCTGGCGGTGGTCCTGGAGCAGAACAGCGAGTCGCTGCTACTGCCCAAGGTCAAGGTGTTCTTTTCCACACGCTCGAAGATGCCCCTGCCGCAACGGGTCCTGGACCTTTCACGGCTGCAGGGCGAGGAACACATCGTCGCCCGGGAAGCGCAAGAGGCCTGGGACTTCAAGCAACTGCAACAGCTGTGGAGCGAAGTCCCGGCCTGAACCTCAGGTGCCCAGGGTCAGGCCGTTGGCCGGCAAGGGCAGCGCGGTCTTGTAGCGCACCTGTTTGAGGGCAAAGCTGGAACGGATATTGGCCACCCCGGGGACCTTGGTCAGGAAGTCCATCATGAAGCGTTCCAGGGACTGGATGCTGGGCACCAGCACCCGGATCAGATAGTCCGGATCACCGGCCATCAGGTAGCACTCCATCACCTCCGGGCGGTCGGCGATGGCCTCCTCGAAGTGCTGCAGGGCCTCTTCCACCTGCTTCTCCAGGCTGACGTGGATGAAAACATTGACGTGCAACCCCAACAGGTCGGCATCCAGCAGGGTCACCTGCTCGCGGATCAGCCC
This sequence comes from Pseudomonas sp. GW823-FHT03E05, assembly GCF_058796855.1. Taxonomy (NCBI): domain Bacteria; kingdom Pseudomonadati; phylum Pseudomonadota; class Gammaproteobacteria; order Pseudomonadales; family Pseudomonadaceae; genus Pseudomonas; species Pseudomonas sp. GW823-FHT03E05. Next base: position 111,360 of record NZ_JBXAJB010000007.1, read on the forward strand.
CAGCTCCTCCATGGCCTTGACCCGGTTGAAGCACGGGGTGGGCGAAAGATTCACCGAGCGGGCGAGGTCAGCGTTGGTGATGCGGGCATTCTCCTGAAGACTGTTGAGAATGCCGATATCGGTACGGTCCAGTTTGCGCATGAGACAAAACAACCTGTTTTTTATGTTTATGCAGATTTTTTATCTGCAAATACCGTCCAGCGCAATGAAACAGAGATAAATATTCTTCTACGCCCGGCCTATGATGTTTGTAGGACAAGATTTCTCTTACCCAGGGAATGACTGTCAGCTAGCGCGCCCAATTACAAGAAATCCACAAGATCGAGCGTAGAAAGCCATGACCCCAGCGTATGCACCGCTACGCCTGCACGTTCCCGAGCCCTCGGGGCGTCCCGGCTGCAAGACCGACTTCACCTACCTGCGTCTGAACGATGCCGGCCTGGCCCGCAAACCTCCTATCGATATCGAACCTGCCGACTGCGCCGACCTGGCCCGTGGCCTGATCCGCGTGCTCGACGATCAGGGCAACGCCCTGGGCGACTGGGCCGCGGACGTGCCTGTGGAGATCCTCCGCCAGGGCATGCGCGCCATGCTCAAGACGCGGATCTTCGACAACCGCATGGTGGTCGCCCAACGGCAGAAGAAGATGTCCTTCTATATGCAGAGCCTGGGCGAGGAAGCCATCGGCAGTGCCCAGGCCCTGGCGTTGAACATCGACGACATGTGCTTCCCCACCTACCGCCAGCAAAGCATCCTGATGGCCCGGGAAGTGCCGCTGGTGGAGATGATCTGCCAACTGCTGTCCAACGAGCGCGATCCGCTCAAGGGGCGCCAGCTGCCGATCATGTACTCGGTGAAGGAATCCGGGTTCTTTACTATCTCCGGCAACCTGGCGACCCAGTTCGTGCAGGGCGTGGGCTGGGGCATGGCCTCGGCGATCAAGGGCGATACCAAGATCGCCTCGGCCTGGATCGGCGACGGCGCCACCGCCGAGTCGGACTTCCACACCGCCCTGACCTTCGCCCACGTGTACCGCGCACCGGTGATCCTCAACGTGGTCAACAACCAGTGGGCGATCTCCACCTTCCAGGCCATCGCCGGCGGTGAAGCCACCACCTTCGCCGGACGCGGCGTGGGCTGCGGCATCGCTTCGCTGCGGGTCGACGGCAACGACTTCATCGCCGTCTACACCGCCTCGCGCTGGGCCGCCGAACGTGCCCGCCGCAACCTTGGCCCGACCCTGATCGAGTGGGTCACCTACCGCGCCGGCCCGCACTCCACCTCCGACGACCCGTCCAAGTACCGCCCGGCCGACGACTGGAGCCACTTCCCCCTGGGCGATCCGATTGCCCGCCTCAAGCAGCACCTGATCAAGATCGGCCAGTGGTCCGAAGAGGAACACGCCGCGGTCAGTGCCGAGCTGGAAGCCCAGGTCATCGCCGCCCAGAAGGAAGCCGAGCAGTACGGCACCCTCGCCGGCGGCCAGATCCCCAGCGCCGCGACCATGTTCGAGGATGTCTACAAGGACATGCCCGAGCACCTGAAACGCCAACGCCAGGAACTGGGGATCTGAGATGAACGATCACAACAACAATATCCAGCTGGACACCGCCATGACCACCACCACCATGACCATGATCCAGGCCCTGCGCTCGGCCATGGATGTGATGCTCGAGCGTGACGACAACGTCGTGGTGTTCGGCCAGGACGTGGGCTACTTCGGCGGCGTGTTCCGCTGCACCGAAGGCCTGCAGGCCAAGTACGGCACCTCGCGGGTGTTCGACGCGCCGATCTCGGAAAGCGGCATCGTCGGCGCGGCCATCGGCATGGGCGCCTACGGCCTGCGCCCGGTGGCGGAAATCCAGTTCGCCGACTACGTCTACCCGGCCTCGGACCAGATCATTTCCGAAGCCGCGCGCCTGCGCTATCGCTCCGCCGGCCAGTTCACCGCGCCCATGACCCTGCGCATGCCTTGCGGCGGCGGCATCTACGGCGGGCAGACCCACAGCCAGAGCATCGAGGCGATGTTTACCCAGGTCTGCGGCCTGCGCACCGTGATGCCGTCCAACCCCTACGACGCCAAGGGCCTGCTGATCGCCTCCATCGAGAACGATGACCCGGTGATCTTCCTCGAACCCAAGCGCCTGTATAACGGCCCGTTCGACGGCCACCACGATCGCCCGGTAACCCCCTGGTCGAAACACCCGGCGGCCCAGGTGCCGGACGGCTACTACAAGGTCCCCCTGGACGTGGCGGCCATCGCCCGCCCGGGCAAGGACGTGACCATCCTCACCTACGGCACCACCGTCTATGTGTCGCAAGTGGCGGCCGAGGAAACCGGCATCGACGCCGAGGTCATCGACCTGCGCAGCCTGTGGCCCCTGGACCTGGACACCATCGTCAAGTCGGTGAAGAAGACCGGCCGTTGCGTGGTGGTGCATGAAGCCACCCGTACCTGCGGTTTCGGCGCCGAACTGGTGTCGCTGGTGCAGGAACACTGCTTCCACCACCTGGAAGCCCCGATCGAGCGCGTCACCGGTTGGGATACGCCGTATCCCCACGCGCAGGAGTGGGCATATTTCCCAGGGCCGTCCCGAGTGGGCGCGGCGCTGCAACGGGTCATGGAGGTCTGAATGGGCACGCACGTTATCAAGATGCCGGACATCGGCGAAGGCATCGCGGAAGTTGAACTGGCGCAGTGGCACGTCAAGGTCGGCGATCAGGTAGTGGAAGATCAGGTTCTGGCAGACGTGATGACCGACAAGGCGATGGTCGACATCCCCTCCCCGGTGCACGGCAAGGTCATCTCCCTGGGCGGCGAGCCCGGTGAAGTGATGGCGGTGGGCAGCATCCTCATCAGCATCGAGGTCGAAGGCGCGGGCAACCTCAAGGAATCCGCCCAGGCAGCCGCACCGACGGCAAAAGAGCCGGCAGCTATTAATAAGCCCGTGGCCGCCGCGCCAGTGGCCCAAGCCCCCAAAGCGGAAAAACCCGTCGCCAGTCCAGCAGCAGCCTGCCGCCCAGCGCCCCAGGCACCGGTGGCCCGGGAAGCCGACGAGCGTCCGCTGGCCTCGCCGGCGGTGCGCAAGCATGCCCTGGACCTGGGCATCCAGCTGCGCCTGGTGCAAGGCAGCGGCCCGGCCGGGCGCATCCTGCACGAAGACCTGGACGCCTACCTGGCCCAGGACAGCCAGCCGCTCAAGGGTTACTCGGCGCCAGGGGCCGGCTATGCCGAGCGCCATGATGAAGAGCAGATCCAGGTCATTGGCATGCGCCGCAAGATCGCCCAGCGCATGCAGGAGTCCAAGCATCGCGCCGCGCACTTCAGCTATGTCGAGGAAGTGGACGTCACCGCCCTGGAAGAGCTGCGCATCCACCTCAATGAAAAGCACGGCGCCACCCGCGGCAAGCTGACCCTGCTGCCGTTCCTGGTGCGGGCCATGGTCGTCGCCCTGCGCGACTTCCCGCAGATCAACGCCCGCTATGACGACGAAGCCCAGGTCATCACCCGCCACGGCGCGGTGCATGTCGGGGTCGCCACCCAGAGCGACGTCGGCCTGATGGTACCGGTGGTGCGCCACGCCGAAGCCCGCAGCCTGTGGGGCAATGCCGAGGAAATTTCGCGCCTGGCCCAGGCCGCTCGCAGCGGCAAGGCCGCCCGGGATGAACTCTCCGGTTCCACCATCACCCTCACCAGCCTCGGCGCGCTGGGCGGGATCGTCAGCACGCCGGTGCTGAACCTGCCGGAAGTGGCGATTGTCGGGGTCAACCGCATCGTCGAGCGGCCCATGGTGATCAAGGGCCAGATCGTGATCCGCAAGATGATGAACCTCTCCAGCTCCTTCGATCATCGGGTGGTCGACGGCATGGACGCTGCGCAATTCATCCAGGCCATTCGCGGCCTGCTCGAACAACCCGCCACGCTGTTTGTGGAGTAAGACATGCAACAGACTCTCAATACCCAACTGCTGATCATCGGCGGCGGCCCTGGCGGTTACGTGGCGGCGATCCGTGCCGGCCAGCTGGGCATCTCCACCATTCTGGTGGAAGGCCAGTCCCTGGGCGGCACCTGCCTGAACATCGGCTGCATCCCGTCCAAGGCGCTGATCCATGTCGCCGAGCAGTTCCACCAGACCCGCCACCACAGCCAGGGCTCGGCCCTGGGCATCGAAGTGGCGGCGCCAACCCTGAACATCGGCAAGAGCGTGGAATGGAAGGACGGCATCGTCGACCGCCTGACCACCGGGGTCGCCGCGCTGCTGAAGAAAAACAAGGTCCAGGTGATCCAGGGCTGGGCCAGGGTCATCGACGGCAAGACCGTGGAAATCGAAGGCGCCGATACCCGCATCCAGTGCGAGCACCTGCTGCTGGCCACCGGTTCGAAAAGCGTCAACCTGCCGATGCTGCCCATCGGCGGGCCGATCATTTCCTCCACCGAGGCCCTGGCGCCCAAGACCCTGCCCAAGCGCCTGACCGTGGTCGGCGGCGGCTACATCGGCCTGGAACTGGGCATCGCCTACCGCAAGCTCGGGGTCGAGGTCAGCGTGGTGGAGGCCCAGGAACGCATCCTGCCCGCCTACGACGGCGAACTGACCCAGCCGGTGCTGGACTCGGTGAAGCAGTTGGGGATCAAGCTCTACCTCAAGCACAGCGTGCTGGGCTTCGATGCCGCCAGCAGCAGCCTGCAGGTACGCGAGCCCAATGGCGACACCCTGAACCTGGCCACCGACCAGGTACTGGTGGCGGTGGGCCGCAAGCCCAACACCCAGGGCTGGAACCTGGAAAGCCTGAACCTGGACATGAACGGCGCGGCCATCAAGATCGACCACCGGTGCCAGACCAGCATGCGCAACGTCTGGGCCATCGGCGACCTGAGCGGTGAGCCGATGCTCGCGCACCGGGCCATGGCCCAGGGCGAGATGGTCGCCGAGCTGATTGCCGGCAAGCACCGGGAATTCAACCCGGCAGCGATCCCCGCGGTGTGCTTCACCGACCCGGAACTGGTGGTGGTGGGCAAGACCCCGGACGAGGCCCGCGCTGCCGGCCTGGATTGCATCGTCAGCAGCTTCCCGTTCGCGGCCAATGGCCGGGCCATGACCCTGGAATCGAAAAGCGGTTTCGTGCGGGTGGTGGCCCGAAGTGACAATCACCTGATTGTCGGCTGGCAGGCAGTGGGAGTCGGAGTCTCCGAGTTGTCCACGGCGTTCGGCCAATCCCTGGAAATGGGCGCGCGCCTGGAAGACATCGGCGGCACCATCCACGCCCACCCGACCCTGGGTGAAGCGGTCCAGGAAGCGGCGCTGCGGGCACTGGGCCACGCCCTGCATCTGTAACCATTCAAGGGGCACACAGGACAGTGCCCAGGTAGGAGCGCGGCTGGCCCGCGAAAGGGCCAGCGTGGACAGCCAAGCGGCCTTCGCGAGCAAGCTCGCTCCTACAGGGGTATGGGGCTGTTAGGGGGGAAGCTTCATAAGCAGGCTAAGTTTTTTTGCGCCCCCTCCCATCGTCCGGGATGCGGCACGCCCCCGGAATGCAGTATTGTTGTGCCCATCCAAAAAAACGTCAGAAGCCTTGAGCCGTTCCGACGGTTGTTAAGCGATAGAGGGTGTCATGGGTAACGAAAGCATCAATTGGGACAAGCTGGGTTTTGACTACATCAAGACAGACAAGCGCTATCTGTCGCACTGGCGTAACGGCGAGTGGGACGCAGGCACCCTGACTGAAGACAATGTGCTGCACATCAGCGAGGGCTCCACCGCCCTGCACTATGGCCAGCAATGTTTCGAAGGCCTCAAGGCCTACCGCTGCAAGGACGGTTCGATCAACCTGTTCCGTCCGGACCAGAACGCCGCACGCATGCAGCGCAGCTGCGCCCGCCTGCTGATGCCGCAGGTCTCCACCGAACAGTTCATCGAAGCCTGCAAGGCCGTGGTCAAGGCCAACGAACGCTTCATCCCGCCCTACGGCACCGGCGGCGCGCTGTACCTGCGCCCGTTCGTGATCGGCGTCGGCGACAACATCGGCGTGCGCACCGCGCCGGAGTTCATCTTCTCGATCTTCGCCATCCCGGTCGGCGCCTACTTCAAGGGCGGCCTGACCCCGCACAACTTCCTGATCTCCAGCTACGACCGCGCGGCGCCTCAGGGCACCGGCGCGGCCAAGGTCGGTGGCAACTACGCCGCCAGCCTGATGCCCGGCGCCCAGGCCAAGAAGGCCAGCTTCGCCGACTGCATCTACCTCGACCCGCTGACCCACAGCAAGATCGAGGAAGTGGGTTCGGCCAACTTCTTCGGCATCACCCATGACGACAAATTCGTCACCCCCAACTCGCCATCGGTACTGCCGGGCATCACCCGCCTGTCGCTGATCGAGCTGGCCAAGACCCGCCTGGGCCTGGAAGTGGTCGAAGGCGACGTGTTCATCGACAAGCTGGCGGACTTCAAGGAAGCCGGTGCCTGCGGTACTGCCGCGGTGATCACGCCGATCGGCGGCATCGAGTACCAGAACAAGCTGCACGTGTTCTACAGCGAAAAAGAAGTCGGCCCGATCACCCAGAAGCTCTACAAAGAGCTGACCGGTGTGCAGACCGGCGACGTCGAAGCGCCAGCGGGCTGGATCGTCAAGGTCTGATTCCCCCCCCCCCTGCTTCAGCCGAGCCCGCCCCTGGTTGCCAGGGGCGGGCTTTTTCATGCCTGGAGCCTGCAGGATGCCAGCCGAAGGCGGGGCTCCCCCTCAGAGGCTGATACCGAACAACATCAGCACCTGTTGCGTTCCATCCACCACCAGCAGCGCGGCCTGGGATGCCATCAAGGTGTAGAAAAAGCTCGCGATCAACACGCAGAGCTCGAACCAGACGAACATCGGCCAGTTGCTGGCGCGCAGCGGCCGCTCCTGCATGAGCTGCCTCACGCCGTTGCGTGGCAGGTGATAGACGATCTCGAACACCTTGGTCTCGCGAAAATTCTTGAACACTGCATACATCACGGCAAAGCCGGTGACAGCCGCCATCCACCAGAAACCGACCAGTTCCACCCCGCTCTGCCCCTGGGACTGGAGGCTGGCGCTCTGTTGAAAAAAATGCATGCCCACCGCTGAAACCAAAGGCATCACGACCCCGAAGTAGACCACCAGCCCCAGGCTGGCCATGGCCACACCGCTGGCAAACACACTGATGCGGATCACCCAGGCGAGAAACCCGGGGGAAAACTTCGAATAGGCCCTCTGGGTCTCGATCACCAGCAAGGGGATCAGCATGGTCAGCACTCCAACCGCGATGTCCACGACCTTGAACCCGGTCTTGGGCAGCAGCAGCGCCGCCAGGAAGGTCACGCCGCGGCTGCCCACCCGCCACATCATCTTCGCGTCGTCAGTCACTCCCTTCGACCAGAATTCCTCGGTAATGCCCTTGCCGTCATCCACGCCGTCATCCATTGGCTGCCTGCCTCATTGTTCAAAGCCGCCCATTGTCAGGGAAGGCCCTGGGGCCTGCCCAGCGCTATCGCCGCGCGGCTGGCCGATCCGCTTGCCTGGCCGTGCTGCCACCTGGCTGGCCTGCCCGTCGCGCTGCTTGCCGTGGCGAGCCTGGTTGATCAGTGCCGGAATCAGCGGCCCCTCCGGCAGGTGCTTCCAGAAGCGCACCGGCAAATGCCCCTGCATCACCCGGGGGTTGAGCCGCGCCGGGTTGAAGATATGGCTGTAGTAGGCCAGCCACAGCTCGCCCCCGGGGTCTTCACCGGCCTGGGCCAGTTGCCGCCAGGCGCTGGGGCAGCGCCTGTGGTGGTGCAGTTGCGTACCGTCGAAATACACCCCGTCCCGGGGCGTGGCGATCATCCAGCGGTGGCGCCCCATGCGCCCGATGAAATGCCGGCTGGCCTGGGCCAGGATGTCGTGGGCCGGCTCGTGCCAGGCCACGTATTCAGGCTGCTCGGCCAGCTGTGAGCGGCCCGCGGGCAAGCTGACGAAGCGCACGAAGGCATGCAGGTGATGGGCCTCGCGGTCGACTTGCTTGATTCGCCGCTGCAACTCGCTGCCCAGTTGATCGCCGCTGAGCATGGCCGTGCGGTCGCCATGGCTGACCCGCCACAGCACCTCGTACAACAGGCTCCAGCGCTGCTCGCCGCGATAGCAGGCGGCCCGTTCCAGCAGCTCCAGCAGGGCCAGGGGAATCCGCGCACGAAACGGACCGGGCTGCTCAGGGCAAGCCTCATCGCTGGCGAACAGATCGGCCTCCTGCGTCCCGGACCAACTGACCCGGCTCGGGTCGATGGAATGGCTGAGCAGCCAGCGCGCCTGCTGGCGCCAGGTGTCGAACAGGTCGTCACAGTCCAGGCTGATCATCCCCAAAGCCCCATCTGCTGCGGTTGCGGGCGTTCCCGCAGTTGCTGGTAGAGCAGCGCGCTGCTGGTCTCCGCCTGCTGCGGGTGATAGTCGCTGGTGATAAAGAACGGCCTGGCCTTGCTCAGCACACAGCGCATGCGCGCCAGGTCCTCGTAGCGGATACGCCGCTCGCGGCGCAGTTCCACCAGGCGCTGGGTAGTGCGCAGGCCGATCCCCGGAATGCGCGAGATCAGCGCCGGTTCGGCACGGTTCAGGTCCAGGGGAAACACGCTGCGGTTGTCCAGGGCCCAGGCCAGCTTGGGGTCCATGTCCAGGGCCAGGTGCCCCGGCCCCTGGAACAGTTCGTTGGCGCTGAAGCCATAGCCGCGCAGCAGGAAGTCGGCCTGGTACAGGCGGTGCTCGCGCATCAGCGGTGGCGCGGCCAGGGGTACGCTTTTCGGGCTGTTGGGAATCGGGCTGAAGGCCGAGTAATAGACCCGGCGCAGGCGGAAGTTGCCGTACAGCGCCTCGGCGCTGTGGAGGATGGTGCTGTCGTCGGTGTCATCGGCGCCGACGATCATCTGGGTGCTCTGCCCGGCCGGGGCGAAGCGCGGCGCCCGGGGCTCGTTGAGCACCGTCTGCTCGCCGGTATAGATGGTGCCCATGGCCTGCTTGATCGAACCCAGGTGCTTTTCCGGGGCCAGGGCCTTGAGGCCCTGGTCGGTGGGCAGCTCGACGTTGACGCTGAGGCGGTCGGCGTAGCGCCCGGCCTGCTCGATCAGCAACGGGTCGGCGTCGGGGATGGTCTTGAGGTGGATGTAGCCACGGAACTCGTGCTCTTCGCGCAGCAGCCTGGCCACCTGCACCAGTTGCTCCATGGTGTAGTCCGCCGAGCGGATGATCCCCGAGCTGAGGAACAGCCCGCTGACGCAATTGCGCCGGTAGAAATCCAGGGTCAGGCGCACGACTTCCTCGGGGCTGAAGCGTGCCCGGGGTACGTCGCTGGAACGGCGATTGACGCAGTACTGGCAGTCGTAGAGGCAGAAATTGGTCAGCAGCACCTTGAGCAGCGAAACGCAGCGCCCGTCCGGCGTATAGCTGTGACAGATGCCCATGCCATTGCTCGAACCCAGCCCGCTCTTGCCTTCGGAACTGCGCTTGGGCGCGCCGCTGCTGGCGCAGGAAGCGTCGTACTTGGCGGCGTCGGCGAGGATGCTCAGCTTGTCGATCAGTTGCATGGCTAGGCCCATATACTGTTTTTATATACAGTACAGAGTAAAACCCCGGGACCACAAGAGAGCTGCCGGGGGGAAATTGAAAAAAAACGTCTCGCCACCCCGTCGGCAGCCTGGAGCTATTGGCGAAAATCCTTAAGATACCCTCCGCGCCCACGCCCCCTGGAAAGGACTCTGCCCCATGCATCGCCTCTACCGTTTCTGCCTGTTCGGCATGGCCTTGCTGTCGAGCATTGCCGCCAGCGCCGCGCCCACCGACCAGGAACTGATCGCTGCCCTGTACGCCAAAGTCCAGGCCCGGCAGGACTGGCAGGCCCAGGCCAGGCAATGCCCCGGCGACAACATGCCGGCCAGGGCCGCGATACGGGCCACGCAGGCCAACCGCTGCGAAATCCCGGAGCAGCTGGGGGCCTGCCTGCAGCGCTGCGAGGCCGGCGACGGCAACGATTGCTACTGGCTGGCAACCACCCTGCAACAGGCCAAAGGGCCGGCCGAAGGCTATGAACCGCTGTACCAGCGCGCTTGCAGCCTGGGCCTGGTCTCCGGCTGCACCAACCGCGCCGCCGGCATGCTCACGGCCGACGCCGACAGCCAGGGCACCCGGCACTGTGCAGTGCAGACCTTCAACAAGGCCTGTGAGCTGGATGACCCCTGGGCCTGCACCATGTACGGCTTCCACCTGAGCCGGGGCATAGGCGTGGCGCCCGACGCCGATCTGGCGCTGAAGGTGCTGGATAAATCCTGCAAGCACGGCCCCGCCGACCCTGCCTGCAGCGGTGCCCGCCAGTTGCAGGAAGACATTCGCAACGCCCTTGAGGCGGCGAAACGCTGAATCGTCCCGGGAACGGTCTCGCTGGCAGGAGCCGACTTGCCAGCGCCCGGGCGTTCAAGAACCGCGCGGCGCCACCGGGCTTTCGCGATTGCGCTTGAAACGCTGGCGCAGCCACTCGTAGCCGCTGACCATGACAATCCCCGCCAGCACCAGCAACGCGCCGAAAATGAAGTTCGGCTCCAGCGGCTCATGCAGCAGCCAGACCCCGAAACCTATGCCGAACAGCGGGGTCATGAACGACAGCACGCCCAACCGCGAGGCCGGGTAGCGGCGCAGCAGGGTGAACCAGATCAGGAAGCTGGCGAACGACACCACCAACACCTGAAAGCCCAGGCTGGCGACCACCAACGGAGTGAAATGGATGCTGGTCTGATCGGTCAGCAGCGCCGCCAGCCCGAGCCAGACAAAGGCCCCCAGCAGTTGATACTGCAGGGTCCGGGTGGTGGGGCTGGAGGCTAGCCGCGAACAACGCACCACCACGGTGGTCGCGCCCCAGGCGACCCCGCCCAGCACCCCGAGAAAATCCCCCAGCAGCACATGGCTGCCACCGCCGTGCCCGGCCGCGGCGGGGCCGCTAAAGGCCACGACTATGCCACCAAAGGCCACGCCGATACCCAGCCACTGCGCGGGTTTCAACCGCTCGGCCGGCATCAGCCAGTGCAGCCCCAGGGCGGCGAAGATCGGCGCGGTATAGAGAAAGATCGCCATGTGCGAGGCCGTGGTGTAGCGCAGCCCTTCACCCACCAGCAGAAACTCCAGGGCGAACAGCCCGCCCACCAGCAGGCCCGGGCGCCAATGGCCGTCGCCCAGCCCCAGGCGCTCGCCGCGCCAGCACATCAGCAGGCCCACCAGCAGCGCCGCGCCGCCGGAGCGCAGGGCAATCTGCAGCACCGGGGCGATGTCCGACGCAGTGGCCTTGAGCGCCACCTGCTGCAGGCCCCAGATCGCGCACAGGCCGACCATCAGGCTGCAGGCGGTGGCATCCAGGGGTTGGCGAGTGGCCATGGCAGATCCTTCATCGAGAAAAAGTGATGAAGGATTGTCCGCCTGACAGTTTTCCTAGATATAGTTTTAATCCGCCAGCCCATAGCACTTATCCGCCAACCGGTGCCCGCCGTGAACAAAGCCGCGCAACAGTTGCACCTGCCGCCTTTCAGCGAAGCCCTGCCGGCGCCGATCTTCTTTCGCGCGGCCAACCTGCCGGCCCACGCCACCTACCCGCGCCACCGCCATCCGTGGGGCGAGTTCGTCTATGCCTACAGCGGGGTGATGGAAATCGAGCTGGGCGACCACCATTACCTGGCGCCGCCGCAGTACGGCATCTGGCTGCCGCCGAATGTCGAGCACATGGGCTTCAACCGCCACGAAGCCTGCCACTGCTCGCTGTACCTGGCGCCCGAGCTGTGCGCCGCCCTGCCCGCCCGGCACTGCGCCCTGAGCCTCAGCCCGCTGGTCCTGGCGCTCCTGGACGACCTGCGCCAGGCGCCACCGGGCCTGCCCCAGAGCGACGAGCAACAGCGCCTGCTGCAGGTGCTGGTGGACAAGCTGGGGCATGCCTCCTGCGCCGGCAGCTACCTGCCCTCTTCCGACGACCCGCTGCTGGGCCCGGTGCTGCGCACCCTCAAGGCCAACCCAGGCGACCCGCGCTCGCTGCCGCAACTGGCCCATGCCGCCAACACCAGCGAACGCACGCTGATGCGGCGCAGCCAGCGCGAGCTGGGCATGTCACTGGTGGAATGGCGCCAGCGCCTGAAGGTGGTGCAGGCCCTGGCCCTGCTGGAACAGGGACGGACCGTGGAAAGCATCGGCCTGGACCTGGGCTACAGCAGCGCCTCGGCCTTTATCAGCATGTTCCGGCGGATGATGGGCACCACCCCGGATGAATACCGCCGCCAAGCCATGGGCCGCGACTGAGCCCGGCGCGCCTATTGATGCTGGACCTGCATCATGGAACTGACCTGCACCTGCGCGTGCATCTGCTCCGCCCCGCCACCGCGACGCATGCCGCGTACCGGGCAGGCGTCCAGATAATCCAGGCCCACCGCCAGTTTCAGGTGGCGCTCGGGGCGGTCCAGGCGGTTGGTCACGTCGAAGCTGTACCAGCCGTCATCCAGCCAGGCTTCGGCCCAGGCATGGCTGGCCAGGTGGCTCTGGTCCTCGGTGCACAGGTAGCCGGACACGTAGCGCGCCGGTATGCCCAGGCTGCGGGCGCAGGCCAGGAACGCATGGGTGTGGTCCTGGCAGACGCCGGCGCCGCCGGCAAAGGCTTGCGCGCCGGTGCTGCCGACCCCGGTGGCGCCAGGGCTGTAGGGCATGTGCTCGGCCAAGGCCTGCATCAGCTCGATCAGCGCGGCGCGATCGCGGCGCTCGCCACAATGCTGTCGGGCAAAGTCGCTCAGGGCCGGGTCGGCCTTGCTCAAGTGGCTGCTGCGCAGGAACGGCAGCGGCGACTGGCTGTCGCCCTCCACTTCGCGCAGCGGGTCGATCTGCACTTCGCCGAAGGCGCTGAGGACGATCGCGCCGTGGGGCTCGTCCAGGGTCATGACGTGGAGGATGTTGCCGTAGGGATCGCGCTGGGCACGCACCCGCCGCGGCAGCTCCAGGTGCCATTGGAGGATCTGCTGGCGCAGGCTGTTCTGGGGCGTCAGGCGCAGGAACTGGATGCTGGTGCAGACTTCATCGGTGTAGCTGTAGGTCGTGTCGTGACGAATGGACAGTTTCATACCACCTCCAGATAGGACTCGTGCACGGTTTGCCCCAGGTGGCGGATCTGAGCGATGCAGTCGGTCAGCCACTGGTGCAGCCCGGAGTCGAGAATCTCGTTGATCCCGGTGTAGCGCAGCCGCGCATTCAGCTCGGCGGCCAGGCGCTGTGCCGGGCGGCCGTTGTCCCCCGGCAGGGCGGCGAGGATCTGGTCCAGCTCCTCGACGCAGGCGTGCAGCGAGCGCGGCACATCGGCGCGCAGCAGCAGCATTTCGGACACCTGCTCGGCCCCCGGGGCGTTGCGGTAGATCTCGTTGAACGCCTCGAAGGAGGACAAGGCGCGAAGCAAGGCGCTCCACTGGTAGTAGCCGCGGGCCGAGTCGTCGCTGACCTCTTCGGACTCCTCGCCGAACATTTCATAGCGCGCATCCAGCAGGCGCAGGGTGTTGTCGGCGCGTTCGATAAAGGTCCCCAGGCGGATGAAGCGATAGGCATCGTTGCGCATGATGGTGCCGGCGGTAGCGCCGCGGAACAGGTGCGAACGCTCCTTGACCCACTCGCAGAACTGGCTGATGCCATAGCGCCCCAGGCCGTTGCGGGCGATGTTGCGCATCTCCAGCCAGGTGGCGTTGATGTTTTCCCACATGTCGGCGGTGATCCGCCCGCGCACCGCGTGGGCATTGCTGCGTGCCGCGCGCAGGCAGCAATAGATGCTGCCCGGGTTGCTCTCGTCGAGGGCGAAGAAATGCAGCATGCGCTCGCTGTTGAGTTCGCCGTGGCGCTGGTGGTAATCGTCCAGGGTGCCGGCGGCCAGCAGCGACATGGCCAGTTCGGCCTGGCCGTCGCCGCGCCCGGCCTGGGGCATCAGCGACAGCGAATAACTGACTTCGAGCATGCGTGCCAGGTTCTCGGCACGCTCCAGGTAGCGGGACATCCAGTACAGATCGGCTGCGGTTCTTGAAAGCATGGTTCAGTCCTCCACCACCCAGGTGTCTTTGGTGCCGCCGCCCTGGGACGAGTTGACCACCAGCGAGCCCTCGCGCAACGCAACCCGGGTCAGGCCGCCGGGCACCAGGCGGGTTTCCCGGCCCGAAAGTACGAACGGCCGCAGGTCGATATGCCGCGGCGCGATGCCGCTTTCGACAAAGGTCGGGCAGGTGGACAGCGACAGGGTCGGCTGGGCGATATAGGCCTCGGGCCGGGCCTTGATCCGCACGCGGAATTCCTCGATCTGCGCCGCCGTGGCCGCCGGCCCCACCAGCATGCCGTAGCCGCCGGAACCCTGGGTTTCCTTGACCACCAACTGCGCCAGGTTGGCCAGCACGTGGGACAGTTCGGCGGGCTTGCGGCACTGCCAGGTGGGCACGTTCTTGAGGATCGGTTCCTCGCTCAGATAGAAGCGGATCATCTCGTCCACATAGGGGTAGATCGACTTGTCGTCGGCCACCCCGGTGCCCACGGCATTGGCCAGCACCACGTTGCCGCAGCGGTAGGCGGCGATCAGCCCGGGCACCCCGAGCATGGAATCGGGGTTGAACGACAGCGGGTCCAGGTAGGCGTCATCCAGGCGTCGGTAGATCACGTCCACCGCCTGGGCACCGGCGGTGGTGCGCATGTACACCCGGTCGTCACGCACGAACAGGTCGGCGCCTTCCACCAGTTCCACGCCCATCTCCCGGGCCAGGAACGCATGTTCGAAATAGGCACTGTTGAAGCGCCCCGGGGTCAGCACCACCACGGTCGGGTTGTCCAGGGGGCTGGAGCTTTTCAGGGTGTCCAGCAGCAGGTTCGGGTAATGGTCGATGGGCGCGATGCGCTGGGCGGCGAACAGTTCGGGGAACAGGCGCATCATCATCTTGCGGTCTTCGAGCATGTAGCTGACACCGCTGGGGGTGCGCAGGTTGTCTTCGAGCACGTAGTAGCTGCCGTCGCCGTCGCGCACCAGGTCGACCCCGGCGATATGGGCATAGATGCCGCGGTGCAGGTCCAGGCCCTGCATCGCCACCTGGTAGCCCTCGTTGGCCAGCACCTGTTCGGCGGGGATGATGCCTTCCTTGAGAATCCGCTGGCCGTGATAGAGGTCGGCGAGGAACAGGTTCAGCGCCTGCACCCGCTGGATGCAGCCGCGCTCCACGGTGCGCCATTCGCTGGCCTTGATGCTGCGGGGAATGATGTCGAAGGGAATCAGGCGCTCGGTGCCCTGCTCGTCGCCGTACAGGGTGAAGGTGATACCGGCGCGGTGGAACAGCAGGTCGGCTTCGCGCCGGCGCTGGTCCAAAAGTTCCAGAGGAGTGTCCGCCAGCCAGCGGGCAAACCCCTGGTAGTGAGGCCGGCAGACGCCATCGGCAGCATACATTTCATCAAAGAAAGCGCGGGACATAGCCAACTCCTTGCCGTGACGTGAACGGCTTTTTATTTGAACCCTGTGTGTGCGTGACCCGGCTTCGAGCGTGAGGGGCCCAGCCCCCCTGAAAGAGTGATAGCAATCGCTATGCCGCAAATGCACGGTGCGTCGCCCCGGAGGTGGCCCGTGGCAAAAATGACCGCTTAGCGACAAATAGATTCAAAAAAGAGACACAAAGAAAGCTTGAGAACATCCAGCAGCAAAGCCCCAGCAACGTAGCCGGCGCCGCTCGCGGCCCTGCGCGAACAGAATCGGTGCACAAAGCCCCCGCGCTGCATGTTTTGCCCCGTTATCGGGAGTTTTCCGGCCAATGCCGCCCCACAGCGCGGCCTTGAGGCGCCATCGCGGGGCCCTGAGCACTGACCATCAGCGCACCATCAAGGTTCAAAGACTTGGCGCCGCTGCCCCCGGCAACCTCAGGCGCCCGGCAGGCACGCCAGAATCAGGGCCAGCGCCTGCTGCGGTGAGAGCTGCGCGGTGTCCAGGCGCAGCGGCGAGCTCGCCCAGGGCTGATAGTCATGCTCGAGCACCGATTGCCAGCTGGGCGGGCGCAGGCCCGGCACGTCCAACTGGCGGGTCTCGACCCGGCGCCGATGCTCCGCAAGATCGGAGCACACCACCTCGATCTCCAGCAGCCTCACCCCCTGTCTGCTGGCCAGGGCCTGCCAGGCCTGGCGGCTTTCCTGCACCGGATTGACACAGTCGGCCAGTACCCGGTTGCCCAGGGCCAGGTTGGCCTCGGCCAGTTGCAGGGCAATCTGGTAGCCGGCCTTGCCCACCTGCGCCAGGCCGGCGTCACGCAGGCCCTGTTCGATGCTGTCGATGCGCAGGTAGGTGGCCGCCAGGTGTGGCGCCAGGGTACGGGCGATGGTGGTCTTGCCGGTGCCCGGCAAGCCGCTGAAAACGATGAGCATGCAAGGCCCTGCCAACGTTGAAGGACGCACAGCTTTACCACTATTGCCGCACGCGTCCAGCCCCGGGCTTGAGGACGGGCTGCCACTAGCCCTGATCCAGGGACGCCCGACCACCGCCCGGCAGCGCACTTGCCCAAGCCTCGGCAACCCAGGAAAATGGGCCGCTTTTCTGCGCCCTCCCGTGATCTACACTAACGTCCAGCATTGACGGTAGGCCCTTGTATAGCGGGCCACACAGCCTGCCACTCCTTCTCGACTCACCCGTGTGCCGTAATTCGTTCAGGAGCCCCGATGCCTCGCTTCATCCTGCCCATGCTGATGTGGCTGACATGCCTCCCGGCGATGGCCGACCCCGCGCCCTCCTTGCAACTGCTCAACTATGAATCTCCCCACCACCAGCCACTGCCATTGAGCGGCGACGATTGGCAATGGCTGCGCCACAAGCGTGAGCTGGTTCTGGGCACCTCGCAGCAAAACCTGCCACCGCTGGAAATGGTCAACGAAGCCAAGGAATACGAAGGCATCACCGCCGACTATGCCGGCCTGCTGGGCGATGCCCTGGGCGTGAAGATCAGCGTTCGCGCCTATGACACCCGCGAGCAGGTGTTCAGCGCCCTGGCCAAGGGCGAGATCGACTTCATGGGCAGCGTCACCCAGGGCGAGGCCGAGCGACGTCAACTGTTGCGCAGCCAGATCTATCTGGCCAATCGCCCGACACTGGTCGCTCGCCTGGGGGATTCACCGTCGCTGAAAAACGGTTTGCAGGGGTACCGGCTGGCCATCTCCCTGGACAGTATCAGCCTGCCCGTGGCCCAGGCCATGTACCCCAAGGCCCGGATCGAAAGCTACGCCAGTGCCGATGCGGCCATGGCCGCGGTAGCCTTCGGTGATGCCGACATGCTGCTTGGCGACGCGGTGCTGGCGCAGTTTCTGATCTCGCGCAACTACAGCGACTACCTGCGGATCATCTACAGCGGCCCGGCCAGCAGCAGCGGCTTCACCTTTGCGGTGGCCCCGGACAACCAACGCTTGCAGCATCTGCTCGACAACGCGTTGCAAGCGGTCCACAAGGAACAGGGCACCAGCATCCGCAATCGCTGGGGCGACCGCCTGCTGCTGAGCATGGAGAAGACCAGCCTGACGGTCGAGGAACAGCGCTGGATCGAAAAAAACCCGGTGGTGCGCATTGGCATTCACCGCTACCTGCCGCCAATGTCCTACTTCGACGCCAACGGCAATTACCTGGGCATTACCGCCGACCTGCTGACCATGCTGGAGGCCAAGACCGGGCTGAGCTTCGACATCACGGCGCTGCCCAGCTTCAAGGACCTCAACGAGGCCGTGCGCAACGGCCAGGTGCAGATGGTTGCCGACCGGGTGCGCACCCCAGAGCGCGAAACCTACCTGCAATTCACCCGGCCCTATCTGGTCGGGCCCTACATGCTGGTCACCAGCGACGCCGCGGATGCGCCGAAAAGCCTCGAAGACATGGCCGGCAAGACCCTGCTGATCGGCAGCGGCCATGCCCTGGTATCGCAGCTGCACCAGCGCTATCCACAGATCCGCGTCAAAGAGGTGCAGACCAACTTCGAAGCCCTGTCGCTGCTGCGCGACCACAAGGCAGACGGCACGGTGCAGGCGGAAATCGCCGTCAGCTTCAACCTGCCGCGCATCAAGGAGGACCAGCTCAAGGTCAGGCCAGCCCTCGACCTGCCGTTGCTCAATGAATCCTTTGCCGTGCGCCGTGACCAGCTGGAGTTGTTCAGCATCATCGACAAGTCCCTGCGCAGCATCTCGCCCGACGCCATTACCGAGCTCAACAATCGCTGGCGCTCCAAGGCCGCCGTCGCCCCGCCCTCCTGGCGCGACTACCGCACCACCCTCTACCTGGCCGGGGCCGGTTCGATACTCCTGTTACTGATCTCCCTGGCCTGGGGCTACGCCATGCGACGCCAGGTTCGCCAGCGCGAAAAGGCCGAACACGCCCTCAACGATCAGTTGCGCTTCATGGACGCCCTGATCAACGGCACGCCCAACCCGATCTACGTGCGCGACCTGAAGCGGCGCCTGGTGATCTGCAACGACAGCTACCTGAAGAGCATGGGCACCGATCGCCAGAGCATGCTGGGGACCGATCTCGAACAATTGGCGGTGCCCGAAGCCGAGCAGTTCTCCAAGGACTTCCAAAGCATCTTCGACGGCGGCCCGCCCTTGCTGATCGACCGTACGGTGCATATCCGCGGCCAGGAGATGCGGATCTACCACTGGATGCTGCCCTATCGAAATGCCGAGGGCGAAATCCAGGGCATCATCGGCGGCTGGCTGGACATCAGCGAACGCCAGCAACTGCTGCAAGAGCTGACCCAGGCCAAGGATGAGGCAGACAAGGCCAACCGGGCCAAGACCACCTTCCTGGCCACCATGAGCCATGAGATCCGCACGCCCATGAGCGCGGTGCTGGGCATGCTCGAACTGGCGCTCAAGCGCGCCGATCAGGGCCAGTTCGACCGGCCCTCGATCGAGGTGGCCTACAGTTCGGCGCAAACCCTGCTGGAACTGATCGGCGATATCCTCGACATCGCCCGGATCGAGAGCGGCCACCTGAGCCTGAGCCCGGAGCGGGCCAACCTGCGGGGGCTGGTGGAGCCGGTGTTCCGGGTCTTCGACGGCCTGGCCCGGCAAAAGGGCCTGCGCCTGGAATTGGAGCTGGACAGCCACGCCGCTGACGACGTGCTGGTGGATCCACTGCGTTTCAAGCAGATCCTCTCCAACCTGATCAGCAATGCCATCAAGTTCACCCAGCAAGGCGGTGTACAGGTGCGCCTGGCAACCGGGCCCAGCGAACCGGAGTACCTAGCGTTGCTGCTGACGGTCAAGGACAGCGGTATCGGCATCGCCGCCGACGATCTGCAACAGCTGTTCAAGCCTTTCAGCCAGGTGCTCGGGCAGCATCAGGATGCCCGTTCCGGCACTGGCCTGGGGCTGGTGATCTGCCGCACCCTGTGCGAAATGATGGGCGGCACCCTGACCCTGCACAGCCAGCCCGGGCTGGGCACCGAGGTGCGGGTGCAACTGCGCCTGAGCCGCCTACCCGCCCTGCCGCAGGCCCCCACCGTGCTCCCGCCTGCCGCGCCAGCGGTCGCCGCGCGGCAGGCGCTGCATATCCTGGTGGTGGATGACAGCCAGGCCAACCGGCAGTTGCTCTGCGAGCAGTTGAAGTACCTCGGCTACTCGTTGAGCCAGGCGAGCAATGGCGCCGAGGCGTTCAAGATCTGGCGAGAGGAGCCCTTCGACCTGGTCATCACCGACTGCAACATGCCGGTCATGAGCGGCTATCAACTGGCCCGGCATATTCGTGCGAGCGAACGCGAACAGCAGAGCGCGCCCGTGCACATCCTCGGCTTTACCGCCAATGTCCAGCCCGAAGAGGAACAGCGCTGCCGCGATGCCGGAATGAACGGCTGCCTGTTCAAGCCCATCGCCCTGCCCGACCTCGATCTGCGCCTGCGCTCCCTGGCCGCCCTGCCCCGCGTGCAATCGCAGGCCCCCCGCGAGCGCTACGACATCCAGCAACTCGACTACCTCACCAATGGCAACCCCAAGGTCATCCAGCGAGTACTGCGCGGCTTGCACCAGAGCAACCAGAAAGACCTCATGGACATCCGCGAGCAGCTGGCCAGCGAGACCCACCAGGGGGTTGCCGACCTGGCCCACCGGATTCGCGGCGCGGCGCAAATCATCAAGGCACAGGTGCTGATCCAGCAATGCGAATACCTGGAGCGAGCCTGCCTGCAGGGGGCCGCCAGCACCGAGATCAAGGCCGCACTGGCTCGCCTGGAGCAGGCCATGCTGGAGCTCGATCGCGACCTGCTCGATGCCCTGCAGCCCGAATGATGCACGGCCCGGGCTCTCGAACTGGAGCTTGCAGGCTTCAGCCGCCGAGGCGTTGCAATTCAATGACGGCCGAGGACGACAGCGGCCGGGCCGGCTGGATCAGGGCCATGCCAAAACGCTTGCTGATGTAGCGTCCGCCGGTGCCGGTCAGACTCAGGGCGCGGCTGTCCAGGTCCCGGATCAGCCATTTGCGCTCCAGCAAGGCCTGCAACAGCGCCGCCCCCAGGGCGCCCCCCAGGTGCGGACGGCGCATGCTCCAATCCAGGCACGGGCAGGCAAAGCGTCGACGCAAGGCCTTGAGCCCGGCCACCTCGATCCCCAGGCTGCGGAAAAACTCTTCGCCGCTGTCGCTGACCCGGTAGGCCTCACCCTCCTCGGCCGCCAGCAGCCAGCCGGCCTCGAACATCCGGTCGTGCAACTGCACCCCCAGCGTGCCCGCCAGGTGGTCGTAGCAGGTACGAGCGAACTGCAGGCGGTCCGGGGTGCGCGGGGTGAAGCTGGGTGCGCGGCCCTGGCCGATCACCATCAGCGCCTCCAGGGCCTGGGCCACCAGCGGGTCGCCGAGGCAGTAGTAACGGTGCCGGCCCTGGACCTGCACCCGCAATAGCCCCGCCTCCTTGAGCTTGGCCAGATGGGCGCTGGCGGTAGAGGTGCTGACCTCGGCAATCGCCGCCAGCTCGGTGCTGGTGCGTGCGTGGCCGTCCATCAGCGCACAGAGCATGCGGGTGCGCGCCGGCTCGGCGATGGCCGCCGCCACTTGGGATACCCCTATGTCGTTCTGCACTACATTCATATTTCGCTCCCTGACGAATCGTGTCTTCGAAAGGGTCAGGATAGTAGCAGCCTGGATATCTGCAGAACAAAGAGATAAATCATGGACGCGATCAGCGCTGCTACTCACTCAGACCCGTACTTCTACTACACCCGCCTCCGCGCCCGGGGCGGCCTGACCTACGATTGCGCCCTCAGGCTATGGGTCGCCAGCAGCGCCGCGGCGGTGGCAGCGGTGCTCGACCACCCGGCCTGCCAGGTGCGCCCCAGTACCGAGCCGGTACCCCAGGCAATTGCCGGAAGGCCGGCCGGGCAGCTGTTCGGCCGCCTGATGCGAATGAACGATGGCCCGCGCCAGCGTTGCCCGCGTGCGGCCATCGAGCCGGCCTTGCAGGGTCTCTGTACCGCCGGGTTGGAGGCCCATCTGGCCAGGTGGCAACCGGCCCTCGTGGCTCCGGCCTGCGCCGCCGACCTGCAACACTGGCAGTTCGTACTGCCGGTGGCGTTGCTGGCCAGCCTGCTTGGCGTCCCCGCCGAACAGTGCGAAACACTCGCCCGGCGCACAGGGGAATTCGTCGCCTGCTTCTCGCCCCTGAGCGATCAGCCCCGATTGCAGGCCGCCGACCGGGCAGCACTGGAGCTGGACGCGCAGATGCAGGCCCTGGTGCAGGCCCCGCAACACAGCCCGCTGCTGCGGCAGATTCTCGACCGCAGTGGTGAGCTTGCTCCAGCGGACCTGCGGGCCAATCTGGCGGGCCTGCTGGCGCAGACCCATGACGCCTGCGCCGGCCTGGTCGGCAACAGCCTGGTCGCCCTGCTGGCTGCACCGGCCATGCAGCAGCGCCTGCGCCAGGAACCGGGCCTGCTGGGCGACTGGCTGCTGGAGCGCCAGCGCCTGGACCCGCCGGTGCAGAACACCCGGCGCTTCGTCACCGCGCCCTGCACCGTGCACGGCGTGGAACTGCAAGCCGGCGAAACCATTCTGGTGCTGCTGGCCGCGGCCAACCAGGACCCGGCGCTAGCCGCCATTACCGGCAGCAACCCGGCGCATCAGGGCTTCAGCTTCGGCGCCGGAGCCCACCGCTGCCCTGGCCGGGAGCTGGCCCTGGGCATAGTCCAATGCCTGTTGCGCGCCCTGTTGCAGGGCCCCGGCCTGGATGCACTGGCCCTGGACTGGCAGTACCTGGCCTCGGTCAACGGGCGTATTCCGCTGTTCAGCGACCGCGGGGAGGCCGAACAATGATCGCGGTGATCTTCGAAGTACTGCCAGCTTCGGGCCAGCGCGACGCCTACCTGGAGCTGGCGGCCGGGCTGAAAAACCAGCTGGGGGAGATCGACGGTTTCATCTCCATCGAACGTTTCCAGAGCCTGGCCCAGCCGGAAAAACTGCTGTCCCTGTCGTTCTGGCGTGACGAGCAGGCCGTGGCCCAGTGGCGCAACCTGGAATGCCACCGCCAGGCGCAGGCCCGGGGCCGCGGTGAGGTATTTGCCGACTACCGGCTGCGGGTGGCGACGGTGCTGCGCGACTATGGACTGCAAGAGCGTTGCCAGGCCCCTGCGGACAGCCGCCGGTTGCATGGCCGCTGAAACCGTCGGCCTTGGCCCGGCGCCCGGCTTGAGGTAAAACGTGCGCCCGCGGTGGCGGCACGCGCCACCACCTAGCCCGGAACAAGGAGCCTGCATGCTGTTTGTGGTGATGCTGGGGGGCAAGCACCCCAGAGCGAAAATCGAAGTCCATGATGTGCAGTTCGTGGTCGCCGACAGCCTTGAAGCGGCCTACCCGCAACTGCGCGAAGGCTGGTTCGGCAGCCAGGCGGGGCTGCACATCGACTCATGGATGCGGGTGGACGGTATCGACGACTACAGGCTCGAACTCAGCGCCCTGGCCCCGGCGGCGGATGCGCCGCGCCTGTACTTCATCAACCTGGGCGGCTATGAAGCAGCGACCTTCGGCGAAGCCCACCGTTACCTGCTGGTGGTGGCCCGGGACAAGGCGCAGGCCAAGGCCAAAGGCAAGCAGCAGATGCTTGCCCACTGGCACAAATCCCACACCGATGCCCTGCTGGACGTCGACGACTGCCTGCCCATCGACCTGGCGGACGGCCGCTACGTGCACCTGGTGAAGGGCCCTCACCAGGGCATCGTGCAGCACAACGACTACATCATCCTGTAGCCGCCGGCTGGCCGGCGAAGGCGGTCTTGCGGGCCCTTTCGCTGGCAAGCCAGCTCCTACAGGGGCGGTGTGATCCTGTGGCAACCGGCTGGCAGGCCAGTGAAGCGCGCGCAGGCCGGCTATGCTGGCGTTTTTCTTCAGGGAGCAGAGCCATGCCGCTATGTTTGCGCAACGCACAGCAAGCCGACACCCAGCGCCTGAGCCAGATCGCCCGCCAGACCTTTGCCCTCGCCTGCCCGCCGGACACCCCGGCAACGGAGATCGAGGCCTTTATCCAGGAAAACCTGCTGCCCGAACATTTCAGCGCACTGCTGGAAGCCCCCGGCAAACAGTTGCGGGTGCTGCTCGATGACAACCGGGTCATCGGCTACAGCCTGGTCAACCTGCACCCGCAGGACCTCGGGGTGGCCGGTGCCGACGGCATCGCCGAGCTGACCCGTTGCTACCTGGATGCCGCCCACCATGGCAGTGGCGCCGCCCAGTTCCTGCTGGCACAGACCCTGGCACAACAGCCCGGCCCCCTGCGCCTGACCGTCAACGAACACAATGCCCGGGCGATCCGTTTCTACCAGCGCAACGGCTTTGTGAGGGTCGGCGAAACCCTGTTCCCCTGCGGCGCCGACCTGCACCGCGACTGGGTCATGCTGCGCCGTTGAAGCGGCCCCGCCATCAGCCCGCGCCAGGCGTCAGGTCAGCCAGTTCAAGGTCATCGATGGATACCACTTGCTCCAGCAGAAAGGCGCGCAGGCCGTCGATCTGTTCCCGGCGCGGGCTGTCCAGCAGCCACACCAGGTAATAGCCGTCCCCCGAGGCCAGCGCACGGGGAAACGGCAGGCTGACCAGGCCCTGGCGGATGTCCTCGGCCACCAGGTACAGGTCGGCGATGGACAGCCCGTGGCCACGCATGGCCGCGCAGATCGCCTGGTCCAGGGTGTCGAAGACGTTGCCCCGGTCCAGCCGTACCTGCCCCAGCAGGCCCTGGGCCTGCAGCCAGCGCCGCCAGTCGCGGCGGTCCGCCGAAGGGTGGATCAGTGGCGCCTCCCTGAGCCGTTCCAGGGTCCAGGGCGGCGCATCCACAGCCTCCGGAGGGCCGATGGGAATCAGCCACTCATCGAACAGCTTGCAGGCCTCGACCCCGGCGCCGAACTGCCCGTTGCCCAGCAGAATCGCGCAGTCATAGGGCTCGGCATGAAAATCCACATGATCGAAATCCATCCACACGCTGGCCAGTTGCACCGCCAGCGACGGCTGCTGGTGCTTGAGCTGGTCCAGGGCCCGCAGCAGCCAACGCATGGTCAGTGTCGAAGGGGCCTTGAGGCGTAATTGGCCACTGCCGCTGCGCAGCGGCAGACAGGCGTCCTCGATGATCCGGAACCCGGCCTTGAGCTCCCGGGCCAGGCGCTGCCCGACGTCAGTGAGTACCAACCTGGGGCCGTGGCGCTCGAACAGGCGGCAGCCGAACTGGCTTTCCAGGGTGCGGATATGCCGGCTGATGGCGCTTTGGGTCAGGGACAGCTCCTCTGCGGCCCGGGTGAAGGAGCTGGAACGGGCCGCCACTTCAAAGGCGCGCAAGGCATAGAGCGGCGGCAGGGACTCGACCATCGGCAAGCACTCAGCATGATTAAAAATCATAGTAGGTCACAGCTTTTTGCGTTTTTCAACGCAGGCTCAAGCCTTCAGGCTAGGGCCTTTGCCAATGATCGAGGAGTTGCCGGGTGGATGTGAACATGTCGTTATTGCTGGCCTATACCCTGAGCGTGCTGATGCTGGTGGCGACCCCGGGGCCGGTGGTGGCGCTGATCGTCAGCACCAGCATGAACGCCGGACCGCGCCAGGCGCTGCTGACCGCCCTGGGCACCAACGCGGCGTCGTTGCTGCTGGCCCTGCTGGCGGTGCTGATGCTCTCCGGCGGGCTGGCCCTGGACCCACGGCTGATCCACTGGATCAGCGTGCTGGGCTGCTGCTTCATTGCCTGGCTGGCCGTGCAGGGGTTGCGCGAGGCGGCCGCCCAACCCGCTGCGCAAGCACCGGCCAAGCCCCTGGCCGGACGCGGCAGGGGCCTGGCCACCGGCTTTGTGGTGGGCATCGGCAACCCCAAGGACATCATCTTCTTTGTCTCGTTCTTCCCCCAGTTCATCCAGGTCGGCCGTACCTTCGAACACAGCGCCCTGCTGCTGACCCTGGTCTGGGTACTGATCGACCTGGCGGTGCTGGGGGCCTATATCCTGGTGGCACGCCAGGGCTTTTCGCTGAAGTACAAGCGCCTGGTGACGGGGGTGTCGAGCCTGGTGCTGCTGGCAGTGGCCGTGGTGGGGCTGGCCTATTCGCTGCTGGAACTGTACCGCCCGGGCGCCACCTGAGGCGCCCGGCTTCAGACGCTGCGCAATTCCAGGGTCAGGTGCGACAGCCCGGGCAGCGCGGCCAGGCGCGCACGCACGGTCTCGGCACT
This sequence comes from Pseudomonas sp. GW823-FHT03E05, assembly GCF_058796855.1. Classification (NCBI taxonomy): domain Bacteria; kingdom Pseudomonadati; phylum Pseudomonadota; class Gammaproteobacteria; order Pseudomonadales; family Pseudomonadaceae; genus Pseudomonas; species Pseudomonas sp. GW823-FHT03E05. The sequence continues at coordinate 137,051 of NZ_JBXAJB010000007.1, forward strand.
GAGCGAGGCCCGGGCCACCACACTGACAATCGCCGCCCGGGCCCCGGGGCCCACCTGCCACACGTGCAGGTCGACGATACTGGCATCCCCCGGCCCTTCCACCGATGCGCGGATTTGCCCGGCCACCTGCTCATCGCTGGCATCGAGCAGCACCGCGGCGCTGGACTTGATCAGGGCATAGGACCAGCGGGCAATCACCAGCGCGCCGACAATGCCCATCGCCGGGTCGAGCCAGACCCAACCCAGGTAGCGCCCGGCCAGCAGCGCGGCAATGGCCAGCACCGACGTCAGGGCATCGGCCAAAACATGCACATAGGCCGAACGCAGGTTGTTGTCGCCCCCGGCCCGGTGCGACTGGTGATGCTCGTGATGCTCGTGATGCTCGTGATGCTCGTGATGCTCGTGATGCTCGTGATGCTCGTGATCATGAGAGTGGCCGTGGGAACGGCCATGGCCATGATGGTCGTGCCCCCCGCCCAGCAGCCAGGCGCTGAGAATGTTCACCAGCAACCCCGCCACGGCGATCAGCGTGGCTTCGCCAAAGGCTACGCGAGTGGGCTGGAACAGCCGCACCAGGGATTCGCCGGCAATGCCCAGCGCCACCAGGCCGAGAATGATGGCCGAGGCAAAGCCCGCCAGGTCGCCGACCTTGCCGGTGCCGAAACTGAAACGCCGGTTGCCGGCATTGCGCCGGGCAAAACCGTAGGCCGCCGCCGCGATGCCCAGGGCCCCGGCGTGGGTGGCCATGTGCAGCCCATCAGCCAGCAGGGCCATGGAACCGGTGAGGTAACCGGCGACGATCTCCCCCGCCATCATCACCACCGTCAACAGCACCACCCACAGCGTGCGGCGGGCGTTGTCGTCGTGATCAGCACCGAGAAACTGATGATCGTGGGCCAGGTGTGCAGCCTGCTGAGACAGGTTCATGAGCGGCTCCTACTTGGAATAACGGCGGATGGCTTCAAGCAGTTCATCCACGCCCCGGGCCCGCTCGGCATCGCTGAGCTCGGGGTTGGCCACGTGCTCCAGGGCATGGGCTTCGATGATCTCGCCCATCAGGCCGCTGATGGCGCCCCGAGTGGCGGCCACCAGGTGCAGGGTCTTGCCGCAGTCGGCCCCGCTTTCCAGGGCTCGCTCCACAGCCTGGACCTGGCCGAGAATGCGCCGGACCCGCTTGAGCAACTCATCTTTCTGCGCGTGAGTGTGCGACATACCTATACCCCCTATACCTATATAGAGCGCATCTTGCTCCCCTGCCCTCGACAACGCAAGCCGGCCCGACGATGCCGAACGGTTCAAGCGCAGCCAGTATTTTGCGCGGATCGACACCTGGGACTGGGAGGTCGATACCCAGCGCCTGTACTGGTCGGAGGCGATCTACGGCATGCTCGGCTTCCAGGCGATGTACGAGGCCCGGCGCAGCGGCAACAACCACTACCGTCTCGGACAATAAACCGCTTGCCTAGGCCTCGGCGCCTTCGCCCAGCAGGCGTTGGCGCAGGAATCCCAGGGCGCCCTGGAACAGCGGGTGCCATTGCTCCGACGGCAGGCTGGCCAGGGGCTGCCAGAAAAACTCGAACCGATGGCCGCCGTCATCCGCGGCGAAATGGCTCCAGCTTTCCGGCAACGGCGCTGGCACCCGGCATTCATGGAAGGCCCACACCTGGCCGCAGAAACCCGAATGCCAGAGCCCCAGGAAACCGCTTTCCCCGGCCTGGACACCGGCCTCTTCCGCCAGCTCGCGAACGGCTGCAGTAGCCGTGGACTCCCCCGCCTCCACCGTGCCCTTGACCAGTTGCAGGCCGGCCAGCGGATGGCGGAAAGCCAGGATCTCCAGCTCGGTGGAATGGCGCAGCACCACCGGGCAGGCTTTATTGGCACGCATCGGCCCCTCGCTCCTCAAGCCTTCAATCGTCCCGGGTCAGCACTTCCAGCAACTCGATCTCGAAGATCAGGTTGGAATTGGGCGGGATGGCGCCCATGGAACGCTCGCCATAACCCAGGTGCGCCGGCACCAGCAGCTTGCGCTTGCCACCCACCTGCATGCCCATCAGGCCCTGGTCCCAGCCCTTGATCACCCGGCCGGTACCGATCACGCACTGGAACGGCTTGCCACGATCATAGGAGGAGTCGAAGCTGCTGCCGTCCTCCAGAAAGCCCCGGTACTGGGTGGTGATCAAGGCGCCCTTGACCACAGCCTTGCCGTCGCCCGGCTGGATATCGATGACCTGCAATTCGTCGCTCATGGTTCACTCCCGTTCAAGCATTGCCCCGTCACGGGACTGCGGCGCGCTTTTTCGCAGAATTGCCCCGGCTTGGCAATCACTGTGGCGCCACCTCGATCAGGGTATCGGTATCGAGAAAGATCGCCCCCAGCGCCATCGCGACCTCCTCGACGCTGGCGAGCCCCGGCTTCCAGCTGATCTCAAGGCTGGGCAAGCCCCGGCACCAGGCCTGGGAATCGCCAAAATGCAGGGTCAGGCGGCCCGGGGCCAGCAGCACCTGGCGGATGCCGCCATAGCCGGACACTGCCTGGCCGCCCAGTTCCACATGGTAAGTGTCCATGCCCAACTGCCGGTCCTGCTCGTCAAAGCATTCGGCGCGCTGCAACAGCAGGTAGTGCCCGGGCTGCTGCCCGTCGTCGGCAAAGCCCAGGATCTGCACCTCGTCTTCAGTGCAGGCACTGTAGCCAGTGGCATGAAATTTCAAACTCATCGCTCCTTGCTCCTTATTCGCGGTCACTGGCGCAACAGCCCGCTTTCATAATCCAGCCAATCCTGCTCAAAGCACTCCTGCAGGTACTCCAGCACGCTGTCCAGCGACACCGAGGCAGGCACATTGACAGCAAGGAACGCCTTGCTCATGCCCTCCCAGCTGCAGCCCAGGGCGTTGATCCGCGCCAGCACCTCGGGGGTCCGGGCCCTGCCGGCGTCAAAGAACACCAGGCGCAACGTGCTGTTGCCACTGCTGCGCCCGACCCGCCTGAACCACTTCAGGCCATCGGCCTCCACCTGGACTTCGACGTCGTCCTCGTAACAGGCATCCTGGGAGTAGAACGGAAGGTTGGCGATACGGTACAGGCCATCGGGCTGGCGTTCGGCCCAGACCCCTTCGCTGGCCACCGGCGGATAGTCGTCCACCACCGTCAACCTGAGCATGATCTTGTCCATCACCTGTCCCTGGTTCATTGAATAAAAGGCGGCGGAGCCCTTCGGTCCCCGCGCAAGCCGAGCGCTTTTTCGCAGAATTGCCGACCCTTGGCAATCATTGACGGGTCGCCGGCGAAGGTGTGTCACCGAACAGGAAGATTCCGTTACCATTGCCGCCCCCACGCCTCACTCGATAAGGACATCCCATGGCCACCGCCGATATCGTCGCCCTGGTGCTGCTCGCCGCTCTGGCGCTGTACCTGGTCAGCCTCTACAACCGCCTGACCACCCGGCGTACCCGTCTGCGCAATGCCTTCGCCCAGATCGAGGTGCAACTCAAGCGCCGCTACGACCTGATCCCCAACCTGCTGGAAACCGTCAAGGGCTACCTGCAGCACGAGCGCCAGACCCTGACCGCCCTGGCCGAGGCCCGCAACAGTGCCCGGGATAGCCTGCAAGCCGCCGCCGCGCAACCCGGCGACAGCGCACGCATCGCCCGCCTGGGCCAGGACCAGGGTGCCCTGGACCAGGTCCTCGACCGCCTGCACCTGAGCCTGGAGGCCTACCCGGAACTCAAGGCCTCGCAGAACATGGCGCAACTCAGCGAAGAACTGACCAGCACCGAGAACAAGGTCGCCTACGCACGCCAGGCCTTCAACGATGCAGTGACCGACTACAACCTGTGCAAGCAGCGGGTGCCGGCACTGTTTTTCGCCGGGCTGTTCGGCCACCGGGCCGATGCCGCCCTGCTGCAATTTGCCGACAGCGCGCGCATTCAAGACGCCAGCAAAGTCTCCTTCCAGTAACTGCACCTGCCCCCGGAAACCTGCATGAAGTTCTTTCAACACCAGGCCCGAGCCCGGCGCCACACCCTCAAGCTGGTGCTGTTGATGACCCTGGCGGTAGCCACCCTGGTCAGCCTCAGCAGCCTGGGGCTGGGCCTTGCATGGCGCGAGCTGAGCCAGGAATACAAGCAGCCCAAGGTCTTGAGCTGGACCGCAGTGGCCGTGGTGGCGCTGCTGATGCTGCTGGTGGTGCTGCTGGGCAGTTGGTACAAGAGCTGGCGCCTGCGGGCCGGCGGCAAGGTGATCGCCGAGCATCTGGGCGGGCGCCTGATCAACGACTCTCCACGAGGCAGCGAGGAACAGCGACTGCTCAATATCGTCGAGGAAATGGCCCTGGCCTCGGGCGCCACCATGCCTGCGGTGTATGTGCTGCCGGAAGACGGGATCAACGCCTTCGCCGCCGGACTGACACCGCAGCAGGCGGTGCTCGGCATCACCCGCGGAGCCCTCACCCATCTGGACCGCGACGAATTGCAGGGCATGGTGGCCCACGAGTTCAGCCACATTCACAACGGCGACATGCGCCTCAACACCCGCCTGCTGGCCGTGATCCACGGCCTGCTGGTGTTCAGCCTGGCGGGCATCGCGGTGCTGCGCCAGGCTGAAAAGCAGCACCTGGGCAGCGACCGCCACCGCTTTTTCTGGCAGATCATCTTCGCCGTGCTGGGCCTGGCCCTGCTGGTCTTCGGTTCCCTGGGCAGCCTGCTGGGCAACCTGATCAAGGCCGCCATCTGCCGTCAGCGCGAGTTTCTCGCCGATGCCTCGGCGGTGCAGTTCACCCGCAACCCCCAGGGCATTGCCGGCGCCCTGAAAAAGATCGGCGGCAGCAGCGCCGGTTCGCGCCTGCGCGCCTTCGCCGCCGCGCAGTACAGCCACCTGTATTTTCACCAGGGGGTGAAACTGCGCCTGGGCCGCCTGATGGCCACCCACCCACCGCTGGCTGCGCGCATCCAGCGCCTGGACCCGCAGTGGGATGGGCGCTTTGCCCCCCTGTAGGAATCCCACGTGCCTGACGATCCACGCCTGAATCCCGCCGCACAACCCGAGCACCTCCAGGCCGCCGCCAGTCTGCTGGGCCGGCGCCTGCAGGCACTGACCCACGCCCAGTATCTGTACAACGGGCAGGTGCTGACCGATGGCTGTGGCGCCCTGCAACTGGATGGCCAGGACGGCAGCCAGGTCAGCCTGTTCCTGCTCGCTGACGGGGAAAGCGTCGGCGCCGCACAAAGGCCCATGCGCCTGCCTGAGGGCTTTGAACTCGAGGCCGGCGTGCGCTGTGCGTGGGAGGCCCGCGACCTCTTTCCCAGGCTGGCGGCCAGCCACCTGCAGGGCGCATTGATCGTCCGGGTGCAGGGGCTGTTCGACAACTGGCCAGAACTGGGACGCACCTTTCTCTGCGGTTTCCGGATCGACTTCGACAGCGGCGACTTTGTGGTTTTCTACAACCAGGGCGATGACGCCACTGCCCTGCTCAACCAATTGCCATCTGACACCCAGGGGGCCCACAGCCTTTGGCGCGACCTGCTCTGAAGGACCGCAAACCCGGCCACGGCCTTTGTCCTGCATTCATTTTTTTGCGCCGATCATCGCGGCGATCAACCGCCGCTGAAAGCGTCACCGATGGCTGTCTATCATCAGCCATGGAACCTTCCGCGCAGCGTTTTACCTGGAGTCCTGCCCATGCCCCAAGAAGGCAACCTGCTACAAGCCGCCGTCGTGTTCCTCTGCGCCGCCGTGCTCATCGTGCCCCTGGCCAAGCGCCTGCAACTGGGGGCCGTGCTCGGCTACCTGCTGGCCGGGGTGCTGATCGGCCCCTCGGTGCTGGGCCTGGTGGGCAACCCCCAGAGCGTCAGCCATATCTCCGAACTGGGGGTGGTGCTGCTGTTGTTCATCATCGGCCTGGAGCTGTCGCCCAAGCGCCTGTGGGTGATGCGCAAGGCGGTGTTCGGCGTCGGCCTGGCCCAGGTGCTGCTGACCGGGATGCTGATCGGCGTGGTGGCGCTGTTTCTGTTCGGCCAGTCGCTCAACAGTGCCATTGTCCTGGGCCTGGGCCTGGCCCTGTCGTCCACCGCCCTGGGCCTGCAAAGCCTGGCCGAACGCAAGGAGCTGAACAGCCCTCATGGGCGCATGGCCTTCGCCATCCTGCTGTTCCAGGACATCGCCGCCATTCCACTGATCGCCATGGTCCCGGTGCTGGCCGGTGGCGATCACCACACCAGCAGCGCCGAGGACCTGCGCCACGGCCTGCAAGTGCTGGGCAGCATCGCCGTGGTGGTGGTGGGCGGGCGCTACCTGCTGCGCCCGGTGTTTCGCATCGTGGCCAAGACCCGCTTGCCGGAAGTCTCCACCGCCACTGCCCTGCTGGTGGTGATCGGCACCGCCTGGCTGATGGACCTGGTGGGCGTGTCCATGGCCCTGGGCGCCTTCCTCGCCGGCCTGCTGCTGGCAGACTCGGAATACCGCCACGAGCTGGAAGCACAGATCGAACCCTTCAAGGGCCTGCTGCTGGGGCTGTTCTTCATCAGCGTCGGCATGGGCGCCAATATCAGCCTGCTGCTCAGCGCGCCCATCGCGGTGCTGGGCCTGACCCTGCTGCTGATCGCCCTCAAGCTGCCGCTGCTGTTCGTGGTCGGGCGCCTGGCCGGTGGCCTGGGACGCGAGAGTGCGGTGCGCCTCGGGGTGGTGCTGGCGGCGGGCGGCGAGTTCGCTTTCGTGGTGTTCAAGATCGGCCGCGACCAGGGCCTGTTCGAGCCCCGCCTGTATGACCTGCTGGTGCTGACCATCACCCTGTCCATGGCCCTCACCCCACTGCTGTTGCTGGCCTGCACCCGCTGGCTGAAACCCAAGGCCAAGCCGGTGGAAATGCCCGCCGAGTACCGCCGGATCGATTCCGACGGGCCGCGGGTGGTGATTGCCGGCATGGGCCGCATGGGGCAGATCGTGGCGCGGATCCTGCGGGCACAGAAAGTGCCCTTCGTGGCCCTGGACACTTCGGTGGAAACCATCGAACTGATCCGCAGTTTCGGCGGCATGCCGGTGTTCTACGGCGACCCGTTGCGCCCGGAGATCCTCAGCGCGGCCAAGGTCGGCGAAGCGGAGTACTTCGTCATTGCCACCGACGACCCGGAAACCAATATCAAGACCGCCGAGCAGGTCAGCCGGCTCTACCCGCACCTGAAGATCATCGCCCGGGCGCGCAACCGCCAGCACGTGCACCGGCTGGTGGACCTGGGGGCCCAGGCGGTGCGGGAGACCTACTATTCCAGCCTGGAAATGAGCCGCCGCACCCTGGTGGGGCTGGGCTTGAGCCAGGCCCAGGCCGATTCGCGGATCCAGCGTTTCACCCAGCACGACGAACAACTGCTGGCGGCCCAGCATGCCGTCTACGACGACGCCGCCAAGGTCCTGCAAAGCGCCCAGGAAGCCCGCGCCGAACTGGCCCGGCTGTTCGAAGCCGACGAACAGGACGAACAGATCGAAAGCCCGCTGCCGCCGATGCGCTGAGGCGCCAGGCCCTGCGCCACCTCGCAGGAGTCGGCTTGCCGGTGAAGGCGGTCTCAAGGACGCCGGGGAATGATCTGAGGGCCGTGGTGTACCCTTCGCTGGCAAGCCAGCTCCTACAGGCCCGGCACGACACACCGTAGGAGCCGGCTTGCCGGCGAAGGCGGCCTCAGCAACACCGCAAAACGATCTGCATGACGCAACACGCCCTCCGGCGGCTACCGACAGATTCTGTCAGCAGAGGGCGTGTAGAGTGGACGCCGCCCCGGCTTTGAATGGATACGCCCCATGAGTTCTACCCAAGAGCAGGCCCCCGCCCTCAAGGAAATCTTCAACCAGCAGCGCCTGATGCATATCGCCGACGCCATGCACGCGGTGCATCCGGCCTTCGACCGCCAGGGGTTCCTGCAACGGGCCGGCCACGGCCTCGCCGAGCTGTCGCTGATGCAGCGCCTGGCCCGGGTCAGCGAGAGCCTGCACCAGGTACTGGGCCTGGACTACCCCAGCAGCCTGGAGCTGCTGCAAGCCCTGGCGCCGCGCCTAAACAGCCGCTTCGTGTGCATCTTCCTGCCCCACTACGTGGCCAGCTACGGCCTGCATGACTTCGAGCTGTCCATGGCGGCGCTGAAGTACTTCACCGGCTTCGGCTCATCAGAGTTCGCCGTGCGCCACTTCTTGCGCCAGGACTGCCAGCGCACGCTGGCCGTGATGCACGAGTGGGCCACGGACAGCGATGAACACGTACGCCGCCTGGCCAGCGAAGGCAGCCGCCCGCGCCTGCCCTGGTCGTTCCGCCTGGAGCAGTTGCAGGCCGACCCGCAACTGGCGGCGCCGATCCTCGAACACCTGCGCAATGACCCCAGCCTGTACGTGCGCAAGTCGGTGGCCAACCACCTCAACGACATCACCAAAGAGCACCCGCAGTGGGTCCTGGAACGTCTTGAAGGCTGGCCCCTGGAGCAGCCGCACAGTGCCTGGATCGCCCGTCATGCCTTGCGCAGCCTGATCAAGCAGGGCGACCGCCGGGCCCTGGCGCTGATCGGCGCCGGGGCCCGGGCCGAGGTCCAGGTTTGCCGCTTCCAGGTGGCCCCCGGGCAATTGCGCCTGGGGGACAGCCTCAACCTGTCCCTGACCCTGGTCTCCACCTGCTCGCACGAACAGCGCCTGGTGGTGGATTACGCCATCGACTACGTCAAGGCCTCCGGCGCCACCGCGAGCAAGGTGTTCAAGCTCAAGACCTTCACCCTGCAAGGCCTGGCCCAGGTGGAGCTTGGCCGCAGCCAGCAGATCCGCGAACTGACCACCCGCCGCCACTATCCGGGGCGCCACGGCGTGCGATTGCTGGTCAACGGCGAACCCCTGGCCACAGGCCATTTCGACTTGCTCGTCCCCTGATCCCCAAGGAAGCCCCATGGCAATCATCAGCAAATGGGCGAAATCCATCGCCCGGGTCCTGGAAAGCAGCTTCAGCGTCAGCAGCACCATCGCCAGCCACTCCGGCGTCCTCGGTGACGCCCGGGAGAGTTTCATCCGTGACGTCCTCAAGCGCTTTCTGCCGAGCAACATCAGCATCGGTGCCGGGCAGATCATCGACTCCGAAGGGAGCATCTCCAAGCAGATCGACCTGATCATCTACCGCAACGACTTCCCCACGCTGCGTACCTTCGGCTCGGCGGACGTGTACCTGATCGAAGGGGTGATCGCCACCGTGGAGGTCAAGTCCCAACTCAACGAGAAGAGCCTGTTCGAGGCGCTGGAGAACGGCAAGTCGGTGCGCAACCTCAAGCCCTCGGTGCTGCGCCACTCCCTGGACGAGTACAGCGCCCGCATCTATGGACGCGACTATCAGAACCTGACGGTGTCGCAGATGAATTCGGTCATGGGCCTGGTGCTGCCGCCAGCCTATGTGTACGGGTATCGAGGTTACCCCGGCAGCAGCCTGGAGCTTTTACGCAACAGCCTGAACGCCTGGCACAACATCCCCGACCGTGCCGGTGAACTGGACGTGACCCTGATGCCCGAGGTCATTGCCACCCAGGGCTGTGTGACCCTGAAGAACCTCAACAACCACCTGGCCCTGCCCCGGCCCGGCGCCGCCGACCTGGAGGCCTGTCGCCAGAGCTACAACACGGCCATGTCCAGCAGCATGAGCAAGCAGGAATTCTTCGGTTGCTTTCGCGAAAGCAACGCTGAGAGCTTCGACTACGGTATCGCCATCAAGGCCTACGAAACGCCGCTGCAATACCTGATTTCCAGCTTGCTGGAGGCGGTGACCTCACGCATCGGCTACCAGCAACTGGGGGGGACGGCGATCCAGTACAACCTGTTGAAATACCACCTGACTGAAGAGATGGAGGGCGGCTGGTCCGGCGCCGCGATCAACCTGACCCGGGTGCGTGATCCCAAGCTGGATCTGGCGGGCAAGTTCGGCTTGTGGAAGGCCGGGGCCTGAAGCGATCGACAGGGCCCGCAAACCGCGACTGGGCGCTCAGCCCGCCGTGGCCTTCGTGGGCAGCGCGATCAAGTGCTCGCTGCAGCCGAAGCCACCCACTGCGTCGTCGTACCAGAACACTTCCACCACCGCGATGCAGCCGTCATAGGACTGCCCTACCAGCGTGCCGTCGGCCTTGAACACCCGCAGGTAGCCGCCAACGCTGTAGCGCGAGCTGTCGCCATCGCCGGGCATGGTCATGGTGGGAATCCAGGTGCGCCAGCTGAACAAGCGGTACTTCTGGTAGTAGAAGGCCTGGTCGGCGCTGTAGTCGCGGCCCTGATACGGCGTGCCGTAGTAGAACGAGCCATAGGCCTGGTACGCCAGGTACAGCGCCAGCGCGGCGCCGAGAATGAGGTTGATCTTTTTCATTGCAGGGTCGTTCCTTTTACCCGTGGAAACATCAAGAAGGAGGCAGGCCCAGCATGCGCAGGCACGCCTGGACAATGGCCTCGGCCAGGGCCCGGCCATCGTCCTCGCCGGCGGCGATCACATCGTCGGTGGCGCCATGCACCCCGGCGTAGATCAGCGAAGCGATCACCCCTGGCTGGGCCAGGGACCAGCAGCCGGCGCGCTGGCCGCCTTCGAGAAGGCCCAGCAACTGCTCGAGGATCGCGTTCTTTTCCGGGTTGCCGCGGTCGTGATGATGGTGGTTGGGGTAGACGATGTCGTGCAGGCGGTAGGTGTCGAGGTAGGCCTGCACGCTGGTGCGGATCCAGCTGCTGAGCTGCGCCACCCAGTCGTCCTCGGGGCAGGCCGCCACCGCCTGCTCCAGGCGCTGCAGGTAGTGCTGGGTATAGCGTTGCCCCAGGGCCACCAGCATGTCGTTCTTGGATTGGAAGTAGTGATAGAAGGTGCCCTTGGCCACCTCGGCGCGCTCGACGATCTCGCTGATGGTGGTGGCTTCCACGCCCTGGCTGAGGAACAGGTCTTGGGCGGCGGCCATCAGCTCTTCCAGGCGTACTTCGGCCGGTTTGGTGCGCGGCCGCGGCTGGGCAGCGCGCTTGGCAACCGGGGAGGTTTTGACACTCATGAACGAATCCGGGCTGTTCGACAAAGGTCGCCATTCTAGGGGATTTGTGGGGGAAAAGAGAGTTGAGAATCTTTTTCATTCCCCATTGACCGACGGTCAGTCGAAATACTATGCTCGCCCTGCAAGCCCATTCCAGACCTTGCGGGAGATACATCATGCAGCGCTATCGTCGCCCGGCCCTGGTCGCCGCCGCCTACCTCGGGACCTTCCTGGCGTCCCTCGACATCAGCATCGTCAACGTCGCCCTGCCAACCTTGCAGCAGGCCCTGGCCACCGACCTGGGCGGCCTGCAATGGGTGGTCAATGCCTACGCCATCTGCCTCTCGGCGTTCATGCTCTCGGCAGGCCCCCTGGGGGATCGCTTTGGTCACAAACGCTGCTGGCTGATCGGTGTGCTGCTGTTCTGCCTCGGCTCGGCGCTGTGCGCGCTGGCCCAGGAGCTTTCGCTGCTGCTGGCCGGGCGCGCAGTGCAGGGGCTGGCCGGGGCCCTGCTGATTCCCGGGGCGATGCCGATCCTCAGCCACGCCTTTCCCGAGCCTCGGCAACGGGCCCACGTGATCGGCGGCTGGTCGGCCTTCAGCGCCCTGGCCCTGATCCTCGGCCCGCTGCTGGGTGGCCTGTTGCTGGAGCACCTGGGCTGGCAGAGCATTTTCCTGATCAACCTGCCCATCGGCCTGCTGGCCCTGGCCCTGGGCGGCTGGGGCATCAGCGAGCGCAAGTACCCCCAGCACGCCGCGCTCGCCCCCCTGGGCCAGATCCTCAGCGTGCTCTGCCTCGGGGCCCTGACCTACGGCCTGATCGTCGCGGGCGAGGACGGTTTCGGCAGCCGCGAGGCGCTCACCTCATTGCTGCTGGCGACGCTGGCGCTGCTGGCCCTGATCCAGGTCGAGCGTCGAGTGCAGCGGCCCCTGGTACCCGTCACCCTGTTTCGCCAGCGGCCCTTTGCGGTGGCCAACCTGGCCTCGTTCATCCTCGGGTTTTCCTGCTACAGCAGCCTGTTCTTCTTCTCGATCTTCCTGCAGCAGATCCAGGGCTGGTCCGCCGCCGACACCGGCCTGCGCATGCTTCCGCAGTTCGTGGTCACAGGCGTTGTATCGATGCTCTTTGGCCGCTTGCACCGGCGCATCCCCCTGCCCTGGCTGATGGTCGGCGGCTATGGCCTGGTAGGCCTGGCCATGAGCGCCATGGCCGGCTTCGATGCCCACACGCCCTACTGGCGGGTGGGTTCGCTGTTCGGTCTGCTGGGGCTGGGCATGGGCCTGGCGGTGCCGGCCACCGGGCTGGTGGTGATGGCCTGCGCACCGGCAGAGCGCGCCGGCATCGCCTCGGCCAGCATGAACGCCCTGCGCCAGACCGGCATGAGCGTCGGCATCGCCCTGCTCGGCAGCCTGATGAGCACCCGGGCAGTGCAAGTGCTCAGCGAATCCGGCGCCGCGGCCGGGTTCGACGGCGCCGCCGAACTGGCCCGGCAAGCGGTGACCGAACACCGCCTGCCGCTGCACGACCCGCTGTTCGCCGACCTCTATGGCGCCGCCATGACCAGCGGATTTGGCCTGGCCATGGCCCTGGCCGGTTGCGCCAGCCTGCTGGCCATGGGGCTGTTGCTGGGAACTCGCCAGCAAGCGGTCCGCGAGCCTGCCGGCAGCCCCGGCACCAGGCCGGCTCGTTGACAAGCGCCGTGGTGGCACCGTCCCTCCAGGCCCGGGACCGCTACATCCGGCCTGACGACTAAGGCGCCGTCCTCCCTGCCCGATGTCGCAAAGGCGTTGCTCAAGGTCGAATCCAGCCTGCCGCCCCGGCGCGCACTGTCCATACTCAAGGGCCTTGTCCCCTGGTAATGGAATACCCCCGTGAACCTGCCACCGGTCCTGCCTGACACCGCCCCTGCCCTGGTCAACCCGCTACGCCTGGACCAGGACGATCTACGGCATTTCAAGGAGCGTGGCTTCATCAAGCTGCGGGGGTTGTTGACGCCTGCGGCCATCCTGCAACTGCGCGAGCTGGCCAACAGCCAACTGCGCCCGACCTCCTCGGGCAACTCGGCCCATGGCGACGGTTTCAGTCGCCTGACCCACCGGGTGACCCAGGTCGGCATCCTCGAACGCCTCTACCGGCAACCGGCCTTCGCCCAGGTGCTGACCCGCCTCAGCGGCTGCCGCCTGATCATGAGCGAGGCCCAGAGTTTCGAGCTGGGGGTGGGACGCTCGGGCTTTGCCTGGCACTACGACTCGCTGAACTTTCGCTACATCCGCCCCCAGGACCCGGCCTTCAGCCTGTGGATGCCGCTGCAGCCGATCCGCCCCGAAGTGCAAGGTGGCGGCATGGCCTGGGTGCCCCTGTCGCAATTCTCGGCCCAGGAGAATTTTCAGTTCTCGCGCCTGCTGGCAGGCAAACTGGCACGGGGCGAGTCGGTGGCCGAATTTTCCGCGCACCTGCACCAGACCTACTGCACGCCCGGGATGCTCACCGACAGCTTCGAAGCACAGCGCATCGAAGACTCGTTCGAACCCGGCGACGCCCTGCTGTTCAGCAAGTACCTGTGGCACCGCTCCAGCCCCTTGCTGGCCGGCGACCTGGAACGCCGCCAGGCTGTGACCCTGCGCCTGCTGGACTGGCGCGCATGCCTTGATCCACTGATGCAGGAAGGCGAAACCCGCAGCGCCGGTGGCCTGGGCATGGGCCTGGACGGCGGCCCGCTGAACCCAGTGTCCTACGGCTCGCGCTTCGTCGATATCACGCCCGGGGCACCGATCCGCAGCTCGGTCCATTGCGGGCCGATCCTCTGATCCAGGCTAGATCTCAGGCCCTAGCAACACCTGCTGCTGCGCCGCACACTGCTCCACCAGGTAATCCCAGACCACCCGCAGCCGCACCGATTTGTGCAGTTCGCGGCGGGTGCTGATCCAGTAGGCGCGCTGGATGCTTTCCGCCGGCAGCAGCGGCACCAGTTGCGGGTCGGCGGCGGCCATGTAGCACGGCAGCACGGCGATCCCCAAGCCGGAACGGGCCGCTTCCTGCTGGGCAATGACACTGGTGCTGTGGAACACCACCTGGGGGTTGCGGCAGAAGCTGTTGAGGAACATCAGCTCCTGGCTGAACAAGAGATCATCGACGTAGCCGATCCAGGCATGCCGGCCCAGGTCCTCGCGGCTGCGCAAGGGCGGCGCGCGGTCCAGGTAGGCCTGGCTGGCGTACAGCGCCAGGCGGTAGTCGGTGAGCTTGCGGGTCACCAGCATGTCGGCGCTGGGGCGCTCCAGGTGGATGCTGATCTCCGCCTCACGGTTGAGAATGCTGACAAAGCGCGGCACCGCCACCAGTTCCACTTCCAGCCCTGGATACCGCTCGAACAGCCCAACCATGCGGCTGGCGAGAAACTTCACCCCCAGGCCCTCGGTGACCCCGACACGGATCTTGCCCAAAGGCGCGCTGGACTGGGTGATCTCTTCCTGCACCAGCAAGGCGACGTTTTCCATGGCCTCGGCGTGCTTGAGCAGCGCTTCGCCGGCCGGGGTCAGTTCGTAGCCCTGGGCGTGCTGGACGAACAGTGCGGTGCCCAGGGCCTTCTCCACCGCCTCGATGTGCCGGGCCACCGTGGCGTGGGTGGTGTTCAGCCGTCGCGCGGCGGTCAGCAGGCGGCCGCTGCGTTGCAGCTCAAGAAAGAAGCGCAGGTCATTCCAGTCGAACATGGGGTTTCCTTGCCGGAGTCGAAGGCCAACGCTGTTAGAAAACGCACAGCGGGTGGGTAAAAACTAACATTCTTTTAACGAAAGCTAACAACTAGGATGGCTCCCAATAAGAACGAAAAACGAGGTTAAGGATGCTCCCTGCCTTTGACGCCTACGACTACATCGTGGTCGGCGCCGGCCCCGCCGGCTGTCTTCTGGCCAATCGCCTGTCGGCCAATCCCCAGCACCGTGTGCTGCTGCTGGAAGCCGGTGGCCGCGACAACTATCCCTGGATCCACATCCCCGTGGGCTACCTGTTCTGCATCGGCAACCCGCGCACCGACTGGTGCTTCAAGACCGAGGCCGAGCCCGGCCTGCAGGGCCGCAGCCTGAGCTACCCGCGGGGCAAGGTGCTGGGAGGCTGCTCGTCGATCAACGGCATGATCTACATGCGTGGCCAGGCTGCCGACTACGACAGCTGGGCCGCTGAAGGCAACCCGGGCTGGGGCTGGGACCAGGTGCTGCCGCTGTTCAAGAAAAGCGAGAACCACTTTGCCGGTGGCAGCGAACTGCACGGCGCCGCCGGTGAATGGCGGGTCGAGCGCCAGCGCCTGTCGTGGCCGATCCTCGATGCCTTTCGCAGCGCTGCCGAGCAGAGCGGCATTCGCAACATCGACGACTTCAACGGCGGCGACAACGAAGGCTGCGGCTACTTCCAGGTCAACCAGAAGGCCGGGGTGCGCTGGAATGCCGCCAAGGCCTTTCTCAAACCCATCGCCCAGCGCCCGAACCTGGTGGTGCTGACCGGCATCGAAGTGCAGCGGCTGATCCTCGAGGACGGCCGCGCCACAGCGGTGCGGGCCAGCTGCCAGGGGCGCCTGGAGAACTTCAAGGCGCGCCGCGAGATCATCCTCTGCGCCGGCTCCGTCGGCTCGCCGAGCATCCTGCAGCGCTCGGGGATCGGCCCGGCGCCGCTCCTGCAACGCTTGGGGATCGGCGTCAGCCATGCCCTGCCCGGGGTGGGCGGCAACCTGCAGGACCACCTGCAACTGCGCCTGATCTACAAGCTGGAGAACGCCCGCACCCTGAACCAGATCGCGGGCAGCCTGTGGGGCAAGATGGGCATGGGCCTGCGCTACCTGTATGACCGCAGCGGCCCGCTGTCCATGGCCCCCAGCCAGCTTGGCGCCTTTGCCCGCTCGGGCCCGGAACAGACCCGGGCCAACCTGGAGTACCACGTGCAGCCGCTGTCCCTGGAGCGTTTCGGCGAACCGCTGCACGCCTTCCCGGCCTTTACCGCCTCGGTCTGCGACCTGCGCCCGCAGAGCCGTGGCCGGGTCGAGATCCGTTCCGTGGAGGCCGGCGATGCGCCGCTGATCCAGCCCAACTACCTGAGCCACCCCGAGGACCTGCGGGTCGCCGCCGACGCCATCCGCCTGACCCGACGCATCGTCAGCGCCCCGGCCCTGCAACCCTTCAAGCCCAGCGAATACCTGCCCGGCCCCGAGCTGCAAAGCACCGAGCAACTGCGCGAGGCCGCGGCCCGCATCGGCACCACCATCTTCCATCCGGTGGGCACCTGCCGCATGGGCAGCGATGCCCAGGCGGTGGTGGACGCACAACTGCGGGTGCACGGCATTGCGGGGCTGCGCATCGCCGATGCCTCGATCATGCCGCGCATCACCTCGGGCAATACCTGCTCACCGACCTTGATGATCGCTGAAAAGGCCGCTGAACTGATCCTTGCCAGCGTCCCCAGGAGCACCGTCCAACACAAGGAGCCCGCCACCCCGGCATGAGCGCAGGAGCCGGCTTGCCGGCGAAGGAACCCCCAAGGCCGGCGCCCGGCTCACGGGCCTCTTCGCTGGCAAGCCAGCTCCTACGGATGAGGGAAACGAGGGTTCATCGTGCGGTCGCGGTGAATCTGCAACAGCGGCGCTGGAAACGGCGTCGGCAGTGGAACAACAACAATAATCACTGTAAGGAAGCCCCCTATGTCAGAACACGCACAGCCCCTGAACGCGCCCCTGCAGGACTCCACTGCCAAGGGCAGCCAGAAGGTCATCTTCGCGTCGTCCCTCGGCACGGTGTTCGAGTGGTACGACTTTTTCCTCTACGGCGCCCTGGCGGCGGTGATCAGCAAGCAGTTCTTCGCCGGGGTCAACGACACCACGGCCTTCATCTTCGCCCTGATGGCCTTTGCCGCCGGCTTCGTGGTGCGCCCCTTCGGCGCCCTGGTGTTCGGCCGCCTGGGGGACATGATCGGGCGCAAGTACACCTTCCTTGCCACCATCATCCTCATGGGCGTTGCGACCTTCGCCGTGGGCCTGTTGCCCAACTACGCCAGCATCGGCATCGCCGCACCGATCATCCTGGTGGCCCTGCGCATGCTCCAGGGCCTGGCCCTGGGCGGCGAGTACGGCGGCGCCGCCACCTACGTGGCCGAGCACGCGCCCCAGGGCAAGCGCGGCCTGCACACCAGCTGGATCCAGTCCACCGCGACCCTGGGCCTGCTGCTGTCGCTGCTGGTGGTGCTGGCCTGCCGTTACTTCACCGGCGACCAGTTCGAGGTCTGGGGCTGGCGCCTGCCGTTCCTGCTGTCCATCGTGCTGCTGGGCATCTCCACCTGGATCCGCATGAGCCTGCACGAGTCGCCGGCCTTCCTGAAAATGAAAGAGGAAGGCCGCGCCAGCAAGGCGCCGATCCGCGAATCCTTCGGCAAGTGGGAAAACCTCAAGGTGGTGCTGATCGCCCTGTTCAGCATCAATGCCGGGCAGGCGGTGACCTTCTATGCCGCGCAGTTCTACGTTTTGTTCTTTCTCACCCAGTTCCTCAAGATGGACCCGGCCCTGGCCAACAGTCTGCTGATCATCAGCGTGGTGATCGGCGCGCCGATGTTCATCTTCTTTGGCTGGCTCTCGGACAAGATCGGCCGCAAGCCGGTGCTGATGCTCGGCCTGCTGCTGGCCACGCTGCTGTACTTCCCGATCTTCAAGGCCCTGGCCCACTACGCCAACCCGGCCATCGACCAGGCCAGCCGCCAGGCGCCCATCAGCGTCACCGCCGACCCGGCCACCTGCACCTTCCAGTTCGACCCGGTGGGCAAGGCGCGCTTCGACAGCCCCTGCGACAAGGTCAAGACCTTCCTGGTGAAGCAGGGCCTGCCCTACAGCAGCATCGCCGCCCCCGCCGGCAGCCCGGTGCAGGTCAGCGTCGGTGATGTGAAGATCAACGGCTTCGACGAGGCCGCCCTGCGCGGCGCAGTGACCCTGGCCGGTTATCCGCAGCAGGCCGACAGCCAGAACGTCAACAAGACCATGGTGGTGGTGCTGATCGTCGCGCTGATCCTGATTGCCGCCATGTGCTACGGCCCGCTGGCGGCGCTGATGGTGGAGCTGTTCCCGACCCGTATCCGCTACACCTCCATGTCCCTGCCCTACCACATCGGCAACGGCTGGTTCGGCGGTTTCCTGCCGACCGTGTCCTTTGCCCTGGTGGTCTACACCGGCGATATCTTCTATGGCCTGTGGTACCCGGTGCTGATTACCGGGGTCAGCCTGGTGGTGGGGTTGTTGTGCCTGCGGGAAACCCGGGACGTCGACATCAACCACAACTGAGCAGCGTGCTCGGGCTTGCCGACGGGGGCGGTCTTGCGGGCCTCTTCGCTGGCAAGCCAGCTCCTACGGTGGCCGGTGATAGTGCGGGGGCCGTAGGAGCCGGCTTGCCGGCGAAGGCGGCCTGGCGGGCCTCAGGTGTTGTTGCAGCCCTTGGCGATGGAGTCTTCGTTGGAGGTGTAGGGCCGTGAAGGCTCCAGGTTCCACTCCGGCTTGTTGCGCGCAATATTGAAGTGGCAGACCAGTTGCCGGCGCATGCTGCCCACGCTGCTGTCGCGGTTGTCCGGGTTGTTCTTCCACTGGGCGTCCAGGTAGTGGTCGCTGGCCAGTTCGTTGAAGAAGTTGTTGGTCTGGTTGTCCTTGACGTTGCGCCCGCAATCGGTGGGCGTGACTTCCAGGGTCATGACTTTCTTGCCGAAGCCCGGGTCATCACGTTCGATCCACACCGCACTCTGCACATAGCGATCGCAGCTGTTCTTCTCGGTGATCGGGTAGATCACCTGCTTCTTGTTGTCGTAGACGAAACTCGCGTCCTGCTGGGGCGTCTGCGGCAGCTTCATGTTGATCACCGGCAGGTACTGCTGCACGGCCTTGTACCACTGGATCTGGTTCAGCCGTGCACCTTCCAGGCCGCCATCCTCGGTGTAGAACAGGGCCAGGATCGAGGGCGATTGCGGCGGTTTTTCCTCCCACTTGGCCAGGCGCAGCTCATTCTGAGTGCCGAAGGATTCTGCGGCGATCTGCGCCATGGAACGGATGCTCTGGTAGAACGCCGGGCCGGCGGCGCTGTTGCGTTCGTCACGTACATCGAAGGAACACTGGCGCGAGTGGTCGCCACGGTTCTGTCGGTAGTTGGCGCCCCATTGCTCGGCGGTGGTCACACCGATCTCGTGGCAGTACTTCTCGACATTGCCCGGGGTGCGCCGCGAGTCGGTGCAGCCCTGCTGCCCGCGGTCGTCGGTGGCGGCGTCGATGGGGAAGGAACAGAGCACCGCATAGTCCTGGTGATCCTTGGGGTTGCCGAAGATGGTGTCGAAGATGAAGCCGCTCTGCAGTCCGTAGGCCAGCTTGCGGAACTTCGAATCCTTGCGCAGGTAGGACGCCGATACGCCGCCGCTGGCCTGGCTTTTCGGGCTGATGCTGTAGAACTGGTAGTCGGTGGACGGCCAGGTGGCGCGAAACAGCACCCCGGAACACAGGAATGCCGGTTTCGACGGGCCGCCGCAATCCTGGCGGGTGTCGTTGTACAACTGGTTGAGGCGGGCCACCGTGTCGCTGCCCTGGTCGGCCTGCACCGTGGGCAACAGGCACAGGCCGGCAAGGCCGATGGCAACGGCAATGGGGGTTCTGCGTGCTTTCATGGGGTGACTTCCGTGTGGTGTGTAAACCCTGGCCAGCCAAGTCGTGGTCTGGCAATAAGCAGAAGATAGAAGTGCTGGTTGGCCCTGACGGACTTTTCCCGGCCTGTGTCCCCGATCCCCACCACCAGCGGCAGGCGCACGGCGATGGCTTGAATAAAACGCCGCATTGCGCCACTGTCTCGGCACTTTTTCCGGCGGAGACCGAACATGCTGTTGATCTTGCCCGCAGTGGTGGCCCTGGCCCTGATCCTGGTGTTCTGGCGCCGTCAGAAAGCCCTCACGGCCTTGCGTCGGGAAGCCCACATCCGCAACTTCACCCTGCCGCCGCGCTTGTTCGAGCCCCTGCGCACCCAGCACCCGCACCTGAACCTCAAGGACTGCCAGCTGGTGGCCCAGGGCTTGCGCCAGTTCTTTCTCGCCTACCTCAAGAGCGGCCAGCGCTACGTGTCGATGCCGTCCCAGGTGGTGGACGACCTGTGGCACGAATTCATCTTGCATACCCGGGACTACCAGCAGTTCTGCAACCAGGCCTTCGGCCAGTTCCTCCACCACACCCCGGCGGCGGTGCTCGGCCAGAACGCCGCGCAACAAAGCGACAACGGCCTGCGCCGGGTCTGGCGCCAGGCCTGCCTGGAAGAAAACATCAACCCGGCCCAGCCCAGCCGCCTGCCACTGCTGTTCGCCCTGGACACCAAGCTGAAGATTGCCGGGGGCTTTCACTACGTCGCCGACTGCCAGTCCCTGCGCCGCCTGACCGACAACGGCGGCAGCGCCACCTTGGTGCACTGCGGCAGCGAGCTGCACAGCAGCTCCCTGGACAGCGACTCTTCCGGCAGCAGCAGCGACAGCGACAGCTCGCGTTTCGGCGGTGATGGCGACAGTGGCGGCAGCGATGGTGGCGGGGGCGACAGCAGTGGCTGCGGGGGCGGAGGTTGTGGCGGCGGGGGCGGTGACTGAAATTCGCCAAAGAGCGGCACCTTGAGGCGCCGCTCCCGTTACCCAGGGTCGATCAGGCGATGATGTCGGTGACCGCCGCCTGGCCCACGGTACCCACGGCGAAGTCCACCGCGCCATGACCGGTCAGGTCGATCATCAGGCTGGTCTGGTTGGTTTCGGCGTAGTAGGTGAGGATCGCGTCGCCGGCATGCCCGGTGAAGCCGCTGACGAAGTTCAGGGTGGCGCCACCGGAGGCGAATTGCGGGATCCCGGTGAGGTCGATCTTGTCCTCGCCGCTGACGAAATCCATGATCCAGTCCGGGGCGTCGAAGGTCGAATCCGCAGCCGCGCCGTAGACGAAGGTATCAGCCCCTGCCCCACCCCACAGGGTGTCGCCACCGCCACCGCCATAGATGATGTCGTTGCCGGCACCGCCTTCGAGGATGTTCGCCGCAGCGTTGCCGATCAGCAGGTCATTGCCCGAGCCGCCGATGGCGTTTTCCACAGTCACGCCATGGGCGATGGACACGTTGCCCACCAGGCCGCCGACATCGGAGAAGCCCCCTTCATTGAGATTGATCTTCTGGTTCTGGGTGAAACCCGAGAAATCCAGGGTATCGTTGCCGCCGCCGTCCCAGACCGCGAACACCAGCTTGTCCGAAGCGCTGTGGGCGCTGTAGAAGTCCCGACCGGTGTTGGAGTTGAAGCCGTAGACAGTGTCGTCGGCACGGGTTTCCAGGTTGGCGCCATAGAGCTTCTGCACCGCGACGATATCGTCCAGCAACGGCGCCGAGGCGTAGGCACCGCCGCCGTCCTTGCTGAAGTCCTGCCCGGTGTTGCTCTCACTCCAGTAGCTCATCAGGCTGTAGCCGCGGGTGTCCTGGGCGTAGGTCACGTCGTTGTAGGTCGGGCTGCCGCTGCCGGCGTTGTACACGCCCGGGTGGGACAGGCCCAGGCTGTGGCCGATTTCGTGGGTCAGGGTCTGACGGCCGTAGTTGCCGTTGCCCGGGGTTTCGTTGACCCGGTACTGGTCGTTGATCAGGTACCAGGACTGGCCGTCGTAGCTGCTGCCGGACGGCAGGTAGGCAAAGGCCGCGCCGCCGGTGCTGACGTTGTAGTTGCCGAAGCTCATGTGGCCGTCGCCACCCTTGGCCGCTTCAGTGAAGGTCACGTTGGCCACGTCCGCCCAGGATTGCAGAGCCAACAGCGCCTGGGCTTTTTGCAGTGCGCTGAACTCGCTGAAGCTGCCCAGGGCCGGGTTGTAGTTGGCCGGTTTTTCGGTGAGGAAGCTGTAGCTCAGGTCGATCTTGCCGTCGCCGTTCTGGTCGTGCCAGGACAGGCCTTTGCGCAGGATCGAATCCGCCGCCTGGTCCGCGGTGAAGGATGGCTTGCCGTTCACCAGCTCGCTGCCGCCACGGTCATACAGGTGGCTGAAGGCCAGAACTTGCTGGTAGGCATGGCTGGCCTGAGCGGCCGAATCGATGCCGTTGCCGACTGCTTCCGAGAGTGCTTTTGACATTGCTACGTCCTTGTTCCAGACAAAAAATCCGATAGGACAGCTGCGACCCCGCCTGCGAGATCGTCCTATCACTCGCCCATTGAGGCGCTGGAAACCTGACATATCCGTCAGCCGTGAGTCCACGGTTTTTTTTGTCCTACAAAGCTCCCGGAACGCTCTGGCACGGGGTAAATTTTCCACTCGCACGAGGGGGCGCCAAGGGATAGGCTAGACACCGCACCGGGGCCCCGCGGCCCTCTTTGGATAGGAGTCTGTGATGCGCAAAATCCTGTTTCTGGGCACCTTGATGATCCTTGCCGGCTCGGCCCACGCCGAAGGCATTCCACTGTTCAACGTCTCCTGCCCGGGCAATCTGGCAGTCAGCGCCGACCAGGGCGGCCCGGTTTACATCAACGGCAAAGCAGTCAAGAACAGTGCCGTGGATGACCGGCATTTCCAGGTCAAGACGGCAGAAATCAGCCTGTCCATCAGCGTCGAGGACGACGAATCGGTGACCGTCAAGTACACCGACAAGCATGGCGCCAGTGGTCTCTGCGAAGCCGTGGACGACTGAGCCCTCTCCCCTTTTGCCTCACAACCTCAAGAGCCGTGCATGCACATCAGCGCAATTCCCTTCGCCACCACCGACTGGTCGAACATCGAACCCACCGAGCATCGCGGCGAAACCGGCAGCGCCTTCTGGCGCACCCGGCAGTTCGGTGAAATTCGCGTGCGCATGGTGGAATACAGCCCCGGCTACCTGGCCGACCACTGGTGCTCCAAGGGCCACATCCTGTTGTGCCTGGAAGGCGAGCTGCACACCGAACTGGAGGACGGCCGGCGGTTCGTCCTGACCCCGGGCATGAGCTACCAGGTGGCGGACAACGCCGAGCCGCACCGCTCCTTCACCGCCGTGGGGGCCAAGCTGTTCGTGGTGGATTGAAGCGCTTCAGAACAGGCCCATCTGCCCACCCACCAGGGTGCTGAAATCGTCCTGCACGAACGGCAGGATGGCGTCCGCCACCGGTTGCAACTGGCGGGTCAGGTAGTGCTCGTAGTCGATGGCCGCGCGGCGGTTTTCCAGGGGCTCGGGGCCGGCCAGGGTGATGACGTAGCTGATCCAGCCGCCGTTCTGGTACTGCAGCGGGCGGCCCTGCTCGCGGTTGTATTCGTCCGCCAGGCGCGCTGCGCGGACATGGGGCGGCACGTTGCGCTCGTAGTCGTCCAGGGGCCGGCGCAGGCGCTTGCGGTAGATCAACAGGTCATCCAGTTGCCCGGCCAGGGTGCGTTGCACGTAGTCGCGCACATAGTCCTGGTAGGGCTGGCGGTGGAAGATGCGCTGGTACAGCTCCTGCTGGAATTCCCGGGCCAGGGGCGACCAGTCGGTGCGCACCGTCTCCAGGCCCTTGTAGACCATCTCCTGGCTGCCATCGGCGCGCTGCACCAGGCCGGCGTAGCGCTTCTTGCTGCCCTCCTCGGCGCCACGGATGGTGGGCATCAGAAAGCGTTTGTAGTGGGTTTCGAACTGCAACTCCAGGGCGCTTTCCAGGCCGTATTGCTGCTGCAGGTGATCACGCCACCACTGGTTGACGTGGGCCACCAGGGCACGGCCGATCAGGCCTGCCTGTTCCTCGTCATGCAGGCCGCCGAGCCAGACGAAGGTGGAATCGGTGTCGCCGTAGATCACCTGATGCCCCTGGGCCTCGATCAGTTGCCGGGTGCGGGCCATGATCTCGTGGCCACGCAGGGTGATGGAGGACGCCAGGCGCGGGTCGAAGAAGCGACAACCGCTGGAACCCAGCACGCCGTAGAAGGCGTTCATGATGATCTTCAACGCCTGGGACAGCGGCGCATTGTGCTCGCGCTTGGCCACTTCGCGGCCCTCGGCGACCCGGGTCACGATCGATGGCAGGCAATGCCGGGTGCGGGAGAAACGCGCGCCGCGAAAGCCCGCTACCGAATGCTGCTCGTCCGGTTGGCGCAGGCCTTCCACCAGCCCCACAGGGTCGATCAGGAAACTGCGGATGATCGACGGGTACAGGCTCTTGTAGTCCAGCACCAGCACCGACTCGTAGAGCCCGGGCCGCGAATCCATGACGAAACCGCCGGGGCTGGCCTGGGGCGGCAGCTCGCCCAGGTTGGGCGCGACAAAGCCCTGGCGATGCATCAGCGGCATGTACAGGTGGGTAAAGGCCGCCACCGAACCGCCGCTGCGGTCGGCGGGCAGGCCGGTGACCGTGGCCCGTTCCAGAAGAAAGGTCAGCAGCTCGGTCTTGGCGAAGATCCGCGTCACCAGCTCGCAGTCCTTGAGGTTGTAGCGGGCCAGGGCCGGCTTGTCCTCGGCGAACATGCGGTTGATCTCGTCCATGCGCTGGTAGGGGTTGTCGATCGACTTGCCCTCCCCCAGCAGGGTCTGGGCGACGTTTTCCAGGCTGAAGGAAGGGAAGCTCCAGGTCGCCGAACGCAATGCCTCGATGCCATCGATGATCAAGCGGCCGGCGGCCGAGGCGAAATAGTGGGTACGGCTGCCGTGCTCGCGCCACTGCATTTCCTCGCCACCACGCCCCAGGCGCAGCGGCACCGCCAGGCGCCGGGCGTGTTCGTGGAGTACGCGCAGGTCGAACTGCACCAGGTTCCAGCCGATGATCGCGTCGGGGTCATGCTCGGCCAGCCACTGGTTGAGCCTCTCCAGCAACTGCTCGCGGCTGCCGCAGAACTCCAGGTCGAAATCCACCGCACTGTCGTCGTCCCGGGCCTTGCCGAGCATGTACACCTGGCGCTGGCCGCAACCTTCCAGGGCAATGGAATACAACTCGCCGCGCTCGCTGGTCTCGATGTCCAGGGACACCAGCTTGAGGCTCGGCCGGTAGTTTGGCGCCGGCTTCATCTGCGCCTCCAGCAACAAGCCATCGGGGCCGGGCTGGCCGCCGAAGGACACCGGCGCGGTGATGAAGCGCTCCATCAGGTAGCGCTCGGGCGGTCGTACATCGGCTTCGAACACCTCGACCCCGGCGCGCCGCAGGGTCTTCTCCAGGCGCATCAGCTGATTGTGCTGCGGGCAGTACAGGCCCAGCACCGGGCGCTGGTGGAAGTCACGCAACTGCAATGGGCGCAGTTGCACATCCGGGTCGTCGGTCAGCAAGCGCTCGGCCTGGGCCCGCTGCGCCGCCGGGATAAAGGCCACGGAAGTCTGCAACGGCAGGCGGATCTGGCGCGGCCCCTGGTCGGTGGCCAGCCAGAAATCGACTTGCGTGCCCGCCGGCGTATCGCGCCAGTGCCGGGTCAGGACGAAGCCTTGTTGTACATCCACCGCTGCAACCTCAGAACATTTCAAGGCGCCGATTCTACCTGCCCAGCCTCGCGTTGGGGGGGCCGGATGATGGCTTTTCGGCTTTTGTCAGACAATATGTAGTGCCTGAAAATTTTCACTACAAAACCGTTGACGAGAGGATTTCGGCCTTGCATGATGCAGACGTCTCCCCGATCGGGGGACGAGGCAAAGGTGTTATGAGCAAGCTCGTCTGACCGCCGAGCTGTGACCCGGATGTGTACTGCCCACAAGGCAGATTGATGAAACTGACCTGGCATTGACCGTCCAGTACCACGACGGGAAGCCGGCGAAAACTCTTCAAGATGCTTGTGGCCGATGGTGGGAATGTCGGCAGCTTCATCCAGGTTTACGCTGCTTCTCTTCGTTGTGACGCTATTGCGTAGCAGTTAATCAAGGCAACTACACGCATCAGGCTCTGGGCCTTATCTGTATCCGACAGACACCCTCTGTCGCCCTGTTTCCGGTATCAGGGTTCAACTTACCGACGTAGCAAGATGAATTAGCGAATCAACTTAGATAGATCGATAAATGGTCAAGGGGGCTACAAATGAATCTTAATAACCAACCCACTATTGATGAATTGGCACGCATGTTCGCCGCACAGAAAGACAGCCACGACAGCCACATCCTGTGGATCGCCAAGTCGGGCCAAGTGCATATCGACTGCCTGTCGCCCCATAGCCATGAAGCAGAGTTCGACCAGAACAACCGGGACCTCGCGGCCCGCCTGAAGATGTACCGCCGCGGCCAGGGCTACGTCGGCAAGAAAGCCGCCGCCGACAAGGACTTCATCGGCCGGGTCCTGGAGACCCTGAAAGCCGAATGGCAATCGCTGCGGGATAAGTCGGAAGTTCGGGTTATTGATCGGTTTTGCTGAGACAAGTTAACACTGGGTATAAGCCAACAAGGGGCGCTGAACTTTCAGCGCCCCTTTTTATTGTCTGCAACGAACTTGAATTGCCTTTTCCGGATACCGAAACCACTTCAAGAGCACCATCTGCTAACGGTTGGACACAATAATGGCCAATTAGTATCATTCGTCCACTCAAGCCGACCTGGAGGTTGGAATACGGACTTTCAGGATCATGCTGAGACTCAGTACAACCATCAGGAGGTCTACTCGATAGCTAAGCCAAATCTGGGAAAAGGATTTTTTGTGACTGATCGCTGCGGTGTTTTGCGTTACATCATTGAACAGTATTACTCGGGAGACATAGAAACTGCCTGTTCCCATACCGGGTACAGCAGCAAGCAGATCGCGGACTGGTGTTCTGGCCAATGCCAGCCACAGCACCTCACAGTTGAGCACTTCATACACTGTGCTTTTACGCCTGAATTCCAGTCAGTGGTGGAGTTCGCCGAGTTCAAGCAGGACCAGCCGGTGATGGCTCAGTTGAAAACCCTGTTCAAGGGCCACGAAGAGCGGGCAGGCATCTATGCCTTTTATGACTCGATGGCCAACCTCATCTACCTAGGCAAAGCCACCAACCTGTTGAAAGAAACCTACTCGGCCATTCGCCGGGACGTAGACATCCAGTTCCCGGCAGGGATCAAGAAGAAGCCCGATAAACGCTACGAAATCGTTCGCTACATCTCAGCCTACGACGTCGGCAGCTCCGATTGGTTGGATTTCCCAAAACACGTTGAGTCACTGATCCTCAGAATTTCCAAGCCTATCTTGAACAAGAACATCGGCCATATCGAACAGGCGTATACGCCTCCTGGCATCGACTGACACGCATCCTACCCCTCCTGCAGCCGGGAGATTTTCCCAAATAGCAGGCGACAGGACGGTCTACCGCCCTGCCGCCTTTTACGGGTTTGCTTCAGAACGCAAAACACGAACACCCAAACGCTCCCCAGAACCCCTGGAAGTCACTCACCGGTACATTGGACATGCGCGCTTTCTGGTGCCCGTGGGCATGCACCGCGCACGGTCCGCTGCACTGGTGCACCTGGCTCTGCAACGGTGCATTGGGCTTCCAATGCCCAGGCACCTTGGCCACCGGCGACCAGTCCGGGGTCACCGGCAGGCTCGGTGGGGCGAGTTGGTCGAAGTCACCGGCGGCATGCACCACCTTGCCATCCACTACGGTGAGCAGGGACTCGATCCACTTGATCGCCTCTTCCTCGACGCTGAAGTAGTCCGCCGACAGGGCCACCAGGTCCGCCAGTTGCCCGACCTTGATCTGGCCCTTCTTGCCCTGTTCCGAGGAAAACCAGGCGCTGCCGTGGGTGTAGAGCTCCAGCGCGGTATCGCGGCTCAAGCCCTGGGGGTACAGCTCCAGCCCGCCGACAGTCCGGCCGCTGACCATCCAGTACAGCGAGGTCCAGGGGTTGTAGCTGGAGACTCGGGTGGCGTCGGTGCCGGCGCCCACCGGGACGCCTTCGGCGAGCATGCGCTGGATCGGCGGGGTCATCTCAGCGGCCTTGGCGCCGTAGCGCTCGACGAAGTACTCGCCCTGGAAGGCCATGCGGTCCTGGATCGCGATGCCGCCGCCCAGGGCCCTCACCCGTTCGATGTTCTTCGGGCTGATGGTTTCCGCATGATCGAAGAACCACGGCAGGCCGTTGAAGGGAATGTCGCGGTCGACCTTTTCGAACACATCGAGCATCCGCGAGATGGATTCATCGTAGGTGGCGTGCAGGCGGAACGGCCAGCGCTGCTCCACCAGGTGGCGCACCACCGGTTCCAGCTCCTGCTCCATGCTCTGCGGCAGGTCGGGACGCGGTTCGAGGAAGTCCTCGAAATCCGCAGCGGAAAACACCAGCATCTCCCCTGCCCCGTTGTGCCGCAGGAAGTCGTCGCCCTGGCCGTAGGTGACGCTGGAGGTCCAGTGCTTGAAGTCCGCCAGTTCCTCCTTGGGCTTCTGGGTGAACAGGTTGTAGGCGATGCGCACGGTCAGTTGCTGCTGGGCCGCCAACTGGTTGATCACCTGATAGTCGTCGGGGTAGTTCTGGAAGCCGCCGCCGGCATCGATGGCACTGGTGACCCCCAGGCGGTTGAGTTCGCGCATGAACTGGCGGGTCGAGTTGACCTGGTACTCCAACGGCAGCTTGGGCCCCTTGGCCAGGGTCGCGTACAGAATCATCGCGTTGGGCCGGGCGATCAGCATGCCCGTGGGGTTGCCGTTGCCATCGCGGACGATCTCGCCCCCCGGCGGGTTTGGCGTGTTGCGGTCGTAGCCCACCACCCGCAGCGCGGCGCGGTTGAGCAAGGCGCGGTCATACAGGTGCAGGACGAACACCGGGGTATCCGGCGCCGCCTGGTTCAGTTCTTCCAGGGTCGGCATGCGTTTCTCGGCAAACTGGAATTCGTTCCAGCCGCCCACCACCCGTACCCACTGCGGCGCCGGGGTGCGCAGGGCCTGTTCCTTGAGCAGGCGCAGGGCATCGGCCAGGGACGGCACGCCCTCCCAGCGCAGTTCCAGGTTGTAGTTCAGGCCGCCGCGGATCAGGTGCAGGTGCGAGTCATTGAGCCCGGGGATCACCGTGCGCCCCATGAGGTCGATGACCTGGGTGCCGGCGCCGCGCAGGGCCATGGCCTGGGCATCATTGCCCACGGCGATGAAGCGCCCGTCCTTGATCGCTACCGCGCTGGCCCGGGGTTTGGCCCGGTCCACGGTGTGCAGGCGGCCGTTGAACAGAATCAGGTCGGCAATTGCATCGGGTTTCATGGCATTGCTCCAAACGAAGGTCGGGAAGGAATCAGGCCGCACTGCGTGGCTGCAGCCAACGGCTGAACAGGCGCGTGACCCGGGGCATGAAGACGTAGACCACCAGCAGCACGATGCTCAGGGTGATCAGCACCGTGGCCGGCACATAGCCGCCAAGCCAGGGCAGTTGGGCGAACAGCGGCTTCCACAATTGCGGCACCAGGAAGCTCAGCGGCAGGATCACCAGGAAGGTCACACACGCCTGTTTCCAGCGCGGTGGCGGGGTCGGTGCGCCGCCGTCCTGGGGGGTAAACCAGAATTCGCGATCGGCGTTGATTTCGGTCTGGTCACCGTCGGCCAGCAGGTGCTGGGCCTGTTGCACCAGCTCGCGGCGGTCGGCGGAATCCAGCCAGTGCTGCAACTGTTCGGTGCTGGCAAAGCGCAGCACGCTGGTGAACAACCCGAGGCCGCCGCTGTGGCCACGCACCACGTCGATGCCCAGGTGCCCCGGATAGCTGCGAGCCTTGGCGATGATCTGCCGCAGCCAGGTTTCATAGGCCTGATCCTGGCCCTGCTTGATCCGGTGACGGACCAGCAGGGTCACGACACCGTCGGTGAGTTCGATGTTCATCAGAAGGCTCCAGGGTCTGCGAGGAGATGCATTTGCGCATCACAGTTAAGGCCCGTAAGCGCTGGCTTGCCAGCGAAGCGGTCGGTGCGATCGCATTCGCCGGCCAGGCGGCGCCTACAGCTGACGTTGCGGGGCCTTGTGCACCATGCTGTAGGCGTAGTCCACGCCCATGCCGTAGGCACCGCTGTGTTCCAGTACCAGGCCCATGACCGCGTCGTAGCTGTCCTTGTGCGCCCAGTCGCGCTGGTACTCCAGCAGCACCTGCTGCCAGGTCACCGGTACCGCGCCGGCCTGGATCATCCGCTGCACGGCCATGTCGTGGGCCTCCTGGCTGGTGCCGCCGGAGGCGTCGGTGACGATGTACACCTCGTAACCTTCGGCCATGGCCTCCAGCGCCGGGAAGGTCAGGCAGACCTCGGTCCACAGCGCCGCCATCACCAGTTTCTTGCGCCCGGTGGCCTTCACCGCGTCCACCAGCTTGCGGTCTTCCCAGGAGTTCATCGACGTGCGCTCGATGGGCTGCTGGCCGGGAAACACCGCCAGCAGTTCCGGCCAGATGTAGCCGCTGAAGCTTTCGGTCTCCACCGAGGTGAGGATGCTCGGCACGTTGAAGATCCTGGCCGCCTTGGCCAGGGCCACGGTGTTGTTCTTCAGGGTCTGGCGATCGATCGATTGCACGCCGAAGGCCATCTGCGGCTGGTGGTCGATGAGGATCAGGGCGGAGTTGGTCGGGTTGAGCAATTCACGAATGGACATGGCGCGTTCCTTTTGCAGTCAGAGAGTGAGGGTCGAACATGACCGGCTGATGGCGCTGCTTGCGCCCCGTGGCGTCCGGCTTGGTGGCTAATCTAGGGCCTGGCCGAAAAAGGAACAATTACCTAAAATCGAGAATCATTGATTCTAAAACAGGGACAATCATGGACCGTATCGAATGCATGCGCGCCTTCGTCGTCACCGTCGACGAAAACGGCTTTGCCGCAGCCGCCCGCGCCATGGACGTGCCCCGCTCCAAGGTCAGCAAACAGATCCAGGCACTGGAAGAAGCCATCGGCGTGCAACTGCTGCAACGCACCACCCGTAGCCTGCGCCTGACCGAAGCCGGCGCCGAGTACTACGAAAGCGTTCGGGAAGTACTGGCCACGGTGGACGAGGCCGAACAGCGCGCGCGCGATGGCATCGCCGAGTTGCGCGGAGTGCTGCGAGTCAATGCACCGATGTCCTTCGGTCTGCGTCGGCTCGGGCCGCTGGTGCCGCTGTTCCACGAACAGCATCCGCTGATCGAGTTGCAACTGGTGCTCAGCGACCAGCAGGTGGACCCGCTGCGCGGCGGCTTCGATGTCACCCTGCGCATTGCCAGCCTGCCGGACTCGTCCATGGTGGCCCGCCAGCTGGCACCGGCACCGCGGATCATGGTGGCCTCTCCCACCTACCTGGCCCGGGCCGGCGTCCCGCGCCAGCCCAAGGACCTGAGCAGCCACCAGTGCCTGAACTACGGCTACCTGCAAAGCGGCGTCAGCCTGCAATTGAGCAACGGCAGTGACGTGCAGCGGGTGCATGTCACCGGGCCGCTGCACGCCAACAACGGCGACCTGCTGGCCCAGGCCGCCGAGGCCGGCATGGGCATCGCCCTGCTGCCGGATTTCATCGTCGAGGACGCCCTGGCGGCCGGGCGCCTGGTGCCGGTGCTCTGCGAATGGCAGGCGCCGCCCATCAGCATCAACGTGGTCTACCCCTCGGCGCGGCGGGTGCCGCAGAAGACCCGGGCCTTCATCGACTTTCTGGCGGGGCACCTGACGGAAAAAATCTCAGCTTGATCATCCCCGTCAGGAACTGTTGATTTTTATCTTCACGTTCGGCCCATAGCGGCCGAAATCGATGGAAGCGATTTCTATCTCAACTAATTGGCTGCAAACACGTTTTTCACGATATCTGGTTCAACATCAAAGCAAGGAAGACGCGAATGGCAATTATCAACGGGACAAACGGTGCTGACACGCTGACAGGTACCGATGGGTATGACGAAATCAACGCTCTGGGCGGGAATGATGTCATCAAGGGGAGTCCCGGAGCAGACAAGATCGATGGTGGCGCCGGTTTCGACACGATTGATTACTCGG
Source organism: Pseudomonas sp. GW823-FHT03E05 (assembly GCF_058796855.1). Classification (NCBI taxonomy): domain Bacteria; kingdom Pseudomonadati; phylum Pseudomonadota; class Gammaproteobacteria; order Pseudomonadales; family Pseudomonadaceae; genus Pseudomonas; species Pseudomonas sp. GW823-FHT03E05. The sequence goes on from NZ_JBXAJB010000007.1 coordinate 168,879, forward strand.
CTTCCTCTGCCGGGGTAAACGTGGAAGTACGCTTCGGTACAGGACCGGCTGGCAAGGGCGGAGATGCCGAGGGTACTACTCTGACCAGCATCGAAAACGTCATCGGTTCGGCATTCAATGACGTCCTGACCTCCGGCCCCGATCACACCGCAACCGCCATCCGCCTGGAAGGTGGTGCGGGCGATGATATCTACTACATCAGCACCGGCGTCACGCCGACCATCGTCGAACAGGCCGATGGTGGCAATGATGAAGTGCGAGTGTCCGTAATCAACCCAAGCGGCACAATCCTGGCTGCGAACGTCGAACGTCTGACCTACACCGGCAGCCAGAACTTCATCGGTTACGGCAACGACAGCGACAACATCATCACCGGTGGCTCAGGTAACGACACGCTTTACGGTGGCGCGGGAGCCGACCAATTCTTCGGCGGTGCGGGCCTAGACATCGCTGGATACACCGACAGCAAGGCCGGCGTGACGATCAATCTGAAAACCGGCGTGAACACCGGCATTGCCGCAGGCGATACCTACACCGACATCGAGACGATCAAGGGTTCGAACTACAACGACACGTTCGTCGGCAACGGCCAGGGCATGGCCTTCGACGGAGGAGCTGGCGTGGACACCGTCGACTACTCGACCTCGTCCGCCGGGGTGAAGGTTGAAGTGCGTTTCGGCACTGGCGCGGCCGGCAAGGGCGGAGATGCCGAGGGTACTACTCTGACCAGCATCGAAAACGTCATCGGTTCGGCATTCAATGACATCCTCACCTCCGGCCCAGATCACACCGCCACCGCCATTCGCCTGGAAGGCGGCGCGGGCGATGATATCTACTACATCAACACCGGTGTCACGCCGACCATCGTCGAACAGGCCGGTGGTGGCAATGATGAAGTGCGAGTGTCCGTAATCAACCCAAGCGGCACAATCCTGGCTGCGAACGTCGAACGTCTGACCTACACCGGCAGCCAGAACTTCATCGGTTACGGCAACGACAGCGACAACATCATCACCGGTGGCTCAGGTAACGACACGCTTTACGGTGGCGCGGGAGCCGACCAATTCTTCGGCGGTGCGGGCCTAGACATCGCTGGATACACCGACAGCAAGGCCGGCGTGACGATCAATCTGAAAACCGGCGTGAACACCGGCATTGCCGCAGGCGATACCTACACCGACATCGAGACGATCAAGGGTTCGAACTACAACGACACGTTCGTCGGCAACGGCCAGGGCATGGCCTTCGATGGTGGCGCTGGCGTGGATACCGTCGACTACTCGACCTCGTCCGCCGGGGTGAACGTTGAAGTGCGTTTCGGCACTGGCGCGGCCGGCAAGGGCGGAGATGCCGAGGGTACTACCCTGACCAGCATCGAAAACGTCATCGGCTCGGCATTCAATGACATCCTCACCTCCGGCCCAGATCACACCGCCACCGCCATTCGCCTGGAGGGCGGCGCGGGCGATGATATCTATTACATCAACACCGGTGTCACGCCGACCATCGTCGAACAGGCCGGTGGTGGCAATGATGAAGTGCGAGTGTCCGTAATCAACCCAAGCGGCACAATCCTGGCTGCGAACGTCGAACGTCTGACCTACACCGGCAGCCAGAACTTCATCGGTTACGGCAACGACAGCGACAACATCATCACCGGTGGCTCAGGTAACGACACGCTGTACGGTGGCGCGGGAGCCGACCAATTCTTCGGCGGTGCGGGCCTAGACATCGCTGGATACACCGACAGCAAGGCCGGCGTGACGGTCAATCTGAAAACCGGCGTGAACACCGGCATTGCCGCAGGCGATACCTACACCGACATCGAGACGATCAAAGGCTCGAGCTACAACGACACGTTTGTCGGCAACGGCCAGGGCATGGCCTTCGATGGTGGCGCTGGCGTGGACACCGTCGACTACTCGACCTCGTCCGCCGGAGTGAAGGTTGAAGTGCGTTTCGGTACCGGCGCGGCCGGCAAGGGCGGAGATGCCGAGGGCGCTACTCTGACCAGCATCGAAAACGTCATCGGTTCGGCATTCAATGACGTCCTGACCTCCGGCCCCGATCACACCGCAACCGCCATTCGCCTGGAAGGCGGCGCGGGCGATGATATCTACTACATCAACACCGGTGTCACGCCGACCATCGTCGAACAGGCCGGTGGTGGCAATGATGAGATACGCGTGACAGTGATCAATCCAAGTCATACCTACATGGCAGCCAATATTGAGCGTCTGACCTTTATCGGCAATGGCGCCTTCACCGGCTGGGGCAATGACCTCGACAACATCATCACCGGTGGCTCAGGTAACGACACGCTGTACGGTGGCGCGGGAGCCGACCAATTCTTCGGCGGCGCAGGTTACGACACGGTGGGGTACCTCGATAGCAAAGTGAGCATGACCCTCAACCTCAGGACTGGCGTGCATTCCGGCATCGCGGCAGGTGACACCTACACCGACATCGAAGCAATCAGGGGCTCCAACCTGAATGACATCTTCTATGGTGGAACTTCCGCCATGGGACTGGATGGTGCTGCCGGACAAGACCTGGTCAGCTACGAGCTGTCGGACAGTGCCGTGACTATCGATCTGTCTAGCGGAGTCAACACCGGAGACGCGCAGGGTGACACCTACACCAACATCGAAATCTTCCAGGGCAGCAACTTCAACGACACGCTTTCGGGCTCGCGCTTAAGTGACATTTTGATTGGCGGTAAGGGTGCGGATCTGATTGATGGTCGTGAGGGCCAGGACAGTGTCTGGTATGTCACCAGTACGACAGGCGTCACGATCAATCTGCAGACCAACGTGAACCAGGGTGGCGATGCCGAGGGTGATGTGCTGCGCAACATCGAACGTGTAGTGGGCAGTCACTTCAACGACAGCCTGACAGGTGATGCAAGCGTTAATTATCTGGAAGGCGGGCTGGGCGATGACGTCCTTTACGGTGGTGACGGCAACGATTATCTGTACGGCGGACTGATTTCGCAGATAGGGCCTTTCAGCCTCGATGGCCTGACCAGCGGGCCGCAGGCCGATACGCTGTATGGCGGTAATGGGAACGACACTATTGTCACTGCAAACAACGATCAGGGCAGTCGGGCCTACGGTGAGGCCGGGGGCGATGTCATCACCGTTGTACATGGCATGGCCGATGGTGGTGAAGGTAATGACCTGCTGACGGGCACCGGGCTGGGCTTTTCGCTACTTGGCGGGGCTGGTGATGACAAGCTGATCTTGCGGGCCAGTGGTTGGGCCAATGGCGGCGAGGGTGACGATACCTACATGATCGACACGCGGGCATTGGTCACCATTCAGGACGACGGTGTCAGCCGCGGCGACAAGTTGGTGCTGTCAAATATTAACAGCACCAACTTGCTGATGGACCGCATCGGCGATGACCTCTACCTGCACCAGTCGAGCTTTGCTACTGGCCAGACTCCACAGGAAGGTGTGTGTCTGAAGGGCTGGTTCGCCGGCTACGACACCATCGAGCAAATCCAGACATCTAATGGACAGTTCATCAATCTTCCGGCCAACAGTGATGCATTTGCCTTGTTCGGTTGAGCATCTGACCTCGTCACCCGTTGAGCTAGTCGGCTAAAAGGGATGAGTTCAGTAATGGACTCATCCCTTTTTCATGCCTGATGGAAAGTCCGACTCAGGGTAGTTATATCAACCGGCCCGCAAGTGACTCCTACACTCTGTAGATACTTTTGATATCAGGGTGGGCCCCCATGAATATATCTCCCCAACTGGCCGTTTCCAGCATCCTCGGTGCCCTCGCCTACCTGGGCCTGGCGATCTGGGGCATGGGCGGTTTCTCCGCCTTCTTCGGCCATCCACAGTTGACCCTGATCGCCATCGCCACCCTGCTGATGGTGGTCGCCGCGCTGTACAGCGAAGTCAACCTGAGCAGCGGCGAGCAGGAAGACCAGGGCAACCGCTGGGTGCTGCCGGTGTTCGGGGTGATCGGCCTGTTGAGCGGCTTCGTCCCGGCCTACAGCGACCGCATCGATTTCTGCACCTTCGGCGGCGAAGGCTTGCGCTGGCTCGGGGCCTTGCTGTTCATCCTCGGCGGCGGGCTGCGGCTGTGGCCGGTGTTCATCCTCGGCCGGCGCTTCAGCGGGCTGGTGGCGATCCAACCCAACCACCGCCTGGTGGTGGATGGCCTCTACCGCCACCTGCGCAACCCCAGCTACCTGGGCCTGCTGGTGAATGCCCTGGGTTGGGCCCTGGCGTTTCGCTCGGGGCTGGGGTTGTTGCTGGCAGCACTGACCCTGGTCCCGCTGATCGCGCGGATTCATGCCGAGGAGGCCTTGTTGCTCAAGCATTTCGGCAAGGAATACGAGGCCTATTGCGCCCGCAGCTGGCGCCTGCTGCCGGGCCTCTACTAAGGCTCTGTAAAAAAATCAGACACGCCTGGCAGCCGGGACGCGCCGCTCTAGCACGCGGCTTTCATCATGAAGGCATGCCTCTCGCCAAGGGGCTTGCGCCCTTTACCCCCCTTACATTGGCCTGCGCTTTCTTGCAGTATTGATCCGCCCTGGAGGCTCGCCACAGCAGTTCGCACCCTCCAGCGCCCGGTGTAAACCAAGAATAATCACCCCGAACTCGACAGCGAGATCACCCGGCAGATGCATCCCCAGAGCCCGTTCCACGGATTGGCCTGCACCCGCTCCACGGCCCCGCGCCTTGGCGGTGGTACGCTTGTCGACGCTCGTATCGCACTGCCCTGCCACTCCCCGCTGCACCCTGCCCAACGCCCTCGTGAGGTGCATGAGGTGCGCGCTGGCGTCATCGGTTTTCTCTTCCTGGACAGGCCCTGCCCATGAAGCTTCTGGTCAACCTGCCCATGGCCCTGTGCCGTTCCCGCCTGCGCCATTCCTCACGCCCTCCGGATCACTCGCCGCTGGCCTGATCGCGCTCCTGCGTGGTCCCTCCCAGACCTGATTTCTGCCCTTGCAACCGGCCCGTGCGCGGCGTCGTTGCAGGACCTGAAAACCTGCGCGCCCCACGGGCGCCAAGCGAGCACAAACATGAATTTTGCAGCCCTAGACGAAGCACGGAGTTTCCTCGCCGCCAACCCCGATATCGACATGATCGAGCTGTTCATTCTCGACGCCAACGGCGTGCCCCGGGGCAAGCTGTTGCACCGCGAAGAACTGCTGGCGGTGTACGAAAGCGGCCGGCCCCTGCCCAGCACCATCCTTGGCCTGACCCTCAACGGCGATGACGTGGAGAACTCCGGCCTGGTCTGGGATGTGGGCGATATCGACTGCCGTGCCTACCCCCTGGCCGGCAGCCTGGTACGCCTGCCCTGGCGGCAGATCCCTACCGCCGCGGTGCAGGTCAGCATGCACCCCCAGGAGGGCCTGCCCGCCAGCATCGCCGACCCGCGCCACCTGCTGATCAAGGTGATCGACGGGCTCAAGGCCGAGGGTTACCACCCGGTGATGGCCTGCGAGCTGGAGTTCTACCTGCTGGACGCCAAGCGCGACGGCAATGGCCGGCCGCAACCGGCGCTGGACGCCGATGGCGGTCGCCCGCGCAGCACCCAGGTCTACGGCCTGCGCGAGCTGGAGCAGATCGAACCGTTCCTCGCCGACCTCTACGCCGCCTGCAAGCTGCAAGGCATTCCGGCGCGCACGGCGATCTCCGAATACGCCCCCGGGCAAGTGGAGATCACCCTGGAACACGGCGACGCCCTGGAAGCCATGGACCAGGCCGTGCGCTACAAGCGCCTGGTCAAGGCCGTGGCCCACAAGCACGGGATGCAGGCCACCTTCATGGCCAAGCCTTTCGATCACCTGGCCGGCACCGGCATGCACATGCACGTGAGCATCGCCGACGCCGCGGGCCGCAACCTGTTCGCCAGCCAAGACCCGGCCGGCACCCCGCTGTTGCGCCAGGCGGTGGGTGGCATGCTCGCGTCCCTGCTGGAGTCGCTGCTGTTGTTCTGCCCCAACGCCAACTCCTACCGGCGTTTCCAGAGCCACAGCTACGCGCCCCTGGCCCCCACCTGGGGCGTCGACAACCGCACCGTGAGCCTGCGGGTGCCCGGCGGCCCGGCCAATAGCCGGCACATCGAGCACCGCATCTGCGGTGCCGACGCCAACCCCTACCTGGCAGCGGCGGCGATTCTCGCCGGCATCCATCGCGGCCTGCGGGAAAACCTCGACCCCGGCGAGCCGGTACAGGGCAATGGCTACGCCCAGGCCACCGAACTGCTGCCCACCGACTGGCTGACCTCGCTGGTGGCCCTGGAGCAATCGGCCTGGGCACGGGATGCCCTGGGCTCCGAATTCCTCGGTGTGTACCTGGCGGTCAAGCGTGCCGAGTACCGCCAGTTCATGGCCGAAGTCGGCGAGCAGGACTGGCGCTGGTACCTGACCCAGGCCTGAGGTCCGTTGCCGCTCTGCCGCGCAGGGCTCGGGCGCATCCATTGCGTGCCGAACCCGCCGGCCCATCGACCGATTTCAAAGCCCTGGCCGCTGCCTGCCCGCAGCGGCCCGGCTCACTTTTTTGCGAGGTTCTACCCATGACAGCCGCCTTCGATCCGCGGACCCCGGCAGCCGAGCGCTGCCCCAGCTACTACAGCGCCACCCTGAACCAGGAAACCCACTACCCGACCCTGCAAGGCACTCATCAAGTGGATGTGGTGATCATCGGCGGCGGCTTCACCGGCGTCGCCAGCGCGGTGGAACTGGCCGAGCGCGGCCTGAAAGTCGCCATCGTCGAAAGCCACAAGATCGGCTGGGGCGCCACCGGGCGCAATGGCGGCCAGGTCACCGGCAGCCTCTCCGGCGATGAAGCCATGCGCAAGCAGATGCGCCGCCACCTGGGCGAGGAAGTGGACGACTTCATCTGGCACCTGCGCTGGCGCGGGCACCAGATCATCCAGCAGCGAGTGGAAAAATACGCCATTGCCTGCGACCTCAAGCACGGCCACCTGCACGCGGCCTACAAGCCCAGCCACCTGCCGGGCCTGCGCGCCGACTACGAAGAAGCGGTGCGCCGCGGCATGGGCGACGAGGTCAGCCTGCTGGACCGGGCCCAGGTCCGCGGGCTGCTGGAAAGCGAGCTCTACCACGGCGCCATCAAGAACACCCGCAACCTGCACCTGCATCCGTTGAACCTGTGCATCGGCGAAGCCCGGGCCGCCGAAAGCCTGGGGGCGCTGATTTTCGAACACAGCGAAGTGCTGGAGATCATCCACGGTGAGCGCCCGGCGGTGGTCACTGCCCAGGGCCGCATCGATGCCCGGCAAGTGCTGCTGGCGGGCGATGTGTACCACAAGCTGGAACCGAAGAAACTCAAGGGCAAGATCTTCCCCGCCATGGGCGGCATCGTCACCACCGAGCCCTTGGGCGACCTGGCCAAGCGCCTCAACCCCGAGGACCTGGCGGTCTACGACTGCCGCTTCGTGCTCGATTACTACCGCATGACCGCCGACGGCCGCCTGCTGTTCGGCGGCGGCGCCAACTACAGCGGCAAGGACTCGCGGGACATCGCCGGCGAACTGCGCCCGTGCATCGAACGCACCTTCCCCGCGCTCAAGGGCGTAGGCATCGATTTCCAGTGGAGCTGCGCCATGGGCATCGTGATCAACCGCATCCCGCAACTGGGCAAGCTCTCGGACAACGTCTGGTACTGCCAGGGCTACTCCGGGCACGGCGTGGCCACCACCCACATCATGGGCGAGATCATGGCCCAGGCCCTGACTGGCCACCTCGGCCACTACGACACCTTCGCCGCCTGCCAGCACATCCGCGTTCCCTTCGGCGACCAGTTGGGCAACCCGATGCTGGCGGCGGGCATGTGGTACTACCAGATGCTGGAGAAACTGCGCTGAGGGCCGGGCAAGCATCCGCGGGCCGCTGAACCGGCTTGCTGAACCGCCCCCTGTTCAGTAGGCTGCCCGCCCCTCGAAGGCATGGACCGCCCCGAACCCGCGGGCGGTCCCTGTGCTTCGTCTTGTAAAGACCCGCCCAAGCCTGAGGCTTGGGCCCAGCGAGACCGCCGTTATCCGAGTCCTCGACCAGGAAAGAATCAACCGCATCAATCAAGACCTGACCCGCGCCTGGAAAGCTGATGTTGAAACCACCTGCGTCCTCTCGGGCATCCTGCTGCTCCCCTGCCTCATCCTCATCTGCCTGCTGGATGGCCCGCTGTTCGCCAAGGTCATCCTGTGCACCTTCCTCTGCCTGATGGTCGGTGGCTGGTGCATCGCCAAATGGCTCAACGCCCAGGCGCAACCCAGGACCGACATCACGGGCGTGAAAGTGGAGCAACTGGAAGGCTACTTCGACCGCCGCTGGGTTCGGAACGGCGGCAAGCCCTATATCGAATACAGCTTTGGCAAGCATTGGTTGCACATCCAGACCTCGGCCTGCAGCTTCTTCAGTGGCGACACCCAGTTGAAGCTCAACCGCCGCTATCGCGTCGACGCCCTGTACCTCACCGGCCATTCCAGCGCCTACACCGGCTATTACCTTCTGGAAGAAACCTTCAAGGAAATCTTCGATGACAGCGACCTCAGCGCTACGGAGAAAATCCAGATCGCCGAGCGTGAGAAGCGGATCAACCAGGACCTAGAGGAACAACACAAACGCCTCTACCGCCTCTATCGCAACCCCCAGGGCGAACTGGAAGCCGTGGCCATCGGCTTCAATTTTGCCGCCAGCTTTCTCACCGTACTCTGGTCGTACTGCGTCAGCCTGTACTGGGTGACCGGCCTCACCCTGGCTGCCCTGGGCCTGATCCTGCTGATCCCTGATACAGGCGCCGGCCACCACGGGTTCGCCCTGGGCTGGCTGCTCAGCGCCGGGGTATTCGGCGCGTGCGGCAACCTGTGGCGAGAAAGGCAGGTGCTGTCCAAGGGTTTTGTCCAGGTCGATGCCCTGCTGTCCTGCAACCCCGACCAGGCCAAGGTGCAGTACAAAAGAAAGGTCGAAGAGGCAGCGCCGGGGTTCGGTCAGTAGCGCCGCCGGGCAGGTCATTCCGGGTAACGCGCTACACAAAGCCCTAAGGTTCTCGTACCATCGCGCCGCTCACGAGCGGCGCCAGGGAAGGCCATGTACAGACACTCATGCCTCCCTGCCTGCGCCTTGTCCAAAGTCACTTTCAGGGTTCCCCATGTTCCGCGTAATCAAGGCTTCGTCCTTGCTGCTGGCCACCAGCATAGTTTCTGGCTGCATCAGCCAACCCGCCGCCATCGTCAGCGCCCCTCTGCAACCCGCAGCCAACGAACCCACGACCTATCTGGTGGGCGCTATTGGCCCGCAGTACCTGGGCGGCGGCGGTGCCGCCACCAACCTGCGCCTGCTGATTCGCAAGCGCGGCTCAATCAATGGCGCCGCGGCACTCTGGGAGGGCGACCCACGACCAACGCCTGAGGACATCCATGAACCCCGCGCCGCCGGCAGTGTATTTGTCATGCCGCTCAAACCGGGTGATTACGAGTTCTACAACTTCCAGTTCTGGTCCATGGTCTACACCCCGGGGCTCGGCTCACGCCTGCAATCCCAGGAAGCGCGCGAAGAGTTCGTACTGCCGCTGCGCTTGGAGGCGGGCAAGGCGTATTACATCGGCGAGTTTCGCTCAGTCTGCAGCCAAGTGACCCAGTGCTTCTTTGCCTGGAGCAATCAAATGCCCCGTGACGCCGTGATTGCCCAGCGCCAGGTGCCGGGGCTGCCGGACCTGCAATGGATGCCGCTGGATCGGACAAGGCCAAGCCCTTCATCCTTCCCGTCGACAAGCAAACCAGCCCAGCCAACGCCACTGCGGAGAATCATCCATGAAATCCTGCTTGACCCTTTGCGCCCTTCTGCTGCTCGCGGGCTGCACGGCAACCGACACCTTGCCGGACCGTCCGCTGCCGGATGGCCAAGCCTATTTGATGCCCCTGCATGTGATGGTCGATGACCCATTGCGCGCCGCTGAGTTACGTAACGCCTTGCGTGCCACCGGGGTGTTCGAAGATGTCCAGACCGGCGCCGGACAAGCTGGCGACTACAGCGCCCGCATTCAATTCAAGTCCGAGCGGGACATGCCGCCAATGCCGTTGATCTTCCTCAGTGCCGCCACTCTGTTCCTGATGCCGCTCTCCAATGGCATCGACACCCACACCGACATCAGCCTGCTGTACGAGGGCAAGCTCCTCAAGCGCTACAGCTATCGCAACCTGACGCATAAATACACCTGGCTGCTGGATCAGGGCGGTGAAATGCAAGAGCAGAATATCCAGCGCATCGCCCGCGCCTTTGCTGGCGATCTGCGTCAGGATCAACTGTTGCCAGCCGCGAGTCAGGCCCAATGAACACCATAGGTTTGACCACCCTGCTGTGCAGCGCACTGATCATCACCGGTTGTGGCACCCGAATGGCGCCGCTGGACTACCGCAGTCAACATCCCTATGTACCGCTGACCCTGGACCTGGGCCCGGTGAAAAGTCGCTTCGACGAACAGGAGCAACGGGAAACCATCGCCGCCCTGCGTCAAACCGGAGCCTTCTCCTTTCTCGATGGTGGCTACAGTCGCAGCGGCTACAGCCTCCTGATCAGCGAGCCTGGAGGCAAGAGTGCGGGACTGCTTGGCGCGTTGAATGCCATCACCCTGCTGACCTTCCCCATGCCCTACTCCTACCAGAGCAACTTGCGCGGCAGCCTGCTCAAGGACGGCCAACTGCTCAAGACCTACAACTACCGTCGTGAAGGCTATAGTGTGGCGGCCTGGTATGTACCGCCGGTGCAGATCGAAAGCCGCAGAGAGATGCTCGATGAACTGCTGCGCGATTTGGAAAAGGACCGTTTGATTCCTCAGGAGAACCCACGCTGATGACTGCCAGCCTGTACCAGGGCGGCTGCCTGTGCGGGCAGATTCGCTTCGAGGCCCAGGGGCCTGCCGCCAATCCCCATACCTGCTCGTGCAAACTGTGCCAGCGCCACAGCGGCGCGCTGACGCTGGCGTGGGTCGAATTCCCCCGAGAACGGGTGACCTGGACCGGCCCTGGCGGCGCTCCGGCGACCTTCAGGTCGTCGGACTCTTCGAGCCGGGCCTTTTGCCGGGCTTGCGGCAGCTCCCTGGGGGCCATCGATGATCAGCCGACCATTGCCTTGCTGCTGGGCTGCTTCGATGACAACCGCGAGCCGGCGCTGATGCCGCACAGCCATTCGTTCAGCGACCGCTGGCCCGAGGGCTGGCAGCCCGCACCGACAACGCAGGATAAAGGCGGACAGCATGAGTGAAGCACCGTCGCGCTGCAGCTCCCCCCTCGCCTCGAACGTCTGGACCTGGTACGGCCAGGACGAATACCGAAGGATCATCCTGTTGGGAGAACTGGGCCTGGCCCTGGAATTTCTCGCCCTGGACGCCAAGCGACAACGGGTGGAGGTCGGTTGCTGTGCCGAGTGCAATCTGTGGTCTGGCTATCTGGACTATCTCGCTGGTTTTGTGAAGCAGTTTCCGCTGCATCTGGCGCCGCACTTGCTGCCGCGCTTGCAAGCACTGTTAAGCGGCTGTGAAGCACTGTGCCGGGAGGCTTACGGCCTGACCCTGGAAGACAACGGCTTCGAACACCCGCAATGGCGACCGCTGCGAGAAGGCGCCCGCGAGACGCTGGAGATATTGGGTTGGTCGCAGGTACGGGAGCATATGCCGGAGCTGACCGAGGATTGCCGTGAGGCGTTGCGCAGATGGCCGGATTGAACGCTCAAAGGGTGGCGGTGCTGCTCCGGGCCCCTTCGCCAGCAAGCTGGCTCCTACGGTATTGGGTGCAGCGCTGCCTGTAGGAGCCGGCTTGCCGGCGAAGGCGATTCGGCGGACAACACAAGTCCGTTGCTACAGGCCAGCTATCGCCGGGGTGTGGGGCAAGGCGCGTTTGTGGGCAGTGCGCAGGTAGGCACGCTCGATCAACTGGCGCACCGCGTCGGTAACGGGCTCGCCCATCAGGTAAGCGTCAATTTCTGCGTAGCTGCAACCATAAGCTGTTTCATCCAGCTTGCCCGGCGCCAGTTCCTCCAGGTCCGCGGTGGGCGCCTTGTACACCAGATGCCCTGGCGCGCCGAGGGCCCCGGCCAGCAGCCGCACCTGGGTCTTGGTCAGCCCCGACAGCGGGGCCAGGTCGCAGGCGCCGTCGCCGTACTTGGTGAAGAAACCCATCAGGGCCTCGGCGCCGTGGTCGGTGCCCACCACCAGGCCGTTGCTGAAGTTGGCCACCGCGTACTGGGCCAGCATCCGCGCCCGGGCCTTGACGTTGCCCTTGACGAAGTCCGTGAGGGCCGGCGAAGGCTGCAGGCCGTCGATCCGCACCTGGTTCATCAGGCCCTCGACGCTGTCGGCAATGTTGCAAGTGCTCACCGCGTCGGGGCCTATGAAGTCCAGGCAAGCCTGGGCATCACTTTCATCCGCCTGTTGCCGATAAGGCAGGCGCATGGCGATGAAACGGGCCTCCTGCCCCGCGGCGCGCATCTGCTCCACCGCCAACTGGCACAGGCGGCCGGCGGTCAGGGAATCCACCCCGCCACTGATGCCCAGTACCAGGGTGCTGCAGCCGGACTCGCGCAGTACCTGCTGGATAAAGGCCACACGCCGGGCGATCTCGGCGGCCTCGCCACCGCGAACCAGTTGCCGGTCAATGCCCAGTTCCCGGGCGATGCGTGCTTGGGTTGAATTGCTCATGTCAGGCCTCCAGGGGCGAGTGGGCAAGATCGACGTTGAACACCTGGGCCGCGTACCGGAGGAACGACGGGTCTTCGCAGACGTTCTTGATCGGGTCGTCGGAGAACTTCACCACCGGTTCGCCATGCACCCGCACCAGCTTCATCACGATGCTCAGCGGCTCCACGCCCTCCACATCGCAGGCCAGGCTGGTGCCCATGCCGAAACCGAAGCGGGCCTGGCCACGCACGTGGCGCAGGATCGGCAGGCATTTCTCGAAGTTCAGGCCATCGGAAAACATCAGGTCCTTGGTCCGCGGGTCGATGCCCAGTTCCCGGTAGCGGGCCAGGACCTTGTCGGCCCAGAGGATCGGGTCCCCGGAATCCTGGCGCAGGCCGTCGTAGAGCTTGGCGAAGTACAGGTCGAAGTCCTTGAGGAAGAAATCGGTGCTGATGCAGTCGGTCAGGGCAATGCCCAGGCGCCCGCGGTACTCGTGCACCCAGTTCTCCAGGGCCGCGTTCTGGCTCTCGCGCAGCCGCCCCAGTTGCTGGTGCACCATCAGCCATTGGTGGGCCATGGTGCCGATCAGTGGCAGGTCGAACTCGTAAGCCAGGTGCGCATTGCTGGTGCCGACGAAGACCCCGGGGAAATCGCTGCGCATGATCTTCACCACTTCGCGCTGGGCCTTGAACGACAGGCGCCGGCGGGTAGAGAAATCCGAGACGCGGAACTCGGCAAGCTCGTCGCGGCTGGCGTTTTTCTCCAGCCATTCGAACTTCTGGTAGAGCCGGCGAGTGACATCCTCAAGCTCCACCTCGGGGTACTTATCGCGGTTGCGCAACTCGCTGACCATGGCCAGCACCGGCTGCTCGAACATGATGCAGTGCAGCATCGGGCCGCGGACGCGGATGCTCAGTTGGCCGTCGACCGCCGCCACGTGGATGTAGCGCAGGTTGAAGCGGAACAGGCCGAGGAACTGTTCGAAGTCAGGGGTCAGGTATTCACGAAAGCGCTTGTTGAACAAAAAGCGCTGTTCGCCTTCGCGCATCTGCAGGCCGGCAAGCTTTTCCAGTTCCTGGCGGATCTCGGGGATCAGGTGCACCAGGGACTCTCTGGAACGAACGATGAACTGGTATTCCACGTCCACATTGGGGTGCTGGTGCAACACCGCCTGCATCATGGTGAAGGTGTAGTAGTCGGTATCCAGCAGGCTCTGGATCACGCCGTTGTTGCGGTCAAATGCACTTTCCATGGTGACTCCTCAAACCTTGGCGAATCTGGCGGTTTCTTCGCGGGTCGCGGCAACCGTGATGCCCGCTTGTTGCATGTCGGCGATGGCCTGGGTAGCGCCCTCGGCGCTGATGGCCCGGCACGCCGGCAGGTGAATGAGCACCTTGAAACCGGCAGCGGCCAGTTGCAGGGCAGTGGTCTTGACGCAGAAATCCAACGCCAGGCCGCCGACTATGACTTGCTGTACGCCCTGGCCCTTGAGGTACTCGATGACCCCGGTCGACAGCTTGCCGTGCAGGTCGTGGTAGCAGGCGCCGTAGGGGTGCAGGTCCGGCTCCACGCCCTTCCACACGAAGTAGTCGTAGTCATAGGGCGCAGGCAGTTCGTCCAAAAGGGTGAAGCCTTCAGTGCCCGGAACGCAGTGGCTGACCCAGGTCAGATCGGCATGTTCAAGGCCCGTGGGCTGGAGCATCTGGTCGTGCCCGGTCACCACCCAGGGAGCCTGGGGGCTGTGGGCGTCCTTGCTGCCGATACGCAGGCTGGCGAGGGTCGCCATGAAATTCAGCTCGCCGCCGATGCGATCGCCTTCGGTCACGGGCAACTCGTCCGGGCACAGCGGGGTAAAGCTCTTTTGTGCATCGACATCGAAGGAAGCGGTCTTCATCGTTTGGCTGTTCATGCTGGGTCTCTCCTCTGCATGGAGCACAAAGTACATGTCATGTACTTTCATGGCAAGCCCTCCTTGGATTTTATTTTTCTCAATCGGACTTCAATCAAACCGAACAAATAAGCTGAAAAAGAATATTCTCCGCCGACAAAAGCGATGCTAAGGTACATGTCATGTACCTAAAAAGGAAAAGCAGATGTTTGAACTGGCCCTCTATGGCGGCGCCTTCAACCCGCCCCACGCCGGGCACGCCCAGGTGATGCTCGAAGCCGCCCGCCATGCCCGCCGGGTACTGGTAGTGCCCAGCTTCCGCCACCCGGACGGCAAGCGCATGGCCGACTTCGAGCAGCGCGCCAGCTGGTTGCAGGCAATCACCGCGCACCTGCAGCCAGAGTGCGACGCCGAGCTGGCGGTCAGCCGCCTGGAACGGCAACTGGCCCTGGCCGACCCGGGCCCGGTCTACAGCTTCACCCTGTTGCAACGCCTGGCCGACGACCTGGCCCTGGACGGCAAACGCATCGCCCTGGTGGTGGGCGAAGACGTGGCGCGCCAGTTGCCCAGGTTCCATCGCGGCGAGGAACTGCTGCGGCGCTTTTCCATCCTCTGCATCGAAGAGCAGCCCGGGGTGCGCAGCAGCGTGTTGCGCCAATGCCTGGCCCGTGGCGAAACGCCGCCCAGGCAATGGCTGGCCCCGGGAATGAATCCGCTAAACTACGGCCTCTACGCCGTCCACGGAAGTTGATATGCACGACCGCACCACCCTCCCCAGCGCCTACCTGCACACCATCGACCTGTGCCTGCTGCGCTATCACCGCGAACGCGGCGAGCTGCAGATCCTCCTCCATCAACGGGATGCCGAGCCCTTCGCCGGGCACTGGGCGCTGCCGGGCATCGTGGTCAACGGCGACGTCGAAGACCGCAGCCTGAATGACGCGGTGGAGCGCCTGCGCCGTTCGAACAAGGTCGACATGCCCCTTGCCTGGCTGGAACAGGTGGGCACCGTGGGCGACGCCTTTCGCGACCCGCGCTGCTGGTCGTCCTCGACCTTCTACCTGGGGATCCTCAGCGAGCCGGTGGAGCCCGCCGCGCAACAGGGCTTCTTCGCCCTCGGCGAGGTGGCCAGCGGTGCCTTCAAGCTGCCCTTCGACCACAACGCCCTGGTAGCCCAGGTGCACGAGCGGCTGTTTTCCAAATCCCTGTACAGCAGCCTGCCGCTGATGTTTCTCGGCAACGAGTTCAGCGCCCCCGAGGCGGTGAGCATCTTCTCCCTGGTGCTGCAGCGTCCGGTGCTCAAGACCAGCATCCGCCAGCGCCTGCTGAAGATGAGCGAGGCCGGCTACCTGCGCGACACCGGGCGCAAGAAGAGCGGCGACGGCGGCCGGCCCCAGGCCACCGTGGAGCAGCTCAAGCCCGCCGAGCTGTATTTGTTCGATCGTTGTTTCCTGGAGTGATAGCCCCCATGAGTTCCACCCCCGACACCCAGTGCCTGCTGGAAACCCCGTACTTCAAGGTGGTCCGTGAGAACGGCTACTTCATCATCAAGGAAGCCCAGGCGGTGAACGGCGTCGTGGCCGTGCCGACCCTGGCCGATGGCCGACTGATGCTGGTCAACCTGCGGCGCCGGGCCATCGGCGGCCAGTCCATCGAGTTTCCACGGGGCGCCATCGATGTCGGGGAAAGCGCCTGCGACGCGGCGGCCCGGGAACTGCTGGAGGAAACCGGCTGGCAAGCCTCAGAGGTACGCCAGCTGGGGCTGCTGCACAGCAACACGTCGCTGATCGCCAGCGCCGTGGCGGTGTGCCAGGTGCAGATCGCCGAGCAGCAGGCCGCCGCCACCGATGGCGAAGTGGACCATGTGCTGTGGGCCAGCCGCCAGGAGTTGCTGGCAATGATCGCCGCCGGCCAGATCACCGATGGTCACACGCTGTCGGCAGCGATGATGCTGCTGGCCAGCGAGTCGGCCTGACGCCCCCATTTCTCCAGGGCAAAGTCGACAAAGCTGCGCAGCTTGGGCAGGCGATAGCGGTCCTGGGCATAGAGCAGGTGCATCGTCCGAAAGGGCAACTGATAGTCCTGCAGCACCGGTACCAGCCGGCCCTGCTGCAGGTCTTCCTCCACCAGCGCATCGGGCATCATCACCAGCCCCAGGCCACCCCGCGCCGCACGATGCAGGCCGGACGAGGTGTTGGCCAGCAATGACCCCGACACCGGAATCTGCACATCGCCTTCAGGCCCGCGCAACGGCCACAGGGTGGCGGTGGCGCTCCACTCATCACCGGCCGGGTAGGCAAATGCCAGACAGTTGTGCCGCTGCAGGTCCTCGGGGACCTGGGGCGTGCCGCAGCGCTCCAGATACTCCGGCGCAGCGCAGATCGTCAGGGTGTAGTCCTGCAGGCGCCGGGCAATCAGCGAAGCGTTGTCCAGGTTGCCCAGGCGCACCGCCACATCGAAGGTGCCATCGGTCAGGTCGAAGCGCTGGTTGGCCAGGGTCAGCTCGACCTTGACCTGGGGGCAGCGCTGGCGGAACTCGTCCAGCGCTGGCGCCAGGCGTTCGGTGCCGAAGGTCAGGGGTGCGGTGATGCGCAAGGTGCCGGTGGGTTCGCCCTGGACCTGCTCCGCCAGGCGCTCGGAATCCGCCACCAGCCCCAGCACCGCCAGGCAGCGCTGGTAGTAATCACGGCCAAAATCGGTAAGCCGCTGGCGCCGTGTCGTGCGGTTGAGCAGACGCACCCCGAGGCGCTGCTCCAGGGCCCGCAGGTGATTGCCCACCATGGTGGTGGACATGCCGCACTCCCGGGCCGCGGCGGTCATGTTCCCCGCCTCCACCACCTTGACGTACACCGACATTGCCTGGAACAGATCCATTATCAACCCTGACTTCAAGATGATTAAAGAAATAGCGAGTTTATCTAGCCTGGGTGGCTAACGATACTGATAGCACACCCCCAAGATGGAGCTACCCGCCATGACCGCCGCCTGCCTGATGAGCACCTACCAACCCCTCGCGCTGAGCTTCTGCAAAGGCCTGGGCAGCCGTCTCTGGGACCAGGCCGGGCGAGAATACCTGGACGCCATCGCCGGGGTCGCGGTGACCGGCATCGGCCACAGCCACCCACGGCTGGTCGGCGCCATCAGCGAACAGGCCGGCCTGCTGCTGCACAGCTCCAACCTCTACGACATCCACTGGCAGCAGCAACTGGCCGCCAAGCTGACCCGATTGAGCGGCATGGACCGGGCGTTCTTCAACAATTCCGGGGCCGAGGCCAACGAGACCGCCCTCAAGCTGGCACGCCTGCACGCCTGGCACAAAGGCATCGAGCAGCCCCTGGTGGTGGTCATGGAAAACGCCTTTCATGGCCGGACCCTGGCCACCCTGGCCGCCAGCGACGGCCCGGCAGTGCGCCTGGGCTACGGCCAGTTGCCAGGCGGTTTTCTCAAGGTGCGCTTCGGCGATCTGGCCGCCCTGGAATCGGCCGTCGCCGAGCATGCTCCACGCATCTGTGCCGTATTGATGGAGCCGATCCAGGGGGAAAGCGGCATCCAGCTGGCCCCACCCGGCTACCTCAAGGCCGTGCGCGAGCTGTGCACCCGGCGCAACTGGCTGTTGATGCTCGACGAGATCCAGAGCGGCATCGGCCGCACCGGGCGCTGGTTTGCCTGCCAGCACGAAGACGTGGTGCCGGATGTGATGACCCTGGCCAAGGGCCTGGGCAACGGCATTCCCATCGGCGCCTGCCTGGCCCGGGGCAAGGCTGCCCAGCTGTTTACCCCGGGCAGCCACGGCAGCACTTTCGGCGGCAACCCCCTGGCCTGCCGCGCGGCCTGCACCGTACTGGACGTCATCGAGGACCAGCAGTTGCTGGCCAACGCCGAACAGCGCGGTGCCCAACTGCTGCGGCGGCTGCGCGAGGAACTGGCGGTGCATCCGGCGGTGCGGGAGATTCGCGGACTGGGGCTGATGGTGGGTATCGAACTGCGACAGCCGGCCCGAGAGCTGGTGCAGGTCGCCGCCCGTGACCACGGGCTGCTGATCAATGTCACCCGGGGCACCACCATCCGCCTGCTGCCACCCTTGGTGATCGATGGGCAGGAAGTGGAGATGATCGTCGATGGGCTGCGTCAGACCCTGGAGGCGCTCTAGACTGGGCGAGGCGGGGCAATGCAGTCGGCAGGCACCGGGGCGGTCAGCGCCTGCCCCGGCCTCCGCCCATGGGCTTCAGTCGTCCAGCGCCTTGGGCGCTGCGGCGGGCTTGGCCGCCTTGCCGGCCTTGGCATTGGCCGGCTTGGCCTCCGGCTCGGGGGCCGGAGCCGGCGCTGCGGCCTGTTTCTCCGCCGCCGGCAACTGGTCGACGGCACTGAAGACTTCCTTGAGCTCGATGGCCCCGGAGTGCTCCAGCTTCTTCTCGCCGTCCTTGCCCACCAGGATCACCTTGGTCTGCGCCCCGGCGCCCAGCTTGAGGCTGCGGATCAGGGCCATGGTGGATTGCGGGTCGATGTCCTTGCCATCGCGCTGGCCGATGGTGTTGATCACCGTGTACAGGACCATGTTGCGTTCGTTGAAGGCTTGACGGGTGGCCGGCTCTTCCAGGGACTTCTTCAGGCTCACCAGGGTCGGGTCCACGGTGCTGGGGGCAATCACGATCAGTGGCCGTGACTTGCCCAGGTCCTGGGTCAATGGGCCGTCGTTGTCGGCCGCCAGGACAGGGCCGGCAACAGCGAGCAGAGTAGCGAAGGTCAATGACCGAATGAACATGCGTCTCTCCTTATGTTTTCCACGCACTAATGATTGCGCATTGCGGGAAAAGGTCCAGGCCGGGACTCAAAATCTGACATTTTTTTGCCCACGGCGCCGCGCTGGTTATCGGCTTGCCACAGGCCGCGCACGACCGGGGCTGGCGCCCTTCGAGCGGTCGGCACAACCAGGTTCGCGGTAAGGTTTTGTTGCACATGCGGCAGGAGCGCAGCCGACAACTACGCTCCTGCCGCACTCGTTCCAACAGCCTTGCGCCCACTCTTTAATATTCGAATCAATACAACAGCGGCCCTGGGTTGTTTATAAGAACCGCTGCACGACACATTCAACCCACACAACTCCAGCGCTCTTAACAACCATTGAAACGAACCACTCGCAGAACCTACGGCAACAATCAACAAGAAGATTCCGAAAGTTTGAAACTTATGCCTCAAGTGTCATTTTTCAAACGTCAGAAAACAGGCGCGAATCCCCTACCCCGATAGAAAAATCTGTCTATATCAAGGCTTACAGAGGCCTCTCAGATTTTTTGCCACAGCCCACGCCACGGGCCGCCGCGGCCTTTTAACTGCTGCCCTGCAACAACTCTAAGTTACATGCCCAGGCCTGCTTGAATTGCAGCAGACAATGATCTGGAGCAAATAACCGAAGCCATCACTACTTGTTCTTTTATTGCCGAGGGAACTATAGTGCGGCGCGGCACGGACAGCCCGATACGGCACAACTATAAAGCGGCAACTCGCCCTATTACCGAACACTATCCCTTACGGGTTTTTTCGAATGAGCGTCCGATACCGATGATCCCCCTCCTCATCTGCGATGACTCGAGCATGGCCCGCAAGCAGGTGCTGCGGACCTTGCCCAGCGAGTGGCGGGTGTCCGTGACCCAGGCCTGCAACGGGCGCGAAGGCCTGGAAGCCCTGCGCCGCGGGCTGGGCAAGGTGGCGCTGCTGGACCTGACCATGCCCGTGATGGACGGCTACCAGGTCTTGAGTGCGGTGCAGGAAGAAGGCATCGAGGCGCAGATCATTGTCATCTCTGGCGACATTCAAGAAGAAGCCGTGCGCCGCACCCGCGAGCTGGGCGCCCGGGCCTTCCTCAAGAAGCCCTTCGACCCGCAGCAACTGCGCGCCCTGCTCAACGAACTGCAACTGCTGGACAGCACGGACACCAAGCCACTGGCAGCCCCTTCGCCAGCACCGGTGGTGACCTTTCGCGACGCCTTCCGGGAAACCGTCAACGTTTCCATGGGCTACGCCGCGGCACTGATCGCCAAGGTCCTGGATGTCTTCGTGCACCTGCCGATTCCCCACGTCAATGTGCTGGAAGCCGGCGAGTTGCAGATGCTGCTGGCCGATGCCAACCGCGCCCGGCAACTGACCGCCATCTGCCAGAGCTACATCGGCAGCGGCATCGCCGGCGAAGCCTTGCTGATGTTCTACGACTCCGAAGTGGCCGACATCGCCCAGTTGATAGAGCAAGGCACCGACCCCTACCAGGAAATGGAAGTGCTGATCGACCTCTCCAGCGTGCTGATCGGCGCCTGCCTGAGCAGCATCGCCGACCAGCTGGACGTGTTCTTTTCCGTGGGCCATCCCCAGGTACTGGGGGAACACACCACCATCGACGAGCTGATCGTGCTCAACCAGCAGCGCTGGAAAAAGACCCAGGCGGTGGAGATCAGCTACAGCCTGGAAGAACAGAACATCCACTTCGACCTGTTGCTGTTGTTCACCGAAGGCTCCATGGCCTTGCTGGAACAGAAGCTCGCCTACCTGATGAGTTGAGCCATGCCCAAGAGAATGGATTTCAGTGAATTGCACTGGTTGCTGGCGGTGGTCCAGAGCATCGACGTGGGTATCGTCGTGCTCGACCTGGAGTGCCGGGTCCAGGTGTGGAACAGCTTCATGGAGAACCGCTCCGGAGTGCCCTCCAAGCAGGCCATCGACCAGTCGTTCTTCGAGCTGTTCCCCGAGGTCGAGCGCCCCTGGTTCACCCGCAAGGTGGGGCGCGTGGTGGCCCTCGGCACGCCGGCCTTCACCATCTGGAAGCAGCGGCCGTACCTGGTGCATTTCAACAACTACCAGCCGATCACCGGCCAGGGCGAGTTCATGTACCAGAACACCACCCTGCTGCCGCTGCGTTCCTCCAACAGCGAGATCCACCACGTCTGCCTGGTGATCTACGACCTGACCGACGTGGCAATCAACAGCCTGGCCTTGCAGAAGGCCAACCAGCAGTTGCAGCACCTGTCGCGCACCGACCACCTGACCCAGCTCTACAACCGCGGCCACTGGGAACAGCGCCTGCAGTTCGAATACAGCCGCCACGGCAGCAGCATCGCCCTGCTGATGCTGGACATCGATCACTTCAAGTCGATCAACGACCGCCATGGGCACCAGGCCGGCGATGCAGTGATCAAGCGCGTCTCCGAGCTGATCCACCAGCATGTGCGCGACAGCGACGTGGCCGGGCGCTATGGCGGCGAGGAGTTCGCCATTCTCCTGCCCCACACCGACCTTGCCGGGGCCCGCACCCTGGCCGAGCGCTTGCGCCAGTCGGTAGAAGAGCAGGAGGTGATCCACAACGGCCAGGCCATCGCCTTCACCATCAGCCTGGGCATCGCCTGCCTCGACCGTCCGGCCCGGGATCATCGCTGCCTGATCGAGTGGGCCGACCAGGCGCTGTACGCCTCCAAGCGCGCCGGGCGCAACCGGGTCAGTACCTACGCGCCTTGAACGGCAGCCCTGGAAAAACCTGAAAAAACTCGCTCCCGAGGGATAAACTGCGCGCTTTTCCGGTCCATCCCCCGGTCTGCTACGCCTTTCCCAGCGCCACAAGGAGTCCTGCGCGCATGTCCCAGTCGAATTCGAACCACTCCCCGCAAGAGCAATGGCAGCAAGCCGTGCTGACCTATGCCCGCGACATCAATCGCTATGTCGAGACCGGCAACCGCGACGGCTGGAAGGGCTTGAAGGAACCGCACTTGCCCGATACCGAGCACCTGCTGCCAGACTGGCAGGCGGCCCTGGAAGCGAGCAACCAGGAGCCCTACGACGCAGCCCGGCGCCAGGCATTCCGCCAGGACTGGCCGCCGGCGCACTTCCCATTGTCGCCACGCCTGGAAAGCCAGGGACGGATGATTCCGACCCTGGCCCTGTTGCCGGACGGCAGCCTGCTGGCGCGCATCGGCGCACCTTACGAGGCTGGCGAGGTGGTGCATATCGACGACGCAAGGATCCAGACCCTGGAGCAGGTGGAAGGCTTCGGCATGTGCCCCCAGCGGCGCTATTTCGCTTGGGCCCGGGCTGACGGCATCCAGCTCACCGACGGCTGGAACGGGCCAGAGGTGGCAAGTTTTGCCTGGCCCGATCCCCACGCGAACCTGCCGGCGGGGGTGGCGCTTGAAGACACCGGGCGCCCTCGCCCCAGCAGCCTGATTCCCTTCCCCGACGGGCGCCGGGTACTGCTGGTGAGTTCCGACGGCATCTTCGTCCTGCAGGCCGAGGGCGCCACGCGCCTGCTGCCGAGCCTGGAAGACCTGCAGCAAGAACTGGCCGACGGCGTCGCCCCCGAGGACCTGGGCATCGGCCTGAGCATGGAGCATGGCGCGGTGTCGCCCGATGGCCAGTGGATCGCCGTGGGCGAGCAAAGCAGCTCGCACCTGGTGTTCGATGCAAGGTTGCAACGGGTAGCGCAGATCGGCCCCGCCAGCGAGTACCCGCATTTCGCCCATTTCAACCAGCGCGGCGATCGCCTGCTGCTCAACGCCTGCCACTTCTATGGCGGCGCCAGCGTGGGAGTGGCGGTGGCCGACCTGCCAGGGCTGAGCACCGACTTCTACAGTGACGATGCGCGCACCCCGGTGCTGCAGGAAGGCGCCCGGGTGTATGCCGCGGCATCACGGGGCGACGAATTCATCATCGGCGACGCCTACGGCTATCTGCGGGCCTTCAGCGAAAACGGCGAGGAACGCTGGCAGCACTATATCGGCTCGACCCTCACCGCCATGGACATCAGCCCCGATGGCAAGACCCTGGTGGCCGCCACCTATGCCGGGATCATCGTCAAGCTTGACCTGGACGCCGGACGCCCGGATTGGCAGATCGGCACCGGCGAGCACCTTGAAGTGCAGCGCTGGCTGTTCTGGAAAGACTTCGCCAAGCCGCTGCTGTGGTGACCGGGGGTTAAACCGGCGGGCGCGAGAAACTCACTTGCAGTTGCAGGTGATCCGGATCGTCGATCGCCCGCAGGTACTCCTCCACGCTGACCTCGCCGGCACTGGACCGGGCCCCCGGGGCCGGCACGTGGCCGGCGAGCAGCTTGTGCACCACCGCCACCGCCGCGCAGCTGGGAATCTCCGGCCCGTGGTCATGGGTTGCGGTGAGCTGCACGCTCATCGACAGTGGCTGGCCGTCCTGGCCCAGGCCGTACACGTCGATGTACAGGGCACTGAGCCCATCTCCGAAACCTTCGAACCAGGTGCCGCAGCGATGCAGGCGCGCCGCCCAGGGCGCCGGGTCGCGCACCAGGCCGAGCTTCACCGCCTGGGCCAGCAGCGCATTGGCCAGCCCGGCGATCTTCAGCCCGGCGCCGGCCTGGAAGCTCAGGGTATGGGCACCGTAGCGCTCGGCGAACAGATCCAGGTCCGGCACATCGACATTGGCCACCAGCCGCGTGCCCAGCCTGGGCAGCTTGCGCAGGGTCAGGCCCTGCCAGCCGATCACCGGGTGCGGCCGGCCGTCCTTGAGTTGCAGGATGGGTCTGCCGGCATAGGCCAGCACGCCCTGGATGGTGGACAGGCCGGGCATCTTCGCCGAGGAGGAAATGCCGTGCTCGATGCGCTCGATGCGGGAAAAACGCTCACGGTGTTCATCGATCATCGCCGCCGACAGGGTCGGCACCGAGCTGCAGCCGCTGAGCAGCGTCACCCCGGCGGCCCGGGCGGCCTCATCCAGCGTGCCAATGCCGCGCACGAACTGGCGACAGTCGGCCAGGTCGCAGTAGTTGACCCCGGCCTCGATGCAGCCCCGGGCCACCGCGTAGGACTGGCCCTGGAACGGCCCGCCGGTATGGATCACCCAGTGCACCTTAAGGGCCTTGAGCGCCGGCGCCCATTGCGGCCCCATGGCATCGCCGCACCAGCCTTCGCAGGGCTGCCCGCCTTCAGCCTGCAAGGCCTGAACCTTGGCCGCGAGCTTGTGCGGGTCGCGCCCCGAAATCAGCAGATGCACCCCAGGGGTATGGATCAGATAGCGGCAGACGATGCTGCCGAAATTGCCATAACCACCCACCACCAACACCCTGAGCGCCATTGCCTGCATCCTTGAACTAAGCCGTTGCGCAGCATGAACGCTGCCATTCGAGGCGCGGCAGCTTGGTGGATTTGCCAGCGCTCGACAAGCCCCCGCCAACCTTCGACATGCCCCCGAAACGCCCCTGGCAAGTGCTTGTAATATTCAGTTAGAAAAAAAATGCCAATGCCGGTCCGGCATAATGCTATGCAAAATCCTCATCATCTACGGCCCTGGAGCGTGATAGCCTCGTCCTGCTATGTCGGCCTCGCATAATAAACCCGTCGGTTCGCGCAACCGAACGGGATAAAGACGCCTTGCTACCCACCTTGTTTCATCTTCATCTGCCCAACTAACGTTTCGCTGTGAGCCGCTCTTTCCCCGGCTCGCCAAGGGAACTGATTGCAAAATTTGACTCGACCTCAAGGTCGATCTCTCGATCCTATCTCGGAGCTGTTATGTCCAGGCTTTCCCATCAAGATTTGCGCCGCGGTTTCCGTGAACTGATCGCTTCCAACTCCTGCTACCACACCGCTTCCGTATTCGACCCGATGTCTGCCCGTATCGCCGCCGACCTGGGTTTCGAAGTGGGCATCCTCGGCGGCTCCGTGGCTTCGCTGCAAGTGCTGGCGGCCCCCGACTTCGCCCTGATCACCCTCAGTGAATTCGCCGAACAGGCCACCCGCATCGGCCGCGTGGCGCAGTTGCCGGTCATCGCCGACGCCGACCACGGCTATGGCAACGCGCTGAACGTGATGCGCACCGTGGTCGAACTGGAACGCGCCGGCATTGCCGCGCTGACCATCGAAGACACCCTGCTGCCGGCCCAGTTCGGGCGCAAATCCACCGATCTCATCTCGGTGGCCGAAGGCGTCGGCAAGATCCGCGCCGCCCTGGAAGCCCGGGTTGATCCGGAACTGGCGATCATCGCCCGGACCAACGCCGGCATCCTTCCGGTGCAGGAAATCATCAGCCGTACCCAGCAGTACGAGCGTGCCGGCGCCGACGCCATCTGCATGGTGGGCATCCGTGATTTCGAACAGCTGGAACAAATCTCCGAGCACCTGAGCGTGCCGCTGATGCTGGTGACCTACGGCAACCCGGCGCTACGGGACGATGCGCGCCTGGCCGAGCTGGGCGTGAAGATCGCCGTGGACGGTCATGCCGCCTACTTCGCCGCGATCAAGGCCACCTACGACTGCCTGCGCGAGCAGCGGCAGATCTTCACCCAGGCGTCGGACCTGAGCGCCACCGAACTGGCCCACACCTACACCCAGCCCGAGGAGTACATCGTCTGGGCCAAGGAGTTCATGAGCGTCAAGGAGTAACACCGGCGATTGGCCGGGGTGAGGCGCCACGCCTCAACCCTGGGCCGATTTCAGCGCGCCTTCCACGCAGTCGAGGATCTGCCCGATGGTCCAGGGCTTGCGGATGAAGGACACCGGATAACGCACCCCGGAACTCTCGGGGGTCTCGAAACCCGACATGACCACGATCGGCAACTGCGGCCAGCGCTCGCCGCACAAATTGCTCAGGCTCGCGCCATTGAGGGTGCCGGGCATGGTGATATCGGTCAGCAGCAGGGCCACGTCCGCGGCCTGTTCCTGCAGGAATTCCCAGGCCCGATCCGCGCTGTCCATCGCCTGGGTGGCAAACCCTTCGTCCTGCAGGATCTCGCAGAGAAACTCCAGCACCGTCGGCTCATCCTCCACCACCAGGATCAAACGGGATTGGGCGCCGGGATTGACTGGCGTGGCTGGGTTCATGAGGGTGACACTCCCTGACGGATTGAGGCGGCTACACACAGGACCGCTGACAAGAGTTATGAGCGGCGCCTTGACGATAAATTCATTTACGCTGCAAGGCCGGCGCGTTTTTAGTACCGGTCCGATCCGCACGCGGAAGCGGGCGCCCCGTTCTTTCACCCACGGCAGGAACATCTTCAACCATGCAGTTCGATCCCAAGCGCCTGGCCCAGGCCCGGCATGTGGTGGTATTCAGCGGTGCCGGGGTCTCGGCGGAAAGCGGCATCCCGACCTTTCGTGACGCCCTGACCGGCCTGTGGGAACACTTCGACCCGGCGCGCCTGGCCACCGTGCAAGCCTTTCGCGAAGACCCGGCGCTGGTCTGGGGCTGGTATGAATGGCGACGCCAGAAAGTGCTCCAGGCCCAGCCCAATCCAGCCCATCTGGCCCTGGCCGAACTGGCCCGGCGGGTGCCGCGCCTGACCCTGATCACCCAGAACGTCGACGACCTGCACGAACGCGCCGGCAGCCCCTCGGTGCTGCACTTGCACGGCAGCCTGCACACCCCCAAGTGCTTTGCCTGCAACCGCCCGTTCAAGGGCCAACTGCCCTTGCCGGACTTGCCGGAACAGGGCACCAGCCTGGAGCCGCCGCGCTGCACCGGTTGCAACGGCAAGATCCGCCCCGGGGTGGTGTGGTTCGGCGAACCCCTGCCCCAGGCAACCCTCAAGGCCGCCTTCAACGCCGCCGAAGAATGCGACCTGCTGCTGTCGGTGGGCACCTCCGGGCTGGTCCAGCCGGCGGCGCGAATTCCCCAACTGGCGCTGCAGCACGGCGCCTGCGTGGTGCATATCAACCCCCAGCCCCAGGCTTGCACCGGCGTCGAGGAATACAGCCTGGAGGGCAAGGCCGGGCAGTTGCTGCCGGAACTATTGCGCCAGGCCTTTGCCTGATTCCCTGGCGGCTCCAGCCGGGCCGCCGCTTCTGTTCAAGGACGCTTTCACATGCCGCAATCCCCCGACTCTTCATGGCTCGAAGCCGCCTGGGCGCAACGTGAAGAACAGATCTACCCGGCGCTGTTCGGCGCACTGGGCCCGGGCATCTATCCCCTGGACATGGCGCTGTTCAGCCAGGTCTTTGGCCAGCACGACGTCGATCCGCGCTGGCTCACCCACGGGGTCTTCGAATCACCGCCCAATGCCAGGCGCAGCAGTTGGCTGTACGTCACTTCGGGCCTGTCCAATGCCTGGGAAGATGCCCGGCCCGATGCCGATGGCGAATCCGGCATGGGCCACGAACTGCTGCTGGAAACCCGCGAACAGTCACCCTGGGCCCTGCGCCTGTTACGCAATTTCTGCGCCTACCAATTGCTGCTGGCCGCCGGCCGTTTTGGCGAGCAGCCGCCGTTGGGCGAATGGGACCGCATGCGTACCGGCGAGCCGATCAATGGCGGCGACAGCCTGTTGCAGGCACTGCTGTTCATCCCCGCGCCGGGTTTTGCCGGCCCCCGGCAACTGCTGAGCGGGCGCTTCGGATTTCTGCAGATCATCGGCCTGACCCTGGCCGAACACGCCTGGGGCCAGGCCGAGGGCTACCCGGCCCTGATGGAGCGCCTGGCCCTGGCCGGGGCAGCGCCGGTGCTGGACCCGACCCGAGCCAGCCTGTGCTGAAGGCCGGTGAAAAATCCGCCACGACCAGGGCGGATCGTCATTTTTCCCGCCACGCCGGGCCCGCATGAGGTAGATTCAAGCAGCGAACAATCTCGCGACGACGTTTGCTTTCTTGCCCTGCCGCTGGAAACCAAGCCCCGTACCGGTGGCTCTGTTCACTGCCCCGCTATTTTTTCGCCACTGGCCGCGCATGGTGCGGTGGCGACGCTTTCAGGAAATGGATGAATGCCGCAAAGACAAGTGATCAATGCTTCGGTGAGCCCGAAAGGCAGCCTGGAGACCCTCTCGCAACGTGAAGTGCAACAGCTCAGCGCCGCCGGTTCCGGCAGCATCTATACCCTGTTCCGCCAGTGCGCCCTGGCCATCCTCAATACTGGCGCCCACGTCGACAACGCCAAGACCATCCTCGACGCCTACCACGATTTCGAAGTGCGCATTCACCAGCAGGATCGCGGCGTGCGCCTGGAACTGCTGAACGCGCCGGCCGATGCCTTCGTTGATGGCGAGATGATCGCCAGCACCCGGGAAATGCTCTTCAGCGCCCTGCGCGACATCGTCTACACCGAGAACGAACTGGACAGCCAGCGCATTGACCTGGACAGCTCCCAGGGCATCACCGACTACGTCTTCCACCTGCTGCGCAACGCCCGCACCCTGCGCCCCGGCGTGGAGCCCAAGATGGTGGTGTGCTGGGGCGGCCACTCGATCAATACCGAAGAATACAAATACACCAAGAAGGTCGGCCACGAGCTGGGCCTGCGCAAGCTGGACATCTGCACCGGCTGCGGCCCGGGCGTGATGAAGGGCCCGATGAAGGGCGCCACCATCGCCCACGCCAAACAGCGCATGAGCGGCGGCCGCTACCTGGGCCTGACCGAGCCGGGGATCATCGCCGCCGAGGCGCCGAACCCCATCGTCAACGAGCTGGTGATCCTGCCGGACATCGAGAAGCGCCTGGAAGCCTTCGTGCGCGTCGGCCACGGCATCATCATCTTCCCCGGCGGCGCCGGCACCGCGGAGGAGTTCCTCTACCTGCTGGGCATCCTGATGCACCCGGACAACCGCGACCTGCCCTTCCCGGTGATCCTCACCGGCCCCAAGAGCGCGGCGCCCTACCTAGAGCAGCTCAACGCCTTCGTCCTGGCAACCCTGGGCGAAGCGGCGCGCCAGCACTACCAGATCATCATCGACAACCCGCCGGAAGTGGCGCGGCAGATGACCGAGGGGCTCAAGACCGTCAAGCAGTTCCGCCGCGAACGCAACGACGCCTTCCACTTCAACTGGCTGCTGAAGATCGACGAGAGCCTGCAACGTCCCTTCGATCCGACCCACGAGAACATGGCCAACCTGCAACTGAGCCATGCCCTGGCGCCCCACGAACTGGCGGCCAACCTGCGTCGTGCGTTCTCCGGCATCGTCGCCGGCAACGTCAAGGACCAGGGCATTCGCCTGATCGAGCAGAAAGGCCCGTACAGCATCCACGGCGACCCGGCGATCATGCAGCCCCTGGACCAGTTGCTCAAAGCCTTCGTCGAGCAGCACCGCATGAAGCTGCCCGGCGGCGCCGCCTACGTACCGTGCTACCGCGTGGTCAACTGAGCCCTGCCCTGCCGCCTTGAACAACGCCGCGTTCGCTGCCTGGGAACGCGGCGTTTTTTTGCCCGGCATCCACCCGCAGCGCAAGCGCCTCTGTGCAGCGGCCTTGCGTCCTTGAGCAGCACAAAGAGGCCTGCTGGCCACTCTGACTTTCCCACCTGAGCGATATCGCCTTCCTGCCCTTCCGGCAGCCCCTCCTGAAGGTGCCCCCGTAGCTAAAAGCACCTTCTGCTCCCCTGCACCAATGAGCCTACCTGGTCCTCCTCGCGGTTTGACAGCTTCCCAGGCAGTATGAAATAGTTTTTCAAATTAATGGAACTTGATTCCATTTTTATCATAATTCAAAAAAAGGCCCTGTCATTGTGAGCGACGTTCCCGCTGCAACCCTCCTGCCCCTGGATTGTGATTTGCTGGTGATCGGCTCCGGCGCCGCCGGCCTGGCCTGTGCGGTGACCGCCGCGTGGCATGGCCTGAAGGTGATAGTTGTGGAAAAGGATTCCACTTTCGGCGGTGCCAGCGCCTGGTCCGGCGGCTGGATGTGGGTGCCGGGCAATCCCCTGGCACGTCGCGCCGGCATCCATGAAAACCCGCAGCAACCGCGCACCTACCTCAAGCATGAGCTGGGGGAGCGCTACGATGCCGCACGCATCGACGCCTTTCTGGATAACGGGCCGCAGATGGTGGCCTTCTTCGAACAGCACACGGCCCTGCAATTCGTCGACGGCAATGGCATCCCGGATATCCACGGCCAGGTGCCCGGGGCCGGGATCGAGGGCCATCAGGTGATCGCCGCGCCGTATGACGCCCGGGCCATCGGCCCACTGCTCAAACGGCTGCGCAAGACCCTGCGGGAAACCTCGTTCCTGGGCATGCCGATCATGGCCGGGGCCGACCTGGGGGCCTTTCTCAGCATGACCCGTTCCTTCAGGTCGCTGCTGCATGTGGCCGGGCGCTTTGCCCGCCACCTGCGGGACCTGGCGCTACACGGCCGGGCCATGCACCTGGTCAACGGCGTGGCGCTGATCGGCCGGCTGGGCAAGTCCGCCGAGGACCTGGGGGTCAACCTGCTGGAGTCCACCCCGGCCCGCTCGCTGCTGCGCGATAGCCAGGGGGTGCAGGGCGCCCTGGTGGACACGCCTGAGGGGCCGCGGGAAATCCGCGCCCGACGTGGAGTGCTGCTGGCCGCCGGCGGCTTCGCCAATGACCTGCCCCGCCGCCAGGCGTTGTTTCCCCGCGCCCCGGGGCCGGACGAGCACCTGGCCCTGCCGCCGCGCAGTTGCTGCGGCGACGGCATCCGCCTCGGCGAACAGGCCGGTGCCGTGCTGGCCACGGACCTTGCCAGCCCGGTGGCCTGGGCCCCCGTCTCTCGGGTGCGGCATGCCGACGGCAGCATCGGCCACTTTCCCCACATCATCGACCGGGCCAAACCCGGGCTGATCGGCGTGCTGGCCAACGGCAAGCGTTTCGTCAACGAGGCGGACGGCTACTACGACTACACCGCGGCCATGCTGGAGGCGGTTCCCGCGGGCGAGGAAGTGGCGTCCTGGCTGATCTGCGACCACCGCTTCCAGCGCCGTTACGGCCTGGGTTATGCCCGGCCCTTCCCCCTGCCGGTGGGGCCGCTGGTGCGCAGCGGCTACCTGGTACGGGCCGACTCCATCCAGGCCCTGGCCAGCCAGTGCGGCATCGACCCCCAGGGCCTTGCGGCCACGGTGCAGGCATTCAACCAGCATGCCCGCAACGGCCAGGACCCCGAGTTCGGCCGCGGCTCGACGCCCTACAATCGCAAGCAGGGCGACGCCCTGTATCCCGGGCCCAACCCCTGCGTGGCGCCCATCGAACAGGGGCCGTTCTATGCGGTGAAAGTGCTGCCCGGCAGCTTCGGCACCTTTGCCGGGCTCAAGACCAATGCCCAGGCCCAGGTGCTGGATTCGCACGGCACGGCGATCCCCGGGCTGTATGCCGCAGGCACCGACATGGCCAGCGTGATGGGCGGCTTTTATCCCTCCGGCGGTATCAACCTGGGGCCGGCCATGACCTTCGGCTACATCGCCGGGCGCCATGCGGCCGGGGTAAGTGACTACGAAGTGCCGCTGGATCCTGGTGCCGAGGCCACCCGCGGCTGAACCGCCGGGACGGGCTCAGGGGCCCCGGCCATCGCCGGCGTCCTCATTGACCAGCGGCGCCTGCAACTGGCGTTCGAGCTGCTGGCCGAGGTAATACACCCCGGCCATGACCCCATGCTCGGGGTCATGCAACTGCCTGGCCCAGGCCTGATCGAAGGCCGCGCCCAGGTCCCGTCGGGTCTGGGCCTGCAGGTCTTCCCGGTCATGGTCCTGGACCAGAGCCCGGACCCCGGCCACTCCCACCGAAATCAGCGCGCCGGCCACCCGCCCCACCGCCGCCGCCACCGCACCGGCCACACTGCGGCTGGCGAACTGGGCCTGGAGCTTGTCACTGGTCACCTGCGCCACCTGGGACACCCCCGGGGCCGGCGCTCCCTGTTCGCCGGTCGGGGAGCCATGGATCTGCTGCAGCAAAGGCCCATAGGCGGGCAAGCGGGCAATGGGCTCGGCCCGTATCAACTGGTTCAAGGAGGCGCGCTGCTCGGGGGCCGGCCCCAGGTCGATGGCCAGCAGCTGGTCCAGATGGAGTTCCAGTTGCGGTGCCGGCAGTGGGTAACGGCTGCGGATCTGCGCCAGTTGCTGGCGCAGCAACTGAACATAGAACTCCATGGCCTCGCCGGTGATCGCATCGGCATCGACTTCCAGCGCCACCGGTGCCAGCACCCGTTCCTGGTACTGCTCCTGCAAGTAGGCCGCCAGGCGCCGGGAAGCTTGCCCGGCGTCGCCTTTATCGTTCAGGGAATACCAGCCGACCTTGAGCGACAGCCATTCCTGGGTCCAGTAGCCGCTGAACCAGGGAATGAAGTTTTCCTCGGTCTGCTGGTAGACCCGGGTCCGCCAGTGCTCCATGGAGCCCTGGGCATAGACCTCGGCCTGTTCAGTGGCGCTGCGGGAGGCTTCCAGCAGTTCATGGTTGACCTGGCGCCAGGTGGCCGGGCTGACCGGCATCGCGGCCACCGGCTCGGGAACCCGATGGGCGCAGCCGGCGAGCACCAGCATCAGCACCAGGACCCCGTGGCGGCAGCAGAGCATCGTTGGCCGCAAGGCATGTACCTCCCGCAAAGGCCGCGCCAGGCTCGACAGGTCGCCCTGGCGTTCCAGCAGTATAGGTAGCGCAAAGGCGGGCCCGATCGATTGCGAGCCGGGCTTTTTTCCTGCACCACGAAGAAACACTGCCACCGCCTACCGGCCCTCGGTATATTGCGCCCCGGCGCCTGCGCCACGGATCTGCCCCCTACAAGGAACCCCCATGCTCTACCGTATTGCCGCCGACAGCCTGGTGCTGTTTCACCTGTCCTTTATCGTCTTCGTGCTGCTGGGCGGCCTGCTGGTGCTGCGCCACCCGCGGCTGATGCTGCTGCACCTGCCCGCTGCGGCCTGGGGCGTGGCAGTGGAAGTGCTGCACCTGGAGTGCCCGCTGACCCGCTGGGAAAACCTGCTGCGCCACGCCGCCGGCCAGGACGGCTACGGCGCCGGCTTCATCGAGCATTACCTGATCCCGCTGATCTACCCCGCCGGGCTGACCCCGGGCATTCAGCTGTGGCTGGGCAGCCTGGTGCTGCTGATCAACCTCTGGGTCTATGGCTACCTGGCACGACGCTGGCTGCGCAAGCGCCGCGCCTGAGCCTGCCGCCAGCCGGAACGGCGCACCGTTCCAGCCTTGCCTCCTCTGTTCGCCCCTCTATGAAACAGCCGAGACAGCAGCGCCGACGCCTGAGGCAGGTGTTTCGCTATATACTTTTGTATATTGCGATTTCACACCCCCGAGATTTGCCCATGCACTGCCCCTCATCCACCCCGTTTTGCCTGCCCTCGCAGGCGCTTGAGGCCGACTCGGCAGCGCCCCGGGTGCCAGCGCCAGCCCGCCAGGAACGCCGCTCGCGCCTGCGGCATCGGCAACTGATCCTCGATGCCGCCCGCAACGAGTTCGCCGCCAAGGGCTTCAGTGCCTGCCAGACCCTGGATATCGCGCTGCGCGCCGGGGTGCCCAAGGCCAACCTGTACTACTACTTCCACACCAAGGAAAACCTCTACGCCGAAGTCCTGCAGCCCCTGCTGGAACCCTTGCACCAGGCGTCGCGGCTGCTGCGCCCGGAGGCCGATCCGGCGCAGGCGTTGCAGGCCTACATCGAGGCGCGGATGCAGATCGTCGAGGATTTCCCCCTGCGTTCGAAGATTCTCTGCAGCGAGTTGCTGCACGGCGCGCAGCAGTTGCCAGAGGCCTGGCGTGAAAGCCTGGAGGCGCAGAACCGCAGTGAAATCGCTTGCCTGCGCAATTGGGCCGAACGTGGCCTGATCCGCGCCATTACCCCGGAGCACCTGCTGCTGTTCATAGGAGCGGCGACCCAGACCTACCCCACCCTGGGCTGGCAGATCGCCCTGATGAGCGGCGTAGCCCAGCCCTCCAGCAGGGACTTCCAGAGCGTCGCGGCCACCCTGACCCGCATGGTGCTCGCCGGGGCACTGCCGGCGCTGGCGAGCGCCCAGGGGCTGCCGGCCCGGGCCCTGGCGATCTAACCCGGTTCGAGTTCGCCCACGCGTTCGCAAGCCAGGGTCAGGGCCTGCCAGGTCGGCTCGTCAGCGGGAATCAGGTGTTCGATGCGCAGCGACGCCACGGTAATGTCCTGGGGCATGCCGAAGGTGGTGAAGGTGGACAGAAAACGCAGCTCGCCCCCGGGCCCGCGCACCCGGGTCAGCAGCAACGGCTCGGCCGGGCTCGGGGTCGCCGGCGACTCTCCGGGGAACGGCAGGCCGGCCAGTAGCGCCGCCAAGCCGGGATCGCCCATGGCCTCCCGGGAGGCCCGCTGCCAGGCCACCTGGCGCACCTCCTCGGCATTGATCAGGCAGTCACCGAAACCACCGGGCTCCAGCAGGGCCGTCAACAGGTTGAAGCCCTGTTCCATGGCGTGTTGCGACAACCCCAGCAGTTGGAACAGCGCCGCGGTAGCCTGATTGGCCGCCAGCACTTGCCAGCCACTGTCGATGACGATCGCTGGCGCCGGGTTGTTGGCCTTGAGCAGGTGCATCAGCGCTGCGCGCACCGGCGCCAGGCCGGGGTCGGCCAGGGGCAAGGCGGCGTAGCGCGGCGCATAGCCCGCGGCGAGGAACACCCGGTTGCGCTGGGGCAAGGGGGTGTCCAGGGTGGTCAGCAGCGCATCCAGCAAGGCCGGGCTGGGCTGGGCGCGACCGGTCTCGACGCAGCTCAGGTGGCGCTGGGAAATCCCCGCCTGCAACGCCAGGTCCAACTGGCTCAAGCGCGCCTGGCGCCGTAACTGGCGCAACTGTGCGCCCACCGGCAAGGGCCCGGCGCGGGGAGCTTCAAGGGTGCAGGGCATGGCGGCGCGACCGCTGTCGGGCACAGGCATCCCGGCTCAGCCCACACGCTTACAGAAGATCAGCTCGGGGTCCTGCTCGTCGAGGTTCTCGATCACCCCACTGGGCTGGAAACCGGCCTTGGCAATCAGGCCCCGGGCCGACAGGTTCGACTGGTTGGTGGAGATGAACAGCCGGGGCGTGCGACAGGCCTGCTCGGCGGCGTCGAGCAAGCGCCGGGCCACGCCCTGGCGTTGCTGCCCCGGAGCCACCACCACCAGGGACACGAAGCCATGGTCGAAGAAGTCATGGTTCAGCAGCAGGTAGCCGGCGACCCGGCCGGCCGCCACCTCCACCCAACCCTGGCCACGGCCCACCGCCACGCGTACGGCATCGCCCCGGCTGGCGTGGGCCTGGGCATAGGTGTCGCACTCGAGCATGGCCGGCACATCATCGGGCCCGGCCACGCGGATCACCCGGCCTGCGCCGGGAGCCTGCTGGTTGGAAGTCATCGCTGTTCAATCCTTGAAAGTGAAAGTCGCACCGCCCCAGCTGACAGCCTGAAGCGCCCCGCTGTCTATGACCTGGGGGGTCATTGAGTGACAACAGGCTTGCCACTTAGCCTGTTCATTCCCGCTTGTTCAAGGATTTTCACCGTGAAAAACACACTCTGGCGACTCTGCATCGGGCTGTTCGCCGGCCATGAGCTGGATGCCGTGGCGCAGCGTGAATGGCGCCTGCTGTATGGCCTGCGCAACCTCGACCCCATGCTCGGGCAGCACCTGTTCATTGCCCTACACGTCCCCCTGTGTGCCGGGCTGGTCCAGCTGTGCGGCCATCGGCGCCGTCGCGTGCGCGAGCTTGCCCGCCAGTGGCTGGCGGCGCTCGCCCTGGTGCATGCCGGGTTGCATCAACGCCTGCGCGACGACCCGCTGTACCTGTTCGACTCCCTGCTGTCGCAAAGCCTGATCTTTGGCTGTGGCGCAGCCGGCCTGCTGTATCTGCTGCTGGGCCTGGCCACCCGCAACCGCCGCGCCGTACACCCTGCCCATCCCTGATCGAGGACTGCGCCATGCGCCACCCTTACCCCGCCCTGCTGGCTCTACTGGGCTTCAGTGCCTACACCCTGTACTGCCTGTTCCAGGCCGAACAGTCGCTGCTGCAATTCGGCCTGCAACTGCTGTCGCGCCCGGACACCGCACAAGTGGTGATCGACCTGTACCTGATGGCGCTGCTGGCAGCTGCGTGGATGCTGGGAGACGCCCGCGCCCGTGGGCGCTCCTGGCGTTCGGTGCTGCCCTATCTGCTGCTGACGGCGGTCTTCGTCTCCATCGGGCCCTTGCTGTACCTGGTGGTTCGCGACCTGCGCCCGCCCCGGCAGCCACTGGCCGGCGGCGCTTGAGCGCGGGCCTCAGATCAGGCGCTGGATCTCCTTGTGGCGCCACACCAGCTTGAAGTAGCAGACCTGCAGCACCAGCATGGTCAGGTAGGCCACCGGGAACGCCATCCACACCCCTTGCAGGCCGAAATGTGCGTCCAGCACATAGGCCGCCGGCACCTGCACCCCGAGGATGCAGAAGATCGAGATCGCCACCGGCACCAGCACCGTGCCGCTGGCGCGCATGATGCCGCCGACCACCGCCTGGAAACCGAACACCAGGATGCTCCAGAGCATGATGTGCAGCAGGTGCTGGGCCTGCACCAGGGCTGCCGGGTCGATGATGAACAGGCCCAGCAGCCAGTGGGAAATCAGGTAGCCGAGCAGCACCAGGGCGCCGGTGAGGCACAGGTTGATCGCAAGCCCGGTACGCAGGATCGGGGTGATGCGCTCCAGGCGCCCGGCGCCGATGGCCTGGGCGCCGAGGATCGAAGCGGTGATAGCGATCGACAGCGCCGGGAACTGCACGTAGTTGACGATCTGGGTCACCGCGCCATAGGCCGCCGTGGCCTGGGAACCGTGGCGGTTGACCAGGGCCAGGATCACCAGCTCGGAGAGCGAGATGACCACCATCTGCACCCCGGTGGGCAGGCCGATGCGCAGCACCTTGCCGAGTATCGCCCGGTTCAGCCGCAGCGCCGCTAACAGCGCCCCGTCCGGGGCCAGGGGGTGGTCGCGGCCACTCAGGCGCCAGACCAGAAACCCCATGGCCAGGATATTTCCCGCCAGCCCGGCGAAGGCCGCACTCTGGATACCCATGGGCGGCAGGCCCAGCCAGCCACGGATCAACGCCGGGGTCAGCAGCAGCCCCGCCAGGGTCGAGACCATCAAGGCCAGCAGGGGCGACAGGGTATCGCTGACACCCCGCAGCAACTGGGTGTAGAGCACGAACACCAGCAGCAGCGGCATGATCAGCATCATCACCCGGGCATAGCCCACTGCGTCGTCCAGTACATCCGCCGGTGTGCCCAGGCCCTGCAGGGCCGGGCGGGCGAACAGCATGCCCAGCACCGCCCCCAGCAGGCCGATCAAGGCCCCCAGCATCAGGGTACTGCCGGCCACCGACTTCACCGCATCCAGCTCCCGGGCACCCCAGGCCTGGCCGATCAGCACCGAGGCACCGGCCCCCAGGCCGATCACCAGGGCAATGAAGAAGAACACGATGGGGAACATCCCCGACACCGCCGCCAACGCCTGGGTGCCCAGCAACTGGCCAATGTAGATACCGTTGAGGGTGCCGGAAAACGACTGCAGGAAATTCGACAGCACCATGGGCAGCAGGAAGACCAGGTACACCTGCCAGAGGGGGCGCTGAGGGGAAATGGACATGAAACAGGCAACCTCGGATCAAGAGGACGAAGGGCCGCGAAGAAGCCCCGTGGCACGGGGCTCGCGTCGGACCTGAAACATGCAGCAACCCAGGCCGCGCACGGCGTTCCAACAGTGCGGCCCGGGGTTTATATCAGTGGTTGACGTCGACCACCACCCGCCCGCGAACCTTGCCTTCAAGCAACTCGTGGGCGACGGTCAGGGCCTCTTCCAGGCCCACTTCGCGGGTGATCCGCTGCAGGTGCTGCTGGTCCACCTCGGCGGCCAGGCGTTCCCAGGCATGCACCCGCTCGTGATAGGGACGGGTCACGCTGTTGATCCCCAAGAGGCTCACCCCACGCAGGATGAAGGGCGCCACCGAGGCCGGGAAATCCATGCCCTGGGCCAACCCGCAGGCGGCCACCAGGCCATCGGCGGCGGTGCCGGCACAGACGTTGGCCAGCGTATGGCTGCCCACCGAGTCGATGGCCGCCGCCCAGCGTTCCTTGGCCAGCGGACGCCCCGGCTGGGACAGCTCGGCGCGCTCGATGATGCGGCTGGCGCCCAGCGCCTTGAGGTAGTCGGCCTCCTCCGGACGCCCGGTGGCGGCGATCACCGAGTAGCCCAGGCGCGACAGCAGGCTAATGGCAAAACTGCCGACCCCGCCGCTGGCACCGGTGACCAGCACCTCGCCGTGTTCGGGGGTCAGGCCGCTGCGCTCCAGGGCGATCAGGCAGAGCATGGCGGTGTAGCCGGCGGTGCCGATGGCCATGGCCTGGCGCGCGCTGAAGGCTTCAGGCAGGTGGATCAGCCAGTCGCCCTGCAACCGGGCCTTCTGCGCCAGCCCGCCCCAGTGGCTCTCGCCCACGCCCCAGCCATTGAGCAGCACCTGCTCACCCGGGCGAAAGCGCGGATGGCTGCTGGCTTCGACGGTGCCTGCCAAGTCGATACCGGGGACCATGGGAAACTGCCGCACCACCGGGCTCTTGCCGGTGATTGCCAGGCCGTCCTTGTAGTTCAGGGTGCTGTAGGCCACCCGCACCGTGACATCGCCCTCAGGCAGTTGCGCCTCCTCCAGCTCGCGCAGATGGGCGCGATAACCTGCAGTGTCTTTGTCGATCACAATGGCCTTGAACATCATGGACTCCTGTTGGCAAGGGAGGCTGCAGCGCTGGCTGCAACGGCGTAGAGCGCGAACGCGCCATCCTACGCAAGCCTCTGCAAGGCGTCCATGAGCCTCCCCTCCCCACCCGCGACGCTCGAAACAGCCCACTGCCCACGCCGGCGTCGCGTATCGCAGTACAGCCCGGCGCGCCCGGCCTGCCGGAACCGGGGCGTGGAGTAGCCCGGGCGTGGCAGAACCTGGCCCCAGAGCGCTACCATGCGGCGGCATCTGCCCCCTGACCGAACGGATTTCCGACCTTGTCCCATCTCCTGGAAAAAGCCGCCGCGCGCGGCGACCTTGCTGCTCTCGAGCGCCTGCTGGATGCGGGTGCGGACCTTGAATGGCAGCACAAGGGCACCGGCCGCACGGCCTTGCTGGCCGCCACTATCGCCGGGCACCGGCCGGCCGTGGCGCTGCTGCTGGCGCGCGGCGCGAATGTTCTGCAGCCGTGCAAGGCCCTGGGCTACAGCCCCCTGGCCTGGGCCGCCAGCCACGGCGACACCGCCCTGGCCGAGTTGCTGATCGCCCATGGCGCAGCGCTCGAACAGGCCAGCCCCGAACTGCAACGCACCGCCTTGATGAACGCCGCCCAGGCTGGCCACGAGGCAATGGTGGCCTTGCTGCTCGAGGCCGGCGCCAACCCCTCGCCCGTGGATTTCCAGCAACGCAACGCCTGGTCCCTGGCCGAAGAAAATGGCCATGCCCAGGTCATGCAACAGCTGGAGCAGGCCGGTACCGGGGCACCGCCAGCGCCTGCACCGGCCCCCTCCCTGCCCTGGCCGCCGCTGGCGCCTGGCACTGACAGCAGCGCAGATCCGGTCACCCAGGTGCGGGCCTATACCCTGGCTTTGTACGCCTGGGAACAGCGCGGCAATGCCCTGGGCCACGACGCGCTCGACGCCGCCTTCTGGGCCGAACCGCAACAGTTGCTCGAACGTTTTTGTACCCTGCGACCGCGGGCCTATCCGCGAGCCTCCTATGGTTACCCCACGACCCACGCCGAGGCCGACGAGCTACTGGGCTGCCAGTTGCTCAAGCCCGCCCAGGCCGAAGTGCTGGTGCGCGACCCGGCGTCCCGGGCCCTTTGCTACGAGCATCGCTTCGTGGTCAAGCGGGTTGCCGGCCAATGGCGCATCGACAGCGTCAAGCGCCGCCTGGCCGG
This sequence comes from Pseudomonas sp. GW823-FHT03E05, assembly GCF_058796855.1. Classification (NCBI taxonomy): domain Bacteria; kingdom Pseudomonadati; phylum Pseudomonadota; class Gammaproteobacteria; order Pseudomonadales; family Pseudomonadaceae; genus Pseudomonas; species Pseudomonas sp. GW823-FHT03E05. The sequence continues at coordinate 209,010 of NZ_JBXAJB010000007.1, forward strand.
CACCCAGAAATGGGCAAACGCCATTCTCTAGCGGGGGCAAGGGGCAAGAGCGAACGGGCGCAGCCTGCTCGACGTGCGGCACGGTTCGAGCCCGTCGCCCTTGGCGTGCAGTCGCCCGCCATCACCACCGCTGTCCAGATCCGCGTTGAAACACGTGCCGACAAGCCCCTGGCCCGACAGCAGGCGGCCGCCAGCCAGCAGCAATTGCTGGTTGGCGGGCGGGCTGCTGCCCGTGGTTAAATGCCGCCCCGAAAAAATGACCGGCCCCGCTGATGACCCCTCTCGCCCTCGCCACCCTCAACCAGCACCTGTTGACCGCCCTGGCCGCCGCGCCCGGCGAAACCCGGCGCCTGTTCCATGGCCGCGGCCGCTGCTGGCCGGGGCTGGAACAGCTGACCGTGGACTGGCTGCAGGGGGTAGTGCTGGTGTCCTTGTTCAAGGAACCCGAAGCCGGGCAACTCGAAGCCCTGCAGCAGTTGCTGGCGGACCTGGGCTCGACCCCGCAATGGGTGGCCAGCGGCGCCCGCAGCCTGATGCTGCAACACCGCTACCTGCCCGACAGCCGTGGCGAGTGGCTGCTGGGCGAGGCCATCGACAGTTGCACCATCACCGAGGAAGGCCTGCGCTACCAGGTGGACCTGGGCAGCAAGCAGAACAACGGGCTGTTCCTCGACATGCGCTACGGGCGCAACTGGGTGCGGGCCAATGCCCGGGGCAAGAATGTCCTGAACCTGTTTGCCTATACCTGCGGCTTCTCGGTGGCGGCGATTGCCGGCGGCGCCGAGCGGGTGGTCAACCTCGACATGTCCCGGGCGGCCTTGAGCCGCGGCCGTGACAACCACCGGCTCAACGGCCACGACACCAGCCGGGTGAGCTTCCTCGGCCATGACTTGTTCAAGTCCTGGAGCAAGGTCAAGCAGGGCGGGCCCTATGACCTGGTGATCATCGACCCGCCGTCGTTCCAGAAAGGCAGCTTTGTCCTCGGCAAGGACTATGCGCGGGTGCTGCGGCGCCTGCCGGAGTTGCTCACGGCCGATGGTTGCGTACTGGCGTGCATGAATGATCCGGCGTTTAGCGTGGATTTTCTTCTGGAGGGGATGGCCGAAGCGGCGCCGGGGTTGCGCTTTGAACAGCGGCTGGAGAACCCGCCGGAGTTTCCGGATGCGGATCCGCAGTGCGGGCTCAAGGCACTGGTATTTCGGCATGGGGCATAGGCCTTGATCCTGGCTGGATAGCCGTTGCTGCAGCAACGGCTATCCAGCCAGGCCCTTACAACTCCATCCGATACTCGATCACCCCCGGCTTGTGCGCCACCCAGTCATACAACCGTTGCGCCCGCTTGTTGCTCTCCTGGGTATGCCAGTACAAACGAGCGCACTGGTGTTGCCGGGCAAAGGCCTGCACCCACTCGATCAACAGTTTCCCCGCCCCGCTGCCGCGAATCGACGGGGCCACGTACAGGTCTTCCAGATAGCAGAAGTCGCCGACGGCCCAGGTCGAACGGTGCAACACCAGGTTGACGAAGCCGATGACTTCATCGTCCTGCACCGCCACCGCCGAATACATCGGTTCCCGCGAATCGAGGAAACGCTCGAACGTGCGGTGACTGACCTCTTCGCTCAGCGTCACCTGATAGAAATCCTGATAGGCCAGCCACAGCGGCAGCCATTGCTGGTAATCCCCAGGCTGAATCGCCCGTACCGTCACCGCGGGTTGTTGATCGCTCATTACGCGCTCCTCTTGATCATCCACACCGGGATCAGCCCCGGTTATTGAAGAGTGCGCAGGTTAGTGCGTGAGTGGCGGATTTTATCAGGCCAATTCTGCCATCTGTAACAGACCACTTTTCCCAACCCCTCACAGCCCGGGCTGCTGATGGGTCACGCAGTGAATGCCGCCGCCCCCTGCGGCGATAGCGTCGATATCCAGCTGGATCACCTGCCGCCCGGGATACAGGCTGGCCAGCAGGCTATGGGCCTTGGCGTCGGCCTGCCGGTCACCGAACTGCGGTGAGATCACCGCCCCATTGATCACGAAATAGTTGATGTAGCCGGCGGCGAAGTCCGGGTTGCCCCGGCTGAAGCGGTTCTGCCGGGGATTCATCGGCGGCGACAGGGTATGCACCTGCAGCTTGCGACCATCGGCGTCACTGGCGGCTCGCAGGATCTCCAGGTGCTCGAGGGTTACCGAGTGATCATAGGAGTCGGGATCGTTGTCGAGGTTGGCCACCACCACCCCCGGCCTGACGAAACGCGCATAGAAGTCGACATGGGCATCGGTGATGTCCCGGCCCTTGATCCCCGGTAGCCAGATGATCTTGCGCAGGCCGAGGCAAGCCTTGAGTTCCTCTTCGACCTCGGCCTGGCTCCAGCCCGGGTTGCGGTTGCCGTTGATCCAGCTGCTTTGGGTCATGATCCCGGTGCCGTGGCCGTCCACCTCGATGCCGCCGCCCTCGCCCACCAGTTCGCTGCGCAGATAACGGGCGCCTGCAGCGTCGGCCATCTGCCGCGCCAGCCGGGCGTCCCTGGCGTGGCGCTGTTTGTTGCCCCAGCCATTGAAGTTGAAGTCCACCGCGCCCAATCCGCCTTCCCCATCGACGACAAAGTTGGCACCGATGTCGCGCATCCAGATGTCGTCCAGTTCGGTGCTGACAAAAGTGATGTTGTGCGAACCGCACAACTGCTCGGCCAGGCCGCGCTCCTCTGCCCGGCAGAACAGGGTCAGGGGTTGATAGGCGGCAATTGCCCGGGCGATCCGCCCCTGGGCCTGTTGCACGTCGCCGGTAAAGTCTTCCCAGATGGCCTCCTGGGCACCAAAGGCCATGAAGGCCCGCTGCTGGTGGTCGCCTTCATCGGGCAGGTACCAGTGGCCCTGCTCCCCGGCCCGGGCACTGCGCGGCCCCAGGCCGAGGGCCGGCATGGCGGCGACAGCGGCCAGCAACGAGGCCTGTTTGATCAGTTGACGTCGGGTGGGCATTGGACGGTTCTCTTGTCGAAGGTATTGCATGAAAAGGTTCGGGGGTGCGGCGCGGGCCCTCGCCGACACGCCGGTTCCTACCCGGGAGTGTAGGAGCCGGTTTGCCGGCGAACCGTATGGCGCCCGGTCAGTGGCGGGCAGCGGTGGCCGTCTTGAACTGGGTCCAGGTGCGCATTCGAGCCCGCATATCGGCCTGGGGAATGTCACGGCCGGGAATCAAGCGTTCGAAGGTGGCGGCATCCGGGTAGATATCCGGGTTGTTGCCCATCTGCGGGTCGACACTTGGCCGCGCCCGGGCATTGGCCGTGGGGTAGCCGGTGAAGTTGCTGATGGCCGCCATGTTCTCTGGTCGGGTCACGAAGTTGATGAAGGCATAGGCATATTCCGGGTGCCGCGCATCCTTGGGGATCGCCATGGTGTCCATCCACACCGTGGTGCCTTCCCGGGGAATGCGGTACTGGAACTCGACCGCTTTGCCTGCGGCGTCGGCGGCGCGCTGGGCCTGGGTCATGTCACCGCTGTAGCCCAGGGACAGGCACAGGTTGCCATTGACCAGGTCGGTCACCGGCTGCGACTGGAACTTGCGGATATAGGGCCGCAGCTTGCCCAGCAGCTCGCCGGCGGCCCGCAGATCCTCGGGCCGGGCGCTGCGCGGGTCGCGCCCCAGGTAGTGGAGCGCCACCGCCAGCACCTCATCCGGCGAGTCGATCAGGGAAATTCCGCAATCGGCGAAGCGCGCCGCCAGCTCCGGCTTGAACAACAGGTCCAGGCTGTTGACCGGGGCGTCGGGCAGGCGCTCGGCAATCTGCCGGGCGTTATAGGTCAGGCCGATGGTGCCCCAGGTGTAGGGCACCGTGGCCTGGCGGGCCCCGGGGTACTGGGCGCGCAGCTTCTGCAGGCCGGGCTCGATGTCGTCCTGGCCGATCAGCCGGGCCGGATCCAGGGTCTGCAGGCTGCCGGCGCGCATCAGGCGCTCGGCCACGGTGTCACCGGGAAAGATCAGGTCGTAGCCGCTGCCGCCGGTCATCAGCTTGGCTTCCAGCACTTCGCTGCCCTCCATCACGTCGTAGATCACCCTGATCCCGGTTTCGGCGGTGAAGCGCGCCAGGGTATCGGCGGCGAAGTAGTCGGCCCAGTTGTACAGGCGCAGGGTCTTGTCCTCGGGTTCGGCCTGGGCCTGGAGCACTACCAGGGTCAGGGCCAGCATGCCCGCGCAGCGGCGTTTCCAGCGTTTGCCTGTGGTCTGCATGTCATGCCTCCCGGGGGTTCCAGCGTGGGTGAAGGTGTTGGCCGTCCAGGCTCAGCAGCGGCCCGTACATCTCCGGGCGACGGTCGCGGAAGATGCCCCAGGTGCGACGCTCCTCGGCCATGGCGGCCAGGTCCAGGCGCTGCAGCAAGACCCCTGTGCTGTCACGATCGGCCTCGGCCAGCAGCCGGCCCTTGTGGTCGCAGATGAACGATGAGCCGTAGAAATCCATGTGCAACGCCGGGTCACCGGTAGCCACTTCACGGCCGACCCGGTTGGCCGCCACTACCGGCAGCAGGTTGGCCGCCGCGTGCCCGCGCATGGTCATCTGCCAGTGATCCCGGGAATCCAGCCCGGCGCTGCCCGGTTCGCTGCCGATGGCGGTGGGAAACAGCAAGACCTCGGCGCCTTGCAGCGCCAGGCAGCGGGCGGTCTCGGGGAACCACTGGTCCCAGCAGATGCCGATGCCCAGGCGGCCGAAAGCGCTGTCCCAGACCTTGAAACCGGTATCGCCGGGGCTGAAGTACTCCTTCTCCTGATAACCCACGGCGTTGGGAATGTGGGTCTTGCGGTACACCCCCAGCAAGCAGCCGTCGGCATCGGCGACGCTCAGGGAATTGAAATAGGCCGTACCGGCCCTTTCGAACCAGCTCAGGGGCAGCACCACACCCAGCTCCCGGGCCAGGGCGGCGAAACGCTGGAGCACCCGGCTCGCGGGGTACTCCTCGGCCAGGGCCAGGTGCCGGTGCTGCTGTTCGATGCAGAAGTACGGGGTGGCGAACAGCTCTTGCAGGAGGATCACCTGGGCGCCCCGGGCTGCCGCTTCGCGCACCAGCTGTTCGGCGCGCTCGAGGTTGCCCGGCAGGTCCCAGGTGCAGGGCATCTGGGTGGTCGCGACGGTCAATGGGTTCATGCCTGGGCCCTCGTTGGCCATTGGGGTTGCTGCTGGGTGATGCAATGCACGCCACCGCCGCCGTGGGCCAGATGGTTGATCCGCACCGGCACCACCTGCCGGTCGGGGAAGGCCCGGGCCAGCACCTGGGCCGCTTGCTGGTCGGCGGCGATGCCGTAGGCCGGCATGATCACCGCGCCATTGGCCAGGTAGAAGTTGGTGTAGGAGGCGCAGAACACCTCGGCCCGGTGGTCCACCGCGGCGCTGGCCTCGAACAGCTCGATCAGCTCGAAGGCGCGCCCGCGGGCATCCCGCGCCAGCTCCAGGGCACGACGGTTCTCGCGCACCACTTCGGCGTACACCGAGCCCCGGTCATGGGTGGCATCCACCAGCAGCACCCCGGGGCGGGCAAAGGCGCAGATCCCGTCGACATGGCCATCGGTCATGTCCCCGGTCACGTGGTCCGGGTCCCCCGGCAGCCAGATGATCTTCTGCACACCCAGTAGGCGCTGGAAGATCGCCTCGACCTCGGCCTTGCCCAGGCCCGGATTGCGGTTGGGGTTGAGCAGCACCGATTCGGTGGTGATCAGGGTGCCTTCGCCGTCCACATGGATGGCCCCGCCTTCGTTGGCCAGGGGCGTGCCGAAGCAAGGCAGCCCCAGCTGGTCCAGCAGGCGCCGGGCCAGGCTGCGGTCCAGGCTGTGCTCGGACTTGCCGCCCCAGGCGTTGAAGCGCCAGCTGACCCCGGCCAGCCCCTGCTGCGGATGGCAGATGAAACTCGGGCCGGAATCCCGGCACCAGCTGTCGTCCACCGCCTGGGGGACCAGCTCGACATTGGCGCCACACAGGCGTCGGGCACTGTCCAGGGCAGAGGGGTCGACCACCAGTTTCACCGGTTCGAAACCGGCGATGGCATTGGCCACCCGGGCGAAGTCTGCCTGCACCTCGGCCAGGGTCACGCCCCATACCGATTCCCACACCCCCCGGTTGTGGGGCCAGACCATCCAGGTCGCCGCGTGGGGCGCCCACTCGGCGGGCATCCGCCAGCCACTGTCCTGCCTGTCATTGCCTTGCATGGGCCCTGCACCTCTCAAGTAAGGTTTTGTTATCAATCAACCAACAAGGTTGAAACACAGCGCCCATGCTATGGCTTTGAAAAACCGCCAACAAACGATAGATTTAGCGCACATCTGATTAGCCAGGCTTATCAATCATGCTCAAACACTGGCCACCCCTGAATGCCCTGCGAGGCTTCGAAGCCGCCGCTCGCCTGGGCAGTTTTCACCAGGCGGCGCAAGAACTGCACCTCACCCAATCGGCCATCAGCCAGCAGATCCGCAGCCTGGAAACCTTCCTCGAACAGCCGCTGTTCCATCGCAACGGCCGCAGCGTGACCCTCACCGACGCCGGGCACGATCTGCGCAGCACCACCCAGTCGCTATTGCAGCAACTGGCGGTGGGCATCCGCCGCCTGGAGCAGTACCGCAAGCCCAACCAGCTGGTGGTCAATACCAGCCCGGCCTTTGCCCGCCACTGGCTGTTGCCGCGGCTGGGGGAATTCCATCGCCTGCACCCGGAGGTGGACCTGTGGCTGTTCACCAGCTTCGAGCCACCGGACATGAGCACCCAGACCATCGACCTGACCTTGCGCGACGACCTCAGCGCCCAGGCCGAATGCAGCTACCTGGAGCTGTACAGCGACCGCCTCTACCCTGCCTGCCACCCCAGCGTGCTGGCGCAACCCGAAGCACTGCGCACCACCTTGCATGGCGAGCGGGAAATGGACTGGAGCCACTGGCTGGTGGAAGGCGGCAGCGACATTGGTCAACGCAGCAACGGCCTGAACTTTTCCGACCCGGGCCTGCTGCTGGACGCCGCCTGTGCCGGCCACGGCATTGCCCTGGTCAGCCAGCTGCTGAGCCAGCAGGCCCGGAGCCAGGGCTTGCTGAGCCCTTTGTGCGAACAGAGCGTGCGCGGCCCGACCTGGGCCTGGCTGATTCACCGCGACAGTGAAAGCAGCCCGCTGACCCGCAGTTTCTCGCAGTGGCTACAGGGTGCGCTGCAGGCTTCGGCCGAAGCTTGAGGCGCCCGCCCGGCAAGGACTGGAGCGATGCAAAACCGCTTTCCATTCCTGCCCCTAACCCCACGCGTGGCGGCGCCTTAAGCTGGCGCCAGTGCAATCCGCACTGCCTTCCAGGAGCCGCCCGTGCCCCCGATCCACGACATCAACTGGCCGCTGTGGCTGTCCACCATGCTGCCCATGGCCCTGAGCGCCGGCCCCGGCAACCTGATGGTGGCCAGCTCCGGCGCCCGCAGCGGCGTGCGGCGTTCCCTGCGCTTCATCTGCGGGCTGGACCTGACCTACCTGCTCCTGGCGCTACTGGTTGGGCTGGGGCTGTATCACAGCCTGGCGGCGTATCCAGGGTTGCTCTGGGGCCTGCGGGTAGCGGGCAGCCTGTACATTTTCTGGCTGGGCCTGCGCCTGCTGCTGCGGCCATTGCGCAAGCCTGGCGAGCAGAGTGAAGCCCTGCAGTTTCGTGATGGCGTGATGCTGCAACTGGGCAACGTGCAGGGTCTGGTGATGCTGCTGGTCATGTTCTCCACCTTCAGCCCGGGCGCCGATGCGGGCACTGCCGTGGTGCTGGCGCTCAGCGCCGCGCTGATCGCGGTGAACCTGTTCGGCCACCTGCTGTGGGCCAGCCTGGGCTCAAGCCTGCAGCGGCTGATGCGCGACCGCCCGCGCCTGCTGCTGGCGCAGAATGCGCTGTTCGGCTTGCTGCTGATGGCGGTGGCCGGGTGGCTATTGCTGCGTGGCGCCTAGCGCGTCAGCCGGCCTTGCCATCACTCTGCAAGCCCTGGCGCGCCAGCAGATCGCAGAGAAATTCCGCCACCCGCTCGACTCGCTCCTGGCCCTGGGTCGCCAGGTTGCGCAGCAGCCAGATATCCGCGCGGTGGGCCGGAGCCTGGGGCAAGACCCGGTGCAGGCCCAGGGGTTCTGCGATATAGGCCGGCAAGGCGGCAATCCCCAGGCCCGCCTGCACCGCCTTGAGCTGCGCCTCCAGGTTGCCGGTGCGCATCCACAACGGCTGATCACCGCTGAGCTGGTCCAGCCAGCGGGCCAGGGGCATGTGGGCCAGGGTCTGGTTCCAGCCGATCAGCGAATGCTGGCGCAGCTGCGAAGGCTTCTCGGGGCAGCCATGGGCTGCGGCATAACCTGGGGAACAGAACAGCGCCTGGGTCAACTCGCCGACCCGGCGCAGGGTGAAGTTGCCGGCTTCCGGCCGTTGCAGGCGCAGCAGCAGGTCGCTGTGGCTCTGGGTGAGCTTGACCGAGCGCGCCGCATTGACGAAATCGAAGCTGATCTGCGGGTGCTGCAAGCGAAACTGCGCCAGTGCGGGAATGATCAGGTGGCTGCCCATCAACTCCGGGCATTCGATGCGCACCACCCCGGCCATGCGCGCGCCTGGCCGGGACAACTGACGTTCCATCAGGCGCAAGCGCTCCTCGATCTCCAGGGCCATGGGCAGCAGGGCCTGGCCGGCTTCGGTGAGGAAATAGCCCTGGGTGGTCTTGAGGAACAGCACGCTGCTCAAGGCCTGCTCCAGCACCAGGATCTTGCGCGAGACCGTCGAGGCCGACACTTTCAGCGCCTGCCCGGCGTCGGTGATGTTGCTGGCATTGGCGACGGCAATGAAAAACCGCAGATCGTCCCAGTTCACGCTTACCTGCCCTATCCCTGAAAACCCAGGCCCGGGATCTTATGCGAAATAAGCAGCGCAGCGGTCAGACTTTTCTCCTGTAAAGTGCCCAAAATCTTTCCTGCCCACGGATCGGGAGCCCCCATGCTGGAACTGCACACCCCTCGCCTGAACCTGCGCCCCCTGAACGCCCATGACTGGGAGCTGTTCCTGGCCCTGCACAGCGACCCGGAAAACCTGCGCTATGTCTGCGATCCGCTCTCCCGGATGCAGATCGAGGAGCGTTTCACCTCGCGCCTGCCCCATTGGGACATGGATTGCGACCACTGGCTGTGCCTGGTGATCCGCGATCGCCACAGCGGCGAGGAGCTGGGCTTCACCGGCCTGCGAGTCAGCGACCGGCCCAGCGCCGAAGCCGAGGTCGGCTACCTGCTGGCCCCCGGTCATCAAGGCAAGGGCCTGGCCACGGAATCCCTGCGCACGCTGATGCAGTACGCCCGCCACAGCCTGGGGATCAAGCGTCTGGTGGCCACGGTCACCGACGGCAATGCTGCGTCCTGCCAGGTTCTGGAGCGATGCGGTTTCGTCTTCCAGCAACGTGACGAAGGGGCCTTCCGCAGGGGTGGCGAAGACTTCGACGACCTGATTTTCAGCTGCCCCCTGACGGCCTGAGTGCGGCTTTGCGGGACCCCGCCTACGCCTGCCTGGCGTGGGTTTTTCTTGACAGCGAAAATTCCCAACGGCTATTGTCTGACAACCTGACTACCAAGGTTTTACCCACCCATGCTTGAACTCCAGCGACCCGACTCTCTCGTTGTGCGCGTGGTCAATGCGATCCGCACCGAGATCGACTCCGGCCGCCTGGCCCCCGAATCGCGCCTGCCGACCGAGCAGCAACTGGCCGAGCAGTTGAACGTCAGCCGCTCGGTGATTCGCGAGGCCATCGCCCAGCTCAAGGCCGACGGCGTACTGATCGCCCGGCGTGGCCTGGGTTCGTATATTTCCAAGACCCCCGCCGGCACCGTGTTCCGTTTCCCCCAGGGCGATGGCCGCCTGCCGGACCTGGCGCAGATGTTCGAGATGCGTTTGTGGATCGAAACCCAGGCCGCGTCGATCGCCGCCCAGCGCCGCGATGCCGCCGACCTGCAACGGATGCAGGGCGCGTTGCAGGAAATGCACGACAAGCGCAGTGATTTCGAAGCCGCGGGGCTGGCCGACGTGGAGTTCCACCGGGCCATCGCCGAGGCCAGCAAGAACGACTATTTCGTGGCCTTCCATGATTTCCTGCGCAGCCAGCTGACCAGCGCCCGCAAGGCCGCCTGGGAGAACTCGGCGCTGCGCATGGTGGGCGGTTCCGCCGATGCCACCCAGGAACACCAGGCGCTGTACCAGGCGATTGCCGCTGGCGACCGCCAGGCCGCCGCCGGTTGCGCCGACGCCCACTTGCGGGCTTCGGCCAAGCGCCTGGGCCTGGAGCTGCCGACTATCGATTGACCCCAGCTTCACGCTTCGAGCCGCATGCCACGGCCTGCGGTTTTTTGTCGGATTAGTTAGTCTGACAACCTGATAACCAGACCGAAACGCATTGGATCCAAGGTACCCAAGAACAATGATTTACGACTTTTGCATCATCGGCGGCGGCATCGTCGGCCTGGCTACGGCGATGGAGATCCTCAAGCGCCAGCCCGGCGCTTCGCTGGTCATCCTGGAAAAGGAAAACGTCCTGGCCAAGCACCAGACCGGGCACAACAGCGGGGTGATCCACGCCGGCATCTACTACGCTCCGGGCAGCCTCAAGGCCGACCTGTGCAAGCGTGGCGCCGAGGCCACCAAGCAGTTCTGCAGCGAGCACGGGATCAAGTTCGAGGTCTGCGGCAAGGTGCTGGTGGCGTCCAACGCCCTGGAAGTGCAGCGCATGGAGGCCCTGTACCAGCGCTCGCAACAGAACGGCCTGAAGGTGGAGCGCCTGGACGCCGAGCAACTGCGCCAGCGCGAACCGAATATCGTCGGCCTTGGCGGGCTGTTCCTCGACGCCACCGGCATCGTCGACTACCGCGAAGTCTGCGACACCATGGCCCGGGTGATCCGCCGCGAGGGCGGCGAGATCTGCCTGAGCCAGACCGTCACCGCGATCCAGGAAAGCGCCGACAGCGTCACCGTCAGCAGCCACGGCGGCAGCTGGCAGGCGAAGAAGCTGGTGGCCTGCGCCGGCCTGCAATCGGATCGCCTGGCGGTGATGGCCGGGGTGAAGATCGACCACCAGATCATCCCCTTTCGCGGCGAATACTTCCGCCTGCCGGCGTCGAAGAACAACATCGTCAATCACTTGATCTACCCGATCCCCGATCCGGAGCTGCCGTTCCTCGGGGTGCACCTGACCCGCATGATCGACGGCAGCGTTACCGTCGGCCCCAACGCGGTACTGGGCCTGGGCCGGGAAAACTACAGGAAGTTCTCCATCAACTGGCGCGACGTGGCGCAGTACGCCAGCTTCCCCGGTTTCTGGAAAACCATCTGGCAGAACCTCGGCTCCGGCACCACCGAGATGAAGAACTCGCTGTTCAAGTCCGGCTACCTGGAGCAGTGCCGCAAGTACTGCCCTTCCCTGCAAGTGGAAGACCTGCTGCCTTATGAGGCGGGGATCCGCGCCCAGGCGGTGATGCGCGACGGCAGCCTGGTGCACGATTTCCTGTTCGCCGAAACCCCGCGCATGTTGCACGTGTGCAACGCGCCCTCGCCCGCCGCCACCTCGGCGATTCCCATTGGCTCGATGATTGCCGACCGGATTTTCCAGGCCGCCTGAAACACCCCGCGCCATCACCTTGCAGCGCAGTGCCCCGGCACTGCCAAGCGGGCCGCGTGTCGCCGCAATACCCCTTGGCCGCCCCTTAGGGCGCGTCGCGCAAGGCTCGCGTCAACTCGACAATAACTACAATGATTCATGAGGATGTACGGATATGACCGCAGTTGAAACCAGCAGTACTGCAGCGGAAACCCCACAGCAAACCAAGAAACGCCTGCGCAAGGTCGCGGCGGCCACCATCTTCGGCTCGATGCTGGAGTGGTATGACTTCTACCTCTACGCCACCATGGCGGCCATCGTCTTCTCGAAGATCTTCTTCGATAACAGCAACCCGAAAAGCGCCACCCTGATGGCCTTCTCGACCTTTGCCATCGGCTTTATCGCCCGCCCCTTCGGCGGCATTCTGTTCGGCTACCTGGGGGACAAGTTCGGCCGCAAGCAGGTACTGGTGCTGACCTTCTGCCTGATGGGCGTGTGCACCGCGCTGATCGGCCTGATCCCCAGCTACGCATCGATCGGCATCTGGGCGCCGATCCTGCTGGTGGCAATCCGCATCATCCAGGGCCTGGGCGCCGGCGCCGAACTGTCCGGCGCGGCGGTCACCTCCTATGAGCATGCCAGCGAGGGCAAGCGCGGCAGCCAGGGCGCCTGGCCGGCGCTGGGGCTGAACCTGGGCCTGCTGCTGTCGTCGCTGACCATCTACCTGCTGACCATCAACGGCAACGACTTCCTGCTGGCCGGCGGCTGGCGCATTCCGTTCGTCTGCAGCATCGTCCTGGTGGCCGTCGGCCTGTGGGTGCGCAACAGCATTCCGGAAACCCCGGAGTTCAAGGAACTGAGCAAGGAAAGCCAGAAAGCCAAGGCCTCGCCACTCAAGGCGCTGTTCAAGAACGACCTCAAGGGCCTGGCCGTGGTGTTCTTCGTGGCGGTGGGCTACAACGCCCTGAGCTACATCTTCAAGACCTTCTCGCTGGCCTACCTGACCCAGTACAAGAACGTCGATGTGCACGTCACTTCGCTGTCAGTGACCATCGCCAGCCTGATCGCCATCGTCGCCGTGCCGTTCTTCGGCTGGCTCTGCGACAAGTGGAGCAGCAAGACCGTGCTGATCCTCGGCGGGCTGTTCTCGGTGCTGTTCGCCTACCCCTTCCTGGCCCTGCTGAACACCGGTGAGAGCCTGATGATCTACATCGCCATCGGCGTCGGCACCGGCATTCTGGCGCCGATGATGTTCGCCCCACAGGGCTCCTTCCTCAGCCGCCAGTTCCCCACCGCGACCCGCTCTTCGGGCTTCGGCACCGGGCGCGAGATCGGCACCGCCATCGCTGGTGGCCTGGCGCCGCTGGGCGCTCTGTCCCTGGTGACGGCCTCGGCCACCCACTCCACCGACGGCGTGGTGATCATTCTCGCCGTCGCCGCGGTGCTGGTGGTGGTGTTCGCCTTCCTTGACCAGGGCCGCAAGCACTCGGCCTTCAAGAACTGAGGCTGGACCCAACCCTGCCCGGGCCGCTCCAACGGCCCGGGCAGACTTTGCTAAGGTGGCCGCTGAACCCGCATTACAGGCCACCCCATGTCACCCGATAGCGCATTCGGCGTCGATGCCGACGGCTTGATCGCCCTTCCTGCCGAACCACCCCTGCAGCCCGAGTACCGAGCCCTGCTCGACGAGCTGTGCGCCGCCCTCACCACTCCCGCCAGCCCGCCGCTGCATAGCCTGTACCTGTACGGCAGCGTCGCCCGTGGCGCCGCCCGGCCTGGAGCTTCCGACCTGGACCTGTGCCTGATCCTGCGAGATCCCGCCGCCCCGGCCGCGTGCCTGCATCTGGAAAACCTGCGCCAGGCCCTGCAAGCGCGCCACCCGCTGGTGTCGAAGATCGATTTCGATATCGGCGACCTCAACCAGGTGCTGGAAACGCGGAACCTCGACAGCTGGGGCTATTGGCTCAAGCACCATTGCCGCTGCCTCTGGGGCGAAGACCTGCGCTCGCGCTTTGCACCTTTCAGGCCCAGCCGGGAGATTGCCCTGGCGGTGAACGGTGACTTTCTCGCAGTGCTGGACGACTACGCCGAGCGCATCGACCGCGAACAGATGCCCGCCGAAGTCCTCCGGCTGCAACGGCAGGCCTCGCGCAAACTCGTTCGCGCCACCAACCTGCTGCGCCAGGAGCAGGAGCCGAGCTGGTCCCAGAGCCTGGATGAGCACGTGCGGCTGTTTGTGCAGCGCCATCCCGAGATGCGAGGGCCCATCGGCGAGTTCCGGCAAATAGCCGAAGCAAAGACATTAGCCTGTGACGGTTTCACCACGCGCTTACGGAACATCGCACAGTGGATGGCTCTACAAGCCTTCCCAGACTCTGCAATTTAGTTAACTACTGCTTCAGCTCACCAAGACACTGGCCTGACAGAGGGATAATGCGGCCCTGAAGGCTTCGGCACCTGTCTTGCAAAACCCCGGCTGAAGGCATGGCAAGCCCCTTATTGGCAATCACAAGGAGAATCAAAAGTGCTATCCCAAAAATTGATCAATGCACTAAAGAGCTCGAAGGGTATTGCAGACAATCACTATCTAGAACAACTACAACCAGCCTTGGCAGAACTTGATCAGGCCTACCAAGGCAATCCAGCACTCACTGAATATGTCATGCAACTGGACGAACTCCTGTCCAAGCCTCATTTCGAGCTGGAACCGCACCTCACCAACAAATTTGCACAACTATTGGGTGAGGCACATTTCTGGTTGCTCTGCACTCAGGCAGAGCTGAACCTCAAGCGCGTCTCCGAACAGAACGGCAAAAGAACCCCAGACTTCGAATTGTGCTCACATCCCGGCGAAGCTTTTTTTGAAGTCAAGACGCTTTCTGTCGCGACAGGCGACCTAGGAGTGGCCAAAACCATTGCAGACTCTCTGCTGACTCAACTCGATCTGGAAAGGCAGTTGCATGCAGGCAAGAGAGTCGCTTGCGCAACAACCGAGATCGCATCCTATGGGGAACAGGATCATGGCTGCCCAGACTTATTGCACGCCACACGGGTGCTGATTGAAAAGGCTCGACAAAACTTCAAGACAGATCAGTTCGCCAATCCAAATACATTCCTCGTACTGAATCTTTGCATGCTGCACCCGATCGAAAGCCACCCCCGGATACTGCGCCCCTCCTATCCTGATCTCGATGGCCAATACCCCACTTCAGTCACCGGTCAACTCTGGGCGCTCGCTTTCGGACACCCCGAAATGCTTGTACAAGGCCATTCTGAATTCGCAGGCAAGCCCTTTGTACTCGGCAAACTGGACAAAGAAGGAATCTTGCGCGAGTTCGAAAATATCAAAGGCATTCTCTTCATGATCCACCCGTTGCAAGAGCCTGCTTGTGTCTGGGCGCTGCTACGCAGCTACGAGAAGTTGAATGATGAAAACCCGCAACTGCTCGAAGAAATTCTGCGCCTTACAGGCATCCATCAGTGGAACGATGAATTGGATTGCAACGGCTTCGTCTTGAACTGAAATGCCGCGTTCAAGGAGAGCCTGCGGGCCCCACAGACCTCCTGCACTCTCAGAGACTGGTGCCTGACATTCAGATCTGCAGCACCTCGACTCCCTGCCGACGGTAATCCTCGATATCCCCGGTGATCACCTCCTGCTCGGTAATCAGCCGGTGCAAGCGGTTGCATGGCACCACCACGAAGGGTTCCATGGCGCCGAGCTTGTCGGCGGTGGTCACGGCGATGACCTCGCTGGCACTGTCGAACATTGCCTGCTTGATCGGCACCTCGTCGAAATGCAGGGAGCTGATGCCGATCTCCGGGTGGATCGCGCAGACCCCGGTGAACATCAGGTCGGCCTTGATTCCCTGGATCATGCGCAGTGCTTCATGGCCGCTGGCGGACAGGGTTGCCGGGTTGAGCTGGCCACCGGCGAGAATCACCCTGACCTTGGGGTACTCGGCCAGGGCCACGGCAATCATCGGCGAGGCGGTGACCGCGGTCAGGCTGATGCCCGCCGGCAGCGACTGGGCGATGTGCAGGGTGGTGGAGCCGGAATCGAACAGCACCGTCTGGCCGTCCTGCACCCATTGCACGGCATATTGCGCCAGGCGCAGTTTCGCCTCATTGGTTTCGCCGACCCGGGTGAAATAGTCCTTGCCGCTGTCCTTGGGCCGCGGCAGCGCGCCACCATGGACCCGCTGCACCAGGCCGCCGGCATCCAGCTCCGCCAGGTCGCGACGGATGGTGTCTTCGGACACCGCGAAATGCCGGCTCAGTTCGGCGGCCATGACCTTGCCGTCGCGCTCCAGCAGCAGAAGGATTTTTTGCCGACGCAAGGATGGCAGCTCGGCCGGCGGGTGTTGACTTTGCATGCTTAAGCCCGTTATTGCGTGTTTTCGCCAAGCTACACAGACACTCGGGCAAAAACAAGCAACCCGATCAGTTGATCAGCTGCGGCGCCCGTGAGCGGTACAAGGCCGCTTCCCCTAGGCGCTCGCGCACCAGCGCCTGGGCCTGGCGGGTCATCTGGTCCAGCTGCCGGTCGCGCTTTTTCTCCGCTTCCAGCATGGCCTTGCGCCCGTGCTGGGCCAGCAGGTAGGTGTGGATCTGCCGCACTTCCACCGACTGGTAGATCGGCGCCACATCCAGCACCGCCAGCAGGCCGTCGCTGCCATGGTCCCGGGTGTTCATCAGCACCTGCGGGCCGCGGGCGCCCAGCAGCTGGAAGCCCAGGGCCTCGAAACACCCCACCTTGGCCACGTTGCAGGCGAGTTCCGCATGGGGGTAACGCGCCAGCATGGCTTGCAGCATCTGCCGGGCAATGCCCTGGCGCCGATGGCCTTGCCGCACCGCCATATAGGCCACGGCGCAGGCCTGGGGATCGTCCTTGACCGGCAGGTACAGGGTGAAACCCAGCACCTGGTCCGGGGCCTGCGGGTCGGTCGCCACCACCAGCTCCACCGCGATCCCCCGGGAACCGTCCATGGCCTGCAGGTACAGGTGCACCTCATAGCCGACGCCGTACTGGTAGAGGTTGTACAGCGGGTTGCTCGGGGCGATGGCCACCGCGCTGACGTCGGTGATGTAGTCCACCACCATCTGCTGGATCTGGCTCTGGATGGCTTCGGGCGGCGGGGCTTGGAACAGGGTGATGCTGGACATCGAGGCGGTGACTCCGAGGGTTGGGGCAGGCCCGGCTACGGCGGGCGCGCCATGATAACCCGGCGCGGGTGACACAGGCGCACAACCGGGCAGCGCATCGGGTGCGTGCATCGGCGAAAAAGCGCGAATGGGATCGGGAGCAAGAGACTGGCTGGCTGCGGCTATGGCGGGGCCATGGCCGCAACCGGCACAGGATGCGGATGCACCGGGGCATCCGCGGTGCCCCGCCCGACGAACGCGGGCGGGGCCGAGGGCTTACAGCGCCATGTCGGCCGCTGGGTTGCTCTCTGGCTTGGCCAGGCTGGCCGGAGCCTGAGGCGCCGCGCCCTTGACCGGCGGTGGCGGGGTCAGTTGCAGCACTTCAGCGGTGTAGGCCCATTCTTTGGCCACACGCTCAGGGCTGTCGTTCAGCGCAGTGCCGTAGCTCGGCACGATCTGCTTGAGCTTCTCCTGCCAGGCCGGGGTCGCGACCTGGTCCTTGAAGACTTTCTGCAGCACGCTGAGCATGATCGGCGCGGCGGTCGAAGCACCTGGGGACGCGCCCAGCAGGCCGGCGATGCTGCCGTCTTCGGAGGCCACGATCTCGGTGCCCAGTTTCAGCACGCCGCCCTTCTCTTCGTCACGCTTGATGATCTGCACGCGCTGGCCGGCCTGCCACAGGCGCCAGTCTTCCTGCTTGGCGTTGGGGAAGTATTCCTTCAGCGCGGCGAAGCGGTCGTCATCCGACAGCATCAGTTGGCCGGCCAGGTATTCCACCAGCGGGTACTGCTCGATGCCCACCTTGGTCATCGGCCAGAAGTTGTGGGTGGTGGTGCTGGTCAGCAGGTCGAAGTACGAACCTTCCTTGAGGAACTTGGTGGAGAAGGTAGCGAATGGGCCAAACAGGATCACCCGCTTGCCGTCCAGCACACGAGTGTCCAGGTGCGGAACCGACATCGGTGGCGCGCCGACCGAAGCCTTGCCGTAGGCCTTGGCCAGGTGCTGCTCGGCCACGCTGGCGTTGTCGGTCACCAGGAACGAGCCACCCACCGGGAAGCCGGCGTATTCGTTGGCTTCAGGAATGCCCGACTTCTGCAGCAGGTGCAGGGCACCGCCGCCGGCGCCGATGAACACGAACTTGGCGTCGGTCTCGGTTTTCGAACCGTCCTTGAGGTTCTTGTAGGTCACGCGCCACGAGCCGTCTTTATTGCGCTCGATTTCCTGCACTTCGCTGGACAGTTTCAGCGCGAAGTTGGGCTGGGCCTGCAGGTGGGCAACGAACTGGCGAGTGATCTCGCCGAAGTTGACGTCGGTGCCGATCGGGGTCCAGGTCGCAGCGATCTTCTGCGCCGGGTCACGACCTTCCATCATCAGTGGAACCCACTTCTTGATCTGCTCGGCGTCTTCGGAGTACTGCATGCCGCTGAACAGCGGGCTGGCCTGCAGGGCCTCGTAGCGGGCCTTGAGGAACTTGATGTTGTCATCGCCCCAGACAAAGCTCATGTGCGGGGTGGAGTTGATGAACGAACGCGGGTTCTTCAGGACGCCGTTCTTGACCTGCCAGGACCAGAACTGCCGGGAAATCTGGAACGCTTCGTTGATCTCGATGGCCTTGGCGATCTCGATCTTGCCGTCCTTGCCTTCCGGCGTGTAGTTCAGCTCGGCCAAAGCGGAGTGGCCGGTACCGGCGTTGTTCCAGCCGTTGGAGCTTTCTTCTGCGACGCCGTCCAGGCGCTCGACCATCTCCATCGACCAATCCGGCTGCAGCTCATTGAGCCAGACCCCGAGGGTCGAACTCATGATGCCGCCACCGATCAGCAGCACATCCACTTTCTTCGGCTCAGCCGCGTGCGCGGTCGTGAGGCCTATCGACATCGCCAGCCCGATCAGGGCCGTGTTCACTTTCTTAAACATTCTGAGTACCTACGATAGAACGCCATCCGCCGCCCCATCCTCGATCCTGCGTACTCCGGTGATTGCGAAACAGTCATTTCGCAGGTCCTGGACCAACACATTCAAAAGAACTGGAGGGTGGGCACACAAGGCCGACGAGACAGGCTCGACCTCAGTTTTATATCGCTCCGGCGCTGACTTCTTGTCGTTCTTGGCTTCAGCTACTTGAGTGACAGTGTTTCTCAGGGCACGTCACGGGACGCAACCAACAGGCAGTTTCCCCCTGCCCGACCTTGCGCGCCGCAAACTGCCGGACGAACAAGAATGACGCCCGCAACTGCGGGGGCCAACAGGAAATTAGGGGTCGGGTTCAACCAAAGAGGTAAACGAACACTGCCTGACATTACATTCGGCGGGGTCGTGCAGACACTCCCACAGCCTTGCAAGGGACCCGAACAGGCCACTTGAAGCTAAGCACGGGTAAGGTATTTCTGCACAAACGATGAACCGATTCAGCGCAAGAATATCATTACGGCATCAGCCTGTCTTGGCCGGAGCCACGAGCCGCCCGCCCGGGAAAACCTCGACGCAGTACGACACCTGCCGCAATCAATGCGTCACAACGACGCTGGCCGCCCCTCATTCAAAGCGGCAAATGCACCTTCGCCAACAGGCGACCTTGATGCATGATGGCACCGCGCCACAACACCACTTTCACCCATTTACTGCAAAGGACGGCCATGCAAGGTATCGACAGTGTTGCAACAGAATTCCGCGCGTTCCTGAAGTCCTGGGAACAGGAGCGCCCGCACCTTCCCTCGGCCCTCAGCGTGCTCGGCAATGGTTTCGAGGGCTGGCTGAAGTTCGAATTCTATTTCTGGCTGATCCAGCACCGGGGGTTGGCCGGGCCCCGCGACGGCTGGCTCGGTGACGTGGGCGTGGAATACAAGGTCGCCCTGGACCAGCGCTGGTCCGACATGGACATACACCATAAGCAATGTGACCTGTGGATCCGCGATGCAGACAAGCAGCGCTTCCACTTCATTGAACTCAAGGCGCCCTTTGCCAACGCCAACCAAGGCAAGTTGTTCATCTCGGCATCGAACGACTACTGGTACATGACACGCCTGAAGGCCAAGGAAGAAAAGGTCGCCAGCGGCAGCGTGATCATCTTCGGCGTCGGCTTCACAGAGGATAAATGGACAAAGCATCTGGAGGCGGTCGTGGAATACACCGGCTGGGTCGAACACGCCTCCCGCGATATTGGCGAAGTACCCGGGGTCGAGAACCTGCGCTGGGCCGTGCTGACCATGCACTACCCCAGCTAGCTGCAATCCGGCCTTCGATCGTTCAGGCAAATTGGATAGGATGCTGCGCTGCAACGCCGGGAAAGCACCCGGCGCCGCGCCCCCAAGAACAACAAGGAACAACCATGCACCCGACCTCACTGCAAGACACCACCGCCCCCGAAGGCGTGTGCTTCGGCTGCGGCAGCAGCAACCATCACGGCCTGCACATCAAGAGCCACTGGCACGAGGACGGTGTGCACGTGGTGGCCGAGCACCTGCCCGACGCCAAGTACTGCGGCTGGCCGGACCTGGTCTACGGCGGCCTGATCGCCATGCTGGTGGACTGCCACTCCAACTGGACCGCCATGGCCTACCACTACCGCAACGAACAGCGCGAGCCCGGCAGCCTGCCACGCATCGACTGCGTCACCGGCAACCTGGGCATCAAGTTCATCAAGCCCACCCCCATGGGCGTGCCCCTGACCCTGCGTGCCAGGGTCGAGGGTGAAGTAGGCCGCAAGAGCCAGGTGATCTGCGAGGTGTATGCCGGCGATGTGCTGACCGCCATTGGCGATTCGGTCTTCGTGCGGGTCGATACCAGCCAGCTCGCGGCAGCGGCTCACGGTAGAGACGCCTGAGCCGAGGGCCTGGGAAGGCGGTCGGAACTATCGCCCATGCAGGTGGGACAGGTGCCGATAGCCCGCCGCTCGGGCAAAATCCGCCAGCCGCCACAACGAACCGTTGGCCCCCCAGGTGCCATCAGCCACGTCATCCAGCAGGATCGAGGTCATCAGCATTCGCGGATCGTCCTCTGCCAGACAGGCGGCCAGCGCCTGATGCAAGCCCTCGACATAGGCCTGGCGCTGGGCAGCATCGAGCACGCCCGCCGGGACCTTGACCCGGACCATGCAAGGAACCGCCTGGGCACTGGAGTCGGCACCGCCACAACTCCAGAAGCCCGGCGCCAGCTCTTCCAGCAGTACCCAGCACAACGCCCGCTGACGGGGGTCATCACCTATTTGCTCCACCGTCAGGGCCACTTGGGTAACCTCTTGCAAGACCTTGGCACGCTGCCGGGCATCGAAAGCGCCCTGGGGGATCTTGATCAGAATATTAGGCATCGGCATCACCACTTACACAGAAAAGGAGCGGCTATTGAGCCTGTGCTCATCCCTGGCCAACAGCGACCGATTCGACATCTTTCATGCATAATCCGCCAATGAACGATTTCACCGTCTTGCTCCTACCCGGTTCCTTTGCCTCCAGCGTCGCCCTGACCCTGGACATGCTTTCCAGCGCCGCGCTGCTGGCCCCACGCCTGGGGCTCGGGGCTCCGCGCTGGCGGGTTTGTGCCTTGCAGGCTGGCCAGGTAGCCCTGGGCCAGGGCCTGCTGCTCGAGGTCGAGGCCCTGGATGCCAGGGACGATGATCGGTCCTGCTGGATAGTGCCGGGGCTGGGCATTGACACCCCCGAGGCCATCGCCCAGCGCCTGCTGCAAGCAGACATTGCCCCGTTGCTGGATGCACTGCGCGATCATCTGGAACTCGGAGGCGAAGTGGCGGCATCCTGTTCCGCCGTTTTCCTGTTGCAGGCCGCCGGGCTCCTGCCCGGGCGCCGGGTTACGACCTCCTGGTGGTTGGCGCCGCTGCTGCAAGAGTGGGCCGTCGACACCAAGGTGGATCCGGACCAGATGGTTGTGGTCGACCCTCCGCTAACCACCGCCGGAGCAGCATTTGGCCAATCGGATTTGATGCTGCATCTGCTGCGCAGCCGTTTCGGCACGAGCTTGGCAGACGCGGTGGGGCAGACGCTGCTGATTGATCGGCGGCAATTGCAGGCGCCGTTTCGGGTACCGGCAATGATGGCCCAGGGCAACACCCTGATCAGCCGGCTTACCGCCCATATCGAAGCCGGCTTGCCAAACCTGCCCAGCGTCGGCGAACTGGCCGCACAGTTCAGCATGTCCGAACGGACCCTGGGTCGCCAGATACGCAAGGTCACCGGCCACAGCAGCTTGCGCCTGATCCAGAATGTGCAACTGAACCGGGCGAGGGCTCTGTTGCAAAGCAGCAAATATTCGGTGGAGCACGTGGCCGAACAGGTGGGATACCAGGACGCCACGGCCCTGCGCCGGCTGATGCGCAAGTTGCTCAACGCCACTCCGAGGCAATTGCGCTGAGCCCACCACGGTCCCCAGGCAAGAGGACTTTTGATACATTGCCGCTCCCTTTCTTTCGAACAGGACACCTGCCCTGACCATGGACATTCAGGAAATCCAGCGCCGCCTGGCCAAGCCGGCGCTGCAATTGATTCCCGGCGGTTTTCGCCCCTCCGGCAGCGACGAGGAAAGCTGGCTGGGCCGGGTCTTTCTGTTTCGCGAGGATGAAGAGTTGCCGCGCAACAGCGCCGGGGAAACCCTGCTGCCGTTCGCCCAGCTCTATCTGCCGGCGCTGCCCTTCCACAGCCCGCTGCTGGAAGGCGTGCGGGTGCTCACGGTGTTCGTCGCCAACCCCTTTCCCGAGCCCCTGGAACCCATGGGCGAGCGCTGGCTGATTCGCGAGTACCGTGCCGAGGATGTGCTGGTGCGCAAGGACCTGACTGCCCCCGGGGCCTTTCTCAAACCCTTCCCGCTCAAGCCCGAAGCCGTGCCCGCGGACTTTCCGCTGTGGGACGGCGGTGGCGTGCCAGAGGACCTGGAGCGGGAAATCCTCGAACTGGAAAACTCCGGGCAGATCGAGTGCTACTACGACCTGGTGAACCATTGCTACCAGCACAAGCTCGGGGGCTACCCCTCGTTCTGCCAGTCGGGAGTCGATGTCGGGGACGGCTTCGAATTCGTGATGCAGATTTCCTCCGACGCCAAGATCGGACTCAACGTGGTGCACGGCGGCAGCCTGATGTTCTGGAAACACCCCGCCAGCGGCGAATGGGCGCTGTACTACGACTTCCATTGAGGCGCAGCGGCTAACACCGATTTCATCCACCGGCGGATGAAATGCCCCGGCGCCGGGTGCATCATGGGCGCTGTCCATTTCCCGGGAGACTTGCATGCCCATGCGCTCACTGTTCTTGCCCGCCGCAGCCCTGGCCCTGGGCTTGCTGGCGGCCACCGGCGCCGTCGCCGACGACCAGTCGCAACTGATCGAATCGATCAACGCCTACCGCAGCCAGCCGCAACGCTGCGCCAACCAGGCCTCCTCGGAGCTGCCGCCGCTGACCGGCGACCCACGGCTGATCCTGCCGGTGGACAACGTCGGTGACCTGCAGCAGGCCCTGGCCCGGGCGGCCTACCCCATGGTCAACGTGCAGGCCATCAGCCTGTCCGGCCCCCGGGATGCCCAGGCGGCGATGCAGGCGGTACGCGAGAGCTTCTGCCAGGTGGTGCTGGACCCGCAGTTCGTCGATATCGGTGTCAATCGCCAGGCCAACCAGTGGCGCATCGTGCTCGCGCGACCGCTGCTGTCCGCGCGCCTGGGGGACTGGCAGGCCGAGGGCCAGCAACTGCTCGCGCAGATCAACAGTGCCCGCGGCCAGCCCCGGCAATGTGGTGGCCAGGGTTTTGCCGCCACCGCGCCCCTGGCCTGGAACGCCACCCTGGGTACCACCGCCGAGGAACACAGCCGGGCCATGGCCAACCAGAACTACTTCGACCACAAGGACCATGACGGCCGAACCCCGGGTGACCGCGCGGAACTGGCAGGCTATGCCGGCCAGCAGGTGGGCGAGAATATCGCCGCCGGCCAGGACACGGTGCGCAAGGTGGTGGACGGCTGGCTGGCCAGCCCCGGGCATTGCGCCAACCTGATGAACCCGGCCTACAGCGAGCTGGGCGCGGCCTACGCGGTGGACCCGAAAAGCGATGCCGGCATTTACTGGACCGCGATGTTCGGCGCGCCCTGAGCCCAGTGCCTGGGCGTGGCTGCCACGCCCTGAAGCTGCAACCGGGCCCCCAGGACAACGAAGGAGCGACACTCACTCACCCCGGCCTGCGCGGTGCGCGGCCGGTTGGCCCGCACAACCATCGGTCGGCCGTCCTCACGGTGCGCCCGGGGCTTCTATGCTTGTAGCCCTGCCTTCGGATCATTCGCTCTCCCTCACACAGGAACGCTGATCATGCAAACCTTCGGTTACGCAGCGCAGTCCGCCGGGGTTCCCCTGGCACCTTTCACCTTCCAGCGTCGCGCCCTGCGCGCCAACGATGTGGCGATGGAAATCCTATATTGCGGGGTCTGCCACTCCGACCTGCACCAGGCGCGCAACGACTGGGGCGCCAGCCGCTACCCCATGGTCCCGGGCCACGAGATCGTCGGCCGGGTCACCGCCGTCGGCCCCGAGGTCAAGCGGTACAAGGTCGGCGACAGCGTCGCCGTCGGCTGCATGGTGGACTCCTGCCAGGTGTGCGACCAGTGCCGCAAGGGCGAAGAACAGATGTGCCGCGAGCACAATACCCAGACCTACAACGGCCTGGACCGCATCACCCGCGAGGTGACCTACGGCGGCTACTCCAAGCACCTGGTGGTGCGCGAAGAATTCGTCCTGCGGGTGCCCGAGGGCCTGGACCTGGCCAAGGCCGCGCCGCTGCTGTGCGCCGGCATCACCACCTATTCGCCGCTGCGCACCTGGAATGTCGGGCCCGGCAGCCGGGTCGGGGTCATCGGCCTCGGTGGCCTGGGGCACATGGCGGTCAAGCTGGCGGTGGGCATGGGAGCCAAGGTCACGGTCCTGAGCCGCAGCGCCGACAAGCGCGCCGACGCCCTGGCCCTGGGCGCCGATGCACTGCTGGTGTCCAGCGACCCGCAGGCCATGGCCCGCGCCCAGTCGAGCTTCGACCTGATCATCGACACCATTCCGGTGCGCCACGACGTCTCGCCCTACATGCCCCTGCTGGACATCGACTGCACCCTGGTGATCGTCGGCCAGGTCGGGCCGATCGACGAACAACTGACCCTGCCCATGCTCCTGGGCCGGCGCCGGCTGGCCGGTTCACCCATCGGCGGCATCGCCCAGACCCAGGAAATGCTCGACTTCTGCGCGCGCAAGAACATCCTCCCGGACTGCGAAATGATCGCCATGCAGGACATCAACCAGGCCTTCGAACGTATGGAACGGGCCGATGTGCGCTACCGCTTCGTGATCGACATGGCGTCCCTGGGCAGCGGCGCCTGAAACCCGGCCTGGCACCAGCAGTGAACGCTCGCAAGTGAATGAAGGGTCGATGACGGCACCCTTGCCTATTGCTTTGCACCGCCGTGTCGATAACCCGTCACACCGCTCCCTCTGGCGCGCCGCTGCCCGCATCCGGGCCGCGACGCACCAGAGGGGGTGACCGACCTTCATTCGATAGCGAGACGATTCAATGGTTATGTTCCTGATCCTGTCAGGGCTGGCACTTACGGTGGCGATGCAGTTCGCGATTTTCTGCGTGGCCCTGAAGAATTCTTTGGGCAATGCCATCCTCAGCCTGTTCATTCCCTTCTATGTGTACGTCTACGCCAGGAAAGACCCGCAAGCCCGGCCCTTTCTCTGGGGCTGGTACCTGGGCATAGCGCTGCTGGTCGCGGGGGTTCTGGCCTCGGCCTAGGCACCGCGCCACAGGCTGCCCCCGGCCAGGCACAAAGCAAAAGCCCCGAACATTCGGGGCTTTTTTTCATCAGGCCTGCCTGCAACTCATTTGTTGGCCGCCATCTGCCCCGCTTCGCCCTGGCTCACCAGGGCCTTGAGCGATGCGTCGAACTGCTTCAGGGCATAGACCTGCAACTCGGTCTGCTGGTTGATCTGCGCAGCGATCTCCGGCGCCGCCTTGCCCCGTACCCAGACCGACGGCAGTTCCTTGGCCTGGATCCCGGCTGCCTGGCCGATGTACTGCAGGTTGGCGTCATAGAACTTGGCGATGAAGCGCGCCTCGACCTTGCTGTTGCGCTTGGTCACCAGCTGGTTGTAGGTATCGAGCATCACCACCACATCGGGGTGGGCCTGGACCACCGCGTCAAGGCTGTCATAGACGGTCACCGAACCGAAATGCTTCTGCAGCGAAGCCATCAGCCAGTCGATTGCCCGTTTCGGGTCCGAGCTGTTGACGAAGGCTTGGCTGATGCGCGGATCGAGGCCGGCATTCTTCGCCCCGTTGAGCGCCACCGCATGGTAGTGCTCCAGGTATTGCAGGGTGCTGATGGTGTTTTCGCTGTACAGCACGCCTACCGACTGCGCGTGTTGCAGGTCGGTGCTGCTGTCGGCCATGGGCAGGAAGTGGCAGGAGGTGTCTTCAGTGGCGAGGGTGGCCGCAGAAGCCCCGGTTCCCGCGATCAAAAGCACCACGAGGGTCACTAGAGTCGAGATTCTCATCGGGTGTTTCCTTCTGCAGCAAGCACGGTGTAAGCGCTATCTTCCTCCTTTGCCGGAAAAACGGAACCTGCACTTTTTGATGATAACTATCGATTGCAGCAATGGTTGACAATGGGCACCGATGCGCCTCGAAGGCGCTGGCCTGCGCCGCTCGCGCCCTTCGATAAAGCCGTCAATTTCTGGCATACAGCCCGCCCTGGCCCCGATAGAATCAAGCCCCCTTTTTCTGCAAGACGAGTCCGGACCATGGATGCTCACTCGATACTGACCTACACCCTGGTGGCAGCCATCGCCATCGCCAGCCCCGGCCCCGCTACCCTGGTGGCGCTGCACAACAGCGTGGCCTACGGCGCCAAGTCCACTATCTGGTCATCGCTGGGCAATGTCAGCGGGCTGTTCTGCATGTCTGCCGCGGCCATGCTCGGCCTCGGGGCACTGATCGCCAGTTCCGAATGGATCTTCAACGCGGTGAAGATCGTCGGTGCCGGCTACCTGTTCTACCTGGGTGCCAAGCAGCTGTTCAGCAAGAGCCAACTGCTGAGCGAAGCCAGCGCAGACAGCACCCAGGTCGGCAAGCCGCCGCGCCTGAAGCTGTTCAAGTCGGCCTTCCTGACCGCCGCCACCAACCCCAAGGCGACCATCTTCTTCACCGCCCTGTTCCCCCAGTTCATCGACCAGCACGCCGCGCTGCTGCCGCAGTTCTTCATCCTGACCCTGATCTTCATGGCGCTGTCCCTGACCTCCCTCAGCGTCTACGCGGTGCTGGCCTCCCGGGCCAAGGGCGTGCTGACCCGGCCGGCCCTGTCCAAGTGGGTCAACCGGGTGGTGGGTTCCACCTTTATCTTCTTCGGCACCACCATCCTGGCCATGCGCCGGCAAACGGCCTGAGCCCTCAGACGCGATGCAAATAGACCTGCTCAAGGAATCGCTGCTGGGCCACTGGGAAACCACTGCCGGCGTGCTGCAATGCGAATTGCAGTTCGGCAGCCGCCTGGTCTACGTCCAGCACCCCAGCAACGAACCGCCCCAGCGCCGGCTCGCGACCGCGCAGCAAGGGGTACAGGCCGCCTGGGACGACATCCCCCAGGCCCTGGCCTTTGCCGAGCGCCTGTGCGTGCCCGGCATGCGCAAGGTCTGGCAGCTGTACGCACAAGGCCTGCTGTCGTGCCCGCCACTGGAGGTCTACTCGATTCATTTCGAGATCAACAGCCCTTACCCGTCCTACACCATTTCCCAGAACCCGGATTTCGACTGGGAGACCAGCCTGACGGTGGAGGACGAGCAGGGACAGGTGCACCGCCTGTCTCTGGCCGAGTACGAACCTGGGGAAGACTTCTGGCTGAGCGTGCGGCGCCTGGGCGCCGGCCAATTCCAGAGCGATACCTGATCAGCCCTTCTTTTTCTGCAAGGCCTTGAGCCGGATGCCGGCCCGCTGCACGGCGGCCATTTTTTCCGGGCGCTTCATGCGCTTCCATTTGCGGATGTCGTCCTTGCTGCGCCCGCAACTCAGGCACAGGTCGCCACTGAGCTGGCACAGGGCGATGCAGGGGTTGTCGATTTCCTTGGCCATGGCTCAACCCCGGCCCGGGCGCAGGCGCTTCAGGCGTTGCGCCCAATCGCCACCATTGATCCGCCGGCATTGCTCTTCGCTGTCGAAGAACACACGGGTTTCCAGGGCGTCGAGGTGAACATCGGCCTCTTCCAGGGCCCGGGCCGTCAGTTCGAGCATCCGCGCGCCCTGCCCGGCCGCCAGGGCCTGCTCCTTGTGGGCCTGGGTGTCGAAGACCCAGACCACCACCAGGCTCGCCGCAAAGGCGGCGTAGTCCACTTCGTGGGTCAGCCAGGAAAAACCGACGATTTCGGCCTTGGCGGCTTCGCAGGCTTCGGTCAGGGTGGCGGCCAGCAGGCGCTCCGTGGCCGCCTGCTGGCGTTTGTTGAATGGCATGACAAGCCTTGAGTCGCAGCTAAAAGGCCGCACACCATACCTCAAGCCACTCGCCCGCGGCGGCGCTTTGCGGCTAGGCTAGTGCGCTCCTGCCCGCTTCAAGGAAGAACGCACATGCAAAAGACCTCCTTCGCGCTGCTCGTGGCAGCGCTCCAGCTCGCCAGTGCCAGCGCCCTGGCGGCCACGCCGCCGGTGGCCGACGCCATCTGGTTCAACGGCCCGATCATCACCATCGATGACCAGCACCCCAAGGCCCAGGCAGTGGCGGTGAAGGACGGCAAGATCCTCGCCGTGGGTGACCGGCAACACGTACTCAAGAACAAGGGCCCGGCCACGCAGATGCTCGACCTCAAGGGCGCGACCCTGCTACCGGGCTTCGTCGACCCCCACGGCCATGTGTCGATGGTGGGTTTCCAGGCTGCCAGCGCCAACCTGCTGCCGCCACCGGATGGAACCAACAACAGCATCCCCGGGCTCCAGGAAACCCTGCGCAGCTTTGAGCAGCAGTCGCCGATCCCCAAGCAGTTCGGCGTGCTGTTCGGCTTTGGCTATGACGATTCCCAGTTACAGGAACAGCGCCACCCCACCAAGGCCGACCTGGACGCCGTGACCCGCGACCTGCCCATCGCCATCGTCCACCAGTCCTCGCATCTGGGGGTGCTCAACAGCAAGGCGCTGGAACTGGCGGGGATCGACGCGTCGACCCCCAACCCGGAAGGCGGGGTTATCCGCCGCGTCGACGGCAGCCAGGAGCCCAACGGAGTGCTGGAGGAAAACGCCTTCTTCAACGCCCTGATCAAGATCTTCCCCAAGCTCACCGCCGACCAGGCGGTGGACATGCTCAGCGCCGGGCAGAAGCTGTATGTCAGCTATGGCTACACCACGATCCAGGACGGCCGCTCTTCCCCGGACCAGGTCAAGACCGCGATCAAGGCCGCGGGCGATGGCAAGTTGCTGGCGGACATCGTCTCCTACCCGGATATCCTCACCCCCGGCGTCAAGCAACTGATGGTCGCGCCCTGGTATCACCCGAGCAACCAGCCGGTGGTGTACAACCAGCACTTTCGCATCGGTGGGGTCAAGCTGACCCTGGACGGTTCGCCCCAGGGCAAGACGGCCTGGCTGAGCCAGCCCTACTTCAAGCCGCCCCAGGGCCAGGACGCCAGCTATGCCGGCTACGGCGTGGTCAAGGACGCCGACGCCCTGGCCATCTATAAAGAGGCCCTGGCCAACCGCTGGCAGATCCTCTCCCACACCAACGGCGACCGCGCCATCGACCAGTTGCTCGGTTCCATGCGTGCCGCGGAACAGGCCTACCCCGGGGTCGATGTGCGGCCGGTAATGATCCACGGCCAGACCCTGCGCAAGGACCAGGTGGCCGAACTCAAGCAACTGAAGATCTTCCCTTCCCTGTTCCCCATGCACACCTACTACTGGGGCGACTGGCATCGCCAGTCGGTGCTGGGGCCCGAACGCGCGGAAAACATCTCGCCGACCCAGTGGGTGCTCCAGGCCGGGATGAAATTCACCACCCACCACGATGCACCGGTGGCCCTGCCGGACTCCATGCGAGTGCTGGCAGCCACGGTCAACCGCACCACCCGCAGCGGCTACGTACTCGGCCCGGACCAGCGGGTGACGCCCTTGCAGGCGCTGAAGGCCATGACCCTGTGGTCGGCCTACCAGCATTTCGAAGAAGACCGCAAAGGCTCCATCACCCCGGGCAAGCTGGCGGATTTCGCGGTGCTCTCGGCCAACCCGCTGACCGTCAAACCCGAGACCCTGAGCGAGATCCAAGTGCTCAAGACCATCAAGGAAGGCCGGGTGATCTATGAGCGTCCGGCAAAGGTGGCAGGCTTGCCGCCGCCGTTCGGGATGCATGGCGATCCGTCATTGCCGGTGCCCCAGGGCATCAAGGCCGTGGCCCAGGGCGACGGCGACCTGGGCCCGGCCCTGGATGTGATCTACGACCGGCTGGCGCCTGTGCAGCCTTGAAACCTGCTATGGAAAACGCCGCGACGCCCATCCAGGCACCGCGGCGTTTTTTCTGCTCGCGCTAAGGCGACGGTGGCGAGAGAGCCTGCGTCCGCTAGAGCGCCATGAAGGCCTCGGGGCGGCTACGCCCCCCCAGCGGGAGCAAGCTCCCTGGCCAGGGTTTGCCTTCACCCACACAGCCACATCAGATCTTGCTGCCCAGCGCAGTCGACAGCACCTGGTCATGCCCGTAGATATCCGGGGCATACAGCAGTTGCCCGTGGCTGTCGGCCTGCACCGTCCAGTAGCTGAGCAGGATCGGCACCGGCTTGGCCAGGCGGAACTCGTGGGTCAGGCCGGTGGCCAACAGCTCGTTGGTGCGCAACCGCTCCGCCGGGCTGAGCAGCCAGTCGCGCAGTTGCAGGGCCTGCTCGACCCGCACGCAGCCGGAGCTGAAGGCCCGCGGCCCCTTGCTGAACAGCGCCTGGCTCGGGGTGTCGTGCAGGTACACCGAGAACGGGTTGGGGAAGCGGATGGCGATGCGCCCCAAGGGGTTGCGCGGGCCAGCGCCCTGGCGCAGGAGGATGTTGCCGGGGCGGTCCCAGTCGATGTCCTCGGCCGCCAGGGGCTGGCCGTTGGCATCCAGCACCTGCAGGTTCTGGCGGTTGAGGAAACCCTGGTCGCGGCGGATTTCCGGCAGCTTGTCTTCCTTGAGGATGGTCGGCGGCACGGTCCAGGTGGGGTTCAGGGTCAGCCGGGTGACCTGGGATTTGAGCAAGGGCGTCTGGCGCTCCGCGCGGCCGACCTGGGTGCGGGTCTGCCAGACCACCGCGTCGTGCTGATAGAAGGTCAACTGGGCGGCGGCAACGTTCACCAGCACCAGGTTCGGCTCGTAATCCTGGGCCAGCCAGCGCAGGCGTTCGAGGTTGATGCGCAACTGCTCGCGGCGCTCGGCCGGGCTGATGTTCATCTCTTTCAGGGTGCCCGCGCCGACCACACCGTCGGCCTGCAGCGAATGGCCAAGCTGGAAGTTCTTCACCGCGCTGACCAGCTCGCCGCTGTAGGCGTTGTCCGGGTTGACCACCGGGCTTTGCAGGTAGCCGCCGTGGTACAGGCGCAGGGCCAGGTCCGGCACCCGCTTGTCCTGCATGTCCGGGCGCAGCAACGGGCCGCCGGCCACGGCCTGCCACTGGGGCAAGGGTTGCTGGCGCTCATGGGCATAGGCCTGGCGCAGGTTGCGGTATTGCGCGAGGCTGGGGCGCGCCTGCTCGAAGGCCGTGGCGATGTGGGTGATGCCCGGCACGGCAATCGCCAGCAGCGCGCTCTGGCGATCGTCCGGCAGCGGCTGGGCCCGCCACATAGGCTCGAAGCGGCTTTGCGCCAGGCGACCGTAATGCAGGTCCTGCAGGGCTTGCAGGTACTGATGGGTGATATCGATATCGCTGCACAGGCCATCTCCCGCCGGGCTCGCCTGCGGCAGGCGGTAGTGGCCCGGGTCCAGCCCGTCGTCCACCAGTTGCGCCAACTGCGCCTGCAAGCTGGCCAGGCGGCCCGCCACGGACCACACCTGCTGTTCGCCCTGTTGCTGGTAGAAGCCCTGCAACAGCTGCTGGGCCGGGGTATTGAGCCGCGGCGCCAGGGCCGGGCAGGCCACGGCCAGTTGCGTCAGCGCCGTTTGCATCGGGCTCGCCGACAGCTGTGGCAGCTCATCGGCCAGCGCGACCAATGGCGCAGCGAGCAGGCACAGGGTCAAGTAACATGCGGTTTTTTTGAACAACTGCTTTACTCCAATCCGTGGGCGCCCAGCGGGCGGCCAACCATTACGGCAGATGCGGAAAACAATCGGGCCTGGGCATTAAACATATAGACCAGACTGCCGGGGGAACGACAGGACGTCAGGAGCCAAAGTGACCATGGGGACGCTCTATACATGTTGAATTTCTCGTGCCGGTTCTGCCTGGTGGCCATTGCCCTGGGCGCCTTTTCCATTTCGTCCTTCGCCGCCAGCAAAGTCCAGCCCGTCGCCAGCCCCACGCTGTACGCCAGCCTCGCCCACGCCGCCCCGCAACTCAATCCCCAGGCCCTGAAAAGTGCCCTGAGCGCCATGCAATGCGCGGTAGGCAGCGGCGCCCGACAAGCCCGCCACCTGGCGGTGATCGACTACTCGCAGCCCTCCACCGAACGGCGCCTGTGGATCTTCGACCTGCGGACCAAAAAACTGGTGCTGCGCGACCTGGTGGCCCACGGGCAGAAATCCGGGGAAAACTTCGCTACCCAGTTCTCCAATCGCCTGGGCAGCTACCAATCCAGCCTGGGCCTGTTCCGCACCCAGGAAAGCTACGAAGGCAGCCATGGCTACTCGCTGCGCATGGACGGCCTGGAACCGGGCTTCAACGACCGGGCCCGGGACCGCGACATCGTGATCCATGCCGCCGACTACGTGAACCCCTTGTGGAGCCAGCGCCAGGGCCGCATCGGCCGTAGCCAGGGCTGCCCCGCGGTGCGCCCGCAAGTGGCGCGCCAGGTGATAGACAAGCTCAAGGATGGCCAGTTCATGTTCTCCTGGTACCCGGACCAGCGCTGGTTGAAAACCTCGCCCTACCTCAACTGCCAGCCACGCCAGGTGGCGAGCATCCTCAGCGCCAACGGCGGCTGAGCAAGCCGGCTGGATGCTCGGCGCCTGCCCTCTTCGCAGTTGCGCCGCACGCCGGCGGCGAGATACCGTTACCGACCTGGAACGCCACCTCGCCCGAGTTCCACGCCATGCCTTCGCCACATGCCCTGCTTCTGCAACAGCCCGGACCACGCCCGGCGTTCTACCGGGTGGCCGAACACCTGTGGGGCGCTGGCTGCAATGTGGATTCCGATGGCGACAGCCGGACCGCCGACGATGACCAGTGGACCGAGCTGACCCTGATACTGCGCAATTCCAGCCAGCAACGGCTGGACATCGAGCCACTGTCCCTGGCGCCCCTGGTCCTGCTGATCCGCGCTTCCCAGGCGGACCTGGGGCAAAAGGCCGCACAGTTTATCCAGTCGGTGGCAGGCGGCACACTCCAGGCACCCATCAAGGACCGATAAGGATCACGCCCTGCCCCCCGCAGGCGCTGTCCTTCACGACAGGCAGTACTCCCATGACTCCACCCGAAATCGACTTTTTCCCCGACTTCATCGCCGACCCGCATCGGCTGTTCAACCACCTCAAGGACTCCGTGCTGTGGGACGAGCGCATGCGTGCGCGCAAGACCGCCAGTTTCGGCGCGCCCTACGACTACTCGCAGATCACCTACCCCGCCGTGCCGATGCCCGAAGCGCTGGAGCAGCTGTGCGGGCCCATCGAGCAACTGCTGGGCTTTCGCCCCAACAACTGCCTGCTCAACTGCTACCCCGACGGCCAATCCTCCATGGGCTTTCATTCCGACGCCAATGAACAGTTGGTGACAGGCACCGGGGTGGTGATCGTCTCCCTGGGCCACGCCCGGGCCATGGTCTTTCGCCACAAGGAAAGCGGCGCCACCTTCGACTACAGCCTGGCCAGCGGGTCGCTGCTGCACATGTCGGACGAACTGCAGAAACACTGGCTGCACGCGATCCCCAAGGCGCCGGACGCCGGCGAGCGCATCAGCCTGTCGTTTCGCCAGCTCAAGACCGGCTAGTGCTGGACTCGGTCAGGATCGGCCCTTGACTCAAGGGCCGGGCCATCGACAATGCCCGGCTGTATTCAGCGTTTGCCCCGAGGCCCCATGCAGTTGCTTCCCTGGTCCTACCCCTGTCCCGAAGGCTTCACCCTGCGCGGCCTGCGCTCCGCGCCTTCGGGCAAGCCGCTGCTGCACTTCCTGCACGGCAACGGTTTCTGCTCCATGGCCTATCAGCCGATGCTGGCGCTGCTGGCCGAGTCCTTCGACCTGTGGCTCAGTGACGTCCAGGGCCACGGCGATACCGACCACGGCGGCCCGTTCCTGGGCTGGAACCGTACCGCGGAACTGGCAGCCGAGGCCTTCGAAGCCGGGCTCGATGCCTATGGCGAGGTACCGCGCTATGCGCTGGGCCACAGTTTTGGCGGGGTGCTCACCTGCCTGATCGTCGCCGAACGCCCGCAACTGTTTCGCAAGGCGGTGATGCTGGACCCGGTGATCTTCACCCCCTCCATGATCGGCTCCCTGGGCGTTCTGTCGGCCCTGGGCCTGAACCGCCGCCACAGCCTCGCGCGCAAGGCCGCCGCCCGCCGCCGGCGTTGGCCGGACCGCGCCGCCGCCAAGGCCGCGCTGGCCAACCGGGGCATCTTCAAGGGCTGGAGCGACGCGGCCCTGGCCGCTTATGTCGAACACGGCCTGAAGGACGACGAACAAGGCGTGGCCCTCAAATGCGCCCCCGAGCGCGAAGTGGATATCTACAGCTCCTTTCCCCGCCGCCTATGGCGCTCGCTGCGCCAGGTGAAGACCCCAAGCCTTGTGATCCATGGCCGCGACAGCTACCCCTACGTGGCTCGCTCGATCAAGCGCTGGGCGGCCATCAATCGGAACCTGAGCACCCAGGTGATCGACGGCCAGCACTGCTTCATGCAGGTCGACCCGGCCACCAGCGCCCGTTCCATCCAGGGCTTTCTCCAGACCGAAGGCCGGTGAAAGCCGCGGGCCAGGCGTTCGCGATAGATGTCACCGTGCTATCATTGGCGGGTTTTCCAGGCAGGCCGTGCAACCTGTCGATCCTGGAAAGCACTGGACAAAGGCGCCGATCAGATGCGCCTGCCGCCTGCCTTGTGTGCAAAAAGCCGACGGTGCCGTGGGGCCTGGCCCCACCGCGCACCGCACCGATGCAAACCGCGACTCGCCTCGCCGGTTGTACTTTTTGCCGCCACAAGGAACACAGTCATGCTCTTGAGAACGATGAACATTTCCCGCCGCGCAGGGCTCAGCTTCGCCCTGATCGCCCTGCTGGCCCTGGCCCTGGGAGGTTTCTCCCTGCTGGAAATGCAACGCATGAACCAGCAATCCCTTGAGGTCGACCAGAACTGGCAGCCATCCATTGTTGCCGCCAATGCCCTGGCCCTGACCAGCACCCAGATCCGAACCCTGACCCTGCGCATGCTGGTGGTACGCGACAGCGGTGACGTGCAGGCCTTGCTGTCGCGCCTCAGCGAGCTGGAGCAGCAGCAGGATCGGCAACAGCAGGCCTATGAAAAACTGATCAACGTCGACGACGAACGCGCCGCCTACGAGCGTTTTGTCGAAGCCGAGGCGCTGTACCTCAAGGACCAGCACCGGATCACCGACCTGATGCGCCAGGGCCACAAGGAAGCGGCGATCGACATCGTCGACGGCGGCCCGTTCCTGGCCAATGCCGACGCCATGCTCAAGGAATTGCTGACCATCATCGACGTCAACACCCGGGGCGGTATCGCCGCGGCGGCGCAAAGCAACCAGGTGTTCAAAGGTGCGGTGGGCATGGTCTTGCTGATCATGCTGGTCGTGGTGGCCCTGACCGTGGTCCTGGCCCTGTTCCTGACCCGCAGCATCGTGCGCCCCCTGGGCCAGGCCGTGGAGGTAGCGGAAACCATCGCCCGCGGTGATCTCGGCCAGAGCATCGCAGTCAGCGGCAAGGACGAACCGGCGCGCCTGCTGCACGCCCTGCAGACCATGCAGGCCAGCCTGCGCGGCACCCTGCAGCGGATCGCCGATTCGTCCAACCAGCTGGCCTCCGCCGCCGAGGAACTGCACGCGGTCACCGAGCATTCCAGCCAGACCCTGCACCAGCAAAGCAATGAAGTGGAACAGGCGGCTACCGCGGTCAATGAAATGACCGTCGCCGTGGAGGAAGTGGCGCGCAATGCGGTGAGCACCTCCGAAGCCTCTCAGGAAACCGACCGCACGGCCCATCACGGCCGCGAGCAGGTACAGCACACCGTCGACTCCATCGGCCAACTGGCCGAAGACGTGACCCAGACCTGCCAGCGGGTGGAAAACCTGGCGGTGGACGTGCGCAATATCGGCCAGGTGCTGGAAGTGATCCGCTCGATTGCCGAACAGACCAACCTGCTGGCGCTCAATGCCGCCATCGAGGCCGCGCGGGCCGGGGACGCCGGACGCGGCTTCGCCGTGGTCGCCGACGAAGTGCGGGCCCTGGCCCATCGCACCCAGCAGTCGACCCAGGAAATCGAAAGCATGATCAACACCATCGAGGAAGGCACCGAAGGTGCGGTCAGTGCCATGCGCAACAGCAACGAGCGCGCCCACCTGACCCTGGAAGCCGCCCGCGCTTCGGGGCTGGCTCTGGACCAGATCACCCAGGCCATCACCACCATCAACGAGCGCAACCTGGTGATCGCCAGCGCCAGCGAGGAACAGGCCCAGGTCGCCCGCGAGGTGGACCGCAACCTGATCAATATCCGCGACCTGTCGACCCAGACCTCGGCCGGGGCCAACCAGAGCAATGCCGCCAGCCAGGAGCTGTCACGCCTGGCGGTGGACCTCAATGCACTGGTGACCCAGTTCAAGCTTTGACGCTTGCCGCTTCAGAAGGCGTAGCGGCCGATCACCTGCCGGACCCTGGCTAGCGCCACGCCCAGATCGGCCATGGCCACCGAGCCCAACGCCAGGCGAATGGCGTGGGGCACCGGGCCGGCGCCGACAAAGGGCTCGGCGGTGGACACCGAGACCTTCTCCCGCAGCAGCGCCATGGCCACCTGATCGGCCCGGACTTCCTCGGGCAAGGGCAGCCAGAGGAAGTAGGAGTTCGGATGGCTGACATAGGCCAGCCCGGCCAGGGCTTCCCGGGCCAGGGCCTGGCGGGCCTGGGCATCCTCGCGCTTCTGGTGCTCCAGGCGCGCCACCGTGCCGTCCTCGATCCAGGCACAGGCCATGGCGGTCATCACCCCCGGGGTGTTCCAGGTGCTGGTGCGGATCGCACGCTCGATCAGCGCCACCCAGGCCGGCGGCGCCACCACATAACCGACCCGCAGGCCGGTGGCCACATTCTTCGAGAACCCCGAGATGTAGACCGTGATCTCTGGTGCCAGGGCAGCCAGCGGCGCGGGAGGATCCAGGGCCAGGAAGGCGTAGGCGGCGTCTTCGATGATCAGCAGCCCGTGGGCCCGGGCAATCGCCACCAGGCGCTGGCGCCAGGCCAGGTCCAGCACCCAGCCCATGGGGTTGTGCAGGGTCGGCATGGCGTATACCGCGCGCACCCGCCGCCGTTGGCACAAGCGCTCGAAGGCCTCCAGGTCCGGCCCCTGCTCGCTCAGGGGAATGGCCAGCAGTTCCAGCCCGTGGGCCTCGGCCACCACCTTGAACCCGGGGTAGGTCAAGGCATCCACCGCCACCACATCACCGGGCCTGAGCAACGCCATCAGGGTGGTCGACAGGCCGTGCTGGGCGCCGCTGACCAGCAGCACCTGCTCGCCCTCCACCACCAGCCCATGGCCTGCCAGGTAGCGCGCTACCGTGGCCCGCTCATGACTGCGCCCGGCGTGGGGCTGGTAGCGCAGCAAGGCTTCCAGGTCGCCGGTCGCCGCCAACTGGCGCAAGGCGCTACGCAGCAGTTCGGCCTGGCCGGGCAACGCCGGGTAGTTGAAGTTCAGGTCCAGGGTGCCCGGTGCCGTGGCGGGCTGGTCCACGCCCTGCCCTGGCGGCAAGGCGGTTTCCCGGACATAGGTCCCACGCCCGGTTTCACCGCTGACCAGGCCCATGGCTTCCAGCTCGGCATAGACCCGCGATGCAGTGACCAGGGCCAGCCCTTCCCGCGCCGCCAGCTCGCGATGGGTGGGCAGGCGGGTGCCGGGGGCAAGGATGCCGGTACGGATATCGGCGGCAAAGGTGTCCACCAGTTGTTTGTAGCGGGCACGGGCCATAGGCGCTGTATCCATGACAATTTTTTGATTGTGCTGATTTTCAATCCTAGGATGGGCTCGACACAAGCCCCCGCCGCTGCGGCCTCCCACTTCTTGAGCACTCCCCGAATGGAACGGACATCGACCCTGCAATCCCCAACCCTGGAAAAAAACGCCAGTGGCTGGCTCAACGGCTTTATCGGCGTGCTGATCTTCAGCGGCTCACTGCCGGCCACCCGGGTCGCGGTGCTGGAGTTCGACCCGCTATTCCTCACCGTGGCCCGGGCCACCATCGCCGGGCTCCTGGCGTTGTGCATCCTGCTGCTGTTCAAGCAGCGCCGTCCGAGCCGCGTCCAACTCCTGCCCCTGACCATCGTTGCCCTGGGCGTGGTGCTGGGCTTTCCGCTGCTCACGGCCCTGGCCCTGCAGTACGTGACCTCGGCCCATTCCATTGTGTTCCTTGGCCTGTTGCCCCTGGCCACCGCGGTGTTCGGCGTGCTGCGCGGCGGCGAGCGGCCGCGCCCTGTGTTCTGGCTGTTCTCGGTGCTCGGCAGCCTGTTGGTGGTGGGCTATGCCCTGTCCCAGGGCCTCACGGCTTCGCCCGAGGGTGACCTGCTCATGCTCCTGGCCGTGATGGTATGCGGCCTGGGTTATGCCGAAGGCGCCAAGCTGTCGCGCACCCTGGGCGGCTGGCAGGTGATCTCCTGGGCCCTGGTGCTGTCGCTGCCACTGATGGCCGCACTGACCCTGTTCAGCATGCCCGCCTCCTTTAGCGGTATCAGCCTGCCGGCCTGGGTCAGCCTGGGCTACGTATCGCTGTTCAGCATGCTGATCGGTTTTGTCTTCTGGTACCGCGGGCTGGCCCAGGGCGGGATCGCCGCCGTCGGCCAGTTGCAGTTGCTGCAACCCTTTTTCGGCCTGGCCCTGGCCGCCGGCCTGCTCCACGAGCACGTCAGCCTGGGCATGCTCGGGGTCACCGTGGCGGTGATCCTCTGCGTGGTCGGGGCACGAAAGTGTTCCAAATAAGTACAAGGCAGTGGCAGCGCTTGCCGGGCTGCCACTGATTGCGCGGGGATATGAAGCAAGAGCCGCAAAGGGCTCGGGGGTCAGGTCGGAGAGATAGTCGCGAGCGCACCGAGCGCGATGGTCAAGGCTAAAAATCCAAACAAGAAAAACGCCATCTTAGTCATCAGGCCTCCTGAACAGTAGGTATGCGGTGCAGCGGGCCCGGTCTCCAGCCGTAAAGCCGGCCGGGCGCGCCATTTTCAAACCATGGCTGCTCTGATAACAGACGCAGATGCGCAAGAAAAATACGGATCAGATGCGCCGCGCCGGCCTCCGCTACCTGCTTGCTCGCCCTCGCACCACTTGCCCCCGATGCCATGCTGGAAGCAGAAAACCGGAGCACGCCGACGTGCTCCGGTTGCGGGGTTGGCCGATCAGGCCAGTTCTTTACGCAACTGACGGGCCGCGGTGACCATATGCACCAGGGCTGCTTCGGTTTCCGGCCAGCCGCGGGTCTTCAGGCCGCAGTCCGGGTTGACCCACAGGCGCTCGGCAGGAATGCGCTGGGCGGCCTTGCGCAGCAGGTTGGCCATTTCCGAGGCATCCGGCACCCGTGGCGAGTGGATGTCATAGACGCCCGGGCCGATCTCGTTCGGGTAGGCGAAGGCTTTGAAGGCGTCCAGCAGTTCCATGTCCGAACGCGAGGTCTCGATGGTGATGACGTCCGCATCCATGGCGGCGATGGACTCGATCACATCGTTGAATTCGCTGTAGCACATATGGGTGTGGATCTGGGTTTCATCACGCACGCCAGAGGCGCACAGGCGGAACACTTCGGTGGCCCAGTCCAGGTAGTGCTGCCACTGCGCCCGGCGCAGCGGCAAGCCTTCACGGAACGCGGCTTCGTCGATCTGCACGATCCTGATGCCGGCGGCTTCCAGGTCCAGCACTTCGTCGCGGATCGCCAGGGCCAGTTGCCGGGCCTGCACTTCGCGGCTCACATCTTCGCGCGGGAAAGACCACATCAGCATGGTCACCGGGCCGGTGAGCATGCCCTTCATCACCTTGTCGGTCAGGCCCTGGGCGTAGCGGATCCACTCCACGGTCATGGCTTTGGGGCGGCTCAGGTCACCGAAGATCACCGCCGGCTTGACGCACCGGGAACCGTAGCTCTGCACCCAGCCGAAACGAGTGAACACATAGCCGTCCAACTGCTCGGCGAAATACTCGACCATGTCGTTGCGCTCGGCCTCGCCGTGCACCAGCACGTCCAGGCCCAGGCGTTCCTGCACCAGCACCGCGTGGCGGATTTCGCTGTGCATGGCTTCGGTGTATTCGGCCACGCTCAGCTTGCCCTGCTTGAACGACTGGCGTGCCAGCCGGATCGAGGCGGTCTGCGGAAACGAACCGATGGTGGTGGTGGGGAACAGCGGCAGGTCGAGGCCGGCGCGCTGCTTGGCGATACGCTGGGTGAAGGCCGAGCGCCGCTGGCTGTCCTTGGGGGTGATGGCCGCCACCCGAGCCTGTACCGCCGGTTTGTGGATGCGCGGCGAGGCCGCGCGGCTGGCCTGTACGGCGCGGCTCTGCTCCAGTGCCTTGAGCACCGCCTGGGCCTGCGGCTGGTTCACCGCCTGGGCCAGTACCGCCACTTCCTGGCATTTCTGCACGGCGAAGGCCAGCCAGCTCTTGAGCTCGGCGTCCAGCTGGTCTTCACGGTCCAGGTCCACCGGGCTGTGCAACAGCGAGCAGGAAGGCGCCACCCACAGGCGTTCACCCAGGCGCTCATGGGCGTGCTGCAGCGT
The DNA here is from genome assembly GCF_058796855.1 of Pseudomonas sp. GW823-FHT03E05. Lineage (NCBI taxonomy): Bacteria > Pseudomonadati > Pseudomonadota > Gammaproteobacteria > Pseudomonadales > Pseudomonadaceae > Pseudomonas > Pseudomonas sp. GW823-FHT03E05. The sequence goes on from NZ_JBXAJB010000007.1 coordinate 249,824, forward strand.
GGCCAGGGCTTTTTCCAGGTCACAGCGCCAGACGTTACGCCCATTGACCAGGCCCAGTGACAGCACCTTGTAGGCCGGCAGGCGATCGAGGATGGTCGGGTACTGCTCGGGAGCACGCACCAGGTCGATGTGCAGGCCATCGACCGGCAGGTTCGCGGCCAGGCCCAGATTCTCTTCCAGGCCACCGAAATAGGTCGCCAGGAGTTTTTTCAGCGGCTCGCGCTGGATCTGGTTGTAGGCACGTTCGAACGCGTTTTTCCAATCCTGGGGCAGGTCCAGCACCAGGATCGGCTCGTCGATCTGCACCCACTCCACACCCTGGGCCGCCAGGCGCTGGAAGATCTGGCCGTACAGCGGCAGCAGGCGGTCCAACAGCTCCAGCTTGTCGAACTCGGCGCCCTTGGCCTTGCCCAGCCACAGGTAGGTCAGCGGGCCGATCAGCACCGGCTTGACGGCGTGCCCCAGGGCCCGGGCCTCCTCGACCTCTTCGAAGAGCTGCTCCCAGCCCAGCTGGAATTGCTGGTCGGCGCCGAATTCAGGCACCAGGTAGTGGTAGTTGGTGTCGAACCACTTGGTCATTTCCTGGGCGTGGGCACCGCCGCAGCAGCCGTCGCTGACGCCACGCGCCATGCCGAACAGGGTCTGCAGCGTGGCTGGGCCATTCTGCGGACGGAAACGCTGGGGAATCACGCCGAACATCAGGGAATGGGTCAGAACCTGGTCGTACCAGGCGAAATCGCCTACGGGCAGCAGGTCGATACCGGCGTTTTTCTGCAGCTCCCAGTGAGTCTTGCGCAGATCACGGCCCACGGCGCGCAGGCCGGCTTCGTCGAGTTCGCCCTTCCAGAACGCCTCTTGCGCTTTCTTCAGTTCACGGTCGCGGCCAATGCGCGGAAATCCTAGAGAATGGGCCAAAGCCATGACATGCAACTCCCCTGTGTTTGATGGGAGCCATTGTCGGCACTCGGCACTTAGTGAGACAAACTCATTTTAATCGCGATGATCACAAGTTCCATTCATGATCAAACAGGCAGATCAGACACTGCCGCAGGAGGCCGCGCCCCCTTCAGGCTCCTGCCCGGGGCGCCCGGGCCAGCTACAGGCCTGCGACCCGGTGCAGATCTGCGCCCCCCTCAGCGGCGAGCCAACTTATACCTCAGGCAATCCTCGTTAAAGCTTTTGCGCAGTGCCTCGGGCTTGATCCGCGAGGAGCTGTCGTAGGTCTGCTCGGTAATGCCCAGGGCCATCATGCGCATCCAGCCCTTGCTGAACTTGTAGGTCTGGATCTTCTGCCGCGCCGCATACAGCGACACCCCGGACAACTTCAATTCCTGGGCCCTGGCGGCAGTGCCCGCCCCCCAGCTGCAGACATACCGGTCATTGGCCGCCAGCTCCCGGGCCTGGGCCGCAGAAGCCCCGCCCAACAGGGCAAACGAAGTCAGCGTAATCAACACATGGCGCATTTTGCGGTCACCTAACCACCTGAAAATAAAGTGATTTTGGCGACACTTCAGACTGCCCGGGGCCAGTACTTTGCCTTCTCGATCAAGGCAATGTGCCTGCCAATGCTGGCCACTCGCGCGGCACAGGCGCACCAGCCGCTGACGCCAGTCGATCAACTGCAACACGCTGAAGCCGGGTTTTTCCGCATCCCGGGTAGGCCCACCGTGGGCCGACTCGATAACCGACGCTAGCCACTGCTGCACGCCCCGGTCCGCCTCCGACGCCCGCCCGCGATAGCAGAACCGCATCGCCAAGGCTGCATCGCGCACGGAGGCCGAAACGCCAGTATTCCTACGAGGAATGCACGGATAAAAAACCTGCATTTTATTTATCGACCAGGATCTCCTAGCGTGGGCGCTCCCCCCTTGGAGAGACCGCCGTGACCGCTTCCCGCCCGCGCCTGTACGTCGATGCCCAGTTCACCAGCCCCTATGCCCTGTCCGTGTTCGTGGTGCTGCGGGAAAAGGGTATCGACTTCGACCTGCTGCCCCTGGATCTGGACGCCGCGCAGAACCGCGCACCAGCCTACACCCGCCTGTCCCTGACCCAGCGCGTGCCGACCCTGGTGCTGGAGGATTTTGCCCTGTCCGAATCCTCGGCCATCGCTGAATACCTGGAACAGCTGTTCCCACACAACCCGGTCTATCCCCAGGACCTGCGCCAGCGTGCCAAGGCCCGCCAGGTCCAGGCCTGGCTGCGCAGCGATCTGCTGCCGATCCGCCAGGAGCGCACGACCCTGGTGGTGTTCTACGGCTGCAAGGGCGAACCGCTGTCGCCCCAGGCCCAAGCGGCGGCTAACACCCTGGTGGAGGCCGCGCAGGAGCTATTGGCGGATGGCCGCGACTTCCTGTGCGGCCAGTGGTCGATCGCCGATGTCGACCTGGCGCTGATGCTCAACCGGCTGATCCTCAACGGTGACCCGGTGCCGGCGAACCTGGTGGACTATGCCCGGCGCCAGTGGCAACGGCCGGCAGTGCAGGAATGGGTGCAGTTGCCGCGGCCGGCGCTGTAGGACCTGGAGCGCCGGGTGATGCGGCCATCGGCCGTTGACCTGACGCTGGCTGGGGAGTCTGCGGCTGGCGCGGCTAGGCTTCTTGCGGTTGGCGCAGGTAGGCGAACATGTGCTGGGCATAATCGGCCTTGCCCAGGGGCACACCGTTGTGCCGCAGGATGTTGTAGGCCGTGACCAGGTGGAAATAGAACTGCGGCGTCGCCCAGTTGCGCGCGAACTCCTCGCCGTTCATGTCGAAGGCAATACCGTTGTGCAGCTCGATGGCGATGGCCCGCTGGCCACTGCTGTCGATCAGCTCGCGGTCCGCCGCCGCCAGGAACGCCAGGGTGTCTTCGATCAGTGCCCTGGCCTCGGCCATACCGGCCGGCGCCTGCAATGCAGTCACAGGCTGCCCGCTCAGGCGCTGTACCGCTTCCCGGGCCTGGGTGCAGGCAAAACGCACCTGGGCCGCCAGGTCATACATGTCCGGTGCCAGCCGCGACTGCAACAGCACCTGGGGTTCGAACCCCCGCTCCCGGGCCTGCTCTTCGCCCTTGGCGAGAAAGCCCTCCAGGGCGCGCAGCATCTGGGCAAAACAGGGAACGGTGAGGGTGTAGATCGACATGGGTGTTCCTCGATGAGATCAAGACACAGGGGCTGGGTGCTGCCCGTCGCCCCGCCATAAAAGCCGATGGATCCTAGCAGATGTCCCCCCTCTCTCAAGCCGCGGACAACGCCAGAAAAGTACCCCTGGGCCGATCCGGCTGGTATGGTGCGCCCCTTGAGAAATACACCGCCTGACAGTGAGGAAAATGACCTTGAGCAGTGAAGCAAAAATGACCGGGGACCTGTTCGAAGTCGACAAGCGCCTGGCCCTCAAGCCCATCGTCGATTTCAACAGCTACCTGCGCGCGGCCTTCGCCGATGGCCCCTGCTCCTGTGGTCGCTGCGTCGCCAGCCAGGGTGACGAGAGCGGCTACGACTACCAGCACACCTTCAACTTCGCCGGCCGGGTGGCCAACCGGCGCTTCGCCTCCACCGCCGGCAGCGATGTGCTGCAGGCCCTGAAGAAAGCCTGGCTGTCCTTCACCAAGGCCGAACTGCCGGCGAGCGGCGATCTGGACCTGGCAACGGTCAAGGAATTCGTCGACCCCCAACTGCACAAATTGCTGGTACCGCTGTTCGTCGCCAGCGGCCTGACCCGCGAAGTGGATGGCCAGTTGCAACTGCAGGCGCAAGTGGCGGCTTGAACAGCCGTACCGCCTAAAGCCAGCGCCGCACACGCTGGCGATACGCCGCAAAATCAGCCCCGAACAATTGCCCGAGCGCCCGTTCTTCGGGGTAGATCTGAAAGCGGTTCATGTACAGGACGAACCCCAGCACGCCGAGCAGCACCAGGGGCGAGGCCAGGTACAGCCCCCAGGCCAGCAGCCACAGGGCAAAGCCGACATACATCGGGTTGCGTGTGTACTGGTAGATCCCCGAGGTGACCAGGGCCGAGGCGCTGGCGGGCTTCAGCGGGTTGACCGTGGTCTTGGCCCGGCGAAAGGCAAGCCCTCCGGCCAGGACAAACAGCAGCCCGGCCATCACCAGCGGCAGCGCCAGCAACAGGCGTGTGCCCAAGCCCGGATCCAGGCCCGGCAACCCGCGCGCGAACAGCCCCATCAACACGGCGAACAGGACCGCGACAAGGGGGGGTGGAATGCGGTTTTCCAAGGCCTGCATGGTGCCTCTCTCCTCTGCCCGGGTTCAGGTCCGGGGCGTTACAGGTTGTCCGTCACCCGGCACAGCTTGCTGTCTTTCAACGGGGCCGCAGCATATTCCTTCGAGCCAAGCGGCGCCTGCTTGAGCATCACCGCGCACTTGTACATCCCCGAGGCTTCCAGCTGGTAGTCCATGCCTGCCTTGGGCACGAAGCTGAACAGGTTGTAGCACTGGTTGCCCAGGTAGTGGAACGCCATGGGCTGCCCGGCCGGCACCAGCACTTCGGTCCGGGTACCGGGCACTGCGGGAGTCTGCGGCGCCGCCATGCCCAGGCTTTCACCGTTACGGTTGGCGTAGCCGTCCCGGGCAGCCACCACGACCCCGGCACCGGGCAGGCGGAAATCCACGCAGTCGGACCTGGGCACACCGCGCACCATGCCGTCGCTGATCACCCGCAGGCGCACGGTTTCGCCACCCGGCGGCGTGGAATAGGGCGTGGAAAAGGACCGCACATCGGTCAGGGCGCCGCAGCCGGCCAGCGCCAGCAGCAGGCCGGCGAGACCCGGCAGGCGCACGCGCCCTATGCAGGTGTTGAGGGGGTGAGGCGATTGACTCACTATGTCGCTCCTTGCGGGTCGGGTTCCTGGGCAGCTGCTGCGATCAGCAGCCGGCGTTTTATAAAGGGTTCACCCACTCGCGGCAATGCTGGCCCTGAAACTTCGGAAACCCTGACCATGCAAAACCAGCATCAAGGCAGTTGCCTGTGCGGCGCGGTGACTTACCAAGTGTGCGGCGCGCTGAAAGCCGTCACCCACTGCTATTGCCACAAGTGCCAGAAGGGCCACGGCGCGGCCTTTGCTTCCTACGCCAGTACGCCGCGTGCGAATCTGGAAATCCGCGACCAGAGATCGGCGCTCAAGGTGTACGAATCCTCCCCTGGCGTGCTGCGCCAGTTCTGCTGCCACTGCGGCTCTTCGTTATTCTGGCAGGACACCCAGGGCGAATATCACCAGTGGATTTCCATCGCCATTGCCACCCTGGACACGCCCTTCGCAGCCCCCAGGCAACAGCATTACTGCGTGGCCATGAAGGCCGACTGGTATGCAATCACCGATCAGTTCGACCAAGTGCAATAAGCCACGCCGCACCCAGAGGAATGCCCCTGTCATGACCCGGCACTTCAGCTACGTCTGGCTCCTGCCGTTGCTTGAACGCCCCTACGAATCGGTCGCGGCCGACCTGCCTGGCGCCCTCGCCGGGCTCAGGATAGAGCCCCCGCCGGGTGAACCGCTGTGCCTGCGCCAGTTGCTGCTGAGCGCCCTGGGGTCCGGCTCCGAACACTGGGAGCACTGTGCTGTGGCATGGCTGGAAGCCGGCTTCCCGCTGGATCGCGAGCTGTGCGAAAGCCTGCTGCACCAGGTCTCGCAAAAAATGTTCAGCCAGCCCATCCGCCATCGGCTGACCACCCTCGGCAAACGCTGGCTGCGCCAGGACGACCAGGTCCGTACCCACGACTCAAACCCACGCCACTAGCGCGCCGCGACGTCCTTGGGTTTGTAGAAGCTGAAGCTGCCGATCTCGGTGGTCTTGATATAGGCCCGGGACCAGTCCGGCGAAACACTGCGGTCGTGAAAGAACAGAGCGCCGCCGGTACGGTCCTTGAGCTGCTGGTTCAGCGCCTTGCGGGCAATTTCCTTGGCGATGGTATAGCGGCCCTCTTCTTCCACCTGGTCGGGCCGGCCATCGCACCACCAGGAGAACTGGCAGGGGCTTTTTTCCGAACCCTGCTTGACCACTTCGCACACCGTCCCGGGAAAACCCTCATGGCCCAGGCGGTTCAGAACCACATTGGCCACGGCCTCCATATCGGCGCTTTCACCGCCCTTGGCTTCCCAGTAGATGGTCCGCGACAGGCACGTGATGGCGTCGTCCACCGGGGCCTGGCCTGCCGGGTCCACGGCCTGCACTTCGGTCTTGGTGATGGGTGCGGCCTGGGGCTCGGCCTTCGGGCTCTCCTTGTCCGCGGCTTTCTGCTCCAGCGCCTGGGCCTTGTCCTGGGTAGCGGCCTGGACCGCCGGCTGCGGGTCGGCGGCCCAGAGCTGGGCTGCGGGCAACAACAAGGCAAAACACAGGGTCCTGACAATCCAGCGCATGATCGATCCTTCCCGAAAAACCTTTACCCCCTGCCAGCGCCGCCCCTGAACGTACCTCGCGGCAGAGCGGCGCAACCGGTTACAGCATGGCCGGCACGATGGCGCGTCGAGGGGGAGCGAACGGGTCACCGGGGGCCATGTTGAATCGACCATGGGCCGCGCGAATCATTCCCTGGTGCCGCAAGCCCTGCACAAAGCCCAGGACAAGGCTTCCGTGGAAATTCGCTGGTAATGATAAGAATTCTCATTAGAATGCCCAGCCATTCACGCTGAGCCGTATCAGGTAGTGGGAGCAGTGGGCGATGGAAACCGGAGACGACCAGCAACAACTCAGCGCGCTGTTCATTGCACAGCGCGGGGGGCTGATCCGCATGCTTGCGCGGGTGGTGGGGTGCGCCAACCTGGCCGAGGACCTGGCCCAGGAGACCTACCTGCGGGTGGCCAAGGCGCTCAACGCCCGCCCCATCGAGCACTTGCAGCCGTTCCTCTATCAGACCGCCCAGTACCTGGCCTTCGATCACCTGCGCAGCCAGCGCAGCAAACGCCGCTTCGAGTACCAGCCCACCGACGCCAGCCAGCTCAGCGAAGTGCCCACCGCTGCCCCCGGGCCGGAAAGCCATGTCCAGGGCCAGCAGCAGTTGCACTTGCTGCAACAGGTACTGGCCACCCTGCCCAAGCGCCAGCAACAAATCCTGGTTTTGCATAAACTGCACGATCTTTCGCAAAGCCAGATTGCCCAGCGCTTGCAGGTTTCCCTGAGCACGGTGGAAAAGGACCTGCGCCATGCACTCAATGCCTGCATCAAAGCCACCGACCGGCAGAACCCCGATGACTGAACACCTCAGCGCCCTTCCCGGCGACGCCATTCGCGAGCAGGCGAGCTACTGGTTCACCCAGCGTGAGGCCATGACCCACAACCTGCCGCTGCGCCAGCGCTTTGAACAGTGGCGCAACAGCCATGCGCAGCACGCCGAGGCCTACCGCGCCCTGGAAGACCTGTGGCAGGCCAGCGCCTTCGAACAGGCCCTGGAACAACTGGCACTGGGCCTGGACCTGCCGGCCGCCCCGGCCCCCGCCACGCCGCGCAGAAAACGCCACCGCACTCGCTGGCTGGCCGCCGCGGCCACGGTGCTGGTGATGCTCGGTGCCGGCTGGTTCGGCGACCTGCCGCTGCGCCTGCAGGCCGATCACCTGAGCGCGGTCGGCGAGCTCCAGCGCTTCGACCTGGCCGATGGTTCGCACATCGTGCTGGGCAGCGGCAGCGCCATCAGCAGCGACTTCAGCAACGCCCGACGGCGCATCCAGCTGCTGCGCGGCGAGCTCTATGTCGAGGCCTTCCACGACCCGTCCCGGCCGCTGACCATCGAGGCCGGCAGCGCCACGGTGACCGTGGTCGGCACCCGCTTCAGCGTCAGCCGCCAGGCCGACGGGGTGACCGTGGCCGTACGCGAAGGCCGGGTACGCCTGGCCGACGAAAACGGCCAGCAGAGCCTGCTGCAAGCCGGCAACTGGCAACAGTTGCAGGGCCACCGGTTGCTGCCCCTGAACCCCGAGGGCAGCGAACGGCAACTGGCCTGGATCAACGGCCGCCTGTCCTTCCAGAACGCACCCCTGGCCCAGGTTCTGCAGGAGCTGCGGCGGTACCATCGCGCACCGATCCTGCTGTTCAACGCCGACGCGGCGCAGCAGAAAGTCAGCGGCAACTACCAGCTCGATGACCCGCAGGCCATTGTCCGGGCCCTGAGCAAAGTCACCGCCACCGAGCTCACCCGCCTGCCGGGCGGCATCCTGGTACTGCGCTGAAACACTGCCCGGGGGGGCTGAAAAAAGTTTTACGGCTTTGCCGAGGCCAACCCGTCAGGGTGTTTGCTTATGCAAATCATTCCTATTTCGTACGGGACTTCCATGCACCTTCCAACACTCACCCCGGCCCGCAGCATCCTCGCACTGGCCATCTGCCTGGCCTGCAACCCCGTGATGGCGGTCGAGCCCACCACCGCTACCGACAACCAGGCAACCGCCACCTACAGTTTTGCCATCGCCCGCCAGTCCCTGGCCAATGCCCTGGACCAACTGAGTACCCAGAGCGGTTTGCAGATCGCCTACTCCGCGGCACTGGCCCAGGGGATCGAGTCGGCGGAGGTCAGCGGGCGCATGAGCGCGGAACAGGCACTGGGCAAGCTGCTGGCCGGCACCGGCCTGGGTTTTGAACGCAACGGCGCCAACGCGGTGCTGCTGACCCGCCTGCCCCAGAGCAGCCAGGCCGTGGAGCTGGAGGCCACCCAGATCGTCAGCAACCAGTTGGGCACCGTCACCGAAGGCAGCGGCTCCTACACCCCAGGCACCATCGCCACGGCGACCCGCATGGTGCTGACCCCGCGGCAGACCCCGCAGTCGATCACCGTGGTCACCCGGCAGCACATGGAAGATTTCGGCCTCAACAACGTCGACGACGTGATGCGCCATACGCCGGGCATCACCGTCTCGGCCTACGATACCGACCGCACCAACTACTACGCCCGCGGTTTCTCGATCAACAACTTCCAGTACGACGGTATTCCCTCCACCGTGCGCAACGTCGCCTATTCGGCTGGCAACACCCTCAGCGACATGGCCATCTACGACCGGGTGGAAGTGCTCAAGGGTGCCACCGGCCTGCTGACCGGCGCCGGCTCCCTGGGGGCCACCATCAACCTGGTGCGCAAGAAGCCCACCGCCCAGTTCCAGGGCCACGCCTCCCTGGGCATGGGCTCCTGGGACAACTACCGCAGCGAACTGGACGTCAGCGGGCCGCTGACCGAAACCGGCAATGTTCGCGGCCGCGCAGTGGCGGCCTACCAGGACAAGCAGTCGTTCCTCGACCACTATTCGCGCAAGACCTCGACCTACTACGGCATCCTCGAATTCGACCTGTCCCCCGACACCCTGCTGACCGTGGGCGGCGACTACCAGGACAACATCCCCAAGGGCTCCAGCTGGTCCGGCACCTTCCCGTTGATCAACGCCACCGGCGGGCACAACAGCATGTCGCGCTCCTACAACAACGGCGCGACCTGGAGCGGCTGGGAGCAATACACCCGCACCGCTTTTGCCATGCTCGAACACGACCTGGGGGATGGCTGGGTCACCAAGCTGCAACTGGACCACAAGATCAACAGCTACCACGCCGAACTCGGCTCGATCCAGTTCGACGAACCGCAGACCGATGGCACGGCCAAGGTCAACGCACAGAAGTACACCGGCGACACCACCAGCGATTCCGCTGACCTGTACCTGAGCGGCCCCTTCAGTCTATTCGGCCGCGAGCATGAACTGGTGCTGGGCGGCTCCATCGCCAACTCGCGCTGGACCGGCAAGGGCTACTGGTCCCCGGACTTCCCCGGGGGCAAGGGTAACGTGGTGGACTTCTACAACTGGCACGGCAAGATCGAACGGCCCATCTGGGGGCTGCCGGCCCAGCGCACCGACGACACCGTGCGCCAGACCGGCACCTACATGACCACCCGCCTCAACCTGATGGACGACCTGAACCTGTTTCTGGGCGGGCGCGTGGTCAACTATCACCTCACCGGCCTGACCCCGTCCTACAAGGAAAGCGGACGCTTCGTGCCCTACGTCGGCGCGGTCTACGACCTCGACGACCACTTCTCGGTCTACGCCAGCTACACCGATATCTTCATGCCCCAGGAAAGCTGGAACAAGGACAAGGACAGCAAGCTGCTCAACCCGGACGAAGGCCAGAACTACGAGCTGGGGCTCAAGGGCGAGTTCTTCGAAGGCCGCCTGAACAGCAGCCTGGCCTACTTCGAAGTGCACGAGACCAACCGCTCGGTGCCGGACGATGCCTACAACAACCAGTCGCCCACCCCCGACAACTACGCGTTCAAGGGCGCCAAGGCCGTGACCAAGGGCTACGAACTGGAGATTTCCGGCGAACTGAGCCCGGGCTGGCAAGTGCAGGCCGGCTACACCCACAAGATCGTGCGTGATGACGAGGGCGACAAGATCTCCACCTTCGAGCCGCAGGACCAGGTCAACCTCTACACCAGCTACAAGCTCAAGGGCGACCTGGACAAGCTGACCGTCGGTGGCGGCCTGCGCTGGCAGAGCGAGGGCTGGTATTCGGTCTACAACGCACCGCGCAAGATCAACGAAGACATTTCCCAGGAGGCCTACTGGCTGGTGGACCTGATGACCCGCTACCAGATCACCCAGAACCTGTCGGCGACCCTCAACGTCAACAACATCTTCGACAAGTCCTACTACACCAACGTTGGTTTCTATAATTCGGCGGCCTACGGCGAACCCCGCAACTTCATGCTCAGCACCCGCTGGGACTTCTGAGCCGACGGCCCTGCCGGGCCACCCCGCCCGGCAGGGCACCAAGCAGCATCAGTGCCCGTCAGCCAAGCAGGCCCGCCTGCTTGAGCAGGTCCGCCAAGCCCGCGGGAACCAGCGGCGTCTGCTCGGTGAAGCTGGCGCTGCCCTGCCAGCGGGCCACGAAGGGCGCGCCATCGCTTTCCCGGGCATCGAGCTGGGCACGCTGGTAGACACTCGGATCGTCGAAGCGGGCGTCGTAGACCTGGACGAACTCATGGCCGGGCTTGCCGGCATAGGTGAACAGGCTTTCCAGGGTGCCGATCAGGCGCAGGCTGTTGATCGACAGCCCCAGCTCTTCCTGTATTTCCCGAACGATTGCCTGGGCACTGTGCTCGCCAAAGTCGATGCCGCCACCCAGGGGGCGGAACAGCATCTGTTGCTTGTCGGCATCAAAGAACTGATTGACCAGGATCTTGCCCTGGTGATGGAAGATGCACAGCGCGAGCGCGCGGATGCGGGGTTCAGACATGGGGTGAAGTCCATTTGCCGAGACGAGGCGCGGCATTAGAACACGGCGCCAGGACCCTCAGCCAACGTAAAAATGCTTCACCGCCAAGGCCGGGACCTCCTCCATCGCCGACCACAGTTGCTCGTCCAGTTCGCCACTGATCAGCTCATGTTCCTCGTCGCTCAGCAGCCCGGGAATGTCCCACAGTTGCTCCAGTTGCGGGTGGTCTTCCAGGTGCGCGATCAGTTGGCGCTGGCGGCTGACCAGGGCCCGAGTGTTGCGCGCGCCGATCGCGGCCAGGGTGCTGAGCGCCAGCTCGCAGGTCTGCTGCCCCCAGTTGCAGAAGAACTGCAGGAAGCCGCCGTTGTAGCCGTCCGCCTCCAGCCGCCACAGCGCGACGATGGCCTGGTCGTCCGCCGGCAGTTGCTGCAGTTGCCAGTCCAGGGCCTTCAGGCGAGCCATGGACTCATCGCACAGGCATTCCCAGATCCAGTCGATGGCGTTGAGACTGAGCACCGGCTCGCCCAGGTGCGGCCAGGACACGGACCAGCCCCGATGTGCGATGGCAAAATCCGCCCGCTGCTCGGGCGTGGCCTCCCGCAGCCGGCTGTAACGGCTCAGGGGCTGGCGCAGCCGCAAGCCGTCGGCCCAACTCAGGCAGAGCATTTCATCCTCGAAGGCGACGTGGGTGATGGGGCTGAGGTTCATCAGGCAGGACCTTTGGGCAATGTAATTCAGTCGTAAGCGGCCGGACGGCGGCGCGGGCCGATGCCGTGGAGCACCGTGAACAGCCCACCGCCCAGCAGCCCCAGCAGCAGGAACGGAAAGATCCCACGGTTGAGCAAGGGGATCCAGTAGTCCAGCCCCGAAGCCCCCTTCAGGGACCCGGCGAACAGCCCCGGGGCGCCGGACAGCAGCCAGATCAGCACGCCACTGAGGCCACCGCCGATCACATAGCGCCAGCCAGTGGCGAGAAAGCGCTCCACCAGCCACAGCACCGGCCAACTGACCAGCATGCTGATCCAGGCCCCGATCATGGCCCCCAGCAAGAATACCGGCAGGCTTTCCGCGCCCTTGGGATAGAGGGTTACCGCGACGCCCCCCAGGGTCAGCGCCCCCGACAGCGGCACCGCCAGCAGCCGCCGCAAGCCCGGCCCTCGCCCATGGGGCGGCACCGACAGCTGATCAATTCCACGGCTCAGCAGGCTGTACAGGCCAGCCAGGGCCAGCCCGCCCGCCAGCGGCAGCAGCAACAGCTGCATCCATGAAGTACGCACCAGCACCGTGGCCACCAGGCTCAGGATCAGGCTGATCCACAGGTAGCGCGCCCTGGCCTGCGGGCAGCGCCGCTCAGTCCACAGCAACAGGGGAATGCCCAGGACCATGGCGATCACACTGCCAAACAGAAACCCGGAAAACAGCTCCGTGCCATTCCAGCCCTTGATCAGGCCCTTGATCACGGCGTAGATCAGGCCAGCGCACAGGGGCAGTGCAAACAATCGCAGTTCGGCGTTGGGCCGCATGGGGTTCTACCTGGGGTGGCAACGGGTGCTGGGTTGAAGGAAGGTGCGTTTCTACACAAGTGCGGCGGACTAATCCAGTGCCGGAGAAACAATGCAACCTTGAGCCCGGCAATGGCTTATTGCTCAATATCGGGGTATACAGCTGGGCGAAAATCCATCCAGACATCCACCGTAAAAGACCATCCACCGCAAGTCGCTGCACTGCTGTCAGAGCAGAACAAGCATTGGCTTACAGGCAGCCGCCGAGTCCTGTTGCAAGCTCAACAGCAGCTCTGCGACCAGGGCGTGCCCAGCACGATCACCTTGGCACCTGAAACAGCCGGCGCCATTCCTCTGGACAGGCCACTCTGCCACGCTGACGCGGTCCTGTCAGCGCTCCGGCGCAGGTTGCAATGACCCAGCGTTGACCGATGCGATACGAAAGGAAACTTGACGTGCTGGCAAGACTGAACGGACAGGAACTGCATTTCTTTGGCACACCCAAAGCATTCAATGCCATGGCACGAGCCATTCGCAAAGGCCGGCACGGCGAGTCTCAATCAATGCCGCTGGAGCAGGAGCAATCCAGTTTCAGCACCTTGTTCCTGAGTTGCTCCGGTCAATCGAGCAGGATCTGGATTGAGCACAGCGAGGTTCATATCCAGTATGCCGAGGCCAGTAAAAACCGACTCTACCCTTGCCTCTCCATGCCCGCTGAAACAGCGCCGGGTGCGCTTTTTTTCATCGACAAGCGGCATCAGGATCACCCACCGCTGCTCACCGACGACTCGCTAAGCCTTGTGCTGCATGTCATCGCGAACGACGCCGATGCTTGAACTGCATCTGCAAGAGTAAACAGGCCCATGAAAATCTACCTCGACGACGAACGCCAAACCCCGCAAGGCTGGGTTCGCGCCTACTGGCCGGACGAAGTGATCGCGCTGCTGAAGGCCGGTGGCGTCGAGGACATCAGCCTCGACCACGACCTCGGAGATGATCAGCGCGGCACCGGTTACGACGTGATCCTGTGGATCGAAGAGGCCGTGGCCCTCAATGGTTTTCATCCGCCGCGTATTCACATCCACTCGGCCAATGCCAGCGCCGTGGAAAAGATGCGTGCGGGTGTGCAAGCGATCGATCGACTCGCCCGCAACAACGGATGCCGCCAATCAACCCATAACGCAGGCAACTGACCCCATGAGCGGCAACCTGTATGGATACATCCATTGCTTTGACCCTTCGCCGGCTGCCGAAGCGCACAATCGTGCGGTGCTGCAAAGCCTGCCAGTGACGGGGGCGCAGATCACCCGAGCGCTTTTCAGCGTGCTGCCAAACAGCCGGGGGCACTGCTACTTCGGGCATATGGTGCACTTCGCCACCTACCCCAAAGGCAGTTACATCTTCGATGATTCGTGGCTGGCCGAGTACGAAGCCCTGCTGGAGCGCCTGTTCTGGGACAACTCGGAGGTGGTGCATACCTACTGCGGCGAACGGCGCACCTGGGACTCCAGTAAAACCCACGGGCTCGAGCAACCGACAGGCTTGAAGATCAGTAACCGGAAGGTCTTCCCCTCCTACCACGACCTGGAGCCCGTCGACGACAGCGATGCGCCGACGCCGGGCAACAGCTGAGCTGCCAGCGCCCGCTTGATATTCGCGCTATGGGCTACGCAGAACCTGCGGCGAGCGGCGCCAGACTGAGCCAGTCGGCCCTCAACAACCCGTACTGCACCAGATCATGATGGGCCCCCAGCCAGTAACCCGCCTGCCGTGAAAGCCCTTCGCGGATAAACCCCATCCGCTCCAGCAACCTGAGGCTCGCCAGGTTCTGCGGGTGCACCTGGGCCTCGATCCGATTCAACGCCATGTGGGCAAAGCCCCAGTCGAGGATGGCCTCCAGCGCCTCGGTCATCAGCCCCTGCCCTTGCGCCGCACGCCCCAGCTCGAAACCGACGGCGCAGCTGCGCCACTGCCGGTTCCATTTGAACAGGCCGCAGGTGCCCAGCAGGCCCGGTTGGTTGTGGCGTTCGATGGCCCAGCGCGTCCCCGGGTTGGGCAGGCTGCGCCAGCTGGCAAACAGCGCCAGCAGTTGCTCGGCCTGCGGGTAGTCGGTGATGGGGTCGGTGCCGAACCACTGCATGGCATCGGCGTCGCTGTGGATCGCGAACAATGCCGGGACATCGGCCGGGCACAGTTCCCTGAGGATCAGGCGCGGGGTGCGGATAACGGGAAAGTCGCTCATGTGGATACCGCCCTAGCCTGCCAGCTGCTTGCGCAGGATCTGCGCATACTCGTCCTTGATCTGCTCAAAACCGTACTTGTGCTCCAGGCGCTTGACGGTGAAGTGCCCACGGGCCATGTCCTGGTAGAAGTCGGTGAACAGCGCATTGATGGTGGCGCCGGTAAAGGCGCCGATCACCGGCACCGCCTGGGCCGCGAATTTGCTGGAGATGGTCACGCCGTAACGGCTGGCGACTTTCTCGATCAGCAGTGCCAGCCACTTGCCCACCTGCCCCGGCGACAAGCTGCCCACCGCCCCGGCACCGCGCTTGGCGGCAATGGCCGCCAGCTCCTTGGACAGTTGCTGCATGGCCTGGGTGGTGAAGCTGCGGGTGATGTAGTAGCCGGTTTCCGTGGCGTCGTCGGCCTGGCTGTTGCCGCCCATGGCGAACACTTCGATGCAGGCCTGCTTGGTGGCAAAATCCGCCAGATCGAAGCCTTCGCTGCGGGCCACATCGGCCACCGAGCGCATCATGATGGTGGTGGAAATGGGCAACTCGACAAACAGCGCGGCAAAACCGAAGGCCCCGCCCACAGCGCCGGAAGTGGCCGCGTACATCTTGTGCAGCAAGGTCGATGCCGGTTTTTTGGGCGCGTTGTCCAGGCTCCACAGCGCCGCATCGGCGGAGCTGTGCAGGGCCGCCACCACCGCGCCGTTGATCTTTTTCGCCACCACCGCCGGCAGCGCCTTGACCGCACTTTCGATGGGCGAACCCAGCAGCCCGGACAGGCGCGCCGTCAGTGAAGGCGACTCCAGCAAGGCAACGGCGCGCTTGAGGTCCTGGTAATCCGCGGGATGGTCTTTGATGCTCACAGGCGTCTCCATGGGTGGCTGTTCACTGCCTCGGGAAAGAATAAACCCTTGCCTGGCAGCGTCGTGGCTCAATTGCGCGTCCGGCGATAGGCAGGACTAAGGCTTGGCTGGCTCCAACAGCAGGTCCGCAGCCAGCGTCGGGTATTGGACCTTCATCCGCTCCAGGCATTGCAGCAGCAGTTGCGCGTCCCGGGGCAGGCGCCGGGACAATGCTGGCAAGCCGCTGATATGCAACTGTTCGGGCATTTCCACCAGCCCGGTAATGGCGTCCCAGAAGGCGTCCCAGTTACAGCCGTACCAATGGGGAAAACCCAGGGCATCGCGCAGCACCAGGTGCAGTTCAGCGGTGCTCGTCACCTGGCTCAGGTCGATGTGTTGCAGGGGCAGGCGGCTCATTCGTCATTCCTTGGGGTGATGGCTTGAAGGGGCTTTCGCTGGCTGGCCACAAGGGCTTCAGGCCAGCGGCTGGACACCCAGCTGGCGCTGCAACTGCTCCCAGCCCAGCTTGAAAAGCTCTCCAGCAGCTTGGCCGATGCGAACTGGCGGTCTGCGGTGACATCCCCGCCGCTTCGGCCAGGGCACTGGCGGACAGCGAGCTGCCATCGGACAGGATGATGAGCATGCCCCCCGCACCGGCTCGGCGAAGGTTTCGCCGCACACTTCGATCCAGCCCGAAGCATTGTGTGCAAAAAGGTTCGTATAGTCGCACCGCACTGCAGCAAAGGAAATACGCCCCCATGGACCTCAAGCACCGCCTGCGACGCCAGGTACTGATCGCCCCCTGCCGGAGCTATGGGGTGGTGATCCTCGACACCTCGATCGTCAATGTCGCCCTGGAATCCATCGCCCGGGACCGGGATGCCGGCATCACGGCCCTGCAATGAGTCATCAATGCCTACCCCCTGAGCTTCGCCAGCCTGCTGCTCACCGGCGGCCTGCCGGGGGAGCGGTTTGGCGCCCGGGCGCGACAAAGCCGCCGTCGCCGGCCAGGCGACAGCGGCGGCTGCCTCTCCCCTTACAGGTGCTGCTGGAAGAACGGCACCAATTGCGCCATGGCCAGCGCCACCGTTTCGGCGCGGTCGTACAGGTCGTAGTGGGACCCGCCTTCAGCGACCACCAGATGCTTGTCCCGGGAGGCCGCGCGGCCATGGATTTCCAGGCCGTCGCGGTAGGCACCGAAGCCGCCGGGCTTGTCGCCGACCACTACCATCAGTGGCTGGGTCAGCAGCACCTCGGCCTGCAGGAAGGCATCCCAGCCAAAGGCCGCGCTATTGAAGGAAAACAGACCGCTGGTGGCGCCGTTTGGCTGCTGGCCCCGGGCGGTCTTGTAGTACTCGGTGGCTTCCAGTACGTCGATGTCGCTGATGCCGTTCTGCTGCGCCTCGGCTACCGATGCTGGCAGGTAGTCGATCACATGACGCGCCTCGCCCCGGGCCTCGGCGGTGCGCTGCTTCGCCATGGCGTGCAAGGCGCTGACCGGATCGAAGTTGCTGAAACCTTCGCGGATCAGGCGGCCGAAGTTGACCCCGGTAATGGAGGCCAGGGCCTTGATCCGGTAGTCGGTCATTGCCGCCTGGATGGTGTAGCCACCGCCACCACAGACACCGATGGCACCGATGCGCTCGGGGTCGACATAAGGCAGGGTCACCAGGTAGTCGATGGCGAAACGGATGTCCGACACGCGAGTGGCCGGGTCTTCGATAAAGCGTGGCTGGCCGCCGCTGGCGCCCTGGAAACTGGCGTCGAAGGCGATGACCACAAACCCGGCCCGGGCCAGCCCGGCGGCGTAGATGTTGCCGGAGGTCTGCTCCTTGCAACTGCCGATGGGATGGGTGCTGACGATCGCCGGGTAGCGCTTGCCCGGGTCGAAATCCGCCGGCAGATAGATGTCCGCGGCGTTGTCCCAGCCGAAGTTGGGGAAGCTGACGTGTTCGATGCTGTTGCTCATGACCGTACTCCTTGAGCCGCCCTGGGCAGGCTCGTCTGGATCGATAGGCGGACCGCTCGCTCCCGTGTGCGGGAGTGCGGAGTCGGGCGTTACCGAAAGCGCCCGGGACACGGCAGGCCTTGGGGCTGCTGCGTCGTCGGGCACCAGTATAGAAATGGCTCGCGGCGAAACCTTGCCTATTCTGACGGCAAGTTTGCCTGTTTTGCGGATTCTGCCGGCCCACCCCAAAGGGCGTTTCGCTGCAACACAATCAGCTAGAAACAGGCCTATCCGTGGCGGACCGAATGGTTAGGCGCCCAGAGCCGCGCCACAGTCTGTTTGCCTATTTCGCTGAACCCTGCACTGCAACCTGGCCCTTACCCGGCCTCGCGCATCCTGCGGATATCCCGCTGCGGCGGCGCGCCGAACACCCGGCTGTATTCCCGGCTGAACTGCGAAGCACTTTCATAGCCCACCAGCCCCGCGGCGCGCCCGGCATCGATGTTCTGGCTGAGCATCAACTGCCGGGCTTCCTGCAGGCGCAACTGCTTGTGGAATTGCAGCGGGCTGACGCCGATGATGGCGCGAAAATGCTGGCGGAAGGTGGACGGGCTCATATGGGCGCGCTGCGCCAGATCATCGATGCGCAACGGCTGGGTGAAGTTCTGTTTGAGCCAGGCCACGGTCTTGAAGATCTGCTGGGTCGGCGAACCCACCGCCAGCAGCTGCTGCAACGCCAGGCTGTAGGGCCCGGCCAACAGCCGGACGATGATTTCCTGCTGGATCAATGGCGCCAGCTGGGGAATCAGCGCCGGCTCGTCGAGCAAGCCCACCAGCCGCTCCAGAGCGCTGGCCAGCCCCGGCTCCAGTTCATCCACCACCACCGTCCGATAATCGCTGGCCCGCGAAGGCGGTGGCGGCTGCATCTGCGCGGCGGTTTGCAGGATCTGGTGCATGTCCAGGGTCAGCATCATGCCCAGGAAGGGTTCGGCCGCCGAGCCCTGGGTCACCCGGGCCACCACCGGCTGGTCGATGCTGGTCAGCATGCCCTGCCCGGCCCGGTAATTGATCACCGCCTCTTGCAGCAGCACCTGCTTGCCGCCCTGGGCAATCACCCCCAGGCCCAGGCTGTAGATGCAGGGAATGGCCGAGGTCGGCGTGGAACGGCGGTGCAAGGTCAGGTTGGGCACGGCGCTGGGAAAGTCGCCGGAGTGCGGGGTGTGCCGGGCAATCAGGGCCGCGAGTGCGGTGGGGGTTCGGGGCTGGGTCATGTGCGGGCAATCGGAAGTGGCAACAGTACAGGCGGCCACTGTGCGCCGATTGGCCATGCAGATCGAGTTTTTCTTCACGGCCACCAGGGCGGCGGACACAGGTCGATATCCGCCTCGGGGCAGTAGTGGCTGGCAAAAGCAGGCGATCCAATGGCAACCCCTTGCCCACTAAGGCCAACTTCTGCCCGCCATAGCTTCTGGCGCCGCTGCCAACGCCGCGCCGCATCATGTTCAGGGCTCATGGCCCGGGTTTTGCTCTGCTTGGCCAGAACCCACCCAGGAGCAGTCTCATGACAGGAAGCATCTCAAACTCGACATCCCTCGTAGCCATGGGCCTCAAGGGAATCACCAGGGCGCTGGAGAATGGCACGCTGAAGTCCATGAAAATCCAGGTAGAGAATGCGACGCCACAAATGCAGGCGAAGATCGACGCCAGTTTTCATGAATCGCAAATCTCGGACGCCAAACTGATAGCCCAATACAGAGCCAACCCCACCTGGGCGACATTCGACGACAAGAGCAACTCCGTCCAACTGCCCGATGTGCAATCCCTGGGCAAGGACGACGCCACCCATGTGCTCAAGGGCCTGCAATACCTGATGGAAATCGGGCGCCTGGACGGCAAGACGGTCGTTGCCAAAAACGGCGGCCAGACCACCGACAGCCCCGCGCTCTATCAGGACTGGCTGCTGGCGCGGATCGGCGTCGATGCCCACGCCTGAGTAGCCGCAGCCCAGGCTGCGGGAACGCGCTGCATGCGGGTTCGCCAGCCAGGGCCCGGGGGTTCAGACCAGGCGTTTGTGCAGGAAGAAACGCCGGTGCTGCGGCGGGAAATCCTCCAACCGGCCGAATTCGCTGAAGCCATGCCGCTGATAGAACTGCGGCGCCTGAAAGTCGAAGGTATCGAGCCAGATGCCGATACAGCCCTTTTCCCGGGCCAGCTCCTCGGCCATGTTCAGCAATTGCGAGCCCGTGCCCTGGCCCCGTGTCTGCTCGGGGACCGCCAGCAGCTCGATGAACATCCAGCGATAGAAAATCTCCGCCTGCAGGCCACCGAGAATCTCACCGCTGTGCTCGTCGCGAACCACCAGGGCGATGGCCTCGGGCTTGGGATCGCCCGCCTGGGCCCGGTTGTGGGCCCGCAAGGGCTCGAGGATCGCAGCGCGCACCTCCGGCCCCGGGTTCATCAGCATGTCGATACGCGTACTCATTCGCCGTTTCCTTGGATGATGGCTGTGCCGGACCGGGGTGAAAGCGCTCCACGATCCTCCCTGGAGGATCGTGGGTTTGGCAAGGCTGCGCTACCTGGCCGTCGCTGCCGCAACTAGCGGCTGACGTACTGCTCGGTCTTGCTGTCGTAGACATAGGTGAGGTTGTCTGCGGCCGCCAGCGAACGGACCTTTCCCGGGCCCTCGAAGGTAGTGCCGCTGACCTTGACCTGCACCTGCGGCAGCGGCTCCTGGCCGGCGACGAAGCTCAGCTCCCCGTCGCTGCCAATGCAGGGCATGACCGCGCCGTCGTCGCAGGCCGCGGAGTTGTCCTCGCCGGTGCGCACCTGGCCAACGTAGGACCAGACCCAGCCATCGTCTTCGGGTTTCTTGTTCGGATTGAACACCAGCATGGTGTAGCCCCTGGTGATCACCCCATTGTCGAAAGTTGCCGTGGGCACCGCCAGCAGCAGGCGGCCGTCAGCGGTACGGTGCTCAACGGCCTTGCGCTTGGTGTCCACTTCCTCGGGCTTCTCGCCGCCGCCGAAGAAGCCGATCTTGCGTTCGATGCTGCGGATGGAATAGGCCTGCTTCTGGCCCGGGTTGGTGAGTTCGAAGGTGGCATCGGCCAGCCGTACCTGAACCTCCGGCGCGGCAAAATCCTCGCCCTCGCGGGCGGCGCGGTCCCGGGTGTGCCAGACAAAGGTGGCGTAGTAGTGCTTGCCGTCGAAGTCCAGCTCCTGGCCGTACCAGAAGGTGGCGGTAACGCCGTCTTCCAGCTCCACCTCTTCATCCTGGTCCGGCACCTCGACGTTCTGCATCACCGCCAGCACTGCCCCGGGAGGGATCGGCGCACCGGCCTGGGCCAGCATCGAAGCCGCCAGCATGCACGGCGCCAGCAACCAGCCGGCCAGTCGCGCAGCCAGCCGGCCTTCCTTGTGCAGACCTGTATTGCTCTTGATTTTCATCCCTGGAACATCCCTGTAGAACCGATGAGAAAACGCCGGCCACGCAAGTGGCCAATGGCATGACGCGCGATCATATAGCCAGCGTTTCATCAGCGACAAGATGCTGGCAAATGGCAAGCGTAGGCCGCCGGCAAGCGCAGCACCGGGCAAGGCGCGCTTGTTCCTGCGCCAGCCTTGTGAGAGGTTGCTGCCTCACTCGACCTGAAGACCACCATGGATATTCGACCGACGCAAACCAAGGACTGGAGGCTGTTGAAGCAAGTTCGTCTCGCCGCGCTGCAGGACGCCCCGACCGCGTTCGGGGTCAGCTACCAGAGTGCCGCCCGGTACAGTGACCAGCAGTGGCAGGAACGTGCCTCGGGCGCGGCCAGCGCATTCTGGCTGGCCATCGAGGATGGCCAGCCCCTGGGAATGATCGGCGCCGCAGTCAGTGAGGCAAACCGCTACAACCTGATCGGCATGTGGGTCGCACCCGCGGCCCGTGGCTCCGGCGTGGCGGCCCGGCTGGTGGAGGCGGTGAAGTCGCGCGCACGGGAACAAGGCCATGAGCGGGTGTTCCTCGACGTCTCCCCCGCCAATGCCAGGGCCGCGAGTTTCTATCTGCGCCAGGGGTTCGCGTTCATTGATGAGTGGGAGCCTCTGCAAAGCCACCCCCACATCCAGGTGCAGACCATGCTCTGGACAGTGCAGGGCTGACTGCAACGGCCCCTTCGGCATCAGGCCCGCCGGTTAGCCCTCGCCAATGCCGCAAGCGGCAGGCCCGTACCCTGGACCGCCGCCCTGGCTTGCCGGTGGTGCCGGCTGTTCTGGGAGCCCGCCAAGCGATCAGCGGGCCATGTCGAGGACCAGCCTGCCATGGCCATGGCGGCCCCTGCTTTTTTCCAGCGCCTGCGGGGCGTCACTCAGGGGGAAGGCTTGGACAGCGACCTGCAAGCGGCCCTGGTCGAACAGCTCGGCAATCCTCGCCAACTGGCCACCATCACCACGGGTGGCGAAATTCACCGGGGTCACGCCATAGTCGTTGGCCAGGGTGATGTCGGGCTGGCTCACCGGGGAAACCAGCACCCCGTGCCGTTTCAACAGGGCGAACGACAGCGCCTGGGTTTGCTCCCCCACCAGGTCCAGGACCACATCGACCGCGGGCCGCCATTGAGTGAAATCCTGGCGGCGATAGTCGATGACCTGATCGGCCCCTAGCCCTTTGAGGTAGGCATGGTTGTCCGCCGAAGCGCTGGCGATGACCTCGGCCCCCAGGTACTTGGCGATCTGCACCGCCATGCTGCCCACACCTCCTGCCGCGGCATGGATCAACACCTTCTGCCCGGGCTGTACGCCGGCATGTTCGGTCAGGGCCTGCCAGGCGGTCAGCGCCGTGGCGGGCACGGCGCCGGCCTGCAACGCAGTGAGGGAACGGGGCAGCAACGCCAGCGTGGACTCCCGGGCAACTGCCTTGCCGGCATAGCCGCCCGTGATGTTGATGAAACCGAACACCCGGTCACCGACCTCGAACCGGCTGGCGCCCCGGCCGGTGGCAAGCACCCGCCCGGCCACCTCGACCCCCGGGGTGAAAGGCAGTGGCAGCGGGATGAATGCCTGCATGGCACCGGACAGGATCTTCCAGTCGATAGGGTTGACTCCAGCACCGGCGACATCGATCAGCACTTCACCTTCGCCAGCCACAGGGTCGGCAACTTCTTCCAGGCGCAGGACATCGGGACTGCCGTATTGGTAGGCACGTATGGCTTTCATGGACACCTCGATCAGGCAAGAAAACACAGGGAAACCGCAGCCGCCGCGAGGGAACCGGCCCCCGCTGGCGGGTGATCAGCGACGGCGGGCGTCGAGGCTGAAACGACCGGCACCGAACGCCACGACCTGCAACAGGCCACCGGCCATGGCCAGGTTCTTGAAGAAGTGGATGAACTGGTTCTGGTCGCCCAGTGCGTTATGGAAGGCCAAGGCAGTGACCACGCTGAACAACGCCAGCAATGCCGCGACAGTGCGGGTCCGCCAGCCAGCGACCAGGGCCAGGCCGCCGCCGATTTCAACGATGACCGCCAGGGCCAGGGCCAGCTGCGGAAATGGCAAGCCGACAGAGCCGATGTAACCGATCATCATCGCCGGTGCCGCCAGCTTCGAGACGCCGGACAACAGGAAGATCGCGCTGAGCAGCACTCGGCCAGCCAGTGCGGCCACGGCCTGGGGAGTATCGGAGCGGCTTTGTTGGCGAGTGTCGGGTTGAGCAATATGGGCAGAAGCGGGCATGAGGTATTTCCTTCAGTTGGGTGCGATCCGAGATGAATCGCCCGGGTGAAGAAAGCTTGCGCCGCCACAGCTTCTCTGAATAGCCGACTAATTTAGATCATTAGGTTCGATAAAATAGGCAAGAATACAACGCTCACTGGACACTGCCTCACCCCCTCCCCGGCTGGAATCGATCACACTGCCGGGGCGTCAACGCCGATAACGCTCAAGGAACCCGAGATGATCTCCGACCCCGGCACCCCGACGCTGGACCAATTGCGCGTATTCCTGACCGTGGTGGAAGTCGGCAGCTTCGCCGGCGCCGCAAGAAAACTGCACCGCGCTACGTCCGTCATCAGCTACTCCATCGCCAACCTGGAAATGCAGCTCGGGGTCTCGCTGTTCGACCGCCAGAGCACGCGCAAGCCGCAACTCACCGAGGCCGGACGCACCGTGCTCGTAGAGGCCAGGACCATCGCCAACGGCGTCCATGGCCTGCGTGCCAAGGTCAGGGGCCTGTTGCAAGGCCTGGAGGCCGAGGTCCACCTGGTGCTCGATGTGATGCTGGCCCCCGAGCGCGTGGTGGACGCCCTCAAGGCCTTTCGCGAAGCCTTTCCCACGGTGGCCCTGCACCTGCACATGGAAGCCCTGGGAGCAGTCACCGAGCGGGTGATCGAGCGCGGCGCAGTCGTCGGCATCAGTGGGCCGATGAACGAAAGCATCGACGGGATCGAAAGAATCGGTGTGGGCAGTGTCGAGCTGATTCCGGTGGCCGCGCCGGATCATCCCCTGGCCGCCAGCGATGCCAACCTGACCGGCGCCGGGCGCGAATTCATCCAGCTGGTGCTGTCGGACCGCTCGACGCTGACCCGGGGCAGGGATTTCGCGGTGCTGAGCAACCGCACCTGGCGGCTGGCGGACCTGGGCGCCAAGCACATGTTGCTGCGTGCCGGCATCGGCTGGGGCAACATGCCGCGGCCCATGGTCGAGGAGGACCTGCGCAGCGGCCGGCTGGTGCGCCTGAACCTTCCGGAATATCAAAGCGGGATCTACGCCTTCGACGCCATCTACCGCAGCGACACGCCGCCGGGCCCGGCGGCGCGATGGCTGATCGAACGGTTCCTGCAACAGGTTTCGACGCCGCCGGCCATCCAGCCCCAGGCATAAGGCCTGGAGCCGGCAACGCGCTGAGCGTGGGACATTGCGCGGCTCGGTAGCGTGTCGTACGGGCCGGCGGTGATTGGCACCGGGCCCTGGCAAGCGGCCGCCTGGCGCACTCAGCCCAGCAACTCGCTGATCCAGCGCACCTGCCGGGCCATGTCCTGCACCTTCTCTTCGGGCACCGCCTGTGCCCGGCTGAAGTTTTCCAGGGTGCGCTGTTTCAGGCGCAGCAGGCGCTGCCATTTGGCCAGGAACGCCGGGCTGCGGGCCTGCAGTTGCAGAGGGCCGAAGTACAGCTCCCGGGGGCTGTAGCTCACCGGCCCTGTGCGCTCGGCGACGATGATTTCGTAGTCGAAACGGTTTTCCCGCAGCACCTCTTCACACAGGATGCGGTAGCCGTTGTCCATCAGCCACTGGCGCAGGGGCTGCTCGCCCCCGTTGGGCTGCAGGATCAACCGCTCCTGGCCATTGAGGCGCGCCTTGCCGGCTTGCAGCAGGTCGCGGATGGTCTCGCCACCCATGCCGCACAGGCTGATGGCGCTGATGGCGTCGCCCGGTTCGATCGCCGCCAGGCCATCGGCCAGGCGCACGCTGACCTGCTGCTCCAGGCCGTTGTCGCGCACCGTGCGCCGGGCCGCGTGGAACGGCGTCAACGCCACCTCTCCGGCCACCGCCGCGCTGATGCTGCCGCGCAGCAGCAAGGCCACCGGCAGATAGCCGTGATCCGAGCCGATATCGGCCAGGCGTGCGCCGGTTGGTACATGCGCCGCCACGCGCGCCAGGCGCATGGACAATGTCTGCTGATTCAACTGCTACCCCTTTTCACCACCAAGGTCCGGCACCTTGTGCCGGATCGGGGGGCGATTCTGGCGAGCAATGCCGGGCATTTCAAATTTATGCGACCGGGGCCGGGGATGCGGGTGCCGCAAAGGCCCGCTCCGGACAGGGTCGAAAGCAGCGTCCTCCATGGCGGGTTTCTGAGCGCAGGCAGACCTTCGTTGCTGGCCGCGTGCAACCTGGTCAGTGATAGACTGCGCGCCCACTTGGGAGGTGAAAAAATGCTGTGTCCGGAATGTGAACAAGGCGAAGTAACCCAGGTTCAAGTGCGGGCAACGCAGGAAATCCTGCACCTTTGCCAGGAGTGCGAGTTGCTCTGGCTCAGCGCCGAGGTCATTGGTACCGAGCCTTTCAACAGCTTCACGTCCTACATGGAGGAACTGGGTTTACCACCGCTCTGGAGCTCGCTGTATGTGCTTGAAGCCGAAAAGATCACCAGTCCTCAGGCACGGAAATACCTGCGTTCGGTCGGCTCGATCTAGGTTGCTCGAGCCACAACGACGATTGCCTCCCCCACACTCTGAAGCGCAAGAGATGAACTACCAACTCTGGATGGAACCGGATGACTGCCAGACCTTCTGTCTGAGCGGCCCACAGGGAAACACCGCACGCAAACTGCTTCACCCCGACGCCCGGCTTGTGTGGGAAGTGGAAGCCCCCAGCCACTTCGAAGCAATGACCCGGTACTACGCGTACATGCAGTGGGGCGAATACAAGAGCGACCTTCCCGAACAGGAGCCCATGCCTTGAACACCGCCCAGCAGGTGGGCATAGCCCCCGAGTTCATCATTCTGCAAACCGACCATTGGGTGCTCAATCATCACCTGTCGTCCGCCCTGCCCGGCTACCTGATGCTGGGCTCGCGATCCCGGGTCAATTCACTGGCCGAGCTGCCCGAGAGCGCCCTGACGGAGTTGGGGGGCCTGCTCGCCAGGGTGCAGAAAAACCTGGAGCTGCAGCTCAAACCCAAGTGGCTGTACATCAGCCGGTTCGGCCAT
Organism: Pseudomonas sp. GW823-FHT03E05; assembly: GCF_058796855.1. Taxonomy (NCBI): domain Bacteria; kingdom Pseudomonadati; phylum Pseudomonadota; class Gammaproteobacteria; order Pseudomonadales; family Pseudomonadaceae; genus Pseudomonas; species Pseudomonas sp. GW823-FHT03E05. Next base: position 276,213 of record NZ_JBXAJB010000007.1, read on the forward strand.
GCCCCCGGCTACCCCATCCATTTCCACTTTATTCCGGTGTACCCCTGGGTCGAGGAGCTGTTCTGGAGTGATCAGCGCTACCGGCTGCTTGAAACTTTCGCCCATGAGGAAAACGCCCTGTCACTGACTGACGGGGCGGAACTGACCCTGTTCATCTGGCGCGAATTCGGCGAAAACCCGCAACCGCCGGCCATTCAAGGGCCCTCCATCGAACAGGTCATCAAAGGCTTGCGCAGCGCCTTCAACTAGCAATGGCCCGTGGCGCTGCGCGCTGTTCTCCGCGCCCCAAGGCAAGCCCCCTTACCTGGCGGTTTTCTTCAGGGAAACCGGGATGCCCCACACCAGGTCTTCCATGCCGGTGTCCCCTTGCAGGCGGGTTTTCATCGGTTCGATACGCGCCAGCACCCGGCGGCCTGTGTCGTTGACATTCGCCAGCTCCTTGTCGCTGAACTTCTTGACCAGTTCCACGGGGGCCGGCCTCACGTAGACCTGGATATCCCGCAGTGCGCATTTGATGTTCTGCGGGTCGATAGCCTTGCAAGTCTTCTTGTCGTAGCTCACGGCCGGGGTTTTCAGGTGGAAGCGGTCGCTGAGCAGTATCTGGCCGGGCTGGATACTGAAGGCCAGGGGCGCGTAGGCGTCGGGGATCTGTGCCTTCAACTTGACGGACTGGACATCACGGATCTTGGTGCCTTCGGTCCAACCGCCTTCCGACACCTGCCGGCGCGTGTTGTATTGCTGCTCTTGCCAGGCCACGCACTGGCCGGAGGCGACATGCACGGTACTGCAGACATTCTGGGTGTGGGTGGTATCCGCGTAGGAAGCGTCGCGCCAGTATTGTTCCTTGACGAACTGGCGATACAGCACCGCAGACATGTCCACCGAACCACGGGCACTGCTGGCCGGCTGGCCCTTCGCGGCGCCTACCTGGGCCAGGCTGCTGTCGATCCTGTAATCAATGCCGCCGGACATCAGGTAGGTTCCCGGCGGGACGATGTGCACTTCAAGGAAGTCCCAGAGAAATACGGTTTCCTTGATTTTCTCCAGGTCGTTATTGGCGAAGGACTGCATGTAGCCCTGGCCCGGCTGGTCCTTGTTGCTGAAGATCACGCGATGGGAATAGCTGGAGAGGTCGGTCACGCTCTTGTTGGGCATGAGCGCCGGCACCAGCACCACGGACATACCGTCCCGGGTCGCGCCATCGATGGTTTCCAGGAGCTGGTTGGTCGGGTTCTGCGTGGCGCTGCCATTGAGGTCGGAACTGCCCAGCGGGGCACAGGCACTCAAGAGCGTGACTGAAACCAGAACAGCCAGGGGGCGGAGACGCTTTACCAGGGTCTTCATTGGATATCCTTATCTGTAACGCAGCGAGGGCCAGATCCCTTTGGCAATACCGCTCAGGTCAGGGGCGAGTGCCGGCCAATGGGGGCGAAAGCGGCCTACTTTACTGCGTCGACCCGCCGCAGTAAAAGGCCGGTGCGGCAAGGCCGCACCTTGCTGCCTGGTCCGGAGAAGGCCGCCCGCATCCTAGAACTTCGCCTGCATCCCCACCCGCAGCGTGCGCCCCGGTGCCGGCATGAAGCTCTGCGCCAGCGGGTCCAGGTAGTAGCGGTCGGTGAGGTTCTGCAGCGACACGTTGAGGCTGGCGTCTTCCTTCAGTTTGTAGTTGAGGAACAGATCGAACAGCGCCACTTCGCGGTAGTTCAGTTGCGGCGTGGTGGCGCCGGTCTGCCAGGGCTTGTCGGCGGTAACCGTGGGGCCGGAGGTGTAGGTGATGCGCGTACCGAGGGTCAGGCTCTGGTCGAAGAAGCGCAGGCCAGTGGTCAGGTTGCCGGCAAAGCGTGGCGGGTTCTGGGTGTTGGTGTAGGAGCCCATGAAGCTGCCCGGGGTGCAGTCCGGGGTGTCGGCGGTTTTCTGGTAGGGATTGCTGGTGGCGCGCAGGGTGGCCGCGAAAGCCGCGTCGCAGGTTTCGGTCTTCAGGTAGTAGGTGGACGACAGGTCGGCAAACACCCGCCCGGCATCGTAGCGGGTCTGCAGTTCCAGGCCGCTGGTTTTGTAGCTGTCGGTGTTGCTGAAGCGCATCAGGCCCCACAGGCCCGGGCTCGGGTCGTAGTAGCGGGTGATGTAGTTCTTGATGGTGTTGTTGAAGTAGGCCAGCTTGAACGCCGCCGAGTCGTCATCCACCAGCAGGCCCTTTTGCAGGGTGCTGGCGCCGATCTCCCAGTTGCTCGAACGCTCGGGCTTGAGGCCCTTGCCGGGCATCGTCTGCTGTACGCCCTGGCTGGTTTCGAACAGCGACGGCATGCGAAAGCCCTGGGTGTACGAGGCATACACGAAGGTGTCCGGCAGCACTTCGATATTGATACCGAAGGCCGGGGCAAAGGCGCCACCGCTGTTGCTGTTCTTGCCGGAGTAGTTGTAGCCGGTGACCACCTCGCCGACCTGGGACGGATAGACCGTGGAGTCGGTGGCGCCAAAGTCGTTGTAGCGCACGCCCTCGAAGGGGAAGTTGGTGTTCTGGAAGACGATGCCGTTGTTCAGGCGCGGGTCGGTGGCGTCGGTGTACTGGCCGTTCTGGTCGGGGAACCACATCATGTTGCCGGAATTGTCGCCGTTGGAAACCCGCAGGTAGCGCAGGTCACGTTCCTCGCGACGCGCCGTGGCCGTGGGCACGTGATCCTTGCTGCGATAGTGGGTGTAGCGCCCGCCGCCCCACAGGGTGAGGCTGTCCACCGGCTTGTACTCCAGCTTGCCGTTGAAACTGAACTCCTGCCGCGAACCTTCGCGCAGCATGCGGTTGGCGTTGATATCGTCCTGGGTGGTGGCCACGCTTTTCTGCGGACGCAGTTCCTCCAGCTGGAACGAGCTGCCCAGGTCCAGCTTCAAGTCGCCGTAGCGGGTCTCGAAACGCGAGGTATTGGCCAGGCCACCGCCCACCCGGCGATCGGCCTGGCGGCTCCAGTTGCGGTCCGAACGGTAGGCCTGGGATGCCGGCGCCGAGACGGCGGTCAACTGGCTGGTCTGCGCATCGGTCATCCACAGGTCGGCGCTCAGGTCCACCAGCGGGTTGCCTGCAGGCAGGTAGTTGTAGCGCGCGGTGTAGGTGTCGATCTGGGTGTGGCCCAGGGGGTACTGGTAGATGCCACCAGTGCCGAAACGGAAGATGTCCGAGGGCATGATCTCGCCGATACGTCCGTCGTAGCGCCGGTAGCCCAGGTCGAACGTGTGGCCGTCCGCCGGGCGCAGGGTGGTCTTGAGCAGCCAGGATTCGGTCTTCGACGAGGAGTTCAGCACCTCTTCCCCGGCGTTGTAGGTGGTGGCGACGCTGGTCTCTTCATCGCCGTAACGGTCATAGGTGCGGTAGCGATCCTGGCCCTTCTTGCCGGCGAAATAGTTGCCCTGGTTGCGATGGGCGTAGGCCGCCACCACATCGAAGAATTCATGGGAATAGGCGAACGCGGCACTGCCGGCCTCGGCCTCCGAGCCGAACAGCCCGCCGCGGCTCTGATGCGGCTCCGAGTACAGGTCCTGGGTCTTGGAGTGCGGATCGCGGGAGGCCGGGGCCACACCGTTGTTCCAGACATCACCCTTGAGGCGCAGGCCGATATTCTGACCGTCCTTGAGGATGTCGCCGACCCCGAGGGTGCGCATCTTCACCGTGCCGCCTATGGCACTGGAGGTCAGGCTCGGGCCCTTGTCGATGGCGATGTCGCTGATCATGTCCGGGTCGATGTAGCTGCGTTGCTGGGTCCCGGCATAACCGCGATAGACATCCAGCGCCTGCTGCGAACCGTCCACCGTCACCGCCACCCGGCTCTGGCCCTGGATGCCGCGGATGTTCACATCCAGGCCGCCGCCATTGCGGCTGTCACCGACCTGGACCCCGGGCTGGCCCTTGAGCATGTCGCCCACCGACACCACGCCAAAGCGCTGCATGTCGTCGGCAGAGATGTACACCGATGAACGCGGTGCCCGGTACACCTCTTCCTCGTCAGGATTTTCGCCCTTGACCTTCTGGGTCGGCAGCGACACCGCATCAAGGCGCAGGCGCAAGGCATAGCCGCCGTCGGCCTGGCGCACGTAGCCCAGGCCAGTGCCCGCCAGCAGCTGGTTCAAGCCCGCCTCGGTATTGAAATCCCCTTGCAGGCCCTGGCTGGTCTTGCCTGCGGTGAGCAGCGCACTGCCGGCCATGCTGATGCCCGCCTCGGCGCCAAAGCGCGACAGCACCTGGTCCAGGGGACCGGCGCCGATGCTGTAGTGGCGCTCGCCGGCAGCCAACACCACTTCACTACAGAGCGGCTGCAAACCGAGCAACAGCAGGCCGAAGGTATGGGTACGCAAGACACGAGCAGGGAAAATCATGCAGGGCTCCTAGGGATCGAAACCCACCTGTGCCGGTGGGTAATACCTGAAGGCCAAGCCAGATCGAAAAAACTATCGCGCCGGTGAAAAAAAAGTTTCAGGCCGGCACCACGGTCACCCAGTAACGGGTTCTTCGCTCGATGCGCACCGGCAAGGTATTGGCTACCAGGGCCAGGGCGGCATCGGTGTCGTCCAACTGGAAACTGCCGGTTACGCGCAGGCCCGCCACGGCTTCGCTGCAACGCAAGAAGCCCGGGCGATAGCGCGACAGCTCTGCCAGCAACTGATCCAGGCGCATGCGCTCGGCGGGCAGGATGCCGCGCATCCAGGCCTGGGCCAGAAACGTATCGATGGGGCTTGGCCGCCCTGCTCCCCGGCCATCGACTCGGGTTTGCCAGCCGGCCTGCAACGCCAGCGGTGCTGGGTGCTGCCGTGCGCTCACCTGCACCAGCCCGCGCAACACCGTCACCTGGGTGCCCAGGCGATCGTGACGCACCAGCAGGTTGGCACCACGGCTATAGAGCACCGCATCCGGGGTCGACAGTTGCAGGGATGCAGAGCCCGCCGGGGTGTCCAGGGCCAGTTCGCCCTCGATCAATTGCAGGCTGCGCTGCCGGGCGCTCAGGTCCAGGTTCACCGCACTGGCGGTGTTCAGCCATAGCGAGCCACCGTCGGCCAGGGCCCAATGGCGTCGCTCGCCGACGCCGGTGCGATAACTGGCCAGGGCTGAGCGCACCAGGGTGGAATCCGCCCCCTGCCAGGAAATGCCCCCCAACAGCCCCAGGGCCAGCAGGCACTTGAGCACCTGTCGCCGTCGCTGCGGATCGGCGCCCGCCGCTTGCAATGCCCGGCGCGCCGTGGCATCGGCCAACAGATTGGCCCCTGGCTGCAACATCAGCGGCAGGCTGCTGACCCGCTGCCACGCGTATTCATGCTCGACGCTGGCTTGCCGCCACTGCTGCAGGGCCTGATGGTCCGCGGCGCTCATCAGCCCGGACTGCATCCGCACCAGCCAGTCGATGGCGTTGTCCCGCACTCGGGGATCGACCGCAGCGCCACTCATTCAAAACGGCTCGCGTAACAGACACTGAAGGCCTTGCCCATGGCCCGCTGCACCTGGGCCACGGTCAAGCCCAACTGCGCGGCGATCTGCGGATAGGTCAGGCCATCGAGCTGGGACAGAAAGAAAATCTGCCGCACCCGCGACGACAACCCCACCAGCAGCGAATCCAGCTGCAACAGGGTCTCGATCATCAGATGCCGCTCCTCCGGCGAAGGCTCCTCCCCCACCGGCCGCGCCGTCAGGGCTTCCAGATAAGCCCGCTCGATCGCCTGGCGGCGCCAGCGATTGATCAGCAGGCCGTTGGCAATGGTGGCCAGGAACGCCATGGGCTGGCGCAACTCACGCACATCCTCCTGGGAGCGCAGCACCCGGATAAAGGTGTCATGGGCCAGGTCCTCGGCATCGGCACTGTGCCCGAGGCGCCGGTGCAGCCAGCCCCGCAGCCAGCCGTGATGGTTCGCATACAACTGGGCGACGGGCGAAGAGAGGCTGTGGTTGTGCATGGCAGATTCGCATTAATGATAATGCTTCTCATTTTATGGTTTTGCGATGCACGTTGTACAGGGTGGGAAGCCGGCGATTGCCGCAAGGGAATGGGCCCACCCTCCCACATCCGGCTGCCGGGGACGGGCGCCAAGCGAGCATTTCAGAGCTTTTGCGGGTGCGCCCGGCACTTCTCGCAGGCACATCCCGCCCGCTCTTCGCGTCGCAGAATCAGGAAGTCTGCCGGTCGATGTCGCGCCGAAGCACCACAGCCGTGGTGATGTCCTCGACGGACTCGTGACTGGCTACGGCATCCCGGACTCGGTTCAGATCATCAATGGTGCGTGATTCGATCTCGATCACCAGGTCGAGCTGGCCACTGACCGAAGAGATGCGTCGCACCTGGGAGTGCTGGGCCAGCATGTCCAGCAGGCTGATGGCCGGCGTGCGTTTCAGGCACACCAGAAACATGGCGCGAATCACGTTGGCGTCGATTTCGCCAATATCCGCCCGGTAGCCCCTGATCACGCCATTGCGCTCAAGGTTGAGGACACGCTCGCTGGTGGCGCTTCTGGACAGTCCGATTCTCGCGGCCAGGGCCTTCAGGGCAATCCGCGCTTCTTTAGACAGAATGTCCAGTATTTCGCGATCTTTCACGTCCAGGTCGCGCATCAAGACTCCTCACTTTGACTACCGAATTTGTGCCGGTCGATTCCGACAATATGCAGGCCAACGCCGACCGCATACCTACTGCCGTCAAGGATTTCGCATGCCAAGCTAACTGAAAACAATAACTTGGAAAACCATTACCATGACCAACCTTTCCCATCCCGCCCCGCAGTTCTCGCCCCGCGAGGCCGAACAACTGGCCGAGCAGCTTTTCAATGTCGTCGCCACGGCCTCGCCCCTGGATGGCGAGCGCGACTGCAACTACCGGTTGAACACTGCAAGCGATGCGGGGTGGATTCTGAAGGTGGTCAATTCGAGTGAACCGCGTACTGAAAGCGAGCTGCAGACGGCCATCCTCAGCCACCTCGCCAGCTACAACCCCGAGCTTGCCGTGCCGCAGCTGAAGAAGAGCCTTGCCGGTGGCTTCCTCGCCTCGGCCGTGGCGCCCTCCGGTGAAACCCATGCGGTGCGCCTGGTGAGCTGGCTGCACGGCACTCCCCTGGCCGAGGTCAAGCGCACCTTCGCCCTCATGCGCAGCCTGGGCCAATCGTTCGCCGACATGGATCGTGCGTTGCAGGGCTTCATGCATCCCGGTGCGGTGCGCGACCTGGACTGGGACCTGCGGCACGCCGCGCGCTCCAGATCGCGCCTGCATTTCGTCAAGGACCCTGGCCGACGAGCCATTCTGGAGCGCTTCATTTCCGCGTTCGAAAACACGGTGCAACCCAGGCTTGCGCGGTTGCGCACGCAGGTCATTCACAATGACGGCAATGACTGGAACATCCTCGTCGACCCGCAGACTCATCAGCAGGTCTCGGGCATCATCGACTTTGGCGATGCCGTGCATACGGTGCTGATTGCCGAAGTCGCCATCACCTGCGCCTACTCCATTCTCGACATGGAGGACCCCATCGGCGCGGCCGCCGCCCTCACCGCCGGCTTCCACGAGCGCTACCCGCTGCAGCCGCAAGAACTGGACGTGCTGTTCAACCTGATCGCCATGCGCCTGGTCATCAGCGTCACCTTGTCGGCCTCGCGCCACGAGCAGACCCAGGACAACCCTTACCTGGCCATCAGCGAAGCCCCGGCCTGGCGCCTGCTGGAAAAAATGGACCGCATGAACCCGCGCCTGGCGACGGCGATCCTGCGCAAGGCCTGCGGCTATGACGCGATAGAAGGCGCCGGGGCGGTTCGCCGCTGGGTGGATGAAAACCGCCACGCCTTCGCGGACATCGTGCATCCGGCGGCGGCGACCCTGAACAAGGCCATTGTGCCGTTCGCCGATGCCGCCCATGTGCTGACGGTCGCCTCCGCCGAGCAGCGTCCGGCAGAGGCGGCGAAATGGTGGAACGATTTCGCGGCTGAACATCAAGTGCCACTGGGCATCGGCCCCTGGGGCGAAGAACGGACCATCTACACCGATGCGGCATTTGAATCGCGCTTCATTGCAGGGCAACGTCGGATCATTCACCTGGGCGTCGACTTGATCATGCCGGCCGGAACGCCGCTGTACACACCGCTTGCCGGCGTAGTGCGCAGCGTCGAGGTCGAGCGTGAACCGCTGGGCTATGGCGGCTTGATCATGCTTGAGCATTCGCCTGAGGGCTGCCCGCCGTTCCTGACCCTGTGGGGGCACATGGCCCACGAAGCGCTGACCCGCCTCAAGCCCGGGGACCGTCTTGAGGCGGGTGCCCTGGTGGGCCACATGGGCGCGGACACGGAAAACGGCGGCTGGCTGCCCCATGTGCACTTCCAGATGTCCACCGATACCCAGCTGCAAGCGAGCGAGTTCATCGGCGTCGGTGAGCGCGCCTACCTTGAGGTGTGGGCCGACCTGTTCCCGGATGCATCGACCCTGGCCGGAATCCCTGCGGAAACCTACAGCCAGGAAGGCAGAAGCAAAGCAGAGATCGTGGCCAAGCGTAAACAACTGCTGCTGCCCAACTTGTCGATTTCCTACTCGGACCCGATCAAGTTCGTACGCGGTGATGGGGTCTGGTTGATAGACAACTTTGGCCGGGCCTACCTGGACTGCTTCAACAACGTCTGCCACCTGGGCCACTCCCATCCCGACGTGGTGCAGGCCCTGGCGCGCCAGGCTTCACGCCTGAACACCAACACCCGCTACCTGCACGACAACATCGTGGAGTACGCCGAGCGGCTCACCGCGACCTTGCCCGAAGGCCTGGCGGTGGCCTCCTTCGGCTGTTCGGGCAGCGAAGCCAATAGCCTGATGCTGCGCATGGCGCGCAATCACACCGGGCGCAACGATGCCATCGTGCTGGACTGGGCCTACCACGGCACCACCCAGGAGCTGATCGACCTCAGCCCCTACAAGTACAAGCGAAAGGCCGGCAAAGGCCGTGCAGAACACGTATTCGAGGCGGCCGTGCCGGATGCCTACCGCGCTGCGGATCACTGGCCGGTCGAGGAGCTGGGCAAGCGTTTCGCGCAAAGTGTCGCCGAGCAGATCGATAGCATGCGCAAGCAGGGCCGGGCCCCGGCGTTCTTTCTCGCGGAGTCCATTCCCAGCGTCGCCGGGCAACTGTTTTTCCCGGAAAACTACTTGCAGGAAGTCTATGCAATGGTGCGTGCCGAGGGCGGCCTGTGCCTGGCCGATGAAGTCCAGGTCGGCTTTGGTCGAGTGGGCAGCCACTGGTGGGCCTTTGAAACCCAGGGCGTGGTGCCCGATGCGGTGTCCATGGGCAAACCCATTGGCAACGGGCACCCGATGTCGGCAGTGGTGACCACCCGCGAGATCGCCGACAGCTTCAACAATGGCATGGAATACTTCAACACCTTCGCCGGCAACCCGGTTTCCTGTGCCGTGGGGCTCAGCGTTCTCGATGTGATTGAACGCGACAACCTGAAACTCAACGCACTGACGGTGGGCAACTATTTGCTCGATGGCTTTCGCACGCTGCAGCAGCGCTACGATGCCATTGGCGACGTACGCGGCCTGGGGCTGTTCCTCGGGATTGAACTGGTCACCGATCGCAAGAGCAAGGCTCCCGCTACGCAACTGGCCAGGAAGGTCGCCGATGGTGCCCGGGAGCGCGGAATTCTGATCGGCACCGAAGGCCCCTACGACAACGTACTGAAAATGCGCCCCTCGATGATTTTCAGCCAGAAGAATGCCGACTTCCTGCTTGAGGTCCTGGACGAAAGCTTCAAGGCGGCACTGCGCTAGAGCATCAGGATCGAGGCCGCAGCGCCCCAAACCGGGCTGGCCGACATAGTGTCGGCCAACTCCGGCAATGTGTCCGGCACGCGGACACCTTGCCGGGTGCTTTGCGCAATGACCTGTGCAAAGCTTTTCCCGAGGCCAGGGTGAAGAGCCCACAACAAAAAATAATAATTCTTCAAAGGTGCCATCCCATGCTAACCAGAACGCTCAAGGGTCTGCTTGCCGCATCCACCGTCGCCGCCGCGGCGCTCCTCTGCCCCGCAGCCGCTCAGGCTGATGACTTGCAATCGATCCGGGAATCCAGAGAGATCCGCATCGCCATGAGCGGGCAATACTCGCCCTTCAGCTTTGCCAACGAGCAGAACCAGATCGTCGGCTTCGACGCCTCCATCAGCGAAGCCCTGGCCCAGCGGCTTGGGGTGAAGGTCAGCATTGTCACCACGCCCTTCGACGGGATCATTGCCGGGCTCCTGGCCAAGAAATACGACGCCATCATCGCCTCCATGACCATCACCCCTGAACGCCTGAGGGCCGTGGATTTCGTCGGCCCCTACTACCATGCCGGCCGCACCATCGTGGTGAAGGAAGACTCGCCGATCAACAGCCTGGCTGACCTGAAGGATGTGACGGTGGGCGTCACCCTCGGCGATGCCCACGACAAATGGGCCAGGGCGCGCGGCAACCTGAAGGTCAAGACCTACAAAGGGCTTCCCGAGATGCTGGTCGACCTGGAAGCCGGGCGCCTCGACGCGCTGGTGATGGACAGCGCTCCGGTACTGGTGGCCGTCAAGGAAACCGGGCAGAAAGTGCGCATCATCACGCCACCCGACAGTGACGGTGGGGTTGAAGGCATGGGCATTGCGCTGCGCAAGAACAACCCCGAGCTCAAGGCAGCGATGCAGCAGGCACTGAACGAGATGCTCGCCGATGGCAGCTACGAAAAGATCTCGATGAAGTGGATCGGCAAGGACATTCGCTGACTCCTCTTCAGCCTGGCTCGACCTGGGGTCGGGCCAGTCAACCTGACCTTTTCGAGCCTGCCCATGGATCTGACACTCATACAGCGCACCCTGCCGTTTTTTCTGGAGGCGGCCTGGGTCACGGTGCACGTTTCGCTACTGGCACTGCTGCTGGGCCTGCTGGTCGCCATCGTGCTGGTGGCGGCCCGGCTGTCCGGCTTTTTCCTGCTTCGCTGCCTGGCCAGGGTCTACATCAGCGTTTTTCGCGGCACGCCCTGCCTGGTCCAACTCTTCCTCCTCTACTTTGGCGGCCCGCAGATCGGCCTTGAGCTGGAGCCGTTTTCCGCTGGCGTCATCGGCCTGGGCCTGAACATCGCGGCCTACATGGCCGAATCCATTCGCGGCGCCATCAGCAACGTCGATCCCGGCCAGGTCGAAGCGGCCCGCTCAATCGGTTTCGGCAAGGGCCAGACCCTGTGGCTGATCACCCTGCCGCAAACCGCCAAGCTGATGATCAGGCCACTGGGGGTCAATGCGGTCGCGCTGATCAAGGGCTCGGCCCTGGTGTCGACCATCTCGGTGGTGGAGCTCTCCTATACAGCGCAGCGCTTTATCAGCTCCACCTACAAGCCATTCGAGATCTTCATGGTGTCGGCCATTTTGTATATCGCCATGGTCTACACGGTCAGATTGCTGGTTGACCACCTCGACAAACGCTTCGCGGCAAAGTGAGACGCGTCAATGCAAAGCCTCGATCTCAGTATCCTCACCCCCTATTCCGAGCTGCTGGCAACCGGACTCTGGTGGACCATCGTCTTGTTCCTCTGCTCCAGCGTATTGAGCCTGATAGCGGGCATAGCCTTCGCCCTTATCGTGCTCTACACCCCCAAACTGGTATCCCTTCCCATACGCTTCATGACCTGGCTGCTGATGGGCACGCCCCTGCTGCTTCAGCTGTACCTGATCTATTACGGCCTGGTGCAAGTGGGGATCGATATCCCGGCATTGATGGCTGGCATCATCGGCCTGAGCCTGCACTTCGCCGTCTACAACGCCGACGTCATTCGTGCCGGGGTCCTGTCGGTCGATCCGGGGCAGATTGAAGGCGCGCGCTCCATTGGCCTGAGCCGCAGCCAGGCTCAGCGCTACGTGATTGTGCCGCAAGCCCTGCGCAGTACCCTGGCGCCCCTGGGCAACAACCTGATCGTGCTGCTCAAGGACACCTCCCTGGTGTCGATCATCGGCATTGCCGAACTGGTCTACAGCGCCCAGCGCGCCGTGAGCGAAACCTACAGCCCGTTCGAGTTCTATCTGGCCGTCGCGGTGATTTATTACGCGGTCAATCTTGTCCTGGAAGCCGGCCTGCACCTTCTTGAAACCAAGGTAGAGATGTCACGATGACCACCGAAAAGCTCATGGTTGAAGTCAAGGGCGCGCGCAAGGCGTATGGCGCACTTGAAGTGCTCAAAGGCATCGATCTGTCTGTCTCGCGCGGGCAGATCATCGCCATCATCGGCCCCAGTGGTTCGGGCAAAAGCACCCTGCTGCGCTCGATCAACCACCTGGAAGTGCTGAACGAGGGGGAGATCTGGCTGGAAGGCGAACACGTCAACCGCCCCTTGAAAGGTCGAGCCTTTGAACAGCACATCAATAGCGTGCGCCAGCAGATGGGCATGGTGTTCCAGCACTTCAACCTGTTCCCGCACCTGACCGTGCATGAAAACATCGCCCTCGGCCCGGTCAAGCTCAAAGGGCTGACCAGGCCAGCCGCTCGCGAGCTGGCCATGGAGTACCTGTCGAAGGTCGGCCTGGCCAACAAGTTCGACGAGTACCCTTCTCGCCTGTCCGGCGGGCAGAAACAGCGCGTGGCCATTGCCCGGGCCCTGGCGATGCGCCCCAAGGTCATGCTGTTCGATGAAGCCACCTCGGCGCTGGACCCCGAGCTGGTGGAAGAGGTCAACCAGGTCATGAAGCAACTCGCCGCCGAACACATGACCATGTTGATCGTCACCCATGAAATGCGCTTTGCCGGCGAAGTGGCGGACCGGATCATCTTCATGGACGGTGGCGTGGTGGTCGAGGAAGGCGCGCCACAAGAGATCCTGCAAAACCCCACTCACGAACGAACCCGGTCGTTCCTGAAAAAGCATTTGCATGCATAGATAAGTTGCACGCCCAATTCGCGAACAGGCTGTTGTGCCAAACGAGTACGCTTGGAGTACTTGTTTGGCACCGTAGCAGGCTGGAACCTGCACGCAGCGGCTTGAGCGCTCCCACGGGATGGAAACCATATCTCTTGTACAAAGTCACGGCTGGCATCTGTGCATAGGTGAACCCCAGCCGAATCCTCCCCGTCCCTCGCCCCTCACCCAAGCGATCAATTGCTCGATCAAGGCAGCGCCGACCCCGGTGATTTTTTTGTCCGCGATGGCTTTCCAGCTGTTTGCACCTACTCTTCTCGACGAAACATGGCGCTTTGACAGCATTATGCCCTCCTCGTCCATCGTTCAAATGCAGATTCGACCTAGTCCAACATGTCTTTTCGAAAGGAATTCAAATGTCAAAACATGCAGGTGTATTCAGGGGTGTGTCAGCGGTGCTGGGCACCGCGATATTGCTGGGTTTGCCAGGCACTAGCTTCGCCTTCCTGGGCGAATTGAAAGCGACCCTTGGCTTCGAGGTAACCGCCGGGGTCGACAAGGAGACGCTGGCGGTCATCAAGGCGTTGCCTGCTGACGTGCGCGTCGAAGTATTCAAGATCTTGGATCGTACGGATCGAAGCGTCTACGGCTACCTCGATAAAGTGAACGAAACCGTGCGCAATGCCGTGGACGAGATTTCTTGCGCTGCTTCCGGCGCGACCTATGGTGCGGGAAAGGGGTTGAAACAAGTACTGGGATTCACCCCCGACGATGTCAAAGACATGAAGGAGGCACTGATAAAAATAAGAAAAGGTTTCTCCTACAAGACTTCGGCCGATCAATTCGCAACTGTCTATGCCGACTACGATGCAAGCGCACGCACGGTGGTGTGCTCAGAGGGCAGGACCTCTCCAACCGGCAGGGAGATGGCACGCCTGCGAGGCCAAACCAGCGAGTCCTACATCTTGTGGGCCAGGCTTCGGGACATGTGCTCGCGCTCGGAAGATTGCTATGCCCTGGTCTACGACACCCTCAAGACCAATATGGCCTCCGCGGCGAGACAGGATCTTGCAGTGACCAAGGCGCAAGAACGCTTTGCCGGTTTCAAGCCCAGTATCGAGCGGAAGTCTTCGTTCCTGGGCCTGACCAATACCTACAACGTGCAGGAACACGAGGAAGCACTCGGCAAGATGCTATTCCTGAACGATCAATTGATCCTGGTTTCCACCGCCCGGATCGATAAGGCCAAAGCTCGTTTATCGGAGCATGACAAGTACCTGACAACAGCCGAGGCGGACCTGTCCAGAGCCAGAACGCTTGCCTCGGGCAATACAAACCAGCGCATCCAGTCCTGCAACCTAGGCTACTCGCTGACCGCTCGTGGCCCGGCCCTGGCACAAGGCCTGGCAGAAGTGAAAAGCTTCGAAATGCTCACTCAGCCGCAGCTGACGGAGCTTCAGACACGGCTGGACACCATCGCCTCGACAGCAAAATCACTTCAGTCCTATTCCTCCGACGAAGTGGGCAACAGCCAGTCCAAGTGTTACTTCATCAGGATATGGAACCCACATACCGATCACAGTCCCAATTGAAATGCACAGGTGTGGGCCTGCTACACTCCCGCCCCCAAAACACCTGCCGATGACCACAGCTTCCGGTCGCCCATCGAAAGGACTCTCCCATGAACAAGCTGATCTACAGCCTTTTTGCCTCAACACTGGCCCTGTCTGTTGACATTGCCCATGCCGCCTCCGTGGCCGAAGTCTTCACCGACGACATGCTGGGCACCAATCAGCGTTACTTTGAATCCGTCGCCGGAATCCCTCGGGAATCCTTCGGCGATGAGCACAAGTTCAAAGTCCAGGGCTGCGACATCACCGCCACGGTAGAGGGCGGCAAAGTCAGCAAACTGCGCATGGAGCTGACGCCCAAATGCCAGGCCGACCTGACCCAGTTCGTCGGCACCTACGCCCCGGCGCCAGGCAAACCCCTCACCGTCGGCGCCTTTACCGAGTCGTCCGGTGGCGGCCTGAGCTACAGCGCCAGTTGCCTGAGCATGTGCGGAAACGCCGCCGACCCTTCCGTCTATGCCCACTGGGAAGGCCCCCATGCCGTAGATTTCAAGGAAGTGCTGCTGGAGGTGGTGCTGGCCTCGGATGCCGCGCTCAACGCCGCCGACCAATGGGAATCGCAGATGCGCAAAGCAGAAGGCGAAGACTACGTGATGGAGACCCGCTTCAACTGCGACCAGAAATACGACGCCGCCGCGCAGAAGGCCTTTGAGAAAGTGCAGGTCAACGCGGTCACTATCGGCACCGGGCTCAAAGCGTCCGGTTGCTGACATTCAGCACGAGAAGCCACACAGCAGCCGGAAGTCGATAACGACCGGCTGCGACACTGCCGTCTCCACTCTCAACCCACGCCCCCCCCGCCAAAAATACGCCCAAAGGATGGAGATGAAATTCTGGCCCCTCCATGCAGGCACGCGCCGGCCATGGTACGTAAAGCTGCTCTGGATACCGCTGCTGCTTGGGCTGGTCACTCATTGGGACTTCGCGTTGCCAAGGGTGAATGTTCACTACTCCCAAGCCGGCCGTGATGAACTCAGGTACATCTGGAACGTCCAGGATCGGATTGATAAAGGAGGAATGCTTCCCGGAGGCGGCGCAACCGATCATGGCGCGCTCTTCCCGGACGACGAGTTCTTCATGGAATTTTCCTGGTGGAGCAAGAACACCGGGCGCAATCATTGCATCAGCATCACCCCGCAGTGGCCCAACACCCATATCTACCTGAACGCCGACGGCGACATCGACAGGCGAGAAAAGAGCGGAACCGATGTGCACCGGTTGGAGGAATGTCGCTGGGACCGGGCCAAGCCTTAGGTCGGTATCACGGGCGCAACGGCAACGGCAGCCTGTGTGACCTGTAACCATGGTTTTTTGGCCGGCGATGCCGCGTCATCTATTTGCGGTGACGGCTTGAACTGCAGAATGACCAGGCGCCTGCAAAGGCGAAATTCCCGCCCCTCCACTGGGGTCCGTTCCTCAGCCGAGGCGGTCGATGGCACTTGCAAGATTGACGCGGGCTTGCTGCTCGAATGCATCGAAGTAGGGTGCGGTCGTATAGATGCGCCCGCGTGCCAGGAAGCCCTCCAGGACCTGGCGCCGCTTTCGGCGGTACACAAACAGAGGCACATATCGGTACTCGCGACGGACTTGGCGGTCGTACTCCTCAAACCGCGCGGCCGATGCCCCAAGGATCGCCAGATCCGTGTCCACCAACACGGCCTCGTCTGCCGACGCTGGAGCGCCGTCGTGTCGCGTCACCATGATCAGGCCGTAAAGCCTGCATCGGATTTCATCGCCCAGGCCGCTATCGCGTGCCACGTCGTCCAGCCATTGCGCACTGCGCAGCTCGTTGTCGCTGCGAAGGGGGTCGTATATGGCGTCATGAAACCAGAGTGCGAGGTCGACTTCAGCGGGGGCATGGCAGGCAGCGTTGATGAGCCGGCGCACCTGGAGGCATTCCTGCAAATGCTGGCAGTTGTGGTACGCACGATGGGGCTCGCGGTAGCGTCGAAGGAGCTCTTCATAGGTTGCTCGCGGTGGGCAGCCGGCGCCAAGCTCCGCCCAGAGGCGAGCCCAGGCGGCGAAATCCACACCATCAAGCACCTCGGGGGCGCCGTGCGCGCCGGCCGGAAAGAGGTTGCGCCCTTCTGGCGTTCCCCTCATCGCTCCTCCTCCCCATCAATGTACCGCTCGACCCAGGCGATCAACGTCGGTGCGGCGAAGGCCGTCGGCAGCAGTGGCCGCGCCGTGGTGGACAGCGTGAACGCCCCCTGGATAAAGCAGGTAATGCCCGCCACCAGCGCGTCGAGCCCTCGGGCGCGGCGTCCGCGTTCGGCGAACCGCTGCCGGAGCAGGCCCTTGAGGAGCTTCATCTGCGCCGCTAGCACAGCCTGATAGACCTCACGCACGTCTGGGTCGTGGGCCGACTGCTCGCCGATCATCACCCATGCCGCGACCGCATCGGGCTGCGCGTCCGAACCGTAGGCAAGGTGTGCTGCAATGTAGGCCTGAAGCCTTTGCTCGGCCGTCTGGGCCTCAGCGGCCCGGGACTCGTAGCGCTGATGGGCGTAGCCGGCCAGTGAGTCGACCAGTGCCACCAAGATCTCGCGCTTGTCCTTGAAGTGGTAGTGCACGAGGCCAGGCGCTAGCTCCGCATGCCGGGCGATGGCCGCTACGGTTGCGCCAGCGTAGCCGGCCTTGGCCATGACGGCCTGGAGTGCCGCCACAATCTGGCCGCGTCTTTCATCAGTGTTCGAGCGCCGTGCCATGTCACCTTTCCAATGTTGGTTGCTCGACCAGCTTAGCATTGACATCGACCCCGCCACACCCTAGCTTTCCAAATATTGGTTATCAGACCAACTTTGGAGATCACGATGAATTCCTTCGCTGAAAAACTGATGGCGAGGGCCACTGCTGCGTCGGCCTCGGTCGAGCTACCGCTGGGTGACCGGGTGCGGTGTGTCCTGGTGCACGAGTTTCTTTCGGCCAGCGAATGCGAAGCGTTGATAGAAGCCACGGAGCAGTGCGGGTTCGCCAGCGCAGGGTCGGACTACCCGTCCTCCTACCGCGATAATGACCGGATCGTGGCAGACGACCCTGCTCTGGCCGGGCGGCTATTCGAACGTTTGAAGCACTGCGCCTTGCGGATGCCGAGGCTCGGGACGGTGATCGATGAGGACGGCTGGCGTCCGGTCGGCATCAATGAGCGGCTGCGCTTCTGCCGCTACCGGCCCGGTACCCAGTTCCGTGCCCATCAGGATGGTGTCCACCATCGCCAGCACCAACAGTCACGCCTGACCTTCATGATTTATCTTAACGACGATGCATTCAGCGGCGGAGAGACCGTGTTCTTCGAGGGACGGTCCGCAGCCATGTCGAACCGGGATTCCACGCTCAGGCTGCGCCCCCGAAAGGGCAGCCTGATCGTATTCGACCACACACTCTGGCACGCCGGCGCCTTAGTGGACGCTGGCCAAAAATACGTCATGCGCAGTGACCTGATGTACGAGCCACAGCAATCCTTGCACGTCGACGGCCCCTTCCAGCCGGGCCACCGCGGTTACGTATGGGCGCTTGCCGACCTTGGCGACAGGGGCTTGGCAAGCGCCGGGCGTGACGCAACCATCCGGCTGTGGGATCGCGAGGGCCGGTGCCTGGGCCAGCTTGACGGACATACACAATCCATTCTGGGTCTGGTGGACGTGGCGCCTGGCGAGCTTGTTTCTCATTCGCGGGATCGAACAGTCCGGCATTGGTCCTTGGCGACCGGCAAGTCAAGGTTGGTCGGCACATCGGATTCGGCCGTCCTGTCCTCGGCAAAGTTAGGCGCTGACCGCCTCGTGACCGGGGCTGCTGACGGTCGCGTGACAGTCTGGAACCTGGCGACAGGTGCCACGGACAAGCGTCAGGCCCACGCCTGCTGGGTCTGGGCGATCGCGCCTACGGCCAACGGCGGTTTCGCCACCGCATCGGAGGACGGAACCGTCAGGCTGTGGCAACCCGAGGAGCGGGACTGCGTACAAGTGCTCGATCTGGGCCGCCCCCTGAGAACGCTGGCGAGCTGGATCGACGCCGATGGCAGCGTCACCTTGGCCGCTGGTGATCTCGACGGCGCGGTGCACCTGCTAGCGACCGATCCGATGCTCGCGCTCCTGGATTGCCTTGCCGCTCATGACGGGCCTGTGCGGCGCGTGCGCTTCGAGGCGCGACACATGCTGCTGACCTGCGGCGAGGACGGATTCGTCAAGCGCTGGAACCTGCCCTCACGACAGGGGGTGAGCATCGGCTCACACGACAACTTTGCAACCGATGTGCTCCCCACCCGCTCCGGTGGCTGGATCAGCTGTGGGTATGACGGCCGGATATTGGTGCATGGCGACAAGGGTTAGGACGCCCTACTCCTGCGCTACCCAATACCCGTGCTTTCGAGCGCACATACCGCAGCGATACCCGAAGCGCCCAGCCCGCGAAAAGACGCAACGTAAATAGCGGCATTTTGATGGCAACCACTGGGGCCCGATGTTTATGATGCAACCTATGCTCGGGGCGACAATCTTGGCGATACGCCCATGAACAGCTGGAAATGCCTGCATGAAGACTGCGACACGGATCAAGCCCCTCGATATCACCGGAACGCTTGCGAGTGCCGCCTTCAAAAGCACATCACTGGAGCCTGATTGGACATGTACCCCACTGGAACTCATCTGATTGTTGGTCGAGGTCTCTATACCCACCACGGGATTTTTGTCGGCAGAAATCGCGTGATCCACTATTCCGGTATGGGCTCGGGTCTTCATAAGGGATGTATCGAGTCGACCTCTCTTGAAGCCTTCCTGCAAAACAAGAAAGCGCGAATCAAGACCTACAAAAAGGTCTACTTCCGCGGGCCCGAAATCTGTCGTCGAGCGCGCTCCAGGCTGGGCGAGGATGAATACAATCTTCTGTTCAACAATTGCGAGCATTTTGCCACCTGGTGCGCCACCGACCGGCACTCCAGCGAACAGATCAACGCCGCGACCGAACGCCTGAGTAGCAACCTCGTAACCCATCTGCTGATGCGCCAAGTAGCAAAGCAAACGGCCGAACAAACGACCAAGGTTCTACTCACTAAAGCGGGGACCTCGGCCGCAGGCAAAATACTGGCCGGCCAGGCAACCAAGACCGCAGCCAATCACGTAGCCCGATCATTGGCTGGACAGGCCCTGGCCAAGGGGGCAGTCAGCACCGTTGCCGGTTTCGCGGCTACGGGTGGAGTTTCCAGCATGACGGCTGTGGGATTGAGCACAGTCGGTATCGTCGGAGGCACAGCCCTTGCCCCGGCGGTGGCAACCGCAGCCGTCGCAGTAGGCGCGGCCTATGTGGTCAGTAGCATCTGGGATTTGGTTACGGACTGGTGGTAAGTCGTTGAGACCTCGGCAAAGGCATGCCCCCCTCCAGTAAAAAGGCGACGCATTGCGTCGCCTTTTTCGTATTTTCAGAACTCAGCCGGGGTGTACGCAGGATCAGCCATGCCCCATGGTTCTCTCACCCAAGGCGCGCAGCAGATTGCAGGCATCGCTAGGCAAGTTGCATCGACCGGTTGCATCCGCAGCCAGAAGCGGTCAATCAAAGAATCTACAAAGTGAGAGCTATTCAGACACCATCTCGAGCGCATTGTGGACGTTGGGGCGGTATAAGACGCAGAAAACTTGAGGGTTAAAAACCCACAAAATCACATTAATCTTCACAAGAAAAAATAGGCACAACGTGGAAGATACTTCTGATTTTACCGAAACCGAATTCATTTCCTTCGTCAGAAACATACGGGTGGTCAACAAAGGCGGGACGGACGATGAGCTGGGTGAGTTGCTTGAAAAGTTCAGCAAGCTCTCAGGCCATCCAGATGGCTATGACCTGATTTTCCACCCTGAACCCGGTGCGGATAACTCCGCCGAGGGTGTTACTAAGACAGTGAAGGAATGGCGGAAAGCCCAGGGGCTGCCGGGGTTCAAGAACGACTGATTGCAGCGCTTACCCACATAAAGAGACACGCTCATAATTAAAAACAGCCAATAGCGGACGTTTAGGGTAGAGAAACAAATCTGTCCGTGTTTCTTGGGGCGACCACTCCAGTTCAGCTTTCATGTAGTAACGCGGGTTTCGATTTTTACTTGGGCTCTTCACAGCGCCTGGGCCGGAAGCAGACAACTGTCGAGATGGGATTCGGTAGCCGAGTTAAAGGGCCTCCTTGCCTTTCTGCGCCTTTGGCCAACAGGTCGCTGGTATGATCCGCGTCCGGAGCCGCCTGCTGGAGGCGGTGTGTTTGAGCACAGGAAGTCCCATGAAAAGAATGCTGTTGGGTGTGTGTCTGCTTTCACTGGCCGGTTGTGCCAGCTCGCCCGATACCACCTTCACCCAGGCCACGCCAGGTTGCAAAGCGGCCACCTCTGAGTTCAATGGGAAACCGGTCACTACGCAGTTCTGCATCAAGACCATCGCCTTCAAACCCTCACAATACCGAGTCACTGTTAACGACCAGGTGCTGTTCACCGGTACTGACTACCAACGCGTCGCCTTCGCCAAAACCATCAAGGAAGGTCCGGCCAAGGGCACATGCAAGGAGCTGATCGAGTTGCAGGGCTCCGGCTCGAAGACAGTGCCATTGAGCGAGTTGCCAACCGAATTGGTGGCAGGCTGCCGGATTACGGCAGACGCGGCCGGTAACTCCCAAGCCTTCAGCAAAGACGACGCCTGCGACAAGGCGTTCTACAAGTCGCTGGCGCCGTTGCTGGGCAAGGTGATGCCGGTTGAAGTGGCCCGCCAATGCAGCGTGACGGTAGGCGAGCAGACCGTGTTTGACCAACGTTTCAACTTTTAGAAAAAAGGCACTGGAGCAGAGGCAGGAAAGCGGGCACAAAGCCGATCGTTGGAAAGCGCCCCGTTCAATCATAAAGGCGACGCATTGCGTCGCCTTTTTTGTTGCTTCATTACTCAACCAGGGGTCAGACAGGATCAGCCTGCCCTAAGGTTCTATCACCCAAGGTACGCAGCAGATCGAAGCCATCACTGAGCAACAGGCCGATGGCAAAGCGGATCTGTGAGAGGTCCTGCGGAACAGAAGCGCAGTCGAGGATTTCCAGCAGGTTGCGGGCTGCACCGATGCGTTGCTGAGCGCAGGTATACAGATCGGCCAACGAGGCGTTGGCGTCCAGGTAGAGGACGGGATGGTCAGTGTCGTTGCGGGTGAGCGAGATGGGATTGCAGGTAGGTGTGCGGGTCATTGGTGAAGCTCCATGAGAGACAAGTCTTTACCGCCGTCAAACAGCCAAATGGAATCGGCTAAGAGACGAGGTTTATGCCCATAGTTTTTTGGCCCGCGATGACCAGTCACTTAAGTTGCGGTGACGTGTTGGACTATAGAAGTGGTATTCGCTCGATGACAGTTTCTGGGTAAAAGATCGTTCGGTTTATCGTTTCAAAAACATACAGTGATCAGCTTATGACAGGCTGCCTTTGCCCGGAAGCAGCCTCTTACCAATGGCCGCTTTCGACCCTAAGCTGACGGTGGGCATAGGCAGAAATCGGCCAAAAGGTGCCTCACACGCATCTCAGCTTCGCCCCCATGACCCAGCCCGTCCCAGTGAGCGAAGTGAGCTCTTTGAGCGCGTTGTTAGGAGATAGTGAGGACATGCTGGTAGACAGTGCTTCTTTCGGTATCACAGAATAATTTTTTATGAGCTCCTGTCAAAACGTTTGCCTCGACGTTGCCTGCAATTGCTCTGTAATGAGCTCCCCTCATGTTTTTATAAATATCGAAGAAACCACTTTCGGGGAGTCCAGTGTCTTTTTTTGAAAGCAACGCGCCGTAGATTGCTGTTTTGCTGTCGCAAATACCTCTGCACGCCTCCTCAAAAGTATCCCATACCTCGTTCTTTGGCGTGCCTGTTTTGAAGACATTGTAAATTTTCGGGTAAGAAACAGTTTTCCTGTCTCTTGCAGCTGAGATCAGAATTTCTCGGATTGTCTGAATCGGGTCTTGCATAGTTTGGCCATTTCCTAACTGTAAGTAGACGACACACGCGGGATAAAATTTTCCGCCACTTGTGTCTGATAAAGTTACTTCCCCTTCAGCAGCACCTTAGGTACGGCTATAACGCGACAATAGCGGGGGAAAAGCGACATGAGTCTTCACGGAGATTACGAAGTCGCTAGCAACGTGTCCATGGCCTGTTACTGCTGCTGCTCGTAACGAGCCACCCTCCCCGAGGGTGAAGCTTCTGGCCGAAAACTGTCAGTCAAAGTAGGAAAATCAACCCTGCTCCATTGCTTCCTTCGCTCCCCCCTACCGGCTCACGCCTCCTCAATTTTCCGGTGAATCGCGATTAGATCAGGAAGGAATTTTAGACAATTCCCTGTAAAAAACTCTCGGGACTTATTGATCCGATATTTATCAAACAAACAATGCAAAGCCTGCTCTAGCTTTGAATAGTTTGTGGTTTCAAGTTGGCTTAAGATCGTGAAGCGAAAAGGTACCCCCGTCGTATAGAGCTGTGTGATGCGCTTGTCGACTGACCCACTGGTTATTCCAATCTTTACGATCTCGACTTGCTCAGCGGTATAGAGACCGGTGGAGAGCACGTACAGCGTCCCGATATCCGCCTCTAGCTTGGCAAGGTCCTCCCCCTCAATGAAATCATCAGCCTTGGTGTCCGCTGAGGCGGCGTCTGCCAAGAGAGTCATTAGGTGAGGCTTACGACTTTTATCTGCCGCGATGTCCGAGGCGCCTCTGCAGGCTAAGTAAATTCGGGCAAGAACAGCATGGTCAACATCTTTGTAGTTACCTGCAGCGACGTTTTTCAAATGGCTTGGCGTGCCAACGTACTGAGGGTATCCGGTCTTCACGAACTCTCGGATCTGTTGCGGTGTCAGTCCCTCAGGATGCTGCCGAAGAATCTCCCGTACCACATCGGTGAAGCTTAGTTCGCCCTGCATACTCAATCCTAGAAAATGCTGATTTACGTTGATGGTACCAGCAGATCAACCAATGAAACATAACTCACGCACATCGCAGAAATACGCTTTTCTTCACAACTTGTGACGACTCCTGCTGGCCGATAGGTGCCTCTCGCAAAGGGCAGCTACCGGCCAATAGCGGCCCGTCAGATCCTGCTGAAGTCATCCCTTAGATGCCGGTGAGCAACTGTAGAGTTCTAGTCTCACTTCTCAGTCGAAACTACACAATTCCACTTTGGCCGTTGCTGAATGCTGTTCGCGTGCTGAAAACCATGCTGCCCACAAATAGCGTCCACCGTCTAAAACAAGCAACCCAACCGCAGTCCAGATTGGCACATATGTCAGCCACTGTTCAGGCTTGATCCGCTCACCCAGGATCAACGCTACTGCGACCATCAATATCGGTTCTACGTAACCCAGTAAACCGAACAGGCTGAACGGTAGATGCTTTCCTGCAACGGTGTAGGACATGAATGCCGCCGAACTGATGATTGCCAACAGCGCAAGCAATAGATACAAATTGGGCACCTGAGTGAACACCCCCGGCGTCGACCTGACTCCCATCGCAAAATAGGCGGCAACCGGTAGCGTAAGCCGAGGCTCGCGGTAGAGAGCTTACGCCGCAACATGAAATACAGTGGAAAACCGAAGGCAACCAACAGCGTAGACCACGATATTTTCCCAACCTGATAAAGCTCATTGAGCGCGCCTAGCCCAGCGCAAAGAGCGGCAATTTTTTGGATTGGTGTCAGCTGGTCACCGTAAGCAACTTTGCCGAACAGGAGCATTACGAGAGGCTGCAGGAATTAGCCAAGTGAAACATCGAGGCCATGCCCGTTGAGCGGTGCCCACATGAATAGCCATTGCTGGGTACCCAGCAGAGCGCTGCTCAAGCAAAGTCCGATGAGTAACCGTGGTCTCTGCCTAAGGCGTTGCCAGACGATCTTCACTTGGCACCATGCTCCGCTAATTATTAAAAAAGCGGTGATACAAGGCAGCATCAGCAGCATGCGCCAGCCAAAAATTTCCACTCCAGTGAGTGGGGATAGCAAGGTTGCGTAGTAGTAAAGGATGGCGAAAAGGCAGGATGAAGTGATAGACAGAGCGACGCCTTTGAACAAGGGGCCTCCATTTCTTTGAAGTGAGAATTATCCGACGGCTAAATTGCCCATGGGGGCGCGGGAATAAATTTTGATTCGACCCATTTTTTGAAGGCCGTTACTACGGCGCTGGGAAACTTAGATGAGGGTCTGACCAGATAAACCCCTCCGGCGGTGTCCAGCTGCCAGTCCGGGAGAACATGAAGCAACTTTCCGGCCGCAATGTCATGACGCATCAACCATTCGCCAGCACCCAATATTCCTGAATCAGCGCAAGCCGCGGCGAGTAATGATTCGCTGTCGTTGGCCGTCAGGTTTCCTTTTGGCAAGACGGTCTGGAATTCGCTGCCGCGATAAAGTTTCCACTGCGGAAAAGACGCAAGACCACTGAAGCGAAGACAATTGTGCTCGATCAGGTCGTGTGGGGTTTCGGGCATGCCGTGCTTTTCGATATACGCCGGCGAAGCACAAAGAATCCGGCGATGGTCACTAAGTTGCATTGCTATTAGTCGGTTGTCTTCCAGTTCTCCGATCCGGATCGCAACGTCAAATCCTTCGTCAATGATGTCGACCAGGCGTTCGCTATAGTCTGCGAGAATCGAGACGTGCGGATGATCCCTGAGAAACTCCGGCAACATGGGGCCAAGCCATCGCCGTCCCATAGCTGCCGGCAGAGCGAGTCGCAAGGTACCTCGAACTTCGTTAGCACCTTCCGCCGCCTGCTGCTGAGCTGCATCCATCAGGTCTATGGCTGCGCGCAAACGCTCTTCAAGCTTGGAGCCCACTTGCGTAATTCGGACTTGCCGTGTGGAGCGCTCGACGAGACGGACTCCCAGGCGCTTTTCCATCGCGGCCAGTCGTTTCGAAACGATGGTAGGGTGTCGCTGCAGAAGCCTGCCTGCAGCGACAAAGGAGCCTTGCGAGGCAACGGCCAGAAACGCAGCGATTTCGTCACTGTGCTGATTATTCAGAACGTCAAGATTCATGGTTTTAGAATGATAGCTCCTGAGGACTGCCCCGACTCCAACGCTGTGTGCGCCAGCGATGCATCTTTCAAAGCGTAGCTGGCCCAGATACGAGGTTTGATAATCCCCGACTCTATAGCTGCCAACACATCCTGTGCCCGCTCTTGATATTCAGCCGCGCTGGCGGTGTGCGCTGCAAGCGATGGACGCGTCAGAAACAGCGATCCTTTAGCGTTAAGCGTTGACAACTCAACAGCCGAGGGCGCACCTGACGATGCCCCAAACGATACCATCAGTCCGCGTGGGCGTAGGCTATCCAAAGACGCCTCGAAGGAAGCACGTCCGATTGGGTCATAGACCACATCGACCTTTCGGCCTTGGGTAATACGACTGACCTCGGATGCCAGGTTTTTGGCGTCGAACACCAGTACCTCATCACAACCTGATGTCAGTGCTTTTTCAACACTGGCTTGTTTTGAAACTACACCGATCACTGTCGCCCCAAGGTGTTTGGCCCAGGGCACCATGATCTCTCCCAATCCTCCCGCCACACCATAAATCAGGACAGTTTTGCCGTGGGTTACTGGATAGGTGGTTTTTAGCAAGTACTGCGCTGTAATGCCTTTGAACATGACAGCGGCAGCATCATCGAAGGACAAGGTTTCGGGTATCTTCACCAGCCGCTCTGCCGGATAAAGTCGGGCGGACGCGTATGATCCTATAGGTCCGGTGGCATAAGCGACACGATCGCCAACCTGAACGTTACTGACACCTTCACCAATGATGACGACCCGTCCGGCTCCCTCTAATCCGAGAACGGATGGCAGCGCAACAGGCGTTACGCCCTTTCGTTGAGTCACGTCGAGGAAGTTGACCCCAATGGCCTCCTGTTCAATCCAAACCTCACCTGGCCCTGGCAATTGCTCATTCACTGGTTCCAGTTTCAGAACCTCAGGCGCGCCGAATTGGTTAAAACGGATAGCGGATATCATGGTAATTTTCTCCACAGTCAGAAGCTGTTTCCAAGCCGATGCCGCCAGTGTGAGAACTTAACCTCAGATGAACAAGATGGGCTTAATGCAGAACATTAATGTATTAATTGCAGCAATAGCATCGTTAAATCAACTGCAGCGCAAGACGATGAGGGGCGAACAGAGCTGAGGGAAAAAAGTAGCTGCTACGTGTGCGCAACGAGTCGATTCAATAGTTCAGGAGCGACCGCTTCTGGCCGATTGCGGCCTGTCACGAACGGTAGAAATCGGCCAAATGCAGTCATTGAGTATCAAGAGGCGGTTCAGTAGAACCGCGGCCTGTAGATCCTTTTGCGTTCTTCAGATCAATGCAGTGGCCTTTTTTTCAACTAGCCCAGCTCCCACTACCAGCATTTCAGGCAAGCTTTTTCTATCTTCGTCTGATGCAGCGCCGATATGAACATCACCTTTCCACAGCTCCCCAGCTACAACTCTAAGATCTAGGTCTGTCTGAGTGTTTCTTAAATCCTCGTGCCCAACGTAGTGCCAGCGTTTGTTTTGAATAGGTGCTTTTGATGTGTAAAGCAGGAGATCAAATCTGTCAGGTAACTCGTCCGGAAGTCTTTGTTCAGTAGAAAAAAATTTATATATTCCAAGCAAAATGGTGTCTTTGTGTCGCTCTGATACATACAAAACCTTGGCTGGCTTAAATCCTCCTTCTACAGGGATCAATACGATGTCACCAGCTGTCGTTTTCTTGAGTTTCACAGTCCGAGTCTCTTCAAAGTTTCATTAAATAACTGATCGGTACCGGTTAGCGACGGCCCGTCTTCGGCCGTCGCTATGCATGGTCAAACCTCAGTCTGCTTCGCCCTCTCCAGGGCGTCATCGGTCTCAATACCCAGATATCGAACGGTGCTCTCCAGCGTCGAATGGCCGAGCAGCAGTTGAACCGCCCGCAGGCTCTTTGTCCTGCGATTTGAAGCCTTACTCGGATGGCCGAGATTTCTCTCAGGATGCCGTTGAGTCGATAGCAGCCCCTTCTGCACTCGACCAGAAACTAGCGTTGGAAAACGCTACAACGGATGACTGCCCCGCCTCCCCTCTACCCCTGCGCGACCCAATACCAAACCGCTCCCCCCTCAAACGCCGGCATCACTTCCCCCTGCGCAAAGTAGCGCCGCGACTCCGGCGCCGCCGGGGTAAACCAATAACCGGCCTTACTACAGGTCTCCCCCGCCACCACCGGCGCTACACGTTTCGGGTGGCTCGGCCGAAGGTTCCTCGCATAGGCCAGCAGATCCTTGGGATAGACCCTGTGCTCGACCCCGCTGTCATCGATGCCATACAGAAAGGCGATGGCTGCCGCCTCGAACGCCCAATACCCGCAATAGCTGCCCTCGTCCCCTTGCAGGTGGCTGTCGTGCCAGGGCGCCTGTTCGAACGCGGGGTACCAGTCGTCACAGTACTGCTGCAAAAGGTCGCTGGCCTCGGCCGGGTCGTCGGCGTAGATGGCTTGTATCAGCGGTGTGTAGACGTCGTGGTACCAGTCATCGACGTCATATCGGTCGGGCAGCAGTTTGCTCAGCAGGTCTTCGTAGAGGGTGTCGTCCCCGGCGTAACCCGCGGGGTCGATCAGGGCCACGAAGCGTTTGAGCAGGTCGGTGCGGTGCAGCAAGATGCACAGGCTGAACACCTGGACGCACTCTTGGTACTGGTCGAGCCAGTCGTCGATCGCCAAGGGGGTGATGTTCGGAATCTGGTTGTACTGGGCCAGTTGTCTTTGCAGGTGTTCGTAACTGTCCACCAGGGTTTCCAGCAGGGGAATCAGCAGGTCGATGCTGTGGCCGGCGGTGTAGCGGATGAGGATTTCCTTGAAGATCCACTTCTGGAAATGCCGGGCCCTGAGGGACTTTTCCTGTGCTTCGGAGTCGGACTCAAAGGTGTTTTCGGCAAAGAACTCCACGCTGTGCTGGTAGTTGCTGAAGAAGTTCGCAAGGCGCGCTGCGCTGAGGAATGCTTGTCGTCTGTCCTTGATCATGGGTCTTCCTTACCTGAACGACGCCCGCTCCAGGCGTTGCCGGCAAGCGCGGCAACGCGCAGTCACCGGTCCAAAAAACAAAGCCCGCGACACAAGGCGCAGGCTGGATAGGGTTGCAGCAGGTCGAGCCGGATCAGTTACCCGGCCCCTTAGAAGTTCGCCGGGGTGTTGGCGCTGATGATTTCCGCCTCATCCTGGCCAATGTTGCGGAAGCTGTGGGGCAAGGTGGTGGGGAAGTAATAGCCATCCCCCGGGTTGAGCACGCTGACTTGCCCGTCCACGGTCAACTCCACGGTGCCGCGGGTCACCAGGCCGCACTCCTCGCCTTCGGCATGCACGATGGCTTCTTCGCCGGAGCTGGCGCCGGGGGCGTATTGCTCGCGCAGAAAGCGCATCTGCCGGTTGGCCACCGGGGCGCCGATCATCAACAGGCGCAGGCCGTCGCGACCGAGGTCGGGCTGTTCGTTGGCGCGGAACACGTATTGGTGCTCACGGGGCGGCTGGTCGAAGGTGAAGAAGTCGGCCAGGGACATGGGGATGCCTTCCAGCAGCTTTTTCAGGGAGCTGACGGAGGGGCTGACGCGGTTCTGTTCGATCAGGGAGATGGTGGCATTGGTTACGCCGCTACGACGGGCCAGCTCGCGCTGGGAGAGTTTGTAGCTTTCGCGAACGAGTTTGAGTCGGGTGCCCGTGTCCATAACAGCCTTATGTGAGAAGTACTTAAGGGTATTTTTGCGGCGGTTGGGTCGCGAACGTCGCGATTTGGCTGCCCTGGAGCCTGAAAAGGCGGCTATTTAAACATGTTTGACAGGCAAGCTGTAAAGACTGGCGATGGGCGTGAAGGCCGGGTGATGGAGTGCCGGTTTTCTGGGGCTTTGCGGGGCTTTTCCTGGAGTGGGTCAAGGGCCGGAGCTTCGCGAGCAAGCTCGCTCCTACAGGAGTGGGGGCTGTAGGAGCGAGGTGGCGTCAGATACCGAAGCGGTCGCGCAGGGCGTAGTACGCGGCGCCCATGGCGGTCAACGGGGCCTGGAAGGTGCGCCCGCCGATCATCGGCATGTGCGGCAGGGAGGCGAAGGCGTTGAAGCGCTCGGCGTCGCCGCGGATCATTTCGGCAATCAGCTTGCCCGCCAGGTGCGAACAGGTAACACCGTGGCCGCTGTAGCCCTGCATGTAGTAGGCGTTCTTTTCGATACGGCCGAATTGCGGCATGCGCGACATGGTCAGCAGGAAATTGCCGGTCCAGCGGTAGTCGATCTTCACGTCCTTGAGCTGGGGGAAGGTCTTGAGGATCTTCGGCCGGATCAGTTGCTCGATATCATCCGGTTCCCGGGCGCCGTAGACCACGCCGCCGCCGTACAGCAGACGGTTGTCGCCGGTCAGGCGGAAGTAGTCCAGCAGGTAGTTGCAGTCTTCCACGCAGTAGTTGTTGCTGATCAGGCTGCGGGCCAGTTGTTCCGGCAACTGCTCGGTGACCACGATCTGCGAACCGCAAGGCATGCTCTTGCGGGTCACGCGGGGGTCGAGGTCTTGCTGCAGGTAGGCGTTGCCGGCGATCAGCAGGTATTTGGCGCGGACCACGCCCTTGGCGGTGCGCACCACGTTGGGTTCGCCGTAGGTGATTTCCACCGCCGCCGACTGTTCGAAGATCTTGCCGCCCAGGCCGATGATGGCGCTGGCTTCGCCCAGGGCCAGGTTCAGCGGGTGGATGTGGCCGCCCTGCATGTCCAGCAGGCCTCCGATGTAGTTCTTGGTGCCGACTTCGCGGTCGATCTGCGCCTTGTCGAGCATCTTCAGGTTGTTATTGCCCAGGCGCTCCCAGTTGCGCTTCTGTTCCGCCAGGCCCTTGAGCTGCTTGTTGTTCAGGGCGGCGAAGATGCCACCGGGGCGGTAGTCGCACTGGATGTCGTAGTGCTGGATGCGCTGGCGGATGATGTCGGCGCCTTCGAAGATCATGCTGCCGAGCACTTCGGCGCTTTTTTCGCCGTAGCGTTCTTCGATCACGTCCACGTCGCGGCTGTAGGAGTTGACCAGTTGCCCGCCGTTGCGCCCGCTGGCGCCGAAGCCGACCTTGGCCGCTTCCAGCACGGTGACGCTGTAGCCGGCTTCCGCCAGGAACAAGGCCGAGGACAGGCCGGTGTAGCCGGCGCCGATCACGCAGACGTCGCACTCCACCAACTCTTCGAGTTGCGGGTAGTCGGTGGCCTGGTTGCGGGTCGCCGCGTAGTAGCTGTTCACGTAGGTTTGCATGAGAAATTCCCCAGCGGGTACGGGCCCAGGCCCGCCGCCGCTGTTGTTATAAGAGTTAGAGCTTGATCCAGGTCGCTTTGAGCTCGGTGTATTTGTCGAAGGCGTGCAACGACTTGTCGCGGCCGTTGCCGGACTGTTTGAAGCCGCCGAACGGCGCGGTCATGTCGCCGCCGTCGTACTGGTTGACCCATACGCTGCCGGCCCGCAGGCCACGGGCAAAACGGTGGGCGCGGCTGAGGTTGGCGGTCCAGACCCCGGCCGCCAGGCCGAAGATGCTGTCGTTGGCGATCTGCAGCGCTTCTTCTTCGGTATCGAAACTGATGACCGACAGCACCGGGCCGAAGATCTCTTCCCGGGCGATGGTCATGGCGTTGGTCACGCCGTCGAAGATCGTCGGCTCGACATACAGGCCGCCAGTGCTTTCCAGGGTGCGGACACCGCCGGCCAGCAGTTGGCCGCCCTGCTCCTTGCCGATCTCGATGTAGCGCAGCACGTTCTCCAGTTGGCGCTGGTCCACCATCGCGCCAACCCGGGTTTCCGGATCGAGGGCATGGCCCGGTTTCCAGCCCTTGAGGGCCTCCACCAGCAGCGGGATGAACTGTTCGCGGATCGAGCGCTGCACCAGCAGGCGCGAGCCGGCGGTGCAGACCTCGCCCTGGTTGAAGGCGATGGCCGCAGCCGCTGCTTCAGCCGCTGCGCGCAGGTCCGGGGCATCGGCAAACACCACGTTGGGGCTCTTGCCACCGGCTTCCAGCCACACCCGCTTCATGTTGCTTTCGCCGGAGTACACCAACAGTTGCTTGCCCACGGCGGTGGAGCCGGTGAAGGCCAGCACGTCCACGTCCATGTGCAGGGCCAGGGCCTTGCCGACGGTGTGGCCGTAACCCGGCAGGACGTTGAACACGCCCTTGGGGATGCCGGCGTCCAGGGCCAGCTGGGCGATGCGGATCGCGGTCAGCGGCGACTTTTCGGACGGCTTGAGAATGAACGAGTTGCCCGCCGCCAGGGCCGGGGCGAATTTCCAGCTGGCCATGATCAGCGGGAAATTCCACGGCACGATGGCCGCTACCACGCCCGCCGGTTCCCGGGTCACCAGGCCCAACTGGTCGTGAGGGGTGGCCGCCACTTCATCGTAGAGCTTGTCGATGGCTTCGGCGTTCCAGCGGATGGCGTTGGCCGTGGCCGGAATGTCGATGGCCATGGAGTCGCCAATCGGCTTGCCCATGTCCAGGGTTTCCAGGAGCGCCAGTTCTTCCTGGTGCTCAAGTATCAGTTCGGCAAAGCGCGTGAGGATGCGCTTGCGCTCGGCCGGGGCCTTGCCCGACCAGACGCCACTGTTGAACGCCTGGCGCGCCACCGCCACCGCACGATCGGCATCGGCCTGATCGGTGCTGGCAACGTTGGCCAAAAAGCGTCCGTCCACCGGGCTCAGGCATTCAAAGGTCGCGCCGCTGGCGGCGGCGCAGTACTGGCCGTCGATAAAGGCACGGCCTTCGAGGCTGAGGGACTGGAAGTGCTGCTCCCAGTCGCTGCGGGATTTAGTCATGGCAAATACTCAACGCAGGAAGTGACACGGTCATCAGACCGTGTGCAGGTACCAGTTGTATTCCAGGTCGGAGATGGAGTTTTCGAACTCCGCCAGCTCGCTTTCCTTACAGGCCACGAACACGTCGATGTACATCGGGTCGATGTACTTGGCCATCACTTCGCTGTCGTCCAGTACACGCAAGGCGTCCCGCAGGTTGGTGGGCAGGCTTTGTTCGTTCTGCTCGTAGGAGTTGCCTTCAACCGGCGCGCCCGGGTCGATCTTGTTGGTCAGGCCGTGGTGAATGCCCGCCAGCACCGAAGCCATCAGCAGGTAAGGGTTGGCGTCGGCGCCGGCCACCCGGTGCTCGATGCGCACCGCATCGGCAGAACCGGTGGGTACGCGCACGGCCACGGTGCGGTTGTCGATGCCCCAGGTCGGCGAGTTCGGCACGTAGAACTGCGCACCGAAGCGGCGGTACGAGTTGACGTTGGGGCACAGGAAGGCCATCTGCTGCGGCAGGGTGTCGAGCACGCCGCCGATGGCATGGCGCAGGGCTTCGTTGGTTTCCGGGTCTTCGCTGGCGAAGATGTTGTTGCCCTGTTTGTCGAGGATCGAGATGTGCACATGCAGGCCGTTGCCCGCCTGGCCCGGGTAAGGCTTGGCCATGAAGGTGGTGTCCATTTCATGGTCGTAGGCGATGTTCTTCACCAGGCGCTTGAGCAGTACTGCGTAGTCACAGGCCTTGATCGGGTCGCTGACGTGGTGCAGGTTGACTTCGAACTGCGCCGGGGCGCTTTCCTTGACGATGGCGTCGGCCGGAATGCCCTGCTCTTTCGCGCCTTCGAGGATGTCTTGCAGGCAGTCGACGTACTCGTCGAGGTCGTCGATCAGGTAGACCTGGGTGGAATGCGGACGTTTGCCGGAGATCGGCGAACGGGGCGACTGCGGACGGCCGTTCACGTTGTCCTGGTCGATCAGATAGAACTCCAGTTCAAAGGCCGCGCAGATGGTCAGGCCCATCTCATCGAACTTGCTCACCACCTGGCGCAGCACTTCGCGGGGGTCGGCGAAGAATGGCTGGCCTTCGATCTCGTGCATGGTCATCAGCAGTTGCGCGGTGGGGCGCTTCTGCCAGGGCTCGACGCTCAGGGTGCCGGGGATCGGGTAGCAGATGCGGTCGGCATCGCCGATGTCCAGGCCCAGGCCGGTGCTTTCCACCGTGGAACCGTTGATATCCAGGGCAAACAGCGAGGCGGGCAGGTTGATGCCCTTCTCATAGACCTTGTGCAGCGCGGTGCGCTCGATGCGCTTGCCGCGCACCACACCGTTCATGTCTGCAATCAGCAGATCGACGTAGAGAACCTCGGGGTGTTTTTTCAGGAAGGCATTGGCTTCATTGAGTTGAATGGCACGCGGGGGGACCGACATGATGCACCTATTGTGTTAATTATTATGTTCACTGCTGTGACACGCCAGCAGTCAACCCGAAAGAAAAACCGGAGTCAATAGCCAACAGCAGCCACCATTCGTCAATTATTTTGCCTCACTAAAGGTCGATACGCCGCGCAATCCGCGCCGCCTGCGGGTTTCAAGCAGATAATGTTTAGAATTTTTTACATGGAAGTTGTTAATTAAAATCAACGAGGATAAGCTCTGGAAAAACTCGTTCCAGCGTGAATTTCGAGGTGATAAAAATGGCATTCAAGCCATTGATCGGCGTTACTGCGTGCGTCAAAGAGATCGGCCTGCACCCCTACCACGTCAGCGGCGACAAGTACTTGCGTGCTGTCAGCGTCGCGGCCGAGGGCCTGCCCCTGATCATTCCTTCCCTGGCGGATCTGATCGACATCGACGATCTGCTGCGGCAAGTGGATGGGCTGCTGTTTACCGGCTCGCCATCCAATGTCGAACCCTTCCATTACCAAGGCACTCCCAGCGAGCCGGGCACCGCCCACGACCCGCAGCGCGATGCCACCACCCTGCCCCTGCTGCGCGCGGCGATTGCCGCCGGCGTGCCGGTGCTCGGCATCTGCCGCGGCTTCCAGGAAATGAACGTGGCCTTCGGCGGCAGCCTGCACCAGAAGGTGCATGAACTGCCGGGCTACATGGACCACCGCGAAGCCGACGATCCGCGCATCGAAGTGCAGTACGCCCCGGCGCACCCGGTGGCGATCCAGCCCGGCGGTGTGTTCGAGGCCATGGGCCTGGGCGGTGAGATCCAGGTCAACTCGATCCACAGCCAGGGCGTCGACCGCCTGGCCCCCGGCCTGCGGGTCGAGGCCGTGGCCCCGGACGGCCTGATCGAGGCGCTGTCGGTGGAACACAGCAAGGCCTTCGCCTTCGGCGTGCAGTGGCACCCGGAATGGCAGGTGCTGTCGAACCCGGCCTACCTGCGGATCTTCCAGGCCTTTGGCGACGCCTGCCGGCAACGGGCCGCACAACGGCGCTGAACCACCGGCCGCGGCCACAACCCAGACGATTCATCACGCCCTGCCCCGCGGCGAGCGCGCCTGTGCGCGCCCGTCGTCCAGCGTGAGCAACACACGGCAAGACCACAACAACAAATAGCGTCAGGCCGCCAGGGAGGCAGCGCCGAATCAGCCCGCACTCACTGCGGGCTGGCAATCAACCTTTAGGCCCGGCCGAATTGATCGGGCTGCTGACACCTGTTGGGAGTTTCACATGGCAAACGCCTCCAGCACTTACCGCAAGGCCCTCGAAGGCACTCCGAGCCCGCAGAAGGTCCTGGTCAAGATCGACCGCGTGACCAAGAAGTTCGATGAAACCGTGGCCGTGGACGATGTGTCCCTGGAGATCCACCAAGGCGAGATCTTTGCCCTGCTGGGCGGTTCCGGCTCCGGCAAATCCACCCTGCTGCGCATGCTCGCCGGCTTCGAACGCCCCACCGAAGGCCGCATCCTGCTGGATGGCGTGGACATCACCGACATGCCGCCCTACGAGCGGCCGATCAACATGATGTTCCAGTCCTACGCCCTGTTCCCCCACATGACCGTGGCCCAGAACATTGCCTTCGGCCTCAAGCAGGACCGCCTGCCGGCCAGCGAGATCGACGCCCGGGTCGAGGAAATGCTCAAGCTGGTGCACATGACCCAGTACGCCAAGCGCAAGCCGCACCAGCTCTCCGGTGGCCAGCGCCAGCGCGTGGCCCTGGCCCGCTCCCTGGCCAAGCGCCCCAAGCTGCTCTTGCTGGACGAACCCATGGGCGCCCTGGACAAGAAGCTGCGCTCGCAGATGCAACTGGAACTGGTGGAGATCATCGAGCGCGTGGGCGTGACCTGCGTGATGGTGACCCACGACCAGGAAGAGGCCATGACCATGGCCCAGCGCATCGCCATCATGCACCTGGGCTGGATCGCCCAGACCGGCAGCCCGGTGGACATCTACGAAGCGCCGGTGAGCCGCCTGGTGTGCGAATTCATCGGCAACGTCAACGCCTTCGACGGCACCGTTACCGAAGACCTGGAAGGCTACGCCATCATCGACTGCGCGGACCTCGAGCAGCAGATCTACGTCGGCCACGGGGTCAGCACCTCGGTGCAGGACAAGTCGGTGACCTACGCCATCCGCCCGGAAAAGATGCTGGTCACCACCCTCAAGCCCGATGCCCGCTACAACTGGTCCAAGGGCAAGGTGCATGACATCGCCTACCTGGGCGGCCACTCGGTGTTCTACGTCGAGCTGCCTGGCGGCAAGATTGTCCAGTCGTTCATGGCCAACGCCGAGCGTCGCGGCTCGCGGCCAACCTGGGATGACGAAGTCTACGTCTGGTGGGAAGACGACAGCGGCGTGGTACTGCGAGCATGAGTACATCGACCATGAGCACTTTCAATCAGAAGCTGTTCCGTATGCTGCCCAGCGGTCGCAAGCTGGTGATCGGCATTCCTTTCCTCTGGCTGTTCCTGTTCTTCATGCTGCCGTTCTTCCTGGTGATGAAGATCAGCTTCTCGGAAGCGGCCCTGGCGATTCCGCCCTACTCGGAGATCTACAGCTACGCCGAACAGAAATTCCAATTGCTGCTGAACCTCGGCAACTACGCCATGCTGGCCGGCGACGAGCTGTATTTCTCGGCCTACCTGGGTTCGCTGAAGGTGGCCCTGCTGAGCACCCTGATGTGCCTGGTGGTGGGTTTCCCCATGGCCTATGCCATCTCCAAGGCCAGCAAGGAGGCGCAGAACGTCTTGCTGCTGCTGATCATGATGCCGACCTGGACCGCGATCCTGATCCGCGTCTACGCCTGGATGGGCATCCTCAGCAACAACGGCCTGCTCAACAGCTTCCTGATGTGGACCGGGCTGATCAGCCAGCCCCTGGAAATCCTCAACACCAACACCGCGGTGTACATAGGCGTGGTCTACGCCTACCTGCCGTTCATGGTGCTGCCGCTGTACGCCAACCTGGTCAAGCACGACCAGAGCCTGCTGGAAGCCGCTTCGGACCTGGGTTCGAGCAACTTCAACAATTTCTGGAAAATCACCGTGCCCCTGGCCAAGAACGGCATCATTGCCGGCTGCATGCTGGTGTTCATTCCGGTGGTGGGCGAGTTCGTGATTCCGGAACTCTTGGGCGGCCCGGAAACCCTGATGATCGGCCGCGTACTGTGGCAGGAGTTCTTCAACAACCGTGACTGGCCGGTGGCCTCCGCCCTGGCGGTGGTGATGCTGGCGATCCTGATTATCCCGATCTTGCTGTTCAACCGCAGCCAGGCCAAAGAGATGGAGGCACGGGCATGAAACGCTTCGAATTTTCCAAACTGATGCTGGTGCTGGGCCTGCTGTTCATCTACCTGCCGATGCTGATCCTGGTGATCTACTCGTTCAACGCCTCCAAGCTGGTGACAGTGTGGGGCGGCTGGTCGATCAAGTGGTACGTCGGCCTGCTGGACAACCAGCAACTGATGGGCTCGGTAATGCGCTCCCTGGAGATCGCCTGCTACACCGCCATTGCCGCGGTGGCCCTGGGCACCCTGGCGGCCTTCGTGCTGACCCGGGTCACCCGCTTCAAGGGCCGCACGCTGTTCGGCGGCCTGGTCACCGCGCCGCTGGTGATGCCGGAAGTGATCACCGGCCTGTCCTTGCTGCTGCTGTTCGTGGCCATGGCGCAATTGATCGGCTGGCCCATGGAGCGCGGCATCGTCACCATCTGGATCGCCCACACCACATTCTGCGCAGCCTATGTAGCCGTGGTAGTCTCCGCGCGCCTGCGGGAGCTGGACCTGTCCATCGAAGAAGCGGCCATGGACCTGGGAGCGCGACCGTTCAAGGTGTTCTTCCTGATCACCATCCCGATGATCGCGCCGTCACTGGCGGCCGGCGGCATGATGTCCTTCGCCCTGTCCCTGGATGACCTGGTACTGGCCAGCTTCGTCTCCGGCCCGGGTTCCACCACCTTGCCGATGGAAGTGTTCTCGGCGGTGCGCCTGGGGGTCAAGCCGGAGATCAACGCCGTGGCCAGCCTGATCCTGCTGGCGGTGTCCCTGGTGACCTTCCTGGTCTGGTACTTCGGCCGCCGCGCCGAGGCCGCCCGCAAGCGGGCGATCCAGGAGGCCATGGACTTCACCGCCAACGAATCCTGGCAGCCACCGGCAGCGAAAAAACCTGCGGTACGAACACCTGCGACGGCCTAGCCATCGCCTCTTCGCCAGCAAGCTGGCTCCTACGGATAACCCAAACCTGTAGGAGCCAGCTTGCTGGCGAAAAAGGCTCACCCCGAACCCTCGAGTTGCACACGCAGCAATCTGCACAATAAGAAATGGAGTTGTAGTGATGAAAATGCTTGGCAGGACTCTGCTCTCACTGTCCTTGATGGGCGCAATGGTTACCGGCGCTCAAGCCAACGACAAAGTGCTGCGCGTCTACAACTGGTCGGACTACATCGCCCCGGACACCCTGAAGAAGTTCGAGGCCGAGACCGGCATCCACGTCACCTACGACGTCTTCGACAGCAACGAAACCCTGGAAGCGCGCCTGCTCACCGGCAAGTCCGGCTACGACATCGTGGTGCCGTCCAACAGCTTCCTGGCCAAGCAGATCAAGGCCGGGGTCTACCAGGAACTGGACAAGTCCCGCTTGCCCAACTGGAAGAACCTCAACCCGGTGCTGCTGAAAAACGCCTCCGCCAGCGACCCGGACAACGCCCATGCCTTTCCCTACATGTGGGGCTCGATCGGCATCGGCTACAACCCGGACAAGGTCAAGGCGGCCCTGGGCGCCGACGCCCCGACCAACTCCTGGGACCTGCTGTTCAAGCCGGAGAACGCCGAGAAGCTCAAGGCCTGCGGCATCAGCTTCCTCGACTCGCCCACCGAGATGCTCCCCGCCGCCCTGCACTACCTGGGCTACCCGGTGACCAGCAAGGACAAGGCGCAGATCCTCGAAGCCGAAGCCCTGTTCATGAAGATCCGTCCTTCGGTGACCTACTTCCACTCCTCCAAATACATCTCGGACCTGGCCAACGGCAACATCTGCGTGGCCGTGGGTTACTCCGGCGACGTGCTGCAGGCCCGTTCCCGCGCCGAAGAGGCCGGCAACAAGGAGAAGGTCGCGTTCAGCATTCCCAAGGAAGGCGCCGGCAGCTTCTACGACATGATGGCCATCCCCAAGGACGCCACCAACGTCGACAACGCCTACCTGTTCATGAACTTCCTGATGCGCGCGGACATCATCGCCGAGGTCACCAACAGCCTGGGCTACAGCAACGCCAACGCGGCGGCCACGCCACTGGTGGACGAAGCGATCCGCAACGACCCGGCGTCCTACCCGCCCCAGGCCGTACTGGCCACCCTCTACGCAGTACCGGACCAGCCGATCGCCATCCAGCGCGTGATGAACCGCGGCTGGACCAGGATCAAGCTGGGCAAATGACTCAAGCTGCCCGCCGCTGGCGGGCACCGCTCGCCTTTTTCCGTTCACGTCGCGCCTTACCACCGCGACACTCCTGCGAACGGCTTCACCCGGCTCCCTCGGTTGGGGTGAATCCTTGGCGCCTTCGGGCGCCTTTTTTGCGTTCCCTGCAGCCGCTGGCGCAGGCGCGAATGGCTGAAGCGACATAGGCGATCCCGGCAACAGAGGGTCCTGCGGCCCCTTTCGCAGCCTCGCTAACGCTCGACAGCGGCTACAGCTGGCAGACAGCCATTACTTTGGCTAGATTCAGCCGACACGGCTCCCCTCCCACTTCGTACAATGACCGCCACAGGTCCTTCGACATGCATGCAACCTTACGTGCGCTCTTGCTGGCTTCTGCCTTGTTCCCGCTGTACGCCAGCGCCGCACCACCGGTGCTGGCGCTGGTGGCCCTGCCCTCTACGGCCAAGCCGGCGCCGGGCAGCGAACACTCCATCGGCAACATGCCGCTGGCGACCTCGCAGCAGGGCCTGGGCCTGTGCTTCAGCCACAGCGCGGCGGCGGTATTCAACTATTACCAGTGCCAGGCGGCCAAGGAAGACTGCACCCGCATCGACAAGAACCAGCTGGCGGCGCCCCTGGACATGGCACGCTTTGGCCGCAAACCCACGGGCGAGGTAGACAGCGTCGCCTCCTACGAGGACATCGACGAGGGCGGCGACCCGCTCTACACCCTGGAAACCGCGGCCCTGATGGTGGGCTCCGTGGTGTCCCAGGCGTGCTTTTCCGAAGAGAAACTGTTCAAGGACAAGTTCGTGCCCAGCGGCGCCATCAGCGCCGAGGACGTCAAGGCCCAGCGCGCAGTACTCAAAGCGCTGGAGGACTTCTATCAACAGAACCGGCTCAAGGCCCCCTGTGCCGAGTGTGTCGCCAGCGCGACGCAGGTGGCCGAACTCCAGGCCATCTACGCCACCACCCGCGATCCCCGGGGCATTGCCCAGGCCCTGGGCAAGCCGCACTTCGGCGGTTTTTTCTCGGCCATCATCATCCCCCCCGAATGCCGGCGCCTGAGCCGCCGGGCACTCTTCGAACTCCAGGACAAGCTGCAGATCCGCGCCCTGCCGGAAACGGCCGCGCAGAACAACTTCGCCGGCCTGTACCCGGCGCTGAAACAGGCGATCGATGCCGACAACCCGGTGATCATTGCCAACGTCTGCCTGTATCGCGGCGCCAAGCAGAAAAAATGCCCCGAGCAGTACCGGCACAGCCTGGTGGCCTACGCACATGCCCGTCTGTGTACGCCCCAGGGCCAGTGCCAGGAAGGGCTCAAGGTGCTCAACAGCTGGGGCGAGCAATGGCAGAACCACGAGGGCCAGCAATGGTTCGATGCCCGGCGCCTGCTGGACAGCACCGGCTATGGCAAGCAGAGCATTGGCTGGCTGGAACACAGGAGCGCGGACCAGGACTGAGCAGCCCGGCGGGTCCCGAGGGTTCCTGCTCGCACCGGCCCCCTTCGGGCTGATAACAGCCGAATCCCGGCGCGGCCATTGCCCAGCGGCAACTGGCCGCTACACAACAGCAAGTTCCTCGCCTCAGGAAGTGGTATTTTTTGCGGCTTCTGGCGTGGCTGATCGGCATGAAGCCAAGGCCGCCAACTTTCAGGGAGCTGCACCGATGAAGTCTGCCGTACACCCTTGCCCGTTGCCCCATGACTCCAGCATCGCGGCCCTGGCCCCGGGTGCCACCTTCATCGATTGCCGCCGCACCCTGGCGTCCGACGCCGAGCGCAGCGCCATGCGTCACCTGCTGTGCCTGATGAGCCAGACCCCGGCCTGGATCGACCGCCTGATGGGCCTGCGCAACCGCGTGGTGCAGCTGTTCGGCCTCAAGGACCTGGGGCGCCTGACCCGCATCGACCTGTCGCGCCCCGACGAGGCTTACCAGCCCGGCGACCGGGTGGGTATCTTCACCCTGATTTCCCAGAGCCCCGACGAGGTGCTGGTGGTGGACCGCGACAAGCACCTGGACGTACACCTGTCGCTCAACCGCCTGCCGCTGGACGCCGAGGGCCGGCGCCCGGTGGTGCTGTCCACCGTGGTCCACCCGCACAACCGCCTGGGGCGCCTGTACATGCTGCCGGTGGCGCCGTTCCACCGGATCATCGCGCCCATGACCCTGGCCACTATCAATAACCAATAACTGCTGAGCCTTCCATCCCAAGGATCTTGCCGTGCACACACCGGATTTCGATGTTGTAGTCGTAGGCCTGGGCGCCATGGGCGCCGCCACCCTCTATCAACTGGCCAAGCGCGGGGTAAGGGTGGCGGGCATCGACCGCTTCGCCCCGCCCCACGACCTGGGTTCCAGCCACGGCGACACCCGCATCACCCGCCAGGCGGTGGGCGAAGGTGCGGCCTACGTGCCCCTGGCGATCCGCTCGCAGCAGATCTGGCGCGAACTGGAGGCGGAGCTGGATGTGCAGTTGTTCGAGCAATGCGGGGTGCTGGTGATGACCGCCAGCACCGACCCGCAGCGCCCGGCAGAGGCCCGGGACTTCACCGACAACAGCATCGAGCTGGCCCGGCGCTATGGCATCGAGCACCAGGAGCTGGACGCCGCCGAGATCCGCCGGCGCTTCCCGCAGTTCGCCCCGCTGGATGACAGCGCCCGGGGCTACTTCGAACCCGGCGGCGGCTTTGTCCGCCCGGAACGCTGCATCGATGCGCAACTGACCCGGGCCCTGCAACTGGGGGCAACCCTGATCACCGGCCAGACAGTGCTGGAACTGGACGCCCAGGATGACGGGGTGCACATCATCAGCGACGGCTCGCGGCTGTTTGCCCGACAGGTCATCGTCAGCGCCGGCATGTGGTCGGCGCAGTTGCTGGGGGCGCCCTTCGATTCGCTGTTGCAGGTGTGCCGCCAGCAGCTGTACTGGTTCCGCCTGGATGAGCCCGAGCGCTACCCGGCCCGCTCCCCGAGCTTCATTCTCCACAGCGCCGATGACGTGGACGCCTGCTACGGCTTCCCGCCGATTCCCGGCGAAGGCAGCGTGAAGATCGCCACCGAGCAGTACAGCGCCAGCAGCCAGCCGGACAGCCTCGACCGCCAGCCCAGCAGCGCCGACGCCCAGCGCCTGTTCCACAAACTGATCGCCCCCCATATCGCCGGGCTGGCCCCCGAGTTGGTGAAGGCCAGCGTCTGTGCCTACACCGTGACCCCGGATTCGGGGTTCATCATCGACCGCCACCCGCGCCTGGCCAATGTCACCGTGGTCAGCGCCTGTTCCGGCCATGGCTTCAAGCATTCGGCGGCGATTGGCGAAGCCCTGGCCCAGCAGCACGTGGACGGCTGCAGCGAAATCGACCTGGAAAGTTTCTCCCTGCACCGCTTCAACTGAAGGCAACGGCCCCTTTATCGGCGCCGTGGTGAAAAAAAATCCTCGGGGTGACGTTTTTCGCCGTTTATCTGCCGTTTTCAGCCTTGCTGGTTGGCCGAGTCTCTACGATTCTTTAGAAACCCCTCAGGGCGGCGCATCGCCGCCCCACGTAGAACAACCGGAGCGCCCCATGAAGAGCGTCGCAGAACTGCTGAAACTCAAGGCCAAGCACAACCAGCAAGTGCACACCATCGCCCCGCACCAGATGGTCCTGGAGGCGCTGATGGTGATGGCCGAGAAAAACGTCGGCGCCTTGCCGGTGCTGGAGAATGGCGTGGTGGTCGGGGTCATCAGCGAGCGCGACTACGCGCGCAAGCTGGTGCTCCACGGGCGCTCCTCGGTGGGCACCCCGGTCAGCGCGATCATGAGCTCGCCGGTAATCACCGTGGACTCGCACCAGAGCGTGGACACCTGCATGAACATCATGACCGACAGCCACCTGCGCCACCTGCCGGTGGTGGAAAACGGCCAGTTGCTGGGCCTGCTGTCCATCGGCGACCTGGTCAAGGAAGCAATCGCCGAACAGGCCGACCTGATCCGCCAGCTGGAGCAGTACATCCGCGGCGAATGACCCCATGCCCTGCGCCGCCCTGGCTCACAGGGCGTCACCCGCCGTGAAGAATTGCCGCCCATCGCTCTTGAGCAGATCCAACAGGGCCTGGGCTGCGGGCGACAGGTAGCCTTCGGCGCGTACCAGCACCACGATGCTGCGGCGCATGCAGGTTTGCGCCAGGGGCACTTCCCGCAGGTGGGCGATGCCCTTGAAGTCGTCCAGGGTTTCCCGGGCCAGAAAACTCAGCAGCCCGGTCTTGGCGATCAGCCGCGGCAACAGGGAGATGGTGTTGGTCTCTATCTGCACCGAGGGCAGCGGCAGTTCATGGCTCTGGAACACGTTGTCGATCCAGCGTCGCGCCGACACCCGGGTGCCCGGCAGCACCCAGCGGTAGGCGCACAAGTCGCGCAGGCGCATGGG
Organism: Pseudomonas sp. GW823-FHT03E05; assembly: GCF_058796855.1. Taxonomy (NCBI): domain Bacteria; kingdom Pseudomonadati; phylum Pseudomonadota; class Gammaproteobacteria; order Pseudomonadales; family Pseudomonadaceae; genus Pseudomonas; species Pseudomonas sp. GW823-FHT03E05. The sequence continues at coordinate 319,763 of NZ_JBXAJB010000007.1, forward strand.
CGTGGCGAATATCGGGTGGTCGCGGCTGGCCACCACCACCGCCCGGTCTTCGAACAGGGTGTGGTGGCTCAGGTGCGGGTCGCCTTCGAACATCGGGCAGATGACCATGTCCAGGCGCCCGGAGCGCAGGGACTCGCGCAACAGGTCGTCCTGGCCGATCACCAGGTTCAAGGTGATGTCCGGGGCCCGCTCCAGCAAGGTGGCGGTCATCTGCGGCAGCAGGTGTTCGGCCATGCTGGCGGCGCAGCCCAGGCGGATGTTGCCGAGCACGCCGCTGGCGAAGTCCCGCACCTCGCGGTGGGTCTCGGCGATGTTCTGCTGCAGTTGCCGGCTGCGCCGCTGCAGCAACTCACCCACGGCGGTAAGCTTGATGCCGCGCCCTTCACGCTCGAACAGCTTGGTGCCGAAGGACTCCTCCAGGCGCTGGATGCTCTTGGTCAGCGCCGGCTGGCTGCGGTTGAGCTTCTGCGCCGCCCGGCCCAGGTGGCCGAGCTCGGCGATGGTGTCGAAATAGGTCAGGTCGCGCAGGTCCATGATCGATCAACAATAGTTATGAGTTGATCACAATTAGAAACTGGACTTGATCAATCGCGCTATCAATAATTTGCTCCGGCGCAGGTTTTACCGCTCCCGCAACAGGAGTGGCCAGCGTCTTGGAGAGTCGTCCCTTGTCGCCATCGCTTCGTCTATCCCTGAATACCTGGCCCCAGGCGCTGCAATGGCCGGCCTGGCTGTTGCTGGCCGGCATCAGCGGCCAGTTGCTCAAGTACCTGGAGATTCCCGCCGGGCAGTTTCTCGGGCCGATGCTCACGGCGATCCTGTTTGGCGTGTGCGGTGCCAGCATCCGCGTGCCGCGCCTGGCGTTTCGCCTGGGCCAGGGCTCGGTGGGCATGCTCGCCGCCCACTCCATGACCCTCGCCGTGCTCACGGCCATGCTCCAGTCCTGGCACGTGATGCTGGTGGCCACCCTGCTCACCGTCAGCCTCAGCGCCCTGGTGGGCCTGGTGCTGGTGCGCTTCGGCGCGATTGCCGCCAGCACCGCGGCCTGGGGCACGGCGCCCGGTGCGGCCTCGGCCATGGTGTCGATGGCCGACGAGTTCGGCGCCGACTCACGGGTGGTGGCCACCATGCAATACGTGCGGGTGGTGTGCGTGGTGATGGTCGGGGCCCTCGTCAGCCACTGGATCGGCGCTCCGGCCAGCGGCAGCGAGGCCCACGCCAGCCAGATGGCCCTGCACGGCATGAGCCTGCCGAATGTTGGCCTGAGCATCGTGGCGATCGTCTGCGGTGTGCTCCTGGGTTCGCGGGTGCCTGCCGGGGCCCTGCTGGTGCCGCTGCTGCTGGGCGGCGCGCTGCAGGTCAGCGGGCTGTTGCAGATCAGCCTGCCGTCCTGGCTGCTGGCCTGTGCCTACGGCGCCATCGGCGGCTATATCGGCCTGCGCTTCGACCGCCCGACCCTGAGCTATGTGTTCGGCCACCTGCCGGCGATGATCGGCGGCGCCCTGCTGCTGATCTCCCTCTGTGCCCTCTCTGCCTGGGGGCTGGCCCTGTGGATGGGCAAGGACTTTCTCTCGGTCTACCTGGCCACCAGCCCCGGCGGCCTGGACGCCATGGCGATCATCGCGGTGGACACCCATTCGGATGTCGGCCTGGTGCTGGCGATGCAGACCCTGCGCCTGTTCGCGGTGATTGTCAGCGGCGCGTTTTTCGCCCGGCTGATCATCAAGTGGTCGCGATAGGTGCCGGAGCAAGCTCCCCTGCCCCCCCTACACTGCTTGCCCTTGATTGATCGGCATCAGCACCCAAGGCACATTTTTTTTAACAACCTGAAATAGTAAATCCAAGCGGTGTGAAACCTGCCCCTGTTCGCCGCCAGCCTTCCAGGCTGGGGCTTTGCACGGATTCCACCGCCTCTTGGGGGGGATTCGCAAAGCCTGTCCCCAGGTCTTTCCTTGACGATTAAGAAACGTCTTGCCGTCAGCTCTTGTTAAGATCGCGCACATTTGCGTGAAGATTTGATGACAGGCAGGTTATTTGTGAAGTTGATCCGTCGTTGCCTACAACACCCTCTTGCACCCCTGTGTGCCCTGTTCGGCCTGCTGTTGCTGCTGCCCATGGGCGCGCGCCTGGCCCTGGGCTGGTCCAACCCGCTGGGCTATCTGTCGGACCTGGCCAGCGCCAGCCTGCTGACCGTACTCCTGTACCGCCGGCCCTGGTGGCTGGCGCTGCCGGTGCTGCTGGTCTGGGCCCTGCTGACCCTGGTCAGCGCCGAGCTGGTAAGCGCCGTGGGGCGCATGCCCAACCTCGCCGACCTGCACTACCTGGTGGACCCGCAGTTTGTCGGCAACTCCACCGGCGGCGGCCTGACCCACCCGGACCTGGGCCTGGCGCTGTTGCTGGGGCTGGTGCTGTGGCTGGTGGTCCAGCGCGCCCACCGCGGGGTGCGCCCCCCGGCACTGCCGCGCCATAGCTGGAGCCTGCCGGTGCTGTTGCTGGTGGCCCACGGCGGCATCCAGTACCTCAAGCCCAGCGAAGCCGACCAGTGGCAACTGTTCAACCTGCCCCACCAGGCCCTGGCCACCGCCACCGGCCAGGCGCAGATGCAGGTGGAGGACTGGCTGCAAGGCGACGTCGCCGATGTCCCACCGCCCATGGCCGGGCTCACCCGCCTGGACCTGGAAGGCCAGCCGCTGCTGCCCAGCGCAGGCCGCGCGCGTAACGTGCTGCTGATCACCCTCGAAGGTATTCCCGGTGCCTATATCCGCACCAACCGCGAAGCCCTGAACAGCCGCTACCAGGAAGACCTGATGCCCAAGCTCAGCGCCTGGGCCGAGCGCGGCATGAACACCCCGGACTACGTGCTGCACAGCCACCAGACCATCCGCGGCCTGTACGCCATGCTCTGCGGCGACTACGACAAGCTCGACAACGGCACCCCCAAGGGCGTCGAGATGCTCACCCAGAGCCAGCGCAACCAGGCCTGCCTGCCGGCGCAGATGCACAAGTTCGGTTTCAACACCCACTACCTGCAGGGCGCCGGCCTGCGCTTCATGGCCAAGGACAAGATCATGCCGCACATCGGCTTCGATTCGACCCACGGCCTGGAGTGGTTCAAGAACGACAACTACCTGGAGTTCCCCTGGGGCAAGGACGACAAGGCCTTCTTCGAAGGCGCCCTGGGCTACGTCGACCAGCTGAAGAAGAACAAGAAGCCGTGGATGCTCACCCTGCTGACCGTCGGCACCCACCAGCCCTACTCGGCGCCCGAGGACTACCTGGAGCGCTATGAGACGCCGAAGCAGGCCGCCGTGGGCTACCTGGACGACGCCATCGACCAGTTCCTCACGGGCCTGGAGCGCAAGGGCGTGCTCAAGGACACCCTGGTGATCATTACCTCCGATGAGTCCCACGGCATCGACGGCGTGCGCCTGGCTTCGTCCTGGGGCTTCAACCTGATGCTCGCCCCGGACCAGGACCTGCTGCCCCATCTCAAGTCCGGCACCTACGGCCACGTCGACCTCAGCGCCTCGGTGCTGGACTACTTCGGCCTGCCGGTGCCCGCCAGCCTCAGCGGCCGCTCGCTGTTGCGCGACTATGCCCAGGGCCGGGAAATCATGTCCTACACCAACGGCAAGCTGCGCTACCACGATGGCCAGGGCACCTTCACCGAGTGCGACTTCCAACAGCGCTGCCGCTACTACGCCAGCCCCGGTTTCATCGCCGACAGCGCCAGCCTGCAAGGCCAGTACGGCGGCCTGCGGGCCCGGCAGATCAGCGCGCGTGCGGCGAACCTGGACCGCAGCCTGCTGCAGTCGCCGCTGAACCAGCACTACCAGTTCGGCAGCCCGGCGATCATCCCGCTGCAGGCGCAGATCAAGGACGACTGGGCCGACAACCTGATCGGCGCCCAGTACCTGGAAATGCCCAAGGGCTCCCAGACCCGGGTGCGCTTCACCGTGCGCTCCGCCGACCCGCAGCAAAACGCCTACATCCTGCTCAAGGGCAAGGAGCTGGAACAGGACGTGCCCCTGGGCCTGCCGGAAGAAATGCTGGTCACACCCGACCAGCCGTTGCAGATGGACTTCAGCTTCGACAACCCGGAAACCCGCAAGGCCTTCTCCTTCCACCTGCTGGGCTATGGCCTGGGAGCGGTGGAAGTCAGCGACTTCAGCGTGATCACCGAGTTGCCGGGGCAGACCGAAAGCGTCGACCCCGAAGAAGACAGCAACGCCCACTCCAGCTGACCCCTGCCGCACGCCGAGCCGCCCCCCTTGGGGCGATGCTCGGCGCGCCCTTCTGCATGCCCCGCAAAAATATTTTCCTGTACATGAAACTTTTTTTGTACAGGAAAAGTCGGACCGTTGATGTCATTTAAACATCATTGAGCTATCACGCTGCCTCATCGAGGCACGCCCCTGTGAAGCATTCAGTCAACGGTTTAGGAGCGGTCCTTCCTATGTTTTCCAATCTGAGCATTTCGCAAAAGCTCTATGCCGGTTTCGGCGTCGTCCTGCTGATCCTCCTGCTGCTGGTGCTGGCGGCCCTGCGCGGCTTCGATCAAGTCAGCAGCAGCGTCAAAAGCACCATCCACAGCCATGAAGTGCTGAACCAGTCCGACGCCCTCTTGCGCAGCCTGATCAATATCGAGACCGGCATGCGCGGTTATGCCCTGACCGGTCGCGACAGCTTCCTCGAACCTCTGGAACAAGGCGAAAAAGCCTTTACCGACTACTACGCCCGGATCAAGAGCAGCACCGCCGACAACCCCGAGCAGCAGGCGCGCCTGGAGCGACTCAAGGCCCTGCACGACCAGTGGCTGCGCGAGGACATCCAGGGCAACCTGGCCCTGCGCCGGGCGATCAATGCTGGGACTCAGCCGGCCACCGCCATGGCCGAGCAGATCAGCGCCGGCCGCGACAAGGCCAAGATGGACGCCATGCGCCAGCTCACCAGTGAGTTGCGCGAAGCGGAAAAAAGCCTGCAGGACGCCCGCAGCCAGGCCATGGACAACGCCAAGGCTTCGGCCCTGGCGATCCTGCTCGGCGGCGGCATGCTGGCAGCACTGCTGGCCATGCTCGTTGCCTGGTCGCTGTCGAGCAACCTGGTGGGACGCATTCGCCAGTCCGTGGAAGTGGCCGAGGCCATCGCCGCCGGCCACCTGGACAACCGCATCAGCACCCAGGGGCGCGATGAAGTCAGCGAGCTGCAGCAGGCTTTCGCCGCCATGCAGGAGCGCCTGCGATCGATGATCAGCCAGATCAAGCTGGGAGCCGAGCAACTGGTGAGCGCCTCCCAGAGCATTTCCAGTGCCTCGCTACAGCTCTCGGCATCGGCCCAGGAACAGTCCCACTCGGCCTCATCCATGGCCGCCACGGTGGAAGAACTGACGGTGAGCATCAACCATGTGGCGGACAACGCCGGGGACGCTCATGCCCTGTCCAGCGAATCCGGGCGCCAGTCCGAGGAAGGCGGCAGCGTGATCCAGGACACCCTGGGCAGCATGCGCCTGATCGCCGAGACCGTGCAGGCTTCGGCCACCCAGATCGGTGAACTGGGCCAGCATGCCGAACAGATCTCCAGCATTGTCAGTGTGATCAAGGGCATCGCCGAGCAGACCAACCTGCTGGCCCTCAATGCGGCCATCGAGGCCGCCCGGGCCGGCGAGCAAGGCCGTGGCTTTGCCGTGGTCGCCGATGAAGTGCGCCTGCTGGCCCAGCGCACGGCCAATTCGACCCAGGAGATCACCGAGATGGTCGACAAGATCCAGCTGGGCACCCGGGAAGCGGTGAGCAGCATGGACGTCGGAGTCAATCAGGTGAAAAGCGGCGTCGAACAGGCCCAGCAGGCCGGCGAGGCCATCGTCAATATCCGCACCTCCTCCGGCAATGTGGTGCGGGTGGTGGACCAGATCTCCCTGGCCCTGCGGGAACAGACCGCCGCCAGCCAGGATGTGGCGCGCAACGTCGAGCGCATTGCCCAGATGTCCCAGCAGAACAGCCAGGCCGTGGAGGAAACCACCGAGACCGCCCGCTCCCTGCAACAACTGGCGCAGAACCTGGAACAGCAGGTGAACGTGTTCAGGCTGTAGATCTGGTGCCCTCGCCGGGGCGACCGCCCAGCCATCGACGCAAAACCCTGGCATCCCCGGGGTTTTGCGTTTATTCCTGATAACCGTCCCCTCTACAGACGAGCGCAGCCCATGATCGATCGCCCCACTGCCCCGCCGCTCGAACAACTCGCCGCCGCCATGCACGGCAAGCCGTTCATGGTCCTCACCGGCGCCGGTATCAGCACCCCGTCGGGGATCCCCGACTACCGCGACAGCGAGGGCGTGCGCCGTGGCCGCCAGCCGATGATGTACCAGGAGTTCCTCGCCCAGCCCGAAGCCCGTCGCCGCTACTGGGCCCGGGCCATGCTCGGCTGGCCGCGCATTCGCCAGGCCCGGCCGAATGCCGCGCACCAGGCGTTGGCGCAATTGCAGGCCGCAGGCCGGATCGCCGGGGTGATCACCCAGAATGTCGATGCCCTGCACGACGAGGCCGGCAGCCTGGAGGTCATCGAGCTCCACGGCAGCCTGCAGCGGGTCTTGTGCCTGGACTGCGCCCAGCGCAGCCAGCGGGAGGCCATCCAGCAGCAACTGGAGGCGCACAACCCTTACCTGGCCGGCGTTGACGCGGTGCAGGCGCCGGACGGCGACACCCTGCTGGACCCGGCCTTCGAGGAACGCTTCCAGGTGCCCCACTGCCCCTACTGCAATGGCTCGCGATTGAAACCCGATGTGGTGTTCTTCGGCGAGAACGTGGCCGCGGCCACCGCTGCCCGGGCCTTGAGCGCCGTGCACGAAGCCGCAGGCCTGCTGGTGGTGGGTTCGTCGCTGATGGCCTATTCGGCGTTCCGCCTGTGCCGCGCCGTGGCCGAGCAAGGCAAGCCGCTGCTGGCCATCAACTTCGGCAAGACCCGCGCCGACGAGCTGCTGGACCTCAAGCTCGGCGAGCCCTGTGACCTGTTGCTGCCCCAGTTGGCCGAACGCCTGCTGCGTTGAGCCTCAGAGTAGCGCCAGGCGCTGGCCGAGGTTTTCCTCGCGCAGGATGTCGAACAGCGCCTGGGCCGCGGTGGACAGCTCGTCCCCCGGCTTGGTCAGTACACCAATGGCCCGCTCCACCACCGGATCGTGCAGGGTCAGGCAGTGCCCGCCCAGTTCGCGCATCTGCTGGGCGCACAGCGCCGGCACCGCACTCACCCCCAGGCCGCTGGCGACCATGCGCCCCACGGTCGCCAACTGGTGGCTTTCAAACTCCACCGGCAGTTGCACGCCCCGTGCCCGCAGGTGATCTTCGAGCATCACCCGCACCGTGGACGGCCGCTGCAAGGTGATGAAGGGCTCCTGCAACAGCGCCTGCCAGTCGATCTCGCTGCGCCGGGCCAGGGGCGAATCCCGGGGCACCACGGCGACAAAGCGGTCGATGTACAGCGGGGTGAACACCAGCGAGGTGCTGTCCTGGGGCTCGAACGCCACCCCCAGCTCCACCTCGCGATCACGGACCATCTCCAGCACCTGCTCGTTGACCACGTCGTTGACCGTGACGTTGACCTGGGGATAGCGGGCCCGAAAGTGCTTGAGGATCGGCGGCAGCAGGTTGCCGGCAAAGGACGGCATCGCCGCCAGGGTCACCCGGCCTCGCTGCAGGCTGAAACGCTGGCGCAGTTCGTCCTCGGCGTTGTCCCAGTCGGCGATCAGACGCCGCGCCAGGGGCAGCAGGGCCTCGCCTTCCGGGGTCAGGGCCACATTGCGCGTATTGCGCGTGAACAGGCGCCCACCCAGGCCTTCCTCCAGCGCCTTGATCGTCAGGCTCAGGGCCGACTGCGACAGGTGCAGCCGTTCGCAGGCCAGGGCAAAGCTCAAACTGTGGGCCACGGCCAGAAATGCCCGTATCTGTTTAACCGTCATCTGCCATTCTCTTGGGTGTATGCCGCCCTGGATTATGCTGATTTTCAAATCAATCAACCTTAAAAATCAACTTAACAAATCAATCCCGCAGCGCAACACTGGCCCGCAAACGGCTGGCCAGCCGCCAACGAACAAGAAAGAGGAAGGTGCAAATGGCAGGTTTCGACAAGCGCGTGGCGTCCTACGAGGAAGCCCTGGAAGGTCTGCAAGACGGCATGACCGTGATCGCCGGCGGCTTCGGCCTGTGCGGTATCCCCGAAAACCTGATCGCCGAGATCAAGCGCCGCGGTACCCGCGACCTGACCGTGGTGTCCAACAACTGCGGGGTCGACGGTTTCGGCCTGGGCGTGCTCCTGGAAGACCGCCAGATCAGCAAGGTGATCGCTTCCTACGTGGGTGAAAACGCCCTGTTCGAGAAGCAGTTGCTCAGCGGCGAGATCGAAGTGGTACTGACCCCCCAGGGCACCCTGGCGGAAAAAATGCGCGCCGGCGGCGCCGGGATCCCGGCCTTCTTCACCGCCACCGGCGTCGGCACCCCGGTGGCCGACGGCAAGGAAACCCGCGAATTCAAGGGCCGCACCTACCTGATGGAAGAGTCCATCACCGGTGACTTCGCCATCGTCAAGGGCTGGAAGGCCGACCACTTTGGCAACGTGGTCTACCGCCACACCGCGCAGAACTTCAACCCCCTGGCGGCCACCGCCGGCAAGATCACCGTGGTCGAAGTGGAAGAAATCGTCGAACCGGGCGAGCTGGACCCGACGCAGATCCACACCCCCGGCATCTACGTCGACCGGGTCATCTGCGGCACCTTCGAGAAGCGCATCGAACAGCGCACCGTGCGCAAGTGATCGCCCTTCCCCAGCCCGACTAAAAGGACAACAAACATGGCTCTTACCCGCGAACAAATGGCTCAGCGCGTCGCCCGCGAACTGCAGGACGGCTTCTACGTCAACCTTGGCATCGGCATCCCGACCCTGGTGGCCAACTACATCCCCGACGGCATGGAAGTCATGCTGCAGTCGGAAAACGGCCTCCTGGGCATGGGCGCCTTCCCCACCGAGGACGAAGTCGACGCCGACATGATCAACGCCGGCAAACAGACGGTGACCGCGCGCATCGGCGCCTCGATCTTCTCGTCCGCCGAATCCTTCGCGATGATCCGCGGCGGCCATATCGACCTGACCGTGCTCGGCGCCTTCGAAGTGGACGTGCAGGGCAACATCGCCTCCTGGATGATCCCCGGCAAGCTGGTCAAGGGCATGGGCGGCGCCATGGACCTGGTGGCCGGTGCCGAGAACATCATCGTCACCATGACCCACGCCTCGAAAGACGGCGAATCCAAATTGCTCAGCCGTTGCAGCCTGCCGCTGACCGGCGCCCAGTGCATCAAGCGCGTGCTCACCGACCTTGCGTACCTGGAGATCGAAAACGGTGCCTTCATCCTCAAGGAGCGCGCCCCCGGGGTCAGCGTCGAGGAAATCGTCAGCAAGACCGCCGGCAAGCTGATCGTGCCGGACCACGTGCCTGAAATGCAGTTCGCCTGAGGAGCCCCATCATGCAAGACGTCGTAATCGTTGCCGCCACCCGCACCGCCGTGGGCAGTTTCCAGGGCTCCCTGGCGAACATTCC
>NZ_JBXAJB010000008.1:0-303094 GCF_058796855.1 Pseudomonas sp. GW823-FHT03E05
TTTCGACTGCGCCGGAAGTGGGGCGAATTATAGACCTGTAGAATCTGCCGTCAAGGGTTAATTTGCATTTTCTATGATCAGCCGCAAAACAGCCCATTCGCAGCTTCTATATAGAGGCGTAAAAAAGACCATGCGCACTATATTGCTCATCCGTGATTAGTTGAGCATCATGTTCCAGGTGCACCTCCCCCAACACTCTGGATGACCCCTTGCATGAATGACCAACCGCGCAGCCTTGCCTCGACCCTGTTTCCGGTGGGGCTGCTGCTTATTGCCATGGCCTCGATTCAGTCAGGAGCCTCACTGGCCAAGAGCATGTTCCCAATCGTTGGCGCACAAGGAACCACAACCCTGCGGCTGATTTTCGCCAGCATCATCATGCTGCTTCTATTAAGACCCTGGCGCGCCAAGTTCACCACCAACACCCTGCGCACCGTGATCATCTACGGCATGGCCCTGGGCGGCATGAACTTCCTCTTCTATATGTCCCTCAGGAGTGTCCCTCTGGGCATCGCCGTCGCCCTCGAGTTCACAGGCCCCCTGGCAGTCGCCATCTATGCGTCACGCAAGGCCATAGACTTCCTGTGGATCGCTCTGGCGATCGTCGGGCTGCTACTGCTTATTCCCACCGGAGCCACAGAAACAGCCATCGACCTGGTCGGTGCAGGCTATGCACTGGGGGCCGGGGTCTGCTGGGCGCTGTACATACTCTTCGGACAGAAGGCCGGAGCCGAGAACGGCATTCAGACCGCCGCCCTGGGCGTCATGATTGCTGCTCTCTTTGTTGCACCCATAGGCATAGTCCATGCCGGCGCCGCACTACTGACCCCCTCCATGATCCCGGTTGCCCTGGGAGTCGCCATCTTGTCCACAGCCCTCCCCTATAGCCTGGAGATGGTTGCCCTGACTCGCATGCCAGCCCGTACCTTCGGCACCCTGATGAGTATCGAGCCCGCTTTCGGCGCGCTTTCCGGCCTGTTGTTCCTCCACGAGTACCTGTCCCTGTCCCAGTGGACGGCAATCGCCTGCATCATCCTGGCTTCCGTAGGCGCCACCATGACCATGCGCCGCGAGGCCAAACCAATAGTTGCAGTTGATTGAGATTCAACTCTGGTAATTGGTGCTCATTTAGGCCATGTTTAGCCGGCTACTCAACGTCGCCCAGGGAGTTGCCGGACAGGGATATCGCACACGCAAAAGACGACAGGTAATGCAGTCACACTCGGACGCCAGATCCGGGGCTAGCGATAAGGACGGGGATGAAACGATTTTTGATACTGTTGGCCGTACTTGCAATTGCAGGCTGCGCGGCTACCGCGAAAACCGAAGTCAAACGGGGCAAGAAAGGACTCCACATCAACTGCTCGGGTTTATCTTCTTCCTGGGAAAAGTGCTACACCAAGGCGACTGAGTCCTGCGGCCCCAAAGGCTACAAGCTCATCGCCAAGTCCGGTGATGCCGTGGAAGACCCAGGCGACTACCCCTTCGGCCTGAACCCTGCCGGCTACACCAGCCGCAGCATGATCGTCATCTGCAAATAGCCTTGCCGGTCAACTTGCGGGCAGCCGCTCCAGCTGCCCGATGATCTGCTCATGGCTGGACGCCAGTACCTGATGCTGAATGGCGGGGTTCACCAGCATTCGCGCTACCACCAACGCGCCAACGCACTGGGACAGGATCGACCAGGCCAGGCTTTCGCTGCCCAGAGTCTGCGCCCAAGCCTGGTGCAAGCGGCATATCCAGTCCTGCGCCTCCTGCCGCACCTCTAGGCTCCCCCGGGCAATCTCCGCCCCCAATGCCGGCAGTGCGCAGCCAGCACCCGGCTGTTGCAGATGCGCCACGCTCAAGTACTGCTTCAGACAGCGACGCAACTTCTCCTGATTCTGCTGCCCCTCCCCGCCCAGGCGCGCCAGGCTCTGGCTCAACTCGCGCTCGACAATCGAGCTGAACAATTCGTCCTTGGAGGTGAAGTGGCTATAGAAAGCCCCGCCACTCAGGCCAATGGCTTTCATCAAGGCATCCACCCCCACAGTGGAAAATCCTTCGTTCTTGGCCTGCGCCGCGCTGCTTTGCAGCAGACGCTCGCGGGTTTCCTGCTTGTGACTGGCTGAATAACGCATTCCCTGACGGGCTCCCAAGTTTTCTTGACGACGGAAAAATCATAGCATAACGTTCGTTTAGTTAACGATCGTTTACCAAAGAGCGAACCTCCCATGACTGCAACCTTGAACAAGAACAAAGTCGTACTGGTAGTGGGTGCCGGCGACGCGACCGGCGGTGCCATTGCCAAGCGTTTCGCCGCCGAAGGCTTTGTTGCCTGCATGACCCGCCGCAGCGCGGACAAACTGCAACCCCTGGTGGACGCCATCCAGCAGTCCGGCGGCCAGGCCCATGGTTTTGGCTGTGATGCACGCAAAGAGGAGGACGTGATCGCACTGATCGAGCAGATCGAAACCCAGATCGGCCCTATCGAGGCCTTTGTCTTCAATATTGGCGCCAATGTGCCCTGCAGCATTCTTGAAGAAACCGCACGCAAGTATTTCAAGATCTGGGAAATGGCCTGCTTTTCGGGCTTTCTCAATGCCCGGGAAGTGGCCAAGCGCATGGCCAAGCGCCAACGCGGCACTATTCTGTTCACCGGCGCCACCGCAGGCGTACGCGGTGCCGCCGGCTTTGCCGCCTTCGCCGGGGCCAAGCACGGCATTCGCGCCCTGGCCCAGAGCATGGCGCGGGAACTGGGCCCCCTGAACATCCATGTCGGCCATGTCATCGTCGACGGTGCCATCGACACCGATTTCATCCGTACCAGCTTTCCCGAAAAATACGCCCTCAAGGACCAGGACGGCATCCTCAACCCCGAGCATATCGCCGAAAACTACTGGTACCTGCACAGCCAGCCCCGGGACGCCTGGACCTTCGAGCTGGACCTGCGCCCGTGGAACGAACGCTGGTAAGGCCTTCTCCAATAACAACAATCAAGGAGTCTGAAACATGAGCAAAAAGGTGGAGTTCTTCTTCGACCTGGGCAGCCCTACCTCATACCTGGCCTATACCCAACTGCCAAAAATCTGCGCCGAAACCGATAGCCAGCTGGTGTATCAGCCCATGCTGCTGGGCGGGGTCTTCAAGACCACCGGCAACGCCTCCCCCATCAGTGTTCCCGCCAAGGGCCGGTATATGCTGCACGACCTGGCGCGCTTTGCCCGGCGCTATGGGGTGGAGCTCAACTTCAATCCGCACTTTCCCATCAATACCCTGCTGCTGATGCGCGCCACCACCGGGGTTCAACTGCGCCTGCCGGAACGTTTCGGTGAATTCCTCGACTGCCTGTTCCGTGCGCTCTGGGTGGACAAACGCAACCTCAACGACCCGGCCACCATCACCCAGGTCCTGGAACAAGGTGGCTTCGACCCGCAGCAGATCCTCGACCTGAGCAATGACGAAGAGGTCAAGGCCGCCCTCAAGGACAAGACCGAACAGGCGTTGCAAAAAGGGGTGTTCGGCGCGCCCAGCATGTTCGTGGGAGACGAACTGTTCTTTGGCCAGGACCGCCTGGATTTCGTCCGCGAAGCCTTGAACGCGCCGTAACCTGCCCTGTCCCTGGCAGCGGCCGCGCCATTGCCAGGAACCCATCGCGTGACGTCACCCGCCTTGCGCGGGTGACATCTTTCCTCAGATAGCCGCAGTACGAACCTGCAACCACTCCAGGGCCGGGCCCTCCAGCAGCGGGCTGAGGCGCCGGCGGACTTCAGCGTGATAGCCGTTGAACCATTCGCGCTCATCCTCGGTGAGCAGCGATGGCTCCAGGCAACGGGTATCGATCGGGCACAGGGTGAGGGTTTCGAAGTTCAGAAACTCACCGAACTCGGTCTTGCCCGCCTCACGGTTGAGCGCCAGGTTCTCGATTCGTACGCCCCAGCGGCCAGGGCGGTAGGTCCCGGGTTCGATCGAAGTGATCATCCCCGGTTGCATCGCGGTCTGCGGCGTCGCTGCGGCCTGATAGGCAATCACCTGCGGGCCTTCGTGAACGTTGAGAAAATAACCAACGCCATGCCCGGTGCCGTGCCCGTAGTCCACACCTTCGGCCCAGATCGGCGCCCGGGCGATGGCATCCAGCAACGGCGACAGAATGCCCCGCGGAAACTGCGCCCGGGACAGCGCGATAACGCCCTTGAGCACCCGGGTGCAATCGCGCTTCTGCTCGGCACTCGGCGTCCCCACCGGCACCATGCGCGTGATATCGGTGGTGCCCCCCAGGTACTGGCCGCCGGAATCGATCAGCAACAGGCCATCACCCTCGATCACCGCATGCTCTTCAGGCGTGGCGTGGTAATGGGGCATGGCGCCGTTGGCGTTGAACGCAGCAATGGTATTGAAGCTTAGCGAGACATAACCCGGGCGCCGTTCACGGGCGGCCGTCAGGCGCTCATCAATGGTCAGCTCGGTAATGCGTTCACGCCCCAGGGCGCTGTCCAGCCAGGCGAAGAATTCGCAGAGTGCCGCGCCATCCTGCTCCATGGCCTGGCGAATGTGCTCGGCGTCCGCCAGGCTCTTGCGCGACTTGGCCAGGGTGGTGGGGTTGAGCCCCTCCAGCAGCTTCACCCCGGGGTTCAGGTGCTCCAGCAAGCCCGCGGTGACGCGCGCCGGGTCGATCTGCAACGCTACGCCTTCCGGCACTGCCTGCAAGGCCGCGGACACCTCTGAATAGTCGCGCAGGCTGACGCCATCCACCTCCAGTTGCGCGCGCAATGCCTCATCGACCTTGCTCAAGGCCACGAACAAGGTCGCCTGCTGCTGGCTGATCAGGGCAAAGGAGACAAACACCGGGTTGAAGGACACATCGGCGCCGCGCAGGTTGAACAGCCAGGCAATGTCATCGAGGGTAGCGATGAAATGCCAGTCGGCGCCACGCTCCTTGAGAGTTGCGCGCAACGCCGCAAGCTTCTCGACCCGGCTCTGGGTGGCCTGGGGCGGCAGATGCTGATAGACCGGCTGATCGGGCAATGACGGGCGGTCGTCCCAAGCTTCTTGTAGCAGGTCGATATCGGTACGCAAGCTGGCCCCGCGTTCCTGCAGCTTGCTGCCCAGGGTACGGGCCGAAGCCAGGGCCATGACCGCGCCGTCCACCGCCACCACCGCACCTTGCGGGGTCTGTTCGGCCAGCCAGTCCAGGGGCCCGGGCTGGCCCGGTTGCAACTTCACCAGTTCGATGCCGCTGCCCTTGAGTTCCTTGGTGGCCTGCTCCCAGTAACGGCTGTCGGCCCATACGCCGGCAAAGTCAGCGGTCACGATCAAGGTCCCGACCGACCCATGAAACCCCGACAGCCACTGGCGCCCTTGCCAGTAGCCCGGCAGGTATTCCGACAGGTGCGGGTCGGCCGAGGGCACCAGCAAGGCGTGAATGCCTTCGCGGCTCATCAGCTGACGGACATGCGCCAAGCGCTGGGGGACCACTCCATTGGTCGAAGGCTGGGTACTCATTGTGTCTCCTTAACCGGCTTAATCATTGTTATGGAAGATCGAAGTCACTCGACCCTCAAGGTTGTGTTGTGGCCCAGAACGCAGGGGCTGAGGCGGTCGCCGCCTGGATCAGTTGAGCGGCGCGATCCACATCCTGTTCGCAGGTGAAACGCCCGAGGCTCAAGCGGATGGTCCGTGCGGCCTGCCCGGCATCATGCCCCAGCGCCAGCAATACATGGGAAGGCGCATTGCTTGCCGAGTTGCAGGCCGAAGTCGCGGAAAAGGCCAGGGCCGCGCCCAACGCCGCCCCATCAAAACCTCCCTCGGTGAAGGTCAGGCTCAGGGTGTGGGGAATGCGCTGGGTGACACTGCCATTCAAGCGCAGGCCGGCGATACCCGCCAGTTGCTCCAGCAGGCGCCCGCGCAGACGCACGATGGCGGCGGTTTCTTCCTCGAACAGTTCGCCGGCCAGGGCGAAGGCGGCGCCCATGGCCGCGATCTGGTGGGTGGCCAGGGTTCCGGAGCGCAAGCCGCCCTCATGGCCGCCGCCATGAATCTGCGCCTGCACGTGTTGCTGCGCCCGCGGCCCGACATACAGCGCGCCGATGCCCTTGGGGCCATATAGCTTATGGGCCGAGAACGACATCAGGTCCACCGGCCACCGGGCCAGATCGATGGCCACCTTGCCCGCACCCTGGGCGGCATCCACATGCAACAGGGCGCCACGCTCACGCACCACCTGGCCAATGGCCGGAATGTCGTTGAGGGTGCCCAGTTCGTTGTTCACCAGCATCAGCGACACCAGGAAGGTGTCGTCGCGCAGGGCTTCGCTGACCGCTTGCGCGGTGATCAGGCCATCGGCATCCGGCACCAGGTAGGTCACTGCGACCCCGGCCTCCTGCAGTTGCCGGGCGGTGTCGAGCACCGCCTTGTGTTCGATCTGGCTGGTGATGACATGGCCGCCGCTCACGCCCCGGGCCTGCATCACCCCCTTGAGGGCCAGGTTGTTGGATTCGGTAGCGCCGGAGGTCCAGACAATCTGCTCGGGCTGCGCGCCGACCAGTTGTGCCACTTGTTGCCGGGCGCGCTCGACGTAACCCCGCGCTTCCCGGCCAAAGGCGTGTGAACTGGACGCCGGATTGCCGAAATGGGCGTTGAAACCCAGGCACTCCAGCATGACCTGAATGACTCGCTCATCCACCGGCGTGGTGGCGGCGTAGTCGAAATAAAGAGGACGCTTGTTCATGACTGAAAACCCGCAGAGCTTGTTCCAGGGTCGGCATATGCTGGCAAAAAGGCGAGGCAGCCACGCGCCGTGTATAGGCGGCGCGGCAAATGCTGGCCTTGAGCAATACCCGATCGGATGCAGTTAAAGAAGAACATCTTCGTTTAAAAGTGCGTAGGAACGCTCCTGCATCGCAGCTTACAGGCTCGAGGCAGCGCCATGAAGCGCCGTTCAACTCATCTTTTCGAACAACAGCGGTGCCAGGGAAAGCACCAGCAAGGCAGCCATCAACAGATTGAACAGGCGCAACCAGCGCGGGTTGCGCAACACATTGCGCAGCAGGCTGCCGCACGCAGCCCAGAGGCTCACCGTGGGCGCATTGATCAGCGCGAACACCGCGGCAATCACCAGCACATTGGTGAAGTAGCCCTGCAACGGGGTGTAGGTACTGATGGCCCCCACTGCCATGACCCAGGCCTTGGGATTGACCCACTGGAACGCCGCGGCGCCCCAATAGCCCAGCGGCCGGCCATGGTGCTGCTGTTCATCGGACAGCGGCCCGGAACGGGCAATCTTCCACGCCAGGTACAAAAGGTACGCTGCGCCAACGTAGCGCAGCACGCTGTACAGCAGCGGGTAGGCCTCGAACACCGCGCCCAGGCCCAGGCCGACCGCCAGCACCAGGACAAAGAAGCCGCAGCTGATGCCGAGGATGTGGGGAATGGAACGGTTGAAGCCGAAGTTCACCCCCGAGGCCAGCAACATAGTGTTGTTGGGACCGGGCGTGATGGAAGTGACCAGGGCAAACAGGGCGAAGGCCAACAGCAGGTCAGGGGAAAGGCTCATGGGGGCAAGGTCCGGGGCAGGTCGATCAGGCCTCGACCCTAACCCAGCCTCAGGCTGAAACCCACGGACAGTTGCTGAAAACTTGGACCAGTACAGTTCTTCTCAACTGGCAGGTTGATGGCGACTGATATTGCGCTGCGCACTCATTTCACCCTGGCTGTCGAAGCTCGCCGGGCGGCCCAGCAACTCGGCCTTTTTCTGCTGGTATTCATCGAAGGACAAACCGCGCCGGTTCAACGCCTCCATAGCCAGCTCCCGGGTTTCCTGCGCGGTATAGGGCCGCAACTCCGGTGCACCGGGGCTGGCACAACCGGCCAGCACACTGGAAACCAACAACAGCAAGACAGCAGAGAAAGCCTTCATGGCGAGCACCTGGGGCGGGTTGCGAACAATGGACACAGGCTACTCGCGCGCCATCAGCGGCAAAAATCACCCTGCTCGATAGTGGCTATCGATCGTTCCAAGGCCAGGGCGCTGCTCACCCTTATATTCCATAAAGCTCTATAAATATGAAAACAAGCTCTTTTAAGGAATAACAACAAGCCTTTATAACAGTCCCATCTCGCCCGCCAACTGTTGCCAGAGCAACTGTTGGCCAGGCAACAGCCGATCAACAAAACAGCGGTTGGGCAACAGCACCCGGCAACTGCAGATCAGCGCAAAACCGCGCCGTACAAGGGCTGCAAGTCTTTGGTACAGCTCTTGCTCCAGAGCCCGGGACCTGCCACTGCTCGTTGAGCCACTGTTTAAAAAGGAACTGATCATGTCCCGCCCCTTGAACGTCGTAGCCCTTTCCGGTGGAACCTGGCGCCCATCGCGCACCCTGGTGCTGACCCAGGCCCTGCTGGCTGAACTGTCCGGGCACCTGTCCTTCAACGCCCACCTGATCGAACTGGGGGATATCGCCCGCCCGGTGGGTGCCGCCCTGTCGCGCCAGGAACTGCCGGCCGAGGTTGAAGCCGAACTTCAGGCCATCGAGAACGCCGACCTGCTGATCGTCGCCGCCCCGGTGTATCGCGGTTCCTATCCCGGCCTGCTCAAGCACCTGTTCGACCTGATCGATCTCAATGCCCTGATCGATACCCCGGTGCTGCTGGCCGCGACGGGTGGCAGCGAACGCCATGCCCTGGTTCTGGATCACCAGCTACGCCCACTGTTCAGTTTCTTCCAGGCCCTGACCCTGCCGATCGGCGTGTACGCCACCGAGGCCGACTTCAGCAATTACCAGATCACCAGCGACCTGCTCAAAGCGCGCATCCAGCTCGCCGCCGAACGGGCCGCGCCGCTGTTTCGCGCCCACCCGACCCACCTGCTGAAAATCGCCTGAGGAGCTGTCATGGATGTGTTCTGGTTTCTTCCGACCCACGGCGACGGCCATTTCCTCGGCACTGCCCAGGGCGCGCGCCCGGTCACCCTCAACTACCTCAAGCAAGTGGCCCAGGCCGCGGACAGCCTGGGCTATCACGGTGTGCTGATTCCCACCGGGCGCTCCTGCGAAGACTCCTGGGTGATCGCCTCGGCCCTGGTGCCCCTGACCGAACGCCTGCGCTACCTGGTGGCGATCCGCCCGGGGATCATCTCCCCCACGGTTTCCGCGCGCATGGCCGCGACCCTGGATCGGCTGTCCAACGGCCGCCTGCTGATCAACGTGGTCACCGGCGGCGACCCGGACGAAAACCGCGGCGACGGCAGCTTCCTCAGCCACAGCGAACGCTATGAAGTCACTGACGAATTCCTGCAGATCTGGCGTCGGGTGCTGCAAGGCGAAGCCGTGGACTTCGAAGGCAAGCACCTGCATGTGCAGAACGCCAAGGCGCTCTACCCGCCCGTGCAGAAGCCCTACCCGCCGCTGTACTTCGGCGGTTCCTCCGAGGCCGCTCATGAACTGGCGGCGGACCAGGTGGATGTCTACCTGACCTGGGGCGAGCCACCGGCGGCGGTGGCGCAGAAACTGGCCGACGTACGCGAACGTGCAGCGCGCAAGGGCCGCACGGTGAAGTTCGGCATCCGCCTGCATGTGATCGTGCGTGAGACCGAGGACGAAGCCTGGAAAGCCGCGGACAAGCTGATCGAGCACATCAGCGACGACACCATCGCCGCCGCCCAGCAGTCCTTTTCCCGCTTCGACTCCGAAGGCCAGCGGCGCATGGCAGCGCTGCACGGCGGGCGCCGCGACCAGTTGCAGATCGCCCCCAACCTCTGGGCCGGGGTCGGCCTGGTGCGCGGTGGCGCCGGTACCGCCCTGGTGGGCAACCCGCAGCAAGTGGCCGAGCGCATCAAGGAGTACGCGGACCTGGGAATCGAGAGCTTCATTTTCTCCGGCTACCCGCACCTGGAAGAAGCCTATCGCTTCGCCGAGCTGGTGTTCCCGCTGCTGCCGGAGCCCTATGCCAGCCTGGCCGGCCGCGGTGTCACCAACCTCACCGGGCCGTTCGGCGAAATGATCGCCAACGACGTGTTGCCCAACAGCCGCTGAAATCCCCAATGCTGTTGCAGGAGCCGGCTTGCCGGCGAAGGCGATCTTCCGGCCCGCTTCGCTGGCAAGCCAGCTCCTGCAGCTCGCAGCACCTTTTCCCGGCCGCCACAACGGCCACGAACGAGGAACACCGCGTGACTGCCAAACCGCAAAGCGCCCTGTTGTCCCCCCTGCAGACCGCCCGCCAACTGGCCGCCGAGTTTGCCCTGACCGCCGTCGAACGCGACGAGCGCGGCGGCACCCCCAAGGCCGAGCGCGACGCGCTGCGCCAAAGCGGCCTGCTGGCCCTGAGCATTCCCAGCCAGTTCGGCGGGCTCGGCGCGCCCTGGAGCGAGACGCTGAACATCGTCCGCGAATTCGCCCGGGTCGACAGCTCCATCGCCCATGTCTTCGGCTTCCACCACCTGATGCTGGCCACCGTGCGCCTGTTCGCCAAACCCGAACAGTGGCAACCCTGGTTCGAACAGACCGCACGCAAGAACTGGTTCTGGGGCAACGCCCTGAACCCACTGGACACCCGCACCGTGGTCCGGAACCTGGGGGGCTGGCGCGAGTTTTCCGGCAAGAAGAGCTTCTGCTCCGGTGCCAGCGACTCGGAAATGCTCATTGCCTCGGCAGTGGACGAAAGCAATGGCGGCAAGTTGCTGATCGCCGCGATCCCCAGTGGCCGCAGCGGCATCACCCTGCACCATGACTGGAACAACATCGGCCAGCGCCAGACCGATAGCGGCAGCGCCACCTTCGAACGGGTACGGGTGGAGGAGTCGGAACTGCTGCTGGACCCCGGCCCGCTGAGCACGCCATTCGCCTGCCTGCGCCCGCTGATCGCCCAACTGACCTTCACCCACATGTTCCTCGGCATCGCCGAAGGCGCCTTCGAAGAAGCCCGGCAGTACACCCTCGGCGAAACCCGGGTCTGGCATAAGTCCAGCGCCCAGGACGTGCGCCAGGACCCCTACATACTCAGCCACTACGGCGAATTCTGGGTCGCCCTGGAAGGCATCCGCCTGCTGGTGGAGCGGGCCGCCGCGCTGCTGGACCAGGCCTGGGCCAAGGGCCCGGCCCTCAGCGCCGAAGAGCGCGGGCACCTGGCCACGGCCATCGCCACCGCCAAGGTCGCCGCCAGCCGCCAGGGCCTGGAGCTGTGCAGCCGCCTGTTCGAAGTCACCGGCGCGCGCTCGACCCACGCCTCCCTGGGCCTGGACCGGCACTGGCGCAACCTGCGCACCCAGACCCTGCACGACCCGCTGGACTACAAGCTTCATGAGCTGGGCGACTGGGCGCTGAACCAGTCCCTGCCAACCCCGACTTTCTACTCCTAGCCTTCTGTTCGACGGAGAGTGCCGATGCAGCTTCTGACCCTACCCCCTTCGCCCGCCCTGGCGACCTCGATCCGCGCCACCGCCCAGGTGTTCGAGGACCCGAAATCCCAGGCCCTGCTGGCGCACCTGCAACAGGTGGCACCGAGCGAAGCCAGCGTGCTGATCATTGGCGAAACCGGGACCGGCAAGGAGCTGGTGGCGCGCCATATCCACAACCTCAGTGCCCGGCGCAACCGACCGTTCGTGGCGGTGAACTGCGGTGCCTTCTCCGAATCCCTGGTGGAGGCGGAACTGTTCGGCCATGAGAAAGGCGCCTTTACCGGCGCCCTCAGCGCCAAGGCCGGGTGGTTCGAAGAGGCCGACGGCGGCACCCTGTTCCTCGACGAGATCGGCGACCTGCCCATGGCCATCCAGGTCAAGCTGCTGCGGGTGCTGCAGGAGCGCGAAGTGGTGCGCCTGGGTTCGCGCAAGAGCATTCCCATCGATGTGCGCGTACTGGCCGCCACCAACGTGCAACTGGAAAAGGCCATCAACGCCGGGCATTTTCGCGAAGACCTGTATTACCGCCTGGACGTGGTCAGCCTGGAACTGAGCCCGCTGCGCGAGCGCCCCGGCGACATCCTGCCGCTGACCCGGCACTTCATCGAGGCCTACAGCCAGCGCCTGGGCTACGGCAGCATCAGCATCAGCCCCGAGGCCGAGCACAAGCTCAAGAGCTACAGTTGGCCGGGCAACATCCGCGAGTTGGAAAACGTCATCCACCACACCCTGCTGATCTGCCGCAACGGGGTGATCCAGCGCGACGACCTGCGCCTGTCCAACATGCGCATCGAACGCGCCGACGACAGCCACCCGAGCCACGACGACTCTGCCGAGGCCCTGCTGGAACGGGCCTTTGAAAAACTCTTCGCCGAACAGGCCGGGGCCCTGCACGAAAAGGTCGAGGATGCCTTGCTGCGCGCGGCCTACCGCTTCAGCCACTACAACCAGGTGCACACCGCCAACCTGCTGGGCCTGAGCCGCAACGTCACCCGGACCCGGCTGATCAAGATCGGCGAACTGGCGGTGAACAAGCGGCGCCCCATCGATGCGCCCAACGAGCGCACCCTGCAACTGTCGATCTAGCCCGGCAGGTCGCAGTGCAAGGCATTGTCGTGGCTACGGGCGATGCTGCTGCGCACCTGGAATGAACCGAAGGTCACGGTCTTGGCCTGGTGGGCGAGGATCAACTGCCAGAAATCCTGCTCGCCGTTCTCGAAGCGCCGGAACGCCGCTTCGCCGGCTTCCCGGGATTGCCATTGCAGGTAATTGAGCACCCGCCGGCCATCGTCGCTGGCCTGCACGCTGGCACTCAGAAAACCGCCATAGCCCTGGGCCAGGCGCTCGGTCTGCTCGGCCAGGGCCGATACCAGGGCCTGTTGCTGATGGGGCTCGATCTCGAACTCGATCAATTGGGTAAAGCTGCGGGTCTTTTCAAAGGCGCTCATGGATCACTCTCCACTGGGGGCAAACAGAATATTGCTGTTGAATGCGCCGCAGGGTAAAACCTCTAGTTAAGTCAAGGTCAAGCGTATTTTTCCTCCCGAGGTCCACTGATGATCGAACCCGACTCCCGTCATAAAGAGCTGAGCGTCGGCCAACTGTCGGCCCGCAGTGGCGTAGCCGTCACCGCGCTGCATTTCTACGAAACCAAGGGCCTGATCCACAGCCATCGCAACGCGGGCAACCAGCGCCGCTACCCACGTTCGGAGCTGCGCCGGGTGTCGCTGATCAAGGTGGCCCAGCGCCTGGGCATTCCCCTGGCAGAGATCGGCCAGGCCCTGGCGACCCTGCCCGCCGACCGCGCGCCCACTGCCGCGGACTGGCAGCGCCTGTCGGAACAGTGGAGCCGCGAACTGGACGAACGCATCCGCCAACTGAGCCTGCTGCGCGAGCGGCTGAACCAGTGCATTGGCTGTGGCTGCCTGTCCATGGAAGGGTGCCCGCTGCGCAACTATGGAGATGCCCTGGGAGACGCCGGCCCGGGCGCCCGCCTGCTGGAGCCCGACGCCGCCACCGACACCCCGTAGCCGGCTTCCCTCGTAGGGGCCGGCTTGCCGGCGAAGGCTGACTCTCGGGCCTCTTCGCTGGCAAGCCAGCTCCTACAGCCACATCGCCTTCATACCCGTAGGAGCCGGCTTGCCGGCGAAGGCGATCTCACGGGCATCTTCCCTCGCAAGCCAGATTCCCATTCAACGCTGACAGGTAAGAAAACCTGTGCAGCATCGTAAGTAAAAACGTCCCTATGCTAATGTCGCGTCCTGCTTCCTACGACGAGCTCCGCTTCCATGCCAAGGACTGCCTCCTTCGAAAAGCCACGCTGGCTGCGCGATCTGCTGCGCTTTCTACCCCTGAAAAGCCAATTCGTCCTGTCCGGCAACGTCCGCGACCTGCAAGCCAGTGAGGTGGCCCCCGGGGTCATTACCCCCCAGCCTTTCAACCTCAACCTGCGCGATGAACTGCTGGCAGCCGGCTATGCCCAGGTGCTGAGCTGGGATCCCCTTGGCGGCCTCAGGGTTTTGCTGCCCCCCGGCAGCGAGCCGGCCCAGGCCGACAACCTGCTGCGCGAGCTGGGCCTGACGCCGGTGGAAGGAGCGGCGCCGGCAGGCCTCGATCTGCTGGCGGCGACCTTGCCGCGCCTGGTGGAGCGCCAAGGCGCGCCCCTGGCCCTGATTGTCGATTTCGCTTCACGCCTGGTGATCCGCAACGACGCCCTGAGCGCCGCAGAACACCAGCTGTTCACCCAGGCCCTGGTGCTGTCCCACCAGGCCCGCAGCCGCCCGGCTGGGGAGCTGCGCACGCCGTTCTTCAACAGCATTCTCTGGGTGGTGGAAAAGGAAGGCGACCTGCCCGACTGGATGCTGATCGACAACCCACGCCTGCGGCCCATTCCCGTGTCCAAACCCGACCAGCAGGCCCGCCAGGCCCTGGCTCCGGCACTGTTGCGCGGCCTGCCCGGCGCCCAGGAGGCCAGCGAAGAAAGCCGCGACAGCGCGGTGCGGGCCTTCGTCGAAAACACCGAGGGCCTGCTGCTGCTCGACCTCAACGCGATCGTCCAGCTGGCCCGGGTCGAAGGCCTGGCCATGGAACGCATCGGCGATGCCGTACGCCGCTATAAAGTCGGGGTCACCGAAGACCCCTGGCTGAAGATCGACCGCCAGCGCATCCGCCAGGCCGACGGTTTCATCCGCCAGCGGGTCAAGGGCCAGGGCCACGCCGTGACCCACATGCTGGATATCGTCAAGCGCGCCATGACCGGGGTCGGCGCCAGCCGCAAGGGCAACCGGCCCCGGGGCGTGGCCTTTCTTGCCGGGCCCACCGGGGTCGGCAAGACCGAACTGGCCAAGACCATCACCAGCCTGCTGTTTGGCGATGAAAGCGCGTACATCCGCTTCGATATGTCGGAATTCAGCGCCGAACACGCGGACCAGCGCCTGGTAGGCGCGCCACCCGGCTATGTCGGCTACGACGTGGGCGGCGAACTGACCAACGCGATCCGCGAAAAACCCTTCAGCGTGGTGCTGTTCGACGAGATAGAAAAGGCTCACCCGCGGATCCTCGACAAGTTCCTGCAGATCCTTGATGACGGTGTGCTTACCTCAGGCCGGGGCGACCGGGTGTACTTCTCCGAGGCGCTGATCGTCTTCACCTCCAACCTGGGCATCTACCGCCAGGGCGACAACGGCGAGCGAGTCGCCAACGTCCAGCCCGGCGAAGCCTTCGAAGCGGTGCAAGGCAAGGTCCAGGGCGAGATCGAGCGCTATTTCAAACTGGTGCTCAACCGCCCGGAAATCCTCAACCGGATCGGCGAGAACATCATCGTCTTCGACTTCATCCGCCCGGACATCGCCGAGCAGATCTTCCAGCAGATGGTCGGCAATATCCTCGCCGACCTGGCGGCCCAGGCCCTGCATGTGCAGCTCGATGACGACTCGCTGCACAACCTGCGCCAGCTGTGCCTGCAGGACCTGTCCAACGGTGGCCGGGGCATTCGCAACCAGTTGGAGGCGCACCTGCTCAACCCCCTGGCCCGGGCCCTGTTCGACCAGGATGCGCAGCCCGGCCAATCCTTCGAAATCCGCCAACTGCAGGCCGGCGGCCTGCAACTGCTTGCCCGCGCCTCGTGAACATCAGCCTGTCGCGGGTGCACTTCCCGGTCACCACCCTGGGGCCGGGGCAGCGCCTGGGCCTGTGGTTCCAGGGGTGCAGCATCCGCTGTGCAGGCTGCATTTCCGCGGACACCTGGGGGCCGGGCAAGCACCCCTTGCCGTTGGCCCAGGTGCTGGACGACCTGCAACCCTGGTTGGCCCGGGCCGAAGGCATCACCCTGTCCGGCGGCGAGCCCTTCGACCAGCCCGAGGCGCTGCTGGCCCTGCTTCGAGGCCTGCGCGAGCGCACCGGGGTCGACATCCTGGTCTACAGCGGCCACTCCCTGGAAACCCTGCAACCGCTATTGCAACAAGCCGAAGGCCTGCTGGATGCATTGATCTGCGACCCCTTCGAGCAACAACAGGCGCAAACGCTGGTCCTACGGGGCAGCGACAACCAGCGCCTGATCTTCTTGACCGAGCTGGGCCGCCGGCGTCTGTCCACCTACCAGCGCCCGCTGCACCACGAAGACCGCGCGCTGGATGTGATGTTCGACGACGACGGCAGTGTCTGGATGGCTGGAATTCCCCGGCGTGACGACGTGCTGCGTCTGCGCGACCTGCTGCACGACCAGGGCCACCAACTCCAGATCAGCGCCCACACCTCACGCCGCCGTTAACCGGAACCGCTATCGATGATACGTTTTTGCCCCAATTGCCAGACTGAACGCCCACTGGCCGAAATTTTCTGTGAAGGCCAGGTAGACAACCGGGCCTGCGGCTGGGAACTTTCCGCCGAAGCGATTCATCCCGAAGGCTGGCGCCCACAACCGGTCATCACCCTCGAAGCGCTTGAGCCGCAGCCACCGGTCGCGGCGGACAGCGGCTCCCCCCTGCTCTGCGGCAACGGTCATGCCATGGCGGACGGCGACTTGATGTGCCTGGTCTGCGGCGCCGACCCGCTCGCCCCGGAGCAACAGCCACCCGCAGCGCCCCCAGCCGCCGACAGTGAAACCGTGATCGAAGGCTGGCGCCTGCTGCGCCAGATCAGCAGCGGCGGCGTGCGCGAGCGCTTTATCGCCGAGCACCGGGAAACCGCGCACCAGGCGGTGCTGACCCTGTACCAGGCCGGCGCCGAACCCGACCCGTCGGTGTACGAAGCCCTCAAGCGCCTGCCCCGGGAACACGTGCCGGAAATCATCCTCACCGGCCGCTGGGACGAGCGCGCCTTCGAAGTGGCCGAGGAACTCACCGGCGGCACCCTAGCCGACCTGGGGATCGTGGTCAGCGACAGGGCCGCGGTGCAGCACATCGTCCGTGAACTGGGCCAGGCCCTGCATGCCTTCAGCGAAGCCGGCCTGCGCCACCGCGACCTGCGCCCGGCCACCTTGCTGGTGCGCAGCCGCGAGCCCCTGGACCTGGTGATCAGCGGCTTCGGTTCGGCGCGGCTGTCGGAGTTCGACCTGGACATCGTCTCGCCCCTGGAAACCAGCCGCTACATGGCCCCCGAAGCCATTGCCGGGGGCGTAGCCGCAGCCTCCGACTGGTGGAGCCTGGGGATGATCCTGCTGGAACAACTGACCCAGGGAGAATGCTTCGCCGGCATCAATGCCAACGCCTACCTGATCCACATTCTGGCCAATGGCGTACTGCTGCCGGACGACCTCGACCCGCGCCTGGAACTGCTGCTGCGCGGCCTGCTGGCCCGGGACCGCCACCAGCGCTGGCAATGGCCCCAGGTGCAGGCCTGGCTCCAGGGCGAAAGCCCCAGCGTCCCGGCCTCGGTCGCCAGTGAAGAGGACGCCGAGGAAGGCGCCAGCATCGCCCTGGGCAGCCGGCGCTTTCGCCGGCCAGGGCCGTTCGCCCTGGCTGCCGCCGAAGTCGAACACTGGCCCCAGGCCCTGGATCATCTGCTGCGCGGGGTGATCGTCACCTGGGCCGAACAGGCCGGTTTGCCCGCACGGCAGCTGGCGGGCCTGCGCCAGGTGGCCCAGCACGAAGGGCTGGACGATGACACCCGGCTGATGCTCGCCTTGAAACTGCTGAACCCGGAAATGCCCCTGATCCAGCGCGGCGAGATCGTCACCCCCGGCTGGTTGCTGGAGCATCCCCTGGACGGTTACCGCTTGATCAGCGGCCCGACCCCGGACCTGCTGGAACGCCTGGAGACCGAGCACTGGCTGTCGCGGCTCAAGCTGCGGGCCGAACAGGTACGCCAGCGCGCCCAGCACCAGGCCATCGAACTGGACGAGGAGCAACTGCGCATCTACCTGCTCTCCAGCTCCCGCGCCCGTCTGGCCGCACAGTGGGAAGAACGCCAGCGCCTGCTGCCGGACAGCGAGCACAACGGCATCCTGTCCCTGGCGGACCGCCGCTCCATCAGCGAAGAAGACCTGATCGTGCTGCTCAGCGCCGCCATCGGGCAGTTCCGCTCGGTGGACGCAATCCTCGAAGAAGCCGCCACCCTGGCCCGCGAAGCCGTGGTCCTGAGCTTCGATGCGGCCAGTGCGCGTGCCCTGCTGGGGCTGCCGCGCCCGGCCTTGTACCGTGAAGTCGACGAGCGCATCAGCGGCTTTGCCCGTTGTGGCGTGCCGAGCGTCGATGAATGGGCCGAGCAGTTCCGCCTGGAACGCCGCATGCCCCTGGCCAGGGCCCTGGTGCTGCTGGCCATCGGCGCAGAGCAGTGGCTGGAGCCGCAAAAGCAGCACTACGTGTCGCAGATCCTCGACTTCTTCGAGAAGAAGGTCGCCAGCGTGGTGCTGCGCGGCCCGCTGGTGCGCATGAGCATCGGCAAGACCACCGCCCGGGTCGACCTCAACGAATTGCACAGTGAGCGCAGCCCGGCCCCGGCGCTGCTGGATCACCTGGTGGCGCGCAACGCCCAGCCCATCAGCCTCGACCCGGCGTGCTTCGCCGAAAACCTGCAGTTGGATGCACGGCTCAACAGCCTGTACCGCCAGAGTTCGCTGTACAAGCGCGACACCGGGATCGATGGCCTGTACCTGGGCTTCCCTTTCCTCCTGACCCGGGACGCGCGTGGCACCACTCGCACTCGCATCGCGCCGTTGCTGCTGTGGCCGGTCAAGCTGCTGCTGGAAGTCGGCAGCCGCGGCAAGGTGGCCCTGGTCTTCGACAGCGAGCGTGAAGAGGTGCGCCTCAATCCGGGGCTCGACACCTTGCTGGGCATCGATGCCGCCAAGCTCTGGCGCAAGGCCGCCGATGAACTGCTGGGGCGCTCGGCGCTCAAGGCCGCCGATGTCATGGACGCCTTCGGCATGCTGGCCACGGCCAGCTCCCGAGTGCTCGGCAGCCTGCCGCCGCCGAGCACCGAAGTGCAGCCCTACCAGGATCAACTGGCCTGTGCCGCCGTGCTGTTCCATGTGGCCTTCATGGGCCAGGCCATCGGCGAGGACCTGCGCCAGCTCAAGGCCCTGCCCCCCGGCGGCACCGGCCTGGAAACCGCCCTGCGCCTGAACCCCGTGGAGCCCGACAGCGGCGACAGCGCTGCCACCGCGCTCGCGCCTGAACTGCAGCGCTTCTTTACCGTGGCCAGCGACCCCTCCCAGGAAGCCGCGGTGCTCCAGGCCCGACAGGCCCCCGGACTGCTGGTGGAAGGTCCGCCCGGCACCGGCAAGAGCCAGACCATCGTCAACATGGTGGCCGACGCCATCGGCCGCCAGCGCAGCCTGCTGATCGTCTGCCAGAAGCACGCCGCCCTGGAAGTGGTGCACAAGCGCCTGGTGGCCGAAGGCCTGGGCAACCGGGTGGTGATGCTCAACGACATCAACCGTGACCGCGAACCGGTGATCCGCAGTGTCCGCGAACAGCTTGAGGCCCTGTTCAAGGACGATGCCGTCCAGCAACCCTGGCTGCACCAGCGTGAACGCCTGGCGGCACGCATCGAAGCCCTGGAGGGCGAACTGGATCGCTTCCACCAGAGCCTGCACCGCATTGATGAACACTGTGGCTTGAGCTACCGCCAGTTGATCGGCGAGCTGATCGGCCTGGAACAGGGGCCCGCGGCCCTGGATGTCCCGGTATTGCGCCAGCACCTGGCGGCCCTGGACATCGCCAGCCTGACCCGCCTGGAAGAGGCCTGCGCGCCGCTGATCCGCCTGTGGCTGCCGGCCCGCTATGAACACAGCGCCCTGGCCCAGCTCCAGCCCTTCCCCACCGACGCCGCCACGGTGCAAGCGTTCAACCAGGGCTTCGAGCGCCTGCTGAGCTGCGAGGAGCAGCGCCTGGAAACCCTGCAGGCACACCCGGCCGACTTCGAAGTCGACGACCCGGCGCCCTACCGCGCCTGGCTCGACCAGCACCTGCACAGCCTGCTGGGCCTGGACGATGAGCGTCGCCAACGGCTGGCACGCTGGCTCCCGCTGTTTCGTGGCAGCAACGGCCAGGCCGCAGAAGGCGACGGGCTGATCCAGGCCCTGCAGGC
The DNA here is from genome assembly GCF_058796855.1 of Pseudomonas sp. GW823-FHT03E05. Classification (NCBI taxonomy): domain Bacteria; kingdom Pseudomonadati; phylum Pseudomonadota; class Gammaproteobacteria; order Pseudomonadales; family Pseudomonadaceae; genus Pseudomonas; species Pseudomonas sp. GW823-FHT03E05. The sequence continues at coordinate 19,898 of NZ_JBXAJB010000008.1, forward strand.
ACTGGCTCAACAACTGGAACAGTGCGACGCCGCCGCTTACCAGGCCGACCTGGCGCCGGGCCTCAGCGCCCTGCCCGCGGCCCAACTGCGCACCCTGCAGCAACGCGCCCGCGCCGTTATCCAGGGTCGCTCCTGGCTGGCGCGGCTCAACCCGCTGCGCCTGATCCGCCAGCGCCAGTTGCTGGCCTTCCTCGCCGAACAGGGCGCCCCGGCCCAGCCGCAGCGCCTGCCGGAACTGCTGGCGGCGGCCCTGCTGGAAAGCCAGTGGCGGCCCTTGCGCGCGCAGTTGCAACACCTGCATCAGCAACTGAGCCTTGCACAAATCGCCAGCGATTGCGGCCCGGGCCTGCTGCCGCAGGTACGCCAGGACCTCGGGCAACTGCAAGAAATGCGCGCCCTGGCCATGACCCTGGCGCAAGCCCCCCGGGTGGAGCAGTTGGATGCGGTGGTACTGACCGGCGAGCGGCGCTCCCTGGACAGCCTGCTGGCCGGCTACGACGCCGCGTTTATCCGCCACAGCGTGCGCCAGGACAGCCTGAATGCCCTGCAGCGCCTGGATCAGTGGCTGCAACCCGAGCTGCTGGGCCAACTGCGCCAGCGCGTGGAGCACAACCAGGGCAATCAGTCGGCCCTCAACCGCCTGCGCGACGCCTTGCCGACCCTGAGCGCCTACCAGGCTTTCCGGGCCCGGGCCGGCCAGTTGTCGCCGGCGGACCTGGAGTTGCTGGTAGTCCTGCGCGATTACCAGGACGCGCTCGACGCCATTCCCGCCGAGCAACTGGAAGCCGTGGTGCGGCGCATGCTCAACCGCGAAGCGCGGCTGGGCTGGAAGCGCCAGATCGAACAACGCCAACCCGAGCTGATGCTCGAGCACAGCGAAACCGCGGCGAAGATCGCCAGCCTGGGCGAAGCCGACACCCAGATGCGCAACCTCAACCGTCAGTTGCTCAGTGAAGGCATCGAGCTGTCGCGCCTGGGCACCCGCAAACAGTGGGAGGACGTCACCCGCCTCACCGGACGGCGTTCGCGACGCTTGCGCGAGTTCATGGAAATGGGCGCCGGCCTGGGGCTGATGAGCCTGCGACCGGTGTGGCTGATGAACCCGGACGTAGCCAGCCGGGTGCTGCCGCTCAAGCCCGGGCTGTTCGATACGGTGATCTACGACGAAGCCTCGCAGATGCCGGTGGAGTTCGCCCTGCCGACCCTGTACCGGGGCCGAGTCACAGTGGTCAGCGGCGACGAGAAGCAGATGCCGCCCACCGCCTTCTTCTCCAGCCGGGTGGAAAGCGACGAGGCCGAACTGTTCGATGGCGACCAGCCGGACGCCGATGCCGACGAGGAACAACGGGAGGCCTTCGAAGACACCTGGAACCGCCGCGAAATCAAGGACTGCCCGGACCTGCTGCAACTGGCTCGCAGCTCGCTACCCTCCACCACCCTGCAGATCCACTACCGCTCGGCCTACCGCGAGCTGATCGGTTTCTCCAACGCCTCGTTCTACGGCAACCGCCTGAGCATCCCGGTACGCCATCCCCAGGCCAATATCCTCGCCATCAAGCCGCTGGAGCTGATCCGCGTGGACGGCGTCTACCAGCAGCAGGTCAACCCCGACGAGGCCGAACGGGTGGTCGACTACCTGGCCGAGCTCTGGCAGGCGCCCTATGCCGAACGCCCCTCGGTGGGGGTGGTGACCTTCAACCGCAAGCAGGCCGACCTGATCGAAGAGCGCCTGGAGCTGCGCGCCGAGCAGGACCCGGCGTTTCGTGCGGCCTACAGCCAGGAGCGCGAACGCAGCGAGGACGGCGAGGACATGTCGGTGTTCGTCAAGAACGTCGAAAACGTCCAGGGCGATGAACGCGACATCATCGTGTTCTCCTCGACCTTCGGGCGTAACAGCCAGGGCAGCTTCCGCCGCAACTTCGGGGTCCTGGGACAAACCGGCGGTGAACGCCGGCTCAATGTGGCGGTGACCCGGGCCCGGCGCAAAGTGGTGATGATCACCTCGATGCCGATTGCCGATATCTCCGACATGCTCACCACCCAGCGCCCACCCGCCAGCCCGCGGGACTACCTGCAAGGCTACCTGGAGTACGCCCGTGCCCTGTCGGCCGGTGAGTTCGCCAGCGGCCACAACCTGCTGGGGCGCCTGGTCACCGAGCGCCAGGATGCAAAGGTCCAGCACAACGCCCACAGCGACGGCTTCACCCAGGCGGTGGCGGCGTTCATCCGCACCCTGGGCTGGAGCCCGGTCAGCGCCAACGAAGGGGATGCCTTCGGCCTGGACTTTGCCATCGAGCATCCCGATACCGGGCTCTATGCCCTGGGCATCGAATGCGATACCCCGCGCCACGGCCTCCTGGCCCGCGCTCGCTCCCGGGAAATCTGGCGCCCTTCGGTGCTGCGCCGGGCCATTCCCCACCTGCACCGGGTCTCGTCGCAGGCCTGGTACCACGACCCGCAAAGCGAGCGCGCTCGCCTGCAGGCCGCCATCGAGCAGGCCCTGCAGCCGCTGGCCGGCGCCGATTCGGTGACGCAGCCCCAAGCCCTGGCAGACACGGAGCAAACCCCATGAGCGGCCCGAAAGTGGTGCGTATCGTCACCCGTGAAGAAATCCTGGAGATCTGCGCCGGCCACCTGCGGCGCCTGGAACAGGCGATTGCCCGCTGGGAAACACAAGCCCAGCGCCTGGGGCAACTGACCGAACAGGAACGGGCCGCCACCCACGAGCGGTTCAAACAGTTGCGCCAATTGATCGAGGCCGATCGCCTGCAGGACCTGCAAAAGCAGGTACCGATCGAGATCGAGTTCCTCAAGGACGATCTGCAACAACGGGAAAACCGCGCGGTGCAGCAAGCCACGCAACAGCGCCAACTGGCCCGCCGTCAGCGGGAAAACGCCGCCACCCTGCTGGGCGCCCTGCAAGGCAAGCCGCTCGCAGCCCAATTGCTGGAGCCGTTGCGGGCGATTGCCGATGGGCAGCCGGTGCCGGCTGTGGAGTCGATCCTGGCCCAGGGTTTCGCCAGCCTGGGGGCGGCAGTCGAAGAACAGGGCCTGAGCGAGGCCCAGCAGCAACTGGCCCGGCGCCTGCAAAGCGAAACCCCAACCCAGACCCTGGCGCAGTGGCGCGCCGCCCATGAGCAAGCGGAACCCAGACTGGAACGCATCGAGCAGCACATTGCCCAGTTGCTGACCCTTGATGATCAGGCCAGCGCCGAACCCTACCTGGCCAAGTTGCGCCAGATAGATGCAGAAACCCGCGTGCAGCAGCGCAACCTGCTGCTGGACAGCCTGGTGCTGGAGCTGGCCCAGGCCACCCGCGACAGCCAGGAGCGCCGCGCGCGCCTGGCGCGCCTTGAGGAACTGGCCAGCGAAGTGGCGACCTTGTGCCCCGCAACCGCCGAGAACGAGCTGGCCCAGGCCGGCCAATGCAGCCTGGCCCATATGGCGCCAGTGGACGGGCTGATTGCCCGTTTCAGTGCGCTGATCGAAGCCGAGCTGCAACAACGCGCCGCCCTGGCCCGCCGCCAGGCGGTACTCGAAGGGCTGGCCAGCCTGGGCTACGAAGTTCGCGAGGGCATGGCCACCGCGTGGGCCCAGGACGGCAGGGTGGTGCTGCGCAAGGGCGCCACTCCGGGTTATGGCGTGGAGGTGGGCGGCAATGCCGATAACGGCCGGTTGCAGGTACGCGCGGTAGCCCTCAGCGCCCAGCGCGATACCCAGCGCGACAAAGACATCGAGACCATCTGGTGCGGTGAGTTCCAGCGACTGCAAGCCCTGCTGGCGGCCCGTGGTGACGACCTGAGCATCGAGAAAGCCCTGGCCGTAGGGGCGGTGCCGCTCAGGGAGGTGCTGCTGGACGACACCCAGCAGCAATACCGGGAGCAGGCGCAACAGCGCACCTGACCCGCCTCCCCGTAGGAGCCGGCTTGCCGGCGAAAGCGATCTCGCGGGTCCCTTCGCTGGCAAGCCAGCTCCTACGGCCGGGGATGGGGCAGATGCTCAGAAGCCGGGGGCGATCTGGCCTTTGTAGCGGGTCAGGATGAATTGGCGCACAGCGTCGGAGTTCAGCGCCTTGGCCAGTTTCTGGATCCGCGGGTCGTTGATGTTGTCCGGGCGCGCCACCAGAAATTCGATGTACAGGTCCTTGCCCTTCTCCACGATCAAGGCGCTGTTGGTATCGATCCCGGCTTCCAGGGCGTAGTTGGCGAAGACAAACGCCAGGTCCACCTGGCTTACCGAGCGGGCCAGCAAGGCGCCTTCCAGTTCACGGATCTTCAGGTGCTTGGGGTTCTCGACAATATCGCGCTGGGTGGCCAGGGTGTTGCTCGGGTCCTTGAGCTTGATCAGCCCCGCTTCATCCAACAGCACCAGGGCCCGGCCGGTGTTCACCGGGTCGTTGGGAATCGAAACGCTGGCCCCGTCCTTGAGCTCGGCGATGCTCTTGATCCTGGTGGAATAGGCGCCGAACGGTTCGATGTGCACCCCCACCACGGGCACCAGGTCGGTGTGCCGGGTCTTGTTGAAGTCATCGAGGAACGGCCGGTACTGGTAGTAGTTGGCGTCGAGGTTCTTCAGCGCCAGCTGCTGGTTGGGCTGGATGAAGTCGGTGAACACCTTGATCTGCAGGTCCACGCCTTCCTTGGCCAGTTGCGGTTTGACGAATTCGAGGATCTCGGCGTGGGGCACCGGGGTCGCGCCCACCAGCAGCTTTTCGTTGGCGTTGACGCTCAGGGACAGTACGGCGGCCAATACGGCCAGGGTCTTCTTCATGGGTTGCTCCTAAGGCAGAGGCAGGCAGCCGTCGTGGGGCGCACGTGGGGCCGTGTTTCGGGTTGGGTTCGAAGAAATCGCTTCAACGGCGGCTGTAGTGCGCCACCAGGCGGTCACCGGTCATCTGCAGGGCCTGCACCAGCACCAGCAGCAAGACCACGGTGACCACCATCACATCGGTCTGGAAACGCTGGTAGCCGTAGCGGATGGCCAGGTCGCCCAGGCCGCCGCCACCGATCACCCCGGCCATGGCGGTGTAGTCCACCAGCACGATGGCGGTCACCGTGACCGCCGCCAGCAGACCGCCCCGGGCTTCGGGCAGCAAGGTGTGGCGAATGATCTGCCAGGTGCTGCCGCCCATGGCCTGGGTCGCTTCCACCACCCCGCGGTCCACTTCCCGCAGGGCGGTTTCCACCAGCCGGGCAAAGAACGGCGTGCAGCCCACCACCAGCGGCGGGATAGTGCCCGGCACGCCAAGCGAGGTGCCCACCAGCAAGGTGGTCAGGGGAATCAGCACGATCAGCAAGATGATGAAGGGCAAGGAGCGCAGCATGTTGACCAGCACCGACAGCACCCGATACAGGCCCACCGCTTCATGCAACTGGCGCTTGCCGGTGAGAAACAGCAGCACGCCCAGGGGCAGCCCCAGCAGCACGGTAAAACCCAGGGCCGCGCCGAGCATGCTCAGGGTATCGACGCAGGCCTGGGCGATATCGGCCCAGTAAATGTTCTTGAACAGTTCGGCCATGGTTCAGGACCAGTCATGGCGCGGTGGCTTGATGTCGTTGAGCAGCCAGTTGCCCACCACGTGGTATTTCCAGCGCACCGGGTCGTGCAGGGTATGCACCCGGGCGTTACGCCAGTGGCGGTCGAAGTTGTGGCGCTTGAGGGTGGAACGGGTGCCCCCCAGTTCGAACAGTTTATTGCTGGCCTCGATGGCGATTTCGGTGGTCAGCACCTTGGCCTTGGCCACCGCCAGGGAGGCCCGGGCCACATTGTCTTCATCGGGTGCCGGGCGGGCCGCGTCCAGGGCCAGGCCGGCCCGTTCCAGCAGGGCCTCGGCGGCTTCCAGGCGAATGTCCAGGGCCCCCACCTGGATGATGGTCAGCGGGTCTTCACTGGCCTTCTCCACCCCGGCATCGATCCACGGCCGGGCATGCTCACGCACGAAGGCGATGGTGTCGCGCAGCGCCGCCCGGGCAATCCCGGCGTCGATGGCGGCCGTGGTCAGCTGGGCGAAGGGCCCGGCCAGGGTCGGGCTTTCGTAGGAACGGTAGGTGGGAAACAGGTTGAAGGCCGGCACCTTGAGGTCCTGGGCCAGTACGGTGCCACTGGAGGTGGTGCGCTGGCCGATGCTGTCCCAGTCGTCGATCACCGCCAGCCCCTCGCTGCCCCGGGGCACGAAGGCCAGCTGGCCCCTGCCCTGCTCGTCCAGGGCCAGCACTGCCAGCCAATGGGCATACAGCGAACCGGTGCAGTAGCCCTTGCGGCCATTGATCACATAACCGTCACCCGAGCGGCGGACAGTGGCCTGGATGTCCTGGACGTTCTTGCCGCCGGTTTCCGACAACGCATTGGCAAAGCGATGGCCTTGCAGGGCCAGGGCGAAAAAGTGCGCCTGTTGCTCCGGCGTGCCCTGCAGGCGGATGTCTTCCAGCAGGCAGTAGTGGTTCTGCGGGATCTGCCCCAGGGACGGGTCGGCAGCGGAAATGATCGCGATGACCTCGGCCAGCACCGCATAGGACACCTGGGCGCCGCCGAATTCGCGAGGCACGCTGATGCCCCACAAGCCACTGTTGGAGTACAGGTCGACCACCTGCGCCGGTACTTCCCGGGTACGGTCGCGCTCGGCGTCCTGCTCCAGCAGGATCGCGGCCACTTGCCGGGCCACGGCCAGGGCTTCGGCGCCATCGCGGATCACATGGGCAGCGGGAGTGTGCAGGGGATAAACGGCAGATTCAGGCAATGCAGGCATACGGCGCTCTCGGGCGAATGAAGGTGACTGCCGCTCATTGCAGCTTCTGTGCCTAAAGCCTGCCCCCATGAATTCAAGGACTTGGGTGGGTATTTCGCCCCGGCATCAGGCCCTCTGCCGGGCAGATTGCTGGAACGCTGTTGATGGGCCAACAGTAGGCCAGTGTTGCCTGGACGACACCTCGTCGGCCCGTGCCAGGCAGGCAAGGGCCCGGGTATAGAGTGAAGCCTGCTCCACGCGGCGTCAGCGTCGCCCCCAACAACAAGATCAAGGAGAAACCCTGATGAGCGTCAATCCCATTCCCGAAGGTTTCAGCGGCGTCACCCCCTACCTGGGCATCCAGCGCGCCGCCGAGGCCATCGAGTTCTACAAGAAGGCCTTCGACGCGGTGCAGATCATGCGCCTGGACATGCCCGACGGCAGGGTCGGCCATGCCGAACTGCGCATCGGCGGTTCGGCCATCATGCTCGGCAGCCCTTGCGAACAAACCCCGATGGGCAGCCCGGAAGCCCACAAGACGTCGGTCGGGCTGCACCTGTATGTGGAAGATGTCGACAGCCGCTTTGCCCAGGCGATCGCCGCGGGCGGCACCGAAGTGTCGGCGGTCAAGGACCAGTTCTACGGCGATCGCAGCGGCAGCCTGCGCGACCCTTTCGGGCATGTGTGGTTCCTCGCCAGCCGCAAGGAGGAATTGAGCGCCGAGGAAATCGGCCGAAGGGCCCGGGAAATGTTCCAGCAACAGGCCGGCTGAGCCTGCCCCTGTAGGAGCCGGCTTGCCGGCGAAGGCGTCTCGCGGACCCGTTCGCGGGCAAGCCCGCTCCTACGGGGCCATGGGCATTGACCAAACCAGTCAAGCAGCGGCTTTCACGAGGGTTTCGCAGCTTCGTAACATTTACTTTCATATCGCCTTTCGGGATTTACGATTCTCATTCGTCTTAATTAGATGCAGCAGGCCGCGTTGGCCCAGGCTATGCCCGGCGCTTTTTGTCCCGGGTTCCAGTGCCGCTCCATTCCTCGAATCAAGACGCCCATTCAATGTCGAAGAAGTCCCGTTCAAAAATCTGGTTTCTGGTGCACAGCTGGCTGGCCCTGCCCATCTGGTTCTTTGTGCTGATTGTCTGCGTCACCGGCACCCTGGCGGTGGTCAGCCAGGAGATCGTGTGGCTGGCCAACCCCGACGTGCGCGCCAGCAAGCCCAGCGATGATGCACAACCGCTGAATTACGACCAGATCGTCCAGGCCATCAAGCGTGCCGAACCCCAGACCCGGGTGGACACCATCGTCACCCCGGATGAAAGCCACTTCGCCCTGAGTGTCAGTGTCAGCTACCCGGACGGCCGCTCGCCGACGCTCTACGTCAACCCCTACACCGGGGTGATCCAGGGCACCAGCCCGCAGTTCGATTTCCAGGGCTTCACCCGCGCCCTGCACGGCTGGTGGCTGGTGCCCTTCACCAACGGCTACAGCTGGGGCTGGTACCTGGTGTCCTTGCTGGGCCTGCCCATGCTGGTGTCGCTGATCACCGGGCTGGTGGTCTACAAGAAGTTCTGGAAAGGCTTTCTCAAGCCAACCCTGCGCCTGCGCCATGGCGCACGGATCTTCTGGGGTGATTTCCATCGCCTGAGCGGCATCTGGTCAATCTGGTTCATCGCGGTGATCTCCATCACCGGCACCTGGTTCATGATCGAAGCGATTCTTTCGGACAACCACATCAGTATCTCCAGCGAACCCGTGGTCCCGGTGATCGCCCGCGAGCAAGTGCCGACCACGGGCGATGGCAGCCCGGCGCCGATGATCGGCCTGGACCAGGCCATCGGCATTGCCACACAGAAAATCCCCGGCTTCGACATCAGCTTCGTCAGCCTGCCGAGCAACGCCTACAGCCACCTGTATGTCGGCGGCCGCGGCTGGTATCCGCTGATGTACCAGACTGCCAACATCAACCCCTATACCGGCTCCCTGGACACCTCGCACCTGCTGGCGGACCGCAACACCCTGGAGTTCGTCACCGAATCCATGCGCCCGTTGCACACCGGTGATTTCGGCGGCCTCTGGATCAAGCTGATCTGGTTCTTCTTCGGCCTGGTGCTGAGCATGATGGTCCTCAGCGGCCTGCTGATCTGGACCAAGCGCACCGCCCTGGCCACCGCCAACGCCCTCAAGCGCGAAGAGAAGGCCGCCCGTGCGCGCCCCGCCAGCAAACCCGCCCAGGCACCCGCCCCGGCCATGCGCGCCGAAACCTCGGAGAGCACCCTGTGAGCCAGACCAGCACCGCCGCCGCGCCTTCGAACCTGAGCCGGCTCTGGCACAAGTGGCGCTTTCACCTGAACATCCTGCTGTTGCTGATTCCCCTGGGCTTCATGCCCAAATACTTCGCCGACGTTGCCCTGTTTCGCGGCGAAAGCGGCCTGGGTGAACGGGAGATCGGCGAAATCCAGGTCGGCCCCTGGAGCCTGCGCCTGGCGGAAATGCGCAACGAAGCGCCACGCAGCGATGGCCCCGCCGGTTACCTGAAAAGCTTCAACGCCGCCCTGTGCCAGGCCTGCATCGAGCCGGTCAAAGCCACCTACCTGCGCATCGGCAAGCCCCGCAGCCTGCGGGCCGCCGGGGTGATTTTCTTCGGCAGCCCGTACCGCATGGGCGCCAGCCTGCCCATCCCGGAAAAGACCAAGGCCGATTCCGAGCTGTGGATCACCATGGAAGGCTGGGACGGCAGCATGCACCAGGCATCCATTCCCCTGAGCCAGGCGTCACCCGCCACCGTGGCCTGGCTCGAAAAACAAGGAGGCAAACGATGAGTTGCGCAGTATTCCCACGGCGCCTTGGCGCCCTGGCCCTGTTGTTGCTGGGCGGCGCCTTCAGCCACAGCGCCCTGGCCCACAACCCGATGTGCGAGTGCAAGGCCATAGACGCCGAGCAGATCCGCTGCACCGGTGGTTTTTCCGATGGCAGCGGCGCCCCGGGGGTGACCCTGGACGTGATCGGCTACGACGAAACCATCCTGGTGCCGGGCAAGCTGGGGGCCGACTCGACCCTGACCTTCAAGAAACCTTCCAGCGAGTTCTACGTACTCTTCGATGCGGGCCCCGGCCACGTGGTCGAGATCGACCAAGCGGATATCGAGGCCCCATGACTCCTGCCACCACCCAGGTCGTGCGCCCCGCCGGCGCCGGCCATGAAACCCTCTATGTGCTGTTGCTGTGTGCACTGATTCTGAGTGTGGCTGCCACCGTGGTGCTGTGGCGCGGCGAAGAAACCGCGACCGGCAGTGTCGCCAGCCACCAGCTGGACGCGCGCCGCGACCTCAGCGCCGGCGAGCAGGGCATCTATGCCGACCTGCGGGTGACCCTCGACGAAATCCACCTGCTGCGAGCCGAAAGCCAGGACCTGCCGACCCCCGAGGAACTGGCCGGCGAAGGCTTCGCGCCCTTCGCCCAGGACGCCAGCTCGGTGAGCCGCGGTGGCCATATCTGGACAGTGCAGAACCAGGCCTACCTGGGTCTGAGCCAGAACCCGCAAGTGGCCGGCTCCTTTCTGATGCGCATCGACGCCGAAGATGACACCCAGGTGGATATCTGGCTCAACCGCGCCCCTTCCGCCGCCCTGCCCGCTGACCTGGGCGACGAACCACTGGCCGCCGCCGGCTGGCAACAGGTGGTGGCTCAATTCGATGCCGGAGTGACCCGCCAGCATCGCCACTGATCATTCGCATTCACCCGAGAGAAGACCGCTTGCCCATGCCTATTTCATCTCAACGCCGCCCCTTTCTGCAGGTGCTGCTGGTCAGTCTGCTGGCCCTGATGCTCAGCCCCCTGGCCAGCGCCGACCCGGCCAAGCGCCTGCGCATCGGCATCACCCTGCACCCCTACTACAGCTACGTGGCCAATATCGTCGGTGACAAGGCCGAGGTGGTGCCGCTGATTCCCGCCGGCTTCAACCCCCACGCCTACGAACCCCGGGCCGAGGACATCAAGCGCATCGGCACCCTGGACGTGATAGTGCTCAACGGCGTGGGCCACGATGACTTCGCCGACCGCATGATCGCCGCCAGCGAGCGCCCGGACATCCCGGTGATCGAAGCCAACGAAAACGTGCCGCTGCTGGCCGCCACCGGGGTGGCCGCGCGAGGCGCCGGCAAAGTGGTCAACCCGCACACCTTCCTCTCCATCAGCGCCTCCATCGCCCAGGTCAACAACATCGCCCGGGAGCTGGGCAAGATGGACCCGGCCAACGCCAAGACCTACACCCAGAACGCCCGCGCCTACGGCAAGCGCCTGCGGCAGATGCGCGCCGACGCCCTGGCCAAGCTGACCCAGGCGCCCAATGCCGACCTGCGGGTGGCCACGGTGCATGCTGCCTACGACTACCTGCTGCGCGAGTTCGGCCTGCAAGTCACCGCGGTGGTGGAGCCGGCCCACGGCATCGAACCCAGCCCCAGCCAGTTGAAGAAGACCATCGACCAACTGCGCGAGCTGGACGTCAAGGTGATCTTCTCGGAGATGGACTTCCCCTCCACCTACGTCGACACCATCCAGCGTGAATCCGGGGTCAAGCTCTACCCGCTGTCGCACATTTCCTACGGCGACTACAGCGCCGACAAGTACGAGAAGGAAATGAAGGGCAACCTCGACACCGTGGTCCGGGCCATCCAGGAGGCCGGGGCATGACCGCCATCGAGACCCTGCTGCGGGGCCCGGCCATCGAGTTCGACCAGGTCAGCCTGACCCTGGGCCGCACCACCATCCTCGATCGCGTCGCCTTCCAGGTGCAGCCCGGCAGCGTGCACGCCCTGGTGGGCCCCAACGGCGGCGGCAAGAGTTCGCTGATCAAGACCCTGCTGGGGCAGATGCCGCACCAGGGCCAGTTGCGCCTGCAGTGGCCGGATGCCCCCGGCACCATCGGCTATGTGCCCCAGGCCCTGGAGTTCGACCGCGGCCTGCCCATGACCGTGGACGACTTCATGGCCGCCATGTGCCAGCGCCGCCCGGCCTTTCTCGGCCTCAGCCGGCACTACGCCCAGGCCATTGGCGAGGCCCTGGAACGAGTCGGCATGCAGGACAAGCGCAAGCGGCGCATGGGCGCCCTGTCCGGCGGTGAACGCCAGCGGGTACTGCTGGCCCAGGGCCTGATCCCGGCCCCGCAACTGCTGGTATTGGACGAACCGATGTCGGCCCTGGACGAGGCCGGCATCCAGGTCTTCGAACGCCTGCTCCACGATTGGCGCCAGAGTGGCATCACCCTGCTGTGGATCGAGCACGACCTGGAAGCAGTGGGTCGCCTGGCGGATCGGGTCACCGGTCTCAACCGCCGGGTGCTGTTCGACGGCCCGGCGCAACAGACCCTGACCCCGGAGCGCCTGCTCAGTCTGTTCTCCACCCATCCACGAACCGCCGGGAGCGCTGCCTGATGACCTATGAAGCTTTTCGCCTGATGGTCCAGGGCTGGGCTTCGGCCGGCTACCTGCCCGAAGCCCTGGCCTACGGGTTCGTGGTCAATGCGCTGCTGGCCGGCCTGCTGATCGGACCGGTGCTTGGCGGCCTGGGCACGCTGGTGGTGGTCAAGCGCTTCGCCTTCTTCTCCGAAGCGGTAGGCCACGCGGCCCTCACCGGAGTGGCCATCGGCATTCTCCTGGGCGAGCCCTACACCGGTCCCTACGGCAGCCTGTTCGGCTACTGCCTGCTGTTCGGCATCCTCCTCAACTACCTGCGCAACCGCACCGGGCTGGCTCCGGACACCCTGATTGGCGTCTTCCTCTCGGTGTCCCTGGCCCTGGGCGCCAGTCTGCTGCTGATCCTGGCCGGCAAGATCAATGTGCACATTCTTGAAAACGTGCTGTTCGGCTCGGTGCTCACGGTCAACGGCAACGACCTCTTGGTGCTGTTGATCGTCGGTGCCCTGGTGCTGGGCCTGAGCCTGCCGCTGTACAACCGCATCATGCTGGCCAGCTTCAACCCACAGCTGGCGGCCGTGCGCGGCGTCGCCGTCAAGACCCTGGACTACCTGTTCGTAATCCTGGTGACCCTGATCACCGTGGCCGCGGTCAAGGTCATCGGCGCCATCCTGGTGGGCGCGCTGCTGGTGATTCCGGCCGCTGCCGCCCGCTTGCTCAGCCAGTCCCTCAAGGGCTTCTTCTGGATCTCGGTGAGCATCGCCACCGTCAGCACCCTGTGCGGCATCCTGCTACCCATCGTCTTCGACCTGCCGGTGCCCTCCGGCGCCGCGATCATCCTGGTGGCCGGTGTCGCCTTCGCCCTGGCCGCCATCGCTCGCGGCACTGTCCCCAGCCTGAAAGGGAATATCGGATAAATGCACAGTTCATTGCCTCACCTGTCACTGCGTCGCCTGACCCTGGCCCTGGCCCTCGGCGGCCTGATCAGTACTCCGGCCCTGGCCGAGCGCGACCACTTCGAACCGATGCGCGTGGTCGCCAACCACGGCATGGGCAACACCGCGCTGCACAGCGCCACCTCAAGCAAATCACCGACGGTGCTGGCTTCCCTGCCGGTGACTTTCGGCCTGGGGCAGATCCTGCTGCAGGGTACCGACATCAAGCTGGAACGGGCCGCCCCGGCCAACCTGCCGGGCTCGCGGCAGACTGCCTATTTCACCGGGCGTGGCGCTCCGGCCCTGGCCAAGCTGGCACTCAATGCCGACGCAGTGATCGGCCTGCGCTCGATCTGGCCGGACGACCCGCTGTACCCCAACGCCCGGCGCAGCAACATCCGCATCGTCGAGATCGACGCTGCACGCCCGGTGGACGGCGCCCTGCCCGGGGTGGCCCTGCAACCGGGCAAGAGCGACGGGCTCAACGCCCAGCCCTGGCTGTCCAGCAACAACCTGGGGCGCATGGCCGACGTGCTGGCGGCGGACCTCGCGCGGCTGGCGCCCGAAGCCAAACCGCAGATCGAAAGCAACCTGGCGGGCCTCAAACAGCGCCTGCTGAAACTCAGCGCCGACAGCGAAGCGCGCCTGGCCGAGGCCGACAACCTCAGCGTGCTGAGCCTCTCCGAGCACTTCGGGTACCTGGTCAGTGGCCTGAACCTGGAACTGCTGGAAGTGGACGCCCGGGCGGACAACGAATGGACCCCCGAGGCCCTGAAAAAGCTGCAAGCCCGGCTCAAGGACAACGATGTGGCCCTGGTCCTGCACCACCGCCAGCCGTCCGATGCACTGAAAGCCGCCATCAGCGCCGGCGGCAGCCAGCTACTGGTGCTGGAAACCGACAGCGCTGACCCGCTCGCCGAACTGGAAGGCAACCTGCAGAAAGTCACCCAGGCCCTGAGCCTGTAGCCGCTGCCGCAGGCTGCGAACGGCTGTGCAGGAGACGCTGCTCTTGAGATCGCTGAAGGTCCTGCGGACCTTGGCGCAGCTTCGCCATGGCTCGGCAGCGGCTACAGTCGGGGTCAGGGGGCCGGGGCCGCTTACATATTCCCTCAAGATCGCGCGCATTTCCCGGTGCTAGTCTGCGCTTCGCCAAAAGCCCAGAGAAGAAGCCCGCGCCATGAGCGACTACGTAAAACTCAACAAGACCAACTGGGACGAACGCGCGCCCCTGCATGCCGCCTCGGCGGACTACGCGGTGCAGCGTTTTGTCGACGAAGCCGGCTATCTGTCCGACGTGGTGCAGTTCGACCGGCCCTTGCTGGGGGATATCCGAGGCCTGCGCGGGGTGCATCTGCAATGCCATATCGGCACCGACACCCTGTCCCTGGCCCGCCTCGGCGCGCAGATGAGCGGCGTGGATTTTTCCCCGGCGTCCCTGGCTGAAGCCCGGACCCTGGCCCGACGCTGCAATACGCCTATCGACTACCACGAGTCCGACGTGTTCCTGGCCGCCGAGGTACTGCCCCAAGGCAACTTCGATCTGGTCTACACCGGCATCGGTGCCCTGTGCTGGCTGCCGAGCATCGAGCGCTGGGCGCAGACCGTCGGCGCCCTGCTCAAGCCCGGTGGCCGGCTGTTCATCCGCGAAGGCCACCCGATGCTCTGGGCCATCAACGAAGATCACCACGACTCATTGCGGGTGGAACTGCCCTACTTCGAAACCCGCGAGCCTCTGGTCTGGGACGACGAAAACACCTACGTGGAAACCGACAGCCCCCTCAAGGCCACCATGACCCACGAATGGAACCACGGCCTGGGAGAGATCATCAGCGCCTTGCTGGCCCAGGGCCTGGACATCACGGGACTGGTGGAGCACCAGAGCATCCCCTGGGAAGCCCTGCCCGGGCAGATGGTGGTGGATGAACGCGGCGAATGGCGACTCAAGGAAGCGCCATGGCGCCTGCCACTGAGCTACACCTTGCAGGCCGTCAAGCGCGGGGGCTGATCGCCCGGCATGAAAAACCGCCAAGCTCAAGAAGGCAGCGCCTCTGTAGCCGCTGCCGCAGGCTGCGAACGGCTCCGCAGGAGGCGCTGCCCTTGAGATCGCTGAAGGTCCTGCGGCCCTTTGCGCAGCTTCGCCATAGCTCAGCAGCGGCTACAGAACAATCTTGATCCGGGATCTTTGTAGCCGCTGCCGCAGGCTGCGAACGGCTCCGTAGGAGGCGCTGCTCTTGAGATCGCTGAAGGTCCTGCGGCCCTTTGCGCAGCCTCGCAGGCTCGGCAGCGGCTACAGATCAGCCGGCGACAGCCTGCTGGTCCATCTTCTGGCGCAGGCTCAGGGGACGCATGTCGGTCCAGACTTCTTCGATGTAGGCCAGGCAGTCCTTCTTGAAACCGCTCTTGCCCACAGTGCGCCAGCCCTGGGGCACGGCCTTGTAGTCGGGCCAGATCGAGTATTGCTCTTCATGGTTGACCACCACCTGGAACAGGATGTCCTCACGGTCGAATACTGAAGTCATTGCTTGTCTCCATCACTGATAAGGTTCGCCGCGCTCAGCGCACGGCGGTTGTGTAGAAGGAACGAAACGGCGGGGCAAAAAATTAGAGGCTGGCCACTGCCGCCGCTACGGCTTTGCTGAAGATCTGGGCCACCTGGTCGATCTGCGCTGCGGTGATTACCAGCGGCGGCAGGAAACGCACCACGGCGCCGTGGCGCCCGCCCAGCTCCAGGATCAGCCCGCGCTTGAGGCATTCGCGCTGCACCAGCGGTGCCAGGCGCGCATGCTGGGGTGGATGGCCCTGGGCATCCGGCGCGCCGGCCGGGTCCACCAGTTCCACCCCGAGCATCAGGCCACGACCACGGATATCCCCCAGTTGCGGGAAGTCGCGCTGCAGGATCAGCAGGTGCTCGCGCAAGCGCTCGCCCATGGCCGCCGCGTGCTCGGGCACCCGGTGTTCCTTGAGGTAGCGCATCACCGCGGAACCGGTGGCCATGGCCATCTGATTGCCGCGGAAGGTGCCGGCGTGGGCACCCGGCTGCCAGGTGTCGAGCCAGTCGCGATAGACCATCACCGCCAGCGGCAGGCTGCCGCCGATGGCCTTGGACATCACCACCACATCGGGAATGATCCCCGCGTGCTCAAAGGCGAACATCTTGCCGGTGCGACCGAAGCCGCTCTGGATTTCATCGACGATCAATGCCACCCCGGCCTTCTCGGTGATGCGGCGCACACCTTGCAGCCATTCCAGGTCGGCCGGGATCACCCCGCCCTCGCCCTGCACCGCCTCGACAATCACTGCCGCTGGCAGGGCCACCCCGGCTTCCGGATCGGTGAGCAGGTTTTCCAGGTAATGCAGGTTGACCTTGACCCCTTCGGCGCCCCCCAGCCCGAACGGGCAGCGGTAGTCATAGGGGAACGGCAGGAACTGCACGCCGTTGTTCAGCAGCCCGGCCAGGGCGCGCTTGGGCCCCAGGCTGCCCATCAGGCTCAGCGCACCCTGGCTCATGCCGTGGTAACCGCCCTGGAACGACAGCACGGTGCTGCGCCCGGTAGCGGTGCGCGTAAGCTTCAGCGCGGCTTCCACGGCATCGGTGCCGGTGGGGCCGCAGAACTGGATCCTGGCCTCGCCAGCCAGGGCCTCGGGCAACAGGCCGAACAGGTCCTGGACGAACTGGTCCTTGACCGGGGTGGTCAGGTCCAGGGTCAACAGCGGCAATTCATCGGCCAGCACCTGCTGGATCGCGGCGATCACCACCGGGTGATTGTGGCCCAGGGCCAAAGTCCCGGCACCGGCCAGGCAATCGATGAAACGCCGGCCCTCGACGTCTTCGACGTGAATGCCGCTGGCCCGCTTCAGGGCCAGGGGAATGCGCCGTGGATAACTGCGGGCATTGGATTCCTGGCGGCTCTGGCGGGCCAGCAGGGGCGACTCGTCGAACTGGTAAAGCGTCTCTTGCGGGGCGGCGCCAAGGCCCACCGGCGAATCTTCCATCAGACTGGTAACGGCTGACATGTCTCGAACCCTCACGCTGCAATTTGAGCAAAACGGCCACCGGCCGGATGCGCAGCCCAAGCGCGGGCGCGCACTGACAGGTTTTCCTGTTCTAAAAACGCTTCAGCGCGGTGGGGATTTACACCCCGGGGCGAGGAAATTGCACATGCCGCCCCGTAGGAGCCAGCTTGCTGGCGAAGGCGGTCTCAAGGGCCCCTTCACTGGCAAGCCAGCTCCTACAGTGGACGGTGATGGGTCAGACGCGGTGGGCAGGCAGGGTCAGCTCGACTCGCAGGCCATCGGGGCGGCTGTCGAAATTCAGCTCGCAACCACAACGCTGGACGATGGCCTGGACAATCGCCAGGCCCAGGCCACAGCCACTGCTCTGGCTGTCGCGCCAGAAGCGCTGGGTCAGGTGCTGCAAGTCTTGCGCGGGAATGCCCGAACCATGGTCGCGGACCTGGAAACGCACCCGGGCGCCGACTGTCTCCAGGTTCAGCTCCACCGGGCATTCTTCAGGGGTGTGGCGCAGTGCGTTGTCCAGCAAGTTGCGCAAGGCGGCGATGGCCAGGGTCGAGGGCATTTCCACCGCAGCCTCGCCGGCCTTGCCGTGCATATGCAGCTTGACCCGGGCCCGAGCGCCCACGGCGGCGTCCTGGATCGCCAGGCGCGCCACCTGTTCGGCAGTACAGTGCACGCCGTCGTCGAACGACAGGCTGCCCTCGACCCGGGCCAGCAACAGCAACTGCTCCAGGGTGCGGTGCATGCGGTCGGCGCCCTCCTCGGCCCGGGCCAGGGACTGATCCCGGGCCGCACCTTCGGTCATGCGTGCCACTTGCAGGTGGGTCTTGATCGCGGTCAGCGGGCTGCGCAATTCGTGGGCGGCGTCACCGGTCAGGCGGCGTTCACGCTCGATGGTCTTGGCAATGCGCTGGAACAGCTGGTTCTGGGTTTCCAGCAGCGGCCGCAGCTCGCTGGGCATGGGCTGGATCTGCAACGGTTCCAGGGAGTCGGCGCTGCGGCGCATCAGCGCGTCACGAATCCGGTTCAGCGGGGCCAGGCTCTGGCCGATGCCCAGCCACAGCAGCCACAGGCAGCCGAGCAGGGCCACGCCCACCGGCACCGAAGCCGCCAGCAGCACCGACATGTTCAGGGCTTCGCGCTCGACCTGGCGATCCGCGGTGGTGATGCGCATGTCGCCGCGCACCAGGGTGAAGGTGCGCCAGGGCGCGCCGTCGATCATCTGGTCGTGAAAGCCCAGCTTCTCGGCTTCCAGCGGGTGCTCCGGAGTGCTATGGCTGCGGGCCAGGATCTGCCCGCGCAGGGAACTGACCTGGCAGGCCATGCCGCCGGGGATGGTCAGGGCCGCGCTGTTGATCTGGTTGCTCGGGCCATGGGACGGCAGCGCCGGCATCTGCTCCAGCAGCCCGGCGACCATGCGCGCCGAAGCGACCAGGCGCTGGTCCAGGGAAAACATCATCTGGTTGCGCAGGTCACTGAGCATCCAGGCCGCGGCCAGGGCCCAGATCAGGATGAAGGCAGCGCCCAGGGTCATGCTCAGGCGCAGGCGCAGGCTTCTCACTTAGCGGTTCTCCTCACCGTCGGCCGGGCCCAGGCGATAGCCGAGGCCGCGCACGGTTTCGACGATGCCGTTGCCGAGTTTGCGCCGCAGGTGGTGGATGTGCACATTCAGCGCGTTGCTCTCCAGCTCATCGTTGAAACCGTAGACGCTGTCCTTGAGTTGCTCGCTGGACAGCACCCGGCCACGGTTGTGCAGCAGCGCCTGGAGCAGGGATTGCTCGCGCCGCGAGAGGTCCACCGGTTGGCCGCCGAGCAGGGTTTCCCGGGTGCTCGGGTCATAGGTCAGGCGCCCGTGCTCGATCAGGTTGACGCTGCGCCCCGCCACCCGGCGCAGCAGGGTGTGCAGGCGCGCCGCCAGTTCCCGCAGGTCGAAGGGCTTGAGCAGGTAATCGTCGGCACCGGCCTGCAAGCCATCGACCCGGTCGGTCACCGAGTCGCGGGCGGTGAGGATCAGCACCGGAATCTCCAGGCCCTGCTGGCGCTGCTGCTTGAGCAGCTTCAAACCGTCTTCATCCGGAAGGCCAAGATCCAGTACCATCACGTCGAAATCGGCCACGCCGAGCATGGCCCGCGCTGCCGAAGCGGTGGCCACATGCTCGACCGTCAGGCCCTGGGCCGTGAGGCCGGCGACTATCCCGCTGGCAATCAGCTCATCATCTTCACAGACAAGTACGTGCATGGTCGGTCCTGTACAAAGGCGTTGATTAAGCGGGCTGCGGATTAAGCGGACATTATGCCCGCCGTTTCCTGGCCACAAGCCAAGTATGGTTAATCATCGGTTAATCAGGACCGGCCATTGTGCTCGCAACTTGCACCGGTTTAAGGCTTGGCCATGCGTCGATTGTTTCTCCTGTTGTTCATGCTCTTCACCACACTGGCGCACGCCGGCAACAACCCGTTCGAGGTCAAGCCCGACTTCCTGCCGGTGGGCAAGGCCTTCGTCTTCACCTCCGAGCGCCTGCCTTCAGGGGAAACCCAGCTGTTCTGGCAGATCGCCGACGGCTACTACCTGTATCAGAAGCGCCTGAAATTCGACGGCGTGGCGCCAGAGCTGCAACCCACCCTGCCGGCCGGTGAAGACCACAGCGACGAATTCTTCGGCCAGCAGACGGTGTATCGCCAGGGCCTGGAAGTGAAGCTGCCGGCCGCCGCCAGCGGCAAGGTCAAGCTGGGCTGGCAAGGCTGCGCCGACGCCGGCCTGTGCTACCCGCCACAAACCCTGGAAGTGGACCTGGGCGGTGCGCCCGCAGTGGCCGCCAGCAACGTCGCGACCACCAGCAATGGCTCGGCCCAGGACCAGTTGCTGGCCAATGACCTGCAACACAAATCCTGGGGCCTGGGCCTGCTGGCCTTCTTCGGTTTCGGCCTGCTGCTGGCCTTCGCCCCCTGCTCGCTGCCGATGCTGCCGATTCTGGCCGGCATGGTGGTGGGCAGCGGCGCCAGCCCGCGCCGGGGCCTGGCCCTGGCCTCTAGCTATGTGCTGTGCATGGCCCTGGTGTATGCCGGCATGGGGGTAATCGCCGCCCTTTTGGGCAGCAACCTGCAAGCCTGGCTGCAACAACCCTGGGTCCTGGGCAGCTTCGCCGCGCTGTTCGTGCTGCTGTCGCTGCCGATGTTCGGCTTCTTCGAGCTGCAGATGCCGGCCCTGCTGCGCGACCGCCTGGAAGGCGCCAGCCGCCAGCGCCAGGGCGGCAGCCTGATTGGCTGCGGCATTCTCGGCGCGCTGTCGGCCCTGTTGGTGGGCCCGTGCATGACCGCGCCACTGGCCGGCGGCCTGCTGTACATCGCCCAGACCGGTAACGCGCTGTTTGGCGGCCTGGCCCTGTTCGCCCTGGGCCTTGGCATCGGCCTGCCGCTGTTGCTGCTGGTGACCCTGGGCAACCGCTTCCTGCCCAAGCCCGGCCCGTGGATGAACCTGCTCAAGGGTGTATTCGGCATCCTGTTCCTGGGCACCGCCATCTACATGCTGCGCCCGGTACTGAACCCCGGCCTGTGGATGGGGCTGTGGGGCGCCCTGGCCCTGGTGGTGGCCTACTGCGCCTGGCAGCAACGGGCGATTGCCGGCCGCTTGCTGCACCTGTTCGGTGCCGGCGCGCTGCTGTTCGCGGCCTGGGGCGGCATGCTGCTGGTGGGTGCCGCCGGTGGCGGCGACGACCTGTGGCGGCCGCTTAAGGTCTACCGCGGTGGCCCTGTGGCCAATAGCGTCACGGCCCATGATGCCTTCACCACGGTAAAGTCCCCCGCCGAGCTGCAAGGCGCCCTGGACAGCGCCCGGGCCCAGGGCCAGTGGGTGCTGCTGGACTACTACGCCGACTGGTGCGTGTCCTGCAAGATCATGGAGAAAACCGTGTTCGGCCAGCCTCAGGTGCTGGAGGCCCTGAAGGATGTGCGCCTGCTGCGCCTGGACGTGACCCTGGACAACGCCGACGGCCGCGAACTCCTGAGCCGCTACAAGGTGCCGGGGCCACCGAGCATGCTGTGGATCGGCCCGGACGGCAGTGAACGCCGCAGCCAGCGCATCACCGGCGAAGTGGATGCCAACGCCTTCCTGCAACGCTGGACCCAGACCCGGGAAGCCCGTTGATGCTGACCTTTACCATCGGCACCTTTGCCATCGCCCTCAACCACCTGCTGTTGATCAGTGCCCTGGCCCTGGCCACCCTGGTGGGCTGGCGCGTGGCCAAGCGCGGCGGTGACAACCCTGAGTCGGTGCTGTTTTCGCTGTTCCTGCTGGGCATGCTGGCGGCGCGGGTCAGCTTCGTCATCGCCTACTGGAAGCACTACCGCCACGACCTGTGGATGATCATCGACCTGCGCGACGGCGGCTTCCTGGCCTGGCCGGGGGTGATCGTCATGCTCCTGGCGGCCCTGGCCTGGGGCTGGAAACGCCCGGCGCTGCGCCGCCCATTGGGTGCCGGGGTGGCCAGCGGCCTGGCCTTCTGGCTGCTGGCGACCCTGGCCCTGACCCTCTACGACCAGGGCACGCGCCTGCCGGAAGTGGCCCTGCGCAACGCCGCCGGCGAAACCGTGCAACTCACCGACTACCAGGGTGGCCCGCTGGTGATCAACCTCTGGGCCACCTGGTGCCCACCGTGCCGGCGGGAGATGCCAGTGCTGGAGAGAGCCCAGCAGCAACGCCCGGACCTGACCTTCCTGTTCGTCAACCAGGCCGAAAGCATGCAAAGCGTCAGCACCTTCCTGGCCACCCAGGACCTGAACCTGAACAACGTGCTGTTCGACGGCAGTGGCCGCCTGGGCAAAGCCGTGGGCTCCATGGCCCTGCCGACTACGCTGTTCTATAGCGCCGATGGCCGCCTGCTGGGCAGCCACCTGGGGGAACTCTCGGAAGCCAGCCTGGCCCGGGCCCTGGAAAACTTCGACGGCGCCCACCCGACCTCGGTCGCCCCTTCAAGGAAACTGCCATGCCCTTCATCCGCCACTTGCTGAGCCTGTCTCTGGGCGCGGCGTTGCTCAACGCCCCACTGCTACAGGCCGAGGAACTGCCTGCGCCCATCCGCAAGATCGAAGAAAAAGGTGCCAAGATCATCGGCAGCTTCGACGCCCCGGACGGCCTCAAGGGCTACGCCGCGCAGTACCAGAACCGCGGCATGACCCTGTACCTCACCCCTGACGGCAAGCACGTGTTGCTGGGCAACCTCTACGATGCAGACGGCAAGGACCTGAGCGCCGAACCGTTGCAGAAACTGGTCTACGCGCCCATGGCCAAGGAAGTCTGGGGTAACCTGGAAAAGAGCAACTGGATCGCAGACGGCAAGGCCGATGCACCACGCATCGTCTACCTGTTCAGCGACCCCAACTGCCCCTACTGCAACATGTTCTGGGAACAGGCGCGGCCCTGGGTCAAGGCTGGCAAAGTGCAGTTGCGGCATATCATGGTGGGCATCATCCGCGAAGACAGCCCGGGCAAATCCGCCGCCCTGCTGGCCGCCAAGGACCCGCAGCAGGCCCTGCAGGATCACGAAAAGGCCGGCAAGGGCAGCGCCCTCAAGCCGCTGGCCAGCATTCCCGCAGCGGTGCAGGCCAAGCTCGACGCCAACATGAAACTGATGGAAGAGCTGGAGCTGTCGGCGACCCCGGCGATCTTCTACCTCGACGACAAGGGCGAGTTGCAACAGCAGCAAGGCGCCCCGGCCCCGGGCAAACTGACCCAGATCCTCGGCCCCAAATAACCCCGCCCCTTCCCCGTAGGAGCCGGCTTGCCGGCGAAAGCGTCCGTCAGGCGGGCGCCCGGCTTGCGGGCCTCTTCGCTGGCAAGCCAGCTCCTACAACGCGTATCCCACCCGTAGGAGCCGGCTTGCCGGCGAAAACGCCCGTCAGGCGGGCACCTGGCTTGCGGGCCTCTTCGCTGGCAAGCCAGCTCCTACAACGCGTATCCCCACCCGTAGGAGCCGGCTTGCGGGCGAAAGCGCCCGTCAGGCGGGCACCTGGCTTGCAGGCCTCTTCGTTGGCAAGCCAGCTCCTACGGCAAGAGAGTCAGGCTTCAGCCGTTGCGCTGTAAAAACGCCAACAAGGCCCGGGTCACGAACTCCGGGTTTTCCCGGCTGGAAATATGCCCCGCGTCAGGAACCAGCTGGTATGGGCAGCCAATGCGTTCGGCCATCTCGAGGGTTTCCGCAGGTGGTCGCGGCTTGTCCTGATCACCACACAGCAGCAAGGTGTTCGGCCCATCCAGGTGCTGCAGCTGATCCAGCACATCCGCCCGGCTGAAAGTGATGCGCCCCATGGGAATCACGCTCTGGCGCAGGCGCTCGGCCGGCAGTGCCGCGAGGCTGGCACGAAAATCCTGGAACAGCGCCGACTGCCGATCGATCCCCGGACGGAAGAAGATCGGCACCACGATATCCAGCAGCGGCTCGGCGATCAGGCCGCTGTCCTCGATCTGCTGGAACAGGGAAAAGTAATACTGCCGGGTCGGCGCAGGCTCGGCGCCCAGGTAAGTGTCCATCAGCACCAGGCCGTCGATGCGCTGCGGCGCCGCCAGGGCCAGGCGCGCGCCCCACATGCCCCCCACCGACAAGCCCACCAGGGTTACTCGCTCGATCTGCAAATGGTCGAGCAAGGCCAGCATCTGCCGCGCCACATCATCCAGCGACGCGGTGCCCTCAGGCAGCGCCCCGGACTGGCCATGGCCCCACAGGTCCACGGCGATCACCCGATACTGCGCCGACAGCGCCTCGATCTGCGGCGCCCACATGCCGGTGTCCCACAAATAACTGCCGGCCAGGAACACCACCGGCCCCTGGCCCTGGTCGAGGTAGTGCAACGGTTGTCCATCGATGGTTGCGAAAGGCATGGGCTAGCTCCTGCAAGGGAATGACGAAAAAGGTCCGACAGACTGTGCCGTGAAAAAAGCTCAGTCAATCGGACCCGTCCGACAAAACGTATCAGGAGATGCCCGGATTCAAGGCCCGCGCTGACCGTCGAGCAAGGCCTCCACCACGGCGCGGGCCATCTCCACCGAATGCACCATGGACCAGATCAGCCCGCGCTCCAGGCCGCTGCCCTGTTGGGTGATTTCATCGCAGACCTCTTCGGCGCATTTGAGCAGCAGCGCCACATGCACCAAGGCCTCTTCGGCGCTGACGCCTTCGCGCACGCTGAACAGCGAGTCGGGGGAAACGGGTTTGGCTTGGGTCGTGAGCTGGAACAGCGCGGGGTCCAGCGGTTGCCGGGCCAGGGCCACGCGCAGGGTGGCGTTGGCGGCCTTGAGGGCGGGATCGCGATAGGACGAGGGGGGATCGGGGACGAGCTTTTTCATGGTCAAACTCCTGGTAATGACAAGGAGCCGACACCGTTCGCTTGCACACGAATAAGGTGGCAGCCGTACGCGGGTGTGCAAGACCGAGTTACCAGAACCCCGGCAGATCCGAAGATCTCCCGCGCACGGCCGCCATAACACGGCGAACATGAAATCGCTCAGGCATGACTGAGCGCTTATGCGTCTGGTAACAGTCGGACTTGCACATCCGAGCCATCGATTGGGCGATGGCTCCGGAACCCTAGCCCGCCGACCCGACGCATTCAAGCGGCCCGCAGTTTCTCGGAAATGCCTTACAAAAGAAAGCGACTAAACGCCATCCCAGCGACCTTTCAACCGGCTTGCCGGCGAAGGCGTCCGTCAGTTTGGCGCATGGCTTGTGGGCCTCTTCGCTGGCAAGCCAGCTCCTACAACACGTATCCCCACCCATCACACGTATCTACACCCGTAGGAGCCGGCTTGCCGGCGAAGGCGTCCTTCAGGCTGGCGTATGGCTTACGGGCCTGTTCGCTGGCAAGCCAGCTCCTACAGAGGGCGCGTCCGCCTTAGGGCGGGGCGTCACCGATATTCTTCCGGCGCTTCGCGTTCGAGGATTTCTTCGAGATCGCTCAGGTCACCGCGTTCTTTGAGAATGCCGCTGACCTGGTCGATCCACACTTGCTCCGAGGCAATCCCCGCCCAGGACTGGCTGCCGAAGCCGTGATACGGCCGGTCATCGAAGGTGCTGATCAGCAACTGGTTGAAGCGCCCGGTGTCCAGTTTTTTGCGCTGGATTTGCACTTGCAGCGCCCCCAGCACCTTCTGCTGCTCTTGCGGGTTGGGGCGATAGCGGTAGAGCCGCGGCGAGCTGAGCACCAGAAACTCCGGCGGCAGGTTTTCATCGATGGCCGCCTGCAGGCGGTAATGGCCATCGAGAATCAGATAGCAGCTCAGACCGGTGACGTACCACAGCAGGATCGGCGGCAAGCTGCCTTCGCGGGCTTTTTTGCGCCACCACTTCAAGCGCCCGGAATGCGGGTCCACGGCATGCAGGCCGACTACTGCGCCACCGTACTCCCCCAACCCGACCCAGCGCGCCGTACCGGCCTGTTGGTTGTCGAGGATGTTACGACCATAGATCGCCCACTGCGGCATATGGCTCAGGGCGTCTTCACCGCCCTTGAAGTACCAGGCTTCGGTGCCGCTGAGCAGCGGCCGCATCGGTTTCTGCGATGCCGGGCGCAGGGCCCGCACCAGCCAGTAGCCGGGGTAAAAGAAGTCCGGCTGGTGCTGCATCAATTGCTCGACGAAGAAGCGGCTCCAGGCCTTGAGGCGCAGCGCCGGGTCAAGGCGCGCCTGTTGTTCCACCTGAGGCGAGTCGATGGGGCCCACCAGGGTTTGCGGCAGTTGCTCCGGCAGGTGATTGCGCACCAGCCACACGCCATACAGGCAGCGGGACATGGTGCCCCAGAGCAGGGTCTGGTCGCCGAGCACCAACTGCATACGGCTGTTGTTGCCACTGAGCAGGCACAGGTTGGGCTTGCCACTGGCCGGGCGTTTGACGTCCACGCCGAGGCCGTTCCAGTGGCCGGCCAAATCCTCGATATCACGCCAGAAAATCTGTTCCACGATTGTCCCTAATCCTTGATCAATGACCGGCCCTGCGGCGGGCAGGCGCGACTATAGCAGAGGGCTGGAGGGCGCATTCGCCTGTAGGAGCTGGCTTGCCAGCGAAGGCGGCCAGCGCTTTACCCATGGCGACCAATGACCGCGTCTACTTCGTCTGCCAACCCTTGCCCGCCCAGGCACTGACGCACCTCGTCGCACCACTGCGACTCCGGCTCATTGCCGGCCCAGGCCGGGGTAGCGCTGCGGTACTGCGGCCGGTCATCGAACGCCTGGATCAGCACCCGGTTGAGGTTCTCGGTGCTCAGGGCCGGGTTGCGCGGCACCGCGTCGCCGCGCTTGCGCAGTGAATCCATGACCCGTTGCTGATGCTCCAGGCTCGGTGCGAAGCCGCGCTCGCGGGTGGCGCTGAGGACGATGAATGATGGCGCGAGGTTTTCCGCGATGGCCGCCTGCAAACGGTAATGGCCGTCGATCACCACGTAGGACGCCAACCCGCCGACGTACCACAGCAGGATCGGCGGCAGGTTGCCTTCGCGGGCCTTCTTGCGCCACCACTTCAGGCGCCCGGCCTCAGGGTCGACACGGTGCAGGCCGATGAGCTTGCCGCCGCCATGCCACCAGTCGATCCACTCCAGGGGCTGGGGTTGCAGGTTGTCGAGAAAATCCTCGCCGTACAGGTGCCAGTTGGGCACATGGGTCAAAGGGTCGATCACCGAGGTGAAGCGCCAGTGGTCCAGGCCGCTCGCGGTGCTGGAGGGCTCCGGCAGCAGGCCCTGGGCCAGCCAGAAACCGGGGGTGAGGAAGTGCCGGGCGCTTTCACTGAGACGGCTGACGAAATAGCGGCTCCAGGCCTTGATCCGCAGCTCGGGCGCCAGGGCGGCGTGCTGCTCCACGGTGGGTGAGTCGATGGGTGCCAGCAGCCGGCATGCGGCGCCGTCCGCCAGCGGGTTGCGTACCAGCCAGACGCCGCCGTGGTCCCGGGCCAGGGTGGCCCAGAACAACGGCATGTCGTGGTGCATCAGCTTGATCCGGGCATTCGCGCCGGTGCGCAGGTACAACGGCGGTCTGTCCGTGGAGCCCGGTTCGACCTCGACACCGAGGCCACTCCAGTTGCCCAGGGAATCTTCGATATCGCGCCAGTAAAGCTGTTCTGCCATGGTTCCGGTCCTTGAATGAAAACGCCCGGCGCAGGTGCTTGGACCTGGGCCGGGCGCGATCATAGCAGAGGACCTGCGGGCCTCTTCGCCGGCAAGCCGGCTCCTACGCCAGATGTCGGTCCTCCTGCTGCGCGAACAACGCCCCACCGCTCATCCGTCGATCACAGCCCCTCCAGCTCGGCCATCAGATCACTCAGCCGGTCGACCTTCTCCTCGCTGATCTCACTCCCGGCCAAACCGTCGATGTACGCGGCCAGCTCCTGCACCGTGCTGCATTCGAACATGGCCCGCAGCGGCACGTTGCGTTGCAGAGTCTTCTGTACCCGTGAAGCGATCTGGGTCGCCAGCAGGGAATGCCCGCCCAACTCGAAGAAGTTGTCGCGCACGCCCACCCGTTCGACCTTGAGCACCTCGGCCCAGATGTCCGCCAGGGTTTGCTCCAGTTCATTGCCCGGCGCTTGATAGTCCTGGCTCTGCAACTGACCGATCTCCAGGGCCGGCAGGGCCTTGCGATCGAGCTTGCCGTTGGCGTTGAGCGGCAGGCGCGCAAGCCACAACCAGTGCAGCGGCACCATGTATTCCGGCAGTTCGGCGCGCAGCCGCGGCTTGATCCGCTCCAGGCATTCGCTCGGGCTCAGGTTCGTGTCACTGGCCACCAGGTAGCCCACCAGATGCTTGCCGTTGACCCCTTCCTGCACGCCCACAGCGGCATCGCGCAATTCCGGCTGTTCGTGCAGGCGCGCTTCGATTTCCCCCAGTTCGATGCGATAGCCACGGATCTTCACCTGATGGTCGATCCGGCCAACGTATTCCAGTACGCCGTCGCTGCGCCGGCGTGCCAGGTCGCCGGTGCGGTACAGGCGTTCGCCCGCAGCACCGAACGGATGGGGCACGAAGGCCAGCGCGGTACGCAACGGGTCGCTGACGTAGCCACGGCCAACACCAGTGCCAGCCACGCACAATTCACCCACCGCTCCCAGGGGCACCAGCTCCAGGGCTTCGTCCATCAGGTACAACTGGTTGTTGTCGGTGGGCGTGCCGATGGGCAGGTAGGCGCCACGGGTCGAGGCCATATCGACACGGAAGAAGGCCACGTCATCGGAGCACTCCGCCGGGCCGTAGGCGTTGACCAGGCCGATCTGTGGATAACGCAGCAGCCACTGGTGCGCCAGCTCGGGCGGCATGGCCTCGCCGGTGGGCAGCATCCAGCGCAGGCCAGCGAGGGCGATGGCGTCCTGGGCGAGCATGCCCTGGATCAGCGACGGCACGCTCTCCAGCACCGTGATGCCCTGCTCCTGGACGTGAGCCAACAGGCCCTGGGGATCGTGGGCGATGGTGTTGGGCACGATGTCCACCCGAGCGCCGAACAGCGGCGCGGCGAGGAACTGCCAGACCGAAATGTCGAAGCTCTGGGACGCGGTCTGGGCGATCACGTCGGCTTCGCTTAAGTGCAGGTACGGCACCTTGCTCAACTGGTTGTTGAGCATGCCGCGCTGCTCCACCATCACGCCCTTGGGCAGGCCGGTGGAACCGGAGGTGTAGATCACATAGGCCAGGTTGTCCGGCGCGCTGTAGCGGCCCGGGTTGTGCTCGGCATGCCCGGCGGCTTGCAGCTCCTCCCAGACCAGCAGCCGCGGACGCCCGGCACAGCCGAACTCGTCCAGCAGGGCCTGGGCCTGTTCGCGGCAGGCCGCGGTGCAGACCAGGATCGGCGTGCGGCTGAGCTCGATGATGCGGCCCAGGCGCTGGCTTGGCAGGCCCGGGTCCAGGGGCAGGTAGCCGGCCCCGGCCTTGAAGCTGCCGATGATCATGCCCAAGAGTTCCAGGCCGCGCTCGGCCAGCAGGGCCACCGGCTGATCAAAGCCCACGCCGTTGGCAACCAGGGCGTGGCCCAGGCGGTTGCTGCAGCGGTTCAACTCGGCATAGCTGTAGCGCCGGTCCAGGCAGCTGGCGGCAATGCGTTGCGGATGAGCCGCCACCTGGGCCTCGAACAGTTCCACGTAGCTGCGCTCCAGCGGGTACTCATGCTCGCTCTGGTTGCAGCCGGCCAGCAGGAAGTCCTGCTCTTCTTCGCCCAGCAGCGGCAGTTCGGCCATGTCGCCATGAAAGCCCTGCATCAGCGCCAGCAGCAGGCGCTTGAACTCGCCGAGCATGCGCTCGATGGTCGCCTGCTCGAAGTAGCGCTGGTCGTAGGACAGGTGCAGGCCCAGGTCATCCCCCGGGTAGCACACCGCGGTGATCGGGAAGTTGGTGTGGGTACGGCCGGAATCCGAACTGGCGTTCAGGCTCTGGGCACGGTCCAGCACCGAGACTTCCACCGGCGCGTTCTCGAACACGAACAGGCTGTCGAACAGCGGCTGGCCCTTGGGCAGTTCGCTGGTTTCCTGGATCGCCACCAGCGGCAGGTACTCGTACTCACGCAGCTGCATGTTGCTGTCGAGCAAGGCGCTGAGCCACTGGCGCACACTGCAGCGCTCACCGTCCTGGGGCAGCTTGACCCGCAGGGCGATGCTGTTGATGAACAGGCCGACGGTGCGTTGCATCTCCGGCATTTCCACCGGGCGCCCGGCCACGGTAACGCCGAACAGTACGTCGCGATCGCCGCTCATGCGCCGCAGCACCAGGGCCCAGGCCGCCTGGGCGAAGGTGTTGATGGTGAGCTGGTGCTGCTGCGCCAGTTCCCGCAGTTGCGCACCATCCCGGGCATCCAGGCGGGTGTAGCAGTCGCCGACGATCATGCCGCCGCTGTCGCCGGCGTGTTCGCGCAGGAACGGCCGGTCGCTGGGGATCGGCGTGGTGCGTTCAAAACCTTCAAGGTTCTGCCGCCACCACTGCCGCGCCTCGGACAGGCTCTGGTGCTGCAGCCAGCCGATGTAGTCGCGGTAACGCGGTGGCACCGCCAGTTGCGCCTCGCGACCTTCGCCCAGGGCGGTGTAGATCTCGAAGAAGTCGTTCATCAGCAGCGAGCGGCACCAGGCATCGATGAGGATGTGGTGGTTGCTCATCATGAACCAGTAGCGCGCAGCGCCGACGCGGATCAGCCGCAGGTGGAACGGCGCCTGGTTGAGCAGATCGAAGCCGGCCTCGCGCTCCTGTTTGTGCAGGGCTTGCAGCTTGGCTTCCTGCTCGGCCTCGGGCACCGCGCTCCAGTCGAGGAACTCGATCGGGGTGCGGCCCGGCTTGTGGATAACTTGCAGCATGTCTTCGCCGACGTTCCAGCAAAAAGACGCGCGCAAGGCTTCGTGGCGCGCCACCACCGCCTGCCAGGCCTGGGCGAAACGCTCCGGGTCCAGTTCGCTGTTGATGCGGTAGCGGTCCTGCATGTAATACAGGCCGGTGCCCGGCTCCAGCAGGGTGTGCAACAGCATGCCCTCCTGCATCGGGGTCAGCGGGTAGACATCCTCGATCTGCACAGCCGGTACCGGCAGGCCATCGAGCTGGGCCTGGGTCAGGCGCGCCAGGGGGAAGTCCGACGGCGTCAGGCCACCGGCATCGTCCTTCAGGCAATGGGCGATCAGGCTGTGCAGCTCGCCCAGGTAGGCGTCCGCCAGCTCGCCGATCAGCTCGGCGTCGAAACGTTCGCTGCTGTAGGTCCAGCGCAGCACCAGCTCGCCGCCATACACCTGGCTGTCGATGCTCAGTTCGTTGGGCAACGGTGCCTCCGGTGCGTGGGCCGGGCCGACGGATTCATCCAGCGGACGCAGCAGTGCGTCGGCGCCGAAGCTCTGGTCGAACTGCCCCAGGTAGTTGAAGGTCACCGGCGCCAGCGGCAACGCCGCCAGGGCCTCGCGGCAGCTTTCATCCGCCAGGTAGCGCAGCACGCCGTAACCCAGGCCCTTGTGCGGCACGGCCCGCAGTTGTTCCTTGATGGCCTTGATCGAGGCCCCCTGCCCGGCCGCTTCTTCCACCTGCAACGGGGTCAGGCGCAGTGGATAGGCGCTGGTGAACCAGCCGACGGTGCGGGTCAGGTCGATCTCGTCGAACAGCGCCTCGCGGCCGTGGCCTTCCAGTTGCACCAGGGCCGAAGGCTGCCCGCTCCAGCGGCACAGCACCCGGGCCAGGGCGGTCAGCAGCAGGTCGTTGACCTGGGTACGGTAGGCCGCCGGCGCCTGTTGCAGCAGTTGCCGGGTGCGCTCGGCATCCAGGGTCACGCTGTGGCTGCGGGCCTGCTGATGCTGCTGGCTGCCAGCGGCATTCAAGCCTGGCAGTTGCGCGGCCGGGCCGGCCAGTTGCTGCTGCCACCAGCCGAGTTCTTCACGCAGGGATTCGCTGCCGGCATAGGCCAGCAGGCGGCTCGACCAGTCCCGCAGGGCACTGGTCTTGGCCGGCAGCTTCAGGGCCATTCCGGCTTGCAACTGACGATAGGCGTTTTGCAAATCTTCCAGCAGCACGCGCCAGGACACGCCATCCACCACCAGGTGGTGGAGGGCCAGCAACAGGCGTTGCTCGCCTTCAGGGCCGTCCACCAGCACCGCCCGCAGCAGCGGCCCGTGTTCCAGGTCGAGGCTGCGCTGGGCATCGGCGAACAGTGCCTCGCAGGTGGCCATGGACGGCACCCGCACCTGCCACAACAAGGGAGCATCGGACAGCGGCAGGTACTCGGCGCGCCACTGCCCGCCCGCCTGGTTGAAGCGCAGGCGCAGGGCGTCGTGCTGCTCCACTAGCGCCAGCAGGGCTTGCTCCAGCAACTGGGCATCAAGGACACCCAGCGGCTCCAGCAGCAGCGCCTGGTTCCAGTGCTGCGGGTGGGGAATGCGGCTGTCGAAGAACCAGTGCTGGATCGGCGTCAGCGGCGCTTCGCCACTGAGCTGGCCCTGCTCGGCGCTGACACGCTGAGTGTGGCTGGCGACCCACGCCAGGGTTTGCACCGTCTGGTGCTGGAACAGGTCCCGCGGGGTGAAGTGGATCCCCAACTGGCGGGCGCGGCTGACCACCTGGATCGACAGGATCGAGTCGCCCCCCAGTTCGAAGAAGTTGTCGTTGAGGCCCACTTGCTGCACGTTCAGCACTTCGCCCCAGACCCTGGCCAGGGTCTGTTCCAGCTCGTTGCTCGGCGCCACGTACTGCTGGCGGTTGAGCTCCGGGTCCGGCAATGGCAGGGCCCGGCGGTCGAGCTTGCCGTTGGCGGTCAACGGCATGCTGGCCAGGAGGATCAGGTGGGTCGGCACCATGTAGTCCGGCAGCTGGGTTTTCAGCTGCTGCTTGAGGGCTTCACGCAGGTTGGCCTGCTGCACCTCGTTGTGCTCGGCCACCTCGGTCACCAGGTAACCAGCCAGCTGCTTGCCGGCCGGGGTGTCGAGAGCCAGTACCACCGCTTCACGCACGGCCGGATGATCCAGCAGGCGGGTTTCGATTTCCCCCAGCTCGATGCGGAAACCGCGGATCTTCACCTGATGGTCCACCCGGCCGATGTATTCCACCTGGCCGTCGGCGCACTGGCGCACCAGGTCCCCGGTGCGATACAGGCGCCCGCCATCGGTGGCGAACGGATCGGCGACAAAACGCTCGGCACTCATCCCCGGACGACGGTGATAACCCTGGGCTAGACCGGCGCCGCCGACATACAGCTCACCGGTCGCGCCTTGGGGCACCAGCGCCAGATCGGCATCGAGAATGTAAGCCACCCGCGCCCCGACAATGCTGCCGATGGGCACGCTGGCCACGCCTTCGGCCAACTGCTGCGGCGCCAGGCTGGCCAGGGGCATGACCACGGTTTCGGTGGGGCCGTAGGCGTTGAAGAACAGGTTCGGCTGGAAGGCCGCACGGATGCGCTGCAGGTGTTCGCCGGTCAGGGCCTCGCCGCCGGTGATGCACATGCGCACCGGCAGGGTCTGCTGCTGGGTCGCCAGATGCTGGGCCAACTGGCTGCCGTAGCTGGGGGTGAAACCGAGGATGCTGATGCGGTGCTGACGGATCAGTTGGCAGATCTCTTCGGCGTCCCACTGGCCCTGGGCCCGCAGTACCACCTGAGCGCCGCTGAGCAGCGGCACCAGCAAGCGCTCGGTGGCGGCGTCGAAGTTGATGGAATAGAAGTGCAGCTCGCAGTCGTCCGGGCGTATGCCGAAGCGGCGGATCACCGCCTGGCAGTGCATGGCGATTTCCCCGTGGGACACCACCACGCCCTTGGGCTGGCCGGTGGAACCGGAGGTGTAGATCAGGTACGCCTGATGCTGGGGCAGGCTGATGAAGGGCAATTCGCCCGCCGGGTAGTCGGCCAGCAGCGCACCGTCCTCTTCCAGGCACCAGCGGCCGACTCCGGCCGGCAGCTCGCCCAGGGCGGCGAACATCCGCGCATCGCTGAGCAGCAGGCCGATGCCGCTGTCTTCGATCATGTAGTGCAGGCGGTCCAGGGGGTATTCCGGGTCCAGGGGCACGTAGGCGCCGCCGGCCTTGAGGATCGCCAGCAGGCCGACGACCATTTCCAGGGAACGCTCCAGGGCCAGGCCGACTCGCACCTGCGGGCCCACGCCACGCTCACGAAGCATCCAGGCCAGGCGGTTGGCGCGGCTGTCCAGTTCGCTGTAGCTCAGGGTCTGTCCGGCGAAGGTCAGGGCCGGGGCGTCCTTGCGGGCCAGGGCCTGTTCGCTGAACAGGTGGTGGATGCACTGGTCCAGACGTTGCTCGCCGGGCTCGACGCTCAAACTGTCCAGCAGGTGCTGCTGTTCATCGGCCTGCAGCAGTGGCAATTCGCACAGACGCCGTTGCGGGTCGTCGATCAGGGCCTGCAGCAGATTGCGCCAGTGGCCGGCCATACGCGCAATGCGCGGCTCGTCGAACAGGTCGGTGCTGTAGGTCAGGCAACAGCCCAGGCGCTGGTCCAAGTCGGTGACTTCCAGGTTGAGGTCGAACTTGGTGGCCCGGGCATCGTTGACCAGGTATTCCACGGTCATGCCCGCCAGTTGCCGGCTTTGCTGGAATTCCCAGCGCTGGACGTTGCACATCACCTGGAACAGCGGGTTGTAGGCGGTGCTGCGCGGCGGTTGCAAGGCTTCCACCAGATGATCGAACGGCAGGTCCTGGTGGGACTGGCCCTCGATCACGGTGTGGCGTACCTGCTCCAGCAACTGACCGACGCTCATCTGCCCGTCGAGCTGGCAACGCAGCACCTGGGTATTGAGGAAGGCGCCGATCAGCCCTTCGCTTTCCGGGCGGATGCGGTTGGCCACCGGCGCACCGATGCGCAGGTCGCTCTGGCCGCTGTAGCGGTACAGCAGCAGCGACAACGCGGCGGTCATGGTCATGAACAGGGTCAGGCCGTGCTCGGCATTGAAGGCCCGCACCCGGGCCGCCAGCTCGTCGCTCAAGTCGAAGCGGTACAGCTCGCCCTGGTGGCTTTGCACCGCGGGCCGTGGCCGGTCGCTGGGCAGTTCCAGCAAGGGGTGTTCGCGGCCCAGTTGCCCGGTCCAGTAGTCCAGCTGGCGCTGGCGCTCGCCGGATTCCAACCACTGGCGCTGCCACACGCTGTAGTCCAGGTACTGCACCGGCAAGGGTTCCAGGGGCGATTCGCGGTCGTCGAGGAAGGCTTCGTACAGCGCGCCCAGCTCGCGGGCGAAGATGTCCATGGCCCAGCCTTCGGTGACAATGTGGTGCAGGGTCAGGACGAAGTAGTGCTCCTGCTCGCCGGCCTTGACCAGGCAGGCGCGCAGCAAGGGGCCGGTCTCCAGGTCGAAGGGTTGATGCGCTTCGCTGTCCGCCAATTGTTGCAGGCGCTGCTGACGCGCATCCGGGGCCAGGGCCGAGAAGTCCTTCCAGGCCATGCGCAGGCCGGTGTCGGCATGCACCTGCTGATGGGCCACGCCATTGACGCTGGGGAAGGTGGTGCGCAGGGTTTCGTGACGCAGGATCAGCGCTTGCAGCGCGGCCTCGAAGCGGCCCACGTCGAGCACGCCAGACAGCCGCGCCATGCCACCGACGTTGTAGGCCGGGCTGTCGGGCTCCATCTGCCAGAGAAACCACATGCGCTGCTGGGAATAGGACAGCGGCACCGGCTGGCTGCGGTCGACCCGGGCAATCGGCGGCTGCTGGTTGCGCGCGCCGGACTCCTGGATCAGCAGCACCTGCTCGGCAAAGTCCCCCAGCTCGCTGGCTTCGAACAGCGCCCGCAGTGGCAGCTCGACGTCGCAGGCCTGGCGGGTGCGGGAAATGATCTGAGTGGCCAGCAGCGAATGCCCGCCCAGGGCGAAGAAATCGTCCTTGAGGCCGATGCGTGGCTGGCCCAGCACTTCGCGCCATATAGCCGCGATCTGCTGCTCCAGTTCGGTGCTCGGTTCGACGTGCTCGCGCACCTGCCATTGCGGCTCCGGCAGGGCCCGGCGGTCGAGCTTGCCACTGGGGCTCAGGGGCATGGCGTCCAGCCGCAGCAGTTGCGCCGGCACCATGTATTCCGGCAGCTCGGCGGCCAGGGCAGTTTTCAGCCGGGCGCTTTGCTCGGTTTCATCTTCGTCGCTGGCCTGGGCGGTGTAGTAGCCGATCAACTGCGGGCCGGCGACGGTATCGCGCACCAGCACCGCGGCCTGGGCCACGCCGTCCTGGGCCAGTAGCCGCGCTTCGATTTC
The DNA here is from genome assembly GCF_058796855.1 of Pseudomonas sp. GW823-FHT03E05. Lineage (NCBI taxonomy): Bacteria > Pseudomonadati > Pseudomonadota > Gammaproteobacteria > Pseudomonadales > Pseudomonadaceae > Pseudomonas > Pseudomonas sp. GW823-FHT03E05. Next base: position 55,640 of record NZ_JBXAJB010000008.1, read on the forward strand.
CTGCGGCTCGACCCGAAAGCCCCGCAGCTTGACCTGCTGGTCGAGGCGGCCGAGGTATTCCAGCACGCCGTCGGCGCACCAGCGTACGCGGTCACCGGTGCGGTACAGGCGCGCGCCCTCCTCACTCAGGGGGTCGACCACAAAGCGTTCGGCGGTCAGCGCCGGGCGTCCCAGGTAACCCCGGGCCAGGCCCTGGCCGCTGATGCACAGCTCACCCGGAACTCCTGCCGGCAACGGATTGAGGTCCGCGTCCAGCACCCGGCACACCACGTTGCCCAGGGGCCGGCCAATGGGCGAACGCTCGCCGTCATCGACTGAACACTGCCAATGGGTGACGTTGATCGCGGTTTCGGTCGGGCCGTAGCGGTTGTGCAGTTGGGCATTGGGCAACTGCTGCAACAGGCGATTGCGCAGCTCGGCCGGCAGGGCTTCGCCACCGGAGAACACCCGACGCAGGCTGTGGCATTCGGCGCTCAGCGGCTCATCGACAAACAACTGCAACAGCGGCGGCACGAAGTGCAGCGTGGTGACGCCGTACTCCTGCACCAGCTGGGCGATGCGATGGGGATCGCGGTGCTCGCCGGGGGCGGCGATCAGCAGGCGGCAGCCGGTGATCAACGGCCAGAAGCACTCCCACACCGACACGTCGAAGCTGATGGGGGCTTTTTGCATCAGCACATCGTCGGCCTGCAACTGGTAGCTGTCCTGCATCCATTGCAGGCGCTCCATCAGCGCGCGATGGGTGTTGCCGACGCCCTTGGGCTGGCCGGTGGAACCGGAGGTGTAGATCACGTAGGCCAGGTGTTCGCCGTGCAGGTGCAGGCCCGGCGCGTGGCTCGGCCAGCTGTCGAGCTTGAGGCTGTCCATGGCGATGGCGCTGACACCCGGGGCTTCGGGCATCCGGCCCAGCAGATGGGTCTGGGTCAGCAGCAGGCCCACGCCGCTGTCTTCGAGCATGTAGGCCAGGCGTTCGGCAGGGTAGTCCGGGTCCAGGGGCACGTAGGCGCCACCGGCCTTGATGATTGCCAGAAGGCCGATCAGCAGTTGCGGCGAACGTTCGGCGGCGATGGCCACGCACACGTCCGGCCCGACGCCCTTGTCCCGCAGGTAGTGGGCCAGGCGGTTGGCCTGGGCGTGCAGTTCGGCAAAGCCCAGTTGCCCGCCGTCCCAGACCAGCGCGGTGCGTTCCGGGCTCTGGCGCAGTTGTTCGTGCAGGCGCTCCGGCAGCCACTGCTCGGCCGGCGCGCAGGGGGCCACGCTCCATTGCTGCAGTCGGGCCGCTTCGGCGTTGCCGAGCAACGGCAAGTCGCCCAGGGCGCAGTCCGGTTGCAGGCAGGCATGCTCCAGCAGGCTGATGAAATGCCCGGCCAGACGCTCGATGCTGGCCGCGTCGAACAGCTCGTCGGCGTAGTCGAAGGCCAGGCTCAGGCGGCCGTTGCGGTCCTCTTCGCTGTGCAGTTGCAGGTCGAACTTGGCCTCGCGGCTGTGCCACGGCAGCTCTTCGGCCAGCAGCCCCGGCAGGCGGCGCAAGGCGGCGAGGTCGCGCTGCTGGTGGTTGAACATGACCTGGAACAGGCCCTGCTCGCGGGCTTCGGGGAAGGCTTCGAGCAATTGTTCGAAAGGCAGGTCCTGGTGGGCCTGGGCCTCCAGGGTGGTGCGGCGGGTCTGCTGCAGCAGGTCGGCGAAGGACTGGCGCGAATCCAACTGCCCACGCAATACCTGGGTGTTGATGAAAAAGCCCAGCAGGCCCTGGGTTTCCAGGCGCGGGCGGTTGGCGTTGGGCACACCGATGCGGATATCGCTCTGCCCGCTGTAGCGGTGCAGCAGGGTCTGGAACGCCGCCAGCAACAGCATGAACGGCGTGGCCTGCCGAGCCTGGGCGGTCTGGCGCACGGCTTCACTGAGGCTCGCGCTCAGGCGCAGGTCATGGCGCGCGGCGCTGTGGCGGACCTGGGCCGAACGCGGGTGGTCGGTGGCGAGGTTCAACACCGGGGCTTCGTCCGCCAACTGCTGTTTCCAGTAGTCCAGCTGGCGCTGGCCTTCGCCCTGGGCCAGCCACTGGCGCTGCCAGCTGCCGTAGTCGGCGTATTGCAGGGCCAGGGGCGCCAGCTCCAGGCTCTGGCCCTGGGCCGCGGCGGCATAGAGCCGCGAGAACTCGTCGATCAGCACATTCAGCGACCAGCCGTCGGCGATGATGTGGTGCAGGGTCAGCAGCAGTTGGTGTTCTTCGTCATCCAGGCGCACCAGGGTCGCCCAGTACAGCGGCCCCTTCTCCAGATCGAACTGGGTCCGGGCCTCGTCTTCGCGGATCTGCCGCGCCCGGGCTTCACGCTCGGCCGGTGGCAGGTCGCTGATATCGATCACCTGCAGGTTGAATTCGCCGGCGGCATCCACCTGTTGCAGGGCCTGGCCGTCACGCTCGAAGAAGCGCGTGCGCAGCGCTTCGTGGCGCTGGATCAGTTGCTGGAAGCTGGCGCGCAGGGCCTCTTCGTCCAGCTCGCCGCGCAAGCGCAGGCCGCCGGGAATGTTGTAGGCGCTGCTCTGCGGGTCCAGTTGCCAGGTGATCCACAGGCGGTTCTGCGCCAGGGATTGCGGCAGCGGCTGCTGGCGCGACAGGGCATTGATACTGCCCTGGGCCACGCCGCCGTCCTGCTGCTGGCGCGCCACGGCAGCGCTGAAGGCACCCAGGGTCGGAGCCTCGAACAGCAGGCGCAAGCCCAGTTCCAGCCCCAGCTCTTCACGCAGGCGGGCGATCACCTGGGTAGCGGCAATCGAGTTGCCCCCCAGGAGGAAAAAGTGATCGTCGGCCGCCACTGAAGCGCATTGCAGTTGCTCCTGCCAGATGCGCCCGATCAGGGCTTGCAGCGCGTCACCGGCGCTTTCTGCGGCGTCAGCCGTTGCGCTGCCGGCCTGCGGGAACAGCGCGTAGTAATCCAGGCTGCCATCGGCCAACCGCGTGCGGCAGGCGGAACGCTGCAACTTGCCGCTGGAGGTTTTCGGCAGGGCCCCGGGGTTGAGCAGCACCACCACGCTCGGCGCTTCCTGGCAGGCTTCGGCCACCGCCTGGCGGATGGCCTTGATCAGCGCCTCGGGGGGCAGGATCTTCTGCACGCTGCGGCTGATTTCCGCGGCGATGCCGATGCCTTCCTGGCCCTGCTCGGTGACCGCAAACGCCGCCACCCGGCCCTTGCGCACCACTTCCACCTCGCGCTCGATGGTCTTTTCGATGTCCTGGGGGTAGAGGTTGTGCCCGCGCACGATCAGCAGGTCCTTCAGGCGCCCGGTGATGAACAGCTCGCCATCGCGGATAAAGCCCAGGTCACCGGTGCGCAACCAGGTACGACCGGCATGCTGGACGAAGGTCTTGGCGGTGGCTTCAGGATTGCGCCAGTAGCCATGGGCAATGCTCGGCCCGGCGGCCCAGACTTCGCCAATACGGTTGTCAGGCAATTCGCCCAGTTGCTGCGGATCCATCACCAGCACGGCGTGTTCCGGCTGGCTGAAGCCGCAGCTCATCATTGCGCTGCCCTGCCCCGGCTCGGCGCGGTTCTGCGCCAGGGCCTGGTCGTCCAGGTGCAGGGCCGGGATGCCCTGGCCGCGCACGCCACCGGCCACGAACAGGGTGGCTTCGGCCAGGCCGTAGGAGGCGAGGAAGTTTTCATGGCTGAAACCGCAGGCGCTGAACTTCTCGGCGAAACGCTCCAGGGTGTCCAGGCGGATCGGCTCGGACCCCGAATAGGCCACGCGCCAGCCGCTGAGGTCGAGGCGCTCCAGGGCCGACTCACTGACCCGTTCGCTGCACAGGCGGTAGGCGAAATCCGGGCCGCCGCTGATGGTGCCGCCGTATTCGCTGATCGCTTCCAGCCAGCGTACGGGCCGCGCCAGGAAGTAGGCCGGTGACATCAGCACACAGGGCACGCCGCTGAAAATCGGTTGCAGCAGGCCGCCAATCAAGCCCATGTCGTGGTACAGCGGCAGCCAGCTGACGATCACGTCGTCCGGGTTGAGGTCGATACCGAAGCCGCGACGGATCAGCAGTTCGTTGGCCACCAGGTTGCCATGGCTGACCTGCACGCCCTTGGGCAGCGCGGTGGAGCCCGAGGTGTATTGCAGGAAGGCGATGTCGTCGCCCTGCAGCGCCACGGCCTGCCAGTCTTCGGCCAGCCCGGCTTGCAGGGTGTCCACACACAGCAGTTGCGGCGCGCCCGCGGCCTTGAGTTCGTCCATCTGCAACAGTGAATCCTGCAGCCCGGCGCTGGTCAGCAGCAACCGTGGCTCGGCGTCGGCCATGATGGAAATCAGGCGCTCCTGGTGATGACGACGGGTGGACTCCGGCGGATAGGCCGGCACCGCGATCACCCCGGCGTACAGGCAACCGAAGAACGCCGCGACGTAGTCCGGGCCGCTGGGAAACAGCAATACCGCGCGATCGCCGAATTCGGCGTTGGCTTGCAGAGCCGCAGCAATGGTGCGCGCACGAAGGTCCAGGTCCCGGTAACTGAGGACCACGCTCTGATCCTGCTCTTCGGCGAGAAAGCGCAACGCCACTTGATCAGGTGCCAGGACTGCCCGGCGTTGAAGGGCTTGGGCCAGGGTGCTGGGGAGTTCGAACGCGTCCGTCATGGGGTTTCCTGCCAGGATTGTGCTTGCAATGGAGAGCGGGCCCTGCTCTCCCATAACTTTAATAACTATCTATAAATCAAATAGTTATAAGAAAGTCGTGGGCATCCGGAGGGCACCGTGGCCGGGTCTGCTACCCGGAATCTTTCTCCAATGAGAACGGATGACGTCTTGAAATAATTAGTCCGCATCCTGCCCTTCAAGGCCTGATCCAGCCCACTGACGAGCAGCCGTTCGCAATCTGCACTGACAGAGAGCATTAGTTCTTTTTCTCAATTGACAATCATTATCATTCAGCCTAATTTGTCGCTCGATGTGTAGGACGGGTCAGATTTTTCTGACGTCCCACTAACCTCTTTGCAACAAGGTGATTTCCATGACGGAACAAGTATCCACAAGCAGGTGCGATTCACCGTTACTCCAGGCTTTTGTCGACAACCGTCTGATCCTGGTGAAGATTGCAGCCCGCATTACCGGCTGCCGATCCCGGGCTGAAGACGTGGTTCAAGATGCGTTTTTCCGCCTGCAGTCGGCGCCGCAGATCACCTCCTCGTTCAAGGCCCAGCTCAGTTACCTGTTCCAGATCGTGCGCAACCTGGCCATCGACCACTACCGCAAGCAGGCGCTGGAGCAGAAGTACTCGGGTACTGAAGAGGAAGGCTTGAATGTGGTTATTCATGGCGCTTCACCTGAAACCTCCCACATGAACTTTTCCACCCTGGAAAACATCGCCGAAGCCCTGACCGAGCTGCCCAGCCGCACGCGCTACGCCTTCGAGATGTACCGCCTGCATGGCGTCCCGCAAAAGGACATCGCCAAGGAGCTGGGGGTATCGCCGACCCTGGTCAACTTCATGATTCGCGATGCCCTGGTGCATTGCCGCAAAGTCTCGGGCAACCGCCCCGATACCTTCGCCCGTCGCTGACTGGCGCCCTGCATGACCCGGCTTGAAGGGTGCCTACACCTCAAGCAGGCCACTGCGGCCAAGCACCAGTAACGCTGCACGTTTATGCAACAGATCGAACTCCTGCTGGCAGAACCGACAACGGTCATGCGCAGCACAGGGCGGCGCGTGGGCGCCTGGCGCCGGCCGCTGCGCACCTGGCGGGTCCAGATACAGGGCATGTACCTGGGCCGACAGCCAGAAAGCCAGCCGATCCTGGCGCGCCGCCTCGGCTGCCTGGGCATCCACCGGCACGGGCGCCTGCCCCCGGCCCCGCAGAGACTCGAACAGCCTTTGGCGGGCGATGACCTCATCGATTCCCGTGAGCTGGCTAGTGGGCAGGGCTGCAACATTCAGCGGATCAACAGGGGACATGGCAGCGCTCACCGTCGGTTGGGCATTCAACCAAGTGACGTGGGCCGCCGCCGGAAATTTAGCCCGTCGCGGGCCGGGCCGGTCGCTGCGTGATGTCAGGCGTGGGGCACGCTCATCACCACAATGCGATAGGGATCGAAGATCTTGTGCATCTGGCCGTTGTCCCGCAGTTTTTGCAGGAGCCCGGAAAAGTCTTCGGCCGTGATCGGCGCCTTGGGCCGGATCAGGGCGTAATGGTGGTAGACCTGATCGATGCGTTCGGAAACCAGCAACTGCTCCGTGCTTTCGGCATTGCGCGCCAGGAAGTCGCTGAGGTAGGAGCGGGTCACCAGGGCGATGTCCGCCCTGCCCCGCAGGACCATCAGCAGGTTGCTGTCGTGGGAATAGGTCAGGGTGGCGTTGTAGGTGTCGGCCAGGAACTTGGGGTCGGCGTTGAACTGGGCGAAGGCGTAGTGATAACCGCTGAACAGGGCCAGGCGCTTGCCCTTCAGGTTGGCGAAATAGTCCTGCTGGCGCCCGCCCTGACGCTGGGCGACGAAAATTTCCGCGTCTTCCAGGCCCATGTCGACACTGGTGTGGGCAATGTTCTGCCAGCCCCAGGCCGGGTTCTCGAAGATCGCCAGGTCCACCCGGCCCTGCTCGAAATCGCGGAAACGCCGGGGAATCGAGGTGGGCACCAGGACGAACTGATAGTCGCTCTGGGACTGGTTGAGGGCTTCCACCAGTTGCGGCAGCAAACCGGTGTCGGCACCGGTTTCTGGACGGACGGTATAAGGCGGGAAATGCGCCGCCGCGACCCGCACCAGCTGCGCCGAGGAGGCCGGACAGACCCAAAGTGTTGCCAGCGCCAGCAAGAGCATTCGCAAGGCTGACCGCAGCGGCAAGGACATCAAGGCAACACACCTCAAGGAAATGAAAATGAATGAGCTAAAGCTAGGCGTTTTCAGCCACTTCGACAACGTTGCCACGCACAATTAGCCAGCCGCTCAATGATCCTTGAGCACCAGCAGCAGGGCCTCCTGGGCCAGCTGTTCCAGAGTCATGCTGCCCTCGGCACGAAACCAGGTGGTGGTCCAGGACAGGGCGCCGGTGAGAAAGCGCCGGGTAATAAACACATCGCCCTTGATGAACCCCGCCTCCTTGGCCTCCCCCAGCACCTGCAGCCAGATCTGTTCGTAGATATCGCGCAGCGCCAGGACGGCTGCCTGGCCTTCCGGGGACAGTGAGCGCCACTCGTACACCAGCACCGCCATGGCTTCACCGCTGCCGCCCATGATCGACTGCAGTTCACAGCGGATCAGCGCCAGCACCCGTTCGCGCACGCTGCCGGCCTCGGCCAGTTCAGCGCGCATCAAGGCGGTGTTGTAGTGGATGGTTTCCTGCATCACCGCCCGCAGGATGTCGTCCTTGCTCTTGAAGTGATGAAAGATGCTGCCCGACTGGATGCCCACCGCGCTGGCCAGGTCACGCACGGTGGTGCGCTCGTAACCCTTGTTGCGAAACAGGTGCGCTGCGGTTTGCAGCAGCTTGCCCCGGGCGCTCTCGGGGTCGGTCACCTGGCCACTGGCGATCAGCTCGCGTACTACCTGCAGGGCTTTTTGCTCGTCCACCGGTGTTCTCCTACCTTCACGTCATCAATAGCTCAGCGTAACCCGGCAAATCCGGGCGCGGCGCGCGCAATTTAAGCCTCTGCCGGTTACCAAGCAAGCGCTTGGCCAGAAGAATAGGCCAACGTATTTACAAACCAAGCGCTTGCTTGGTAGCCTCCTCGCAGTTCTTCATTCGAGAGCCCTGTCATGACCAAGACCGTAAGAATCGGCTGCGCCAGTGCCTTCTGGGGCGACACCAGCAGCGCCGCAGCGCAGTTGGTGCAAGGCGGCCGCCTGGACTACCTGGTGTTCGACTATCTGGCAGAGATCACCCTGTCGATCATGGCCGGGGCGCGCATGAAGGACCCGACGGCGGGCTACGCCACGGATTTCGTCGAGGTGCTCAAACCCTTGCTGGGCTCGATCCGCGAACAGGGCATCCGGGTCATCAGCAACGCCGGCGGGGTCAACCCGCAGGCCTGTGCCAGTGCCTTGCAGGCCGCCTGCGAACAGGCCGGGGTGGCGCTGAAGATCGCCGTGCTGCTGGGGGACGACCTGCAACCGCAGTTCAAGCAGTTGAGCGACGCCGCCATTGTGGAGATGTTCAGTGGCGCGCCCCTGCCGCCAATGTGCGTCTCCACCAATGCCTACCTCGGTGCCCCCGGCATCGTCGAAGCGCTGCGCCTGGGGGCGGATATCGTGATCACCGGCCGCGGCGTCGACAGCGCGGTGGTCAGCGCCGCCCTGGTCCACGAGTTCAACTGGTCCTGGCAGGATTACGACCGCCTGGCCCAGGCCGCCCTGGCCGGGCACATCATCGAATGTGGCGCGCAGTGCACCGGCGGCAATTTCACCGACTGGCGCCAGGTGCCGGACTACGAACATATCGGCTTCCCCATCGTCGAGGTCGGCGCTGACGGCCAGTTTGTGGTCGGCAAGGCACCCGGTACCGGAGGGCTGGTGAGCCCGCTGACGGTGGGCGAACAACTGCTGTACGAAATTGGCAACCCCAGGGCTTATCTGCTTCCGGATGTGGTGTGCGATTTCTCTCAGGTGGAACTGCGGCAACAGGGCCCGGAAAGGGTTCATGTACAGGGTGCCAGGGGCCTGCCCCCCAGCCACCAGTACAAGGTCAGCGCCACCTACCCGGACGGCTTCCGCTGCACCGCCAGTTGCCTGATGGCCGGGATCGACGCGGTCGCCAAGGCGCACCGGGTCAGCCAGGCGATCATCGACAAGACCAGCGAGATGTTCGCCCAGCGCGGCTGGGGGCCCTACAGCGAAGTGAACATCGAACTGCTGGGCAGCGAGGCCACCTACGGCCCCCATGGCCAGCGCCAGGACAGCCGCGAGGTGGTGATCAAGCTGGCAGTGCGCCACCCGAACAAGACGGCGCTGGTGCTGTTCTCCCGGGAAATCGCCCAGGCCGCCACCGGCATGGCCCCGGGGCTCACCGGCATCGTCGGTGGCCGGCCGACGGTGTACCCGGTGATCCGCCTGTTCTCCTTCCTGCTGGACAAGGACGCCTGCCGGCTGGAGATCGACCTTGCCGGCCAGCGTCACCCTTGCGCCCTGCCGCACACCGACCGCCTGGACCCGGCAGCCCTGCCCGCCCCCCATTCCCTGCCCGCCCCCCGCGGCCGCGCCGATGCCAGCGTGGCGCTGGTGAAGCTGGCGGTGGCACGCTCCGGCGACAAGGGCAACCACAGCAATATCGGGGTCATGGCGCGCCACCCCGACTACCTGCCGTGGATCGCCGAAGCCCTGACTCCCGAGGTGCTGGTGGACTGGATGGGCCATGTGCTGGACCCGGTGCATGGCCGGGTCCAGCGCTGGTACCTGCCGGGCACCCATAGCCTCAACTTCCTGCTGGAGAACGCCCTGGGCGGCGGCGGCGTCGCCAGCCTGCGCATCGACCCGCAAGGCAAGGCCTTTGCCCAGCAGTTGCTGGAAATCCAGATCCCGGTGCCGCAGAGCATCGCCGACGCCGTCAATTAAAGGAGCTGCCGTGGTGTACGACTCGATTTTCAAAGCGCAATTGTTCGCCGGCCAGACCATCATCGTCACCGGCGGCGGCAGCGGTATCGGCCGCTGCACTGCCCACGAACTGGCGGCCCTGGGGGCCCAGGTGCTGCTGGTGGGGCGCAAGGCGGAAAAACTGCAGAAGGTCGCCGGCGAAATTGCCGAGGACGGCGGCAAGGCCGACTGGCAGGCCTGCGACATCCGCGACGAGGAAGCGGTCAAGGCCCTGGTGGCCCGGCTGATGGAGCGCTTTGGTCCGATCCATGGCCTGGTGAACAATGCCGGCGGCCAGTACCCGGCGCCCCTGGCCTCGATCAACCAGAAGGGTTTCGAAACCGTGCTGCGCACCAATCTGGTGGGCGGCTTCCTCATGGCCCGGGAAGTGTTCAACCAGTCCATGAGCCGCCACGGCGGCAGCATCGTCAACATGCTCGCCGACATGTGGGGCGGCATGCCCGGCATGGGCCACTCCGGTGCGGCGCGCTCGGGAATGGACAACTTCACCAAGACCGCCGCCTACGAATGGGGGCACGCCGGGGTGCGGGTCAACGCGGTGGCGCCGGGCTGGATCGCCTCCAGCGGCATGGACACCTATGAAGGCGCGTTCAAGGCAGTGATCCCCACCCTGCGTGAACACGTGCCGCTCAAGCGCATCGGCAGCGAATCGGAAGTCAGCGCCGCCATCGTTTTCTTGCTCAGCCCCGGCGCGGCCTTCATCAGCGGCAGCACCCTGCGCATCGACGGCGCCGCCAGCCTGGGCAGCCGTGCCTGGCCCCTGGGCAAGGCACGCAACAGCGAGTCCTACAACGGCTTCCATCGCGCCTACCTGCCCGACGTACTCAAGGGCGAGGAATAAGCCATGCCGGTGATCCAGTCCCAACTCGACCCCCACGGCCCGCAGTTCGCACAAAACCGCGCAGCCATGCTGGCGGGCCTGCAACAGTTGCAGGAACTGCAGCAGAACCTGCTGGCCAAGGCCGCCGAAGCCAGGGCCAAGTTCGACCGGCGCGGCCAACTGCTGCCCCGCGAACGCCTCAACCTGCTGCTGGACCCGGGCGCGCCGTTTCTCGAGCTGGCCAGCCTGGCCGGCTACAAGCTGCACGACGACAAGGACGGTACCCAGGCCGGCGGCGGCCTGATTGCCGGCATCGGCTATGTGTGCGGCGTGCGCATGCTGGTGGTGGCCAACAACTGCGCGATCAAGGGCGGAACCATCTCCCCCAGCGGCCTGAAGAAATCCCTGCGCCTGCAACAGATCGCCATGGAGAACAAACTGCCAGTGGTGACCCTGGCGCAAAGCGGTGGCGCCAACCTCAACTACGCTGCGGAAATCTTCGTCGAAGGTGCACGCAGCTTCGCCAATCAGGCGCGGATGTCGGCCATGGGCCTGCCGCAGATCACCGTGGTCCACGGCTCGGCCACCGCCGGCGGCGCCTACCAGCCCGGGCTCTCGGACTACGTGGTGGTGGTGCGTGGCGAGGCCAAGCTGTTTCTCGCCGGCCCGCCGCTGCTCAAGGCCGCCACCGGTGAAGTGGCCACCGATGAAGAACTGGGGGGCGCCGAGATGCACGCCCAGGTGGCCGGCACCGCCGAATACCTGGCGGAAAACGACGCCGACGGCATCCGCATCGTCCGCGAGATCGTCAGCCTGTTGCCGTGGAACGCCCGACTGCCAGTGCAGCCCGCCAGGACCTGGAACGAGCCGCTGTATCCCATCGACGAGTTGCTCGGGCTGATTCCCGACGATCCGAAGAAGCCCTACGACGCCCGGGAAATCATTGCCCGCCTGGCAGACGGTTCGCAGTTCCTGGAGTTCAAGGGCGAGTTCGATGCCCAGACCCTCTGCGGCCACTTGCAGATCCAGGGCCGGCCCTGCGGCTTTATCGGCAACAACGGCCCGATCACGCCCCAGGGCGCGAGCAAGGCCGCGCAATTCATCCAGCTCTGTGACCAGAGCCAGACCCCGCTGCTGTTCTTCCACAACACCACCGGCTTCATGGTGGGCACCGAATCCGAGCAGCAGGGGGTGATCAAGCACGGGGCGAAGATGATCCAGGCAGTGGCCAATGCCCGAGTGCCGAAGCTGACCATCGTGGTCGGTGGCTCCTACGGCGCCGGCAACTATGCGATGTGCGGCCGTGGCCTGGACCCACGCTTCATCTTCGCCTGGCCCAACAGCCGCACCGCGGTGATGGGCGGCGCCCAGGCCGGCAAGGTGCTGCGCATCGTCACCGAGGCCAAGCATGCGAAGAACGGCCAGGAAGCCGACCCGAAGATGCTCGACATGCTGGAACAGGTCACCGCGCAGAAGCTCGACAGCCAGTCCACGGCGCTCTACGGCAGCGCCAACCTGTGGGACGACGGGCTGATCGACCCCCGCGATACCCGCACTCTGCTGGGCTACCTGCTGGACATCTGCCATGAGGCGCAGGTGCGCGAGCTGGCGCCCAACAGCTTTGGCGTGGCGCGGTTTTGATAGGACATTTCGCGGTCTGACCCCACTTGAGGAGAACAACAATGATCTTCACCCAGGAACACGAAGAACTGCGGCGCACGGTGCGCCAATTTGTAGACCGCGAGATCAACCCCCACGTCGAGGAATGGGAAAAGGCCGGGCGCTTTCCCATCCACGAGATTTTCCGCAAGGCCGGTGAACTGGGGCTGCTGGGCATCTCCAAGCCGGAAAAATTCGGCGGCATGGGCCTGGACTACAGCTACTCCATCGTCGCCGCCGAGGAGTTCGGCACCATCCATTGCGGTGGCATTCCCATGTCCATCGGCGTGCAGACCGACATGTGCACCCCGGCCCTGGCGCGCTTCGGCTCCGATGAACTGCGCGACGAGTTTCTGCGGCCGGCCATCACGGGCGAGCAGGTCGGCTGCATCGGCGTCTCCGAAGTCGGCGCCGGTTCCGATGTGGCCGGGCTCAAGACCCACGCCCGCAAGGACGGCGACGACTACGTGATCAACGGCAGCAAGATGTGGATTACCAACTCCCCCAGCGCCGACTTCATCTGCCTGCTGGCCAACACTTCGGACGACAAGCCCCACGTCAACAAGTCGCTGATCATGGTGCCGATGAACACCCCGGGCATCAGCCTCAGCTCGCATCTGGACAAGCTCGGCATGCGCAGCTCGGAAACCGCCCAGGTGTTCTTCGACAATGTGCGAGTGCCTCAACGCAACCGCATCGGCCACGAAGGCGCCGGTTTCATGATGCAGATGCTGCAGTTCCAGGAAGAACGGCTGTTCGGCGCGGCGAACATGATCAAGGGCCTGGAGTACTGCGTGGACAGCACCATCGAGTACTGCAAGGAGCGCAAGACCTTCGGCAGCCCGCTGATCGACAACCAGGTGATCCACTTCCGCCTGGCCGAGCTGTCCACCGAGATCGAATGCCTGCGGGCCCTGGTCTACCAGGCCACCGAACAGTATGTACGCGGCCAGGACGTGACCCGGCTGGCTTCCATGGCCAAGCTCAAGGCCGGGCGCCTGGGCCGCGAGGTCAGCGACAGTTGCCTGCAATACTGGGGCGGCATGGGCTTCATGTGGGACAACCCGGTGGCCCGGGCCTATCGCGATGTGCGCCTGGTGTCCATCGGCGGCGGTGCCGACGAGATCATGCTGGGGATCATCTGCAAGCTCATGGGCATCCTGCCGGGGAAAAAGAAATGAACCCGCTCCCTACCTGCCAGACCCTGCTGCTGGAGCCGCGCAACGGCGTACTGTTCATCAGCCTCAATCGCCCGCAAAACCGCAATGCCATGAGCCTGCAGATGGTCGCCGAACTGCGCACGGTGATGGCCGCGGTCCGTGACCGGCGCAGCATCCGTGCCCTGGTGCTGCGCGGCACCGGCGAGCACTTCTGTGCCGGTGGCGACCTCAAGGACATGGCCGGCGCCCGTGCCCATGGCAGCGCCGCCTACCGTGAACTGAACCGGGCCTTCGGCGCCCTGCTGGAAGAAGCGCAGCACCTGCCCCAGGTGCTGGTGTGTGTGCTGCAGGGCGCGGTGCTGGGGGGCGGTTTCGGCCTGGCCTGTGTCAGCGACATCGCCATCGCCGAGCACTCGGCCCAGTTCGGCATGCCGGAAACCAGCCTGGGCCTGCTGCCCGCGCAAATTGCCCCGTTCGTGGTGCAGCGCATCGGCCTGGCCCAGGCCCGGCGCCTGGCCCTGACCGCCGCCCGTTTCGATGGCGCCCAAGCCCTGGGCCTGGGCCTGGTGCACTTTGTCGAGAACGATGCCAAGGCCCTGCAGGAACGCCTGGAGCAGCAGCTTTCCCTGGTGCTGCGCTGCGCCCCGGGGGCCAACGCGGCGACCAAGGCCTTGCTCCTGGCGAGTGTCGACCAACCGCAGGGGCCATTGCTGGACCAGGCCGCCAACGACTTCGCCAATGCAGTCCTGGGTGAGGAAGGGGTCGAGGGCACCCTGGCCTTCGTGCAGAAACGCAAACCGGCCTGGGCCAACTGAGCCCTTGTAGGAGCCGGCTTGCCGGCGAACGCCCCCCACCGATTCCCGGGAGCCTGTATGCCCAATTTCAACAAGATCCTGATCGCCAACCGTGGCGAAATCGCCTGCCGCATCCAGCGTACCGCCCAGGCTCTGGGCTATCGCACCGTGGCCGTGTTCAGCGATGCCGATGCCGAGGCCCTGCATGTGCAACTGGCTGACGAAGCGGTGCACATCGGCCCGTCCGCGGTACAGCAGTCCTACCTCGACGGCGCCGCACTGCTGGAAGCGGCACGGCGCACCGGTGCCGACGCCATTCACCCGGGCTACGGCTTTCTTTCGGAAAATGCCGAGTTCGCCGCCGCCTGTGAAAGCGCCGGCCTGGTGTTCATCGGCCCCAGCGCTGCCGCCATCGAGCTGATGGGCAGCAAGCGTCGCTCGAAGATCGCCATGCTCGAAGCCGGCGTGCCGTGCATCCAGGGCTATCAGGGGGCGGAACAGGACGACGCCACCTTGCAGCGCGAAGCCCAGCGCATCGGCTATCCGCTGATGATCAAGGCCAGCGCCGGCGGTGGCGGGCGTGGCATGCGCCTGGTACACCAGGCCGGCCAGTTGCTGGAACAGATCCGCACGGCCCGCTCCGAAGCCCTGCACGCCTTCGGCAGCGACGAACTGATCCTGGAGCAGGCGCTGATCGAGCCGCGGCACGTGGAGGTGCAGCTGTTCGGCGACCAGCATGGCCAGTTGATCTACCTGGGTGAGCGGGATTGCTCGATCCAGCGCCGCCATCAGAAGGTCATCGAAGAGGCACCCTGCCCGGTCATGACCCCGGAGCTGCGCCAGGCCATGGGCGAGGCAGCGCTCAAGGCCGGGCGGGCGGTGAACTATGTGGGCGCCGGTACCGTGGAGTTCCTCCTGGATGCGAGCGGGCAGTTCTATTTCCTGGAAATGAATACCCGGCTGCAGGTGGAGCATCCGGTCACCGAACTGGTAACGGGCCTGGACCTGGTGGCCCTGCAACTGCAAGTGGCGGCCGGCGAGCCACTGCCCCTGGGCCAGGAGCAGGTGCGCCTCGACGGCCACGCCATTGAAGTGCGGCTGTATGCCGAGGACCCGGCACAGAACTTCCTGCCGCAGACCGGCCAGATCCTGCGCTGGGAGCCGGCACCAGGGATCCGCACCGACCATGGCTTGCAGGAAGGCCAATGGATCAGCCCGTTCTACGACCCAATGCTGGGCAAGCTGATCGCCCACGGCGCTACCCGCGAAGAGGCGCGGCGCAAGCTGCTGCGTGGCGTCGAGGATTGCGTGCTGCTGGGGCTGGAAAGCAACCGCCGGCTGCTGGCCAACCTGCTGCGCCACCCGGTGTTCGCCAGCGGCCACTTCAGCACCGCCTTCATTGCCGAGCATTTTGCCCAGGACCCGAGCCTGCAACCCCAGGAGCCCACTGCCGAGGAACTGGCCATCGCCGCTGCGCTCTTCCACCACCACAGCGCCAGCGCCCATGGCCCGGCGCTCAATGCCTGGAGCAACAACGCCGGGGTGCCCCTGGACTACCGGCTCGGGGTGCAGGACCGACAATGGTCGCTACACCTGAACGCACTGCCCTCGGGCGCTGTGCAGGTGCGCCAGGGCGATGGGCTGCTGGAGCTCAAGGTGCGCAGCGCCGATGGCCGGCGGGCCAGCCTGGAGATCAACGGCATTCGCCGCCCGTGCGCCTATCGGCTGGAGGACGGGGAGCTGTGGCTGAGCAACGCCAAGGGCAGCCTGCACCTGGTGGATCGTACCCATGCCCCGGCCCAGGGCCAGAACACTGCCTCCAGCGGTACGCTCAAGGCGCCCATGGACGGGGCGATCGTCGATGTACTGGTCAGTGAGGGCATGCACGTAAGCAAGGGCCAATTGCTGCTGGTGCTGGAGGCGATGAAGATGGAGCACCCGCTCAAGGCCGGGATCGACGGGGTGATCACCCGGGTCCAGGTCAACCTCGGGGACCAGGTGAAAAACCGCCAGGTACTGGTGGAGGTGGAGTAGCCCGGGCACCTTCCAGCAGATCCAGGCAGACGGGGCATCGGTCGGGACGATGCCCCCTCGATGCGCTCAAGCAGCCGTCCCCCTAGGCGGATGCCTCGGCTTTGGCTACGCTCAAGCCTCTTCAGGATGTTTCAAGGCTGGAATTCGTGATGCCCCACTGGCTGGTAATAGATCTGGAAGCCACGACGGATGAAGGGGGCTGGCCGGTGAGCGAGATGGAAATCATTGAGATCGGCGCCACCCTGGTCAACCGTCAGGGCCGGGAACAGGACCACTTCCAGCGTTTCGTCCGCCCCTTGCGGCGCCCCATGCTGACGCCGTTCTGCCGCGAACTGACCCACATCACCCAGGCCAATATCGACAGCGCCGCCCCCCTGAGCGAGGTCTGGGGCCTGTTCGAGCGCTGGCTCGGCCAGCATCAGCCGCGCCTGGAAGGCTGGGCCAGCTGGGGCGACTACGACCGCAAGCAGTTGCAGCTGGAATGGCACAACCAACAGCTGCACAGCCTGCTCAATGAGGTGCCGCACATGAACCTCAAGCAGCGCTTCGCCAAGGCCCGGCGCCTGGAGCGGCCCCTGGGGCTCAATGCAGCCCTGCAACTGGCCGGCATGCAGTTCACCGGCCAGCAGCATCGGGCCCTGGAAGATGCGCGCAATACAGCACGCTTATTACCGCTGATTCTTCCTTGATGGCGGCAGGTGACGGCCCTGAAGGCCTTGTGCATACTGGCCGCCCTTTTTGACCCTTTCTTGAGGAATCGCCCATGTTTAAAGTCAACGAGTACTTCGACGGCACCGTCAAGTCGATTGCCTTCGGCACGGCCGAAGGCCCAGCCACCATTGGCGTCATGGCCCCGGGCGAATACGAGTTCGGCACCGCACAACGGGAAATCATGCACGTGGTCTCCGGCGCCCTGACCGTGCGCCTGCCAGACAGCGCAGACTGGGAAACCTTCCCGGCCGGTAGCCAGTTCAACGTTCCGGCCAACAGCAAGTTCCAGCTCAAAGTCGCGGTGGACACCGCCTACCTGTGCGAATACCGCGGCTGATCGAGCATCGCGGCGTTACCCAGGAATAAAAAATGCCCGTCTCCCAGGAGACGGGCATTTTTCGAGGTGGCACCGGTTATTCGATGACCGTCACCGCCATCCCTACCTGCAAGCGACCGTTGCCATCATTGACCAGGTTCTGGCCGAACATCGCCCCATCGGCCTGGGCCCGGTACTTCTGCAAGGTGGCCAGCGGTTCGCGGTCGGCACTGCGCTCGCCGGTCTGCGGATCGATGGTGGTGAGAATGCAGCGCGAGCATGGCTTGACCACACGGAACTCGACATCGCCGATACGCACGCGCTTCCAGTCGTCCTCGGCAAAGGCCGCACTGCCCTCGACCACCAGGTTCGGTCGGAACCGCAGCATCTCCAGGGGCCGGCCCACGCGAGCGACCAGATCATCCAGGGAGGCCTGGCCAATCAGCAGCAGGGGAAAACCATCGGCGAAGGCCACCTGATCATCGTCCCTGCCATAACCGGCGGCGGTGCTCCGTGCCCGCTGCGCAGGAACCTGCACCAGGCGGCTGGGCTTGCCGATGAATTCGCTGACCCAGGCCGCGGCTTCGTCCCCCGCATCGGGAACCCGCAAGGTGTCCTGCCAGATGGTCACGCCGCGCAACGGTGCATCCGCACCCGGCAGCGCTACTTCAAGGGTGGAGTGGCCTGGGGCGCTCAGGGTCAGGCCGCCCTGGTCATTCCACAAGGCCGACAGCTGACTCATCCGCGCTACGGCGCGCTGGGTCAGGAAACGCCCGCTGGCCTCATCCACCAGCATCCAGCGGCGATCCCCTTGCAGCCCGAGCTTGTCCAGGCCGATCTGTTGCAGGGTTTCGCCCCTGGCGGATTTCAACGGGTATCGGTAAAGCGCGCTAAGACGCATGTCCAGCTCCCTGTATGGGCAAAAGCGCTCACCCTATACCAGCATTTAGCCGAAACAAAGGAGCGCCGGCGCAAGGCCCGTGTCAGGCGTCGGCTTCGTCCAGCATCAGCCGTTGGCGGACCACGTCCACCAGCTTGTCCGGCTGGAACTTGGACAGGAAGTTGTCGCAACCGACCTTCTTCACCATCGATTCGTTGAAGCTGCCGGACAAGGACGTGTGCAGCACCACATAAAGCCCGCGCAAACGCGGATCGTTGCGGATCTCGGTGGTCAGGCGGTAGCCGTCCATTTCCGGCATTTCCGCATCGGTGAACACCATCAGCAGCTTGTCGGTCATCACCACGTCGGTGTCGGCCCAGGCCTTGAGCATGTTCAGGGCCTTGAGGCCATCACTGGCGATGTGCATCTTGACCCCGAGCTGGCCGAGGGTGTCGCGCAATTGCGAGAGGGCCACGTTGGAGTCGTCCACCAGCAGCACTTCGCGGCCACGGGCACGCTCCAGCACCGGATCTTCCAGCTTGTCCCGGGAAACCTTGGCGTTGTAGGGCACGATTTCCGCCAGGACCTTTTCCACGTCGATGATTTCCACCAACTGGTCATCGACCTTGCTGATGGCGGTCAGGTAATGCTGGCGCCCGGCGCTGGTGGGCGGCGGCATGATGGCTTCCCAGTTCATGTTGACGATGCGGTCCACGCCACCGACCAGGAACGCCTGCACCGAGCGGTTGTACTCGGTAACGATGATGGTGCTGTTGGGCCCCGGGACCAGCGGGCGCATGCCGATGGCCTGGGACAGATCGATGACCGGCAGGGTCTGCCCGCGCAGATTGACCACCCCACAGACAAAGGGATGGCGCTGAGGCATCAGCGTCAGCTTCGGCAGTTGCAGCACTTCCTGGACCTTGAACACGTTGATCGCGAACAGTTGCCGGCCGGCCAGGCGGAACATGAGGATTTCCAGGCGATTCTCACCCACCAGTTGCGTGCGTTGATCTACCGTGTCGAGAATGCCGGCCATTAATGACTCCTGGGCTTGTTCTGATGAATTCACTAAAGACAGATATCGGCCGGGTCTGCCGTATCTTGACCCGCATGCAAATTGCCACACAAAGCCATTGATGTCACATTAACATCATGCTTTACTGACGCGGTCAATTCAGCACCACCCTCTGCGCCGGCCAGACCTCTATTTCGGTGCAAGGTTCCCGTGCCTAGGGGAATCCCCTATCAACAATCAGGACCAGCCTGATATTCGCGATATCCAATAGCCATTAATGTGACGCCATTCTCATTGCATGAACGGAGTCAGGCTTTTGTTTTTGATCGCAGAAAGGTGGCTTGGCCCCCTTTCAAGCCCCACTACCCTCGCTCATCCTGCCCCAGCGCGCTTGCGCCGCCTTGCTGTGGCCGGCATGCGCGCACGGACCGGGTTCGAGGCCACTCGACTCGCTCGGCAGGCTGCGACCGCAGGCAAGCATTCAGCTATAACGTCAATCCAGCTGCACCTATCGCGTCCAACTTGCAAACCGTTCAGCCAACGCCCTATCAAGCCATCGGACACGCAGTCATGGAGATAAGCATGCTAAAGGACGGCCACGAGTGCGCCACACCGCTGCCCGAGTTCCTGCTTGAAGCCCAGGCCCTGCTGGCCAGATCGGAAGACTGCCTGAGCCACCTGCACCTGATCAGAAACGATGAAGAAGCCATCAACTGCCTGCTCGCCAGCCTGCTGAGCCTGGCCCAGGCCGCGGCCCGCCACGCAGTCAGCCCGCTGGCCGAATTCTCCCTGCATATTCATGGCGTGCTCAAGCGCACCCCCCATCCCCTGGACCTCAACGATCCGATCCTCGACGCCTTGAAGAGCTGCCTGACGCTGATGGCCTGGCAACTGGAACTGATCGACCCGCGCAACGGCCAGCTCAATCTGGACGACAGCGAACAAGTCATGCTGATCGAAGAACTGACAGAGCAAGTGGGACAAAACTGTAACTGCACATATCCATCTTGCAGCCACTGAAGTTGTATTTATCCGGCGGGGCAGCGGATAAAACTCTCGCCAATCACCGCCCTACTGCACAACATCGACAAAATATCGGGCCAACTGCCAAGCACCCGGTCGTTATTGATTAATTCATACCCAAGAGCGACATCAATCACTCCATAAAGCCAACTAGCAAGGTCACCGGGACTTGCTGTTCAACGCGCTGTGCATGCGGGCAAACCTGCTCCCCAGCACACTTTGCGCGATGTTCGGGCGCACGTGGCGCCAATGGTACCGACGTACCGCTACCCTCCAGTTCCTGACTCTGAAGTCCTATATGACTGAGCGTATAAACGCGACCGACGGTATCTTCGGTGGTATTATGCGGCGCATAAACGGACACAGTTAATGGCACATTGATTCCAATGGCGGCAGTTACTACTCAGCCTGTACAACACGAACAGACAGCGTTGATTGAAACCGGGTATTCAAAGAGCACCGTTTCCCAAACAAGCCTCGTCATCCATACTTGACCGGGCTCTTCGCAGCGAACATCCATTGGCTCCATCCGCTATGTACGCCAGCCTCAAGTCATTCTTCTCTTGGCCCCCCTCCCGTGATCACCTGCGCTGGCTCAGCCTGTTGCTGTGCTCCTGCTCGACCCTGGCCAGTGTGCTGGTCTACTGGCTGGGCCGGCCTCTGCCTCTGGGGTTGCTGGCCATCAACGTGGCGGCGCTGGCCTGCATCTGGATGCAATACGGTTATTCGCGCAAATCCATCCGCTTCCAGCCCCAGGAACTCGCCGAGCGCCTGCTGGAGGTCAAGGAAAACGAACGGCACCGTCTGAGCCGTGAACTGCATGACGACATCGGCCAACTGCTGACCGCCGCCAAGCTGCAGACCGACTGGCTCAAGCGCCGCCTGCCGGACGAGCTGCAAGAACATTGCGCGGTGCTGGGCACCACCCTGGAAGAGACCCTGGCCAAGGTGCGGGACGTCTCCGCCATCCTCAACCCGCGGCAACTGGCCAGCCTCGGGCTGGAAGCCAGCCTGCGCGCCCACCTGCTCAAGACCCTGGAAAACACCTCGGTACACTGGAGCCTGGAGTGCCACCAGCGCCTGGCGGGCATTCCCGAGGAAATGGCCGTCGCAGCGTTTCGCATCACCCAGGAAGCAGTGACCAACATCCTGCGCCACGCCCAGGCGAAAAACCTGCTGGTACGCCTGCAACGACTGCCCGAAGGCCTGTCGCTGTTCATCAGCGATGATGGCCAGGGTTTCGCCCCGGCCAGCGACCCGGGCGCCCAGGGTCAGCGCGGCATGGCCGGAATGCAGGAACGAATCAGTCAGTTGGGCGGCCTGTTGAAGGTCACCAGCGAGGCCGACCAAGGCACACAGATCGAAGCACTCTTTCCCTGGGCCCCTCGCACTCTGGAGCGGGCCAGCACGAATAAGGTTTTACATTGACCTGTAATTTACTCTTGGTGGATGACCACTCGCTCATCAGGGCTGGCGTGCGTGCCCTGGTCATGGACATTCCCGGATACGCGGTGATCGGTGAAGCGGATGACGGTTCGTTCCTGCTGGAAATGGTCGAAAGGCTGCATCCGGACATCATCCTGCTGGACCTGTCGATGAAACACACCGGCGGTCTCGACGCCCTGCGCCGGCTCAAGGCGCTCCACCCGCAAAGCAAGGTGCTGATCCTGTCGATGCACACCGACCCGGCCCTGATCATGCAGGCCCTGGAATGCGGCGCCCACGGCTACCTGCTCAAGGACACCACCGCCACAGAACTCGAGCACGCCCTCCAGGCCCTGCGCAACAATGAACGCTACCTGAGCCCGGCCATCGCCCACACGGTGATCAACCAGGCCCTGACCCGGGCTCAGAAGCAACCTCCGCCACCGGAGCAGAACCACAACCTGACGGCCCGCCAGCTGGAGATCCTGCGGCTGATCGTGCGCGGCAAATCCACCCGGGAGATCGCTCTGGGCCTGGGCCTGAGCATCAAGACCGTGGAAACCCACCGCTCGCAGATCATGAAGCGCCTGCAGATCTTCGACGTTGCCGGGCTGGTGCTGTTCGCCGTACGCGAACGCATCATCAGCCTCGACGACTGACTCAGCGGGCGCCTCCCAGCAGCGGCGAATCCTCGGGCAGATGCACCCGCAACGCGCCAGGACGGGCGGTGAAACGCAAGGTATCGCCCTGCAGCGGCTCGCCGTCGAGGTTGATGTCCAGGCCTCGGGACGCCTTGATCTCGACCCAGGGCAGGCGTGCCCGGACAAACAGATTGTCGATCCCCAACCCGCCCGCCAGCAGGTTCTTCAGCGTGCCCACCAGTTCCTGGGGCGCCGGCAGGATGCTGATATCCAGCAAGCCGTCATCGGCCAGGGCCCCCGGGCACAACTCATGCCCGCCGCCCGCTTGACGGCCGTTGCCGATGCCCAGGGCCAGAAGTTCGCCATGCCAGTGGAAACCCGGCCCCTGCAACTCGCCATAGGCCGCGCTCAGCTCGGCAAAACGTGACAGACCGGTGAACAGGTAGGCCGCGCCCCCCAGGACCTTCTTCAAATCCTCTGAGGTGTTGGCGGTGACCTGGCTGCCAAAGCCGCCCGTGGCCATGTTGAGGAACATCTGCCCGCCGACCTCCCCCAGGTCGATCGCCCGCGCCGGCACATCCAGCAGGTCCAGGGCCGCCGCCGGGGTCAGCGGCACGCCGGCAGCCCGGGCAAAGTCGTTGGCCGTGCCCAGCGGCAACAGCACCAGGCTGGCCGGGGCGTCGGCATTGGCCAGGGCTTCGGCGATGTCCCGCAGGGTACCGTCGCCACCGCCGGCAATCAGCCGGGTATGGCCGGCAGCCAACGCCTCCTGCACCAGGCGCTGGGCATCCCCCGCCTCCCAGGTCAGGCGCACCTGCAAGTCCCAGCCGGCGGCGCGCCGGGCCTCGACGGCCGCGCGCACCTCCTCGTTGAGGGCCTGTTTGCCGTGCAGTATCAACAATGCCTTGCGCTCACTCATCAGCCCTGACTCCGGTTATGGATTCCATGAAGGATGTTGACCCTGCCGCCCGCAGAAAAAGTCTGTCGTCGGAATTTATTTTTTTGCCGGAAGCAGTCTGGCCATGGTCCCCCGGCAATCCGGCAGCTTAGCCGCAGGGAGGCAAGGATTCGTCCGGCAAGGTTCGGCTTTCAATTAGCGGGTCGCTGTTTCATGAGCTTTACTGACCCCTGTCGTTTAGATGAGGAAGTGCAGGTCATCACCTTGACCGGCGCCGGGGGCCCCACCTGAATACGCAGAGGGCCCGGTTTTCCCACTTGAATGCCGACCACGCCTGGGGATGAAGGGACGTGGCTTTTTTCGGTGCCGGGACCAGACGACGGGAAGTCGCAAACATTGCGAACTTCCTCGCGATCTCTCCAGTCAACCGGTGTGCCTTAGGTCGAGGGAATTGATCTTATGCGGTTGCAACCTGTAGACAGCCTGTTACTGACTCGCCCCAGCATGGTCGAGTACTTCCTGTTCGGCATCCGTGTGGTTCATGGGCTGACTGCAATCCTTCCCGGGCTGCTGCTGATCCTGCTGTCCAACAACAGCCAGGAAGCCTTGAAAAGCGAACTGACCCTGCTGGTGTTCTTCGCCCTCATCAGCGTGCTGATCTTCCAGGCCCTGGGGGTGTACGCCGAATCCATCTTCAGCAACCAGCTGCGCTTCCAGCTGACCCTCTTCGCCTGGGCCTCGTCCTTTTGCGTGCTGCTGTTCATGCATCACTCGATGCAGATGTTCAACACCATCGGCAACCCCGAGCTGTTCGGCTGGTTTGCCGGCAGCTTCGTGCTGTTCGGCATCGAGCGCCTGGTGCTGCTGACCCTGTTCCAGCAGTTGATGCAGCGCGGCGTGTTCCTGCAGAACGCGGTGATTCTCGGCGCCACGGAAAACGGCCAGCGCCTGGCCGAATACCTGGCCCAGCATCAGGACATCCGCTCAGGAGTGACCGGTTTCATCGACGACCGCATCGGCCGCCTGCCCAAGACCCTGTGCAACCTGCCGCTGCTGGGCAACTCCAGCGACCTGGAACGGCTGATCCGCGAGGAAAAGGTTACCCAGGTCCTGGTGGCGCTGCCCTGGTCGGCGGAAAACCGCATGGCCTATGTCATCCGCGAGCTGCGAAGGCTGCCGGTGAATGTGCTGCTGGTGCCCGACATGGTGGCCTTCCGGCACGCCCACAACCGCATCACCGAAGTCGCCAACCTGCCGATGTTCAACGCCTCCGAAGTGCCGTTGCGGGGCTGGTCGCCGTTCTTCAAGCGCCTGGAAGACATGGTGCTGTCGAGCATCGCCCTGGTGCTGCTGTCGCCGGTGATGCTGCTGGTGGCACTGGCGATCAAGCTGGACTCCAGCGGCCCGGTGCTGTTCAAGCAGAAGCGCTACGGCTACAACAACCGGCTGATCGAGGTCTACAAGTTCCGCTCGATGCACCAGCACATGGCCGACGCCCATGCCGAAAAGCAGACCACCCGGGGCGACCCGCGCATCACCCGGGTCGGGCGCTTCATTCGCAAGACCAGCCTCGATGAACTACCCCAGCTGTTCAATGTGTTCGGCGGCAGCATGTCCATGGTCGGGCCGCGCCCCCATGCCACCGCGACCAAGGCCGCCGGCATTCTCTTCGAAGAGGCGGTCAAGGAGTACACCTCGCGCCACCGGGTCAAGCCGGGGATCACCGGCCTGGCGCAGATCAACGGCTATCGGGGCGAAACCGATACCCTGGAAAAAATCGAGAAACGTGTCGAGTTCGACCTGGAATACATTGAAAACTGGTCGGTCTGGTTCGACCTGTACATCCTCTTCCGCACTGTTCCATCCGTGATCATGACCCGCGAGGCCTTCTGAATGAGCACACTCATTCCCTGCATCATTGCTGGCGGCGCCGGCACCCGCCTGTGGCCGGTATCCCGCGAGGCGATGCCCAAGCCCTTCATGCGCCTGCCAGACGGCGAAAGCCTGCTGCAGAAAACCTTCGTGCGCGCCACCGCGCTCAAGGACGTCGGCCGCCTGTTGACGGTGACCAACCGCGAAGTGTTCTTTCGCACCCTCGACGACTATCGCCTGCTGAACAAGGCCAGGGTGGAGCTGGACTTCATCCTTGAGCCGTTCGGGCGCAACACCGCACCGGCCATCGCTGCCGCCGCCCTGCACGTGAGCCGCCTGTATGGCGATGATGCACAGCTGCTGGTGCTGCCCGCCGACCACCTGATCAAGGATGTGCAGGCTTTCGCCAACGCCGTGGACAGCGCCCGGCAATTGGCCGAGCAAGGCTGGCTGGTGACCTTCGGCCTGGTGCCCACCCATGCCGAGACCGGCTTTGGCTATATCGAGAAAGGCCAGGGCCTGAACAAGGACAGCTTCCAGGTCAGCCGCTTCGTCGAGAAACCCGACGCCGCCACCGCCCAGCGTTATGTCGATGGCGGCCTGCATCTGTGGAACGGCGGGATGTTCTGCATGCGTGCCGACGTGATCCTGCAGGAACTGCGCGAGTTCGTGCCCGAGGTGGTCAGCGCCGTCGAACACTGCCTGGAGCAGAGCCACCGCAAGGAGGGCAAGCACGAACTGCAAGTGGAGCTGGATGGCGACAGCTTTGCCCAGGCCCCGGACATCTCCATCGACTACGCGGTGATGGAGCGCTCGAAGAAAGTCGCCGTGGTGCCCTGCCAGCTGGGCTGGAGCGACATCGGCTCCTGGCAGGCAGTGCGCGAGCTGACCCCGGCGGACGAACATGGCAACCAGTGCAACGGCGAGACCGTGCTGCACGATGTCAGCAACTGCTATATCGACTCGCGCAAGCGCCTGGTGGGCGGGGTCGGGCTGAACAACCTGATCATCATCGACACTCCGGACGCCCTGCTGGTAGCCGACGGCAACCGCAGCCAGGACGTCAAGCTGATCGCCCAGGAACTCAAGCGCCTGGGCCACGACGCCTACAAGCTGCACCGCACCGTGACCCGTCCCTGGGGCACCTACACCGTGCTCGAGGAAGGGCCGCGCTTCAAGATCAAACGCATCATGGTCAAGCCCAATGCCTCGCTGTCGCTGCAGATGCACCACCACCGCAGCGAACACTGGATCGTGGTCAGCGGCATGGCCCTGGTCACCAATGGCGAGGACGAGTTCCTGCTCAATACCAATGAGTCCACCTTCATCAAGCCCGGCCGCACTCACCGCCTGGTCAATCCCGGGGTGATCGACCTGGTGATGATCGAAGTGCAGAGCGGGGAGTACCTCGGCGAAGACGACATTGTGCGCTTCAACGACATTTACGGGCGGGCTCCCGCCGAAGCCGCCAAGACCTGAACTGACGCTCCAAGCAGCAATCTGGCCCGACAGGGAGTTGTGACTATGCACGCCAGGAAGACCGCTCGATGAAAAGACTCCTGCTGATTTCCAGTGTTCTCATGCTCTGCGCCTGCTCCATTCCGGCAAAGGTGGAGCTGCCGCCCAGCCAGGACCTGGAGGCCGCCCATCGGGCCGGTGATGCCCTGGCCGGCCAACCGTTGCCGCCCCAGCGGATTCGCCCGGGGGACACCCTGCGCATCGTCCGCAACACTGGTGAGGCGCCATCGATCTCGGCATTCACCGCCAACTCGATCTACGAACTGACGCTGTTCACCGTGCTCAACGATGGCACCTTCGCCTACCCCTATGCCGGGCAGGTCAAGGCCGCGGGGCTGACTCCGCAGCAACTGACCCAGGTCCTGGAAAACAAGCTGAAGAACATCTACCAGGACTCGGCACTGACCGTGAACATCAACCAGGCACCGGGCAACACCGTGTTCGTCGGCGGCTCGGTACGCAACCCGGCGTCCCTGCCGGTGACCGTGACCACCACGCTGGAGCAGGCCATAGTCGGCGCCGGGGGCCTCTTGAACGTGGGCGACAGCCGCAATATCGCCCTGCTGCGCGAGGGCGAGGACGGCCGCTACAAGACCTATTTCTTCGACTACCGCAAATTCATGATCGCCGGCAACGCCGGCGCCGCCCCGGTGCTGCTGCAACGCGGCGACGTGGTGTTCGTGCCCAAGTCCAGCGTCGGCAACGGCATTGAATGGGTGGATGTGTACCTCAACCAGTTGATTCCGTTCACCAAGTCGATCGGCATCGGGGCGAGTTACGAAATCAACCGTCAATCCACCAATTGATCGCCAAGGACAGCACTCATGATCAATATCCGTTCCTTTCGCGATCTGCTGCGGTTGTTCTTCATCTTCAAGCGCGAGGTCAAGATCACCGTCCTGGTGACCTTCGTCATCATCCTGCTGGGCGCCTTCCTGCTGCCCAATCGCTTCGAGTCCACCGCCCTGCTGCTGGTCAAGCCGGGGCGCGACACCAGCACCCTGCCGATCGAGATCGCCGATCGCCAGGCTGTGGTGATTCCCAGCGCCCAGCGTGATCCGATCATCGATGAGGAGCGCATCCTCGGCGGCGAGCCCATCGCCCGCAAAGTGGCGGAAAAGTACCTCGACGACCTGTCCCGCCAGCCCCAGCCAAGTGGTGCCCTGGCCACCCTCAAGAACGCAGTGAAAGGCGCGGTGGAAGGCATCGTCGACCTGCTGCGCGGGGCCCTGCAACTGGTGGGCCTGGTGGAGAAGCAGACCCCGGTGGAACGCCTGACCGAACGCATGTTGAAAAGCTTCAGCGTGACCCACGCCGCAGGCTCCTCGGTGATGGAAGTGAGCTTTACCTGGAACGACCCCAAAGTGGCCCAGACAGTGGTCAAGAGCTGGATCGAGCAGTACCAGCAGGAACGCGCGCAAACCCTCGGGCGCAAAAGCCTGTACGCCTTCTATGAAACCGAAAGTGGCGCCACCAACCAGCGCATCCTCGGCTACAAGAAGCAGATCGCCGACTACCTGAACCAACTGGGGGCGGTGAGCATCGAGGAGCGCCTGAACGATATCTCGCGCAACCTCAACAACCTCAAGGGCGAACACCTCAATACCACCCGAGCAGTGGCGTCCACTCGCAGCGGCCTGGAGACCATCCAGAAGCAGCTCAACAGCATGAAGAAAGAAATCAGCATCGGCCGCCAGATGAGCCTCAACCCGGACCGCCAGGACCTGCAGCAGCGAATCAACGCCAAGCAGATCGAGCGTCAGGAAATGCTCCGCACCTTCAAGGAAGGCGCCCCTCCGGTCCGCGCCATGGATGCGGCAATCGCCAACCTGCAAGCCTTGCTGAAATCGGAAAGCGGCACTGTGCAACGCAGCGAAAACCTGGCCCCGAACCCGGTCTATACCCGCCTGCAGAACAGCTTCGCCGACCAGCAGGCCAGCCTCAGCCGCCTGCAGACCCAGGCCGCCCAGCAGGAAACCCAGTTGCTCAAGCTCGAACAGGAACGGCGCCAGGCGCTGGCCGTGGAACCTGAACTGGCACGCCTGCAACGGGAACTGAGCGCGGCGGAAAAAAGCTTCGCGCTGTACAGCGACAGCACCGAGAAAGCCCGCATCGACCGCGAGCTGGACCAGAGCCAGATCAGCAACATCGCGGTGATCGAAGAAGCCACCTTCAAACCCAGCCGGGTCTTTCCCAAGAGCCTGAGCATGCTGCTCGCCGCCATCCCCCTGAGCCTGGCAGTGGGCCTGCTGGCGCTGTACTTCTTCTATCTGCTGGACCAGCGCATCCATGACGGCGACCAGATCGAGGAGCGCTTCGGGGTCAAGGTCTGGACCAGCCTGCAGGACCTCGACAGCCACCTGCCGCAACGCAACAGCGCCTTCACCGCCAGCCTCTACCGCCTGTACGGCATCCTGCCCCTCAAGCAGGTGGCACTGCAGGGGCTGGTGATCGGCCTGACCTCGGCACGCCGAGGCGAAGGCGTGAGCTTCGTCACCGCGCACCTGCGCGACCTGCTCCAGGAGCGCGGGCACGTGGTGCGGGTCAATGGCGCACCCAACGCGGTGCCCGGCGAAATCGTCCTGCTGGAAGCCTCGGGCTTCTTCTCCAACCAGGAAGCCTTCGTCAGCCTGCGCGAGGCCGACCTGATCGCCCTGATCGTCGAAGCCGAAACCACCACGGTGCCCGTGCTGCAAAACGCCCTGTCGATTCTCACCACCGCCTTCAAGCGGGTCGACGGAATCATCATCAACCGCCGGCGCTTCGGCATCCCGGAGAACGTGCTGAACTTCCTGGCGCGGATCAGGAGCCCCCACTGATGCACATTGCCCTGCTGGCACCCATGCCTCCCGAGCAGAACGGCATTGCCGACTACGCCGCGCACCTGCGCGCCGCGCTGGAAGGCCTGGGGCTGAAAGTCAGCACGCCCCTGGCCGGGCTGGGCAACGACCCGCAACGCGCCATCGAGCGGGTGGCGCACAGTGACTGGCAGGGGATCGACCTGGTGCACGCCGAGCTGGGCGGTGGCCGGCTGGCGGAGTTTCATGCTCTCAAGGCGTTGCGCGAGCGTTTCCCCAGCCTGCCGCTGAGCGCCACGGTGCACGACCCCGAACGCCTGGTCTGGCGCCGGGCCTGCCTGCCCTGGCCGCTGTCCCTGGCCACGCGGCTGCCCTCACCGCTGCCACAGATCGCCACGGTACTGACCGACCCCTTGTGCCTGCACGAAGAAAAGCAGCTGGCCCGCAGCCTCACCCGGCTGATCACCCTGACCCACGCCGGCGGCGCCTGCCTGCGCCAGCGCATGGGGTTGCGTGCGGAGCAGATGGTGGTGATCCCCCACGGCAACCTGGCCATTCCCGCCCGGCCACTGCCGCCGCTGAGCCCGTTGAGGCTGCTGTATTTCGGCTTCATCTACCGCGGCAAGGGCATCGAGGATCTGCTGGATGCACTGGCCATGGCCTTCGCCCAGCAACCGGCAATGCGCGAGCGCATGCGCCTGACCCTGGCCGGGGGCAGTGAACCGGAAATGGCCTTCGGCAGCGCCGGCAGCTACCTCGACCAGTTGCGCCAGCACATCCAGCGCCTGAACCTGCAGGACAGCATCGACTGGCAACTGGACCTGCCGGCCACGGACATTCCCAAGGTGATCCAGGCCCACCACGTGATGGTCCTGCCCTACCGCGAGTCGAGCAAGCTCAAGCTCCTGGGCACGCTGCGGGGGACCAGTGGCGCCCTGTCCTGGGCGGTGGCCTGCGGTCGCGGCGCCATCACCTCCGACGCCCGCTCCTTCGCCGAAGAGGTGGCCCAGGACAACGGCGTGATCTTTCCCCAGGGCAACGTCGCCGCCCTGGCCGCCGAACTCAGCCACTTGTGCGCCAGCCCGGAACGGGTGGAGCGCTGGGCCGAGCACGCCGCGGTGATCGGCTCCCGGCGGGTCTGGAGCCATACCGCCGAGCGCTTTGCCCGGGTGTTCAGCGATGCCTGTGGAGGCCCGGCCCATGCCTATGCGACGTAGCTCGGCGATTGCCCTGCTGGTGCTCGCCTGCCTGTCCTGGAACGCCCTGGCGGATACCACCCTGCGCGCGCCGCGAGCGGTGGTGTGGAAGGATTTTCTCGGGGTCAACGCGCAGTTCCAGTACTTCACCCCCGGCGTCTACCAGAAGCAAATGGACCGGCTCGATGCCCTGGGCCTGAGCTGGGTCCGCCTGGCCATTCACTGGGCCATGATCGAACCCAGCGAGAATGACCTGCAGCTGGACACCCTGGACGCCGCGATGAACGCCATGCAGGGCCGCCAGTACCGGGTCCTGGCCTACATGGTGGGTTCGGCGCCCTTCGCCGCCAACGTGCCCAGCGGCTCGCCCCCTTCCGACCAGTACCCGCCCAAGGACTTCAACGTCTTCGCCCAGCGCATGAAAATGCTCGCCCAGCGTTATCCCCAGGTGAACACCTGGCAGGTGTGGAACGAACCCAACATCGTCTGGCTGCCCAAGGAAGACCCCGACGCCTACGACCAGTTGCTCACGACCACCACCAGCGCCATTCGCGCGGCGATTCCCGACAAGCCTGTAGCGACCGCGGGCATGGCCTACTACAGCCAGATGCGCAGCACCCCGGGGCTGATGCTCGAAGACCTGCTGCAACAGGGCCTGGGCACGGAAAACCTGATTGCCGCCTACCACCCCTATTCCGAGCTCCCGGAAGGCGACGATGCCGCGGCCCAGGATTTCCTCGTACGCGGCAACTTCCTCAACAACGCGCTGCACAGCCAGGGCGTGCAACAGGTCTGGGCCACCGAGTGGGGCTGGTCGAGCTACACCAGCGGAGCCCGGGAAATGCAGGCGATGATCGGCGTCAACGGCCAGGCCGACTACACCCTGCGCCGCCTGGCCCTGATGGCGGCCATGGACTACCAGCGGATCTTCCTGTTCAACCTCAGCGACCTGGATGCCCGCGCCAGCAACCGCGACCAGTCCTACGGGCTGGTGGACCTGGCCGGCGAACCCAAGCCGGTCTACAACGCCCTCAAATATTTTCTCGACACCACCGGGCCGAGCCTGGCCCCGGCTGATCCCCCCGGCCTGAGCAACGCCCCGAGCGACTTGTACAGCATCGCCTGGACCCGGCCCGACGGCTCCCACGTCTGGATGTTCTGGAGCGCCAGCGGCGCCAGCCTGCAGGTTCCCGGGCTCAACGCGGCCACGCTGCATGATCCGCTGACCGGCACCCGCACCGAGCTGAGCGGGCAAGCGGGCCTGAGCGTGCCGTTGAAAACCAGCCTGCAACTGTTGGTGTGGTGAGCATGAAAATCCTCTGGACCCTGCCCTACCTGCCCTGGCCCGCCACCAGCGGCGGCAAGACCCGGCAATACCACCTGCTGCGGGCCCTGGCCGCCCGCGGGCACCGCATCACCTTGCTGGTGCAATCGAAAACCCCGTTGGACGACGCCACCCGCGCGGCCCTGGAGCCCTGGCTGGAACGCCTGATCGTGCTGCCGCGGCGGCCGTTGCGCAGCCTCAAGACCCTGTTCTCGGTGCTGTTCGCGCCCTACCCCATGCTGGCCGACGTCAACGGCTTGGCCGTGCCGCTGCAACAGCGTTTTCGCGAGCTGTTGGAGGAACCCTGGGACGTGATCCAGATCGAGCACAGCTACAGCTTCCAGCCCTTCGAACAGCCGCTCAAGCAATTGCAGCGCCCGTTCATCCTCACCGAACACAACGTCGAGTCGGCCCTCGGTGCCGCCAGCTACGACCGCCTGCCGGCCTGGTCGAAACCCTTTACCCGTTACGACCAATGGCGCTACCGGCGCTGGGAACGCCGGGTGTTCCAGCAGGCGGCCCGGGTCATCGCGGTGACCGAACAGGACGCCCTGACCCTGGCCCGGCTGAGTGGCAAACCGGCCGCGGTGGTGGTCAACGGCGTGGACTGCGGGCACTACGCCGCGGTGCAACCGGACCTTGGCAGCCAGCGCCTGCTGTTTATCGGCAACTACGAATACAGCCCCAACCTGGATGCGGTGCAATGGGCCCTGGAAGAGATACTGCCGCGCCTGTGGGCCATCAACCCCGAGGTGCACTTCGCTATCTGCGGCTACGCCCTGCCGGACAGTTTCCGCCAGCGCTGGACCGACCCGCGCATCGAGTGGCAGGGTTTTGTCCCCGACCTGCGGGACCTGCAACGGCGCTCGGCGCTGTTCTTCGCCCCGCTGCGCCAGGGCGGCGGCTCCAAGCTCAAGGTCCTGGAGGCCATGGCCGCCGGCCTGCCGGTAGTCACCACGGCCCAGGGCAGCTCCGGGCTGCAGGTGGAGAACGGCCAGCATTACCTGGGCAGCGAAGACCCCGGGGCCCTGGCGCAGATTCTCGCCCAGGCCCTGGCCGATCCCGAGCGCCTGCAACGCATCGGCGCCGCCGGGCGCGACTACGTGCTGGCCCACCATGACTGGAGCGCCGCGGCGGCCCAGCTGGAAGCGGTCTATCACCAACTCCCCTCTGACAAAGAAGAAGTGTCCGTATGCGCATAGGTCTGGATTACCGCCCCGCCGCGGGCTACAGCAACAGTGG
Source organism: Pseudomonas sp. GW823-FHT03E05 (assembly GCF_058796855.1). Taxonomy (NCBI): domain Bacteria; kingdom Pseudomonadati; phylum Pseudomonadota; class Gammaproteobacteria; order Pseudomonadales; family Pseudomonadaceae; genus Pseudomonas; species Pseudomonas sp. GW823-FHT03E05. The sequence goes on from NZ_JBXAJB010000008.1 coordinate 88,533, forward strand.
TATCGGCCGGCAGAACCTGGCACTGGAAGACGCCCTGCGCGCCAATCCGCAGGTCAGCCTGCAATTGTTCGGCGTCGCCCCGGAAGACCATCCGCTGCGCCGCCGGGTGCATTGCCCCAGGTGGGGCGCACCACTGCAGGGGGTGCATCGCCTGCCGAACCGGCTGCGCTTCGAGGGCGGTTTTCTGCCCGAGGCCCTGCGTGAGGCCGAGGTGGAGCTGTACATCTGCAACTTCAACATGGGCCTGCCCCTGGGCAGGAAACCTAAGAACCTGCGCTATGTATTGCAACTGCATGACCTGTTCCAACTGACCCTGACCAACAGCCACGGATCGCGGCTCAAGGAGCGGGTCTATGGCCTCACCGACAAGCTCTCCATCGGCCATTCGGTAAAGCAGGCGGACCGCATCTGGACACCTTCGCAGTACACCGCCGACGAACTGGTGAAGCTCTTTCCCCAGGCCCGGGACAAGGTCCGGGTGCTGCCCAACCTGGTTACCGGTTTCCAGGGCGAACCCGCCGACATCCGCGACCTGCAACTGCCCGAGCGCTACTGGCTGGCGGTGGGCACCCGCGAGCCGCGCAAGAACATTCCCTGGTTCGTCGCCGCCTGGCAGGCCGCGCGCCAGCAATCCCCGGACGTACCGGAACTGGTGCTGATCGGCGCACCGGAACACCTGCCCAGCGAGCTGCGCGCCGTGCATGGCCTGCACTTTCTCAACGACCTCAGCGACAGCCAGTTGCATGGGGTGTACCGCCAGGCCCAGCGCCTGTGGCAGCCCTCCTACGCCGAGGGCTTCGGCCTGCCGGTGATAGAGGCCCTGAGTGTCGGCACTCCGGTGGCGGTGGCCAGCGGCTCGGCCCTGGACGAGATCACCCCGGCGGGCAGCCCGCGCTTCTCGCCCACCGACAGCGCCGCGCTGAGCCAGTTGATGGTGCAACTGGCCAGCGCCCCGCCGGAAGACCCCGCCCCCCTCAAGGCCTGGGCGGCCGGCTACGCCGAGGATGCCTATCGCAAGCGCTTCAATGAATTGCTCGAGGAGCTCAAGTAATGCCCATCGCCCTGCCGCTGGCGCTGATCTTCGGCCTGGTTTTCGGCGTGCTGATCTGGTTGCTGCCAGCGCTCAAGGTGCTGGTGCTGATGGTCGGCATCGCAGCGGCGGTGACCGTGGTCCGCCAGCCCATGCGCGGGCTGCTGCTGTTCGCGGTACTGGCGACCTTCCTGCCCTATTCGACGGTGCAGATCGGCCTGCGCACCACCGTCTCCGAAGCCCTGCTGCTGTTGGTCTGGGCCAGCATCCTGGCCCAGGGGCTGTTCTCCAATCTGCCCCGGCCGCCCAGGCTGCTGCGTACCGAGAAGCTGCTGCTGGCCCTGATGGCCTTCAGTGCCCTGCCCTTCATCATCGGCCAGGTGACGGTGAACGCCGATGGCAATGGCCCGGTGAACTGGGTCCGCTGGTTGCTCAACCTCTCGGCGCTGTTTCTGGTGCGACGCCTGTTGCAGCAAGCCAAGGCCCGGGAGCAACTGGTCTGTGGCCTGTTGCTGGGGACCCTGCTGCTCCTGCTGCTGTCGATCCCGGTGTTTCTGAAGAACGGCAGCGCCACGGCCATGACCCCGATCCTCGAAAAGCTCGGCTACGGCGGCATCGCGGTACTGGGCGACAGCCTCAGCGCCCTGGCCAATCGCATGGGCTCGCCGTGGATGCACCCCAACGTCACTGGCGGCGCCATGGCCCTGCTGCTGCCCCTGGCCTTCTGTTTCGGCCTGACCCGCAGCGGCTGGCAGCGTAAACTCGGCCTGGCGGTGGCCTTGCTGGGGGCCGCCGGGCTGCTGCTCTCCGGTTCTCGCGGAGCCTTGCTCAGCCTGCTGATCGTGCTGATCTGGATGGCCCGCCAGCGGGTGCCCTACACCGGGCGCATGCTGATGGGTGGCTTCGTTCTCGGGGCCTTGCTGCTGATGTCCTATCCGCCCTTGCAGGACCGCCTGCTGACCCTGTTCACCTCCAACGATGCCAGCACCAGCGTGCGGGTCGACGAGTACTCGCACTTCCCCGCCGCCATGGCGATGTTCCCCTTCGGCATCGGCTTCAAGGTCGACCCACCCGTGCCCGGCACCGGCCTGTGGGGGATTTCCAACCTGTGGCTGAACTACATCTACAAGATCGGCGTGCCCGGCATGCTGCTGTTCGTCGCGGTGATCTGGAGCTGGTGGCGGGAAACCCGGGTTCCCGGGGTGGCCATCCAGTTGAATCGGGACAACGCCCTCTGGCTGGGCAGCGGGGCCGGCCTCAGCGCCGCACTGATCAGCGGCCTGTTCGACCATTACTTCAGCTTCACCCAGGTGTTGATCGCCCTGTTCTGGCTGCTGCTGGGCCTGAACCTGCATGAAGCCAGACGCCTGCGACTCAAGGCCGGCGCTGCGGCGCCCAGGGTTACTCCAGACTCCCCACCCTCAGGAATCCAGCCATGAAACATCGCCTCTTCCACTCGCAGAACCTGAAACAGGCCTTGCCTGACTATGCGCAGAAAATGGGGGTGAGCCTTGCAGAACTGGAGGCGGCCTATCAGTGGATGCTGGAGAACGATGTCGTGTTCGAGCAACCGCTCAAGGGCAACGTGCTGACCTACATCAGCTACCTGAACATCGAATCGAAGATCGAGCCGCCCCTGCCCCGGCGCTTCTACAAACTGCTGGGCCGCGAACTCAAGGGGGCGCTGATTCCCATGTACGGAATCAACTGGCCGACCCTGCGCGACCGCATGCTGCGGGTCTGGGAGCAGATCTACAACATCCTCATCTGCAAGATCCCCAGCCACACCCTGCGCCTGTTCTGGCTGCGCCTTGGCGGCGCGAAGATCGGCAAGGGCTCCACGGTGTGGCGCAATACCGAGGTGCTGGGTGTCGACAGCCTGCGCATCGGCCAGGACAGTACCGTGGCCTGGCACTGCCAGTTGGACGCCCGGGGCGGGCTGATCATTGGCGACCATGTGACCATCGCCTCCCATGTGCTGATCATCGCCGGTGGCCACGACCTCAAGGAGCCGGAATTCTGGGCCATCGGCGGGCCGATCTACATCCATGACTACGCCTGGATCGCCAGCCGCGCCCTGCTGTCGTTTGGCGCCGAGATCGGCGAAGGCGCGGTGGTCGGCGGGCAGACCGTGGTGTCCAAGCCGGTACCACCCTACGCCATCGTCAGCGGGCCGGACGCGGCGATCAAGGGCGAGCGCTGCCGCAACCTCAACTACAAAGTGGGCGGCAAAGGCCTGTTCACTTTGTTCCACTAAGCCCGGCCCATGTTCGGCGCGACGCTGTGGTTGACCCTGGCCACCCTGACCGGGCTGGCCGCCGGCTTTGCCCGGGAATGGCTGCTGGTGGCGGCCTGGGGCGCCGGTGGCCAGAGCGATGGTTTCCTGGTGGCGATGTTCCTGCCCGAGGCCCTGCGCATGGCCCTGGCTGCGGGCCTGCTGAGCGCCGCCGCGCTGCCGCTGTACCAGCAGCGCTCGGCCGGGGAGCAACAGGCCTGGCTCAGTGCCCTGGCCCCCCGCCTGTTGCTGTGTGGGCTGCTGCTGGCGCTGCTGCTGAGCCTCGGCGCGCCGCTATGGGTACGCCTGATCGGCCCCGGCCTGGGCAGCGACGGTTATGCCCTGGCCAGCGGCGGCCTGCACTGGCTGGCCTGGTGCGCACCGGGGTTCATTCTTCACGGCCTGTTCTGCGTCCCTCTGCAGGCTCGCGCCCGCTTTGTCCTGGCGGGCCTGGGCTCGCTGCTGTTCAACCTGCCGCCAGTGATCTACCTGGCGAGCCTGCACCATGCCGCCACCCCCACCGGGCTGGCCGCGGCCTGTGTGCTCGGCAGCCTGCTGATGCCAACGGTGCTGTTGCCGAGCCTGCTGCGCGATGGCTGGCGGCCCTGGCGCATGCAGGCCGCGCCCGGGGCCGGGCGCGAGTTGCTGCAACGCATCGGCCCGCTGCTGAGCAGCAACCTCGCCAGCCAGGGCCTGGCCCTGCTGGAGCGCATGGCGGCCTCATTGCTGGGTGAAGGGGCGGTCACCTGGATCAACCTGGCACGCAAGCTGATCAACCTGCCGCTGATCGCCCTGATGAGCCTCAACCAGGTGCTGCTCGGGCTGATGAGCGGCAGCTCCGGCGAACAGCGCCTGGACCTGCTGCGCAAAGGCCTGAGCAGCGCCACCCTGCTGACCATTCCTGCAGTGGTCGGGCTGATTGGCGCCGCCGCCGCGCTGGTGCACCTGCTGCTGCCCAATCAAGCGGCGGACAGCCCCTTGCCGGAGCTCTTGGCCTGGTTCTCGGTACCGCTGATGTTCGGCGCCTGGAACGCCCTGCTGGCGCGCTACGCCTATGCCGCCGGCGACACCCGCATGCCGCTCAATTGCGAACTGGCCGGCAGCCTGCTCAATGCCCTGCTGCTGGCGGCGCTGCCGTATTTCCTCGGTTTGATCGGCATCGCCCTGGCGGCGATCTGCGGGGTGATCCTCACCGACCTGCTGCTGATGCGCCGCCAGCAGTTGCTGGGGCTGGTGCCTTGGCGCAGTCATTGGCTGATCGGCCTGGGTGGCATGGCCCTGGCGGCGCTCTTCCTGCATCCGCTGACCTCGATCTGGTGGCAACTGGGCCTGAGCAGCGCCTGCGGCCTGCTGCTGTTGCTGATCCTCGCGGCCTGGCTGCGGCCCTGGCGCCAGAACCTGACCTGAACCGGAGGCTTGGACAATGTCGACACTGCGCGTGGCCTGTGTGATTCCCACCTACAACGGTTGCCAGGACCTGGCGCGGCTGCTGGATTCCCTGGAAATCCAGAGCGCGCCCTTCGATACCCTGATCGTCGACTCCAGCTCCAGCGACGGTACCTACGAGCTGGCGCTGGCACGCTGCGCCAATGTGCTGCGCATCGACAGCCGCGACTTCAACCACGGCGGCACCCGGCAACTGATGGTGGAGCGCAACGCCGATTACGACCTCTATGTGTTCATGACCCAGGATGCCTACCTGGAGGATGCCGAAGGTCTCGCCCGCATCGTCGCGCCCTTCGCCGACCCGCAAGTGGGAGCCGTGTGCGGTCGCCAGTTGCCGCACCTCGATGCCAGCCCCCTGGCCAGCCATGCGCGGTTGTTCAACTACCCGCCGACTTCCCAGGTGAAAAGCCTGGCCGATGTGCCGGCACTGGGGATCAAGACCGCCTTCATGTCCAACTCGTTTTCCGCCTACCGGCGCGAGGCGCTGATGCAGGTCGGCGGCTTTCCCAACCATGTGATCCTGTCCGAAGACATGTATGTGGGCGCGAAGATGCTGCTGGCCGGCTGGAAGGTTGCCTATGAAGGCAGCGCCTGCTGCCGCCACTCCCATAACTACAGCCTCAAGGAAGAGTTCCGCCGCTACTTCGACATTGGCGTATTCCATGCCCGGGAACCCTGGATCCGCCAGGCCTTCGGTGGCGCCGGTGGCGAAGGCCTGCGCTACGTCCGGTCCGAACTGCGCTTCCTCGGCCCCGGGCGCCTGGGGCAGTGGCCCGGGTCGCTGCTGCGCAACGCGGTGAAGCTCTTCGCCTACAAACTCAGCCAGCAGGAGCGCTACCTGCCCCTGGGCCTGAAAAGAAAACTCGGCATGTACAAGCGCTATTGGGACAGCCCCTATGCCTGAACCGAGCCCCCAGGCCTAAAGTGAATTTTCTGACCGAAGAAAGAGAATCACCTGAATTGACCCTGCGGGGCCAATCAGTGACTGTGCATGTCAGGCACTGACGCCTCATACAAGGAAGTGCACCGTCATGAAAGACAAGGAGTTTTATCCGCAAGCGCGATCACCGCTCAAGCATCTGCAGGGCCAGCCCTGGGTGACCGCCCGCTCCCCCCGGGAGCTCGACCTGCCTCTCTCCTCGCAGCCGCTGCCGCGTCATTGTCGGCACCTGTCGTGGCTCAAGCGCCTGGCCAGGGCGGTACTGGCCGCTGCACTGCTGGCGGGCCTGGTGACCTGGGGTTTGCACAGCCGCTTCGGCCTGTTGCTGCTGTTGCTGCTGCGCTAAACCGCTCGGCGCGGGCCGGTGGCAGCCGGGCCCGCGCTGCCGGGGTCAATCCAGCACTTCACTCAGGGGAATGAAGTTGACCCGATCGCCCTGCACCAGGGTCCGCCCTTCAAGCACCTCCACCAGCCCTTCGGCCCAGGCCGCACTGCGCAACACGCCCGAGCTCTGGTTGCGGTAGATAGTCGCCTGCCCGTTCTCCAGGCGCCCCCGCAGGTATTCGCGGCGATTGCCGGGCTGGGGCCAGGCAAAACCCGCCGGCACCTGGAAGCTCAGGGGCTGCACCTGCTGTACGCCCTGGCGACGCAACAGGTAGGGGCGCGCCAGCAGGGCGAAGGTCACCAGGGTCGATGCCGGATTGCCGGGCAGGCCGATCACCGGCACGCCGCGAAAATGGCCGAAGGTCAACGGCTTGCCGGGCTTTATCGCCAGCTTCCACAGGGCCAACTCGCCCTCTTCGCGCAGGGCGATGCCCAGGAAGTCCGCCTCTCCCACCGAGACACCACCGGTGGACAGGATCAGGTCGACCTCCCCCAGTTCCGCCAGGCGCTGGCGGGTCGCGGCCAGATCGTCAGGGAGGATTCCCGCATCCAGCACCTCACAGCCCAGGCGCTGCAACCAACTGCACAGCACCACCCGGTTACTGTTGTAGATCTGGCCCGGCCCCAGGGGCTGGCCAGGTTCCACCAGTTCGTCACCGGTGGACAGCACCGCCACCCGGACCCGGCGCACCACTTCAAGCTCGGCGCAGCCCAGGGAGGCAGCCAGGCCTTGCTCGATCGGTCCCAGGCGAGTGCCAGCCGCGAGCACCTCCTCGCCCACCGTAGTTTCCTGGCCCTGAGGGCGAATGTTCTGACCCAGTTGCAGAGGTTCGCTAAACAGCACGCGCTGATCGTCCTGGACCTGGGCGTTTTCCTGCATCTCGACGCAGTCCGCCCCGGCCGGCACCGGCGCACCGGTGAAAATCCGCGCGCAGGTCCCGGGCTGCAGTGGCTCAGGCGCCTGACCGGCAAAGATCCGCTGACTGACCGGCAGGGGTTCCCCCCGCCAGTCCTCCAGGCGCAGGGCGTAACCGTCCATGGCGCTGTTGGGCCAGGGCGGCAGGTCCAGGCTGGAGATCAGCGCCTCGGCCAGCACCCGGCCCTGAGCCGCCGCCAACGGCAAGCGCTCACGCTCGAGGATGGGGGCCGAACCGGCCATCGCCAACAGGCGCTCCAATGCCTCTTCCACCGGCATCAGGGCGCCCTGCTTGCCCGGCTTACCCGCGGGATTCACAGGGTGCCGCCTGTTTCAGGTGAGGAACGAAATTGCACGGCCGGTGCCGCGAATCCAGCTGTTCGGCGAGGATGCCGTCCCAGCCGGTGCGCACCGCATTGGTGGAACCCGGCAGGCAGCACACCAGGGTGCCATTGGCCAGCCCTGCCAGTGCCCGGGATTGCACAGTGGAGGTGCCGATATCGGCGACCGATATCTGCCGGAACAGTTCGCCAAAGCCGTCGACCTGCTTGTCCAGCAGGCAGGCCACGGCTTCCGGGGTGCTGTCACGGCCAGTGAAGCCGGTACCGCCGGTGATCAGCACCACCTGCACCACGTCGTCGGCAATCCAGGTCGCGACCTGGGCGCGGATCTTGTACAGATCGTCCTTGAGCAGCACCCGTGCCGCCAGACGATGGCCGGCGGCGCCCAGGCGCTCGACAAAGACCTGCCCGGAGGTGTCGGTTTCCAGGGTGCGGGTATCACTGACAGTCAGTACCGCAATGTTCAGCGGCGCAAAAGGTACATCAGCCTTGGCTTTCATAGGCTCGATCCAAAGGTAGGAGAAACAGCCCGTTGTTATATCACAGCGCTCCGGCCTGCCGCCGCTGTGGCCTCGGCAATAGCCCCCAGTGGGTAGACGCTGTTGCGAACTCGGCTAATCTGCCGCGGCGAACGCCTGCGATCTGCCCGGCAACGTGGCAGAATGTCCCTGGCCAAGGAACTTGCAGACGTTGTATACGTCTGAAGACCAGCACTCAAAAGTACTCATTTCGGAGACACACAATGACTCAACGGACCCTCGCCACTCTCATGCTCGCACTGGGCCTGGCCACTCTCGCCGGTTGCGCCTCGCCGACAGTGATCACCTTGAATGACGGTCGCGAAATCCAGGCCGTCGATACCCCTAAATACGACAAGGATTCCGGTTTCTACGAGTTTGAACAGCTGGACGGCAAGCAGACTCGCATCAACAAGGATCAGGTCCGTACCGTCAAAGAGCTGTAAGCCTGACGGTTGTCGACCTGAAAACAATAAAACCCGCCTGGTGCGGGTTTTATTGTTTCTGCGCCTGGGGTATTCACCACTGCAGGCTGATGCGGCTCTCGAACTCGCGTTCCTGCCCGCTCAACGGGTCGATGAAACGCAGCCCTTGGGCCAGCAGCTTCAGCGGCCGGGCATAGTCGTCCTCGATGTCCTTGAGCACCTCGGGATAAAAGGGATCGTTGCAGATCGCCGCTCCCAGGGCATTCATATGCACCCGCAGTTGGTGCTTCTTGCCCGTGACCGGGTACAGGGCGTAACGCCACAGCTCGCCGTGTTTCTCCCTGACCTCGATGGCTGTTTCGGTATTGCTTGGCCCCTGCGCTTCTTGCATGCGGAAGAAGGGCTCACCGTCCACCAGCCGGCTCTTGTGCAGCAGCGGAAAGTTCAACTGCGGCAAGGCAGCGGCAATCGCCTCGTAGCGTTTTTCTATCTTGCGGGTGGGAAACAGCGACTGATAGGCCGAGCGACTGTCTGGGTTCGCGGAGAACAGCACCAGCCCAGCCGTATGCCGGTCGATACGATGCAGGGGCACCAGGTGCGGGTTGCCCAGGCGCCGGATCAAGCGCCGCAACAACGTCTGCTCGACGTACTCTCCTGCCGGGGTCACCGGCAAAAAGTGCGGCTTGTCCGCCACCACCAGATGCTCATCGGCGTAGAGGATGGTTTCCTCGACCGGAATCACCTTTTCATCCGGCACCTCGCGAAAGTAGTGAATCCTCAAGCCTTCGCGATAGGCCAGCTCCAGACTGATAGGCTGGCCCTGCCCGTCCAGCACCCGGCCACGGGCGATACGGTCCAGCCACTGCTCGCGGCTGATGGCCTTGAAGTGATCACACAGGCAATCCAGCACCGTCGCCCAGGAGCCCGGGGGCAGGTACAGGGTACTGGCCTGATGCTGTGCAGCGGAAAAAGGTGCGGATGACATACAAAAAGCTCGAAGGATCAATGCAGGGCGGCATTATCCAACAGCCGCCACAAGGAACCTAGGAACAGTTTCCGAGGTTTCAGGCGCAGGACTGCTTGGCCTGGGCCGCGGCCTCGGTGAACTCCTTGAGCCAGCGCAATACATCCACCGCCTCCCAGCGGCCCGGATCGTAGAGGGCGTACAACAGCCCCTGGTAACCCACCACGTCCAGTTGCCGGTGGTAGCCCGCACGCTGGAACAAGGCTTCGATCTCGGCAAAGCAGGTGTTGAAGTGCAGCTTGTTGAAGGGCGTCTTGCCTTCGGTGACCAACCCGTCCAGGCGCAGCTCAAGCACCGCTTCACGCACCACATCGGTGGGCATGCTGTTCACGCTGTTTTTCAGTTGTTCGACATTGACCATCATCTATTCCTTTAACGGTTTGAAGCGTCCACCACACTCATCAGGGCTGCTTGCACCCCACATAACTGACCACCCACAACACCACGCCCCAGATCTCGATCGAGCCCAGGTCATCCAGAACGATGGAGGGGATTGAAGGGCGCGCCGCCTTGAGCAGCAAGCCGCCACGAGGATCGGGCGCCAGCAGGCGCAGCGAGTATTCGCTGGCGCCCTGGGCCCGAACCACCAGGTACTGGTCGACCGCCGGAGTGGCCGAGCGGTCGACGATCAACCGGTCACCGGGGTAGATGCCGAACCCCAGCAGGTTGTCATCGTCCACCAGCAGGCCATGGATCTGCGGCGCGCCCAGGCCCAGGGTCCGGTCGAGGGAAAAACCGCTGCCGCTGGGGCCATCGGCCAACGCGGCAGGCTCGCTGTCACCCAGCGGCGCAAAGCGGGCTGGCATCGGTTGCGAGCGTTCGGTACCGGTCAGGAAAGTGAGAGACATGGCGAGACTCCTCGATAGCTGTATATGCATACAGTAAACCAATCGAGAGCTCTCGCCAATGAATTCGCACGATGAGCGACGGGCGGAAACCCTGCCCGCCCCCCTGGTGCATCAGCGCAGGAAGGCCACCACTTGCTCGGCGTCGAAGGGCCAGCCCAGCTCGGCGCCGGTATCCACCCGGCGCAGTACCGGGATGCGCAGGCCGTAGCTGTCGAACAGTTGCTGGCTGTCGGCGATATCCACCAGTTCGACCATCAGGCCGTGTTCCACCAGGGGCATCAGCTCGGCCTCGGCCAGTTCGCACAGGTGGCATCCAAGGGTGCCGAACAATTGGCATTCAGGGGGCATGACTGGGCAACCAAAAAAGAACAGGTGCCTATTCTAGGCCCGAGAGAAAAAGCCGTCGACCAGGCGCCCTCAGAGAATGAAACGGACCCGGCGACTGGCCATGATCAACAGCGGCGCAACGCCAAAGGCCAGCAGCAGGACCAGCCCGGCCATGCCGTTGCCATAGGCCATGCCCAGGGACAAGGCGCCGAAGATGAACCAGGGATGCACGTAATACACCGCCGAAGACAGCTTGGCCGCGAAGTTGCTCCGGGAGGCCCGGAAGTACACCTGGGGCAACAGGAACAGGGCCGGGGCAATAACCAGCAACGAGGCGAGGAAGTCGAAATTCTGCTCTACATCGGCGCGCAGGGCGAAGTTCAGCGCCGCCTCGGCCAGGATCAGCCCCAACCCCAGCACTAGCCAGCAGCACACCCCGCGCCGGCTGAGCCGCTCTGCCAAGCGATGCCGGGCACAAAGAAAGCCGATGGCCATGAACGGGAAGCCCATGAACAGGAAATTGCGCGCGGTGTAGTCGTTCTGATTGAAGTGCTGGAGAAAGCCGTTGGGCAGTTCGTAGTAGACCCGCGCGTACTGCAGGCCCAGACCGATGAGGAACGCCGTCAGGGCCAGGCCGATCAGCGCACTTGAACGCCAGCGACGCAGCACCAGCAGCATCGCTGCGCCGCCGAGCATGCCCACCAGGTACCAGAGGTGGAAATAGCCGATCAGCAGCTTCTTCACGACCCCCAGCACCCCGCCCAGGCTGGCGATCGTGCTCGGGTCGATGTACTGCGGGCTGTAGACCAGCATCCAGAACAGGTAGAGCAGAAGGCCGCGCTTGAACCACTGGGCGAAGGAGTGGCCGCTCTCCAGGGTCTGGAAGAGGTAGTAGCCGTTGATGATGAAGAACGTCGGCACCGCCACCCGGAACAGGCCGTTGCACAGCAAGTAGCCGACCCAGGTGTAATTGCCCCCCAGCAGCTTGCAGTGCAGCGCCACCACCATCACCGCCAGCAGGACTTTCAGCGCGTCGAGGTTTGCGTTGAGCACTTTCGGCATCGATGGCTACCCGAGTAAGCAGGAAGGACCGGACGACTACACCGGATCGTAGTGTTTGCGCCGGGGGGCGGTACTGAACCGGCGCTTGCAGTAGGCCGTGGCACGATCGAGGATCGGCTTTTCATAAAAGTGATAGCCAACCCAGCCATAGCAGACCACCGCCGTCATCATCAGCACGATGAAGGCCAGGTTATCCACATAGCTCTCGGGCCAGGCGCCGATCACCTGCCAGGCCCGGCCGACGACCCCCAGCACCAGTAAGTGGGATAGATAGATGGTGTAGGACATATCACCGGTGGCTGTAAGAAACCCTGGCATACGGATCAGTTGCCGCCGCTCCAGCAAGGCCAGGGACAGGGTCAGGGTACCGAAGGTCAGGCCCACCGCGAGCATCCTCGGCAAGCCCTCGGTGAAGAACAGCTGGTAGGCGTAGATCAGCGGAAACCCCACCAGCAGAGCCGCCGCCAGCGCGACCCAGACCAGCGCCGTCGGCACCCTGGCGCTATGGGGTCCGTAGAAGAACAGCGCCAGGGCACTGCCGGCAATGAACTCCAGGGCGTAGGGATGGAGGATGATCTTCAGCGCCGGGGAATAGTCCTGCCAGTTCTGCAGCAGGTTGAACACCACCAGCGCCACCGCCCACAGCAGCAGGATCAGCGGCAGGCGCTTTTCCTTGAAGAACAGGAACAGGGTGAACATCAGGTAGAACCACAGCTCGAACAGCAGCGACCAGGCCACCATCACCAGCAGCACCCGGTCATTGGGCAGCAGCAGGAAGGACATCCACAGGTTGGAGCCGCCGTGGGAGCTGTTCACCAGCGCCGGCTGCCACAGATACACCCCCAGGGTGATGAAGAAATACAGCCAGTAGGTGGGGTAAATCCGGGACAGGCGGTTGAACAGGAAGCGCTGGGTCTCGACGGTTTTCTGAAAGCGCCCACGACTGACGATGACCATCACGAAGCCGCTGATGACAAAGAACAGGTCGACCCCGAGCTGGAAGAAATTCAGCATGACCGGCAGCAGGATGTCACCGCCCGAATACTTGATTTCCACCGACATCATGTGGAACAGCACCACGCCCAACACCGCGGCGCCCCGCAACCCTTGCAGTGAATACAGACGCTCCATACACCTCTCCGACACCTCACTGGCAGGGTCCTGTGGATAACCCCGTCACCCGGGCACCGCCTTTATCGACAATTTCTGAGCATAGCGAAGGCTCATGAATATGAGACATTCTCGACAAACAATGACCTGAATCAGCGTCACTCTCTGCGGCCCGGGTGATCCTCGCGCCTTTTTTTGCCTCTAGGCTTTGCCTTGCCCGCCCCCTGTCCGGAGATGCCCGTTGTTTGCCAATCTGCTGATCATTCTTGCCTCCTCGCTGGTGGTGATTGCGTTGTTCCGGCGCCTGAGCCTGCCCCCGGTGCTGGGCTATCTGTCGGTGGGCCTGATGGTCGGCCCCACTGCGCTGGACTGGGTCAACGACAGTGAGGACCTGCCCGACCTGGCGGAACTGGGGGTGGTATTCCTGCTGTTCTCCCTGGGCCTGGAGTTCTCCTTGTCGAAGATGCTTGCCCTGCGCCACGTGGTGTTTGGCCTGGGCAGCCTGCAAGTGCTGTGCACCGGCTTGATCCTCGGGGTCCTCCTGGCCCTGTTCGGCATGCCCCTGACCGCAGCGCTGATGCTCGGTACCGGGCTGGCCCTGTCCTCCACCGCCATCGTCAGCAAGGAACTGACCAGCCTTGGCGAGATCTTCAGCAGCCACGGGCAGAACGCCATTGGCGTGCTGCTGTTCCAGGACGTGGTGGCGGTGCTGTTGCTGACCCTGGTGCCGGTCTTCGCCGGCAGCAGCGAGCACGCCTGGTACTGGGCCCTGCCGGCGACCCTGGGCAAGACCGTGGTGCTGTTCGTCGGCCTGCTGCTGGCCAGCCGCTGGCTGTTGCCGCGGCTGTTCCATGAAGTGGCCGCTTCGCACTCCGCCGAACTCTTTGTGCTGCTGGCCCTGGTGATCGTCCTGCTCACCGCCTGGCTCACCCACCTGCTGGGCCTGTCACCGGCCCTGGGGGCCTTCCTCGCCGGCATGCTGCTGGGGGAAAGCCATTACCGGCATCAGATCGAGGCCGACATCCGCCCGTTCCGCGACATTCTGCTGGGGCTGTTCTTCGTCAGCATCGGCATGCTCATCGACCTGCAACTGTTCATCGACCATGCCCTGCTGATCACCGGCCTGACCCTGGCCCTGCTGCTGATCAAGGGTTCGGTGGTGGCGACCCTGCTCAAACTGCGCGGCAGCGATGGCGAAACCGCCTGGCGCAGCGGCCTGGCCCTGGCCCAGGGCGGTGAATTCTGCTTCGCCCTGATGGCGCAGATGCAGCTCAGCCAGATGATCCCGCCCGACATCAGCAGCCTGCTGCTGGCCGCCACCTTCTGCTCGATGCTGGTAACCCCGCTGTTGCTGCGAGCGGCGCCGGTCATCACCGCCCGCCTGCACCGCAAGCCCAACCAGGCCGCGCAACTGGAGGAAATCAGCGCGCAGAACGCCGAGCTGCAAGGCCATGTACTGATTTGCGGGTATGGCCGGGTCGGCCAATCCATTGGCCGCTTCCTGCGCCACGAGCAACTGCGCTACATCGCCCTGGACGATGATCCGGTGCGGGTCCAGGAAGCGTCTGCGGGAGAAAGCTGCGTGCACTACGGCGACTGCCGGCGCGGCGACCTCCTGGCCGCAGTCGGCCTGGAACGGGCGCGGCTGCTGGTGATCGCAGTGGACAAGAGCGATATCGCGCTGACGGTGCTCAAGGCGGCGCGCCGCCTGGACCGCACGGTGCCGATCCTGGTGCGCACCCGCGATGACAGCCAGTTGGCGGAACTCAAGGCCGCCGGCGCCAACGAAGTGGTGCCCGAACTGCTGGAGTCGAGCCTGATGCTCGCCTCCCATGCCCTGATCATGCTCGGCCTGCCGGAGCAGCGAGTGCAGCGCACCGTGGATGAAGTGCGCCACAGCCGCTACCAACTGTTGCACGGCTTCTATCACGGCACCCAGAACAGCGCCCAGGACAACCGCGAACCGCCGGCGGTGCAGATGCACGCGGTCAGCCTCGACGCCGATGCCTACGCCTGCAACCGGCCATTGCAGGAGTTGGGCCTGGAGGCACTGGGCGTGGATATACGCGGGGTGCAACGCGATGGCAACGACCTGCCGCTGAACCCCAGCCCGCGCCTGCAAGCCGGCGACCGGGTGCTGGTGTCCGGCCCGCAGGCGGCCATCGAGGCTTGCGAAGCACGCCTGCAAGCCGGTTGAAGCCACCCAGACCAAACCCCGGGCGGCGAGCGCCCAGGGTCATCAATACCAGGGGCGTCGTCTCAGTCCTGGCTCACCGCGCCGATCTTGTGCAGCGACAGGTCGGCGCCGTAGTACTCCTGTTCCTGGGTCAGGCGCAGCCCGCAGACCGCCTTGATCACCCCATACACGGCCAGGCCGCCCAGCAGCGCCACCGCCACCCCGAGGCCGGTGCCGATCAACTGGCTGACCAGACTGACCTCACCCAGGCCGCCCAGGGCACTCTGGCCAAAGATCCCGCAGGCAATGCCGCCCCATACACCGCACAGGCCATGCAACGGCCAGACCCCGAGCACGTCGTCGATCTTCCATTGGCTCTGCGCGGCGATGAAGCACCAGACGAACAGCGCTCCGGCAATGGCACCGGTGATCAAGGCGCCCACCGGGTGCATCAGGTCCGAGCCGGCGCAGATCGCCACCAGCCCGGCCAGCGGGCCGTTATGCAGGAAGCCGGGGTCGTTGCGGCCGACGATCAGAGCCGCCACCGTGCCGCCCACCATGGCCATCAGCGAGTTCACCGCCACCAGCCCGCTGACGCCCTGCAAGGTCTGGGCGCTCATGACGTTGAAGCCGAACCAGCCGACAATCAGGATCCACGAGCCCAGGGCCAGGAACGGAATGCTCGACGGCGCGAACGCCACCAGCTTGCCGTCGCGATAGCGGCCATTGCGCGGCCCCAGCAACAGCACCGCGGCCAGGGCCAGCCAGCCTCCCATGGCGTGCACCACCACCGAACCGGCAAAGTCATGGAAGCCGGCACCAAAGCGCTGCTGCAACCAGGCCTGCACCCCGAAGTTGCCGTTCCACACCAGCCCTTCGAAAAACGGGTAGACAAAGGCCACGATCAGCACCGTGGCGCACAATTGCGGCACAAAACGCGCGCGCTCGGCGATGCCACCGGAGATAATCGCCGGGATCGCCGCGGCGAAGGTCAGCAGGAAGAAGAACTTCACCAGGCCGTAGCCGTGATCGGCACTGATCACCGCCGCCGGTTGCAGGAAGCTCACGCCGTAGGAGATCCAATAGCCTATAAAGAAATAGGCCAGGGTCGAGACGGCGAAGTCGCTGAGGATCTTCGACAGCGCATTGACCTGGTTCTTCTGCCGGACGGTGCCGACTTCGAGGAAGGCAAAGCCGGCGTGCATGGCCAGGACCATGACCGCCCCGATCAGGATGAACAGGGTGTTGGAACCGTGGACCAGGGTGTCCACAGCGCTTTGCAGATTTTCCATGGAGTAGGCAGATCCGAAATCGGCCAGCCGTTCCCTGGCAGGGCGCCCCGCTCCTTGCACCAAGTTGGCTCCCGGGCGCGCCATTGCACGCATTCGGTGAACCGTTTTGGCGCGCCGGGGGCGGCACGACAAACCACGGGGTGAGGACTGACCTGAGGTTATGGTTTTCTTGGCCAGGGTTTACGCGGGCTACAGCGCGACCCTCGCTCGTTTTCGGCGCAGGCCCGGGGCCTGGCGCACCAGGACAAAGCAAAAGCTGTACCAGACAATTGCAGTGAACCTTCGCCCAGGGCTCACACTCATAGCTCACACAAGCAACTAACGGAGATGGAACCATGGCCAGCAAAACGGCAAAGACGGCTCAAGAAGTACTGATGGCGGATTTTCAGGCACTGGTCAGTGACACGGAGCGTCTGCTGGAACACACCGCGACCCTGGCCGGCGACCAGGCCGACGAGTTGCGCGAGCAGATCCACGACAGCCTGCTCAAGGCCCGGGAGACCCTGCAACTGACCGAAGACTCCCTGCGCCAGCGGGGCCAGGCAGCGGTCACCGCCGCCGAGGACTATGTGCAGAGCAACCCTTGGCAATCGGTGGGCATCGCCGCCGGCGTGGGCTTCCTGATCGGCCTCCTGGCGACGCGGCGCTGATATGGCTATCGGCGAATCCACTTCGTCCGGCAGCGGCCCGAGCGCGTCTTCGCGGCGCCTGGGGGCGGCAGTCCTGGGGCTGCTGCACAGCCATGTCGAGCTGTTCGGCATCGAGTTGCAGGAGCAGAAAGCACGCACCGTGAGCCTGCTGCTGTTCGCCGGGCTGGCCCTGGTGTTCGCCCTGCTGTTGCTGGTGGGGCTGTCGGCACTGGTGCTGATCCTGTTGTGGGACAGCTATCGCCTGGCTGGAATCATCGGCCTGTGCGTGTTCTACACCCTGGCGGCGATCTTCTGCGGATTGCGCCTCAAGGCAGCGATCTTCGATGAATCCTCACCTTTCCACGCCACCCTCGAAGAGTTGGCCAATGATCGGGAGCGCCTCCTGCCATGAAACTGCCTGAAGTCCCGCAGAACACTTCACGCCGGGAAATGCGCAAGGTACTGATCCGCCTGCGCATGGAAATGCACCGCCAGGAAATCCGTCACGAGTCCCAGCAACTGCTGCAACCCCTGCAACGGGTCCGCGGCCTGGGGCAGAGCTGGCAGGAAGGCTTGGGCATCAAGCACGCCCCGCTCTGGGGCGTGGCAGTGGTGACGCTCCTGGGCTTCATCACCGGCAAGGGTGCCAAGAGCGGCGGCGCCGGCGGCCTCACACGCCTGGTTCGCCTGGGCACCACGCTGGTGCCGCTGATCAAGCTGGTGATGCAAGGCTCCTCGCGCAAATCCTGAGCGGCGCTATCTGGCTGCATTCTTGCTAAGCAACCCGGATCGGCCCCTTTACCCAGGGGCCGGTTCGTGGCCGCCTACCCGTCAGCCACGGCCCTACTCCACCCAGACTCTTGTAAGGAGGCCCTGTGATCGACGGGCAACCGCTCGCCTGCTTCCAGCCCTTCATCGACACCGCCACCGGGCGTATCGCCGGGGTCGAAGCCCTGGGCCGCCTGCGCCAGGACAATGGCCAACTGGCGTCCGTGGGGCCGCTGTTCGCCGATCCTCGAACCCCCTCCAGCGCCCTGCGCCGCCTTGACCGGCTGATCCGCGACGACGCCCTGCGGCGCCTGCACGAGGCACCCGCGGACTGGTTCCTGAGCCTGAACATTTCCCCCCGATGGATCAGCCGCCTGCGCCCCGGGCAGCCCTTGCCCAGCCTCAAGCAATTGCAGCAGAACCGCGTAGACCCGCGGCGCATCGTGTTCGAGATCACTGAACTGGGGGGCAACAGCCAACGCCTCAGCGAAGTGGTGGCGCGCTACCGCCAGGCCGGGGCACGGATCGCCATCGACGACTTCGGCGCCGGCTACTCGCAACTGGACCGGGTGCTGGCCCTGCAACCGGACATCCTCAAGCTCGACATGCGCCTGTTCCAGGCCGCGGCCCGGGGTGGCCCCAGCAGCGACGTGGTCAAGGCCCTGGCGCAGATGGCGGAGAAGACCGGCTGCTGGATCATCGCCGAAGGTGTGGAAACCGAAGCCGAACTGGATTTCGCCCTGGAGTGCGGCTCGCGCTATGTACAGGGCTTCCTGTTTGCCCAGGCCGAGCAACAGTTTTACCCCAGCGATGCCTTCGTCCAGCCCTTCGCCCGCCTGCGCGAGCGCTACGTGCGGCACAAGCTGGCCGAACGCAACCGGCTGATGCGCATGCGCCTGCAACTGGCCGAACTGATGAACCTGCTGCAGGCCTGGGCCCAGGCCCAGGCGCCCATCAGCCAACTGCCCCGGGTCGAGGCCTTTCCCTGGCTACTGCGTTTCTATCAGTGCGACCGCCATGGCACCCAACTGACCCCGAACCTGGAATGGCGCCACAACAGCTGGCAGGCCGACAGCAGCTACGTTGGCCACAACTGGTCCTGGCGCCCGTACTTCTATCACCTGCTGGCCGAAGGCTGGGAGGAGCGACGCCTGACCCTGTCCAACACCTACCGCGACGCCACCAGCAACCAGTATTGCCTGACCGCCGGGCAGTTTTTCGACAACGGCCAGCGCCTGCTACTGATCGACATCGACGCGGCCGGCCTGTAACCCCGTCCCGTTTGCCGGCGAACGCAGCGACACGATGGATGCACGAACTGCGGGCCCTTTCGCCGGTAAGCCGGCTCCTACAGGTGGGCCGCAGGCCAGGTCATTTCCGTGCAGGAGCTGGCTTGCCAGCGAAAGCGTCGACACAAGCGCAGACCATGCGCCTCTTGCGGCCACGCCCGAGAAACCGGAAGCTCTGCCCTTCAGTTTTTTTCGGAGAGACCCGCCTTGGATTGGCAGACCCTGCTCAACCGCGAACGCCTCGGAAAGCCAGTGCACAGCCCGGAAGAACTCGGCCGTAGCCCTTTCCACAAAGACCACGACCGCATCATCTTCTCCGGTGCCTTCCGCCGCCTGGGGCGCAAGACCCAGGTGCACCCGGTGTCCAGCAACGACCATATCCACACCCGCCTGACCCACTCCCTGGAAGTCAGCTGTGTAGGTCGTTCCCTGGGCATGCGCGTCGGCGAGACCCTGCGCAGCGCCCTGCCCGATTGGTGTGAGCCCAGCGACCTGGGGATGGTGGTGCAATCGGCCTGCCTGGCCCACGACATCGGCAACCCGCCCTTCGGCCACTCCGGGGAAGACGCCATCCGCCACTGGTTCCAGCAAGCCGCCGGGCGGGGCTGGCTGGATGCGATGAGCGAGGCCGAACGCCAGGACTTCCTCAACTTCGAAGGCAACGCCCAGGGCTTCCGGGTGCTCACCCAGCTCGAATACCACCAGTTCGATGGCGGCACCCGGCTCACCTACGCCACCCTCGGCACCTACCTCAAGTACCCCTGGACCGCGCGCCATGCCGACTCCCTGGGCTACAAGAAGCACAAGTTCGGCTGCTACCAGAGCGAGCTGGCGCTGCTGGAACAGATCGCCCACAAGCTGGGCCTGCCCCAGCTGGAAGACCAGCGCTGGGCCCGGCACCCGCTGGTGTACCTGATGGAAGCGGCGGACGACATCTGCTATGCCCTGATCGACCTTGAGGACGGCCTGGAGATGGACCTGCTGGAGTACGCCGAAGTCGAGGCGCTGCTACTCGGCCTGGTGGGCGACGACCTGCCGGAAACCTATCGCCAGCTGGGCCCCAGCGATTCGCGCCGGCGACGCCTGGCGATCCTGCGGGGCAAGGCCATCGAGCACCTGACCAACGCCGCCGCCCGGGCCTTTGTCGAACAGCAGGACGCCCTGCTGGCCGGCACCCTGCACGGCGACCTGGTGGAGCACATGCATGGTCCGGCCAAGCGTTGCGTACTCAATGCCAAGGATGTGGCGCGACGCAAGATCTTCCAGGACAAGCGCAAGACCCTGCACGAGATCGGCGCCTACACCACCCTGGAGATCCTGCTGAACTCCTTCTGCGGCGCGGCGCTGGAACAGCACGGCGGCAAGACCCCCTCGTTCAAGAACCGGCGGATCCTCGATCTGCTGGGCAATAACGCGCCGGACCCGAACTGGCCGTTGCATACCTCGTTCCTGCGCATGATCGATTTCATCGCCGGCATGACCGACAGCTATGCCAGTGAGATGGCCCGGGAAATGACCGGGCGCTCCAGCCCGCAATAACCGTCATTCATCAAGTGCCCGGCCACTGTGCCAGGCACTTGATATGACCTGCGACATCCAATCTGCAACTAAGGGAATCCCCTAGCCAGAGTATCGCTATATAGTTTTCTATACGTCGATAATTTCACCGGCGACACCACCAGAAACTATGGGCGCAGTGCAGAATTCTTACCACCAAGACATCTAAGGAGATCCCCTAGCAACAACAGCCCGATCAAACAAGAACAACAATAGAGCAACTACTCAAACAGAAAGAGCAAGTAGCCGAAAACACTTGGCGCTCGCAAGTTGATATACGAACTGACGATTACAGAATTAAACATCCAGTTAGCCATTCAACCAAACATCCTACCTTTGAATAATTCACCCGAGCGCCACACCCCTTGCCAATCAGGGCTGACAAGCAAATTTCATTAGCCTTCTATGTATTTACAATTTACGTACAAATAGCCTTTTGGGTTTCGGATAGTCTCGATTTCACAGGCTATTCCCCCCCGCTGACCACCCCCGGAAAAATTAATTTTGCACTGCGCTGTAACGTTTCCACTGCAACTCACTCAACCCTTTTGTCATACCTGAATTTGCACTAACCCATCCGGCACTTACTCAGGAACTGTCACTTCCGAGCACTTGAGCACTGAACCTCAGATATAGATATCGAAGGTATTTAGCGTTCACAGGGCAGAACTAAAAGCGACGCCACTAGTTGAGCCTCATACCCGGCTTTCCGAGTGCCTGTCACTTCGTCTTATTACAGTAAGGATGCCAAGTGCCCTATTCATTACGCACTGACCGCTCCCTTCTCCCCCACACCAGCACTTGGTGCCTGGGACTGCTGCTGGGCCTGACGTACCTGACGCCGGCCCTGGCCGATAACCTGCAACCGGGCCAGGAAGCCCTGCGCCTGCAGCAACAACAGCAACGGGACCTGCAACAACTGCAACTGGAACAGCGCCAGCGGCAGATGCAGCGCGGCAGTTTCAGCAGCACCCCGGCGGCCCCCAGCCAACCTGCGCAGACTGCCAGCGACGAGCGCTGCTGGCCCCTGAGCGGCACCCGCATCGGCGGCGTCAGCCTGTTCGACAAGGCCCGGCTCAATGACTACATCAAGCCGTATGTCGCGCCGTGCATGGGGGCCAACCAGATCAACCAGCTGCTGGCGGCCATCACTCGCCTCTATGTAGAGGCCGGCTACATCGCCAGCCGCCCTTACCTGGCCAGCACTCCGGCGGCCGGGCACAGCCTGGATATCCTGGTAGAGGAAGGCTACGTCGAAGCCATCGAACTGGCCGACCAGAGCCTGCCGGTGTCCCTGCGCGGCGCTTTCCCGGGCATGCTCGGCAAGCCCCTGTACCTGCGGGACCTGGAGCAGGGCCTGGATCAACTGAACCGCCTGCGCTCCCTGGACCTGACCGCCGACATCGCCCCCGGCAGCCAGCCCGGGGCCTCGCGGATCATCCTGCGCTCGCGCAGCAGCGCCGCACGCTGGGGCCTGGGCCTGGGGGTGGACAACCTGGGCAGCGCCGGCACCGGGCGTGACCGGCAGTCGATCAACCTCAACCTCGACAGCCCGTTGCAGATCAACGATGCGCTGAACCTGAACTACAGCGACACCCTCAACCACGGCCCGCGCTACAGCCGCAGCAGCAGCCTGTTCTACTCGGTGCCCTACGGCTACTGGACCTACAGCCTGTTCGCCAGCCATGCCGAATACCGCGCGCCGCTCAAGCTGCCCCGCACCACCTTGTACAACAGCGGGCGTACCGACATGGTCAGCGGCCGCGCCGACCGGGTGCTGTGGCGCGACCAGAGCCACCAGCTCAGCGCCAACCTGCAACTGGCCTACAAGGATGTGGACAGCTACCTGCAGAAGGCCCACCTGCAGATCCAGAGCCCGACCCTGACCGTGGCCGAAGCCGGGCTCAACCTGTTCTGGCTCGACAGCGCAGTGTGGAACCTGGATGTCAATTACGCCCAGGGCCTGACCTGGTTCGGCGCCGACCGCGACTCGCAGCAGGTACAGCGCAAACTGCCCCAGGCGCAGTTCCGCAAATACCGCGCCGGCCTCAGCCAGTGGCGCAACGGCCAGCTGGGCACCCAGCGCTGGCAGTGGCAGAGCCAGCTCTCGGCGCAGTACAGCCCGGACCCGCTGCCGGCCATCGAACAACTGCTGGGCACCGACGATTCGGCGGTGCGCGGCTATCGCATCAACAGTGCTTCCGGCGCCATTGGCGCGGTATGGCGCAACACCCTGCGCCTGCCGCTCGACAACGACCTGCCGGTCAAGATCACCCCGCGCCTGGGCCTGGACAACGGCTGGATCAAGGCCGAGCACGGCGCCCGGAGCCGGCAGCTGAGCGGTGCCAGCTTGGGGCTCAACCTGAGCTGGAAAAAACTCCAGGTCGACCTGGACTACCAACGCAGCCTCAACACCCCAGAAGGTTTCCGAACGGAGCCGGAAGTCTGGCTGGCCAGGTTCAGCCTGCAGATTTGACCCGACCGCCGATTAGCCTGAATCAACCGACGAACCTGAGCATCACGCGCCGTTGCCCCCTTAGAAAGCAACGCCCGGCTCACCCCACTCAGAACGAGGTTCTCATGCCTGACAACACTCACAGGTTCCACCTTTCGCCCCAGGGCACATTGCGCTGGACCATCGCCGGCCTGCTGCTGGTCTCCCATCTGCCCCTGGCCCTGGCCGGCGGGATCACCGTGGCCGAGGGGCCCGGCGGCATCCCCCAACTGCAAAACCAGGGTGGCGTACCCATCGTCAACATCGTCGCGCCCAATGCCGGCGGCCTGTCCCACAACCAGTTCCTGGACTACAACGTCGGGCAACAGGGCGTGGTACTGAACAACGCCTTGCAGGCCGGGCAGTCGCAACTGGCCGGGCAACTGGCGGCCAACCAGCAGTTCCACGGCCAGGCGGCCAGCGTGATCCTCAACGAGGTGATCAGCCGCAATGCCTCGCAACTCAATGGTGCCCAGGAGATCTTCGGCCGCGCCGCCGACTTCGTGCTGGCCAACCCCAATGGCATCTCGGTCAATGGCGGCAGCTTCATCAACACCCCCAATGCCAGCCTGGTGGTGGGCCGCCCGGAACTCCAGGACGGCAAGCTGCAAGGGCTCAACACCCAGGATGCCCACGGCCAGTTGGCTATCCAGGGCGGTGGCCTGCGCAACGCCGAGGGTTCGATCAATCTGATCGCCCCGCGCATCGACAGCCAGGGTGCCCTCAAGGCCCGGGACCAGTTGAATGTCACCGTCGGTCGCAACCAGCTGGACTACCCCAGCGGCCAGGTGCGTAACGTCGACCCGGCAAGCCGCACCCAGGAGCAGCGCATCGACGCCAGCCTGTTCGGTGCCATGCAGGCCGGGCGGATCAATATCGTCAGCACCGCCGAAGGTGCCGGAGTGCGTGTCGGCGCCGTCCAGGTGGACGGCCACGACGGGGTCAAGCTGAGTTCCGCCGGTGACCTGGACATCCGTGGCCAGGCCGTGGACAACAGCCTCGACGCGATCCGTGCCGGGGTCAGCAGCCAGGGCGACATCGAGCTGCACGGAGCCAAGGACCTGACCCTGGCCGCCACCGATGTCAGTGGCCGCAACGTCAAGCTCGACGCCGGGCGCAACCTGACCCTGAGCAGCATCGAAAGCCGCAAGCTCCAGGAAAAACGCCAGCAATGGGAAAACAGCACCATCGGCATCACCTGGGAAACCTACGACAGTACCCACACCGACAGCGACAGCCGCCAGCACGGTAACAAGGTCGTCGCCCGGCAGGATGCCGAGCTGAATTCCGGCGCCAGCACCCAGATCCAGGGCAGCAGCGTCGAGGCCGGCAATCGCCTGGGCGCCCAAAGCGGCGGCGACCTGCGCCTGACCGCTGCCACCGAGACCCACACCCAGCGTGACCAGGGCCAGCATCGCAAGCACCTGTGGAAGGAAAACTGGGACAACGCCAGCAGCGAGCAGCGCACCGTCACCAGCCAGCTCAAGAGCGGCAAGCAGCTGGAACTGACCAGCCAGCAGACACTGCAACTGCAGGGCGCCGAGTTGCACAGCCAGGGCGACATCCTGCTGAGCGCCAAGGACGTCGACATCACCAGCGCCAGCCGCCAGCAGAGCCAGAGCAACCAGCGCTACTCCGGCGACCTGGTGGGCGGTGGCTTCTTCGGCAAGAACGCCGACGGCGACCAGGGCAAGACCCAGAACCAGGGCAGCAAGGTCAACGCCGACGGCAAGCTGATCGTGCGCGCCGACAGCGTACGCATCAGCGGCAGCCAGGCCCGCGGCGGCACCGAGGCCAGCGTCATCAGTGACAAGGGCGCGCTGACCATCGACGGCGTGCGGGACACGTCCCACAGCAATAACCACAGCAAGGACAGCAAGTTCTTCGGCATTGCCAAGGACGAGAGCCGCCAGCAGAACAAGGGCAGCACCACGGTCGGCAGCCAGTTGCGCTCGGACAGCAACCTCAAGTTGCAGAGCGCCGAGGACCTGACCGTCAGCGGCTCCCAGGTCGCCGCAGCAGGGGCACTGGACGCCAGCGCCAAGGGCACGATCAAGGTCGCGGCCGCCGAAGACACCCAGCACGACAGCAGCAGCACCCAGAAGCGCGGCTTCGACGCCTACGCCAAGGAAAATGCACCGGGCACCGGCCAATATCGGGCCGGGGTGCGCTACCAGGATCAGCAGCGCAACGACAGCAGCGACAGCACCCGGCAACAGGCCTCCAGCCTCACCGGCGGCACCCTGGCGGTCACTGCCGGCGAAGATCTCAAGGTGCAAGGCAGCGACCTTGCGGCCACGGCCGGCGATGCCAGCCTGAGCGGCAAGCATGTGCAGTTGCTGGCCGCAGACACCACAACCGAGAAGCACAGCGACAGCACCACCACCGGCGGCGGCTTCTATTACACCGGCGGCCTGGACCGGGCCGGCAACGGCGTGGAAGTGGCGCACAACAGCAGCCAGGACAGCAGCAGCAAGAGCACCGCGCAAACCAGCAACATCGGCGCCAGCGGCAACCTGACCATCAACGCCGGCAACCGCCTGACCACCGAAGGGGCCCAGGTCAAGGCTGGCGGTACCCTGCAGGTCAACGCCGGCGAGGTGGTGAACAAGGCCGCCCGCAACAGCGAAACCAGCCACCACCAGGACAACAACTGGGCAGTGGATGTCGGCGCCAACGTCGAATACAAGGGCGTCACCCGGCCGATCGAGAAGGCCATCCAGGGCGTGGCCCAACGCAAGTTCCATCAACCGGGAGTACTCGATGCCCTGGAACAGCCCAACGTCGGGCTGGACGTGGACGTCAGCCACCAGAACCGCCAGCTGGACAGCAGCAGCGGCACCGCGGTGGTCAGCCAGTTGAGCGGTGGCCAGGTCGAGGTCAAGGTCAAAGGCCAACTGCAGGACCAGGGCACCCAGTACCGTGCCACTGATGGCGCGGTGAAAATCAGCGCCGACAGCCTGCTGGCCAGCGCCGCCAGCAACAGCACCAGCAGCAGCGAACAGGCCCTGGATGCCAAGGCCGGCGTGCGGGTCTACACCAATACCGGCGAGGACCTGAACATTCGCGGCAGCGGCGCCGGTGGAAGCAGTACCGTCACCAGCAGCAAGGACCAGGCCCAGGTCGGCAGCTACAACGCCAGCCAGGGCGTGGACATCCAGCTGGCCGGCGACGGGCGCTTCGAAGGCAGCCAGTTCAATGGCGGCCAGGGTGGCGTGAAGCTCAAGAGCGGCGGTGAACTGGCGCTGAACCAGGCCAATGACCGCCAGAGCAGCAGCAACTCCAGCCTGCGTGGCGACGCCTCGCTGACCCTGGGCACCACCCCGGGCAGCAACGGCAGCAACCTCAACCTGGGTGCCGGTGTCCAGCTGGACCACAAGAGCCTGGAGCAGCAGGACAGCCAGGCGCGGGTTGCCAGCATCCAGGGCCAGGGCCCGGTACAGCTCGACAGCGGCGCCAACCTGACGCTGCAAGGCACGCAGATCGGCAACGCGGCACGGCCTACCGGCGATATCCGCCTGGACGCTGGCGGCAAGCTGGACCTGCAAGCCGCCGTGGACACCCACACCAGCCAGGGCAGCAACCTGGGTGGCGGGCTCACCGCCGGTGCCAGTAAAACCAGCAGCGAGCAAAGCAGCGGCAAGAGCGCCAACCTCAGCGCCAACTTCAACATTGGCCGGGTCTCTGAAAACGACCAGAGCCAGCGCGGCGCGCAACTCTACAGCCAGGGCCAGGTCCTGCTGGGCAGCGCCGCCACCGGCGACGACGCGATTCACTTGCAGGGCACCCGGATCGATGCCGGCAAGGTCGTCCTGGATGCGGCCCAGGGCGGCATCTTCCAGGAGTCGGCGCACTCTACCCAGGCCCATGACAACTGGGGCCTGACCCTGGGCGCCGGTGGCAGCATGGGCAAGACCACCCTGGCCGATGCCAGCGAGCACGACTCGCCGAAAATCGACCGCGGGATCAACGCCCGGGCCAAGATCGACGTCGACCAGCGCCAGAGCACCACCCAGCACAACAGCCTGATCAAGGCCGACCAGGTGGTCCTCAACAGCGCCGGCAACGTGCATCTGGCCGGGGCCAACATCGACGCGCAACGGGTCGACGGAGCCATCGGTGGCCGCCTCGACATCGAAAGCCGCCAGGACCGCCTGCGCAGCACCCAGGTCAATATCGACGCCAAGCTGGAGGTGGCGAAGAACCAGCCCGGGCTGGTGGACAAGCTGGCCAAGCCGGCCGGCCCGCTCAAGGACGACCTGAAGGCCAAGGCCGAGAAAGGCTTCGACAAGCACCGCGAGAAACTGGAGAACGCCGTGGACAAGGGCGTCGACAAACTCGGCTCGGCCAAGGACAGCGTGGTCGCCCAGGCCAGCAACGCCAAGGAGCGCCTGGGCGAGAAGCTCAGCCGCAGCGGCAGCTACGACGTCAACCCCGAGCCCCGTGGCGCCTTTGGCAACGGTGTGGACAAGGCCAAGAGCTACCTGGCCGACAAGGCCGACGCCGTGGGCAATGGCTTCTCCAGCCTCAAGGAACGCTTCTGGCCGAAAACCAGCGACAGCTACTCGGTCAGCGAGAAGAACACCACCGGCAGCAAGGTGGCCAACACCGCTGAAGGCGTACTGTTCGGCGACAAGAGCGGCAACACCTCCTACACCCCGACCTTGAACCTGGGCTTGAGCCATGTTGGCAAGGACAGTGTGGAGCAGGCCTCGGGCATCCTTGGCCAGCAAGGGGTGAACCTGCGGGTCAGCGGTGAAACCACGCTCACCGGTGCACGCATCGGTGCCAGCGAGGGCCGGGTCGACCTGGGGGGCTCCAAGGTCACCAGCAACGCCCTGGCCGGCTCGGACTACCGTGTCGACGCCGGGCTCAACCTGTCCAAGTCACCGGTCAACCTGGCCCTGGGCGCCGGTAGCGAGCTGACCCGCAAACAGGACGAGGCCACCAGCAAGGACCAGGTGTTCAACCTCGGCCCGCTGCGTGTCGGCGGCCACAGCAACAGCCAGCTGCTGCAAGCCGGTATCGATCAGAAAACGCCATGAGGTCATGGCCGCCCTCCTTCCTGGGAGGGCGGCCTGGGTGCCCCACCCTGTTGAACTTCCATTAGATGCCACCCGCCTGTAATCCCTCCCCTTATTCTGTGTAAGGCGCTTCCTAGATTGCGTCTAACCGCACTTTCGCCACTTTTCCCCTCCACCAGCTGGGCTAACGTTCGGGCTTTCCATTGGTCGGCTGGAGGCCTGTATGGGCTCGGTACTAATCATTGATGATCATCCCGTGGTGCGCATGGCCATTCGTATCCTGCTGGAGCACGAGGGGTATTCGATCGTTGGTGAAACCGATAACGGCGTCGATGCACTGCAGATGGTCCGTGATTGCGAACCGGACCTGGTCATCCTCGATATCTGCATTCCCAAGCTGGACGGGCTGGAGCTGCTGGAGCGCCTCGGCAACATGCCGAGGCGCTCGCGGATCCTGGTCCTGACCGCCCAGTCCGCTGCCCTGTTCGCCAACCGCTGCATGCGCGCCGGGGCTTGCGGCTACGTCTGCAAACAGGAGGACATGAGCGAGCTGCTCAGCGCCATCAAGGCGATCTGCAGCGGCTACAACTACTTCCCCAGCCTGGCCCTGCAGGTTGACCGCAACACCCTTGGCTCGCCGCTGGAGTTGGCGCAGTTCAACTCACTCAATGACCGGGAATTGATGGTCCTGCAGCTGTTCGCCATGGGCCAGACCAACAAGGAAATTGCCGCCGGCATGTTTCTCAGCAACAAGACCGTCAGCACCTACAAGAAACGCATCATGCAGAAACTGGCGACCACCTCGATGAGTGAACTGGTGGACATGGCCAAGCGTAACGCATTGATATGAACCGCCAGCCAGCCTCTTCCCCGATGCGCCGGGTACCCTGGCCATGACCCCGGCCCTGCTGCCGATGGGCGTCGCTGCCCTGCTGTTGCTGTCGATGGCGGCCGGGCTGGGCCTGGCCTGCCTGTACCGGCAACTGCGCCAACACCGGCAACAGGTCCAGGCGCTGCAACAGACGGTGGCAACCCTGAGCACCAGCCTGCAGCAGGCCGAGCGGGCCAACCGCCTGAAAGGCCAGTTCCTCGGCCACCTTGGCCATGAGATCCGCACACCACTGAACGCCTTCATCGGCCTCCTGGAGCTGGTGCTGCAACGCACCGAGGACGGCTCAGCCAACCGTGGTTCCCTGGAGCTGGCCCTGGGTGCCGCCAGTGACCTGCGGGAGCTGCTCGGCGACCTGCTGGACATCAGCCGGATCGAGTCCGGGCAACTGCAACTGAACCCGGCCTGGACCTGCCTGAGCCACAGCGCCGAGGCAGTGCTGGGGGTGTTCCAGGCCCTGGCCCGGCAGAAGAACCTGGACCTGAGCCTGGAATTCCAGGCCCCGCCCCCCGAACCCCAGGTACTGGTAGATGGCCTGCGTTTCAAGCAGATCCTGACCAACCTGTTGAGCAATGCCCTCAAGTTCACCCGACAGGGCAAGGTGCAGGTCAAGCTGCAATTGCTGCCGGCGGCGCGCCCCGGGCACTTCGACCTGCTGCTGCGGGTGCTGGATACCGGCATCGGCATTCCCCCACAGGAGCGCCAGCGCCTGTTGCAGCCCTTCGCCCAGGTGGAACCGACCAGCCAGTCGCCACGGGACAGCAGTGGCCTCGGCCTGCCCATCAGCCATCAGCTGTGCCTGCAGATGGGGGGCAGCCTGAGCCTGCACGGCCGCACGGGCCCCGGATGCGAAGTGCAGGTCAGGCTGACCTTGCCCGGCCGCACGGCCGTCGCCCCCAGGCCCGTCGCCGCCACGCCGGCTGCTGCCCAACTGCCGCTGGATGTGCTGCTGGCAGACGATCACCCTGCCAGCCTGACCTTGCTGCAAGGGCAACTGGAGCACCTCGGGCACCGGGTCACCTGCGCCGGGAACGGGTTGCAGGCCTATCAGCTATGGCGCGAGGGCGACTTCGACCTGCTGATCGTCGACTGCAACATGCCCTTGATGAATGGCTACCAACTGGCCGAGGCCATACGCCGCAGCGAAGGCTCCGGGCCGGCGGTCAACCTGATCGGCTGCAGCGCCAGCAACGACCCGCAGACGCATCAGCGTGGCCTGGATGCCGGCATGCACGATTGCCTGTGCAAGCCCTTGGGGCTGGAGTTGCTGGGCTCACGCCTGGCGACGCTGCCCCCCCGGCCAAGGCCTGACAGTTTCAGCATCGAGGCCTTGTTCACCCTGACCCATGGCAAGCCGCAGCTTGTCCGGAGCATGCTGGAAAAACTGTCGCAGTGTTGCCGTGAGGATCGCCACCTGCTGGGGAGGATCCCGCCCGACGATTTCACCGCCCTGCTGGAGCTGGCCCACAAGATCAGGGGCTCGGCGCTGATGGTCCGGGCCACCCCCTTGCAGAACTGCTGTGAAAACCTGGAGCGGGCTTGCCTGGAACGGGCCGGGGCTACCGTCATCAGCACCGCTGTGCGCGCCCTGGACCTGGCCCTGATACGCCTTGCCCAATCCCTGCACCGACACCTCGAAGGCCAGGCTCGATCGCAACCTGCGCTGCCCCGCGAAGCAACCCGGCCTGCCTCTTGCCAGGAAAATAGCAAAAGGCCAGTATTGCCTCGCCGTCAGCCACACCCATGAAACCCGTAGCAACGGTTTCCTCGACACCCTCGGCCCCCGGTAAAGCCAAGGCAGGCAATGCCAGCCTTAACTATGCTTGGGTCCTGAGCCATGCCTCGTGTGCCTTTGGAGTGAATTGGAATGCTGAGCACCCCTGCCTTAGCACAACGCCGCTTTCCTCTGCATATCCATATCAGTGCAATGTTCACCTTGCTGTTGCTCCTGACGGGTGTGGTGCTGGGCCTCTACAACTACCAGCAGACCACGCGGCTGATCCTCGACAGCAGTGAAAAGCTTTTCCAGCGCATCGAGCTGGATGTACGCAGCGACGTCAAGGCCACCTACGATCCCATGCGCCATCTGCTCAGCCTGCTGGCGGGCTCGCCGGCGGCCCAGGCGGCGAACCTGGAAGACCGGCTGACCCTGCTGCGGCCTTTCAGCCAGGCCCTGCTGGACAACCCGGACCTGGCTTCGCTGTACCTGGGCTACGCCAATGGCGATTTCTTCATGGTGCGGCCACTGCGCAATCCGCAGATCCGCGAAAGGCGCCAGGCCCCGCAGAACAGCGCCTACGAGGTGTGGAGCATCGAACGCGACTCGCGCACCGGCCAAGTCCATTCCCAATCGCTGTTCTATGACCCCGCGCTGGTATTGATCGACCGCCTGGAGCACCCCGACGAGCGCTACGACCCACGTAACCGCGACTGGTTCTCCAGCGCCCGGGGCGACGCCGACCAGATCACTACCCGCCCCTATGTGTTCTTTTCCACCCAGAACGTCGGCACCACCCTGGCCCGGCACAGCGGCAAGATGGCCGTGATCGCCGCCGACCTGACCCTGGAACAGCTGTCCTCGACCCTGGCCAAGCACCGCGTCACACCCTCCACCGAGGTTGCCCTGCTGGATGACCAGGGCAACGTCGTGGCCTACCCGGACAGCCAGAAGCTGCTGCCGGAACAACGCAGTGCGCGACTGGTCAAGGCGAACGACCTGAGCCCGGCGCTCGCTGCCCTGATGCGTGGCCAGACCGAAGGCGGCCATCTGCAGGCCCAGGGGCGCAGCTGGATTGTCGCCAGCGGCCATATCGCCGAGGGTGGCCCCGGCGGCTTGCAGTTGGCGCTGCTGGTGCCCGAGGACGAACTTCTGGCCGACGCCTATCGCCTGCGCTGGCAAGGCGCGCTGATCACCCTCACCACCCTGCTGCTGTGCCTGCCCCTTGGTTGGCTGATCTCCCGGGTCCTGGTACGGCCGCTGCACGCCCTGGTGCAGGAGGCCGACGCGATCCGCAGTTTCGATTTCGACTATCCGGTTTCCCGGCGTTCACCGGTGCTGGAAGTTGATCAACTGAGCATCTCGATGGCGCGGATGAAAGACACCCTGGCGAGCTTTTTCGAGATCAACGCCAGCCTGTCCGCCGAAACCCGTTTCGACCCGCTGCTGCAACGGGTGCTGTTCGAGACCGTGAAGATCGCCCAGGCCCAGGCCGGCCTGATCTACCTCTGTGAAAGCAAGGGCACGCGCCTGGAGCCCCATGGGCTGATCATCGATGGCCAGCCCCAGGACATGAGGCAGTTCCCCATCGGCTCCCGGGAACTGGCGGACAGCCGGACTCCCGAGTGGCTGAGCCAGCTGACCCACAACGACAGCGTGGTCACCACCCTGGGATTCGATCAGGCCGCGGACCTGCAGAGCGTGTTGCTGGCCCTCGACAGCCCCAGTGCGCACCTGGTGGGCATCCGCCTGCGCAACCGGCACAACGAAACCATAGGCATGCTCCTGCTGTTCCTGGTGGACAGCGGCGCCGAGGCCGACCTGGACAAACTCAGCCCGGACCGCATCGCCTTTATCCAGGCTGTGTCCGCCACCGCCGCCCTGTGCATCGAGAGCCAGCGCCTGCAGAACAAGCAGAAACAGTTGCTGGATGCCTTTATCCAGTTGCTGGCCGGGGCCATCGACGCCAAGAGCCCCTACACCGGCGGCCACTGCCAGCGGGTACCGGCCTTGACCCTGATGCTGGCCGAGGCGGCCGCCGCCAGCCAGGACCCGCGATTCGCTGCCTACCAGCCCGGCGAGGACGAGTGGGAAGCCTTGCACATCGCCGCCTGGCTGCACGACTGCGGCAAGGTCACCACCCCGGAATACGTGGTGGACAAAGCCACCAAGCTGGAAACCCTGAACAACCGCATCCACGAAATCCGCACCCGCTTCGAGGTGCTCAAGCGCGACGCCTGGATCGACTACTGGCGCGCCCTGGCCCTGGGCGGCGACGAACAGCCTCTTGCCGCCGAGCGCGAGGCCCGGCTGCTGGCCCTGGACGATGACTTCGCCTTTGTCGCCCGCTGCAACATGGGCACCGAATTCATGGCCGAGGCCGATCAGCAGCGCCTGCAGCGCATCGCCCAACGCACCTGGAGCCGGACCCTGGACGATCGCCTGGGGGTTTCCTGGGAGGAGAACCAGCGCCAGGAACGCACCCCGGCGCCGAGCCTGCCGGTGCTGGAACCGCTACTGGCGGACAAGCCCGAACACCTGCTGGAGCGCAGCGCCACGGAAGTCATGGCGGCGGACAACCCCTGGGGCTTCAAACTGCAGGTGCCCAGCCACAAGTACAACCGTGGTGAGCTGTACAACCTGAGCATTGCCCGGGGCACGCTGACGGCCGAAGAACGCTATGTGATCAATCACCACATCGTGCAGACCATCATCATGCTCGAGCACCTGCCCTTCCCCAGCCACTTGCAGAACGTGGCGGAGATCGCCGGCGGCCACCACGAGAAGATGGACGGCACCGGCTACCCCAAGCAGCTCAAGCGCGAACAGATGAGCCTGCCCGCGCGGATGATGGCCATCGCCGACATCTTCGAGGCCCTGACGGCGGCAGACCGCCCCTACAAAAGGGGCAAGACCCTGAGCGAGGCGCTGAACATCATGGCCATGATGTGCCGCGATGCCCATATCGATCCCGAGCTGTTCGAACTGTTCATCCAGCAGCGGATCTACCAGCGCTACGCGGAGCGTTTCCTGACGCCGCAACAGGTCGACCCGGTGGACCAGGATTCACTGCTCAAGAAGGCGGGCTTGAGCACCTGAGGGCTTCAGCAGTCGCTCAGGCGCAGAAAGATCGCCGCCAGTTGCTCGATTCCCGCCTGGTCGGCAACACCGAAGCGCGCCAGCTTCGGGCTGTCCAGGTCGAGCACGCCGATCAACCTGCCGTCCTTGACCAGCGGCACCACCAGCTCGCTGTTGGAGGCGCTGTCACAGGCAATGTGCCCGGCAAAGGCGTGCACATCTTCCACCCGCTGGGTCTGCAGAGTCGCCGCCGCGGTACCGCAGACGCCGCGGCCAAACGGAATCCGCACGCAGGCGATCTGCCCCTGGAACGGCCCGAGCACCAGCTCCTGGTTGCGGTTGAGGTAGAACCCCGCCCAGTTCAGGTCCTCCAGCTGGCTATAGAGGAAGGCTGAGAACTGCGCGGCGTTGGCGATGAAATCACGCTCATCGGCCAGCAGCGACTCCAACTGCGCGCACAGCAGCCCGTAACCGTCCAGGCCTTGGCCGGCGCTTTGCAAATCGATCATGCTTTTTGCTCCAACAACTGCAGGCCCACCCAATAGCGGGCAAATTGATAGGCACAACGGCCATTGCGGTTGCCCCGGCCGGTGGCCCAGCGTACCGCGAGGATGTCCAGTTCTTCGTCACGCTGCCAGTCGAGGCCGGCCTTGCGCGCCAGTTCGCCGATCCAGTGCTCCACCACGTTGAGGAAGTGCTCCTGGGTGAAGGGATAGAACGACAGCCACAGGCCGAAACGGTCCGACAGGGCGATCTTGTCTTCCACGGCTTCACTGGGATGCAGCTCGCCGTCGACGCGCTTCCAGTTCTCGTTGTCGCTTTCCTTTTCCGGCACCAGGTGCCGGCGGTTCGAGGTGGCGTACAGCAGCACGTTCTCCGGGGCCTGCTCCAGGGAGCCGTCGAGCACGCTCTTGAGCACCCGGTAATCGCCCTCGCCGGCCTCGAACGACAGGTCATCGCAGAACAGCACGAAACGCTGGGGCAGCTTGACCAGCTGTTCCACCACCCGCGGCAGGTCCGCCAGGTGGTCGCGCTCGATCTCGATCAGCCGCAGGCCGCCCTTGGCGTGCTCGGCCAGCAGGGCCCGTACCAGGGAAGACTTGCCAGTGCCACGCGAACCCCAGAGCAGGGCATGGTTGGCTGGCAGGCCGTCAAGGAACTGCTGGGTGTTGCGCGCCAGTTGCTCACGCTGCTTGTCGACCCCGATCAGGTCGCTCAGGCGCATGTCCAGGCTGACTTCCAGCGGCAGCAGGAAACCGCTGCGCCCTTCACGCTGCCAGCGGGCCGCCAGGCACTGATTCCAGTCGATGGGCTGGCGCAGGGTGGGCAACAAGGGTTCAATCCGCGCCAGAACCGCATCGGCACGTTCAAGAAATGCATTCAATCGAGCATCCACGACTTTTCCTCAGGCACGTTCAAGGTAATGATGCGGCACACAGAGCAAACGCAATCCCGATCAAGGGGTCTATCGCTTTATCAGCTGCTGCCCGGCCAGCCCGGCAACCAAAAATGATCAGCTATGCTTGCGCAGCGAAGGGAAACGAAAGTGGTTCAACCCCCCATGGATATCAAGTTCACCAACCGCCTGTCCTATAAACAGGCCCGGCTCACCGTGCTGGTGGGTTTCATTCTGGGGACCGCGCTCAGTCTGCTGCAAATCGGCATCGATTATGCCAGCGAAGACGCCTCCATCAATCGTGAAATCCAATCGCTGCTGGAAATCAGCCACAATCCGGCCTCGCGCATCGCCTACAACATCGACGCCGAGCTGGCCCAGGAATTGACCCTGGGCCTGCTGCGCTCCCCGGCGATCATTCGCGCGCAATTGATCGACAACAACAATACCCTGCTGGCCAACGTCGAACGGCCACCGCAACAGAGCCGCTATCGGGCCATCAGCGACTTCCTGTTCGGCGCCGATCGCCAGTTCGAGGATCGCCTGTATCTGAGCCACCTGCCGGAGGAGTCCCTCGGCACCCTGCACCTGGATGTGGATACCTACGCCTTCGGCAGCCGTTTCCTGCGGCGTGCCGAAGTCACCCTGATCAACGGGTTCGCCCGCAGCCTGATCCTCACCGGGATTCTCCTGGCGCTGTTCTACGTGATGCTGACCAAGCCCTTGGTGCGGGTGATCCGCGAGCTCAGCAGCCGCGACCCGCGCAGCCCGAAACAGGCCAAGCTGGACTTTCCCCATGGCCACGAGAACGACGAGGTCGGGGTGCTGGTCAAGGTGGCCAACCAGCAGTTCGACATCATGGCCACCGAGATCCAGCAGCGACGCAACGCCGAAAACCGCCTGACCGAATACCTCGGGCAGCTGGAGAACATCGTCTCGGCCCGCACCACCGAGCTCAAGGCCAGCAATGCCCGGCTCAGCCAGTCCAACGAGGAACTGGAGATCGCCCGGCGCACTGCCCTGGACATGGCCCAGGCGCGGGCGGCGTTTCTGGCCAACATGAGTCACGAGATTCGCACCCCGCTCAATGGCCTGCTGGGGATGATCGCGCTGTCCCTGGACAGCCCGCTGAACCCCGAGCAGCGCCAGCAGCTGTCGATTGCCCATGACTCCGGCAAGGTCCTGGTGGAATTGCTCAACGATATTCTCGACATGTCCAAGTTCGACGCCGGGCAACTGGAGCTGGAGCGAATTCCCTTCGATCTCGGGGTACTGGTGGAGGACACCGCCAACCTGCTGTCGCAAAACGCCGCGGCCAGCGTGGAGCTGGCCTGCCTGATCGCCCCGGACTTCCCCGCCCTGGTACTGGGGGACCCGACCCGAGTGCGGCAGATCGTCAGCAACCTGCTGTCCAACGCCCTCAAGTTCACCCGTTTCGGCCGCGTCGATGTGCGCCTGAGCACCCTGGGCGACGGGGTGCGCATCGAGATCTGCGACACCGGCATCGGCATCGCCCAGGAAGCCCAGGTGCGCATCTTCCAGCCCTATACCCAGGCCGGCGCCGGCATCACTCGCCAATACGGAGGCACCGGCCTGGGCCTGGCCCTGACCTACAACCTCTGCGAAGCCATGGACGGCCGCCTGAGCATCAGTTCGGAAGTCGGCTTCGGCAGCCAGTTCTGCGCCGACCTGCCTCTGCCCTGCCACACTCCGGCCGCCCCGCCGCCGGCGCTGGCCGGGAAGATCATCGCCATCACCGAGGCCGGCAGCGGCCTCGCCGAGCTGCTGGCCAGCCTGCTGCCCAGTTGGGGCCTGAGCTATCAGCGCTGTGATATCGAGGATTCCCTGGCCGGCCTCGACCCCGACCTGCTGATCACCGACTGCCCGGAATGCCTGTTCGGCCTGCGCCCGGCGATCCGCGCGCCAATCCTGCTGGTGACCGCCTATGGCAGCTTCCTGCCCAGCGAAGAGGCCAACGCCCTGGCGCCGCTGCAACAGCAGGCCCGGCCCCTGGCGCGCAATGCGTTGTATCAGACCCTGCGACGCTCGTTGCTGGGGGAAACCATCACCCTCAACGACGCCCAGCTGGAAATGCCGGTGCAACGGCGCCGGGCGGACATTCTGCTGGTGGAGGACAACCCGGTGAACCAACTGGTGGCCAAGGGCATGCTGAGCAAGCTCGGCTGCGCGGTGACCGTGGCCGCCCATGGCGCCGAAGCCCTCAACCAGTTGGAGCTGCATCGTTTCGATCTGGTGCTGATGGACTGCAACATGCCGGTCATGGATGGCTACGAAGCCAGCCGGCAGATCCGGCGCAGCGGGCGCTGGCCGGATCTGCCGATCATCGCCCTGACTGCCAACGCCATGCCCGAGGAGCGTGAACGCTGCCGCGCCGCCGGCATGAGCGACTACCTGGCCAAACCGTTTCGTCGCGAAGAATTGATCGCCCTGCTCGACCTCTGGGTGCCGACTACGACAAAGCTTTGATCTGCTGCAGCAATTGATCCAGGCCCTCGCGCAGCTGATCGAGGTTGTCCAGATCGATCCCGCTGTCGCACAGCAGCGCCGCCTTCAGCGGCGGCACCTGCTCACGCAGCGCCAGGCCGCGCTCGCTCAAGCTCAAGTGCACCTCGCGCTCGTCGCGCCCGGACCGCTGGCGCTGCACCAGTTGCAACTGCTCCAGACGCTTGAGCAACGGGGTCAGGGTCCCGGAATCCAGGGCCAGGCGCTCGCCCAGGGCCTTGACCGTCGGCAGGGACGGAGGCGTTGCCTGCCATTCCCACAGCACCAGCATCACCAGGTACTGCGGGTAGGTCAGGCCCAGGCGGTCGAGCATCGGCTTGTAGCCACGGACCACCGCCCGCGAGGCGGCGTACAGCTTGAAGCACAGCTGGGAATCGAGTTTCAGTGAATCCATGGACAGGTCGTTCATTTGAGCAGGGCTTCGATCTCGCGGCTCAGGTCCTGGGGTTTGGTTGCCGGAGCGAAACGCTTGACCAGCTTGCCGTCCTGGCCGATCAGGAACTTGGTGAAGTTCCACTTGATGCCTTGGGAGCCGAGCACGCCGGGTGCGCGCTTTTTCAACTGCGCGAACAGTGGATGGGCCCCGGCGCCATTGACCTCGACCTTCTTGAACAGCGGGAAACTCACACCGTAGTTGAGCTCGCAGAACTCGGAGATCGCCCCTTCGTTGCCTGGTTCCTGCTTGCCGAACTGGTTGCAGGGAAAGCCCAATACCACCAGCCCCTGGTCCTTGTAGGTCTGCCACAGCTCTTCGAGCCCCTTGTATTGCGGGGTGAAGCCGCACTTGCTGGCAGTGTTGACCACCAGCACGGCCTTGCCGGCGAAGTCCGCCAGGGTCTTTTGTTCACCCTTGATGGTGGTGCAGGGAATGGTCAGCAGTGAGTCGGTCATGACGGCAACTCCATGTGTGGAAGTAAGAGGCAGAAAAATAGCGCTCAATTAAATTGCATGCAATTTAATTGAGCAAAAGGCGATTCCGAAGAATCGCCAACCGGTCAGCGCGGCACCAGGTCCAGGCACACCGAGTTGATGCAGTAACGCAGGCCGGTGGGCGGCGGGCCGTCCGGGAACACGTGGCCCAAGTGCGCGTCGCACTTGGCGCAGACCACTTCGGTACGGATCATGCCGTGGCTCATGTCACGGATCTCCACCATGGCGCTGTCGGCAATGGGCTCGTAGAAACTCGGCCAGCCACACCCGGAATCGAACTTGGCCTTGGAATCGAACAGCGGCTCATTGCAGCAGATGCAGTGATAGACCCCATCGGTCTTGGTGCCGTTGTACTTGCCCGAGAAGGGCCGTTCGGTGCCCTTGAGCCGGCAGACGTTGTACTGCTCCGGGTCGAGCATCGACCGCCATTCTTCCAGGGTTTTTTCCAGCTTTTCCATGGTCCTTCCTCTGCAACGGAAAAAGCCCGATCTGTGTCTTTTCCACGGATCGGGCGGCACGTATGATTGCGCCTCGTCAGACGCCAGTCTGGCAGCCGCGTTACACCCATTCAAACGGATTTTGCCGCAGCCGGTGCGGGTTACAGGCCGGTGTGACACGGCAGGATTCCCAGTACGGTAGTTCATCCTCCGCCTGGATCGTTCATTTTCGGGAACACATCGCCATGCAGGTCAGCAAATCGAACAAGCTCGCCAACGTCTGTTATGACATACGCGGCCCAGTGCTCAAGCACGCCAAACGTCTGGAAGAGGAAGGCCACCGCATCCTCAAGCTGAATATCGGCAACCCGGCGCCCTTTGGTTTCGAAGCGCCGGACGAAATTCTCCAGGACGTGATCCGCAACCTGCCCACTGCCCAGGGCTACAGCGACTCCAAGGGCCTGTTCAGTGCCCGCAAGGCGGTGATGCAGTACTACCAGCAGAAGCAGGTGGAAGGCATCGGTATCGAAGACATCTACCTGGGCAACGGTGTTTCCGAGCTGATCGTGATGGCCATGCAGGCCCTGCTCAACAACGGCGACGAAGTGCTGGTGCCGGCCCCCGACTACCCGCTGTGGACCGCCGCGGTGAGCCTGGCCGGCGGCAACCCGGTGCACTACCTGTGCGACGAGCAGGCCAACTGGTGGCCGGACCTGGCCGACATCAAGGCCAAGATCACCCCGAACACCAAGGCCCTGGTGATCATCAACCCGAACAACCCCACCGGCGCCGTCTACCCCAGGGAAGTACTGCTGGGCATGCTGGAGCTGGCCCGCCAGCACAACCTGGTGGTGTTCTCGGACGAGATCTACGACAAGATCCTCTACGATGACGCCGTGCACATCTGCACCGCCTCGCTGGCCCCGGACCTGCTGTGCCTGACCTTCAACGGCCTATCCAAGTCCTATCGGGTAGCCGGTTTCCGTTCCGGTTGGGTGGCCATTTCCGGTCCCAAGCAGCACGCCCAGAGCTACATCGAAGGCATCGACATGCTGGCCAACATGCGCCTGTGCGCCAACGTGCCCAGCCAGCACGCCATCCAGACCGCACTGGGCGGCTACCAGAGCATCAACGACCTGGTGCTGCCCCCGGGCCGCCTGCTGGAACAGCGCAACCGCACCTGGGAACTGCTCAACGACATTCCCGGAGTCAGTTGCGTCAAGCCCATGGGCGCGCTGTATGCCTTCCCGCGGATCGACCCGAAGATCTGCCCGATCCACAACGACGAGAAGTTCGTCCTCGACCTGCTGCTCTCGGAAAAGCTCCTGGTGGTGCAAGGCACGGCCTTCAACTGGCCATGGCCGGATCACTTCCGCGTCGTGACCCTGCCGCGGGTGGATGACCTGGAGCAGGCCATTGGTCGGATCGGCAGCTTCCTCAAGTCCTACCGCCAGTAACGGAAAAATCGCAGTGCGATCCTTCTCTGGGCGCACTGCGATTAATTCAGCAACACATCTTCACTGCCCTGCTCCACTCCCCTTCTATAAGCTTGCACTTTCCGTCCTGCCCACTGTCACACGTCTGCACCGCAGCCGGGTGGCGGCCGCCCTGGCGTTGGCTCATGGCGTTGAACTACAAGCGTCTAGACCCGGCCTGTGCGACACAGTTTGAAATAGAAGCCGTATTGAATAGGCGGTTGCCGCACCTTATATACCCCGCAGTACGCTACATCTTTAGCTTGAGGAGATTTCTACAACCATGATGCGAATCCTGCTGTTTTTGGCCACTAACCTTGCGGTCGTGCTGATTGCCAGCATCACCCTGAGCCTTTTCGGCTTCAACGGGTTCATGGCGGCCAATGGGGTTGATCTGAACCTCAATCAGCTGCTGATTTTCTGTGCGGTCTTCGGTTTTGCCGGTTCGCTGTTCTCGCTGTTCATCTCCAAGTGGATGGCGAAGATGAGCACCAGCACGCAGATCATCACCCAACCTCGCACCCGCCATGAGCAATGGTTGCTGCAGACCGTCGAGCAACTGTCCCGCGAAGCGGGCATCAAGATGCCCGAAGTGGGTATTTTCCCAGCCTATGAGGCCAACGCCTTTGCCACCGGCTGGAACAAGAATGATGCGCTGGTAGCCGTCAGCCAGGGCCTTCTGGAACGTTTTTCGCCCGATGAAGTGAAAGCCGTGCTGGCCCACGAGATCGGCCACGTCGCCAACGGTGACATGGTGACCCTGGCACTGATCCAGGGTGTGGTGAACACTTTCGTGATGTTCTTCGCACGGATCATCGGCAACTTCGTCGACAAGGTGATCTTCAAGAACGAAGAAGGCCAGGGCATCGCCTACTACGTGGCGACCATCTTCGCCGAACTGGTTCTGGGTATCCTGGCCAGCGCCATCGTCATGTGGTTCTCGCGCAAACGCGAATACCGCGCCGACGAAGCCGGCGCCCGCCTGGCCGGCACCAACGCGATGATCGGCGCGCTGCAGCGCCTGCGTTCGGAACAGGGCCTGCCGGTGCACATGCCCGACACCCTGAATGCCTTCGGCATCAACGGTGGCATCAAGCAGGGCCTGGCTCGCATGTTCATGAGCCACCCTCCGCTGGAAGAGCGTATCGAGGCCCTGCGTCGTCGCGGCTGATCCAGTGCAAGGCAATACCCAAAAGGGCGACGCAAGTCGCCCTTTTGCTTGGCCGCCAAAAACCTATCTCGCGGCACCCTGCTTGCTCAGGCGATAGACCCTCTCCACCAGCCGGGTCACGCCACCCTGGAGAAACTTCCAGCTCTCGCCAAGAATGTCGCGCTCCGTTTCTACCTGCAGTTGCCAGACGCCCCCCAGACGTTGCCGGACCTCATCGTCGAGCACCGCAAATGGCGGGCCGTCCAACTGCTCCTGGGCGTAATCCATTGTGATCAGCAGCCCCTTGCTGCCATTCGGCAACAGGCCATTGAGGTGAGCGGCATAGCGCTGTCGCATGGGCGAGGGCAAGGCAATCATGGCTGCACGGTCATACAGGGCCGTGCAATCAGCGGTGTCCTCGGCGGTCAGGGCAAAGAAATCACCGCACCAGAGCTCAATGGGCCCGTGGGCGTAGACCTTGAACACCCCGTGCTGGCTGATCTGCGGCTGCAACTGGTGCTCACGAAAGAAATCCTCCACCGCCTTTTCCG
Organism: Pseudomonas sp. GW823-FHT03E05; assembly: GCF_058796855.1. Taxonomy (NCBI): domain Bacteria; kingdom Pseudomonadati; phylum Pseudomonadota; class Gammaproteobacteria; order Pseudomonadales; family Pseudomonadaceae; genus Pseudomonas; species Pseudomonas sp. GW823-FHT03E05. The sequence goes on from NZ_JBXAJB010000008.1 coordinate 130,554, forward strand.
CCAGTTCGATGCCCAGTACCTCGAACCCTTGGTCGGCAAGCCAGATCAGGTCCAGGCTCTTGCCGCACAAGGGCACCAGCACGCGGCTTTGCGCCGCCAGGCCCAAGGCCGGCCAGTACTGCTGCAGGTAAGGGTTGACCTCTGCCAGGTGAAAGCCGATCTGATCGCGCTCCCAGCGCTTTTGCCAAAAGTCCGCTTGCATGAGAAGTCCTTAAAATTCGATCAAAAAGCGCTAAAACTTATATTAGATTTAGATCATTGATCTGATTGAAGATGGCGCATCTTAACCTTCAGGAGCCTCTTCATGCTTCCCAGCCTGTTCATCTCCCACGGCTCTCCCATGCTGGCGCTGGAACCCGGCGCCAGCGGCCCGGCCCTGGCTCGCCTGGCAGCCGAGCTGCCCCGGCCCAGGGCGATCCTGGTGGTCTCGGCCCACTGGGAAAGCTCCGATCTGCGGGTCAGTTGCAACCCGCACCCGGAAACCTGGCACGACTTTGGCGGCTTCCCCGCCGCGCTGTTTGCCGTGCAATACCCGGCCCCGGGCGATCCGGAACTGGCAGCCCAGGTGGTGGAGCTGCTCCAGGCCGAAGGCCTGCCCGCCCAACTGGACAGCCAGCGCCCCTTCGACCACGGCACCTGGGTACCGCTGTCGCTGATGTACCCGCAGGCGGACATCCCGGTGGTCCAGCTGTCGCTGCCCAGCCGCCTGGGCCCGGCCCTGCAGACCCGTATCGGCCATGCCCTCGCGGGCCTGCGGGAACAGGGCGTGTTGCTGATCGGCTCCGGCAGCATCACCCACAACCTGCGGGACCTGGACTGGCACGCTGGCCCGGAAAGCGTCGAACCCTGGGCCAAGGCCTTTCGCGACTGGATGATCGACAAGCTGGCGGCCGATGACCAGGCGGCCCTGCATGACTACCGCCAGCAGGCACCGAATGCCGTGCGCAGCCACCCCAGTGATGAACACCTGCTGCCGCTGTATTTCGCCCGGGGCGCCGGTGGCAAATTCAGCGTGGCCCACCAGGGCTTCACCCTGGGCGCCCTGGGCATGGACATCTACCGATTTGGCTGATGGCCGCCAGCTCCAAGGCAAATGACTGGCAAAAAAAATCCCCGAACCAGTCGGGGATTTTTTATGCCTGATCAATCAGCCCAGGGGCCGATCAATCTTCGCGATAGCGACGCAGCTTCAGCTGCTTGCCGGCAACGCGAGTGTCCTTGAGCTTGGTCAGCAGACGGTCCAGACCGTCCTCCGGCAGCTCGACCAGGCTGAAGCTGTCACGCACCTGGATGCGGCCGATAGCTTCACGGGCCAGGCCGCCTTCATTGAGGATCGCGCCCAGAAGGTTCTTGGCAGCGATGCCGTCACGGGCACCCAGCGCGGTACGGCAGCGTGCACGACCTTCGCCCAGAGGCATTGGCGCGCGACGCTCACGGTCACCACGATCAGGACGGTCACCGGAACGCTCGGGACGATCGCCACGTGGGGCGCTGTTGGGCACCAGTGGACGCTCTTTCTCGATCGCGGCCAGGTTCAGCGCTTGACCGTTGGTAGCCTTGCGCAGCAGGGCTGCGGCCAGGGCACGCGGGCTGCAACCGATGTCGGCGGTCAGGCGATCAAGCAGATCACCGTGGGTCGCTTCAGCATCAGCCACCAGCGGCGACAGGCTGTTGGTCAGCTTCTTGATGCGGGCATCGAGAACGGCTTGGGCGTCCGGCAGGCGAACTTCGGCAACCTTCTGACCGGTTACACGCTCGATCACTTGCAGCATGCGGCGCTCACGTGGAGTCACCAGCAGCAGCGCGCGGCCTTCGCGACCGGCACGGCCGGTACGGCCGATACGGTGCACGTAGGATTCCGGGTCGTACGGCATGTCCACGTTGAATACGTGGGTGATGCGCGGTACGTCCAGACCACGGGCGGCTACGTCGGTCGCCACAACGATGTCCAGGCGGCCATCCTTGAGGGAGTCGATCACGCGCTCACGCTGGTTCTGGGCGATGTCGCCGTTCAGCGCAGCGGCTTTGTAGCCTTTGGCTTCCAGGGCACTGGCCAGGTCCAGGGTCGCTTGCTTGGTGCGCACGAACATGATCAGGGCGTCGAAATCTTCAACTTCCAGCAGGCTCAGAACGGCAGAGGTCTTCTGGTCGGCGTGAACCAGCAGGTGAGCCTGCTCGATCGCGGTGACGGTCTGGGTCTTGCTCTGGATCTTGACGTGTTTCGGGTCCTTCAGGTGACGCTCGGCGATGGCCCGGATCGACTGCGGCAGGGTGGCCGAGAACAGTACGGTCTGGCGGGTCTCCGGCATGGCCTTGAAGATCACTTCCAGGTCATCCATGAAGCCCAGCTTGAGCATCTCGTCGGCTTCGTCGAGAACCAGGTGGTTCACGGTGGCCAGGACTTTTTCGTCGCGACGCAGGTGGTCGCACAGACGGCCCGGAGTGGCGACAACGATCTGTGCGCCATTACGGATTGCTTTCAGTTGTGGGCCCATCGGCGCACCGCCGTAGACGGCCACAACAGTCACGCCCGGCATTTGCTTGGCGTAGGTTTCGAAAGCGGTTGCTACTTGCAGCGCCAACTCACGGGTTGGGGCCAGGATCAGAGCTTGCGGCTCGCGCTTGGACGGATCAATGCGGTGCAGGATAGGCAGGGCAAAGGCAGCGGTCTTACCGGTACCGGTTTGCGCCTGACCAATCATATCGTGACCGGCAAGGATGATCGGGATCGACTGCTGCTGAATAGCCGAAGGCTCTTCATAGCCGGTAGCGACTACTGCAGCGACAATATTGGGATGAAGTTCAAGAGCGGCGAAGCCGCCGATTTCCTGGGTCATGGGTCTGCCTCTAAGTGCATCCGCAAAGACCCATGCTCCAAAGCTGCGCATGCCGTGTAAGACTCAAGAGTCACCCTGGCAGCTTTGTCGGCGGGGATTTGCGAAAACGATTGGATGAATGGATCGTCAAGGATAGTCCGCGCAGCGGACAAGCAGCCGAAGCTGACTTCGGGGAATTGCATTACCTAAACGTGGCCCGGCTAAAGGCCGGCGCGCACTATACCGGAATTACTCAAAAAAGGGAGTTTTTTTTATCGGAAAAATCCGCTGAACACCCGATTGTCATGGGCTTTGCGCAGACTTCGGCGGCGCGCTATTTTGCTCAGGCCCGGCGCTGTTGGTCATCGCGCTTAAACGGTTCACCTTTGTGCACGAAACCGCCCGCGCCAACCTCCCCTCTTTCTTCCCAGGACAGCGCTCATGAATCAGCCCAGTGCCAGCCGTGTCAGCCGTGAACTACGTGGTCACCTGTTCCTTATCGGCCTGGACCGGGTGGCCAAGCGCAATGCCTTCGACCTCGAGCTGCTCAACCAGTTGAGCCTGGCCTACGGCGAGTTCGAAGCCAGCAGCGAGGCGCGAGTGGCGGTGGTGTTCGGCCACGGCGAGCACTTCACCGCAGGCCTGGACCTGGCCAATGTCGGCGCCGCCCTGGCCCAGGGCTGGCAAGCACCAGCCGGTGGCTGCGACCCCTGGGGCGTGTTCAGCGGCCCACGGGTGAACAAGCCGGTGATCGTCGCCGTACAAGGCTACTGCCTGACCATCGGCATCGAGCTGATGCTGGCCTCCGACATCAATCTCTGCGCCAGCAATACCCGCTTCGCGCAAATGGAGGTGCAACGCGGAATCTTCCCTTTCGGCGGCGCGACCCTGCGCCTGCATCAACTGGCCGGCTGGGGCAATGCCATGCGCTGGTTGCTGACCGGGGACGAATTCGATGCCCATGAAGCCCTGCGCCTGGGCCTGGTGCAGGAGGTCATGGCCAGCGAAGACCTGCTGCCCCGAGCCATCGAACTGGCCGAACGGATTGCCCGCCAGGCACCGCTGGGGGTGCAGGCGACCCTGATGTCGGCACGCCAGGCCAGACTCGAAGGGGAAACGGCGGCCGCCCAGGGGCTGGCGCCGCTGGTGCACAAACTGATGAACAGTGAGGACGCCAAAGAGGGCGTGCGGGCGATGATCGAAAAACGGCCCGGGGTGTTCAAGGGCTGCTGAACAGGGGCCGGCAGATCGGCTTCGCCGGCCAGCCGGCGCCAGCAAGGGCTTATGTGGCCGGGCGGATCGCCTTGATCAAGGGTTGCAGGGAGTAGCCCAAGCGTGGGGCCAGGGCTTGGGCCCGGGCATTCAGGCCTGGCAGGTCCAGCTCCTGGTCGAGGTCGGACGGCACGATCAGAATCACGTTGCCCTCCTTCACCGGCAACTCCCAGTAATGGCGGTGATAGAGCCCGCGCAACAGGGCGGCGCCCAAGGGCTTGCCATCATCGGTGGCCCACTGGTTGATCACCAGCCAGCCGCCGGGGTTGAGGCGCTTCTGGCAGTTCTCCAGAAACCCCCAGGCCAGATGCCCGACGCCGGGGCCGACGTCGGTGTACAGGTCGACGAAGATCAGGTCGGCGGATTCAGCACTGTCCAGCAGCTCCAGGGCATCGCCGACTCTTATATATAGACGCGGATCGTCGTCCAGCCCCAGGTACTCGATAGCCAGGCGCGGCACGTCCGGTCGCAGCTCGATGGCTTCCACATCTTCCAGGGGCAGGAACTTCAGGCAGGCCTGGGTCAGGGTGCCGGCGCCCAGCCCGAGAAACAACGCGCTCTCCGGCGCCTCATGGCACAGGGCACCGATCAGCATGGCCCGGGTGTAGTCGTACTCCAGCCAACTGGGGTCCGCCGTGAACACACAGCTTTGCTCGATGGCATCGCCAAATTCGAGAAAACGATAGTCCGCCACTTCCAGGACCCGGATCATGCCGAATTCGTCATGCACTTCGGCGAGCAGGCGCTCGACGCGCTCCTCAGTCATTTCATCTCCTAGCCGCGCGGGCACAGAACCTTGCCGGCGCGATAAACCAACCGCTCGGCAGCGAGCGGGAAAGGCGCGATTGTCGGCCAAGCGAGAGGAGCAGGTCACGCACTAATTTGCTGCTAACATGCCCCTCCCACCGTTAAAGCACTCGAGTCCGCGATGAGCCAACCCTGGAGCCCCGACAGCTGGCGCGCCCTGCCGATCCAGCAACAACCCCACTACCCCGATGCCGCGCACCTGCTGCAGGTCGAGCAAAGCCTGGCCAGTTATCCACCGCTGGTGTTTGCCGGTGAAGCCCGGGAGTTGCGTCGCCAGTTTGCCGAAGTCACCCAGGGCCGGGCGTTCCTGCTGCAGGGTGGCGATTGTGCCGAGAGCTTCGCCGAATTCTCCGCAGCGAAGATTCGCGACACCTTCAAGGTGCTGCTGCAGATGGCCATCGTCATGACCTTTGCCGCCGGCTGCCCGGTGGTCAAGGTCGGGCGCATGGCCGGCCAGTTCGCCAAGCCGCGCTCGGCCAACGACGAAACCATCAATGGCGTGACCTTGCCGGCCTATCGCGGCGACATCGTCAACGGCATCGGTTTCGATGAAAAAAGCCGGGTGCCGGACCCCGACCGCCTGCTGCAGTCCTACCACCAGGCCACCGCCACCCTCAACCTGCTGCGAGCCTTCGCCCAGGGCGGTTTCGCCGACCTGCACCAGGTGCACAAGTGGAACCTGGACTTCATCGCCAACTCGGCCCTGGCCGAGAAGTACAGCCAACTGGCAGACCGCATCGACGAAACCCTGGCCTTCATGCGTGCCTGCGGCCTGGACAGCGCGCCGCAACTGCGCGAAACCAGCTTCTTCACCGCCCACGAAGCGTTGCTGCTCAACTATGAAGAAGCCTTCGTGCGCCGCGACAGCCTGACCAACGACTACTACGACTGCTCGGCGCACATGCTGTGGATCGGCGATCGCACCCGGCAACTCGGCGGCGCCCACGTGGAGTTCCTGCGCGGGGTGAACAACCCGATCGGGGTCAAGGTCGGCCCGAGCATGAACACCGACGAACTGATCCGCCTGATCGATATCCTCAATCCGGAAAACGATCCCGGCCGCCTCAATCTGATCGTGCGCATGGGCGCGAACAAGGTCGGCGATCACCTGCCACAGCTGATTCGCGCGGTGGAAAGCGAAGGCAAGCAGGTGCTGTGGAGCTCGGACCCGATGCACGGCAACACCATCAAGGCCAGCAGCGGCTACAAGACCCGGGATTTCGCGCAGATCCTCACCGAGGTCAAGCAGTTCTTCCAGGTCCACCAGGCCGAAGGCAGCTATGCCGGTGGCATCCATATCGAGATGACCGGGCAGAACGTCACCGAATGCATCGGCGGTGCCCGGCCGATTACCGAGGATGGCTTGTCGGACCGTTACCACACCCATTGCGACCCGCGGATGAATGCCGACCAGTCACTGGAACTGGCCTTCCTGATTGCCGAGACCTTGAAACAGGTCAAGCGCTAAGAGCGCTTTCGCCGGCTAGCCCGCTCCTGCAAGGGCTGTGTAGGAGCGGGCTGGCCCGCGAAGCTCTTCACCCCAGCACCTCACGCAGGCGTCGCGCGCCATCACGCTGGCAATTGAGCTGAATCTGTTCCAACCCCAGCCAGTCGGCCATCTTTCGCAATTGCAGGGCCAATGCCCGGACACCCTCTTCGTCCAGACCGAATGGCTCCTCATGCACCGCGTGCACCGCCAGACGCCCCTGGGCCCGCTCCGCCCGCAGGTCGACCCGGGCGGCAATCCGCTCGTTGTGCAGGAACGGCAGCACGTAATAGCCATAGACCCGCTTGTGCTCAGGCGTGTAGATCTCCAGGCGGTAGCGGAAATCGAACAGCCGCTCGGTACGGCTACGCTCCCAGATCAGGGAATCGAAAGGTGACAACAGCGCGCTGGCTTCGACCTTGCGCGGCACCCGCGCCTCGGGCAGGCAATAGGCACTTTGCTTCCAGCCCTGGACTTCACAGCCCAGCAGTTCGCCGGACTCGCACAACTCGGCAAGCCGCGCGCGACTATCGCCGGGATCGAGGCGAAAGTAGTCCCGCAGGTCCTTTTCCGTGGCTACCCCCAGTGCCCCGGCCGCCTGCAGCAGCAACCGGCGCTGGGCCTGGGCTTCCTCCAACGGCATCTGCTGGAGGATCGCCGCCGGGATCACCCGTTCCGGCAAGTCATACAGACGCTCGAAACCGCGGCGGCCGGACACTGTCACCTCACCGGCAGCGAACAGCCATTCCAGGGCATGCTTTTCTTCGCTCCAGTCCCACCAGGGGCCGGCCCGCTCTTCGCGGGTGGAGAGGCTGCCGGCCCCCAGCGCGCCCTGCTGCTCCACGGCCGCCAGCACCCGGCGCAGAGTGGCCTGGCGTTCCTGGCCGAAACGCGCCAGTTGCGAGTAGATACCCTGCCCCTGGCGTGCGCGCTGCATGCGCCAGCGCATCAAGGGGTACATGGACATCGGCAGCAGCGAGGCCTCATGCCCCCAGTACTCGAACAAGGTGCGCTGGCGCCCCTGGCTCCAGGCGGCCTGATCGAGCAGCTGCTGTGGATAACTGCCAAGACGGGAAAACAGCGGCAAGTAATGGGCGCGCACCAGGGCGTTGACCGAATCGATCTGCAACAGGCCCAGGCGCTCGATCTGCTGATTGAGTCGGGAGGCCTTGATCGATGCCGGCGGCTGGCGCCCGCCGAAGCCTTGGGCGGCCAGCGCCAGCCGGCGGGCCTGCTTGAGCGAGAAAGAAGGTAGTGCGGGCATGAGCGTCTCCTTGTCTGCCCGCACGCTAACGCACCCTGGACCAGCTTGTGTAGTGGCCACCGGGTTATTTGTGCATCGGATCGTCCCAGAACGGGCGGACCGCTTCATGCTCCACATCCGCCCGGCTCAGTCCCAGGTCATGCAGGGCCGAATCGCTCAGGCCGGCAAGCATCCGGCGCTCCTGCGCCAACTCGTGCCAGCGGACCACCTGGCGCCATAGTGCACGTAACGACAACGCCTGAATTGGCAGTTTGTGAACCAGCAGATAACCCTTTTGCGCTTTCATGATCCTGTCCTCCAGTGGGGATGAGCACAGTCTCTTCCCCGAACAAGGATCAATCCAACGAATGTTTCTTATGCAATACATCTCAGGGTTTGATGCCTTGGTTCCCCGCCGGTGTTTCCAGGGACCGCTTTCAGATCCGGTAATCCCCGGGCCAGCCGCCCAGTGGGTCGCGACCGAAACCATCGAGGCTGGCCGCCGCCGACTCTTCACAGGCCAGCAGGCTGTAGCCGCCAAGATCACCGGGCAACGGCAGAGCCGAAGGGGGAGTCAGGACAATGGACGGGTGCAGTTGCCCGAGCAACTCTTGCACCGTGCTGCTGACCGCGGGCCGGGCGCCGTTGATGGCCAGCACCGCCGCCTGCGGGGTCAGGGCTTCGGCAAGGACGGTGTAGCCATGGTTGCTGCAACTGACCGGCAACCGGTGTTCCTGGCGCTGTTCCTCGATGACGCGGGCCGGCTGCTCCTCCACCGACAGGACCACCCCGCAACAGCCGGTTGCAGCAATGATCCGCGCGTCCGGGTAACGGTTTCGCAGGCTGGTGTAGGTGGACTGCTTGCCGGTGAGCACGATCAGGCCATCGCGCCCATGAAACTGCCGCACCAGCTCTGCCGAGGATTCCTCACTGACCCGCAGCCAATCCTTTACGCCAAGCACGGCCGCCAACTCGCCAATCACTGCACTGGCCTCCTGATAACGGTCGTGACGCACCGACACCGTGGTGGGTATGCCCATCAAGGCAAAGGGCGCGGCGCGGCGGATTGCGTGCAGACAAAAGCCGTAATAGGGCAGCAGGCACAGGACTTCCTGGCCATAGCCCTGGCCCGCCCCCTGGTCATCCAGGCTCTCCCTGGCGCGAATCAGCCCCCAGCGAAACAGCGACAGGAGCTCGCCATGCAACACATCGCGCCACTTTTCCAGAGCCATCCTGGGTTCCGGCAAGCGCCTGGCCAGGGCCTCGAAGTCATCACGCTCGAATAACAATTCCTGCAACTGCGCCAGGGGCTCCAGGTTCTGGAAATAGGGCTGGTTCATGTTGCGCTCCAGGCCTGGCGCTGCAGCACCGCGTCCTTGCCGGTGCAATAGTGCTGGCGGATGCCATCCAGAAAGCTCCAGGCCAGTGACGGGAGCATGGCCGCACGCGCCACCGAGTCACGGCCCACGTCGCCCCGCGCCAGCAGGTACTCGATGTTGAGCGACGGCCGCTGATCGTGGCCCAGCTCGTCATCCAGTTCGTCATGGGCTGCCATGGCCCCCAGCAACGCTGCACAGCGCGGGTTGTTGGCGGACACCTGCGAGTAGAAACGCAGGTGACGATCATCGCCACGGCATTCGCTCAGGCTTTTTTGCAGATAGGTCGAACCGATCAGGTAGCCCTTCCAGTCATGCCGTGCCAGGTCGCTGAGATAACCGACAAAGGCAGTGGTGGTCGGCAAGGGTCGCATCGCTTCCGGGCGCCGGACTCCCAGTTCGCGCAGCCTGGGCTTGAGGATGTCGCAGTGGGTCAGCTCATCCTGCAGGTGCTGCAACAGGTTTTCGCGGATCCGCGCATCCGCACAGGCGGCAATGGCCGGGCTGACATGTCGGGTCGCCGAGGCCAGGTAATGATAGTTCTCCAGCATGTAGCCGATGATCAGCTCATCCGCGCAGCCCTCGGTCATCTGTTGCCACAGGCCGTGGCCGTCCACCGATACCAGCCAGTCGGTGGTCATCTGTTCGATGGCCGCCACACTCTCGGCGCTGGAGCTCTGGCCATTGAGCAACTGCTCATGCACCTGGCTGATCAGTGCGCCAAAAGGCGCCGGGCTCATGACCAGTTGCGTCATTCGCGGCCCCAGGGCATAGCAGGATGCAACGACGGTATCGGCAGGGTTGTCATCGCCGGAACGCTCACCGTTGACCAGGCTCATCACACTGGACGGCCAGACCGGCAGACCCTGGAAAATTTCCACGTCCAGGGGCGAATCAGCGGCGTGCAACAGTTGGTCCAGCCCCTCCTCGGCCACCAGTTGGGCCGCGGTGACAATGGAGCTGGCACATCCCTGCTCCAGCGCAGTCAGCCAGCGGTAGATCATTTCGCTGAGGCTGCAGACTGCATTGAGCACCGTGGCCACCACCGGCGCGGGGTAGCAGTCCTGAGTGCGCACGGCCTTCTTCCAGTTATCCGAATGCCCATACTGGATGTCGGTGGAAAAATGCCCCAGCACCTTGTCTGTCGCCTTGCGGCTCAACAGGTTGTGGCCCACCAGCAACTCATGCCAACCCAGCACCGCCTCCTGCTCCACCGAGGAGTGCTCCATGAAACCGGAGCAGGCCGCCGACACCAGCTCGCCCATGGCCGCGATCTGCCGGGATAGGTGAATCCACTCCAGGGTTGCGGGCAAAGGCCGGGCCAGCCTGACCATGTCGCCGGAACAGCCGATCAGCTCCAGGGCCTCATTGAAGAACTGCGCATGATCCCACTCCTCCAGCGCATGCCTGGACAGCATCAGGGAGATCGGCGACAACCCTATGCCCGGGCTGACCGAGGGGCACATCCTCGAGGCCGCGGCAGCCAGGTAGTGCCGGGTTTCCAGGATATAAGCGTAGAGCGCAGCTTGATCACCCTCTCTTATCTTTCGCCAGATAGGGTGACCATAAACAAACTCTTCTGCAGCGGTATATTGCTCGTTCAGCAGAAAAATAACTTCTTCCGCATTGAACTGGGCGCCCAGCGCCGACAAGTTGAGACTCTGGGCAATGCGTTCGACAATAAAAGCATTATCACTAAGTGTAGAGATAGGCGCTTCCAGACTTCCCAGCAGCAGTACCGAGTGACTGCCGATAGTGCTGCGCGCTAAAAATGGAGGGCTACGCAACGGTTCAGATATATCGATATGAGTAGTTCGAGTAGTGAGGTCCATTTCTGATCCTGCCCTCCAAAGCGTTAGCGTCATTTACTCGACGATGGCTGCCCTAAGTTGCTTCGCCGCCTTCTCCGTACGTTCCACCAGGCCCACCAGCGCCTTGAGGTCTTCCGGCGCCAGCTTGCCGGCTTTGAGCTTGGTCTTGAGCTGTGTCAGCTCGGCAGTGGTTGGCTCAGTGTGTTCCGCTTTCACGTTCATGAAAGGACCCTCCAAAGTTGGTCGCAATCCCAGTACAGACCATCTGTACATGGCAAGCGCAACACTAGTAGCGGATGTTTCTTTAGGCAAACCCAAACAACGACAAAGTTGACCATTAATCGGCCCAGGGCATATTCATTGATTTTTATCGCGCAGCGAAATTAGCAAACGACAACTTATAGCCAACACTCCAGACCTTTTTTTTGAAAACTTATAGCCAGCACCGATAAGGCTTATCGCCAATAAAACAGCACAACTAAAGCCAAAGACAAAACCAATAAAAGCCACGAGTATTAATTGCTGGATCGAACATCATTTATCCGCAGTACTACTTGAACTGAAGGAGCACTATCGACACTCTGTTATCCAGCTATCCCTATTGCGATTGCCCAGCGCTACTGATCAGGAGGAAGCGTCATGAGAGACATGTTGAGCGTGGACTGGTCGCGTATCCCGGCCCCCCAGGACGATGGCGCAGCCCGTCACTTGCAAGGCCTGCACTTGCCCGGGCTGCGGTTGCCCTCCACCTCGGGCGAAGGGGTCGACCTGTCGACGCTGCCCGGCATAACGGTGCTCTATGTCTACCCGCGCATGGGACGACCGGATTTGCCGCTGCTGGAGGGCTGGGACATGACCCCCGGCGCCCGCGGCTGTACCCCGCAGTCCTGCGGCTTTCGCGACCTGGCCGAGGAACTCGCGGCCGCCGGGGCGGCGAACCTGTTCGGCCTCTCGAGCCAGGACAGCGACTATCAACGTGAAGCCGTCGAGCGGCTGCACCTGCCCTTTGCCCTGCTCTCCGATGCACAGGGGCAATTGACCGAAGCCCTGGGGCTGCCGGTGTTCGAATTGAACGCCACCCGCTTCCTGAAACGCCTGACTCTGATTCTCAAGGCCGGGCAGATCGAAAAGGTGTTCTACCCGGTGTTTCCACCGGACCAGAACGCCCGGCAGGTGCTGGCCTGGCTGCAAGCGCAACGCCAGGGATGACGCCGTGGCCTTTCGAGGAATAAGATCAGGCCCAGGAATGCTTCCTGCCCCATGCATCTCAGGATTTGATCAATGTCCCAGTTCCCCAGCATCGACACCGAAGTGCTGCGCACCTTCGTCGCTATCGCCGATGAAGGCGGTTTTACCCGGGCTGGAGAACGGGTCAACCGCACCCAATCGGCGGTGAGCATGCAGATGAAGCGCCTGGAAGAGGACGTGCTGCAACGCCAGCTGTTCCAGCGCGACGGACGCCAGGTCAAGCTGACCGCCGAGGGCCAGGTACTGCTGGGCTATGCCCGGCGCATCCTGAAACTGCATAGCGAAGTGTTCAATACCCTGCGCGAACCGCACATGGTGGGGCTGGTGCGCATCGGCACGCCGGATGACTATGTGATGCGTTTTCTACCGGGGATTCTGTCGCGCTTCGCCCAGAGCTACCCGCTGATCCAGATCGAAGTGCATTGCGAATCGTCCAAGCAACTGCTGCAACGCCAGGACCTGGACCTGACCATCGTCACCCGAGAGCCGGGCAACGAGATCGGCCAACTCCTGCGCAAGGAGCGCTTCGTCTGGGCCGTGGCCCAGTGCTTCACGCCCCATGAACAGACGCCACTGCCGCTGGCGATGTTCAACAGCGACTGCTTTTGCCGGCTGTGGGCCTGCAACGCCCTGGATGCCATCGGCCTCGACTATCGCATTGCCTACAACAGCTCCAGCCTGTCGGCAATCATGGCGGTGGTCAGCGCCGGGCTGGCGATCACCGCGCAGCTGGAAAGCCTGATCACGCCGGACCTGCGCATCCTCGGCGAGAACGAAGGGCTGCCGGAGCTGCCCGAGGCCAGCATCATGCTGCTGCGCAACCTCAACCAGCCCTCGCCCATCACCGAATGCCTGGCCGAACACATCGTCGAAGGCTTCAAACTTTAAACGCCAGCATCACCGCACACACCACCAGGAAGCCGCAGAACAGGCCGCGCAACAGCCGCTCGGGCAAGGCGTGGGCGACCTTCACCCCCCAACTGATGCTCAGCAAGCCACCGGCTGCCAGCGGCAGACCGATCGCCCAGTCCACCTGATGGTGAAAGCCATAGGTCACCAGGGTGACCCCGGTGCTGGGTAGCGCCAGCGCCAGGGACAAACCCTGTGCTACCACCTGGGTGGTGCCGAAGACACTGGTCAGTACGGGCGTGGCAACCACTGCGCCCCCCACCCCGAACAGCCCGCCCATGGCCCCGGAAGCGGCGCCCAATACCCCGAGCCAAGGCCAGGGGTAACGCATCTCGCTGCTGGCCGGGGCACTGGCCATGAACATGCGCAGCAGGTTGTAGGCCGACAGCACCAGAAGAAAGGCGACAAAGCCGATGCGCATCTTCTGGGCATCGATGCCCACCGCCCAGATCGAGCCCAGCCAGGCGAAACTGAACCCCATCAGGGCCAGGGGCAAGGCGTGGCGCGCCTCTATGCGGTTGCGCTGGTGATAGCGCCACAGCGCGAGTAGCACATTGGGTACAACCATGACCAGCGCCGTGCCCTGGGCAATCTGCTGGTCCAGGCCAAACAGCACGCCGAGCACCGGAATCGCGATCAAGCCACCGCCAATACCGAACAGCCCGCCCACCGTACCCAACGCCGCGCCCAACAACAGATACATCATCAACTCGATCACAACCGCTCTCCTCACCTGAGAGCTGCATGCTACGCAGTCGGCCCTGGCACGGAAACGCATAGCAACGCACAATGGCTTTGCCGTTTTCGCATAAGCGAGCTGATCATGAATCCCAATACACTGACCGAACAACTGGGGCTGTTTCTTGATGTGCTGGAAGCGGGCAGCTTTTCCGCCGCGGCACGCCGCCATCCGCTGACGCCCTCCGCCGTGGCCCGGCGCATCGACAGCCTGGAAAACGCCGTGGGCACCACTCTGTTCATGCGTACCACCCACGCCGTGGTCGCCACCGCCGCCGGCCAGGCCTTTGCCGAACGGGCCCGGCGTATCGTTGCCGAGCTGCAACTGGCTCGGGCCGAGGCAGTTTCCCTGAGCCATGCCCCGGAGGGCCTGATCCGCATCGACGCCCCCGCTGCCTTCGGGCGCCGCCACCTGGCGCCGGCCATTGCCGATTTCCTGGTGCTCTACCCCGGGCTGGATGTGCAGTTGCACCTGATCGACAGCTTTGTCGACATGCAGGGCTCCCACCTGGGCAAGGTCGACCTGGTGCTGCGCGCCGGCCAGCGCGTGGACACGCGGATGGTCGCCACCTCCCTGGCCAGCATCGTGCGTATCGCCTGTGCCAGCCCCTCCTACCTGAAAAGCCGCGGCACCCCCAGCCACCCCGCCGAACTCAGCCAGCACGACGGCCTCGACTGGGATGGCCTGGCGCCGCTGTTCGCCTGGCGCTTCGAGCTTGACGGCCAGGTGCAGAGCCATCGTCCGCAGCGTATACGCCTTGGTGCCAATAACGCTGAAGCCCTGCTTTCCGGGGCCCTGGCCGGGCTGGGCATTGCCCACCTGCCCACCTGGCTGGTGAGTGAATACCTGCTGCGCGGCGAACTGGTGCCGCTGTTCTGCGAAGGCGGCCTGCCCAAGCCGGAAACCGCCGGCATCTACGCCTTGCGCATGGAACAGCACCCCAATGCCCGTAGCCGCCTGCTGCTGGAGTACCTGAAAAGCCGCTTCAGCCCGGTTCCGCCCTGGGACCTGGCATTGCAAAGCGCGATGGGCTGAAACCTGAGGAAAATTATCTGGCGCATTAAAGACTCGCCCGCTAGATTCATGACCATTAATGATCAAGGCCGCCAACATGACCACCGAACGCTCCCCCCTGGACTCCTGCGATCAACTGCTGCTGGACAACCAGGTGTGCTTTGCCCTGCACTCCACCTCGCTGATGCTGACCAAGGTCTACAAGCCTCTGCTGCAGAAGCTGGGGCTGACCTACCCGCAGTACCTGGCGATGCTGGTGCTCTGGGAACGGGACGGGCTGACGGTCGGCGAGATCAGCCAGCGCCTGCTGACCGACCCCGGTTCCCTGACCCCGCTGCTCAAGCGCCTGGAGGCCGAAGGTCTGCTCAGCCGCACCCGCAGTCGGGAAGATGAACGGGTGGTAATTGTCCAACTGACGGAACAGGGCCGGGTGCTGCGCGAGCAAGCCCGGGACATTCCCCAGTGCATCCTCGGGGCCAGCGGCCGGAGCGTGGAGCAATTGCGTCAGTTGCAGGAAGATTTGCAGGTGTTGCGCGGGCATCTGCAGGACAGTCTTTGACGCTTTGCTGGCAAGCCAGCCCCCCCTACGGCTAGGGCTAGCTTCTCAACCGAAAAAATATCTTTTTCAGAATCAATGAGTTGCCCATGACTCAAGGTTAATGGAGGGGTTTTCAGCAAAATTTATCTTGCGCGCTAAATATTAGCGAGATACATTTATTTCGCACTTACTTAGCGCGCAAATAATTAGCGCGAAAATCACCTACCACGAGGCTTCCACCATGCAAACTCTCTACACCGCCGTTGCAACCGCCACCGGTGGCCGTGATGGCCGCGCTGTTTCCAATGACCAGATCCTCGACGTCAAACTGGCCACCCCCAAGGAACTCGGTGGTGCCGGTGGCCAGGCGACCAACCCTGAACAGCTGTTCGCAGCCGGTTACTCGGCCTGCTTTATCGGTGCCCTGAAGTTCGTCGCCAGCCAGAGCAAGCGCAAGATCCCGGACGACGCTTCGATCACTGCCCATGTCGGCATCGGCCAGATCCCCGGCGGCTTCGGCCTGGATATCGACCTGCATGTGAGCCTCCCCGGCCTGGCCCAGGACGAAGCGCAAAGCCTGGTGGATGCCGCGCATCAGGTCTGCCCCTACTCCAACGCCACCCGTGGCAATGTGGATGTGCGCCTGCACGTTACGGTCTGAAACGGCAAATTCCAGGCATAAAAAAGCCCGACTCAAGGTCGGGCTTTTTCGTCTACAGGGGCGAGCCAGGTTTAAACCTTGGCGCGGCCTTTGTAGGAACCGCCTTCGCGGGTATCGATCTCGATCATGTCGCCGATTTCGATGAAGTCCGCAACGCTCAGCTCGGTACCGTTTTTCAGTTTGGCAGGCTTCATCACCTTGCCCGAAGTGTCGCCGCGCGCGGAACCTTCGGTGTAGTCAACCTGGCGCACGATGGTGGTCGGCAGGTCAACGGAAACCAGACGGTCTTCGAAGAACACGGCTTCGCAAACGTCGGTCATGCCTTCTTCGATGAACGGCAGAACCGCTTCGATGTCTTCGGCGTTCAGCTCGTACATGGTGTAGTCAGTGGTGTCCATGAACGTGTAGGTGTCGCCGCTGATGAACGACAGGGTCGCTTCTTTGCGATCCAGGATCACGTCGTCCAGTTTGTCGTCCGCACCGTAAACGGTTTCGGTCTTGTAACCGGTCAGCAGGTTCTTCAGCTTGGTCTTCATGATCGCGCTGTTACGACCGGACTTGGTGAATTCAGCTTTCTGAACCAGCCAAGGATCGTTGTCGATACGGATCACGGTACCGGGTTTGAGTTCTTTACCAGTTTTCATTGCGAATATCCGAATTTGGATGGGATTTACAAAAATCTAGGCCGCGTATCATATCCAATTTAGGTAAAACTGCACCAGCGCCGCAGCAAGATCGGGCTGGGAGCCTTGTTCCAGACACCATTGCTCGGCGTGCGCGGCGACTTCCGGCCAGTATTGCAGCAGGTTTTTCCAGGGTTCAGCCATCGATGCTTCGCTGTTCCAGGCCTGCCACAGGGCCAGTACTGCAGCCTTGGCCCCCGGGGATAGTGTGCGGGTATAGAGGCCGAGAAAAGCTTCGAGCTTGTCCAGGTGGATGTCTTCATCCTGGCGATAGATGTGCCAGAGCATCGGACGCCCGGCCCATTGCGCCCGAACGAAGGAGTCCTCCCCGCGCACCGCGTTGAAGTCGCAGCACCAGAGCAGCCGGTCGTAATCCTCCTGGCGCACGAAGGGCAACACCTGAACGGTCAGCGACTGGCGTACCTGGGGACAGCCCGGCGCCAGCGGTTCCTCTCCCAGCCAGCGCTGCACATCGGCCAGCACGCGGCCCTCGGGCACCAGCAGATGAGTCGGCTGCCCGTCGTCGGCCAGGGCCTGCAACCAACTGGCAACCCCGGAATTTTCGTAGGCGAACAGCGAGATCAAGCGACTGCCGGCAACAGGCGATACGCCCAGGGATTTCAGGAAATCCAGCCGGGCCTGGGGCCTGCCCTGGAAATCCCGGCGCTGCTCGAGCAGCCCGGCCTCGCGCAGCAAGCCGCCGGTATCGGCCTGGAATCCAGGAAAGAAGAAGTACTTCTGCACCCCGCGAAACTTCACGGAAGGCAGGCCATGGCACCCGCCGACCCAGTCCTCGGCGCTCAGGTAGTCCAGGTTCAGCCACAGTGGGGCACGCGCACGGTCGGCCATGGCGTCCATGTAGGCGTGGGGCAACTGGCAGGCGAAAGCCGCGATCACCACATCGGCCGCCGCCTCGTCCGGCCACTGGACGGGCCAGTGCCGCACCTGGACGCCATCCTGAATCTGGCTGGCCTTTTGGCTATCGATCTGCGGGCAGATCTTTTCGAAAGCGCGCAAATCATCGACCCACAGGCGCACCACACATTGATGCTCGGCCACCAGTTGCCGGGCCAGGCGCCAGGTCACGCCGATGTCGCCGTAGTTATCGACCACGCTGCAGAAAATATCCCAGGAGGCTTTCATTCCACTCCCCGATTGGCAAAGGCGCCGATTGTCCGCATAAATGCTCCTGCGCAGAAGAGCCAACCGCGATTATCTTCGTGCGACAATCGGCCCTTGCCCAACACCGCCCGCCAGGAGGCAGCCATGTCCCATCGTCCCACCGCACGTCGCTCCTTGCGCATCAGTTTCAACTTCCTGGCGCTCACCGCCAGCATTGCCCTGGGCCTGTGGCTGGGTTTCCTGGCGATCGCCCTGACCTGCTGGCTGGCCTCGCACTACCTTTTCAGCCAGCAATTGGCTCCGGTCGCTCAAGCGGTGCAGCAGTTGGCAAAACCACCGGTGGCCGCGCCACCCGAGCCACAAAACCGAATGTTCGAGCAGTACCAGGAAAACCTGCGCAAGAACGAGGAACTGCAATCCCTGGACAACGCCCGCCGCAACCTGCGCAACCTGTCCAACCCTAAATGCCAGTTCTGGTTGCAGCAGGACCAGACCGCGCCGAGCGAAAAAAGCCGGGCCAACGTCCTGCAATTCTGTAATTGACCATGAATAAACAGTCCGTCTGCCAACTGATTCTGCAACAGCTCCGGGACGACCTGGAGGTCGCGGTGCGGGCGGCACAAACCGCTTACGAAACCGCCACCCACGAAGAAAATATCGCCGAGAACAAGTACGACACCCTGGGGCTGGAAGCTTCCTACCTGGCCGCCGGCCAGGCTCGACGGGTCGAGGAAATCCGCCAGGCCCTGGGCCTCTGGCAGAACCTGAGCCTGCGCCCTTACGACCCGCAGAAGGGGATTCAGATCGGTGCGCTGTTGGGGCTGGAAGATGAAAACGGCCACGAACAGTGGCTGTTTCTCGGCCCGGATGGCGCGGGCCTGAAGGTCTACGTGGTGGGGCAACTAGTGACCGTCATCACCCCCCGCTCGCCCCTGGGCAAGAGCCTGCTGGGCAAGTTCGAGGACGATGAGGTGGAGATCGTGGTGGCGGGCGCCCGGCAACAGTTCACTGTCACCGAGGTCCGCTAGGCAGGCTGGGGATCAGTGGACCGGCAATTCGACGCCGTCGAACAGCTCTTCCAGTTCCTGCTTGTTATGGCAGGCAATGGCCTTGGCCATGACTTCGCGGGTCAGGTGCGGGGCGAACTTCTCGATGAAATCGCACATGAAGCCACGCAGGAAAGTGCCGCGACGGAAACCGATCTTGGTGATGCTCGATTCGAACAGTTCACTGGCATCCAGCACCACCAGGTCGCTGTCGAGCTTGGTGTCGACCGCCATCTTGGCCACGATGCCCACGCCCAGGCCCAGGCGCACATAGGTCTTGATCACGTCGGCGTCGGCAGCGGTGAATACCACCTTGGGCGTCAGGCCGCGATGGCTGAAGGCTTCGTCCAACTTGGAACGACCGGTAAAACCGAACACGTAAGTGACGATCGGGTACTCGGCCAGGGTTTCCAAGGTCAACTTCGGCAGCTTGGTCAGCGGGTGGCCCTGAGGCACTACCACGCAGCGGTTCCAGCGATAGCACGGCATCATCACCAGGTCACCGAACAACTCCAGGGCCTCGGTAGCGATGGCGAAATCCACAGTGCCGTCAGCGGCCATTTCGGCAATCTGCATCGGCGAACCCTGATGCATGTGCAAGGCCACATCCGGGTACTGCTTGATAAAGCTGCTGATCACCGGTGGCAAGGCGTAGCGCGCCTGGGTGTGAGTAGTGGCGATGGACAGGGTGCCCTTCTTCTCGTTGGAGAACTCCTGGGCGATCTGCTTGATGCTTTCGACCTTGCGCAGGATCTCGCCAGCGGTGGTGATGATGCGCTCGCCGGCCGGGGTCACGCGGGTCAGATGCTTGCCACTGCGGGCAAAGACCTCGACCCCGAGTTCGTCCTCGAGCAGACGGATCTGCTTGCTGATACCCGGTTGCGATGTGTAAAGGCTTTGCGCGGTAGCGGAGACGTTGAGGTCGTGGTGCGCCACTTCCCAGATGTAGCGCAATTGTTGAAGCTTCATATCAATCCCTCAAAGCAGGTAGACGCCACGGGTATCAGCGACGGTATATAACTATATTAATGGTCAGGAGAATAAATCTAGAACTTTTATTCAGAATTTTCCATTCCATCCTCAGGTATCGCCCTGACGTCGACGCTGCACCAGAGGCACCAGGTAAACCGGGACTTTGGCCAGTTGCAGAACTCGCGTTGCGGTACGCCCCAAAGGCGTTTGCGCCCCCACCCCATGGCTGTGACTTCCTACGATCAGCAAATCCACAGAGAGTTTCCCCGCCTGCTCCAGAATCACCTGGGACGGGTCCCCCTGAAGCACCCGCACCGACTGGATCAAGGTCAGGTCCTGCATCCCCTCCCCCAGCTCCTCGCGAAAACTGTCCAGCACCCGTTGCTCTATATTGGCCATCACTGTATTCAGGCCCTGGCGGTGAAACTCATTCAACGACTGCTCATCCAGGTAGCTCTGCAACACTGATTCGGCGAACAGGCCCATGGGCTCCACGGCGTGCACTACATGTAAGTCGGCATTGAACGTTCGAGCCAGCTCCAGGGCATGTTGCATCACAAAGGGCGCATACAGACCGAGGTCAGTGGCATACAGCATCGAACGAATCATATGACCTCCTCAACTGCCAAGATGGCGGAGATTGATTCAGCTTAGCAGTGCCTGGAACTGTGGGAGGTCCGAGGAAAAACCACGGATTTTAGGATTCAAGCCTTGGTTTCGTTGCTTATGCCGTGCGGCACGTGACCGGTGGCGACCACTTCGCGAGCCAGCTCGCAGTGACCGGCCTGGTCGTCGAAGAACACGTCGGCTGCAAAGGCTTCGAGGAAGGCGGCTTTTTCCAGCCCGCCAAGGAACAGCGATTCGTCCAGGCGGATGTTCCACTCGCGCAAAGTGCGGATTACCCGCTCATGGGCCGGCGCGGAACGGGCTGTCACCAAGGCGGTACGGATCGGACTGGCCTCATCGGAAAACTCTCCCTGCAGCAGGTTGAGTGCCGCCAGGAACCCCTTGAACGGCCCGCCCGGCAACGGTTCTCGTGCCGACTGCCGCTCACTGGCCTGGAATGCCTCCAGGCCGCCGGACTGGTAGATACGCTCCGAGTCATCGGAAAACAGCACCGCATCACCGTCGAACGCGATGCGCAGTTCGCCATTTTCAGCGCGCCGGGTGCCGCCGGACAGAATGGTTGCCGCAGCAAAGCCGGCCTCTAGTGCACTGCGCACATCATCGGCATGGGTGGAGAGAAACAGGTCGCTGCCAAAGGCCGCCAGATAGGGATAAGGGCTGCGCCCGCCGACGAAGGCTGCTCGGGAAATGCCCAGGCCGTAGTGCTCGATCGAGTTGAACACACGCAACCCGGTGTCGGCACTGTTGCGCGAGACCAGCACCACCTCGACCCGGGCTCTGCCCAGGCTGGCATTGAGGCTGAGGAGTTTCTTGACCAGAGGGAAGGCATCACCGGGCTCGAGGACTTCCTCTTCATGTTCGATCTGGTACTGCCGATAGGCCTCGACCCCCTGGGCCAGATAGACCTTGTGGCTGTCGCCCAGGTCGAACAGCGCCCGCGACGAGATCGCCACCACCAGCTTGCCATCCAGGCCCTTTGCCATATTTCATCCCCTTAAAGGTAATAAGCCCAACTCAGGCGTGGTGCCGGTCGATGAAACTCAAGGCCTGGTACAACGCCTGGATCTTCGGCAGCTCACAACCTGCGGCCCGCGCTGCCGCCAAGGGTGCAACATAGATAGCTGCCAGTTCCAGAGGACGCTGGTGCAGGA
The DNA here is from genome assembly GCF_058796855.1 of Pseudomonas sp. GW823-FHT03E05. Lineage (NCBI taxonomy): Bacteria > Pseudomonadati > Pseudomonadota > Gammaproteobacteria > Pseudomonadales > Pseudomonadaceae > Pseudomonas > Pseudomonas sp. GW823-FHT03E05. The sequence goes on from NZ_JBXAJB010000008.1 coordinate 152,075, forward strand.
AATCATGGTACATGCTGGGCCAGTAATCCGGCATGTGCTCGGTGGACTTGAACAGTTGCTGCGCATAGGCCGCGGGGATGGCATGCCCGCAAGCCGCCGCCCCCTGCAGCACTTCCTGCATCAGGTCCTGGATCAGCTCGCGGCTGGCGGGGTCGGCCATCAGTGGCGTGGTACTGGCTCGGAGCAGAACCGACAGGCCGTTATACGGGACATTCCACACCAGCTTCTGCCAGCGCGCCTGCTGCAGGTTGCCCATGGCCTGGGAATCGAGCCCCGCCTCGCGAAACAGCGCGGCGCCCTCCTCGACTATCGCCTGGCTCAGGGTCGCATCGGCACTGGCCGGGCCACTGTGGTAACCCAGGTTTACCGCGCCAAGCGCCTGATGCTCGATCTGCCCGGGCCCGGCGCGGTGCACACAGATAAAGCACAAGCCGCCCAGAAGATGCAGCGAATCGGGAAGCACCGCGCGCAGGTCGTCTTCGACATCCAGCCCATTCTGCAGCACCAGAACCTTGGCATCGGTGGCCGCGGCCTGAAGGATCGCCGGCGCCAGATCAAGGTTGCTGGTGGTCTTGGCGCCCACCAGCAGCCAGTCGCAAGGCGGCATCTGTTCGGCATTGGCGTAGGCCTGCGCCGGCTTCAACGTCAGCTTGCCGTGCTGGCTGCTGTTGACTTGCAGCCCATGCTCGAGCACTGCCGGATATTCGCTGCGCAATAAAAAGTGCACGTCGAAACCGGCACGTGCCAGCATCACCCCGTAAAAACCTCCGATCGCTCCGGTCCCGATAATGCCTACACGCGGTTTACGGCCTGCACCCATCAAGGCAACTCCTCTGGTATTCGATTAAGCGCCTGACGCAGGCTCTCGCTGAGATCCTGCTGCGTCAGGCGCGACTGTAGCGCTCCATGAAACTCACCGTCGCGGACCACGAACAAAGCCGGCAAGTGGAACACCTGATAGCGCTGAACCGCACCGCCATTATCGCCCGCATCGACCCAGCAAAGACGGTCGATGGGTAGCTCCAACTCCGGCAGCCGCGCCCGGGCCCAACGGCAACTGGAACAGCCGACACTGGTGAAAACAACCAGGGAAACGCCGCCCAGGCCCAGTAATTGCTGGTCGATATCGAAATCGGTCAGTTCCAATTCGAGCACTATACTGGGGGAAACAATGTCAAATGGACGACACTCGGAGTCTGCGGTCATGGGACGTTTCCTGCCTCATCCTGATGATGTTCCGGTTGAACTGACCTTGCGCAAGCACGCCTGTATTTCACGCCAGCGGTTGCACACTATCAGCCTCGGTGGCATGGCGTGCAATTACCACCGTGCCTGGCGCCGCGGTACCGCGCTGGAGGTGTACATGCCAACGTTGGGGGATAACGCCCGTTACAACGGCTATGTCGCCTGGTGCCTGAAACGCAAGCGTGGCTACCTGGTGGGCATCGCTTTCGTCGACGAACAAACGCTGTTCGGCGCGCGCATGGGTGAGCAGGTGTGCCAGATCGCCCGCTACTGTCGCCTGCATGAACCTCAGAGCGAACAGCAATGCATTGAGGCGCTGGCGCTGGATTGGGTCGAGCAGCACGCAGAAGACTATTCCGAAGACCGTGTGCACCAGGCTTTTGTGCAGCCATAGCCCAATAAAACCGCCACCTGCCCATTGTAGAGTCACCGGCTAACGCGCTAAGGTTCCGCTCCCCGACGCGCTCAAATCCGCTGTGCTCCGCCGCGCGGGGATCGCTGGCGGCCGGCACCCGTGACCTGACGAGTAACACGATGGCTGATTTACCGATCAACGACCTTAACGTCGCCTCCAACGAGACCCTGATCACCCCTGATCAACTCAAACGAGACATCCCGCTGAGCGACACCGCCTTGCGCACCGTGACCAAGGGTCGCGAAGTGATCCGCAATATCCTCGACGGCACTGATCACCGCCTGTTCATCGTCATTGGGCCCTGCTCGATCCACGACATCAAGGCAGCCCACGAATACGCCGAGCGGCTCAAGGCACTGGCGGCTGAAGTCTCCGACACCCTGTACCTGGTGATGCGCGTTTATTTCGAGAAACCGCGGACCACCGTCGGCTGGAAAGGCCTGATCAACGACCCTTACCTGGACGACTCGTTCAAGATCCAGGACGGCCTGCACATTGGTCGCCAGTTGCTGCTGGACCTGGCTGAAATGGGCCTGCCTACTGCCACTGAAGCCCTGGACCCGATCTCCCCGCAATACTTGCAGGACCTGATCAGCTGGTCGGCCATTGGTGCACGTACCACCGAATCCCAGACTCACCGCGAAATGGCTTCGGGCCTGTCCTCGGCCGTGGGCTTCAAGAACGGCACCGACGGTGGCCTGACTGTGGCAATCAACGCCTTGCAGTCGGTTTCCAGCCCTCACCGTTTCCTGGGGATCAACCCCCAGGGCGGCGTGTCGATCGTCACCACCAAAGGCAACGCCTACGGCCACGTGGTACTGCGCGGCGGCAACGGCAAGCCCAACTATGACTCGGTCAGCGTCGCCGTCTGCGAGCAGGCCCTGAGCAAGGCCAAGATCAAGCCGAACATCATGATCGACTGCAGCCACGCCAACTCCAACAAGGACCCGGCACTGCAGCCGCTGGTCATGGAAAACGTGGCTAACCAGATCCTCGAGGGCAACCAGTCGATCATCGGCCTGATGGTGGAAAGTCACTTGAACTGGGGTTGCCAGGCGATTCCGAAGAACCTGTCGGAACTGCAGTACGGCGTATCGATCACCGATGCCTGCATCGACTGGGAAAGTACCGAGAAGACCCTGCGCGGCATGCACGCCAAGCTCAAGGACGTCTTGCCGAAACGCGATCGCAGCTGATCCTTTCCTGCAGACACAAAAACGCCGGGCCAAGCCCGGCGTTTTTCATGGTCGCCCCGGTCAGAGCTTTGCTGCGTGACGCTGATGACGCTCCATATAGCGCTCTACGTACGAGCAGGACGGAATCACTGTGTAGCCCATGCGTTCGGCGTACTCCAGCGCCTGCTCGGTCAGCGCCGCGGCAATACCGCGCCCACGTAGTGCGTTGGGCACGAAAGTGCGATAGATATCCAGGGTCTGCTTACCCAGGTCCATATAGGTCAGGTAGGCACGATGACCGTCCACATTGGTCTCGAACTGATGACCAGCCTGGTCATGGTGGATGGACAACGCCTCGCTCATCACTACTCCTTGCGGGTCTGGAATGCTGACCCCTACCTTACCGATGTTTTTCCGGCGAAGGAACAACTTACGCCACCTCGTGCCTGTCGGCCGCCCGTAGAAGCTCTCGCTCTTGCGCCATCAGCACGTTACAAAATATAGGCGCCATTGGCACAAATGCTCAAGCCACACTCGTCACAGATCGGCGCAAAACCTTGTTGAGGCTGAGTACGAACCTTAGTCGGGATCGATACCTAAACGTCTTGCGACGGTACATCGCCGGATGCTGAAACATAAGACGAGCGACGCCTCTTAAAGTCACCCACAAGATGCTTAAACATAGGTTCAGGGCTGAACAAATTCTGAAGAAAAGTGCAGTCGACACAATATAGACCGACTTTAGCCTAGGCTCTGAAACAGCGCCCGGAAACTCCGATAACGATGCTGGCAAACAAGCAGCATTCGGCCCCGGAGCTTCGCCGCTGAATATTTTTTATACAACCCGCTAAAAAGTTGCTCGAAAAAGAAACAGCGCCTAGAATTTTTTTTGCTTCTTGCGCTACGTCAGTTTACTTACTACAAGTAATGGGTAGTATGTACGCCGGCTATTTCCTCACTCTGAGGTGATAGCTACTAATAGAAAGTCCTTGAAGGGGAACACGATGAACAACGTTCTGAAATTCTCTGCTCTGGCTCTGGCCGCAGTTCTGGCTACCGGTTGCAGCAGCGTATCCAAAGAAACCGAAGCTCGTCTGACTGCTACTGAAGACGCAGCAGCTCGTGCTCAGGCTCGTGCAGACGAAGCCTATCGTAAAGCTGATGAAGCTCTGGCTGCTGCTCAAAAAGCACAACAGACTGCTGACGAAGCTAACGAGCGCGCTCTGCGTATGCTGGAAAAAGCTAGCCGCAAGTAATAGTCCCTCGGGATTGTTATCGAGCCGATCCATTTTTTGGATCGGCTTTTTTATTGCCCAGAGTTCTTCACCGGCAATAAAAAACCCGCCGCTACCAGCAGGTATCGGCGGGTTGCACTTAAGCGCTTACTGCTGCAAATCGTAGGTCGCGTTGGACATTGTTGTCACAGGCGCTGTCGTCGGCACGGCGATCTCCACCGGCAAGCCATCTTCGGCTGCCACTACATCCCGCACCACATCCCAGTTCATGCGCAGGTTGTTAGCCAGGTCCTCACGCTTGAGCAAGGCATTGATCACTGCGGTGTGCTTGTCGACCACCGAAGGATTGCCTTTGTCATCCAACGGCGTATGAGCTTCCAGGTAGACTTTCCCGCCGCTGATACCGAACTTGTACGGATCGTTGATGATGCGCACCGAAGTTCCCACTGGCACCATGCCGGCCATTTCCAGCACGTTGTTGTTGAGCATGCGGAAACAACCGTGGCTGGTGCGCATGCCGATACCGAACTTCTTGTTCGAACCGTGAATCAGGTAACCCGGTGTGCCAAGGGTGAACTTGAATGGCCCCAAGGGGTTGTCCGGCCCGGCAGGTACCACGTTCGGCAAGGGGTCACCGTCGGCGGCATGCTCGGCCTTGATCGACGCCGGGGGCGTCCAGGTCGGATTCGGGGTTTTCGCGGTAATGCTGGTGTGCGCGATCGGTGACCCCCAGCCTTCACGACCAATACCCAGCGGGAAGGTGTAGACCACGTTCCGACCCTTGGGGTAGTAGTACAGTCGATATTCGGCCAGGTTGATCACGATGCCTTCGCGCGGCCCGGGCGGCAGAATGAAACGCGTAGGCAGGATCACCTCGGTGCCCGCCCCCGGCAGCCAGGGATCGACCCCCGGGTTGGCCGCGACCATTTCCAGGTAACCCAGGTCGTAGGTCGTACCCAGGTCGGCGAAGGTATCCTCGTACTTGGCCTTGATCACCTGTACCTGGCCGACGATGTCTTCACCCGGCGGCGGTAGAGGCAATTCCAATGCGGCAACAGGACCGGCCACACACAAGGCGGCGAGTGTCAGGCAGCGGGTGACGACAGGGAGGCGGGGCAACATCCGGATAATCCTTCGCATGAACAACGAATGAAAGAAACACGATTGTACACCCCGCCCTCCGGCTTCGGCAGCCAGGCCGGGGAGACAAGCGCAGACACATGAATTCCCTGTCGAAACGGCCTGCTGGCGACCGCCTACAACTCGAAACGCAGCTCAGGCCAGATTGGCGGAGTGCCACGTTTTTGCGACTCCAGAATCGCCCGGCACAACGGGCAGAGTCGCTGGTCCTGGAAAATCGTCCGATCCACGCTCGACCAGCGCGGTTGCGCGGGCAACAAAGTGCCGCACAAGGTGCGGTCGGCAGAGCCGCCCAACTCCAGTTGACGCGTCACCAGATGCACCCGAACTTCCTGGCAGGCGAACAGGTCAAGCTGCTCATCAGGCTCGATCAGTTGATAGGCAAACAGGGACCAGGCGGGACGCGGCATCGGGGGCTCCAAATCGGGGGCGCCACATTAGCCGAAACACTGTCACTAGAAAAGCGTCAAAGCAGCGGTTTTAGCGTCGGCCAGACATTTTCCAGCAACTTGCCCTGGGCCGCTGCCGCAGGGTGCAGACCGTCTGCCTGCATCAGTTCGGGATGCCCCCCGACCCCGTCAAGAAAAAACGGCACCAAGGCCACCTTTTTCTCGCTGGCCAACTGGCTGTAGACCTGGGAAAAGGCCTGGGTATAGCGCACGCCATAGTTGGGCGGCAATTGCATGCCTAAAAGCAGCACCTTGGCACCCTGGGCCTGGGAGCTGTCGATCATCGAAGCAAGATTTTGTTGCAATTGCCGGGGCGGCTGGCCGCGCAAGCCATCGTTACCCCCCAACTCGAGAATCACCACTTCAGGCTTATGCTCTGCAAGCAGCGCCGGCAGCCGCGCCTGGCCCCCGGCACTGGTGTCACCACTGACCGAGGCATTGACTACCCTGTCGTTAAAACCCTGGTCCTTGAGCCTCTTTTCCAGCAGGGCTACCCAGCCCTGACGGGTATCCAGGCCGAAAGCCGCACTGATACTATCGCCAACGATCAGGACCGTACCCGCCGCTGCGTTCTGGGCCATGCACATCAAGGCCAGGCCGGCACTCAAAAACCATACACGCATCGGATTCTCCATGGGCGCAAGCATTCTCACTGCGCGGAACCTTAGCAAAGTGGTTCCCAGCGCGGAAGGTGAACTGACCATCCTGCATGAACTCAGCCTCGAGCTGAACCAGGGCGACAGCCTGGCCATCGTCGGCGCCTCCGGCTCCGGCAAATCGACCCTGCTGGGCTTGCTGGCGGGGCTCGACCTGCCCAGCAGCGGCGAAGTCACCCTCGCCGGCCAGGCCCTGAGCCAGCTGGACGAGGATCAGCGGGCCCGTATCCGGGCCGAGCATGTAGGGTTTGTCTTTCAGTCCTTCCAATTGCTCGACAGCCTCAATGCCCTGGAAAACGTCATGCTGCCCCTGGAGCTGGACGGCCGTCGCGATGCCCGCGAGCGGGCCACCGAACTGCTGCAGCGGGTTGGCCTTGGCCAGCGCCTTAGCCACTCGCCACGCCAGCTTTCCGGTGGTGAACAACAGCGGGTTGCCATTGCCCGGGCCTTCGCTGCCGAACCCGATGTGCTGTTTGCCGATGAACCCACCGGCAACCTCGACAGCCATACCGGTGAACGCATCAGTGACCTGCTGTTCGAACTCAACAAGGAAAGCGGCACCACCCTGGTGCTGGTGACCCATGATGAACGCCTGGCCCATCGTTGCCGGCGCCTGATCCGTCTTGAAGCGGGCCTGCTGGTCGCCCCTCTGGAGCCCTGATGGCACGTCTGCCGCTGCCGCGCCTGTTCAGCCTCGCTGTCCGCCAACTGTTGCGCGATGCCCGTGCCGGAGAGTTGCGGGTACTGTTCTTCGCCTTGCTGGTAGCGGTTGCGGCCAGCACGGCCATCGGCTACTTCGGTGCACGCTTGAACGGCGCCATGCTGTTACGCGCCACCGAGTTCCTCGGCGCCGATCTGCTGCTGGAAGGCAGCTCCACAGCACGCCCGGAACAGCTCGACAGCGGCCTGAAACTGGGGCTGGATCATGCGCGGATAGTCGAGTTCTCCAGCGTCATTGCCACCGACAATGCGATCCAGCTCTCCAGCATCAAGGCCGTCGACGAAGCCTACCCCCTGAGGGGGCAGCTCAAGAGTGCCGCAGCCCCCTATGGGGTCGAGGAGCCCGGCGGCGGTCCCGCGCCCGGAGACGCCTGGGTCGAACCGCGCTTGCTGACTGCGCTGGACCTCAAAATCGGCGACAGCATCGACGTCGGCATGAAAACCTTGCGCCTGGCCAGGGTGCTGACCTACGAGCCTGACCGGGCCGGCAACTTCTACAGCCTGACGCCCCGGGTCCTGATCAACCTGCAAGATCTGCAAGCCACCGGCGTGGTCCAGCCTGGCAGCCGGGTCAGCTTCAAGGAACTGTGGCGCGGACCGGCTCCGGCGCTTGAGGTCTATCGTCAACAGATCAAGCCGGCGCTGGCCGCCAACCAGCGGCTGCAGGATGCCCGCGATGGCAACCAGCAGATCGGTGGAGCCCTGGGCAAGGCCGAACGTTATCTGAACATGGCCAGCCTGGTAGCGGTGCTGCTGTCAGGGGTTGCAGTAGCCTTGTCAGCCAATCGCTTCGCCGCGCGACGCTTTGATGCCAGCGCCCTGCTTCGCTGCCTGGGCCTCTCACGCCGGGAAACCATGCTGCTGTTCAGCGTACAGCTGGGCGTTCTGGGTCTGCTGGCCAGCCTCAGTGGGGCGTTGCTGGGATGGCTGGCCCAGCTCGGCCTGTTTTACCTGCTACATGACCTGCTGCCCAACGACGTACCACCCGGAGGATTGCTACCCGCCATCGCCGGCATCGGTACCGGGCTGGTGGCCCTGGCCGGATTCGCCTTACCGCCCCTGGCTGCGCTGGGACGGGTGCCGCCGCTGCGCGTACTGCGGCGCGACCTGCTGCCAATCCCCTCCAGCACCTGGATGATCTACGGCGCCGCTCTGTTGGCCCTGGGCCTGATCATGTGGCGCTTGAGCCTGGACCTGGTGCTCACCTTCGCCCTGCTGGGCGGTGGCCTGCTGGCGGCACTGGTATTGGGTGGCTTGTTGCTGCTGCTGTTGCAAAGCCTGCGGCGCCTGCTGGCCCGCGCCGCCCTGCCCTGGCGCCTGGGCCTGGGCCAGTTGTTGCGTCACCCCCTGGCTGCGGCCGGGCAATCCCTGGCTTTCGGCCTGATTCTGTTGTCCATGGCGCTGATTGCCCTGCTGCGGGGCGAACTGCTGGACACCTGGCAAAACCAATTGCCGAAAAATGCCCCCAACTACTTCGCACTGAACATTCTGCCGGCGGAAAAACAGGCCTTCAGCGAGCGCCTGGTGCAGCTCTCCGCCCCTTCGGCGCCCTTGTACCCCGTGGTTCCGGGGCGCCTGGTGAGCATCAATGGCGAGCCGGTAAGGGAGATCGTCAGCAAAGATTCCAGCGGTGATCGGGCCATACAACGCGATCTGAGCCTGACCTGGGCCGCCGATCTGCCCAGCGGCAACAGCATTATCGAGGGCAGTTGGTGGTCAGCCCAGCCAGATGACGGGTTGCCCGGCGTCTCGGTCGAGGCCAAGGTGGCGCAGAGCCTGAAGCTTAAGCTGGGTGATCACCTGACCTTCACGGTCGCCGGCGCCAACCGGGAGGCCCGGGTCACCAGCCTGCGCAGCATCAACTGGGACAACTTCCAGCCAAACTTCTTCATGATCTTCCAACCGGGCACCTTGAAGGATCTGCCCGCCACCTACTTGACCAGCTTCTACCTGAGCCCTGGGCACGATCAGCAGATTGTCGAGCTGTCCCGGGCCTTCCCGGCAGTGACCATCCTTCAGGTCGAAGCCCTGCTGGAACAACTGCGCAGCATCCTGGCCCAGGTCACCCTGGCGGTGGAGTATGTGTTGCTGTTTGTCCTGGCGGCAGGAATGGCAGTGCTGTTTTCCGGGCTCCAGGCCACCCTGGACGAACGCATTCGCCAGGGGGCGCTGCTGCGTGCCCTCGGGGCCGAGCGGCAACTGCTGGTGAAAGCCAGGCGGATCGAGTTCGGCCTGCTGGGCGCAGTCAGCGGCCTGCTGGCGGCACTGGGGTGCGAACTGGTCAGCCTGGTGCTCTACCGGTTCGCTTTCGATCTGCCCTGGCACCCGCATCCATGGCTGTTACTGTTGCCTCTGGTGGGGGCGCTGCTAGTAGGCGGGACGGGAGTTTTCGGTACCCGTCGAGCATTGAACGCCAGCCCGCTGAATGTATTGCGCGAAGGTTGAAAGCCCAAGGCTCGCCTGCCCAGGTCGGCGAGCCTATTTCACATAATCGATCTGGTTGATCCACCAGCAGGTTTCACCTGCCGGGGTGTGGACAACGGCCTCGTCACCCACTTCCTTCTTCAGTAACGCCCTGGCCATGGGCGAATCGATGGAGATGTAGTCCTTGCGCAGGTAGATCTCGTCGTAACCGACGATACGAAAGCGCTTGATCTCGGCCGCCTCGTTTTCGACTTCGACCCAAGCACCAAAGAACACCCGTCCCTCCTGTTCCGGCGCGTAGGAAACCACCTTCATGTCTTCCAGGCGCTTGCGTATGTAGCGCACCCGACGATCGATTTCCCGCAGAAGCTTCTTGTTGTACTGATAGTCCGCATTCTCGCTGCGATCGCCCAGCGAGGCCGCCCAGGTGACCTTCTGCGTGATATCCGGGCGCTTCTCCCGCCATAAATAGTCCAGCTCTTGTTTCAGAGCGTCGTAACCATCCTGTGTGATGAGCTTGGTACTCAATTGGCTAATCAGCCTCCAGCCTTATGCATGCTGCGCATTAGTTGTATGAGCCGACAAAGCCGGCACGTCATGAGCGGCATCTGCCACCGATCTATGGACATCACTATCAGATTTGTCCGATTTAGATTTCAGAGAGGTCAGCCAATCATAGGGCCAAACAGCCGAGCCGTACGGCCCAGGGCATAGGTTCGACAAGAGCGTCGGCAATCGGCACGCCACACTGCTTGATACCCATTCCCCACAGAGCTAGCCAATAACTACCAACACCTCAAAAACAAAGGGAAAGTACCACATGGGCAACATCATTATCGTCGATGACCATCCACTGATCAGACTGGCCATCAGGTCGGTGCTGGATCCTCATCATCACAATATCGTCGCCGAAGCCGACAACGGTGCCGATGCAGTGCAACTGGTGCGCAAGCACCTGCCGGACCTGCTGATCCTCGACCTGGGCATCCCCAACCTGGATGGTTTCTCGGTCATCGCGCACATCAAGTCCGCCGGGCTGCACGTCAAGACCCTGGTACTGACCTCAAGTGATTCGAAAAACTTCGCCCTGCGCTGCCTGCAAGCCGGAGCCGCTGGCTTTCTGTGCAAGACCGAGAACCTTCACGAATTGGCCAATGCGGTAAAGGCCATCCTTTCCGGGTACAGCTACTTTCCGGAAGACACCATTAATATCCTGCAGCAGAACACCAACGCCGCCAACCAGGAGAGTGTGTTGATTTCCCGCCTGACCGACCGCGAAATAACAGTGCTGAAACTGCTGGCTACCGGTCTGAACAACCAGCAGATTGCCGATGCGCTGTTGATCAGTCACAAGACCGTCAGCACCTACAAAGTGCGGTTACTCAAGCGTTTCAATGTTTCCAACCTGGTGGCCTTGGCCGAATTGGCCAAACGCAATGCCGTAGTTTGATCATCAAGCCATTAATCGCCATCAAATGACGGACAGCCGCCACGACTGAAGACGTTCCAGTCGGTTTCTGTTCAATGGAATTCCGATCTGTACAAGGCGCAGTTCAGCAGCCGTGATGCACTACCGGCGGGTCAACTGCTGAACTGGCGGCGGATGATCAACCCCTGGCGAGCGACGCGGGTCAGTTGCTTGATGACTTCAGCAGCATCCGCAGCACTGGGTGCCGGAATGACCGCCAGATCGAAGCTGTCGCTGGCAAAGCGTGCCAGGGACTCACCTTCTTCGACAAATTGAATCAGAAACGCCGCTGGGCCCGGGGAACGTCGTGGCCAACCGTCGAGATAACGCAATAGTGTGGGCTGGTGCTTGCCACCCAGGAGGATTTTCGGATTGCGCTGGGAAAGACTCGCCGTGATCGGCGCAAGACGTACAAGGGGGCGTGGTGCATTCATCGTATTGTGTCTCTGCCTCAGATTTCTGCCGGGCAGGTGAGAGGCAACACCGAACCAGCGCTTTAGCGGTATTTCGAAGCCTGACTATAGCTTCTATCAGTGATCTTTCGACTCACCTGGCGCCCCGCAAGTAGCTGTTTAAATCGGCGCATGAGCAGCATCCTAGAGAAGCCGACAGGTCAGTGTCAAGATTTGTCAGCAACGAAAAAGGCCTGCATTCGCAGGCCTGGGATAACTTTGCCGACGGCTGATCCAGAGCCTCTGGAACACCGCCCGCGCATCGACTTACTTGGCGATTGCCGCATCCAGAGACAGCTTGCCGGCCCCCTCAATCAGAACTGCGACAGTGCCGCCAAGCAGTGCAAGAGCGAACTCATAACCGTTGTTGGCCATGAACAGGCCATGGCTGATATGCACCGAGAAAATCGCCACCAGCAAGGTAAACGACAGGCCCAATGCAGCGGGACGCGCCAGCAGGCCAATGATCAGTGCCAGACCGGCAAAGAATTCGGTGCCCCCCGATAACAACGCCATCAAATAGCCGGGAGCCAGGCCGATACTCTCCATCCACTGCGCCGTTCCCGCCAGACCGCCACCACCAAACCAGCCAAAGAGTTTCTGCGAGCCGTGAGCCACGAAGATGATGCCGACGAAGATCCGCAGTACGGTCAAGCCGTAGCCCGCGCGAGTGCCCAGTAGCTTGTTGGTCAGTGTGCTCATGCTGTGTAGTCCTGTGTGAAGGTAGGAAAGTTGGTCGCCATACTAATCAGTTTTAATCATGTTAAAAGCGGAAATTACCCAAGCTAATAATCGATTTCTTAGATTATTTACGTGACGCAACTTTTCGCTCCGGAGGCTCCAGGGAGTCTCGTTCACGATCAAAGGCCAGATAGTATTTGTTGACGCTATTAACATAGCTGACGGCCCCCATGCCCACTTGCTCCATGGCGATGCGCTCCACCTGGAAGAACCACTGGTTGGGGTTGAGCCCCCGCCGCCGGGCTTCACTGCGCATACCCTGCACCCGCTCCGGCCCCATGTTGTAGGCCGCCAGCACAAATGCCATGCGCTCGCGCTCATTGAGTTTGGGGCTGGCAAAAAATTTACGGCGAATCATCGCCAGGTACTTGGCCCCTGCCTGCACATTGCTATCTACGGACTGAATATTGTTGACCCCGACCCGCTGCGCTGCCGAAGGCGTGATCTGCATCAGCCCGGTAGGGCCGCTGCCGCTTCTGGAAGGGGGTTGCAACGCTGACTCCTTGAACGCCAGCGCCGCCAGGTTCAGCCAGTCCATGCCCTGTTCGCCGGCATGCTTCTGCAAAACCGGACGCAGTTTTTCCAGACGCTGACGGTCGGCCCGGGCCAGGGGATAGTGCACCTGATACTGGCGTCGGTAGATACGCAGGAACGCCACATCCTGATCCGCCGGCGCCTTATAGGTCTTGAGGAAGCGGTCGATACTCGCCCGCAGCATCGACGCATCGCGCCGGACAAACCAGTGTTCTTCACCCGGCTCACTGATCTTCAACTGCCTGTCCAAACGCAATTTGGGCAGGATCTTGCTCCAGCGTTCGGCAATCGGCTGCTCGACAACCGTCAGGTGGAAAATGCCGCCCTGGACCATTTCCAGCACATCCTCCACCGCCAGGCTGGGGTCGACCCACTCCACCTTGATCGGCGCCAGCTTGTGCAGCGCCAGCTTCTGATTGATCTGGCTGACCGCGTCCCCCGCCGCACTACCGGTAGTCAGGGTCAGGGTCTTGCCAGACAGCTGTTCGATCCGTGTATAACGGCGCTCACCCTTGATCCCGACCAGCAGCAGGGGAACATTACTGACGATCGGGTCGCTGGAGCTGACCGCATTTCCGGGCTGGGCTTCCAGCAGCTCACCAGGCGCCACCAGGTCGCCCTCGCCCCGCTGCAATGCACCCAGCAATTGATCCTTGGCTTTGGGAATGATCTTCAGGCTGATTTCCTGGCCGTCGCGAGCATGGCCATTGAGGTACTGCTCGAACGAGCGCAGGCGGTGGTACTCGACACCTATGGCCTGGCCCTGGACTTCTCCGGAGCTATTGCGGCTCTGATTGACCAGCACCCGGAGTACCCGGCTGCTGCGGATTTCCGCCAGGTCGCGCACTTTTCCCGTGGCGTGTGCTTCCAGTGGCCCGGGCAAGCGCGCCAGCGCCGGCAAGGGCAGCAGCAATGACAGGCACAGCGCGAGCAATATCGAGGATCGGGTCATCCGTTCTCCGCAAAGAATACTGTTCAACCCTTCGTCGCTTTTTGAAGAATTGATTGCCAGAAACAGAGCGCCTTGAGCGCTGGCAAGCTGCGAAAGACCCGTGCAATGGCGCTGAAGAACGTGGCCGTTGCTCTGGTCCGGCAGCAAAAGACAGCTATAACTCGTTGTAGTTCTTGGTTTTTCTTATAAATCTACAGCTCTGATATGCTTTCCGGCCGCAGGCGGAGATAGCACCATGCAACTCATCGATATCGGCGTCAACCTGACCAATCCCAGTTTTGCCGAAAAACACCAAGCCGTTCTCAATCGTGCTTATGAGGCTGGGGTGTGCCAGTTGGTCCTCACCGGAACCAGCGTCGAAGGCAGTGAACAGGCCCTGGAGTTGTGCCAGAAACTGGACGCCGACGGGCAGAGACTGTTTGCCACCGCCGGGCTGCATCCCCACAGCGCCAGCGACTGGAATGCCGACAGCCCGCGACGCTTGCGCGCTCTACTTGGAGAGCCGCGGGTACGCGCCGTGGGCGAATGCGGCCTGGACTTCAACCGGGACTTCTCTCCCCGCCCGCAACAGGAAAAAGTCCTGGAAGAACACCTGGCCCTGGCTGTCGAGTTGCAGTTGCCAGTGTTTCTCCACGAACGTGACGCCAACCTGCGCTTGCTGGACATCCTGCGGGATTTCCGTGATCGCTTGCCGGCTGCTGTAGTCCACTGCTTTACCGGTGAACAAAAGGCCCTGTTCAGCTACCTCGACCTGGACCTGCACATCGGCATCACAGGCTGGATCTGCGACGAACGCCGCGGCACCCACCTGCACCCGCTGGTACGCGACATCCCCCGCGGGCGCCTGATGCTGGAAAGCGATGCCCCCTACCTGCTACCCCGCAGCTTGCGGCCAAAGCCGAAAAATGGTCGTAACGAGCCAGCCTATCTGACCGAGGTTTTACGAGAAGTTGCATTGCACCGCGGTGAAACCCTGGAAGACCTTGCAAGCCACAGTACCGCCTGCTCTCGGGCGTTTTTTCGCTTGCCAGAGATTGCTTGACCCACATCAAGATTTTTCCGAGATCATGGCGGCACAATAATGGCACCTTGCCAATACTGTTTCGCTCAATCAGAGAAGACCTTCCATGGGTGCCTGGCTTAGCAATATCTCGCTGAAGTACAAATTCTGGGCGGTCAATGCAGTCGCCTTCGTCACCACCTTGTTATTGGTGCTGTACGCCGTACAACTGGAGCAACAGGCTCGCAGCCAGACAGCCCAGGCTGCCGCCCAGGCCGAGGCGAGGCTGCTCGGCGCCTGGCCCGAAGGACAGGCGCTGCCCAGCGCCGAACACCTGCTGTATTTCTCCCGGGGGCAGACACCCAGCCTCAACGAGCAGACTCTCAGCGAACTCAACGGCGCCAACGGCTGGGTTGAGCTCAACCCGATGCCGCTGTTCGGTGAAAACCCGCTACTGGGCGCTGACGTGATCCAGCGTGCCGACGGCCAGCAGGTCGCCGTACTGGCCTACGCCCCGAGCCTGGCCCAGGTCTTCAGCGATCGTTTCACCAATTACGCCGTCGCAGTGTTCATCCTGATGTTCGCCATGCTCTGCGCCTCGCAGTTGCTGATCCGTTTTCTCCTCAGCCAACTCAACACCCTCAAGGACGTCATGCTGCACGTGGAGAAGACCGGCGACCTGTCTGCTCGCGTGCCGCTGTCCTGCAAGGACGAGGTGGGTCAGATGGCCAGCGCGTTCAATGCCATGCAGGCCGGATACCAGCGGGTAGTCAATACCGTGGCCAATACCGCCCGACAGCTGGACCAGGGCGCCGCACGCCTGGCCTCGAGCATGAACGATGTACGCCACGGCATGCTCGGCCAGCAGAGCGAAACCGATCAGGCCGCCACGGCCATCAACGAGATGTCCGCTACCGTCTATCACATCGCCCAACATGCCGGTGCCACCCGGGACCTGTCGCAGACCGCCGACACCCTGGCCGGTACCGGCCATGAAGTGGTGGGCCGGGTGCAGAAATCCATCGCCGGGCTTTCCAATGGCGTGCAGCAGACCGCCGAGATGATTCAGAAGCTCGCCGAGGACAGCCAGAAGATCAATGGCGTGGTCAACGTCATCCACAGCATCGCCGAGCAGACCAACCTGCTGGCACTCAATGCCGCCATCGAAGCCGCTCGAGCAGGGGAAATGGGCCGCGGTTTTGCCGTGGTAGCAGATGAAGTGCGCAACCTGGCCAAGCGTGTACAGACCTCCACCGACGAGATCACCAGCATGGTCTCGGCCCTGCAGGCCGGCACCCGGGATGCCGTGGATTTCATGCAGGAAAGCTCGTTCAAGGCCGATGACTGCGTGCAACAGGCCCAGGAAGCCGGCGCGGCACTGGCGGAAATAACCGGCGCCGTAGCCCAGATGCGCGAAAGCAACACGCAGATCGCTGTTGCAGCGGAACAGCAGAGCCAGGTAGCGGAAGAAATGAACCGGGCGGTGGTGAGCATTCGCGATGTCACCGAGAACACCGTGCAACAGACCGTTGCCTCGGCCACCACCAGCAGTGAACTGGCGACCCTGGCTGGTGAGTTGAGCAAAGCCATAGGCCAGCTGAAACTCTGATCCGAGTGCCTCTACCCCCCTCTACTGGCTATCGGACCGATAGCCAGCCTTGATTCGCCGCCATCCCAACTGGCCCCTATCCTTGGTTCATGAGTTTTCAAGAACTAAGGATGATCATCATGGGCAAACGTCACCCCAACCTTCCCGCCTGGCAATGGCGCGTCTACCCGCAGAATCACCAGCACCCTGCCAATCTGGTATTGCACCTGATTGCCGTACCGCTGTTCATCATCGGTTTTCTGCTGATTGTTTCAGGCGTGTTTTCCTTGAGCTTCCTGAGCCTGGCCATCGGCGTGGTCGGCATCCTCGCAGCCCTGGGCCTGCAGCGCCACGGACACAGCCTGGAGGCCCAGGCCGCCGAGCCCTTCAGTGATCGCAAGGATGCCGTGCAACGGCTGCTGGTGGAACAGTTCGTGACCTTTCCGCGCTTTGTCCTGAGCGGTGCCTGGTGGCGTGCCTGGTTGCAGCGCCACCGGCACTGACGGCTCAGGCGAAGATGGTCACCGTCTGGCGGCTCAGGGCGATCAACTGGCCCTCAGCATTCCACAAGGCCGCTGCCGCATGCCCGTAGCCGTCACGCGCGTGTTCGATTTCCACCCGGTACTTGCACCAGTCCAGAGTGCTCAGTTCCAGCAACGGCTGGACGAACTCGATGGTCCAGGTCAGGGTGCTGCCCGCAGCGGGCTTCGTCAGGTGCGGCAACAGCGCCGGCGGCCAGGCATCCACCAGCGCCAGGATATGCGCCTCGGTGACCGGTTCTTCCTTCACATCCCCACGCAAGCGCACCCAACCGCCCATATCGCGGGAGCGATTGCCAGTGAATGGCAGGCCACCGATGCTCCAGCGCATTGCCAGATGACGCATGAACTCCGGCGTCACGCCCTGGATATAAGGCAGCTCCTGGCAGTCATCCCAGTGTTTCATTTCGGGCGCTGGTTCGGCGGCCACACTGACGGACGATTCACGGGAAGCGCCAAAACTGCCCTGCACCAGAGTCACCACCTGCCCCTCCTGCATGACCCGCCCCAGTACCTGGCTGACGGCCTTGCCTTCGCGCAGCACATCCACCTCGAAACTGACCGGCACATCTGGCGCCACCGGGCCGACAAAGGTGACCGCCAGCGACCGCACGGGGCGGTCCGCCGCAACCTTGGCCCGCATCGCTTCATACTGCAGAGCAACCACCAGGCCACCGAAACTGGCGCGCCCCTGGGCCCATTCCGCCGGAATGGTCAGCGCCTGGGGCTGGCCGCGAACGGCTTCGAGCAAATCGTAGAAACGCATGAAAACCTCGGGGGACAAAAAATAGACTGAGGGATCTTAACCAGCGTCGCAGAGCCACACAGCCATTATTCCGGCCAAAGCAGCGGACAGATAAGCCGCCCTTTGGCCTTCACCGCTTGAAGCAATCGCGATGCAGTTGCTCCAGCACCTGATCGGAGCGGGCCTCGGCCTTGAGCATGGTTCTGCGCCAGACCGCCACACAGGGCAGTAAATCCAGTTGCTGCTCGGCCTGGGCCAGCCATTGCCAGCAATCATGCCAATCGCCCAGGGCGCTCTGAGCCGCCTTGAGGCGCTTCATCGCCTGGGAGGGCAAGCGATCCAACTCGGGATAGGCATCGGCGGCGTAACGCACCCGCTTGATCAGCAGACGCAGGCGATGACGGTCGTGGGCAGGGTCCAGCAGCGCCTGGCCCAAGGCTTTCCACTGCTTGGCCAGGCGTTTTTCGATACTGCCGCGCAGGCCCCGCAGCAAACCTTGGCGCTCAGAGGCCCGGAGGAACCTGGGGAAGGCATCCAGCACCAGAAACAACTGCGCCAATTCCGCCCCCGCGGCCACTGCCGAGTACTCATGCAACAGCTGTGAGGTACGACGGTCGGCAGCAGCATGCTGGCCATGCTGATGCAGATAGGCCGCCAATACTTCACGATCACGAATCGGCGTGGTCACCCGCCCCACTTCGCTGGCCGCGGCTTCCAGTTGCTCCACTCCGGGCAGGCCACGCAACGGTCGCAACAGGCTGCGCAAGCGTCGCACGCTGATGCGCAGATCATGCAAGGCCTCGGCATCCGTGGCGGCCGACAAGCGGGCCTGACAAGCCAGCAAACTCACTTCCAGGCCCAGAACCTGAGCCACCAAACGATCAACCAAGGCAGACATCAAGGCTTCCCCAACGCGAGTCAAAAGCCTGACTTCGGCTTATCCAGTTCCAAGAATGGCACCGCGAACCGGCGACAGGCATTGCGCCAGATCATTCAGGTTCGCGGTGATGATTGTCGGACCAGCTTAGCGGCTGTCGCGGCTCAGCGCCCGGCCCGGGATTCACGAATGTAGAAACGCGCCTTCTCGGCCTTGTTGGTGCAGCCTTCGAAGGCTTCGAACTGCTGCTGGGTCTTGGCGCCGGTCAGCAGCGACAACGCCTTGGAGTAGCTCACGGTGCCAGCGAAACCTTCGGCCTTGGCCAGATCCAGCTCGTGCCAGGCAGCGTCCAGCTGCGTGCCGCAACTGTCACGGTAGGCAGTCTTGCCTGCACAACCGGTCAATACCAACGCAATCAGGGGCAGGCAGATCCAGGCTTTCATCGATGACACCTCAAGATAGGGAAAACAGTCGTACAGGTTAAGACGATGGCCGCAGGAAAAAGTGCCAGTCCCACCCCTTGGAAAACATAGCTGCAGGAGCATAGCCTCGCGGCCCCGGCGGCCCTAGAAAAAAACTCACAGGCCCCGCAGCGCATCAGCAATTGAACCACGAGGCGCTATGGGTGCATTGTTGCAGCCTGTTTGTCGAAGGGACGAATCATGAGCAAACGTGTCGCATTGGTCCTTGGGTCGGGGGGCGCTCGCGGTTACGCCCATATCGGCGTCATCGAGGAAATCGAAAAACGCGGTTATGACATCGCCTGCATTGCCGGCTGCTCGATGGGCGCGGTGGTCGGCGGTATCTACGCCGCAGGTAAGCTCGCCGAGTACCGGGAATGGATCGAAAGCCTGGACTACCTCGACGTGCTGCGCCTGGTGGACGTGAGCTTTCGGCTGGGGGCGATTCGCGGCGAGAAAGTCTTCGGCCAGATCCGCAAGATCGTCGGCGAAGTGAACATCGAAGACCTGCGCATCCCCTATACCGCCGTCGCCACCGACCTGACCAACCAGCAGGAAATCTGGTTCCAGGAAGGCTGCCTGCATCAGGCCATGCGTGCTTCCGCCGCGATCCCCAGCCTGTTCACCCCGGTCATGCAGGGCAACCGCATGCTGGTGGACGGCGGCCTGCTCAACCCGCTGCCCATCGTTCCGGTGGTTTCCAGCCACTGCGACCTGATCATTGCGGTGAACCTCAACTCCACCAACCAGCGCCACTACCAGTTACCGGTAATCCAGCGCCCACCCGCGTTCAAGAGCCGCTTTGACAGCCTGATCAACTCCCTGGGCTCACACCTGCCGTTTCGCCGCAAGCAGGCCGAACAACTGCTACTGCTCGAGCAGGAAGCCTTCAAGAGCGAAGCCGCGGAGATCAATCCATGGGTCGAGGGCGCCGAACCGGAAGCCCAGCAACCGGCCGCCGCGCCGCAAACCGACGGCGCGCCGAAATCCGCCAGCGGCTCCTTCATCATCGACAACGTCGGCCCGGCGTCATTGCTGGACCTGGTCAACCAGAGCTTCGAGGTCATGCAGACCTCCCTGGCGCAGTACAAGATCGCCGGTTACCCGCCGGATATCCTGATCAACGTGCCCAAGCGCGTCTGCCGCTTCTTCGAGTTCTACAAGGCGCCGGAGCTGATCGCCCTGGGCCGTGAGATTGCCAGCGATACCCTGGACCGCTACGAGCAGGACCAGTAGCGAAAGGCCGCAAACTCAGGAATCGGCGCCCAGCAGGCGGTAGCCGACCCCCGCCTCGGTGACGATGAAGCGTGGCCGGGTCGGATCGTCCGCCAGCTTCTGGCGCAAGTGCCCGACCACGATCCGCAGGTAATGACTGTCCTCGGTGTGGGTCGGGCCCCAGATGTCCTTGAGCAGTTGCTGCTGGGTAATCACCCGCCCCGGGTGCCGCGCCAGCTGGGCCAGCACCGCATACTCCTTGCGGGTCAGGGCCACTTCGACACCGTCCAGCAGCACCCGCCGATAAGCCAGGTCGACCGTCAGCGGCCCCACTTGCAACGCCGCCTCCTGCACTTCCCCGCTCGGCGCCTGGCGCAACAGGGCGCGAATCCGCGCCAGGAACTCCTGGATACCGAAAGGCTTGGTCACATAGTCGTTGGCACCACCATCCAGCGCCTCGACCTTCTGCAACTCGCTGGCACGCACCGAAAGCACCAGCACCGGCACCGCCGACCACTCGCGAAACTCGCGCAGCACCTGCTGCCCATCCATGTCCGGCAGCCCCAAATCAAGTACCAGCAGGTCCGGCTTGTTCAAGGCGGCCTGGGCTAGGCCTTCGGTGCCGGTCCCGGCTTCAATCACTTTGTATCCCTGGGACGCCAGGCTGATGCGCAGGAACTTGCGAATCTGCGGCTCGTCGTCGATGACCAGGATGGTCGCGGTCTGGCTCATGGTTTCAGTTCAAGACAAATTAAGAGGCAAAAGCGTAGCGCAAGGCATGCCGCATCCGTGTGGCGCTGACACGGCAAGGCCGCAGCGCGTTCTACAGGTATTCACAGGTCGGACTCAAGCTCCGGCTGGGTCTGCAACGGCAGGTGCAAGGTGATGCATGTCCCCTTGCCGCCAATGCCCTCGGCGACACTGATATGCCCGCCATGGGCGCCGACCATGCCCTGGCAGATCGCCAGGCCCAGGCCGGTGCCTTGCCCGCCGCGGTCGCCACGGGCAGCGGTGTAGAACATGTCGAAGATCTTTGCCCGCTCATCCTCGGGAATCCCCGGGCCCTCATCACTGACGGCGAAGCTCAATTCCTGCTCGCTGGCACCGACTTTCAACTGCAGATGGCCCTGGGGTGGCGAGAAGCGGGCAGCATTCTCCAGCACATTGACCAGCGCCTGCTCGATCAGCGCCGCATGGACATAAAGCAAGGGCAAGTCCGCTGGCAGTTCGGTGGCCACTTGCAACGGCGCCAGCACCGCCCGCAGGCGGTTCAGGGCACTGCCGACGATATCCCCCGGCGCGACCCAGTCCCGGGCCAGCTTCAGGGCCCCATGGCCGAGCCGGGTCATGTCCAGCAGGTTCTGTATATAGCGGTCCAGGCGCTCGGCCTCATCCCGCGTGCCCTCCAGCAGCTCTCGCCGATCTTCCAGGGGGATCGCTTCCCCCAGGGCCAGCAGGCTGTCGATACTGCCGCGCATTGAGGTCAGCGGTGTGCGCAGGTCATGGGATACCGAAGCCAGCAAGGCGCTGCGCAACTGTTCGGTCTCCCCGTGCAGCCTCGCCGCTTCCAGGTCCTCGGCCAGCCGCGCCCGTGCCAGGGCCTGGGCCAGTGGCTGGCTGAGCGCAGTGAGCAGGCGCCGGCGCTGGCCGCTGAACTCTTCACCCTCACGGGGGCAGACACCGAGCAACCCCAGGGGCCCGTCATCCACCGACAGCGGCCACCACCACCATCGACCAAAGGGCAAGGTCCCGGTGCCCAGCCCCGCCGGCTGGTCATGCTGCCAGGCCCAGTCGGCCGCCGCACGCTCGGCCTCGGAGAACTGCGGCGAACCACCGGTCTCGACTTTCCATCCACCCTGCCCGTCGCGGTTGATCAGGCAGACACGCAACTCGTCGCGACCATTCAAATGCTGGGCCGCGGCGCTGATCACCGCTTGCCGGTCAGTGGCGGCAGTCAACTTGCGCGACAGGTCCAGGAGCTCGCCGGTTTCCTCCTGGGTATCGCGCAAGGCCTGCAACTGCCGGCGCTGGCGGGCCGCCAGATTGCCGGTCAGCGCGGCCATGAGCAGGAAGAACAGCAGGGTCAGCACATCCTCTTCCCGCTGGATGGCCAGGGAGAAGTTCGGCGGAATGAACAGGAAGTCATAACTGAGAAAGGACAGCGCCGCGCAAGCCAGGGCCGGCCCCAGGCTGCTGCGCACTGCCACCAACAGCACCGCGGCGAGGAACACCAGGGAGATGTTCGGCAACGGCAGGACACTGGCCACCCCCCAGGCCAGGGCGCTGGCCAGGAGGGTGGCCAGGACTGCCAGGGCGTAGTCGAACCAGATCAGCGAATGCTTGACCCGCAGGCCCGGCTGATGGGGCTGGGGCTCGCTGTCCAGGACATTGATCTCCAGGCCATCGGCATTGCGCAGCAAGCGCGCCGCCAAGCCGCCACCGAACCAGCGCCGGCGCCAGCGGCGCCTGGACTGCCCCACCAGCAGCAGGCTGGCGCGACGCTCCGCGGCGTGCTGGATCAGGGTCTTGGCCACCTCGCCGGCGCGCAACAGGACCACTTCCCCGCCCAGGCGCTCGGCCAGTTGTTGAGCAGCCTGCAAGCGCAAGCGTGCCTGCTCGTCGCGCAACCGGCCGTTATCCACATGCACCAGGCTCCAGGGCAGGTGGCGGCGCTGAGCCACACGGCTGGCGTGACGTACCAGCCGCTCCGCCTGGGCATCGCCGTCGATACCCACCAGCAGCCGCCCGCGCACCGCAGGTGCCGCCTGCCCCAACTGGCGATAGCCCTGGGCCAGGTCGTTGTCCACCTGGGCGGCGGCGGTCTGCATCGCCAGTTCGCGCAGGGCGGTGAGGTTGGTCTGGGTGAAAAATGCATCGATGGCCGCCCGCGCCTGCTCCGGCACGTAGACCTTGCCGTCCCGCAGACGCTCCAGCAGCTCTCGGGGCGGCAAGTCCACCAGCAGCAACTCATAGGCCTCTTGCAACACCCAGTCAGGCAGGGTTTCGCGGACCTGGACCCCGGTAATGCCGCGCACCTGGTCATTGAGGCTTTCCAGGTGCTGGACATTGACCGTGGTGAAGACGTCGATCCCGGCCGCCAGCAACTCCTGAATGTCCTGCCAGCGCTTGGCGTGCCGGCTGCCCGGGGCATTGCTGTGGGCCAGTTCGTCCACCAGTACCAGCTTGGGCTTGGCCTTGAGCAGGCCGTCGAGGTCCATTTCCTCCAGCAATACGCCACGGTATTCCGAACGCACCAAGGGCTGCTGGGGCAGCCCGCTCAACAAGGCTTCGGTCTCGGCGCGGCCGTGGGTCTCCACCACCCCGGCAAGCACCTTGACCCCTTGGCGCAGTTGGCTATGGGCCGCCTGGAGCATGGCGTAGGTCTTGCCAACCCCGGGGGCGGCGCCCAGGAACACCTTGAGCCGGCCGCGGCCGTCCCGTGGCAGCTCGGCTAGCAGCGCGTCGGCGCGACCGGAATCACTCATGGGTTATCTCTCTGCGACAAGACATTCGGTTCAATCTGCGCTCACTTCAGTTGCGTTTGCCAGCGCTCCCTGGGGCTGGAAGCCCCTGCGGGGCATTTTGCAGCCTCGCAGGTTCGGCAGCGGCTACAGCTGTTCCAGGGCCAGGTTCAGGGCCAGTACATTGACCACCGGCGGCCCCACCAGCGGCTGCTCCATATGGGCGTCCACCAGGGCCTGCAACTTGGCTGGCGACAGGTTGCGCGCCGCCGCGACCCGCGCCAGTTGATAGTCAATTGCCTGCGGTGGCAAGTGTGGATCGAGGCCGCTGCCCGAAGTGGTCAGCAATGCCAGGGGCACCGGCCCCTGCCCCGGTACCAGGAGCTTGCCGGCATCCTCGATCACCCGCGTGGCCAGGGCCGGGTTGCTCGGCGCCAGGTTGCTGGCAGAGCTGGATACCGTGGCAAAGGCCCCCGCCGAAGGGCGCGGATGGAAC
Source organism: Pseudomonas sp. GW823-FHT03E05 (assembly GCF_058796855.1). NCBI lineage: Bacteria > Pseudomonadati > Pseudomonadota > Gammaproteobacteria > Pseudomonadales > Pseudomonadaceae > Pseudomonas > Pseudomonas sp. GW823-FHT03E05. The sequence continues at coordinate 176,063 of NZ_JBXAJB010000008.1, forward strand.
CAGGCATCACCGACGAAATCCTGGGCGATCAGGGCCGAACCCCGCACCCTGCCGTCGGCATCGCGCACCAGGCTGCCATTGGCCTGTTCCGGGAAGGCCAACTGGGCCACGCCGGTCACCACCAGGGGATAGGCCACACCGGTGATCAGGGTCATCAACACAATCAGGCTCAAGGCCGGACGCACTACGCTAGTCATTTCTCACTCCTCGATTCGTTCAGATCTGCAGGCCGGTTACACCAGGTGCAGCGCGGTCAACAGCATGTCGATCAGCTTGATCCCGACAAAGGGCACAACGATGCCACCCACGCCGTAGATCAACAGGTTGCGCCGCAGCAGGTGCGCGGCACTGGCCGCCTGTACCCGCACCCCACGCAATGCCAGGGGGATCAGCACCACGATGATCAGGGCGTTGAACACGATGGCCGAAAGGATTGCGCTCTGCGGGCTGGCCAGCCCCATGATGTTGAGCACCCCCAGCTGTGGATAAATCGCCGCGAACAGCGCCGGCAGGATGGCGAAGTACTTGGCCACGTCGTTGGCGATGGAGAAGGTGGTCAGGGCACCCCGGGTCACCAGCAGCTCCTTGCCGATCTGCACCACATCCAGCAGCTTGGTCGGGTCGCTGTCCAGGTCGACCATGTTGGCCGCCTCGCGCGCCGCCTGGGTGCCGTCGTTCATGGCCATGCCGACATCGGCCTGGGCCAATGCCGGTGCGTCGTTGGCACCGTCACCGCACATGGCCACCAGACGCCCGTCGTTTTGCTCGTGGCGAATGCGCGCCAGCTTCTTCTCCGGCGTGGCCTCGGCCAGCACATCGTCGACTCCGGCTTCGGCGGCAATGGCCGCGGCGGTCAGCGGGTTGTCGCCGGTCACCATCACGGTACGGATACCCAGCTTGCGCAACTCGGCGAAACGCTCGCGAATGCCGGGCTTGACCACGTCCTTGAGGTGAATGGCGCCGAGCATCCGGCCCTCGGCACAGACCAGCAGCGGGGTGCCGCCGCTCTGGGCGATCTTGTCGATCTCCCGGGACAGGGCCGGTGCCAGCTCGCTGCGTTTGAGGCCGACGAAACTCAACACCGAATCCACTGCACCCTTGCGATAGACCCGGCCCTGGTAATCGACCCCGGACAGCCGGGTTTCAGCGCTGAAAGGCACTGCCATCAGCAGATCGCTGCCCGGCTCGGGCTGTGGATAAAGCTCCCGCAGGTACTCGACGATGGACTTGCCTTCGGCAGTGTCGTCCGCCAGGGAGGCCATCAAAGCCGCTTCGGCCAGTACCTGGGCACTGACGCCCGGCGCCGGGTAGATGGCGCTGCAACGGCGGTTACCGAAAGTGATGGTGCCGGTCTTGTCCAGCAGCAACACGTGCACGTCCCCCGCCGCCTCCACCGCACGCCCGGACTTGGCGATCACGTTCAAGCGCACCAGGCGGTCCATCCCGGCAATCCCGATGGCCGAGAGCAGGCCGCCGATGGTGGTGGGGATCAGGGTCACCAGCAGCGCCACCAGGAACACCAGCGGCAGGCTGCCATTGGCAAAGTGGGCGAAGGGCTGCAGGGTCACCACCACCAGCAGGAAGATCAGGGTCAGGCCGATCAGCAGGATATCCAGGGCCACTTCGTTCGGTGTCTTCTGCCGCTTGGCGCCTTCCACCAGAGCGATCATGCGGTCCAGGGTCGACTCGCCAGGGTTGCTGGTAATGCGCACCAGCAGCCAGTCGGAGACCAGCCGGGTATTGCCGGTCACCGCCGAACGATCACCGCCGGATTCCCGGATCACCGGAGCCGATTCACCAGTGATTGCCGCTTCGTTGACCGCGGCGATACCTTCGATCACCTCGCCATCGCCGGGAATCATTTCGCCGGCTTCGACCCGCACCACGTCGCCTTTGCGCAGATTGACCGCCGGCACCAGCTGATAGCTGCCGTCGCTGGCCCGGCGGCGGGCGCTCAAGCCCTCACTGCCGGCCTTGAGGCTGTCGGCGCGAGCCTTGCCGCGGCCTTCCGCCAGGGCCTCGGCGAAGTTGGCAAAGAGCACGGTGAACCATAGCCAGAGAGCAATCTGGGCGGCGACGAAGGTCGGCACAGCGGTGTCCGGAATGAAACACAGCACGGTGGTCAGGATCGCTGTCAGTTCCACCACCAGCATCACTGGCGAGCGCTGCAACTGGCGCGGGTCAAGCTTGACGAAAGCCTGGATCAGCGCCGGGCGCCACAGGGCAGAGATTGCGGTACTCGCCACTTCGGCCTTGGCCGGCTGGCTCTTGGCGAGCGCATCGGCGGCTTTGTTCGAGGCAGGAACATGCATATTCATCATCAGGTCCTCAGAATCCCATGCTCAGGTGTTCGGCGATTGGGCCCAGCGCCAGGGTCGGCAGGAAGGTCAGGCCGCCCACCAGCAAGATGGTCACGGTCAGCAAGGCCACGAACAGCGGGCCATGGGTGGGAAAACTGTTCTGGCCGATGGGTGCGGTCTTCTTCATCGCCAGGCTGCCGGCCAGGGCCAGCACCGGCAGGATGTAGCCGAAGCGACCGATCAGCATGCCCAGGCCCAGCATCAGGTTATGGAACGGGGTATTGGCGCTGAAGCCACCGAACGCCGAGCCGTTGTTGGCGCTGGCCGAGGTGTAGGCGTAGAGCAGTTGACTGAAGCCATGGGGCCCCGGGTTGCTGATGGCTGCTGCCGGCCCTGGCAAGCTGGCGGCCAGGGCGCCCAGCACCAGGACGCCGATGGGCATCACCATCAGGGTCACTACCAGCAACTGCACCTCCTTGGCCTGTAGCTTCTTGCCCAGGTATTCCGGGGTGCGACCGATCATCAGCCCGGCCAGGAACACTGCGATCAACACGTTCAGCAGCATTCCGTAGAGGCCCGCGCCGACGCCGCCGAAGATCACTTCGCCGACCATCATGTTGATCAGCGCCACCATGCCGCTCAGCGGGTTGAGGCTGTCGTGCATGCCATTCACCGAACCGTTGGAGGCCGCAGTGGTGGTCACCGACCAGAGCACCGTGGCAGTGGTGCCGAAGCGGGCCTCCTTGCCTTCCATGGGCGCAGCCTGCTCTACCGCTGCGTTCTGCAACGCCGGGTTGGGTTGATACTCCGCCCACAGCGAGGTAGCACCGCCGATCAGGAACAAGGCGAACATGCAGGCGATGATCGCCCGGCTCTGACGCAGGTCCTTGACGTAATGGCCGAAGGTGAACACCAGGGCCACCGGAATCAGGAAGATCGATACCAGTTCGAACAGATTGCTCCAGGCCGTGGGGTTCTCGAACGGGTGCGCCGAGTTGACGCCGAAGAAACCGCCACCGTTGGTGCCCAACTGTTTGATGGCAATCTGACTGGCGGCCGGGCCCAGCGGAATGACCTGGTCATTGCCCTGCAGGGTCAGGGCGTCCACGTAATGGGCAAAGGTCTGGGGTACGCCCTGCCAGACCAGGAACAGCGCCAGCAGCAGGCACAGCGGCAGCAGGCCGTAGAGGGTGGCGCGGGTCATATCGACCCAGAAGTTGCCCAGGGTGCGCACCGAACGCCGGCCAATGCCGCGGCACAAGGCAACCAGTACCGCCAGCCCGGTGGCAGCGCTGACGAAGTTCTGCACGGTAAGGCCGACCATCTGGCTGAGGTAGCTCAGAGAGGCTTCGCCGCTGTAGGACTGCCAGTTGGTGTTGGTCATGAAACTGACTGCGGTGTTGAACGCCAGCGTCCATTCCTGCCCCGGAAGATGCTGCGGATTGAGCGGCAGGTGATCCTGAAACAGCAAGATGGCAAACAGCAGGACAAACCCGGCCAGGTTGAAGGCCAGCAGAGCCAGGGTGTATTTCTGCCAGCTCTGCTCAACCTGTGGATCGATCCCGGAGATTCGATAGCAGACACGCTCCACCGGGCCCAGAACCGGGGTCAGCCAGGTGCGCTGGCCCTCCATCACCCGGTAGTAGAAGCGCCCCAGCCAAGGTGCGGGCAACAGCACCAGAGCGAAGAAGGCGAGGATCAGCCAATAGTCATAACTGTGCATAACCGCAGCTCCTAGTTCCGATCCGCGCGCAGCAGCGCAACCAATAGATAAATGAACAGGCCCACTGCCAGCAGCAGCGACACCGCGTCCAGAATGTTCATGGAATGTCTCCGTGGTACGGCGATTGCCGCGAATGTAGGCATTGTCCGCAGGGTGCCTGTAAAGGAACGAGATCGACGGGGCGGGCAGCGCATAAAGAAAGCGTAAAGACTGGCGTCATCCAGCCTTTACGAGGGGCGATGAAGCGCATCGCTCGCCTCTGGAGCGCGGCTGCCCCGATGCGAGGCATCACGCCCCCATGCACTGAAGGTCAATAGTGCTAAAAATCGGCGAAACATCCTCGATACGACAGCTTTTCGTGCTTTACGACGGTGCTCCAGGAACTGGCATGGGCACTGCACAGAACAGCCGCGAGCACGTCCTAATCGTTCAGGGAGCAACCGATGAACACACAACTCAAGCCCACCTTGGGCACGCTGCATTTATGGGGCATCGCAGTCGGACTGGTGATTTCCGGGGAGTACTTCGGCTGGAGCTATGGCTGGGGCGTGGCAGGAACCCTGGGGTTTCTCGTGACCTCGCTGATGGTGGCAACCATGTATACCTGCTTTATATTCAGTTTCACCGAGCTGACCACGGCGATTCCCCACGCCGGCGGCCCGTTTGCCTACAGCCGTCGCGCCTTTGGTGAAAAAGGCGGCTTGATCGCGGGGCTGGCCACCCTGATCGAATTCGTCTTCGCCCCTCCCGCCATCGCCCTGGCCATCGGCGCTTACCTGAACGTGCAATTCCCGGCCTTGGATCCGAAACATGCGGCGGTTGGCGCCTACATCGTATTCATGGGCCTGAACATTCTCGGGGTGAAACTGGCAGCCACCTTTGAACTGGTGGTCTGCGTGCTGGCGGTGGCCGAACTCCTGGTGTTCATGGGCGTGGTGGCCCCGGCCTTCAGCTTCAGCAACTTCGCCCTCAACGGCTGGGCAGGCGCCGACGCCTTCGGCGCCCCGGCAATTGCCGGGATGTTCGCCGCCATTCCCTTCGCCATCTGGTTCTTCCTGGCCATCGAAGGCGCGGCCATGGCTGCCGAAGAAGCCAAGGACCCCAAGCGCACCATTCCCAAAGCCTATATCAGCGGCATCCTGACCCTGGTGCTGCTGGCCATGGGGGTGATGTTCTTCGCCGGCGGCGTGGGGGACTGGCGCAGCTTGTCGAACATCAACGACCCGCTGCCCCAGGCGATGAAGACCGTTGTGGGTGACAGTTCCGGCTGGCTGCACATGCTGGTATGGATCGGCCTGTTCGGCCTGGTGGCAAGTTTCCACGGGATCATTCTCGGCTACTCGCGCCAGTTCTTTGCCCTGGCCCGGGCCGGTTACCTGCCTGCCTCCCTGGCCAGGCTGTCGCGCTTTCAGACGCCACATCGGGCGATCATCGCCGGCGGCCTGATCGGCATCGCCGCCATCTACAGCGATGGCCTGATCAACCTTGGCGGCATGACCCTCACTGCCGCCATGATCACCATGGCGGTGTTCGGTGCCATCGTGATGTACATCATGAGCATGCTCAGCCTGTTCAAACTGCGCAGGGCGGAACCGAATCTGCCACGCAGCTTCCGCGCCCCGGGCTACCCGCTGGTGCCGGCCATCGCCCTGGCACTCGCCGCGGTCTGCCTGGTGGCCATGGCCTGGTTCAATGCCCTGATCGGCCTGATATTTCTGGTGTTCATGGCCCTGGGCTTCATCTACTTCCTGCTGACCGGGCAACTGCGGGCCGACGCACCGGTGGACGCCATGCTCACCGGCCGTTGAACCGCGCTCTGCTCGCACCAGGCGGATCAGGCATACAATGGAACCACTGCGAAGCGCTTTAACTCAAAGCGTTATAGGCAGGCCCGAAGGCGAACCTTCGCCTGCGGGCTACTGCCCATTAAGGAGAGCCCTATGCCCTGGTATGCCTGGTTGATTCTGGTGGTTGCTATCGGTTCTATCGTTGGCGGCTTGATGATGCTGCGCGACACCGCCAACAAGGTCGAGCTGACCGATGAGCAACGCAAGCGCGTGGCCGAGCGCAACGCACAAATGGATGCCAAGGAAGCGCAGGATCGTTAAGCCTACAGCCCCTTCACCCTAACGTGCAGGGGCTGCCTGGAAGCTCAGCGCTCCCATTCGGCCTTGGCAATGTGCAACCCGTGCTGGCCCTTATAGGCTGCACGTTGCGGCTGGCTCCAGCCTTCGAGCAACGATTCGTCCAGACGATAGATTTCCACTCCCAGTGGACGGCACACGCTTAACGGGTCCTGGGCTTCAGGCCCCCACATCGGCAAGGACAGATCTCCGCCCGGACAGGTCGACAATGCACAGAGCAGGTCGATTTCGGCGAAGAACTCCAGATAATCTCCCTTCTGCGCCGGGCAGGCCTTCATGAAGTACATGTCGTCATGGTTCAGGCCCGTGCACTGGAAGATGTTCAACACATCATGCACATCGAACTCGGTCAGGCCATGAGGCAGCACTGCCCGCGTCAGGTTGGAATGGCAGTGATGGTGAAAGTCCTCGCCAGTAAGCATGCGATTCACATAGGGGTCGCAACGGGTGCCCAGTAGATCGTGCAGGCGGCCACCATGCTCGTCGATGCCGTAATGGGCCAGGCTGTCATCGGTGATGGTCACCAGCGGCCGCAGAAAAGGCAGGTTCGACCAGAGCCGGTCGTGGGTACTGACATGCGCCCCCTGCAACTGCCGGGTGCGCGCAGCCCAGAGGCGCTCACGCGGATCGTTGGCATTCCATACGTTGAAGTCGCCCACCTGCGGCCCTACCGGGGTGGTCACCCGAAATACGTGCCCGGCGGGCACCTTCCAGGCGCGTCCGGTACGGATCGGAACCTCGAACTGCTCGATCAGATGGCGTTGGCCCTGATTGTGCCGAATGCGTTCGTAAAACGCCTTGTCCACCTGTAGCTCCGAACCTTTGCTGACCTGATAAGCCGCTGGATAGTCTTTGTACATGGGTATCGCCCTCATTCAGTGACACAGGGATTGGTCGAGCATGTCCAACAGCAGGCGCTCCGAGTCGTCCAGGTACAACTCCATGGCCTCGATGGCGGCCGCCTTGTCACCCTCCAGAAGCCATTCATGGATCTGTCGGTCACGGACCAGCCAGGGCGCCTGAAACCGCGCCTCATCCGGCGCCGTACAAAACACCAGGCGCAACTGCGCCACCACGTTGGTGAAGAACTCATCGAATAGTGGCGAGCCCAGCAACCCCACCACATGCTGGTGAAAACGCAGGCCATGGGTTCCCACGGCGCGCCAGTCCTCGCGCTCCCGGGCAAGCTCCGCCGCTTCCATGGCATCGAGCATGCGATCGGACTGGTACTCGCGTAGCGGGCGAGCATTGGCGATGGCCTGCAACTCCAGGGTACGGCGCACTCGAAACAGATCCCGCACGTCATCAGCACCAAGGCGACGGACCACCACGCCTTTGTGCCGCACGTACCAGGTCAGCCCTTCCTGCCCCAGGCGGTGCAGGGCTTCACGGATGGTATTGCGTGAGGCGTTATAGGCACTGACCAGCTCGCTTTCCACCAGCGCCATTCCGGGCAATAAACGACCACCGATGATGTCAGCCCGCAGTTCCACAGTAATGTGGTCCGCCAGGGATAGTCCGTCGCTCATGGGGGCACCTCACGATTGTTCAACAATTCATGAACAGCAGGTAATCACTTATCGTGCCAACTTCAATCACCCCCTTATGCCCTCACGAAAAGCTGTCGGGAAGCTGTCAACGCTGACAATCCCTGCCTAGAAGTAGGGGCATGATCTGATAATCCTTGGTTAAAATGGCCTTCTAGTTGCGGAGGTTTCTCAAATGCGTTACTCGCCAGACCATAAAGCCCAGACTCATCAACGCATTATCAAGGAAGCTTCAGAACGTTTTCGGCGTGACGGGATAGGTGCAACAGGTCTACAGCCCCTGATGAAAGCCCTGGGGTTGACCCATGGCGGCTTCTATTCCCACTTCAAGTCCAAGGATGAACTGGTAGAAGAAGCCCTGCGCGCCGCCGCCCAAGAGCTGGACACCCATTGCGCTGCACTGTTCGCACAAGAGCATCCACTGCCAGCCTTTATCGATAACTACCTCTGCGAGTGGCACCAGAAGTCCCCTCATCAAGGCTGCCCGCTACCGACCATGAGCTCGGAACTCGGCCAGCGCGGGCAACCCAGTGCGACTACAGATGAGGTGCTCAACACCAGGCTGGAACAACTAGAATCGGTGCTGGAAGGCGAACAGAAAGCCGAGCGAAGCCTGATGCTCATGTCCACCTTGGTCGGTGCACTCATGCTTTCTCGCAGCGTGGAAAACCCGGAGTTGGGAACTCGGATACTGGAGGTGGTTCGCGAGGGCCTGAAGCAACAGGAGCGGCGCTGAAGCGATCCGCTCCAACCTACTCTCCTTATTTATAGCGAGCGGCCGCACTGCTTCTGGACAGATTGGGGCCAAGAGCCAAGCGCGCCGCCACCAAAGCCTGCCAATCCGCAGGATCGGGTAGCGAAGGCAATGTAATCAACTCGCCCTGATCCAAGCCGCTCAACGCCGCATCGACCATCTCCTGTACCTCCATCACCATTTCCGCCGGAATGGCCTTGGCATCAAGCCCTGAACGCTCCCAGATCTCGGTACGAGTGACACCCGGCAACACAGCCTGTACACGAACCCCGCTGCCCTTCAACTCAGCCTGCAGCGACTGAGTCAAACTGAGTACATATGCCTTGGTTGCACTATAAGTCGCGTTGAAACGCTCAGGAATCAAGGCCACCACCGAGGCAATATTGATAATCGCCCCACGCCCAGTCGCAGAGAAACTCGTTGCAGCCACCCCGGCCAGCCGGGTCAGTGCCACTACATTGAGCTGAATCATGTGCTCCATCTGATCCAGGTCGGCGCCAGCCAAAGCCCCGTTGGCAGCTACTCCCGCATTGTTCAGCAGCAAGCTGATACGGGAGTCGTCGCGCAAACGTCGCTCGACATTCAGTAAGTCCTTCTTGAGCGTCAAATCCGCCTTCAACACCTCCACTTGCACGTTATATTTATCGCTCAACGCATTGGCTGCCACCTTCAAACGTCCCTCATCTCGAGCAACCAGCAACAAATCAAAACCTCGCTCTGCCAGTCGCTCGGCATAAACCGCTCCAATACCGGATGAGGCCCCAGTGACCAATGCTGTACCTTGGGATTGAATCGAACTCATAGCTGGACTCCTGACAATGCATGAAAGTAATGAGCGCCTTCGGCCAGAAGCATTTGGCGCCCGAAAAATATTATTACCATAATATTTTCGAGTCATCATGAAAATGATCAATCCAGGCAATAGAGATTCACTGTCAGCTACCCCACCCATGAAATGCAAAAGGCCGGTCAGAGACCGGCCTTCAAACGTTATGCGGAAGAACTCAATTGACTTCGAGCTTATCCAGATTTCGTTCCAGAATTGCCCTGCCAATCCCCTTGACCTCCAGCAACTCGTCCACCGAAGCAAAGGGCCCATTTTCTTCCCGATAAGCGACAATCGCCTTGGCCTTGGCAGCCCCCACCCCAAAAAGCTCGCGTTGCAGCACAGCCTCATCCGCCGTATTGAGGTTGACCTTGCTCGCTTGAATCGGCGCCTGCTCCGCCACTTGCGCAGAACCGGGCTGGGTCTGGGGACCCGGCGCTGCTTGAGTGACAAGTGCAAAGCTGGCGAGAAAAGCAAAGATCAATGAGGTGAAAAAAGAGTTACGCATAGTGACGCTCCATGACATCGAGTAAGGAAAGCAGCTTTCCAAAGCTGCCTTCCAAACCTAGGTGATGCAGGGGACAAGTCAAAATGTAGATGGTTACTGTTTATGTAAACTTATGGTTGTAAACGGCGTTGTTGATAAATCCAATCGACAATTTCACCGTCTGGCGTATAGCCACTCACTGTTTCACGCAACAATTGGCGGAATGTGACGTAATCATCTTGATGAACAGACTCGAGCATCTTAGCTAGGTTAGTTTTCAACACACCCCAAGGCAAATAATCTTCATTAGCTGTCATAATCATCGGGTGTGGAGTGATAGAAACGTTATCACCTATTAATAGCTCCTCGTAAAGTTTCTCACCGGGCCTCAACCCGGTAAATTCGATAGCAATATCACCATGAGGCATTTTTTCCGAGCGAACACTCAGACCTGAGAGATGAATCATTTTCTCAGCCAGTTCTACAATTTTTACCGGTTCACCCATATCCAATACAAATACATCCCCGCCCAAGCCCATCGACCCCGCTTGAATAACTAGCTGTGCAGCTTCAGGAATGGTCATGAAATATCGAGTAATTTTAGGGTGAGTAACAGTCAAGGGGCCACCAGACTGTATTTGTTTATGAAACAATGGAATTACAGAACCTGAAGAGCCCAGAACATTACCGAAACGAACCATTGTAAATCGAGTGTTGTTTCTTATCTGTTCACAACCAGCCACATCAAATAAAACGGGATCTTTTTCGCGACTAAGTGCTTGTAACGTCAGCTCAGCCAAGCGTTTAGTACTTCCCATTATATTGGTGGGACGAACTGCCTTATCTGTAGATATCAAGACAAAATCTGTAACACCAGACATCAATGCTGCCTGGGCGGTATTAAGCGTGCCGATTACATTATTAAAAAAGCCTTCGGAAATATTGTGTTCTACCATTGGGACATGCTTATAAGCCGCAGCATGGTAAACTGTATTAACTTTCCAGGTAGTCATTATATCAACGAGCTTTTCATGACTTTTTATAGTGCCAAGAATCGGCAATACTTTTACGGAAAGTGACTCACGAGCAACACGCCCTTCTAACTCGGAAAAAATACTATAGAGATTAAACTCGCTATGCTCGAACAACAACAATACAGTAGGACGAAGAAGCAATATTTGCCGACATAGCTCGGAGCCAATGGATCCTCCGGCGCCAGTTACAAGAACTACCTTCTTCGTCACACAGCGTTCAAGCAAATCCTCTTGAGCCGGAACTGCGTCACGCCCTAATAAATCAGCAATATCAACAGCCTGAATATCATCAACTTTCACTCGGCCACTAGCGAGATCCATAAACCCGGGAACACTTCGAACATGAAGAGGATAGCTTTCAAGAAAGCTCAAGATTTCACGACGACGCCCACGGCTTGAAGAAGGAATGGCCAAAAGCACTTCCTGCGCTCCAGTTGCATCAATCATACGTTGAATATTTTTGGGCTGATAAACATGTAGTCCGGCGATTACCCTGTCTGCAATACTCTTATCATCGTCAATAAAAGCAACAGGACGCATTGCTCGCCCCATCCTCAACGCCGCAACCAGTTGATTACCAGCAGCGCCTGCTCCATAAATAGCAACTTTAGGAAGATTATTATCTGTATTGGAGAAAGGCATGTGTTGCGTTGTAGAAAACCAATCATCAAGGAAGTATTGACGCATTGCTAAGCGCAAGCCTCCAATCATGATGAGACTCAACCACCAGAAATTAAAAACAATAGAACGAGGAACTACAAACTTATGATTACTATAGACATAAACTATAACCCCCATTACCAACGCAGACAACGTCACAGCCTTAGTAATAGCGATGAGTGCATCAGTACCAAAATAACGTAAAACTGCTCGATATAGACCAAAATGGATGAATAGTGGAATAGAAACTAAAGGTGCAAACAGGAAAAGCCATGGGTGCGCCTCTAATGGATTGGCAATTTCATCAATGCCAAGACGTACAAGGAACGCTAACCACAACGCAAGCCAGACAAGCACAGTATCTACTACGACTTGGATCAAGCGTTTTTGGCGCCTCGGAAGCTCAAGCAACCACTGACGAAACATACTAATACCCTTCTTAAATAAAAACGCCACAGACGTAAACCAGAACCCGCATCTCAGTTCTCTCTTGCGCCGGCTTTGTAGAACACTGCAAGAAGAATCAAAGGTACATAAGCTATTACAAGACCAATAACTCCTTCGAGCTTTTCTGTACCCACAAGAAAGCCTAGTGGTAATAGCCAAATTATATTTACAAATAGCACTGCCAACGTTACCGGAAAATGCCTACCGTAACGCCTCGCTGCAAATTGATAAGCGTGACTGCGATGCGCCTCGTACAGCTTCTCCCCTCTTAATAGCCGACAGAAAAGAGTAAACGTCGCGTCAACAATGAAAACACCTAGAAAAATCAACCAACTCCAAAATAAAGATGGATTAGTCCAAGCAGCCTGCAGGGCAAGCAAACCAAGAACTAATCCAAGAAATCCACTACCTGCATCGCCCATAAAAATTCGAGCAGGGGGAAAGTTCCAGTACAAAAAGCCCAAGACCGCAAGAGCCAGGCCCAAAGGAGCCCAAGCCAAGTCATAACTACCAACTATCCAATACAAGCCTGCGCCAGCTAAACAAACAAATACAGCCTCAATGGCAGCCAGACCGTCAATACCATCCATAAAATTATATAAGTTAAGCATCCATACCAAGTAAAAAACTGCAAAGATATGTCCTGCCCATGCCAACTCAACATATACATTAAGTATAAGCATAGATGGCATCCCACCCAATAATGCCACCCCCAAAATTGCGGCTGTAAAGTGCCCCAATAATCTCCAGCGAGCGGGAATATGCCCATGGTCATCGAGAAACCCGATAACGGCAACCATCCCCCCTGTAACTGTAAGAGCTAACATAGTAAAAAATTGCAAATTACTAGTAATCTCTAAAACGATGGCACTGATTATAAAAACAACAACGATAGCCACCCCTCCGCCCCTAGGAGTGGGAACAGTATGAGAGCTTCGGGAGTTAGGTATATCAATAAGGCTATTAGATAAAGCGTATCTGCGTAAAACTGCAGTCCCCATCAAGGAACCAACAAACGAAAAGAACATCACCCAGTACACATTGCTCATACGCTTTTTTCCACAAAGGCTGCCGCGGTTCTTTTTAACGCCTCGTTAACGTTTACTGCGGGACGCCAACCTAAGAGAAGGCAGGTCTTACTTATATCAACCTGCAAGCTTCCACATAGGCGCTGCGAAATTGCCTTACGTCCTAGGAGAGTTAAAAATAATCTAAGCATACTACTTGGAAATGGAAAAACTCGGCTTTTTACACCCAATGCATTTGCTGCTTTCGCCAATAATTCACTTGTAGAGAGATCTTCATCATCACTAACAAGAAAAGTTTGATTTGCAGCACTCTCATGATGCATGCACAGAATAACTAGATCAATTAAATTTTCAATAAAAACCAGACTACGCTTATTGTTAATCGACCCTAAAGGCAAGGGGATTCCTCGCTTAACCCACGCAAGCATAGCCTCAAAATTTGCTTTTACTCCTGGTCCATAAACCAGTGTAGGACGAATAACTACCACCTCCATACCAGTTTCCAAAGCGAGCTGGCGGAGAGCAACTTCAGCCTCATGTTTGGATACACCATATGGGTCAACCGGGTTAACTGGATCATCTGCACAATAAGGTCGTGCAAGGCTGGTAGCCTCTCCATTAACTTTTATGGAGCTAATAAAAACAAAGCGACGCACACCGGCCTCAGCGGCTTGACGCGCCAACCTCAAGGTACCATGAAAGTTTACTCTTCTATATTCGGCTAGAGCAGTAGCGGAACTCTCGTTCATCACATGCACTCGTGCAGCAGCGTGAACAACTATAGATACGCCGGCCAAAGCCACAGCCCAGTCCGTTTCCGGGGATACATTGGCAGCATATACATTATTTGATATAAGCTGCAAATCACCTTCAGAGCGAAAAACTGATATGGGAATATAAGCCTCATGTAAAGTAAGTGCACGAACTAAGCAGCCTCCGACAAACCCTGCTGCCCCCGTTACCATGACGCGCTGTTTTTCCTCAAAGACTTCGTCCATCAACTTATAAACGCCTTATACTCTTTCAGCAGCAACTCCGAGCACCTGGAAGAACTAAAATTTTCCGAGGCTCGACGGCGTGCCTCAGCGCCCATAGAGTATCTCATCGATGGATTAGACAATAGCGTCCAGATCCCCTCTTCCAGAGATGCGGGATCTGCAACTTTAACTAGCAAACCTGTCAGCCCGTCTAAAATCGCATCAGACAAGCCATAGATATCGGTCCCTACTGAAGGGATCCCCATCGCCCCCGCTTCAATGATAACCGTGCCAAATCCTTCGCGGTAACTAGGCAAACATAGCAAGTCTGCGACGGCCATGTATCGTTCGGGCTCGCGGTCGTAACCGACAACTTTAACATGCGACTTTATATATTCAGGAATGCTATCAATAATTAATTGACCTTCAGGCTCAGAAGGCCCAACCAGCACAAGAAATACATCACTGTCTTTGGCAGATATCCTCTCAAAAGCCTGAACTAACTCACTAATTCCTTTATCCGGTGTTATTCGGCCAACATATAGAACTACCTTGCTACTTTCTGAAATACCAAGCTTTGACCTCAAATCCAAGCATGTACTTTCTGGAAAGTATTTCTTATTGAATCGTTCTAAATCTATACCCGCGAGCGATCCGGCCCCCAGAACTGATATTCTCTCTGGTTTAATAATACCATTCGAAATTAGAAATTTCATTTGGCTGTGGCTATCTGCATAACAGTGCGTATTGAGTATACCGACAAGCTTATCGCACGCTCTTAGAAGTGAGCGTTTTAAACCAGACATAGTTACCCATGGCTGGCCAGTAAATGTGTGCAATCGAACGGACCGTCTAGCAAACAGACCCGCAATAGAACATAACAATCCTGCTTTCGGTGTGGTTGAGTGAATTATATCAAAATTATATTTTCGAAAAGTCTTTATCAAAAGAAACAAACTTAAAATATCTTTTTTAATATTAATTTTACGTTCAATATTAATTGGTAAAAAATTAAATCTCTTATTTGCGAGCAACCTCCCAACCGACTCATCGGCACTTGAAATGGCCGTCAAATCAACGCCAGACATTGCCAACTGCTCAAATTGAGTCTCTAGTTGCGTCACTATGAAAAACGAAACTGTGGAAACCCTAGCAACCCTGATTGCTTCTTTTGTCACCCACCAAGCCCTCGCCCGATTAAAACTCAAACCAAAAAATAACGCCGCCACTCATAAACCACAACCGTAACCAATGGCGGTAAAATAGCATATTTATAAAAAAAAGTCATCGAACAGTGTGATACCTACGAACAAGGACAAGTATTTAATTAGCAGAAATTATTTTAAAGAGTCAAAAAAACAAAACCAACTTTCGAAAACTCGCACAAAGTATACAAAATTAAAATTGGATAAAACATCAAAGAATAAAGACCAATCCGATCGCTGTACATCAAGCCGAAGATTACAATATAAAAAAGAAACCAAGGTGCACACATGAAAAAGATAAAGCCCAGACCCATTTGATAGACTGAATAACTGAGGATCAGAATTAAAGCTACTAGCAGCGAGGAATACATCCAAAAGCCCCATCGCCAGTCTGCAATAAGAAATAGCAAAAGAAAATGTTATTAGAAAAAATAGTGTTTGATGCTCCCCCCCAAAAAAACAAAAAACCTCATCAGCAAAACGAATGAAGTGTCTATTTTTTGAAAAGGGTTATCCAGCCCTGCATCCAGATAGTCATATAACCTTATATAAACCTAAGTATCGCCATATGTATAAAATGAACGTACAGCAATACTCTGAGAAACAAATCCTATGGCCAGCAACACCACAAAAAACTCAGCTGAGCACAATACCTCTTTAAGAAACCTTGATTTCGCCAAAAGCATTTAGAATGCTTAAAAAAGAAAGAGATAACTATATCAATATCCAAACCATAGAGATTCAGATAAGTCATCTCTTCTCCAAACTATCGATTCTTTAACTTAGGACCAACCAGCCTTCGCACACCAAGTGTGTTGAGTATTTTTTTGGGCCGGACACAATATATATTGCGCAGCAAGAACAATGAACGTTTCAGCGAAAATCTATTAGTAGACCTCAGCATAGCCAAAAACGTAACAAAGTAGTTCGCATATAGATCACATCGTAAAACTTTATAGCTATCAAAATAATGCTCAATATCTTCAAAATAGATAGAGTACGCCTTTAACTTTCCTGATTGTGTGGATAGATACGAACCCGCAGATGGATTGCATCTATACTTAACCAGAGATTTGTTTATATAAACAGCCTTTCCTTCGGGAATTAAAGAGTCCATAGCAAAAAACCACTCCATAAACTCACGATTTATAACCGTTTTCCTTGAGCTTCTTCTATATGCATACGAACTATGGACAGCAACTGACCCCCAACAAGCAAGCTCCTCCCCCGAAATATCTATTGATCTTTCGGCAGAGTCTGGAAATTGTGTATCAGACAAGTATTTACCATCATCAGAAAAGTATACTGCTTTATGGAAGACGACATTGACTTGAGCATCTTCCTGAAATTCTTTATATTGAAGAGCTAACTTTCCAGGGAGCATTACATCATCACCATCAAAATGGAAAACGATGTCGCCCGAAGCCATTGAGTGTAAACCAAGATAGTTTAATGCAGGCCCTACATTTTCTGAGCGAAGGTTTAGTTTGAGTCTTCCCTCATGCAAGCGAGAGTACTCAAGAAGAACCTCTTGAGTTCTATCAGTAGAACAGTCATCAGAGACTATAACTTCACACTCGAAATTTATTTCTTGCGACAGGATACTATCAAGACACTCTACAATATAGCGCTCTTGATTGTAGCAAGATACGACGACAGTAGCTGATAACATTATACTTCCCTTCTCCTATAGAGAAAAAAGCCTGATACGGCGACCACAAAATATACAATATTCATTAACAAAGTAGCTAGGAATACACCTTTTAGACCGAGCCCCAAATTAAGAAAAATAGAGCTGACACTAAAAAAGAATATCCCCTGAAGCAGTTCGCTTACGATATAGATCTTCAGTGCAGCCTTGGCTATAACTACAAAACCGATAACATAAGTCGAAACACGAAAAAAATCCGCAATTAATTGATACTTAATCAATGACTCTAATGATTCAAACTCACTCGATAATATTATTGGTATAATTTGCACTCTTAGTAAAAAGAAAATGCTCGCCCCAAAAAGAAAAACAAACATAACGACTGCCATGAACCTCAAGACTAAACTTGCAATTTCCTTTCTATTATTACTTCCTGAGATTGTAGGCATAAAATAGACTGCAAGGAATATGGTAAAAAAACCCATATATGCACTTGAAACTTTAATCGCCCCTTGCCATATTCCAGCTGGCGCATAGCCTATGTGATTGATAATTTGTTGCCGAACGAGTATTTCTATAAGAGGTACGCTCACCGCTCCCACCAGGGCCATGGAAGTAAAAACGGACAACCTTCTCACAGCTAGCGCATTAATCTTTGTTTTAATTTTGGCTCTAAAGAAAAAAGACCTACGATAAAAAAAATATGCTGGAATTGAATAAATGAGAAACATCAAAACCATTGAAATTGCGGCACCTACCAGCTGATAAAATCCAATTAAAAACCAGCTGATCGGTACAACTAGAACATTTCCAGAGATCTGAATAAGTGCATATGTTTTAGTATCACGCAGTCCATTAGCGATACCGCACACTAGATTAACAAATGCAAAACCAAACTGAGCCAAAAATAAAAAAACTATTATTTTATAATATTCCTCGCTCTTAAAAATATAACCCGAGATATCTCGCGAAAAACAAACTCCAACTATACAAAAAAAAGTACAAAATAAAAGAGAGTATAATTTTGCTGAACCAATAAACTCAGCCAACCGTCGAGGTTTTTTTTTATACTCTGCTACATATTTGATCACTCCATTAGATATGCCGCCACCGGCCATCAGAGATAGCATAGCAACGAGGCTCATAAAATTACCCAGTAACCCCATACCACCAGCACCTAAATAAACCGCAATCAGTTTTATCAAAATAAAACCAACGGCAATTTTAGATGTTTGAGAGGCGACAGTTAAAGCAGCACTCTGTAATGCATGTTTTCGACTAACTACCATTCGACTTGCATTACTAGCAACATGCATTGACAGCCTCGACGACAGTATCCACTACAGTAGCTCTCTCGATATCAGTCATTCCATACCAAATTGGAAGTCTGATTAAACGCTCGCTCTCAGATGTTGTAAATTTATCCTTACCAACAAAAGCACCAAGTCGAATACCCGCTGGAGCAGAGTGTAATGGAATATAGTGAAATACCGCACCAATCCCATTATTTTTTAAATACTTTAATACCTTTGTCCTAACACCAATATCAGGAAGCTTAACGTAAAACATATGAGCATTACTTATACATTCTGCGGGAATTATAGGCAGCTCTAGCTTCCCATTAGCTGAAAGCTCACTGAGATTTTCATAAAAAAATCTCCATGTTTTCATTCTAGACTCTTTTATTTCTTCAACTTTTTCAAGCTGACCATACAGATAAGCTGCTTGAAGTTCCCCTGGAAGGTAACTACTGCCCAAATCCACCCAGGTATACTTATCAATCATTCCTCGAAAAAATAGGTTTCTATTCGTTCCTTTCTCTCGAATGACTTCAGCCCTGAGTATAAAACTCTCATCATTTATAATTAATAAGCCGCCTTCGCCACCACTTGTATAGTTTTTTGTTTCATGAAAACTATAAGCTGCCATGTGCCCTATTGTCCCTAAGGGTCTTCCTTTATAGAAAGATGTCATTCCCTGGGCGGCATCTTCAATCACATACAACCCATAATGATTTGCTATACCCATTATTGTATCCATTTCACAAGCAACACCGGCATAATGAACTGGAACTATGGCTTTGGTATTCTTTGAGATAGCCGCTTCAATAAGCGTCTCATCAATATTCATCGTATCTGGACGAATATCTACAAAAACAATTTTTGCCCCCCTAAGAGCAAACGCATTCGCCGTACTTACGAAAGTGTAGCTAGGCATAATTACTTCATCACCCGGCTGAATGTCGATTAACAAAGCAGCCATTTCTAAAGCTTGAGTGCAGGAAGGGGTTAATAGAGCTTTTTTGCAACCCAAACTTTCTTCAAACCATTTTTGGCAAAGGATGGTGAATTTTCCATCACCGGACATCTTATCACTGCGCATAGCTGATATCACATACTGATCTTCACTTCCAGTATATGGTGGCTTGTTGAATGGGATATTCATTTTTCGTTTACATCCTTTAGCCAAAATACTTTTACATTTATTTAAAATAATTAACCAATCTATAACTCATTACAAGCATATACCTTACAAGGTACCACCCAACAATAAAGATGCTTCACGTAAAGTATAAAAATCATCTTGATTCCGTAGCATATACGGATAAGCTTTCAGCATCCTGCAACTGTTAGCTAGCTTACGCCAGTTTCACAACATGTGACTTGCACTGAATAACATTTAAATTATACACAACTGTCGGAAAATCTTAACCTTTACAAGCTATTTTTAGCCCTGGAAGGTCAAAATTCCAGGCTCCCTTGCTCTCTGCAAAAGCTCATCGCGCGAGAGATGCCCCTTCATCATGCACACGAAAGCGACTTCTTATAATGATAACGAGTAACAGACAGAGCCCCCTCTAACCCCGCCCCTACGAGAACCCCAATCAGGATGATGATCATTTTTTAGAGCGTACTGGGTTACCTATGCTAGCCATAGGTCCGTCCTTCAAACAAACTGATAATCTATCAGACTCAACAACCACTGAATTATAAAATATTTTTTGAACTAGTAGATATCGAAGCTCGTTTCATTATCTTTAGAGTAATTTCCTGCAGCTCGCTTTATAAATAGTTCATTAAACGATGACTCGCTGAGAGAACCCCTCATAGCTATTTATGCTTGAGTTAATTTTATAATTTTTCTAACTTTAGACGACCTCAGAATATGTTCCCAGAAAACTCTCTAAGATAGTTATCAGATCGAACGTTACGAATAAATGTAGAGTAAATTTTAGCGATCGTTTCACGCATAGTACCTTCATCTTTCAGAAAGCTATAACCGATAATCGAAACGCCCCTAACCCCCTGGTAGGCACAATAAAATCCGAGCTTCGTAAGCTGGCTTGATAATAAAATCGAAAACAGCAAAAATAAAGGTCACAACTAATATACTGAATAAAAACAGCAACCGTTCAAACCATAAATTCCTTAGCAAGGTGAAGAGCTTTATTCGAATAGGGGAGGAAACCTCAGAATGATCTGTTTCTATAGCCATTTAAAGACTCCGAGCAGCACATTGATAATAACTAGCCATTCCCGGAACAAAATTCACTTCTGGATATATAGAATATAAAAACACTCCCCCTTAACCAACATTCAAGTAGAGACGACTTTCATATTTATCTTAGACTTTCAAAAAATATATCTACAACCTCAAAAAACAAAAATCAAAATGAGCAACATATAACTTTAAGTGCAGATTTCATTATTTAACTTTCTTCTTCATTGACACGATCTCTCAACTCTTTACCCGGTTTGAAATGAGGCACAAACTTGCCATCCAGACTGACTGATTGACCAGTTTTTGGATTTCTGCCTACGCGAGGAGCACGATAGTGAAGAGAGAAACTACCAAATCCTCGAATCTCAATTCGATCACCGGTAGCCAGACACTGTGACATCTGTTCAAGCATGGTCTTTATCGCCAACTCGACATCCTTGGATGAGAGCAGCCCTTGATGGGTGACAATTCGTTCGATCAACTCCGACTTCGTCATATTTTTCCCTTCTTTTTCAAGCAGCTAGGTCAGTGCTTCAAAGGTTTTAGCATGCTCTGAGGGTTTTGAACAGCCCATCTGCCACGCCGATACAAACTCCTTTCTTGCAGAAGATGCAGTTACAAAAATGCAAAGCGGCCCTATCGACACATGACCAACATCGTTCGAGTCAGATAACCCGCCGGATTCCAACCGAAAGGATAATCTCCCTCCTCATCCTTGGCGTCGATAGATTTGCTAATGACCTTGTAGCCATTGGCCTTACACTCACGTGCAGCACGCTTGTAGCATTTGCCCCAATCCGACCCCAGCCCCGAACAATCGATCTCTATGCCACTGACCCCGCGCACCGCGTGGGTCTTTACATTGGTCGTACACCCAGCCAAAAGAAGAATCAAAACCACGACACCCAACCTGCTCATGCCCTTCCTTAAGGCAGCTTATGCTGCTTGAATAATGCACCATTGAGTAAGCCTAGACTCAAATACACAGCCGACCCACCTAAGAAAGAGACAACTCATTGCACAGATTGGTTTCCCCCAAACACTCTTGCTCTGACCCTCTCGAATTTCAGGCATAAAAAAGGGCGACCGAAGTCGCCCTTTTTATGGTCTGACAGAACTTAGTTCTGCTTTTCCATTTGTGCACGCAGCAGGTCACCCAGAGTGGTAGGACCAGCAGCGATATCCGAAGCAGCTGGCTTGTCGCGCAGGCTCTGGATAGCTTCTTTCTCGTCTTCAACGTCTTTCGACTTGATCGAGAGCTGGATTACACGGCTCTTACGGTCAACGCTGATGATCTTGGCTTCAACTTCTTCGCCTTCTTTCAGAACGTTACGCGCATCTTCGATGCGGTCACGGCTGATTTCGGAGGCTTTCAGAGTAGCTTCGATATCGTTAGCCAGGGTGATGATGGCGCCTTTGGCGTCAACTTCTTTTACAACACCCTTAACGATTGCGCCTTTGTCGTTCTCTTGGACGTACTCGGAGAACGGATCGCTTTCCAGTTGCTTGATACCCAGGGAGATACGCTCGCGCTCTGGGTCAACCGACAGGATAACGGTGTCCAGCTCGTCGCCCTTCTTGAAACGGCGTACGGCTTCTTCGCCCACTTCGTTCCAGGAGATGTCGGACAGGTGAACCAGACCGTCGATGCCGCCGTCCAGACCAATGAAGATACCGAAATCGGTGATCGACTTGATGGTGCCGGAGATCTTATCGCCCTTGTTGAACTGGCCAGAGAAGTCTTCCCATGGGTTGGACTTGCACTGCTTGATGCCGAGGGAGATACGACGACGCTCTTCGTCGATGTCCAGAACCATAACTTCCACTTCGTCGCCGACTTGTACGACTTTCGAAGGGTGGATGTTCTTGTTGGTCCAGTCCATTTCCGAAACGTGTACCAGGCCTTCCACGCCTTCTTCCAGCTCAGCGAAGCAGCCGTAGTCGGTCAGGTTGGTTACACGAGCGGTAACGCGAGTGCTTTCTGGGTAACGAGCCTTGATAGCAACCCATGGATCTTCGCCCAGTTGCTTCAGGCCCAGGGAAACACGATTGCGCTCGCGATCGTACTTCAGAACCTTGACATCGATCTCGTCGCCAACGTTGACGATTTCGGAAGGATGCTTGATACGCTTCCAAGCCATGTCGGTGATGTGCAGCAGGCCATCGACGCCACCCAGATCGACGAATGCGCCGTAATCGGTGAGGTTCTTGACGATACCTTTGACTTGCTGACCTTCCTGCAGGGATTCCAGCAGAGCCTCACGCTCAGCGGAGTTCTCGGCTTCGAGGACGCTGCGGCGGGAAACGACAACGTTGTTGCGCTTCTGGTCGAGTTTGATGACTTTAAACTCGAGCTCTTTGCCTTCCAGGTGCGTGGTGTCGCGCACTGGACGGACGTCAACCAGAGAACCTGGCAGGAACGCACGGATGCCGTTAACGTCGACAGTGAAGCCGCCTTTAACCTTACCGTTGATAACGCCCTTGACCACTTCTTCGGCTGCGAAGGCTGCTTCCAGAACGATCCAGCATTCAGCGCGCTTGGCTTTTTCACGGGAGAGCTTGGTTTCACCAAAGCCGTCTTCAACCGAATCCAGAGCAACGTGAACTTCATCACCAACATTGATGGACAGTTCGCCAGCATCGTTGTAGAACTGCTCAAGCGGGATCAGCGCTTCAGACTTCAGACCAGCGTGAACGGTTACCCAACGCGCTTGGTAGTCGATGTCGACGATAACACCGGTGATGATGGAGCCTGCCTGAAGGTTCAGGGTTTTTAGGCTTTCTTCAAAGAGTTCCGCAAAGCTTTCGCTCATTTTAATTCCTGTTGATAAGGGCGAAGAATCCGCCCATCTGCCACATCCCAGACGATGTGGGTTACGTTCATATAAAAGAACGATCGCAGGACTATGACTGGTCCCCTGCAATCCTTCTTGTTCACCCGGCGATATCGCGAATGGCGATTTCACTCAAGATGCGTTGCAACACCTGATCGATGGACAACTCCGTAGAATCCAGCTGTATAGCGTCAGCCGCCGGCTTGAGCGGGGCCACCGCTCGCTGGGTATCGCGCTCATCACGCGCACGGATCTCATCTAGCAGACTCGACAGACTAACACCATCGACCTTTCCCTTCAACTGCAAGTAACGGCGACGAGCACGCTCCTCGGCACTGGCAGTCAGGAAAATCTTCAACGGAGCGTCGGGAAACACCACGGTTCCCATGTCGCGGCCATCGGCAACCAACCCCGGCGGCTCCTGAAAGGCACGCTGACGCTGCAGCAGGGCGTCTCGCACAGCAGGCAACGCCGCAACCTGAGAAGCCCAGGCCCCGACCTGCTCGTTGCGCAGGTCATCCGTCACGTCATCACCCTCAAGAATGATACGCTGCGGATGGTTCTCGGTAGCCCCGAGAAACTGCACATCCAGGTGAGCCGCCAACAATTTCAGCGACTCTTCATTGGTCAGGTCGACGCCATGATTGCGCGCAGCGAACGCCAGCAGCCGGTACAGCGCTCCGGAGTCCAGCAGACACCAGCCCAGATGCTTGGCCAGCTTCCCGGCAATGGTGCCCTTACCCGAACCACTCGGCCCATCGATGGTGATCACCGGCGCCTTGATATTCACGACTGAGCCTCTTGCGCGACACGGATCCCCACTTGCGCGCACAGCGCAAGGAAGTTCGGGAACGAGGTCGCGACGTTGGCGCAGTCATGAATGCGGATCGGCGCATTGGCGCGCAGCGAGGCGACACTGAAAGCCATGGCGATACGGTGGTCACCATGCCCATGAACCTCCCCGCCGCCGATCTGGCCACCCTCAATGATGATGCCGTCCGGGGTCGGTTCGCACTTGACCCCCAGGGTCAGCAGGCCATCAGCCATCACCTGGATACGGTCAGACTCCTTGACCCGCAGCTCTTCAGCGCCACGCAGCACCGTGCGTCCTTCGGCGCAAGCGGCCGCGACGAACAACACAGGGAACTCATCGATTGCCAGCGGTACCAACTCTTCGGGAATCTCGATCCCCTTGAGCTTGGCGGCGCGCACATGCAGATCGGCAACCGGCTCGCCACCCACTTCGCGCTGGTTTTCCAGGCGAATGTCAGCGCCCATCAACCGCAGGATATCGATCACACCTGTACGGGTCGGGTTGATCCCCACGTGCTCCAGCACCAGTTCGGAACCTTCGGCAATGGATGCAGCCACCAGGAAGAACGCTGCGGAAGAAATGTCCGCAGGCACCTCAATATGGGTTGCCTTGAGCTTGCCGCCGGATTCGACCGAGGCCGTGGCGCCGTCGACACTCACCGAGTAGCCGAAGCCACGCAGCATGCGCTCGGTATGGTCACGGGTCGGAGCCGGCTCGGTGACCGTTGTTTTTCCTTCGGCATATAAACCTGCCAACAACAGGCAGGATTTAACCTGCGCACTGGCCATCGGCAAGGTGTAGGTCAGCCCCTTGAGCTTGTGACCGCCACGAATCACCATCGGCGGGCGACCCTCGGCAGCCGTCTCAATGACCGCGCCCATTTCCCGCAGCGGGTTCGCCACACGATTCATCGGACGCTTGGACAGGGACGGATCGCCAGTCAACGTGCTGTCGAAGCTTTGTGCAGCCAGCAAGCCCGACAGCAGGCGCATCGAGGTACCGGAGTTCCCCAGGTAGATCGGCCCTGGAGCCGGCTTCAAGCCGTGCAAGCCAACACCATGAATGGTCACACGACCATGATGCGGCCCTTCGATGACCACGCCCATGTCGCGGAAAGCCTGCAAGGTCGCCAGAGCATCTTCGCCCTCGAGGAAACCTTCCACTTCAGTGGTGCCCTCAGCCAGCGAGCCAAGCATGATCGAGCGGTGAGAAATCGACTTGTCGCCCGGTACACGAATCCGCCCAGACAGGCGGCCACCAGGATTTGCCAGGAAAATCAGATCGTTGGAGTTCATAGCGTCCACATAGGCCCGGCGGGCCAGGATTTTACCGAAATGCTCGCGGGCAACCCGGGCGCGAGTGAATACGCCCAACAATTGATGCCCGTCCCCTGCATCGACCGCATCACGCAGAGCGTCGAGGTCGTTGCGAAATGTATCGAGTGTGCGCAGTACCGCCTCGCGATTGGCAAGGAAGATGTCGTGCCACATGACCGGGTCGCTGCCGGCGATTCTCGTGAAATCGCGGAACCCGCCCGCAGCGTAACGGAAGATATCGAGATTTTCACTGCGCTTGGCCAGAGAATCGACCAGACCGAACGCCAGCAGGTGCGGCAAATGGCTGGTCGCCGCCAGGACTTCATCGTGACGCTCGACCTGCATGTGCTCGACATCCGCCCCCAGCTCACGCCAAAGCCTGTCGACCAGGTCCAGCGCCGCGGTATCAGTCTGCTCCAGAGGCGTCAGGATCACCTTGTGTCGACGAAACAGCTGCGCGTTGGAGGCTTCCACACCACTCTGCTCGGAGCCCGCAATGGGGTGCCCCGGGACAAAACGTGCAGGCATGCCGCCGAAAGCTTCTTGTGCAGCGCGCACCACATTGCCTTTGGCGCTGCCGACGTCGGTCAGCACCGCCTGGCCCAGATCCATGCCGGCAAGCAGAGCCAGCAGCTTTTCCATGGCCAGGATCGGCACCGCCAGTTGAATCACATCGGCGCCCTGGCAAGCCAGGACCAGATCTTCTTCACAGCGATCCACCACCCCCAGTTCGACCGCCAACTGGCGGGACTGCGGATCCAGATCGACACCGACTACCTCACGACACAGGCCACTTTCACGCAAACCCTTGGCAAAGGAACCGCCAATCAACCCCAGGCCGATCACCACCAGGCGACCGATCATAGGCACAGCAGATTGCATTGGAATGACATCAAGCACGGGCCAGAACCTTGGCCAAGGCCTCAAGGAAACGAGTATTTTCCGCCGGCAGGCCGATGGTGATGCGCAAATGATTTGGCATGCCGTAGTTGGCCACCGGACGCACGATCACCCCCTCGCGCAACAACTCCTGGAAGATCGGAGCAGCCTCACGCCCCAGGTCCACGGCAATGAAATTGCCCTTGGAAGGAATCCATCTCAGGCCCAGATCACGGAACCCCGCCTCCAACTGCTGCATGCCGGCCTCGTTCAGACGACGACTCTCGGCCAGGTAGTCCACATCCTCAAGTGCGGCGCAAGCCGCAGCCAAGGCCAGGCTGTTGACATTGAAAGGCTGGCGCACACGGTTCAGCACATCCGCCACCACCGGGGTCGACAGCCCATAACCGACCCGCAGGGCTGCCAGGCCATAAGCCTTGGAGAAGGTTCGCGAAACCAGCAGGTTCGGGTAGGCCGCCAGGAAGTCCAGGCCATCCGGCAGGTCACTGCCTTCGGCGTACTCGATATAGGCCTCGTCCAGCACCACCAGCACGTGGGCCGGTACATCCTGCAAAAACTCGTCCAGCTCCTCGGCACCGAACCAGGTACCGGTCGGGTTGTTCGGGTTGGCGATGAACACCACGCGGGTCCGATCATCGATCGCCTTGAGCATGGCTGGCAGGTCATGCCCCCAGTTCTTGGCCGGAACCACGCGAGCCTGGGCTCCGACAGCCTGGGTAACGATGGGGTAGACGGCAAATGCGTGCTCGCTGAACACCGCATTCAAGCCAGGCGCCAGGTAGGCACGAGCCACCAGCTCCAGAATGTCGTTGGAACCGTTGCCCAGGGTCACCTGGTCGATTTCCACACCGCAGCGCTCGGCCAGCAGGGACTTGAGGGCAAAACCGTTGCCATCCGGATAACGGGTCAGCTCGGCAAGCTCGTCACGAATCGCCGCCAGGGCCTTGGGGCTGGCGCCCAGCGGGTTTTCATTGCTCGCCAGCTTGACGATGGTGGCCGGATCGATGTCCAGCTCACGGGCCAGTTCGTCCACGGGCTTGCCCGGAACGTAAGGCGAAAGTTGTTGCACGCCTGGTTGTGCCAGTGCGAGGAAGTCGCCACTCATTGTTAAAGCCTCAGAGAACCGCTTTCGGGTAGGAACCCAGCACCTTGAGTGCTACTGCTTCCTGACTGATCTTTTCCAGCACACCCTTGACCAACGGATCACGGTGGTGGCCGACGAAGTCGATGAAGAACACATAGGTCCATTTGCCACTGCGCGAAGGTCGGGTCTCGATTCGCGTCAGGTCGATGCCATTGTCGTGGAATGGCACCAACAGCTCGTGCAAGGCACCGGGCTTGTTGCTCATGGACACGATGATCGAGGTCTTGTCGTCGCCGGTCGGCGGCACTTCCTGATTACCGATCATCAAAAAGCGCGTGGAGTTGTCCGGACGATCCTCGATTTTCTCTGCCAGGCGCGTCAGGCCATACAGGCCTGCCGCCATGTCGCCGGCGATCGCCGCCGAATTCCACTCGCCCTTGACCCGCTTGGCCGCCTCGGCGTTGCTGGACACCGCCACGCGCTCGACATTCGGGTAATGGGCGTCCAGCCACTTGCGGCACTGGGCCAGGGACTGGGCATGGGAATAAATGCGACTGATGCTGTCGGTCTTGGTGTTCTCACCCACCAGCAGATGATGGTGAATGCGCAGTTCGACTTCACCGCAGATCACCATGTCGTGCTCGAGGAAGCTGTCGAGAGTGTGGTTCACCGCACCCTCGGTGGAGTTTTCCACCGGCACCACGCCGAAGTTCACGGCGCCGGCCGCCACTTCACGGAACACCTCATCGATCGCTGCCATCGGCTTGCTGATCACCGCATGACCGAAGTGCTTCATGGCCGCGGCTTGGGTGAAGGTACCTTCAGGACCGAGGTAGGCCACTTTCAATGGCTGCTCCAGGGCCAGGCACGAAGACATGATTTCGCGGAACAAACGCGCCATCTCTTCATTGCCCAGCGGCCCCTGGTTACGCTCCATCACCCGCTTGAGCACCTGGGCTTCACGCTCGGGACGATAGAACACCGGCACTTCGCCCTCGGAGAGGGAGCCCATCTTGACCCGCGCCACTTCCTGGGCACAGCGCGCGCGCTCACTGATCAGCTCCAGGACCTTCTCGTCCAGGGCGTCAATACGCAGGCGCAGAGCCTTGAGTTCTTGCTCAGACATCAGCCGTGTTCCTTCTCGAACTCCGCCATGTAGGCCACCAGCGCATTGACTGCGTTGATGTCCACGGCGTTGTAGATGGAAGCGCGCATGCCACCCACCGAGCGGTGGCCCTTGAGGTTCAACAGGCCGCGAGCCTCGGCGCCCACCAGGAACGGTTTGTCCAGGCGATCGTCGGCCAGACGGAACGGCACGTTCATCCAGGAGCGGTCGGTCTTGTTGATCGGGTTGCTGTACAGGCCGCTGGCGTCGATGAAATCGTACAGGGTGCGCTGCTTGGCCTCATTGAGCTTGGCGATGGCTTCAACCCCGCCCTGCTCCTTGAGCCATTCGAACACCAGGCCGGACAGATACCAGGCCAGGGTCGGCGGCGTGTTGTACATCGAGCCGTTGTCCGCCGCGACCTTGTAGTCGAGCATGGTCGGGCACAGCGAACGGGCACGCCCCAGCAGGTCTTCGCGAATGATGTTCACCAGGATGCCGCTGGGGCCGATATTCTTCTGCGCGCCAGCGTAGATCATGCCGAAACGGGAGATATCCACAGGGCGCGAGAGGATGTCGGACGACATGTCGGCCACCAGGGGAACGTCGCCGGTTTCCGGGATCCAGTTGAATTCCAGGCCGCCAATGGTTTCGTTCGGCGCGTAGTGCACGTAGGCCGCATCTGGCGACAGCTGCCATTCGTTCTGGCCGGGAATTGCGAAATAGTCGTAAGGCTTGGCAGTGGCCGCCACATTCACCTGCCCGTAGCGGGAGGCTTCTTCAATGGCTTTCTGCGACCAGATACCGGTGTCGACATAGTCGGCCTTGCCACCCTCGGGCAGCAGGTTCAGTGGGATCTGGGCAAATTGCTGGCTGGCGCCGCCTTGCAGAAACAGCACTTTATAGTTCGAGGGGATATTCAGCAGATCACGCAGATCCTGCTCGGCCTTGGTGGCAATGGAAACGAACTCATCGCTGCGATGGCTCATTTCCATGACCGACAGGCCCTTGCCATGCCAATCCAGCAATTCGGCCTGGGCACGCAACAGGACAGCTTCAGGTAGCGCAGCGGGACCTGCGCAGAAGTTATAGGCTCGTTTGCTCACATCCACTCTCGCTATGCATTCACGGTAGCGGACAGAGCAAACACTCTGCCCTGCTACGATTTATTTAGTCTTGCGACTCTTCTTCGCCTGCGGCGTCTGCCTGTTGGCCTTCGGCTGCCTCATCGGTATCGGCAACCGCATCCAGCACGGCTCCCTCGAATTCAGCACCCTCTTCACCTTCGAACTCTTCGCCCTCGATTTCCGATGGCTCCTGCACCCGCTCCAGGCCCACCAGGGTTTCATCGCTGGCCAGCTTGATCAGGGTCACGCCTTGAGTGTTACGGCCCAGGCTCGACACTTCGTCGACACGGGTACGCACCAGGGTGCCCTGATCGGAAATCAGCATGATCTCCTCACCATCCAGCACCTGCACCGCGCCAACCAGGCGACCGTTACGCTCGTTGCTGACCATGGCGATAACGCCCTGGCCGCCACGCTTGTACTCGGGGAACTCGCCAATGGCGGTACGCTTGCCGAAACCACGCTCGGAGGCGGTGAGGATCTGGCTGCCTTCTTCCGGAATCAGCATGGAAATCAGCTTCTGGCCTTCCGCCAGGCGCATGCCGCGCACACCGCGAGCGGTACGGCCCATGGCGCGCACGTCGGACTCCTTGAAGCGAGTGACCTTGCCTCCGTCGGAGAACAGCATGACTTCACGCTCGCCATCGGTGATGGCGGCACTGATCAGCACGTCGCCTTCGTCCAGCTCCAGGGCGATCAGGCCCACGCTGCGCTGGCGGCTGAAGGACTCCAGCGGGGTCTTCTTCACGGTGCCGTTGGCGGTCGCCATGAAGATGTAGTGACCTTCGGTGTACTCCTCTACCGGCAGCATGGTGGTGATGTATTCACCCTCATCCAGCGGTAGCAGGTTGACCAGCGGACGACCGCGTGCCGCACGGGATGCTTCAGGAATTTCATAAGTCTTCAGCCAGTACACCTTGCCCTTGCTGGAGAACAGCAGCAGCGTGGTGTGGCTGTTGGCAACCAGCAGGTGAGCGATGTAGTCCTCATCCTTGACGCCTGTGGCCGACTTGCCTTTACCGCCACGACGCTGGGCCTGGTAGGCAGCCAGCGGCTGGGTCTTGGCGTAGCCGCCGTGGGAAATGGTCACCACACGCTCTTCTTCCGGGATCATGTCACCCAGGGTCAGGTCGAGGCGGGCATCAAGAATCTCGGTGCGGCGCACGTCGCCGTATTCGGCGCGGATCACTTCCAGCTCTTCGCGGATCACTTCCATCAGGCGCGTGGCGCTATTGAGGATGCGGATCAGCTCGCCGATCTGGTTGAGGATCTCCTGGTACTCGGCCAGCAGCTTTTCGTGCTCCAGGCCAGTCAGGCGGTGCAGGCGCAACTCCAGAATGGCTTGTGCCTGTTCCGGGGACAGGAAGTACTTGCCGTCGCGCAGACCGTATTGCGGATCAAGGTTTTCCGGACGGCAGGAATCCGCACCGGCACGCTCGACCATGGTCATGACCGCGCTGGACTCCCAAGGGGTGCTGATCAGCGCTTCCTTGGCTTCCGACGGCGTCGGCGAGGCCTTGATCAGGGCGATCACCGGATCGATGTTGGACAGGGCAACGGCCTGGCCTTCAAGGATGTGGCCACGCTCACGAGCCTTGCGCAGCTCGAACACGGTACGCCGGGTAACGACTTCACGACGGTGACGAACGAAGGCTTCCAGCAGATCCTTGAGATTGAGGATCCGCGGACGGCCGTCGATCAGCGCCACGATGTTGATGCCGAACACTGCTTGCAGCTGGGTCTGGGCGTAGAGGTTATTGAGGATTACCTCAGGCACTTCGCCACGACGCAGCTCGATCACGACGCGCATACCGTCCTTGTCGGACTCATCGCGCAGTTCAGTGATGCCTTCGAGTTTCTTCTCTTTCACCAGCTCGGCGATCTTCTCGATCAACCGCGCCTTGTTCAGTTGGTAAGGCAGCTCGGTGATGACGATCTGCTGGCGGCCGCCAACCTTGTCAATGTCTTCGATGATCGAGCGGGCACGCATATAAATGCGGCCACGGCCGGTGCGATAGGCCTCGATGATGCCTTCGCGACCGTTGATGATCGCCGCGGTCGGGAAATCCGGGCCGGGGATGTACTGCATCAGCTCGTCGACAGTCAGCTCGGGATTGTCGATCAGCGCCAGGCAACCATCGATGACTTCACCGAGGTTGTGCGGCGGAATGTTGGTCGCCATGCCCACGGCGATACCGCTGGAACCGTTGACCAGCAGGTTGGGGATCTTGGTCGGCATGACCGCCGGGATCATCTCGGTGCCGTCGTAGTTCGGCACCCAGTCCACGGTTTCCTTGTGCAGGTCGGCCAGCAGCTCGTGCGCCAGCTTGGTCATGCGAACTTCGGTGTATCGCATGGCCGCCGCGTTGTCGCCGTCGACCGAACCGAAGTTACCCTGGCCGTCTACCAGCAGGTAGCGCAGGGAGAATGGCTGGGCCATACGAACGATGGTGTCGTACACCGCGGTATCACCGTGCGGGTGATACTTACCGATCACGTCACCGACAACACGGGCAGATTTCTTGTACGGCTTGTTCCAGTCGTTACCGAGCTCGCTCATCGCGTACAGCACACGCCGGTGCACGGGCTTCAAGCCATCGCGCGCATCAGGCAGTGCCCGCCCGACGATTACGCTCATCGCGTAGTCGAGGTAGGACTGTTTCAGCTCGTCTTCGATATTGACCGGGAGGATTTCTTTGGCCAGTTCGCCCATGAGAAGCCTGATTCCTTTTTCTGGTGAAACTTCGTCACATCCATATGGGACGAACGAAGCTCGCCGCTGCAGGCCTAGTGCCATGCACCGACTTACGACAAATCAACAAGTTATGCCATGGATTTGCGCAGTGAAGGCAGCCGCGTCGGACCACCTTGGAAACCGCCGGATGTTATCACAATCGCCGCCACGCACCTATCCCCCTGACGCGCATGGAGCATAGTTAGTTGACCGGTGACAGCCTGATAAGAGACGAGAGGGGCTCAGAGGCCAAATTCGCACATAATTAAGCGCTTTTTACTGAGCTGACAGCTTTCCCGGGAAGCTGGCACCAACGACTTGCCCGGGCACTCGTCAGTGCAAGCGCTTGCGGCACATCAATTGCGCCATCTTGGCCGTGTCCGGCCGCTCGACAACGCCCTTCTCGGTGACGATGGCATCGATCAGGTCCGCTGGCGTGACATCGAACAGCGGATTGAAGCCTTCTACCCCCTCCCCCATGCGCTTGCCCGCGATCTCCAGCAACTCCTCGCCCGCCCGCTCTGCCAAGGGAATGTCATCACCGCTGGCAAGGCTCATGTCGATGCTCGAACTGGGCGCCACCACCATGAAGCGAACACCGTGGTGCATGGCATTGACCGCCAGCTGGTAAGTGCCAATCTGGTTCGCTACATCGCCATTGGCAGTGATGCGGTCCGCCCCCACCACGACCCAGGTCACGCCCTTGGTCTTCATGATGTGCGCGGCGGCTGCATCGACATTTACCGTTACCGGAATGCCTTCGCTGGCCAGCTCCCAGGCCGTCAGGCGCGAACCCTGCAACCAGGGCCGGGTTTCATCGGCGTAGACCCGCTCCACCATACCTTCCAGCCAGGCCGCGCGAATCACCCCCAAGGCCGTGCCGAAGCCACCGGTGGCCAGGGCGCCGGTATTGCTGTGAGTCAACAGGGCCTGGGGGTTGCCCTGATGCCGCCGGATCAGGTCCACACCCAGCTGAGCCATGGTCAGGTTGGCTTCGCGATCGCTCTCATGAATGGCCAGGGCTTCAGCTTCCAGCGCTGCCAACGGATCAGCATGTTCCCTGACCCGCTCCAGGCGCTCGCGCATGCGATTGAGCGCCCAGGACAGATTCACCGCCGCAGGAGCGGCATCCGCCAGCAAGGTGAAATCCTCTTCCAGCGCCGCAAACCAGTCGCCACCTGCGACAAATCGTCCACGTGCTGCCAGAACCAGGCCGTAGGCAGCACTGATGCCAATGGCCGGCGCCCCACAGACCACCATCGAGCGAATCGCCTCGGCCACTCCAGCGGCGCTGTCATAGGCAATCCAGGATTCCTCGAAAGGCAAGGCCCGCTGATCGAGCAGGTACAGAATGCTATCCCGCCATTCAATGGCCCTGACTTTCTCCGCAGCCAACAGACGATCGCGCATCCCTCACCCCGCACTCATGAACAAAAGCCGCCGATTATAGCGATCCCCCTGCCAGGACGCTCGGGTATACTTCGCCATCCTTTTATATAAAGCCCTGGACCGATACTCGATGCCGAACCGCGACATTGCGCTCGACCTGCTGCTGCTCCCGACCTGGCTGGTGCCGGTCGAGCCGGCCGGCGTCGTCCTCAGGGAACACGGCCTGGGCATCCGCGACGGGCACATCGTGTTCATCGGCCCACGCGCCGAGGCCTTGAAGTATCGCGCCACGGAAATCCGCGAACTGCCCGACACGCTGCTCACCCCGGGCCTGATCAACGCCCACGGGCACGCCGCCATGACCCTGTTTCGCGGCCTGGCCGATGACCTGCCGCTGATGACCTGGCTGGAAAAGCACATCTGGCCCGCCGAAGCCAAGTGGGTGGATGAAGCCTTCGTCCGCGACGGCACCGACCTGGCCATCGCCGAGCAGGTCAAGGGTGGGATCACCTGTTTCTCGGACATGTACTTCTTCCCGAAGGTTGCCAGTGAGCGGGTGCACAACAGCGGCATGCGAGCACAGGTCGCCATCCCCATTCTCGACTTCCCGATTCCCGGTGCCCACGATGCCGACGAAGCCATCCGCCAGGGCGTAGAGCTGTTCGGCGATCTCAAGCATCATCCGCGGATCAACATCACCTTCGGCCCTCATGCACCCTACACCGTTGGCGACGAGAACCTGGAAAAAATCCGGATCATTGCCGAAGAACTCGACGCTGCGATCCACATGCATGTGCATGAGACCGCCCACGAGGTGCAGCAATCCGTGGAACAGCACGGTGAGCGACCGCTGGCGCGCCTGGCTCGCCTGGGCCTGCTGGGACCACGCTTCCAGGCCGTTCATATGACCCAAATCAGCGATGACGACCTGGCTTTACTGGTAGAAACCAACACCAGCGTCATTCACTGCCCGGAATCCAACCTGAAACTGGCCAGCGGCTTCTGCCCTGTAGAACGTCTGTGGCAAGCCGGAGTCAACGTGGCGGTAGGCACCGATGGCGCCGCCAGCAACAACGACCTGGACCTGCTGGGGGAAACCCGGACCGCCGCGCTGCTGGCCAAGGCCGTGGCCGGGTCGGCTACCGCCCTGGATGCCCATCGCGCACTGCGCATGGCTACCCTCAACGGCGCCAGGGCCATGGGCCTGGAAAGCCAAGTGGGTTCCCTGGAAATCGGCAAGGCCGCAGACCTGACAGCCTTCGACCTGTCCGGCCTGGCGCAGCAGCCGATCTACGACCCGGTGTCGCAACTGATCTACGCCACCGGCCGAGACTGCGTGAAACATGTATGGGTCGCCGGCAAGCAACTGCTGGATGACCGACGCCTGACCCGCCTGGACGAGCATCAGCTGGGCGCTACCGCCCGCGACTGGGCCCGGCGCATCAGCGGCCACCACCCATAACCCGGGCCTTGAGCACAGGCTCGAGGCCCGACAGAGAATTTTCTAGCTTTGGAGCACTACCCATGAGCAACGTCGACCACGCTGAAATCGCCAAATTCGAAGCCCTGGCCCATCGCTGGTGGGACCGTGAAAGCGAGTTCAAGCCCCTGCACGACATCAACCCCCTGCGGGTAAACTGGATCGACGAACGGGTCGGCCTGGCGGGCAAGAAAGTCCTCGACGTCGGTTGCGGCGGCGGCATCCTCAGCGAAGCCATGGCCCAGCGCGGCGCTACCGTGACCGGCATCGACATGGGCGAGGCCCCGCTGGCCGTGGCGCAATTGCACCAGCTGGAATCCGGCGTCAACGTCGAGTACCGGCAGATCACTGCCGAGGCCCTGGCCGAGGAAATGCCCGAGCAGTTCGACGTGGTCACCTGCCTGGAAATGCTCGAGCACGTGCCGGACCCTTCGTCGGTGATTCGCGCCTGCTTCCGCATGGTCAAGCCCGGTGGCCAGGTGTTCTTCTCCACCATCAACCGCAACCCCAAGGCCTACCTGTTCGCCATCATCGGCGCTGAATACATCATGAAGCTGCTGCCGCGCGGCACCCACGACTTCAAGAAGTTCATCCGCCCATCCGAGCTCGGTGCCTGGAGCCGCTCTGCCGGCCTGACCGTCAAGGACATCATCGGCCTGACCTACAACCCGCTGACCAAGCACTACAAGCTGGCCCCGGACGTGGACGTCAACTACATGATCCAGACCCTGCGAGAGGAGTAAGACATGGCTATCAGAGCCGTTCTCTTCGACATGGATGGCACCCTGCTCGATACCGCTCCGGACTTCATCGCGGTGTGCCAGGGCATGCGCCGTGATCGCGGCCTGCCACCCATCGCCGACCAGCACATTCGCGACGAGATCTCCGGCGGCGCCCGCGCCATGGTGGCGGTGACCTTCTCCATGGACCCCGAATCCCCGGGCTTCGAGGAACTGCGCCTGGAGTTTCTCGAGCGCTACCTCAAGCATTGCGCCGTGCACAGCAAGCTCTTCGACGGCATGGCCGAGCTGCTGGCAGATATCGAAAAGGCCCACCTGGTCTGGGGCGTGGTCACCAACAAGCCGCTGCGCTTCGCCGAGCCGATCATGCAGCAACTGGGGCTGGCCGAGCGCTCGGCACTGCTGATCTGCCCTGACCACGTGAAGAACAGCAAGCCCGACCCCGAACCGCTGATCCTGGCGTGCAAGATGCTCGACCTGGCCCCGTCCAGCGTGCTGTTTGTCGGCGACGATCTGCGCGATATCGAATCCGGCCGCGATGCGGGCACCAGGACCGCTGCGGTGACCTATGGCTATATCCATCCGGACGACAACCCACGGCACTGGGGCGCCGACGTGGTGGTCAGTCACCCGCTGGAACTGCGCCAGGTTCTGGACAACGCGCTGTGCGGCTGCTGAGCAGCGGCATGCCCGGCTAAGCGCCGGGGACGATCCAATTTCTGTTGAGGCCTTTTATGTTTGATTATTCCGCTCGCCCAGAACTGCTCAAGGACCGGGTCATTCTGGTCACTGGCGCCGGTCGTGGCATCGGCGCCGCCGCCGCCAAGACCTTTGCCGCTCATGGCGCCACCGTGCTGCTGCTGGGCAAGACCGAAGCCAACCTGACCGAGGTCTACGACGCCATCGAGGCGGCCGGCCATCCGCAGCCGGCGGTAATCCCGTTCAACCTGGAAACCGCCCTGCCGCACCAGTACGACGAACTGGCGGCCATGATCGAAACCGAGTTCGGCCACCTCGACGGCCTGTTGCACAACGCCTCGATCATCGGCCCGCGCACGCCTCTGGAGCAGCTCTCCGGGGAGAATTTCATGCGTGTGATGCAGGTCAACGTCAACGCCATGTTCATGCTTACCAGCACCCTGCTGCCCCTGCTCAAGCTGTCCCAGGATGCCTCGGTGGTCTTCACCTCCAGCAGCGTTGGCCGCAAGGGCCGGGCTTACTGGGGCGCCTACGGCGTGTCGAAATTCGCCACCGAAGGCTTGATGCAGACCCTGGCCGACGAGCTGGACACCGTGGCCCCGGTGCGGGCCAACAGCATCAACCCAGGCGCCACCCGCACCAGCATGCGGGCCCAGGCCTACCCGGGAGAAAACCCCAGCAACAATCCGACCCCGGAAGAAATCATGCCGGTCTATCTGTACCTGATGGGGCCGGACAGCACCGGGATCAACGGTCAAGCCTTCGACGCGCAGTAATACCCCTCCCGTTCGTCGCGACGGAATACCGTCGCGACGCCTCGGCAATGCCTACCCCGCGTAGGTTTCAAGCCAAACAAATGTCATTTTTGACGACAGCCTTTTTACGCCGAAACCCAAGCTGCTGAATCCAAACAAGTTTTCCCAATATGAACCGAATGGCACGAGTTTCGCTCTAACGACACTCAATACACAGTGCATTGACGCTGTGGAAAACGGCTTGCGCTGAGGGCTTTATAGCCACAGGCGAGACGGCCTAAAATATGCGCGTTGTCCTACGGGACTGATGGAACAGTATGACGCGCAGCTCTGAGCCGCTCTCACCCAGGCAGTTAGACCGTACACAGTGCTCAGGGGGCTCAAGCTCAGATGAAAACACCGACCCAGACCAACGCAATTGACTTCGATAGCGCCAAATTGCAACGCCTGGGCTTTGGCCAGCAGTCGCCACTGATCAAGCAGCCCATCAGCCTCGCTCAGTTGCGCCAGCAACTGGGCCTGCAGCTGCAGACCAGCCTTGAACCGCAACGCATCCTGGGCCTGTTCTTTCGTGAGGTTCAGCGCCTGGTCCCCCTGGATGCCCTGCAGTACC
The DNA here is from genome assembly GCF_058796855.1 of Pseudomonas sp. GW823-FHT03E05. Classification (NCBI taxonomy): domain Bacteria; kingdom Pseudomonadati; phylum Pseudomonadota; class Gammaproteobacteria; order Pseudomonadales; family Pseudomonadaceae; genus Pseudomonas; species Pseudomonas sp. GW823-FHT03E05. The sequence goes on from NZ_JBXAJB010000008.1 coordinate 213,937, forward strand.
AGCACACTCCCAGCGACCTGCGCCTGGAGTTCGGCCAGCGCGGCCATCACTCCATCAGCTACAGCCTGAGCCACGAAGGCGAACCGATGGGCGAGCTGGTCTTTCGCCGCAACCAGCGCTTCAGCGAATCAGAACAGGGCTCCCTGGAATCGCTGCTCTCGACCCTGCTGTACCCGATGCGCAATGCCCTGCTGTATCGCGCCGCCACTCGCAGCGCCCTGCGGGATCCGCTGACCGATACCGGCAATCGCATCGCCATGGACCAGACCCTGCAACGGGAAATCGAAATGGCCCGTCGTCACCTGCTTCCACTGTCGCTGCTGATGCTGGACATCGATCACTTCAAGCGCATCAACGACAACCACGGCCACAGCGCCGGCGATCAAGTGCTCAAGGCCGTTGCCGCGGCAATCAAGGGGCAATTGCGCAATGTCGACATGGTGTTTCGCTTTGGCGGGGAAGAGTTCTTGATCCTGCTGTCCAACACCGGGCGCGAAGCCGCGGCGATGGTGGGCGAGCGTCTGCGCCATGCCGCCCAGGCCCAGGACTACCGAGCCGATGGTCAGCCGATCGAACTTACCGTAAGCCTGGGGTGTTCGACTCTGCTACCGGGAGAATCCGCAGAAAGCCTGTTGCGACGCGCCGACAGCGCGCTGTACGTGGCCAAGCGCGAAGGGCGCAACCGCCTGGCAATGGCGGGCTGAGCACAAGGTAGCGCCCTGCCCCGTTGATGCACGGGCAACTTCATCACCCCACACGTCCAGCGTGCGCGGCAATCGAAGCGCCCGACATTCCCTGACTCAGCCTTCGGCCAGTGCCAGGCGCTCGCGGGTCACCGCAGTCTTTTCCTGCTGCATGCAGCGTTCCAGGAACAGGTACATATAGTCATAGCTCTTGCAGATGGCCTGACGCAGCTCGGCCTGCAGGGCCTTGGTCGGGTTCAGCCCTGCCAGGGTGACGATGATTTCCAGCGCTTCCCAGGGATGGGCGTCGTCGTACTGGGCATGCATCTTCAGCCACTTCATGGCACGTTTGCGATCCTCTTCCGGGAACGCCGCGGCATAGATGCCGTTGGAACACACCAGCGCCGACCACTCGCCCGTGGCCCCTTCAATGGCGTAGTTGGTGGCGGCAATGGCCACGATCAGGGAATCGGCAGAACTGGTATGCCAGCACCAATGGCTCAAGGCATGCAGCTCTGGCGGTACTTGCTGGGCCTGCAGGTCTTCCAGGGTCACGCCATGGGCCCGGCTCCAGTGCACCCAGTAATCGGCATGATTGAGCTCGACCCGGATATTGCGCATCAGCCAGCGACGCGCCATGTCTTCGCCGGGATGGCGGGCAAAACGGGTCTTGGTCAGGTTTTGCGCCATGTACAGGGCGAACTGTTCAACCACCGGCCAGCCGCCAATCAGATACTGACGCATGACTTTGGCACTGAGTTTGTTATCGCGCATGCGCTGGTACAGTTCATGCTCCACGACGCGGCGCTTGCTCTCGCTGCAGTCCTGGATCAATTGCTGGGTCCAGGCGGGGTAACTGGCAGCTTCCATGAGCGGGCCGGTTCGGCTGAATGTGTCGATCACTGTCGGGCTCCTTTTGATTGTGATGTACGGATCCAAAAGAGGTTTCAACGGAACGTACCGGGCGCCTTGAACAACAGTGGCTGTGGTCTCACGGGTCGACACTGCAGGCTGTCACAGGTGAACAATTGCGGGCGTTCAATAATGTAGCCTTGAGCATAATCCACGCCGATCTCAAGCAATGCCTGCTCGATCTGCGGTGTTTCAACAAACTCGGCAATCGTGCGCTTACCCATGACATGCCCGATGTGGTTGATCACTTCGACCATGGCGCGGTTAATCGGGTCGTCCAGCATATCCTTTACGAAACTTCCATCGATCTTGAGGAAGTCTACAGGCAAATGTTTGAGATAAGCGAACGACGACATTCCCGCACAAAAGTCATCCAGGGAAAAATGGCAGCCTAAGCCCTTGAGTTCATTTATGAAACGAATGGCACTGCCCAAATTGGCAATCGCACTGGTTTCAGTAATTTCAAAACAGATCAACTTTGGCGGTACGCCATAGACGACAAACTGCTCGCGCAAGAAGTCGAGAAACGCATCATCACCGATGGTGATACCCGACAGGTTGATGGCGCACATTGCCATTGGCCCTTCACGGCCTTCGGCAATGCATTGGGCAATGATCTTGAATACGTTCTGTACCACCCAACGGTCCAGAGAGGTCATCAGGCCGTAGCGCTCCGCCGCCGGAATGAAGCTGTCCGGCAGAATCATCCGGCCCGCCTCGTCATGCAGGCGCAACAGAATCTCCACATGCCCGCCGCCACGCTCGACATGCCCCAGGGCGGTGATCTCCTGCGAATAGAGGCAGAAGCGGTTTTCCTCCAGCGCCATGTGCAGACGCTGGACCCAGGCCATCTCGCCAAAGCGCAGCGACAGCTCGGAATCGTCGGCATGGTAGACCTGCACACGGTTACGCCCCTTTTCCTTGGCCATGTAGCAGGCCATGTCCGCCGCTCTCAGCGAGGCTTCGAGGGTGGTCGGGGTCTGGGCGATGTGCACCAGGCCGATACTCACGGTGGTCACGAAGGGCCGGCCTTTCCAGACGAAATGCAGATTCTGCACGGTCTGGCGCAGCCCCTCGGCAATCTTCTCCGCGGCCTCTGGCGAGCAATTCTCCAGGAGGATGCCGAACTCGTCCCCACCCAGCCGTGCCAGGGTGTCGCCTTCGCGCAGGCCCGACTGCAGGAGCGCGCAGATATGCCGCAGCAGCTCGTCCCCGGCAGCATGGCCACAGGTGTCATTGACCAGCTTGAACTGATCCAGATCGAGGAACATCAGCGCATGCCGTGCCGGCTGGCGAATCAGGCTGTGCAGGGCCTGCTCCAGGCGGAACTCGAACTCCCGGCGATTGGCCAGGCCGGTCAGGGCGTCATGGGTCGCCTGCCAGGAGAGGTTGGCGATGTATTGCCGCTCCTGGGTCATGTCGTGCAGCACCAGCACCGTGCCGCTGACCTTGCCGGCATTGCGGATCGGCGCCCCCACCAGGGTCACCGAGACCGTGCTGCCATCCAGACGCTGGATCAGTTTGGAATGCTCGCTGCCGCCGCTGAGCTGACCGCTGAGGATGTGTTCGATGAGGGTGAAACCGTCAGCCTGGGCATTTTCATCCAGCAGGTTGAACAAGGCTGCCAGGGGCAACCCCACTGCCTGCTCGGCCTTCCAGCGAGTCAGGTCCTCTGCCGCAGGGTTCATGTAGGCGATGGCACCTTCGACGTCGGTGGTGATCACCCCGTCGCCGATGGACTGCAGGGTGATCTGCGCCCGCTCCTTTTCCAGTTGCAGGGCGTCGGCAAAGGCATGGCGCTGGGCCAGCAGCTTGTGCGTGCGCAGCAGGGCCAGGGCAATCAGCACCAGCGCGGTTGCCAGGTTGGTCACCAGCAACAGCCGCAAGATCACCCGCGAACCCTCGCCCAAGGCATCGCTGAAGGCCTTGGCAGCGGGAGTGACGCCGTCATTGATGGCGAAAATCTGACTCTTCCAGCGCTGCACGTCGCCTTCGCTGGCGCTATTGCTGCCGATCCTCTGGTGCATCTCCCGGGCCACGGTGTCCAGTTGCAACAGGTATCCGTCCCCCACGGTCCACAGATCGATGGCCTTTTCCAGGTAGCTGAAATGACGGAAGTTGAGGTACAGCCAGATCAGGCTGGAGACATCGTCCGGGTGATTGCCGCCCTTGAGGATGCCCAGGCGTGCGGCCTCCAGATCCGGTGGCTGGTGATCCAGGGCAACCCGCAACTCATGCCCGCCCTGGGGCACGGCAATTGCGTTCTGGTACTTGAGGAAAGTGCCTTCGTCGCGGCTGTCGGCATACAGATTGAGGTAGTAGATGGCGTCTTTCTGGCCCTTGGACCACAGGCTTTCACCAGCCACATAGCCCCGTACCGCCGACAGTACGTACAGGCTGAGGCCGCCCAACAGCGCTTGAAATAACACCACGGCGATGAAGGGCCAGACGATGCCCAACAAGCGCGGCGTTGCGAAAGTCCGCTTTTGCTTCATGAGGGTCCTTGCTTGCGCACAGCCAAATGAACACCCAGTAGTTGCGCCTCAGACAGCACAGGTTAGGCCAATTTCCACAGAACCGGCGCAGGGCAGGCTGCCGCTGACGCAGACTGGCCGGGGAAACGGGCCGCCGCACTAAAGCTGAAACGGTTGTTCCACCAGGAAATTCAAGCACTAAGCACAGAAAGACGGATAAAACTCAAGGCTATCGAACCTGCTGCAAATGCCCGTACAGCTTGGCGTAAAGGCCGCCATCGGCAATCAGCTGCTGATGGTCGCCATCTTCGGCAATCTGCCCGCCATCGAACACCAAAACCCGGTCCGCCTGTTTTACCGCTGACAAGCGATGGGCAATGATCAGCGTAGTCCGCCCACGCAGAAAACGCGTCAAGGCCTGATGCAGGTTGTACTCGGTGGCGGCATCCAGGGCGGAAGTGGCCTCATCGAGAATCACCACCTTGGGCTCGGCCAGAACCATCCGCGCAATCGCCAGGCGCTGGCGCTGGCCCCCGGACAAACGCACGCCGGAACGCCCCACCACGCTGTCCAGCCCCTGCGGCAAGGCCCTGACGGTAGCGTCCAACTGGGCAATTTCCAGGGCCTGCCAGCAGGCTTCGTCACTGCGCTCGCGCCCCATGGCCAGGTTGGCGCGGATCGTGTCGTTGAACAGCGCGGGATGCTGCAACACCACCGCCACGTTCTCCCGCACCGTCTCCAGGCCGATTTCCTGCTGGGTCGAACCACCAAAGCGGATCACCCCGGTCTGCGGTGTGTACAGCCCCAGCAGCAACTGCACCAGGGTGCTCTTGCCGCCACCGCTGGCACCGACAATGGCTACCTTTTCACCGGGAGCGATGGACAGGTCCATATTGTCCAGCACCCGCTCGTCACCGTAGCCGAAGCTCAAGCCGCGGACCTCGATGCCGACGGTCTCGCGCCCCACGAACGGGTCCGCACCCGGGCCGTACTGCGGTTCGTCGGCCCGCGCCAGCAGCTCGTTGATCCGGGTCAGTGCGCCGCCCGCGGCGTAGTAGGCGTATTGCAGGTTCAGCAACTGTTCCACCGGCCCGATCATGAACCACAGGTAACTGAATACCGCCAGCATCTGGCCGATGGACAGGTCGGAGAACAACACGGTCAGCATCGCCGCCGCGCGGAAGATATCGATGCCGAACTGGAACAGCAGCCCGCTGGCGCGGCCCGAGGCATCGCTTTTCCATTGCGAGGCCACAGCGTAGTCCCGCACTTCCTCGGCACGCCGCCCCAGGCGCCCGAGAAAGTAGCCCTGGCGATTGCTCGCGCGAATTTCCTGGATAGCCTCCAGGGTCTCGGTCAGGGCCTGGGTAAAGCGCGAAGTGCTGTCGTTTTCCAGCTTCTTCAGGTGCTTGACCCGCTTGCCCAACTGCACCGTGGCGAAGATCACCAGCGGGTTGAACAGCAGGATCAGCAAGGCCAGTTTCCAGTGCATCCACATCAGGATGCCCGCCGTGCCCACCAGGGTCAGCATGGCCACCAGGAAGCGGCTGAGGGTCTCGCCGACGAACTTGTCCACAGTGTCCAGGTCGGTGACCAGGTGAGTGGTGACCGTACCGCCCCCCAGGCTTTCGTATTCCCCCAGGGAAATGCGCTTGAGCCGCTCGATCAGCCGCACGCGGATGCGGTAGACGATGTCCTTGGCCAGCCCGGCAAACAGCCGCGCCTGAATCACGTTGAACACCAGCGCCGAGCAGCGCAGGATCAGCGTCACCATGAGCATCAGGCCGATATAGCCAGCGGCACTCTGCCATCCCTGGGGCAGGAAGCGGTTCATCACCTGCAGAGCGGCATCGCCGTGCCCCAACAGCACCTCATCCACCAGCAAGGGCAGCAGCAGCGGGATCGGAACACTGCACAGGGTCGCCAGCACGGCGACGCCGTTGGCGATCCACAGAGATTTCTTGTGCTCAAGAGCCAGGCGACGGATATGCGCCCAGCTCAGGCGATCGATCGGCTTACCGCTGACGCTTGAATCCACCGGCTCAGGCACAGGCGGCACGCTCCAGCCAGCGCCCCAACAGAGGAGACAGCTCGCTCAGCGGCTGATAGCCGTTGGTCAGCAACGCCAACTGGCCATTACGCTCGGCCAGCAAGGTAGGAAAGCCGGCGATTCCCAGGTCCTGGACCCAGGTGAAGTCCGCCGCGGTAGCCACATGCTGCTCGGCCCGGTCGAAGGCCTCGGCGAATTCGATGCGCGGCACCCCTGCCCGCTCCGCCAGCTCCACCAGCACACTGGCCAGGGTGACATCCCGGCCTTCGACATAGAACGCCTGCTGGATCAGCCCCAGCAGGGTCCAGGCGCAGTCCGCCGCCAGGCCACGTGCGGTGACGATGGCGCGACAGGCCGGTTCGGTGTCATAGACAAAGCCATCGGGCAAGGCGCCCTCGAAGCCGAACGGTTGGCCGGTGGCCTGGTGCACCGCCTGCCAGTGCTCGAGGATGTAGCGCCGGGTATTGGGTTCCAGGGCCGCACCGCTACCGGTACGCAAGCCCCCCACCACCAGGTGCACCTCGACCCCGGCGGCCCGGGCCTGCTCCGCCAGGGCCTGGGCCACGGGCGCAAAGCCCCAGCACCATGAACACATCGGGTCCATCACATAGAGCAGGCGGGCAGACATGGCTCAAGCCTCGGAAGAAGATTGCTTGTAGTTGTAACCAATCGGGTGCGGCATGTTGCGAGCCTTGGCCAATTCGATCTGCTTCTGCCGGTCGATGGCACTGCGGCGGGTCTTCTCGCTCAGCTTGTCCCAGCAGTGCGGGCAGCTGATACCAGGCACATAGTGCTCGGATGCACGATCCTCGACGCTCACTGGAGTACGGCAGGCATGACATTGATCGTAGTCGCCTTCGCTCAGGTCGTGGCGCACGGTGACCCGGTTATCGAACACGAAGCAGTCGCCCTGCCATTTGCTCTCTTGCTGCGGTACCTCTTCGAGGTACTTGAGGATCCCGCCCTTGAGGTGGAACACCTCGTCGAAGCCTTCGCTGAGCATGTAGCTCGAGGCCTTCTCGCAACGGATGCCGCCGGTGCAGAACATCGCCACCTTCTTGTGCTTGCTCGGGTCGAAGTGGGCTTTGATGTAGTCCGGGAATTCGCGGAAGCTGGTGGTCTTGGGGTCGATGGCGCCTTCGAAGGTGCCAATGGACACTTCATAGTCGTTGCGGGTATCGATCAGCAGCACTTCCGGATCGCTGATCAGGGCGTTCCAGTCCTGTGGCTCGACGTAGGTCCCGACCTTCTTGTTGGGATCGACGCCGGGCACGCCCAGGGTAACGATCTCTTTCTTGAGCTTGACCTTGGTGCGGTAGAACGGCTGCTCGTCGCAGTAGGATTCCTTGTGATCGATATCCACCATGCGCGGGTCGTTCTTCAGCCAGGCCAGCAGCCCGTCGATGCCTTCGCGGCTGCCGGAAACCGTGCCGTTGATGCCTTCTTCGGCAATCAGCAAGGTGCCCTTGATGCCGTTGTCGAGCATTGCCTGCAACAGGGGCTCACGCAGGTTGACGTAATCTTCGAGGGTGACGAACTTGTACAGTGCCGCCACGACAATAGGTTGTGCCATGGGTAATCTCCAGGTGGCTACCCTCGTAAAGGGTGAACCGGATGCAAAAAAAAACGCGCCGGCATAAGCGGCGCGTTGCGGATTCTAACAAAAAAACCGCGGTTAATGCTGACTGCCACCGGCACAGGTCGGCGAAGCCGGAGCCACACCGATCTTCGACCATTCCTCAGGCGTATAAGTGTGCAGCGCCAACGCATGGAACTGGCCCATCAGCTCACCCAGGGTGGCGTAGACCTTCTGATGGCGCTTGACGCTGTTGAGGCCGGCGAACTGCTCGCTGACCAGTACCGCCTTGAAGTGGGTTTCCAGGCCACGGCTGTGCATGTGGCTTTCATCCAGCACTTGCAGGTGCTCGGGCTGCAATGCCCCGAGCGCCGCTTCGATACGTTGTTGCATGGTCATTGCGGGCTCCGCTTACTTCTTCTTCGCCGGGGCAGCCTTGGGCTCGAGCTCGGCGGTCATGTCAGCCAGCAGCTTGTTCACTACCGGTACCGCGCTTTCCAGCTTGGCCTGGGTCATCTGCGCCGATTGCTGGGTCAGCTGGGGCATTTTTTCCAGGACTTTCTTGCCCAGTGGCGACTGATAGAAAGCCACCAGTTCCTTGAGCTCCGATTCGCTGAAATTGCTGGTGTAGAGCTTGACCATGTCCGGCTTCAGCTTGTTCCAGCCAATGGCCTGGTCCAGGGCGGCATTGGCCTTGGCCTGGTAGGTTTCCAGCAGGGCACGCTTGGATTCCGGGGCTTTGGTCTGCTCGAAGCGCTGGGCGAACATTTGCTGAACTTGCATGTACACCGGGGTACCGAGCTTGTCCGCATGGGCCAGGGTCAGGAAGGCCTCGGCACTGGCGTTGTGGCTGGCGGTATCGGCAAGAACCTGGCCGCTGGCACACACCAGAACAACCGCGGTACAGATGGCACGAAAACGGGTCATCGAGTTTCCTTTATCTAGCAGGCGAGGTAGAACCCCAAGGGCGCCCATTCTGCGCCTATTAATCCGCGTCCCTCAACCCCACGCCGACCGGCCCCCGGTTTTGCTCGGCCATGGCGGGGAAAAACCCCCGGCATGGAACCCGAGCCGCGGATCACGGCCTAAACTGGCCTGTCAGACTAGGAGGATTGCCACGATGAACCGAATCGAAACCGACAGCCTGGGCCAGGTTGAAGTCCCGCAAGAAGCCTACTGGGGCGCGCAGACCCAACGTTCGCTGGTCAACTTCGCCATCGGCAACGAACGCATGCCCTTGGCGGTGCTGCATGCCCTGGCCCTGATCAAGAAAGCCGCGGCGCGGGTCAACGACCGCAACGGCGACATCCCTGCCGATATCGCCCGCCTGATCGAACAGGCCGCCGACGAAGTGCTCGCGGGCGAGCATGACGACCAGTTCCCTCTGGTGGTGTGGCAGACCGGCAGCGGTACCCAAAGCAACATGAACGTCAACGAAGTGCTGGCTGGACGGGCCAACGAGCTGGCGGGCAACCCTCGGGGCGGCAAGACGCCGGTGCACCCCAATGACCACGTCAATCGCTCGCAGAGCTCCAACGACTGCTTCCCCACTGCCATGCACATTGCGGCGGCCCAGGCGGTGCAGTTCCAGTTGCTGCCAGCGATCACCGAGCTCTCCGGCGGCCTGGCCGAGCTGTCGGCGCGGCACATGAAGCTGGTGAAGACCGGTCGCACCCACATGATGGACGCCACCCCCATTACCTTCGGCCAGGAAATCTCGGCCTTCATCGCCCAACTGGGGTACGCCGAGCGCGCCATCCGCAGCGCTTTGCCGGCCGTCTGCGAACTGGCCCAGGGCGGCACCGCGGTAGGCACCGGGCTCAACTCACCCCACGGTTTCGGCGAGGCCATCGCCGCCGAGTTGGCGGCGCTCTCGGGCCTGCCCTTCGTCACGGCATCGAACAAGTTCGCCGCCCTGGCCGGCCATGAACCGCTGACCAGCCTTTCCGGCGCCCTGAAGACCCTCGCCGTGTGCCTGATGAAAATCGCCAACGACCTGCGCCTGCTGGGCTCCGGGCCACGGGCGGGCCTGGCCGAGGTCAAGCTCCCCGCCAACGAACCCGGCAGCTCGATCATGCCCGGCAAGGTCAACCCGACCCAGTGCGAAGCCCTGTCGATGCTGGCCTGCCAGGTCATGGGCAACGATGTGACCATCGGCTTTGCCGCCAGCCAGGGCCACCTGCAACTGAACGTGTTCAAGCCGGTGATCATCCACAACCTGCTGCAATCGATCCGCCTGCTGGCCGATGGCTGCAGCAACTTCCAGCACCATTGCATCGCCGGGCTGGAGCCTGACCCGCAACAGATGGCCGCGCACCTGGAGCGCGGGCTGATGCTGGTGACCGCGCTCAATACCCATATCGGCTACGACAAGGCCGCCGAGATCGCCAAGAAGGCCTATGCCGAGAACCTGACCCTGCGCGAGGCGGCGCTGGAACTCGGGTACCTGACCGATGAACAGTTCGATGCCTGGGTCCGCCCGGAAAACATGCTGGAGGCCGGGAAGCAGGGGTAAGACCGCAGTCGCCTTCGCTAGCGAGCCAGCTCCTGCCACAACCCGACTGCAGGAGCTGGCTCGCCAGCGAAGCTCAGCCCGCCGCAATCCGCTGCCGCCTCGCTCGCAACCCCGCCATCAACGACGGACCCAGTGCCGTCAGCGCCGACCCCAGCACCACCAGCAGCGCCCCGCCATAGCCCAGGCCATTGATCTGCTCGGCCTGCACATACTCGGGCCAGAGCCAGGCGGCCCAAGCCACCGCGACAAAGGTCACCAGCGGCGTAATGGCCAGGGTCGCGCTGACCCGCGACGCTTCCCAATGGGCCAGAGCCTCGGCAAAGGCGCCATAGGCAATCAGGGTATTGAGGCAGCACGCCAGCAACAGCCAACCCTGCAACGGGTTCAACTCCAGCGCCTCCAGCGGGTGAGCCCAAGGGGTGAGCAACAAGGCGCAGAACAGGTAGATCACCATCATTACCTGCAGGGAATTCCACACGCTCAGCAGTTGCTTCTGGCCCAGGGCGTAGAAGGTCCAGACCGCGGAAGCGGCAAGAATGGTCAGGACCCCCGCGGTGTAGTCGCTCAGGGAAGTCAGCAGTTCGCTCAGGCGCTGATTGAAGAACAGCCCAAAGCCGATCAGCAGCACCAGAAGCCCCAGGCCCTGGCCGAGGCTGAACCGCTCCTTGAATACGAACAGGCTGGCGATCAACAGCAGGATAGGCCCCATCTGCACCACCAGTTGCGCGGTGCCCGGGCTCAACAGATTGAGGCCCATGAGGTACAGCACGTAATTGCCTACCAGGCCACAGACCGAGATCGGCACCAGCCAGATACCCTTGGGCCCCAGCACTCGCCAGCGCGGCAGGCGCCCCACCGCCGCCAGGTAGGCCAGCAGGCAGCCACCGGACACCGTCAGGCGAAACCAGGTCACGGTGACCGGGTCCATCACTTGCAGTACCTGCTTGAGCTTGATGGGCAGGATGCCCCACAACAGCGCGGTCAGTAAGGCCAGGAACAGACCATAGACCCAGCGACCGGACGAGACGTGCATGCGAACCCCACAAGGCCTTACGAGCAAGGTTCACATACTAGGCCTGCGCCGGCAGCCGACACAGAGACAGTTGGCGACAAAGCGCAAACAGGATTGTGCAGGTCGCAAACCGGCCCCACGGGAGCCGGCTTGCCGACGAAGCGAAACCTAGCGTACCGCCTCGAACAACCCCGTGGCCCCCATGCCGCCACCCACGCACATGGTGACGATGCCATAGCGCAGGTTGCACCGCTGCAGCTCGCGCACCAGATGCCCGACCTGACGCGAACCGGTCATGCCGAACGGGTGGCCGATGGAGATCGAGCCGCCATTAACGTTGTAACGGGCATTGTCGATCTCCAGGCGGTCGCGGGCATACAGGCACTGGGAAGCGAACGCTTCATTGAGCTCCCAAAGATCGATATCAGCCACGCTCAGGCCCTTGGCCTTGAGCAGCTTGGGCACCGAGAACACCGGGCCGATACCCATCTCGTCCGGCTCGCAGCCGGCCACGGTAAAGCCGCGGAAGAACGCCTTGGGCTTGAGCCCCAGGGCCAGGGCCCGCTCCAGGCTCATCACCAGGGTCATCGAAGCACCGTCGGACAGCTGCGAGGAATTGCCCGCCGTCACCGAACCGTCGTCGGCAAACACCGGCTTCAACGCCGCTAGGTTTTCCAGGGTGGTGTCGGGGCGGTTGCAATCGTCGCGGTCCACCACGCCATCAAGGATCTGCACCTCACCGGTGTTCTTGTCCTCGACCTTGTACTTGACCGTCATCGGCACGATCTCGTCGCTGAAAAGGCCGGCGGCCTGGGCCTGGGCGGTACGCTGCTGGCTTTGCAGGGAGTAGCGGTCCTGGGCTTCGCGGCTGACACCGTAGCGCCGGGCCACCACTTCGGCGGTCTGGCCCATGGGGAAGTAGATGCCCGGTACCTGCTCCTTGAGAAGCGGGTTGACCAGGTTTTCGGTGTTGACGCTCTTCATGGTCAGGCTGATGGATTCGACGCCACCGGCCACGATGATGTCGCTGCAGCCGGAGGCGATCTGGTTGGCGGCGATGGCGATCGCCTGCAGGCCCGAGGAACAGAAGCGGTTGAGGGTCATCCCCGCGGTGCCGGTGCCCAGGGCCGAGAGCACCGCGACGTTGCGCCCTATGTTGAAACCCTGGGCCCCTTCATTGGAGCCGGCGCCGACGATGCAGTCCTCGACACTGGCCGGGTCGATGCCGTTGCGGGCGAGCAGCGCATTGACGCAGTGGGCGGCCATGTCATCCGGACGGGTCTGGTTGAACTTGCCCCTAAAGGACTTGGCCAGGCCAGTCCGTACGCTGTCGACGATCACCACTTCACGCATGACGCACCTCATTGTTGTTGGCGGCAGGAAGAGCATCGAGCATAGATCCCCCTCCTGTCCCGCCGCGACAATCATTCACTGGGCGTATGCGCGACCATCGACCTACTTCTTGTCTTTCTTGTCGTGCTTGTCCGAGCGCTCGAACGCGGCTTCCAGGGCGCGGTTGATGGTGCGCAGAACCTTGACCCGGGCCCAGCGCTTGTCGTTGGCCTCCACCAGAGTCCAGGGCGACACCTCGGTGCTGGTGCGGTCGACCATGTCGCCGACGGCAGCGCGGTAATCGTCCCACTTGTCGCGGTTGCGCCAGTCGTCCTCGGTGATCTTGAAACGCTTGAAGGGAATCTCCTCCCGGGCCTGGAAGCGCTCCAGCTGGGTGTCCTTGTCGATGGCCAGCCAGAACTTGACCACGATCACCCGGGCATCGGCCAACTGCTCCTCGAAGTCGTTGATCTCGCTGTAGGCCCGCAACCAGTCGGCGGGGCTGCAGAAGCCCTCGATGCGCTCCACCAGCACCCGGCCGTACCAGGAACGATCGAAGATGGTGAACTTGCCCCGGGCCGGGATATGCCGCCAGAAACGCCAGAGATAGGGCTGGGCGCGCTCCTCTTCCGTGGGCGCGGCAATCGGCACGATGCTGTACTGGCGCGGGTCCAGGGCCGCCGCGACCCGGCGGATGGCCCCGCCCTTGCCCGCCGCGTCGTTGCCTTCGAACACCGCCACCAGGGCGTGCTTGCGCATGCGCTTGTCCCGCAGCAGGCCGGCCAGGCGCGCCTGCTCGGTAATCAGTTGTTCTTCGTAGTCGTCCTTGTCCAGGTGCTGGGTCATGTCCAGGCTGTCCAGCAGGCTGAGCTGATCCACCGCCGGAGGCAGCGGCGCCGCGTTGACCTGGGTGGCTCGCAGGGGCTGGCGGTTCAGCGCGCTTTGCAGCCCTTCCAGGAGAATCCGCCCCACGGTAAGGCTGCGGTAATGCGGATCGACGCCCTCGATCACGTGCCAGGGCGCATAGTCGCGGCTGGTGCGGCGCAGCACGCGCTCGCCGTACTTGACGAACTTGTCGTAGGTTTCTGACTGCTGCCAGTCCAGCGGGCTGATGCGCCAGCTGTGCAGCGGGTCGTCCTGCAACGCCTTGAGGCGGGCCTTCATCTGTTTCTTGGACAGGTGGAACCAGAACTTGAAGATCAGTGCGCCTTCATCGCAGAGCATCTTCTCCAGGCGCTCGGCGCCGTTGATCGCCTGGTCCAGGCGCGGATCCTTGATCTCGCCATGGACCCGGCTCTGCAGCATCTGGCTGTACCAGTTGCCGAAGAACACCCCCATGCGCCCCTTGGCCGGAAGCATCCGCCAGTAGCGCCAGGCCGGTGGCCGCGACAGTTCCTCGTCGGTCTGCTGGTCGAAGGTGCGCACCTCGATCAGCCGCGGGTCCATCCATTCGTTGAGCAGCTTGACCGTCTCGCCCTTGCCCGCGCCCTCGATCCCGTTGATCAGCACGATCACCGGAAAGTTCGCCTTCTGGCGCAGTTCGAACTGGGCTTCGAGCAAGGCCTCGCGCAACGCCGGCACCTCGGCATCGTAGGTTTCTTTGTCGATGGCGTGACCGATTTCAGCGGATTCGAACATGGGTGGCTCCCTTCCAAGAATTTTCCAAGACTAGCGGATCGACCTCGGCCAGGGAAAACAAATCCCCGAACCTGCAGCGCCTTGCCATGGATCAAGCGCCGCCGGCGCGATCGGCTAGAATGGCCGCCTTGCGCAACATGAGCCGAACATGATCCCTGAACTGCCCCACGCCCAGCTCGACTGGGACGACCAAGGACGCCCGCGCTCGCGGGTCTTCGACGATGTGTACTTCTCCAGCGAATCGGGCCTGGATGAAACCCGCCACGTGTTCATCGAACAGAACCGCCTGGGCCAGCGCTTTGCCGCCCTGGCCGATGGCGAACGCTTCGTTATCGGTGAAACCGGCTTCGGCACCGGGCTGAACTTTCTCTGCGCCTGGCAGTTGTTCCAGCAACAGGCCCCGACCGGTGCCCGGCTGCATTTCGTCAGTGTGGAAAAGTACCCCTTGAGCCCTGCCGACCTGCAACGGGCCCTGGCCCTGTGGCCGGAACTGGCGAGCTTCTCTGCACCGCTGCTGCAGCAGTACGTGGCAGTGCATGGCGGCTTCCAGCGCATCGTGCTGGAGGGCGGGCGAGTGACCCTGACCCTGCTGATCGGCGATGCCCTGGAGCAACTGCCGCAACTGGACGCCCAGGTCGATGCCTGGTTTCTCGACGGTTTCGCACCGGCCAAGAACCCCGACATGTGGACCGCCGAGCTCTTCGCCGAACTGGCGCGCCTGGCCGCCCCAGGTTCCACTATCAGTACCTTCACCAGCACCGGCTGGGTGCGCCGGCTGCTGAACAGTGCCGGCTTCAAGATGAAACGCACCCCGGGCATCGGCCACAAATGGGAGGTACTGCGAGGCGAGTTCCTCGGCTGGCCAGAGGATGCGCCGGCGCCGGCCAGGGCCAGGCCCTGGTTCGCCCGCCCCCCGCGGCAAGAGAAGACCGCCCTGGTGATCGGCGGCGGGCTGGCCGGTTGTGCCAGCGCCGCCAGCCTGGCCGCCCGCGGCTGGCAGGTGCAATTGCTGGAGCGTCATGCAGAGCTGGCCCGGGAGGCCTCGGGCAATCCCCAGGGCGTGCTCTACCTCAAGCTCTCGGCCCACGGCACCGCCCTGTCGCAGATGATCCTCAGCGGCTTCGGCTATACCCGGCGCCAACTGGAGCATTTGCAGCGCGGCCAGGACTGGGATGGCTGCGGCGTGCTGCAACTGGCCTTCAATGCCAAGGAAGCCGAGCGCCAGGCCCAACTGGCCGCGGCTTTTCCCGCCGACCTGCTGCACCTGCTGGACCAACCCCAAGCCCAGGCCCGGGCCGGTATCGGCCTTGAGCACGGAGGCCTGTTCTACCCCGAAGGTGGCTGGGTGCATCCGCCGGCCCTGTGCCAATGGCAGGCCAGCCACCCGCGGATCCAGGTCCTGGCACACCGGGAAGTCCTGGAACTGCGCCGGGTCGATGAGCAATGGCAAGCCTGGGACGGCGACCGGATGCTGGCCAGCGCCGCGGTGGTGATCCTCGCCGGTGCGGCCGAGATCAAGCGCTTCCCGGCCAGCGCCGATCTGCCCCTCAAGCGCATTCGCGGGCAGATCACCCGCCTGCCCCAGACCGCACAAAGCCAGAGCCTGGCCACGGTGGTCTGCGCCGAAGGCTACGTCGCCCCCGCGCGCCTGGGGGAACACACCCTGGGCGCCAGTTTCGACTTCAAGAGCCAGGACCTGACCCCCACCAGCGCCGAGCATGCCGGCAACCTGGAGATGCTGCGTGAAATCTCCGGCGACCTGCTGCACCGCCTGGGTGCCGAGCAACTGCCCCTGGACAGCCTGCAAGGCCGCGCGGCCTTCCGCTGCACCAGCCCGGACTACCTGCCCATCGTCGGCCCCCTGGCGGACCCGCTTGCCTTTGCCGAAACCTACGCCGCCCTGGGCAAGGATGCGCGCCAGGTGCCGGACCTGCCCTGCCCCTGGCTCGACGGCCTGTACATCAACAGTGGCCACGGTTCCCGTGGGCTGATCACCGCGCCGCTGTCCGGCGAGCTGCTGGCCGCCTGGCTGGAAAACGAGCCCCTGCCCCTGCCCAGAAGCGTGGCCGAAGCCTGCCATCCGAACCGTTTTGCCCTGCGTCGCCTGATTCGCGGCAAGGCCTGAAGCAGAGCGGCGGCACTGACTTTCCAGCGCCGCCAATGGCCGCTGGCCAGCACCAAGCGCTACATCCAACCGTCCGGCCCCACTCAACTGCTTATAACCGATCGATCTAAAACTCCCGAGTTACGCACAGGTCAGTTTCCAGGTAGCCGCCCTTTTGACGGCGGCAGATTGACTCTCCCCAACGGAAAAACCGGTAAGGACTTATGTGCGGACTAGCTGGCGAATTACGCTTTGATCATCAACCTGCCGACCTGGCAGCGGTTGAACGAATCACCCACCACCTGGCCCCTCGCGGCCCGGACGCCTGGGGCTTTCACAGCCAGGGCCCGATTGCCCTCGGCCATCGACGGTTGAAAATCATGGACCTTTCGGACGGCTCGGCGCAGCCCATGGTCGACAACCAACTGGGCCTGTCCCTGGCCTTCAATGGCGCGATCTACAACTTCCCCGAACTGCGCGCCGAACTGGAAGCCAAGGGTTATGCCTTCTATTCCGGCGGCGACACTGAAGTGTTGCTCAAGGGCTACCACGCCTGGGGCGCGGACCTGCTGCCCAAGCTCAACGGCATGTTCGCCTTCGCCATCTGGGAGCGCGATGCCCAGCGCCTGTTCATCGCCCGCGACCGCCTCGGGGTCAAGCCGCTGTACCTGTCGCGCACCGGCCAGCGCCTGCGCTTCGCCTCGGCCCTGCCGGCGTTGCTCAAAGGTGGCGACATCAACCCGTTGCTCGACCCCGTGGCGCTCAACCACTACCTGAACTTCCATGCCGTGGTGCCAGCACCGCGAACCCTGCTGGCAGGCATCGAAAAACTGCCGCCGGCCACCTGGATGCGTATCGAGGCCGACGGCCGCACCGAGCAGCAGACCTGGTGGACCCTGCCCTACGGCCCCCGTGCCGACGAAACCAACCTGACTCTGGAAGACTGGCGTGACCGGGTGCTGGACAGCACCCGTGAAGCGGTGGCCATCCGCCAACGGGCAGCGGTGGATGTGGGCGTGCTGCTGTCCGGCGGTGTCGACTCCAGCTTGCTTGTGGGCCTGCTGCGAGAGGTCGGGGTGGACAACCTGTCGACCTTCTCCATCGGCTTCGAGGACGCCGGTGGCGAGCGGGGCGACGAGTTCCAGTACTCCGACCTGATTGCCCGGCACTACGGCACCCGGCATCACCAGTTGCGCATCGATGAACGTGAAATCATCGAACAGTTGCCCGCGGCCTTTCGGGCCATGAGCGAGCCGATGGTCAGCCACGACTGCATCGCTTTCTACCTGCTGTCCCGGGAAGTGGCCAAACACTGCAAGGTAGTGCAAAGCGGCCAGGGCGCCGACGAACTCTTTGCCGGCTACCACTGGTACCCGCAGGTGGACGGCGCCAGCGACCCCTACGCGGCCTACCGTGCGGCCTTCTTCGACCGCAACTACGACGACTACGCGGCCACCGTACAACCGCAGTGGATGACCGCCAACGATGCCGCCGGGGATTTTGTCCGCGAGCATTTCGCCCAGCCCGGCGCCGACGCCGCTGTGGATAAGGCCCTGCGCCTGGACAGCACGGTGATGCTGGTGGATGACCCGGTCAAGCGTGTGGATAACATGACCATGGCCTGGGGCCTGGAGGCGCGCACGCCGTTCCTCGACTACCGCCTGGTGGAGCTTTCGGCCCGGGTGCCGGCGCGCTTCAAGTTGCCGGACGGCGGCAAGCAGGTGCTCAAGGAAGCTGCGCGGCTGGTGATCCCCAGCGAGGTGATCGACCGCAAGAAAGGCTACTTCCCGGTGCCGGGCCTCAAGCACTTGCAGGGCGCGACCCTGGACTGGGTACGCGAACTGCTGCTGGACCCGAGCCAGGATCGCGGCCTGTTCAAGCCGGCCATGCTCGACCGCCTGCTGACCGATCCCCAGGGCCAGTTGACGCCCTTGCGCGGCTCCAAGCTGTGGCAACTGGCGGCATTGAACCTGTGGCTCAGCGAACAAGGAATCTGACCGATGAAAGCTCACGCCACGGCTTACAGCCAACGCCTGCTGCGCGGCCAGGCGCCGACCTATGAACGCCTGCAGGCGCGCTTCGCCGAAGACGGCAGCGAACCCGGGTGCGAACCGATCGCGGTACATTGCGGTTGGGGCCGCCTGCTGATCGGCCATACCTTTCCCGACCCCACCAGCCTGGCCGGGGAGTTGCTCAACGAGCGACCTGGCGAGCGCGACATCGCTCTGTATGTGGCAGCGCCGCAACAGGTGCTCGGGCTGGAACCGGCGCAACTGTTCCTCGACCCTTCCGATACCCTGCGCCTGTGGTTCAGCGATTACCGCCAGGCCACTCGGGTATTTCGCGGCTTCCGCATCCGTCGCGCCCAGAGCGAAGCCGACTGGCAAGCCATCAACCATCTGTACCAGGCCCGCGGCATGCTGCCCATCGACCCGCAACTGCTGACCCCGCGCCATCAGGGCGGGCCGGTGTACTGGCTGGCCGAGGACGAAGACAGCGGCGCGGTGATCGGCAGCGTCATGGGCCTCAATCACCACAAGGCCTACCAGGACCCGGAACACGGCAGCAGCCTCTGGTGCCTGGCAGTGGACCCCGACTGCAGTCGCCCGGGCGTCGGCGAAGTGCTGGTGCGCCACCTGATCGAACACTTCATGAGCCGCGGCCTGAGCTACCTCGACCTGTCGGTGCTGCACGACAACCGCCAGGCCAAGAACCTCTACGCCAAACTCGGGTTTCGCACCCTGTCGACCTTCGCCATCAAGCGCAAGAACGGCATCAACCAGCCGCTGTTCCTCGGCCCCGGCCCCCAGGCGGAGTTCAACCCCTATGCGCGGATCATCGTCGAGGAAGCACATCGCCGGGGCATCGATGTTCAGGTGGATGACGCCGACGCCGGGCTGTTCACCCTCAGCCACGGCGGTCGCCGGGTACGCTGCCGGGAATCGCTGAGCGATCTCACCAGCGCCATCAGCATGAGCCTGTGCCAGGACAAGAGCCTGACCCACAAGGTGCTCAAGGGTGCTGGCTTGAACCTGCCGGCGCAGCAACTGGCGGGCAACGCCGATGACAACCTGGGCTTTCTCGACGAGCACCAGCGGGTGGTGGTCAAGCCCCTGGATGGCGAACAGGGGCAAGGCGTGGCGGTGGACCTGCGGACCATCGAAGAGGTGCAAAAGGCCATCGACCACGCCCGCCGCTTTGACAGCCGGGTATTGCTGGAAAGCTTCCACGAAGGCCTGGACCTGCGCATCCTGGTGATCGGCTTTGAAGTGGTGGCAGCGGCTATCCGCCGTCCCGCGGAAATCATCGGTGATGGTCAGCACTCCATCGGCGCGCTGATCGAAGCCCGCAGCCGTCGCCGCCAGGCGGCCACCGGCGGCGAGAGCAAAATCCCCCTGGACCAGGAGACCCAGCGCACCCTGCATGCCGCCGGCTACGACTACAACAGCGTACTGGCCACCGGGGAGCGGCTGTTTGTACGGCGCACCGCCAACCTGCACACCGGCGGCACTCTGGAAGACGTCACCGGCATCCTTCATCCGACCCTGGCCGACGCCGCCATCCGCGCAGCCCGTGCCCTGGACATTCCCGTGGTGGGCCTGGACCTGATGGTGCCGGCGGCGGATCAGCCCGAGTACGTGTTCATCGAAGCCAACGAACGCGCCGGGTTGGCCAATCACGAACCGCAACCCACCGCCGAACGTTTTGTCGACCTGCTGTTTCCCCACAGCCAACCGGCGCCGTGATCCTTCGCCGGCAAGCCGGCTCCTACCCTCACTGGTAGGAGCCGGCTTGGCAGCGAAGGCGCCCCAGGCCCTGCATCCATGCCCTCATCGAAACCATCGATGGCCGTTTCTCATCAGGAGTTTCCATGACCCGCAAGATTCCCGAACCCGACCTCGCCTACCTGCAGAAAGTCCTCCTGGAAATGCTCGCCATTCCCAGCCCCACCGGCTTTACCGACACCATCGTGCGCTATGTCGCCGAACGCCTGGAAGAACTGGGCATCCCCTTCGAGCTGACCCGTCGCGGCACCATTCGCGCCACCCTCAAGGGCCAGAAGAACAGCCCGGATCGGGCCGTCTCGGCGCACCTGGACACCATTGGCGCCAGCGTGCGCGCGGTGAAGGACAACGGCCGCCTGACCCTGGCCCCGGTGGGCTGCTGGTCCAGCCGCTTTGCCGAGGGCAGCCGGGTCAGCCTGTTCACCGACAACGGCGTGTTGCGCGGCAGCGTCCTGCCGCTGATGGCCTCCGGGCACGCCTTCAACACCGCGGTGGACGAACTGCCCATCAGTTGGGACCACATCGAGCTGCGCCTGGATGCCTACTGCACCACCCGCGCCGACTGCGAATCCCTGGGGATAGGCTTGGGTGACTTTGTTGCCTTCGACCCCTTGCCCGAGTTCACCGAAAGCGGCCATATCAGCGCCCGGCACCTGGACGACAAGGCCGGTGTCGCCGCGCTGCTGGCCGCGCTCAAGGCCATAGTCGACAGCGGCGAGCCGCTGATGATCGACTGCCATCCGCTATTCACCATCACCGAAGAAACCGGCAGTGGTGCGGCAGCGGCCCTGCCCTGGGACGTCAGCGAGTTCGTCGGCATCGACATTGCCCCGGTCGCCCCGGGCCAGCATTCCAGCGAACATGCGGTGAGCGTGGCCATGCAGGACTCCGGTGGCCCCTACGACTATCACTTGTCCCGCCACCTGCTGCGCCTGGCCGGCGAACACGAGTTGCCGGTACGTCGCGACCTGTTCCGCTACTACTTCAGCGACGCCCATTCGGCGGTCACCGCCGGCCACGACATCCGCACTGCGCTGCTGGCCTTCGGTTGCGACGCCACCCACGGCTATGAGCGCACTCATATCGACAGCCTGGCGGCACTCAGCCGCCTGCTGGGGGCCTACATCCTCAGCCCGCCGGTATTTGCCAGCGACGCGCAACCGGCCCAGGGCTCACTGGACCGCTTCAGCCATCAACTGGAGCACGATGCACAAATGGAAAGCGATACCCGGGTGCCCTCGGTGGACAGCCTGGTGGGGCAGAAATCCTGAACCCGCCCCGGAGTTTGTGCACGCCCTGGCTGGCGGCACGGCCCCGGGCGCAGTAGGATCCCGGATTGTTTGCCGGAGGCCCCCATGCTGATTCCCCACGACCAACTTGAAGTCGACACCCTGACCCGCCTGATCGAGGACTTCGTAACCCGCGAGGGCACCGACAACGGTGATGAAACGCCCCTGGAGACCCGTGTGCTGCGGGTGCGCCAGGCCTTGACCAAGGGCCAGGCGGTAATCGTCTTCGATCCGGACAGCGAACAGTGCCAACTGATGCTCAAGCACGATGTGCCCAAGGATCTGTTCGACTGACCCTACCCCCGGCCCAGCTTCTCTGGGCCGGGTTATTCAGCCATTGGAAAAGCGCGGGCCGAACAGAATCACACTGGCCCCGATCACGCACAGCGCCAGCCCCAGCCAATCCGAACCCAGGGGCCGTACCCGCTCCACCACTGCCAGCCAGCCAATCGAAGCGACGATATAGATGCCTCCGTAGGCGGCATAGGCGCGCCCGGCGTAGGTGGCCTCGACCTTGGTCAGCAACAGGGCGAACAGGGTCAGGCTGACCAGCGCGGGAATCACCCACAAGGCACTCTTGCCCTGACGCAGCCACATCCAGAACGCATAGCAGCCGGCGATTTCAAACAGCGCGGCGAGGAAGAACCACAGGTAATTGAGCATGCAGGAACTCGTCAGGATTGTCGGATGCCGGCAACCCTAACGACGCCCAGGGGGATTGGGCAAGCTCAACTGGCGCTTTGCTTGGCCTTGGCGCGCATCTTGTCGGCCATCAGGGTCATTTCGTCGTACAGCGCCTGGGGATTTTTCTGCTTCAGGGCCCAGGCCATACGGCCCTGCTCATGGGGCAGGATCATGAACTGACCGGCATCGACCTGGGCATGGATGTAGTCGGCGATCTCGGCGGCGGTGATCGGCGAGTTTTCCAGCAACTTGCCCACCTGGGCCTTCATGGCCGGGGTCGGCCCCCGGAAGGAGTCCAGCAGGTTGGTCTGGAAGAACGACGGGCAGACCACATGCACGCCGATTTCCTGCTGCGCGAGCTCGATCAACAGGCTCTCGGAAAGCGCCACCACTCCGGCCTTGGCCACGTTGTAGTTGCTCATGGCCGGGCCCTGCATCAAGGCCGCCATGGAAGCGATATTGATGATCTTGCCCTTGCTCTGCTCCAGCAGCGGCAGGAAGGCCTTGCAGCCCTTGACCACCCCCATCAGGTTGATCGCGATCTGCCAGTCCCAATCCTCCAGCGACAGTTCGCTGAAGAACCCGCCAGAGGCCACGCCGGCGTTGTTGACGATGATGTCGATGCCGCCGAACTTCACCTCGCAGGCCTGAGCGAAGGCGGTCAACTGGCTGTAGTCACGCACATCGCAACGCTGCACAAAACCGTCACCACCGGCTGCACGCACCAGTTTCAGGGTTTCCTGCAGGCCCGCCTCGCTGACATCGGACAAGGCCAGCCGCCAGCCCTCGCGGGCCCAGCGCAAAGCGATTTCGCGACCCAGGCCGGAGCCGGCGCCAGTGATCATCATGCGATTTTGCATAAGAGTTGCCTTGTTGTTCCGGGGAAGATGAGCCGCAGTGTAGCGAAGGCCCCTGCGCCACCCACGCACCATCAGGGTGCTGAATGCCCCGGGCAAACCGCCGGCCCGGTGCCCCCGACCTGTCATCCGCCCCCCTGCTCCGGGCAGGCGCAAAGGAAATAAGACCGAAAGCAGAAAGCTTTAAAAATACTTGGAATTTTCTGGAAGGGCGCAGAGTCGGATTTATTAAGCGGTTCGCTTTATCCCTAAAACGAACTTGTCCTTGAATAACTGCGTTGTTCAACTCTATTCCAATAAGGAAACAGCCATGGGCACCATTCTGATCGTTATTCTGATTCTGCTGCTGATTGGCGGCCTGCCAGTATTCCCGCACTCCAGAAGCTGGGGTTATGGGCCTTCAGGAATCATTGGCGTCGTGCTGGTGGTGCTGTTGGTACTCTTGCTGCTGGGCAGGATATAACGCCCTTATTGCTCGCCCCAGAGTATGTTTGCACGTAAAAAGGCGCCGGTCTTCACCGGCGCCTTTTTATAAGCCTGAATAAAAAACACCCCACTTGTGGAGTGTTTTATTCACGCGGGCAACTTGCGCCAACCCCGCATGACAGGGCCGGCGCTACAGCGTTTAGTCCGGTTTCCCGTTGACCACGCCTGCGGTGTTGTCGAGCAAGCTCTTGGTCGCCGTCTGCAGGAAGGATTCCAGCTTCTGCTTGAGCTGCGCCTCATCGGCAGAATCCGGGATCAGTTCGCCCCCCGGTGCCGAACCCAGTTCGTACTTGTACAGCCGTGGCGGCATTTCCTTGGGCAGTACCAGCACCCGGTCCGCCGTCAGCAGCGCTACGGTCTGGTCACTGCCCGAAGGCTTGATCACGCCGAAGCCCTTGTCGCCTTCCGGCAGGTTGAGCAGGTCGCGCCCCCAGCACTGGTGCAGTACGTCGCCACCCAGGCGGCCCATGATGGTGGGCACGATGTCGATCTGGGTGCCCACGGTGTGGTCACGCTGGCCGAACTTTTCCTGGATGCCCGGAGCGATCATCAACATGGGCACGTTGAAGCGCCCCAGGTCCATTTCGGTGATCTGCTGCTCGTTGCCGAAGCCATGGTCGCCCACTACCACGAACAGGGTTTCCTTGAAGTAAGGCTCCTTGCGCGCTTTCTCGAAGAACTGGCCCAGGGCCCAGTCGGAGTAGCGCATGGCCGTCAGGTGTTCGTTGAGGCTGCCGCGGTCGGTCACCTTGTCCACCGGCAAAGGCGTGGGCAGGGCATACGGCGTGTGGTTGGACAGGGTCTGCAGCAGGGCATAGAACGGCCCCTTGCCTTCCCGGGCCTTCAACTCTTCCAGGCCGCGGTTGAACATGTCCTGGTCGGACACGCCCCAGGTCGGGTCGGAGAACACCGGATTGACGAAGTCGTTACGGCCGATGAAGTTGGTCATGCCCTGGTTGCTGAAGAACCCCGACTGGTTGTCCCAGGCGAAATCGCCGTTGTAGACATACACGTCATCGTAGTTGCGAGCACTGAGCAGTTGCGGCAGGCCGGACAGCTTGTGGCTGCCTTCCGGGGTCTGCATCAGGTATTCGAAGCCAGGCAGGTTGGGGAAGCACGCCATGGTGGCGAACATGCCCTGGTGGGTGTGGGTGCCGTTGGAGAAGAAGCGGTCGAACAGCAGGCCTTCCTTGGACAGTTTGTCGAAGTACGGAGTGATCTCCCCCGGACGTCCCAGGGCGCCCACCGAATGCCCGGCGAAGCTTTCCATCAGGATCACCACGACGTTCTTGATCGGCAGGGTCTTTTCCCCATCCGGCGTGTAGGTGCGGCGTACAGCGGCGATGTCGGCATCCACCAGCTTGTCACTCGGCACCAGCAGCATGTCGCGCACGGTCTGCTGCGCCAGAGGCTGAGGCAAGGTGGCCTTCCAGATATTGGTGCGGTCCTCGGACAGACGATCCTTGGCCGCCGCCATCAGTTGCAGCGTGCCATTGAGGCCCAACTGGTTGGCGAAGTTGGATTCGGTGGTGTAGACGTCACCCCAACGCATCGGCGGGCCCTGGCGCAGAGTGCCACGGGCTGCAACCACGCAGATCAGCAGACACACCACGAACACCGCAATGCGCGCATACCAGGGGGCAATCTGCCGGGTGCCGACATTGCCGCCGCTGAACGGGCCGCGGGGCCGGGTGGCGCGGTCGGCCCCCTTGAATGCCAGGCTCAGGATCCAGGTGCCCACGGCCCAGGCCAGCAGGTAGCGGACCACCGGGAAGCCGTACCAGAGCATGCTCATCACGGTTTTCGGATCTTCCTTCACATACTGGAAGACCAGGCCGTTGAGGCGCTGGTGGAACTCTCGGTAGAAGTCCATCTCCATCAGGCCGAGGAACAGCGCGATGCTGGAGGTGACTGTCAGCCAGAAGCGCAACACCCCGCGAGCCGCCATGGCCCGGGCGCTGAACAGCGCCAGCAGCAGCGGTACGCTGAGGTAGACCACCAGCCGCAGGTCAAAACGCAGCCCGTTGGCAAACGCTTCGAGGAAGGTCGAGGCCGGAGTGTCGAGAATCATCTCGCGGTTGTAGATCAGCAGCGCGACGCGCAACAGGGAAAGCATCACCATCATGACCAGGGCGCACAACAGCGTGTAGGCCAGATGGGATTTAACGGTCGGTTGCAGCAGGCGATTCGAGGATCGCTGCTGACTCAGGGCATCCGAGTTTGCCATGTGGTTTTAGGACCCATTGGAAGTTTAAGTTGCAAAGATAAAGCTGCGTTCTGCCCTCTTGTTGCCGCCAGGGCGACGGGGGAATTCGCGGTGCGCAAATGTTGCACGATCACTCAAGGCATTGCCATTGATTAGTGGGCAGCACCGAAAAACCCACTGCCAACGGCTCTGGGACAAGAGATTGCAGAGAGTTATACCGGGGAAAAAGCGCCGGCGAATTGTCTTAGAGCGTTTGTGAAAATTTCGTTCAACGCATGTTTAGTCACACAAAAAAGGGCCTGACGGCCCTTTTCCCTGTGCAACCTGCGTCTCCCGCTTCAGAGCCGCACATTGCCTCGCGGCCCGGCGATCGCCCAGATGATCAGCCCCAGCACCGGCAGGAGAATGATCAAGAGCACCCAGAGGATCTTCATCCCGGTTTCGGCGCCGCTTTTGAGTACGTTGATGATGGCCCAGATATCCAGGGCCAGAATGATCAGGCCAACCAGGCCATTGAAGGTGGAACCCATGGTGTCGCTCCCTAAATGATGGCGTGCCTCTTTAGGATAGCCGTGCTGGATCAGGGTTCCGTTTTATTCCACAGCCGCTCGGGCTTCAGACATGAACGGCGATCTTCAAGGCCTCCAGGGCCGGCGCTGCGGCGATCCCGACCTCGGCACACAGCTCCAGCACCCGCGGCACGTCGTTGCCGTAGACCAGTACCATCTGCAACTCGTCATCCAGCAACTGGCTGAAGTTCATCAACACATAGCCGCCGTTTTCCGGGTTCATGCTGCCCATCTGGATCTGGATGCGGTTCAAGGCCGTCAGGGCTTCGATCTTGGCCAACTGCTTGGGCTTGATGTTGAAAGCCACGTCCTTGCCGAACGAGGCGACGATCTGGGCGAACAGGTCGACATAGGTATCGGCCTGAAACAACACGGTTTCCGGCAGGCTGCCGACCACCACCCATTCCCCCAGGGGAATGGGGAAGCTGTCGTCGTAGTTGATATCCGGGTTGGCTGCCAGGAATCCCTGAGGGTCGGCGTAGGCCTGGCTCGCCTCCTCGGCGATCTGCTGGATCTCGGCATCGCCCATGCACCCGGAGCTGATCTTGCTAATGAGTTCGATAAGGGCGGTTTTCATGGGCACATCCTGGAAGCGAGGAAATCAAGGGGCGCGAAGAATAGCCTAAAGTGCCCGAGCTATCACGCCAGGCAGTACCTGACGCCTGCACGCCCCGATCATCGCCGGCTCAGGCCAGGAGTTTTTCCAGCTGCGCCGTGGTATCCATGGCGCCCATGGTCTTGGCCGCTTCCAGGGCACTCACGCCATTGCTGTCGCGGGCCTTGGGGTCGGCGCCCTGGCTGATCAGGTAGGTGACGATTTCCGTGCGGTTGAACATCGCCGCCATCATCAGCGCGGTACGTCCGTCGAAGGACGAGCCTTCCACCTGGGCGCCCCCCTCCACCAGCGCCTTGACCACCGCCAGGTCGCCCTTGAAGGCAGCCCCGGCAATCGGGCTCTGGCCGTTGTCGTTGCGGATCTCGGGGTCGGCCTGGTGCTTGAGCAGCACCTGCACCGCGTCCACATGGCCGTGATAGGCGGCGAGCATCAGCAGCGTGTCGCCCTTGTGATTGCGCAGGTTGACCGGCAGGCCACTGGCAGCCAGTTTGTCGAGCATCTGTGCGTCGCCCTGGCGGGCCACGTTGAACACCTGTTCGACAAACTGGGCGGCCTCTTCTTCAGTCATCTGGCGGCTTTTGTCGGTCATCGGAAACTCCAGGTTCGGCAATTCGGAAAGGCGCTAGTTTCCCCAAGCCGGCGCCAGCCTGTCATCCCTTTTTTCCCGAGAGCCACCATAGGCAGAATCAATAACGCAGGCGCCCACCCTGAATGTCCGCGAGAATCCGCGGGGTCAGCCGCACGTAGGTATCCGAGCCCGGCAACCAGGCATACACCGGCTCGTCACCGATTTGCTGCAGATCGAATGCCTGCTCCTTGAGGCGACTCTTCTGGTACTTGAAGGTGCCGGTGGTGTCCATCTTCACTTTGATCCGCAGGAACAGCGGCACTGCGTAGGCCGGCAACTGCTGCCGGGCGAACTGCAGCAACTCGCTGAAATCCAGGGTCGCCAGGGATTCTGCCGGAGTGATCGCCACCATCCCGGCCCGACCGTTGGTGTTGTGGATCTCGACACCATAGGCCACCACCTCGGCAACCTGCGGGTGCCCCAGCAGGACGTTCTCCACCTCGGTGGTGGAAACGTTCTCTCCCTTCCAGCGATAGGTATCTCCCAGCCGGTCGACGAACTGCACATGGCCAAAGCCGATATCGCGCAGCAGATCGCCGGTGTTGAAGTAGCAGTCGCCCTTCTCGAATACGTCCTTGAGAATCACCTTGAGGTTCTTTTCCGGGTCGGTGTAGCCATCCAGGGGCGCCTTGTCGTCGATCTTCGCCAGCAGCAGCCCCTGGCCACCCTTGGCTACCTTCTGCATGAAGCCCTGGCTGTTGCGTAGTGGCGCACCGGTATCGTGGGCGTATTCCACCAGCGCCCAGGGGATCAGGGAAAAGCCCACGGTATTGTCGAAGTTGAGGATGTTGCTGAAACCGATATTGCCGTCGCTGGCGGCATACAACTCACAGATATGACCGACGCCGAAACGTTGCTTGAACTCGCTCCAGACGCCCGGGCGCAGCCCGTTGCCGATCATCTTCGAGACCCCGTGCTCGGTATCCCGTGCGCAAGCCGGCTGGTCGATCAGGTAGCGGCACAACTCCCCGACATAACCCACGGTCGTGGCCTTGTAGCGGCGCACGTCATCCCAGAACTGGCTGGCGCTGAATTTGCGGCGGATGGCAAAGCCCGAGGCGCCGGTAATCGCCGAACCCCAGCACACGCACAGACCGGTGGCGTGGTACAGCGGCAAGGTGCAATACACCACGTCGCCGGGCTGCATATCCAGGGCGATGGTGCCGAAGCCGGCAGAGGTGCGCATCCAGCGACCATGCTTGAAGATCCCGGCCTTGGGGAGCCCCGTGGTGCCGGAGGTGTAGATGTAGAAGCAAGGGTCGTTGAGGAAGATGCGCTGGGTCTGCGCCAGGTTGTCCGATGGGTAACCGGCGCTCTCGGCCATCAGGTTGCGCATTCCCTCGGGGGTCGGCCCGGGGTCGGCAAAGGTGTCCTGATCGGCCACGAACCAGGTGCGCTGCGGATCGATGCCCACCTGCTCGCGTACCGCCGAGTAAGCGGCCTGCAGCTCGCCGCCGAGGATGATCGCCGCCGGTTTCACCAACGCCAGGCTGTGCGCCAGCACGCCCTGGGTCTGCGCGGTGTTGAGCATCGCGCAAATGCCTCCAAGCTTGGCCACCGCCAGCACCGTGACCAGCAATTCCGGGCGGTTCTCGATGAAGATCGCCAGCACATCACCCTTGCCGATGCCCTGCTCCTGCAGGTAGGCAGCAATGCGGTTGGCCCATTGATTGACCTGGGCATAACTGAGCACCCGATCACCGTACAGCAAGGCCGGCCCCTCGGGGTTGCGCAGGGTCGCCTGCTCAAAGCTCCAGCCCAGGCCGCAGGGCTGGTCCGGGTTGTCGATATTGCCCGCCTTCATGCCCCGCACCACCCGCGGCAGTGCCCTGGCAATGGAGGGCACCTTACGCAGCATCATGCCCCAGGTGATCATGTCGCTCTTGTGCTTGTTCATGGTTGCTCCGGTTGCACAGCAAGGATCTGGGCCCGGGCCTGGCCGGCCGGGCGTTGGCAACAGCGGCGCAAGGCTCAACCGGGGGTAGCGATCCAGGGTGCGGCGAGCGGCACGCGGGAGCTGTGGATATCTCTCGCAAAGGGATGAAGGCAGGACAAGCGCAGGGCTGCAAAGAGCACCGGCGATGAGGCGCAGGAAAGGTTCATGGAGAGCGTCCTATGTTCTTATTATTGGTCGGGCGGGATCGCAAGATCGCGCCACAACACATTCCATGTCGCAGAAACGCCGTTCAAGCCGCTTTCGCGGGGCCGCCGAGGCCAGGTTGAACCAACGTGACTGGCTGGAAAATACGTCAGCTCTCGCGACGCTGTACACGGGGTTTTTGCAAACTTTTGTATCTACCCTCGGTCTCCCCACGCAGCGTACTTGTCCCCGCTTCAACGATTGAATTTTCCACCCTGGCCCGAGGTCACAACACTGCCACGGCACACGCCAACACCCCCTGCGGACCTGCAAAATGCAGGATGCACGATGGCCATTCATGCAATTTGCACGAACAGGCGCTTTTTTGATTTTTATAAGTTGTTGTTTTTAAAGGATATTTTAAAAAAACAATACTGGCACAATCGCTGCACCTATCACTCCACGCTTGCCCTTCAAGAGCTAACGGAGCTGATAGACATGAGCCTGATCCAAGAAAAATTTTCTTCCCTGTTCTCCAACTTCGAAGTGACCACCCAGCCACGCCCTGACGGTGGCATCCTGTTGACCCTGCGCAACAGCGAAGGCAAACAGTTCAAGCGTTCGATCTCCTACGCACAGTTGCACGCCGCCGACCAACTGTCGTGGGTCATCAGCGCAATTCGTCGGGACTTGGCCGAACAGGCCAGTGAGTTGCCACAGATCTCCATGCTGCAAAGCCAGAACCGCTTTGCCCTGCCGACTTACCACTCCGCGTAAGCCGCTTGCGCTGCACCTGTCCGGGCCGGCCCCACCTTGCGTGGGTCCGGCCCGTTGACGTTGTGCTCCCCGCTCAATCGTCCAGGCGCGGGAACTGGCTGGCGATCGCGTCGCCGGTCAGGCTGGCGTTCCAGCCCTGGGGGTTGTTGAACATGCGGATGGCCACCAGGTTCGGCCGCTCGCCCATGTCGAACCAATGGGCGGTGCCCGCCGGCACCGAGATCAGGTCATTCCTTTCGCACAGTACGGCGTACACATAGTCATCGATGTGCAGGTTGAACAGGCCCCGGCCCGCAACGAAGAAACGTACTTCATCCTCACTGTGGCGGTGCTCATCGAGAAAGCTGGCGCGCAGCTCGGCCTTCTGCGGATGGTCTTCATCGAGGCTGATGACATCCACGCTGGCGTAGCCACCCTCGGTCATCAGGCGATCGACCTGCTCCTGATAGGCGCTTATCACTTCTTGCTGGCCGGTGCCCGGTGCAACACGCGTGGTGGCAGGCCAGCGATCGAAACGAATCCCCTGCTCGGCCAGGGTTGCAGCGATATCGTCGAAGTGGGTCAGGACCTTGTTCGGCAGATCCGGACTGGATACGTGGTAGACGGACAGGCTGCTCATTACGGCAACTCCTCTTGCATGCGGGTGGCAATGATAACGGCTGCGGCCAAGGCTGCGACGCTGGCAATACTAAAGGTCAATGTGGGGCCCAGGGCATTCCAGCTATAACCCGAATACAGGGCCCCCAGGGCGCCCCCGGTTCCCGCCAGGGCCGCGTACAACGCCTGGCCCTGGCCTTGCTGGCGGGCACCGAAACTGCGCTGCACAAAATGAATGGCGGCGGCGTGGAAACTGCCGAAGGTCGCCGCGTGCAGCACCTGAGCCAACAACAGCACCCCGAGGTGTTCCGCCAGGCTGCCCAGCAGCAACCAGCGCAGAGCCGCCAGCAGGAAGCTCGCCAGCAGCACCCGCCGCACGGAAAAGCGCGCCAGGAGCCAGCTCATCGCCAGAAACATCAACACTTCGGCCACCACACCCAGGGCCCAGAGCATGCCGATCACCCCGCGGGTATAGCCCAGGCGCTCCAGGTGCAGAGTCAGGAAGGTGTAATAGGGGCCGTGGCTCATCTGCATCAGTGCCACGCACAGGTAGAAGGCCAGCATACCGGGGCTGCGCAGTTGCCTGACAAAGCCTTCCCCGGCGTGCCGCGGCCCCTGCACCCGCGGCTGGGCGTTAGGCACCCACAGGCTGCTGAGGACGATGCCCGCCATGATCACCACCAGCGCTACCGGGTAGATGTCCAGGCTCAACCACTCGAACAAACGCCCCAGGGCCACCACGGTAAGAATGAAGCCGATGGAGCCCCAGAGGCGGATCTGGCTGTAGCGCGAAGCCTGGCCTTGCAGGTGCGCCAGGGTGATCACTTCGAACTGCGGCAGCACCGCGTGCCAGAAAAAAGCATGCAGGGCCATGACCATCGCCAGCCAGGCATAGCTCTTGTCGACGAAGATCAGGGAGAAACAGACCAGGGTGCAGAACGCACCAAAACGCACGATCGCCAGGCGCCGCCCGGTGTAGTCCCCCAGCCAGCCCCAAAGGTTGGGCGCCACGCAGCGCATGAGCATGGGAATGGCCACCAGTTCGCCGATGCGCGCACTGGAGAACCCCAGGTGATCGAAATACAGCGCCAGGAATGGCGCGGTCGAGCCCAGCAGCGCGAAATAGAACAGGTAGAAACTGGAAAGCCGCCAGTAGGGAAGTGCCGCCACGGCCTTCAGACCGTGGCGACTGGCAGGACCGGCATTACAGCTGGCCCAGCACCGGCGTGCTGACGCGCACGTCGGCATTCTGGCCGCGGTGGCGCAGCAGGTGATCCATCAGCACGATGGCCATCATCGCCTCGGCGATCGGCGTGGCGCGAATGCCCACGCACGGGTCGTGGCGCCCCTTGGTGATCACGTCCACCGGGTTGCCGTCGATATCGATGGAGCGCCCGGGGGTGGTAATGCTGGAGGTCGGCTTGAGCGCCAGGTGAGCGACGATCGGCTGCCCCGAGGAGATGCCGCCCAGAATGCCGCCGGCGTTATTGCTGAGGAAACCTTGCGGGGTCAGTTCGTCACGGTGCTCGGTGCCGCGCTGGGCAACGCAGGCGAAACCGGCGCCGATCTCCACGCCCTTGACCGCGTTGATGCTCATCAGCGCATGGGCCAGCTCGGCGTCCAGGCGATCGAAAATCGGCTCGCCCAGGCCCGGCATCACCCCTTCGGCCACCACGGTGATCTTCGCTCCGACCGAATCCTGGTCTCGACGCAACTGGTCCATATAGGCTTCCAGTTCCGCAACCTTGTCCGGATCAGGGCTGAAGAAGGCGTTGTTGTCTACCGAATCCCAGGTCTTGAAGGGAATCTCGATCGGGCCCAGCTGGCTCATGTAGCCGCGAATCACGATGCCCTGGCTGGCCAGGTACTTCTTGGCAATGGCCCCGGCCGCCACGCGCATGGCGGTTTCCCGGGCCGAGCTGCGGCCGCCACCACGGTAGTCGCGGATGCCGTACTTGTGGTGGTAGCTGTAGTCGGCGTGAGCCGGGCGGAACAGGTCCTTGATCGCCGAATAGTCCTTGGACTTCTGATCGGTGTTGCGGATCAACAAGCCGATGGAACACCCGGTGGTCTTGCCTTCGAACACCCCGGAGAGGATCTCGACCTCGTCGGGTTCCTGGCGCTGGGTGGTGTGGCGGCTGGTGCCAGGCTTGCGCCGGTCCAGGTCACGCTGCAAGTCCTCCAGCGTCAGTTCCAGGCCCGGCGGGCAGCCGTCGACAATGGCGACCAACGCCGGACCATGGCTTTCGCCCGCGGTGGTGACAGTGAACAGCTTGCCGTAGGTATTGCCGGACATGCAGGGAGCTCCGTGAAATCAGCCGAAATAACTCAATCTGGATTAGCGCGTGCGCCAGTATACGCAGGCTACCCAACTAGTTCATCCTCGAACCTTCTGCCTGTTACCGAGTCAAACCGGCACCTTATCCATGATGGCGCGATGATGCTGCGAGTTCTTCTCTTGAGCCTTTCCCTGTTCACCGGCCTGGTTCATGCGGCCGTCCTGCAACGCCCCGTGAGCCTGGACACCGGGCACGGTGAGCTGTACGGCTCGCTGCTGCTACCCAAGTCCGAGCAGCCGGTGCCGGTGGTGCTGATCATTTCCGGCTCCGGCCCCACTGACCGCGACGGCAACAACCCCGATGGCGGGCGCAACGACAGCCTCAAGCGCCTGGCCTGGGTACTGGCCAAGCACAACATCGCCAGCGTGCGTTATGACAAGCGCGGCGTGGCCGCCAGCCTCGCCGCGACCCCGGACGAACGCAACCTGACCCTGGACGCCTATGTGGCGGATGCCGTGGCCTGGGGCAACAAGCTCAAGGCCGATCCACGCCTGGGCCAACTGATAGTCCTGGGGCATAGCGAAGGCGCACTGATCGCCACGCTGGCGGCACCGCAACTGAATGCCGCAGGCGTTATCTCGATCTCCGGAACCGCCCGCCCGGTGGACCAGATCCTGCGCCAGCAGTTGAGCTACCGCCTGCCACCGGCGCTGATGCTGCGTAGCAATGAGCTGCTGGACAGCCTCAAGGCCGGCAAGGTCGACCCGGATGTGCCCCCTGCCCTGCAAGTCATCTTTCGCCCCAGCGTGCAGCCTTACCTGATCACCCTGTTTCGCGAAGACCCGGCGGCGGCCTTCGCCCGCCTGAAGATGCCGGCGCTGATCATCCAGGGCAGCAACGACATCCAGGTCAGCGTCGATGACGCCAGGGTCCTCAAGGCCGCCAAACCGGATGCGCAACTGGCCCTGATCGAAGGCATGAACCATGTGATGCGCATCGTGCCCAATGACCTCAAGCGCCAGCTGGCCTCCTACAAGGACCCGCAATTGCCCCTGGCAGCGGAACTGGGCAGCGCGATCATCGATTTTATTGACGGACTTCACACCCGTTAGGCTGTTTTTGCCCTCCAGTCCTGAAAAAAACGGCCGATAAGCCTTTGCCGGCCGTTCAATTGCTGTCGGCGCGCAGCGATTGGACAGGATCTCGCCGTTATGACTGATACCCCGAACTCACCCGCCACCGAGCAGGAAGCCGCCGCCCCGGAAGCGCCGCCGCTGCCGTGGGCCGATGTGCAGGCCGAGCACCACAAGATGCTGCGCCTGGCCCCCTTGCAGACCGATCGCGCCACGGGCGGACGGCCTCTGCGCTTTGTCGAGTTCGGTTATGCCGAACGCAACAACAAAGAGCGCAGCCTGCTGCGCATGACCATCAGCCTCCCCGGCCAACGGGTGCGTAAGGAACAGAATCACCTGGATGTGTGGGTCGAGCACGACACTCGCCGGGTGCACTTCGAGCCCGAAGGCGGCCTGCAGGTCGAACCGTTGAACCGCGGAATCGGCCGTTTCCTGCTGGCCCAGGCAGCGCAGTGGGCCCAGAAGAAGTGGCCGCACTACCGGGTCGACGGCTTCGACCTGGCGAACAAGGATGCCCTCAACGAAGACACGCGCCTGCGTCGCGACCACGTGCTGCGCACCCAGGGTTTCGATGTGGTGTATGCCGATGCCCAGCACCTCAAGGGCAGCGTCAAGGATGTCCAGGTGGGTGAACTGCTGGGCCAGTGGAACAGCGAAAAGCTGCAGTTCGTGGAGATTCTGGAAGCGGCGCAGATGCTCCAGCAGGCCGAACAGAATCTTGAAGAACTGGAAGTGAAGCTGCGCAAGCAGGAAGAGAAAGTCACCAAGTACAAGCGCGAGGACACCGGTCTGCGCTTCACCATCACCTGCCTGGTGGCCTTTGCGGTGTTCCAGGCCGGGCTGCTGATCTGGATTGCGACTCATCGCTGAGCCGCAACGCCTGACCGCCAGAGGCCCGCGTTGCGCGGGCCGGCAATCGGCTCAGACCCGGGACGCGAACAACGCCTGATGGTCGCGGCACTGCTCCGCGGTCAGCATGAACACACCGTGGCCACCGCGCTCGAAGTCCAGCCAGGCGAAGTCGACCTCCGGGTACAGCGCCTCGACATGCACCTGGCTGTTGCCCACCTCGACAATCAGCAAGCCCTTCTCGGTCAGGTGGTCCGCCGCCTCGGCCAGCATCCGCCGCACCAGGTTCAGGCCATCCTCGCCACAGGCCAGGCCCAGCTCGGGCTCATGCTGGTATTCATCCGGCATGTCGGCGAAGTCTTCGGCATCGACATAGGGCGGGTTGGACACGATCAGGTCGAAGCGCTGCCCGGGCAGGCCATCGAAGCCGTCGCCCTGGACCGTGAACACCCGCTCATCGACGCCATGGCGCTCGATGTTCTGGTTGGCCACTTCGAGGGCTTCGAAGGACAGGTCCGCCAACACCACCTCGGCATCACGGAATTCATAGGCACAAGCGATACCGATGCAGCCGGAACCGGTACACAGGTCGAGAATCCGTGCCGGCTCGCTGCCCAGCCAGGGCTCGAAACGTTTTTCGATCAGCTCGCCAATCGGCGAACGGGGAATCAGCACGCGCTCATCGACAATGAACGACATGCCGCAGAACCAGGCCTCGCCCAGCAGGTAGGCGGTAGGCACGCGCTCCTGGATACGACGCTTGAGCAGGTGCTGCACATGGACCAGCTCGTCGTCTTCCAACGCGCAATCAAGGTAGCTGTCGGCAATTTCCCAAGGCAGGTGCAAGGCGCCGAGCACCAGTTGACGGGCCTCGTCCCAGGCATTATCGGTACCATGGCCGAAGAACAGATCCTCCCCATGAAAGCGGCTGACGGCCCAGCGGATATGGTCGCGCAAGGTGCGCAGGCGGGAAGTGATCACGGGACAGACTCCTGACAAAACGACCGGCGATTCTAACAGCCAAAACGCTTGCCGACGACGAATGAAAAACCAGCGACGGGCAAGAGTGTTCAAGCGTTTTTTTGCTCGGGAAGGCTGCATACCTTGCCCCACTTGACAAGGCTGCAGGCCAGCAACGGCGCACCTTACGTTAGTAGCGATTCACAGAAGCGCTCCGCCAGAGGACAATGGCGCAAAAGCCCCACTCACAGGAGCCCCAGAATGTCCGTTCCAAAGACGATGTTTCAACTCAGCGGTCGTGGTTATGCAGCGGCCAATTTGAGCCACGCGACCCTTGTGATCATCGACGCCCAGAAAGAATACCTCAGCGGCCCGCTGGCCCTGTCCGGCATGGACGCGGCAGTGGCCAACATCCGCCAACTGCTGGCCGCGGCCCGGGCTGCCGGTCGCCCAGTGGTGCACGTACGCCACCTCGGTACCGTCGGCGGCCTGTTCGACCCACAAGGCGAGCGCGGCGAATTCATTCCCGGCCTTGAACCCCAAGGCGACGAAACCATCATCGGCAAACTGCTGCCCAGCGCGTTCCACGGCACCGAACTGGAAAAGCGCCTGCAGGACCTAGGTTCCCTGGACCTGATCGTCGCCGGTTTCATGAGCCACTCCAGCGTCAGCACCACCGTGCGCGCGGCCAAGAACCTGGGCTTTCGCTGCACCCTGGTAGAAGACGCCTGCGCCACCCGCGACCTGCCCTACAAGGGTGGCATCCTCAGCGCCGAGCACGTTCAGCAAACCGAAATGGCAATCATGGCCGACAACTTCGCCACCCTCGCCCAGACCGCAAGCCTGATCTGATCAGCCCTGGTGAGCGGCTGGCGGGCCGCTCATCCATAAACCCCTCGCCTTTGCAGCAATTGCCTTAGCCTCAGGAACCACCCGGTCAACTTCCGGTCGAAGGGCCGATACCCATTGAGGAAGGTCGGAATGAAGATATCCGATGGTTTTGACGCACGCCGATTGCGGCCCAAAAGCCCGCGAAACTGGCGGTTGCGCCTGGGTGCGGGATTCTCCGCGCTACTGGCGACATTTGGCGTGCTGCTGGCGATGGCCGGTACTGCGAGCCTGCTGGGTCGTGCCCCGGCGCTGGGGGAAATGAATGCCAGCCCGGCGGGCTCGGCGGTGATCCTGGTGGTCGGCCTGTTGCTGCTGTATGTCGGCGTACGCTTGTGGCGGCGCTGCCGGCGGCGCATGCGCCAGCCCCTGGCGCTGAACATGGCGCCGCACCTGATGAAAAAACACGACTGACATTCCCGAGGCGCGATTTGCGCGCCTTAAGGTGTTCCGAGTTGGGTAAACTAGCCGCCCTTCGCGGAGGCTGACATGCAAGACGACGATTTTTCCCTGTTCAAAAACGAGATCCGCGGCGTCAAGCCGATCAAGCACGATCGTGCCGATACAGGCAAACCCAAGAGCGACCGGGCGCAGATCGCCAAGTTGCGCCAGGCGGCCACCGTACGCAGCGAGACCACCACGGTGGACGGGCTGTCCGACCAGTTCGTCATCGACGTGGGGCCGGAAGATGAGCTGATGTGGGCCCGCGACGGGGTCCAGGAAAGCCAGATGCGCAAGCTGAAGATCGGCCAGATCCCCTTTGAAGGCAGCCTCGACCTGCATGGCATGACCGTGGAAAAGGCCCGGGAAACCCTCTGGGCCTTTCTCGCTGAAGCCACCCAGTTCGAAATCCGCTGCGTGCGCGTCACCCACGGCAAGGCCGTGCGCCTGGACGGCAAGCGACCGATGATCAAGAGCCACGTCAACACCTGGCTGCGCCAGCATCCGCAGGTGCTGGGCTTCACTTCCTGCCAGGCCAGGCATGGCGGTACCGGGGCGCTGTACGTCATGCTCAAGCGCACCATGATGGAAGGCCGTGACGAATAAAGCCGCTGCATCACGCTTGCAGCGTCGTGTCCGCCACCGTACCCTTGCCCTTTGCGTAAAATCCCACAGGTAGTTTCATGTCCCTGGAACAGAATTACACCGCGATCCTCGGCCAACTGGGCGAGGACGTCTCCCGCGAGGGCCTGCTCGACACGCCCAAGCGTGCCGCCAAAGCCATGCAGTACCTCTGCCGCGGTTATGCCCAAACCCTGGAAGAGGTCACCAACGGTGCCTTGTTCAGCTCCGACAACAGCGAAATGGTCCTGGTCAAGGACATCGAGCTCTACTCGTTGTGCGAACACCACCTGCTGCCGTTCATCGGCAAGGCCCATGTCGCCTACATTCCCAGCGGCAAGGTCCTGGGGCTGTCGAAAGTCGCGCGCATCGTCGATATGTATGCCCGCCGCCTGCAGATCCAGGAAAACCTCAGCCGGCAGATCGCCGACGCCGTCCAACAAGTGACCGGCGCCCTCGGGGTGGCCGTGGTGATCGAGGCCAAGCACATGTGCATGATGATGCGCGGTGTGGAGAAACAGAATTCGTCGATGATCACCTCGGTGATGCTGGGCGAGTTCCGCGAGAATGCCGCGACCCGCAGCGAATTCCTCAGCCTGATCAAGTAACAGGCTGCAGGCGAAAAAACCGGCGTTGATCGCCGGTTTTTTTTCGCCCGGGAAAAATCAGGTAAGCTGCCGCCCCTTCATTCATGGGCAAGAGGCAATAACCGTGATCGTCAAAGCGCTGCGAGTCGGCCTGGGCCAACTCATCATTTTCATCGACTTCATCACCCGCCCACGCAAGCAGCAGCGGGACGCCGCCGCTCAGGCGCAAGTCGTGGAAGCCGCCAAGGGCCTGACCCTGTACCAGTTTCACGCCTGCCCGTTCTGCGTGAAGACCCGCCGTACCCTGCATCGCCTGAATGTGCCGGTGGCCCTGCGCGACGCAAAAAACAACGAGCAGGACCGCCAGGCCCTGTTGGAGCAGGGCGGCAAGATCAAGGTGCCGTGCCTGCGCATCGAAGACAACGGCCAGACCACCTGGATGTATGAATCCAAGGTGATCATCGATTACCTGAACCAGCGCTTCGCGACCGTCTGACGCCCTCCCCGGCGCTCTTCAGCCCCGAGCCAACTGCAAGTCAAGCAAGGCCGCGCCCAGGCACTTGCCGTGGGCATCCAGCGCCAGGGAGCGGGTCACTCCGCCGCGCAGGATGCCCGGCAAGACAAAGTTCAAGGCCCGCACATTCTCCAGGACATAGCGCTGTACCGGCGCCGCATCGCTCCCCAGCAAGCCGGCGAAATATTGCGCCACGCGCTCGGCGGTAAGCTGCTCGCAAAGAAAGGCAAAGTCCTCAGCGCGGTAGGCAATCACCGAAATATTCGAAGTGTCGCCCTTGTCCCCCGTACGCGAGTGCGCCAAGTCACGCAATTTGACCTCATTCATGCCCGTACCTCCTGATGCAAGGTGACCCTGACGGCCTCCCGGGGCAGTAACAGCGAAGCCACCGCCACCACCTGCCGCAGGCTTTTACTGGCCCCGCCGCCACCAGCGGGCCCATTGGTATAGAGGGTTTCCACCTCATTGCCGACGCGCACCGCTTCGGCCTTGTCCGTGCAGCGAGCCGCCACCCGCAGGCGCACTTCCCAGGGTTCGGCAAGCACTCGCTGGCCCAGTTCAACACCGTGCAAGGCATCGATGCCGATCAGTTCCGCGCGCACTTCCTGCATCTGTACCCCGGTCAGGGCCAGGCGTTCGAGCACGATGTCCCGGGCCAGCCGCGCCCTGGCCACAGCCCCAGGGCCGCCATAGGAAATCTGCCCTTCGCCGATCCAGCCATCCAGGTAGCCGACGCTGACCTTGAGCCGCTCAGGCCGTGGGCTGCCTGCCGCCCCTTGCAGCCGCACCCGGTCCGGTGCCTCCTCGACAAAGCCCACTGCGGAAAAGTCGGCACAGACATCCGGCGTCAGGTAGGCCGCCGGGTCATGCACTTCGTAGATCAACTGCTCGGTACAGGTAGCGGTGCTGACCTGCCCCCCGGAGCCCTTGACCTTGGTGATCAGCGCCGCGCCCTGTGCATCCACTTCGGCCAGGGGGAACCCCAGGCGCGCCAGACCGGCCACATTCTTGACCCCCGGATCGGCAAAGTAGCCGCCGCTGACCTGCCCTGCGCACTCCAGCAGATGCCCCACCAGGGTCCCGCGCCCCAGGCGCAGCCAGTCATCCTCGGCCCAGCCGAACTCGAAGATCTGCGGCGCCAGGAACAACGAGGGGTCGGCCACCCGCCCAGTGATCACTACATCGGCATCGGCCTGCAGCGCCTCGACGATGCCCTGGGCGCCCAGGTAGGCATTGGCGGAAATCAGCCGCTGCCCCAGCGAGCCCAGGGTCTGCCCGTTGTCCAGCACCCACTCCGGCCGGGCCCGCAGATTCTCGAGCACATCGTCCCCCAGCACCGCGATCACCTTGAGCCCTGGCAAGCCCAGCTCGGCCGCGATCCGTTGCACCTCGGCCACCGCCGCCAACGGATTGGCCGCCCCCATGTTGCTGATGATGCGCAAACGCCGCCCCGAGGCCGTGGCGCCGACAAAGGGCAGCACCCCGCGCATCCGTGCCCCCAGCAACGGATCGTAGCCGCTGTGCGGGTCGGCCAGGCGCGCCTGCTGCGCCAGGGCGATGGTGCGCTCGGCCAGGCATTCGAACACCAGGTAATCCAGGTCGCCCTGTTGCGCCAACTCGATGGCGGGCTCGATACGGTCACCGGAGTAACCGGCGCCGGAGCCGATACGTAGGCTTTTCATCTTAAAAAACTCCCAGCAGCAGCGCGGTCAGGGTCATCAACACTGACGCAGCGAATAGAAAGGGGATGGTGAAACGCTGGTGGTCGGCCAGTTCGATCTTGCACAGGCCCACCAGCAGGAAGGTCGCCGGGGTCAGCGGGCTTACCGGGAAACCGGTGGTGTGCACGCCGAGCAACGAAGCCTGGGCCACTTGCAGCGGGTCGACACCCAGGGCCTTGCCCACTTCGGCAATCACCGGCATCACCCCAAAGTAGTAGGAGTCAGGGTCGAACAGCATGCTCAGGGGCATGGACAGGAACCCCACCACAGTCGGAATCAGCTTGCCGTGACCGGCAGGAATCTGCGCCACCGCCACTTCGGCAATCGCCTTGAGCATGCCGCTGCCCTGCATGATGCCGGTGAACACGCCGGCCGCCAGGAGAATGCTGGCCATGGTCAGGGCCGTCTTGGCATGAGCATCGATGCGTGCCCGCTGGGCCTCGACATCCGGATAGTTGATGCACAGCGCCAGCACCGTGCCGACCATGAACATCACCACCGGATCGACCCAGCCGGCAATCATCACCAGCATCACCAGCACCGTGAGCAGCAGGTTGATCCAGAAGCGCCCGGGACGGCGCAGCGCCTCTTCGGCGGGGCTCAATACCCGGGTCGGGATGCCTGCACCGGCCGTGGCATCGGCACCGAGCCCCAGGCGGCGCTCCTCCCGGCGGCCGAGCCACCAGGCGCTGGCGAAGACGAACAGCAGGCCGACGATCTGCACCGGGATCAGCGGCTGGAACAGATCCGCCACCGGCACATGCAGGGCCGCTGATGAGCGCAGTACCGGGCCGGTCCAGGGCAGGAAATTGACCCCCGCGGCCATCGCCGCGACACAGGCCAGAATCCGTCGATCGATGCCCAGCCGGGTATACAGCGGCAGCATTGCCGGCACCGTCACCAGGAAGGTCACCGCGCCGGAACCGTCCAGGTGCACCAGCAGCGCTAGAAGCGCCGTACCGACCACGATCCGCGTCGGCCGGGTGCCGACGGTGCGCAGGATGCGGTCGATGATCGGGTCGAGCATGCCGGCGTCGGTCATGATGCCGAAGAACAGGATAGCGAACACGAACATGCCTACCACGGGGGCGACGTTCTTGATGCCGGTGACGATGAAGGCGCTGGTCTGCAGACCGAAGCCGCCGATCAGCGCGGCGATGATCGGCAGCGCAATCAGCGCGACCAGAGGCGACAGGCGCTTGCTCATGACGGCCGCGAGCAGGCAGAGAATGGTGATGACACCCAGGGTGGCGAGCATGGAGCAACTCCAGTGTGCCGCCTCTTCAAGCCGGGGCCGGAAGGCGGACGGTTATTGTTTTTCTGGAGTATTGAAATCGCGCTAGTCTTTGTAAATTGGAATATTCGGCGCCTTGCATTCGGAAAAACAAAATGAAGAACTCGATCCAGCATATCCAGGCCTTCCTCGCCGTGGCCCGCAGCGGCAACTTCAGCAAAGCCGCCGCCGAGCTGCACCTGTCGCCATCAGCCCTTACCGTGCAGGTCCAGCAACTGGAGGAATGGCTGGGGGTCGCCCTGCTCGATCGCAGCCCGCGCCATGTCAGCCTGACCGCTGCTGGGCTGCAGGCCCGGGGACCGATGGAGAAACTGCTGCTGGACCTGGACAACATCGTCAGTGGCTCCCGGGACCTGGCCGCCCTGCGTCGGGGCGTGGTCACCCTCGCCGCGCTGCCGTCGGTCTGCGCCGGGGTGCTGCCGCCGGCCTTGCGCCAGTTTCGCGAGC
Organism: Pseudomonas sp. GW823-FHT03E05; assembly: GCF_058796855.1. Lineage (NCBI taxonomy): Bacteria > Pseudomonadati > Pseudomonadota > Gammaproteobacteria > Pseudomonadales > Pseudomonadaceae > Pseudomonas > Pseudomonas sp. GW823-FHT03E05. The sequence goes on from NZ_JBXAJB010000008.1 coordinate 256,541, forward strand.
AATTTGCCGGAATCGAGGTACGCCTGCAGGACCTGGTGGCTCACCGCATTCATGCCCAGGTCCGGGCCGGCGAGGTGGATTTCGGTATCGGCGGGCGCGCCCGGCTCAGCCACGGGCTGGATTTCCAACCTCTGCTGGAGGATCGCCTGTGCCTGTTCGTGGCCACCGATCATCCCCTGGCCCAGCGCCAGTCAGTGACGCTGAAGGACCTGGCCCGCCAGCCGATCATTCTCACCGGCCGCGACAGCAGCGTGCGCGAGCAGGTCGAAGCGCTGTTCGACGACAGCCGACTGTCCCTGCTTCCAGCCATGGAAGCCAACTACATGAGCACGGTGCTGGCGCTGGTACGCCAGGGGCTGGGCATTACCCTGCTGCCGGAATCCGCCGATGACGGCCGTGAGGGCCTGCGCCGGATTGCCATCAAACACCCGGGGGTCAGCCGCGAGATCGGCCTGATCCGCCGCAGTGGCCAGCAACTGAGCCCAGCGGCGCAGCGCTGTTATGAGTTGCTGCGCCAGAACCTGGCCGGCGAACATCGTTAGCGGGCCCCACAACGCACCGAACCGGCACAAGGCCGGTCCAGTGGGGATAAAAGCACCCGCTCAGTCGAGCATCGGCACGTGTCGCGGATGGCTTTGCACTCGCTGCATCCAGGCCTGGATGCCCGGGTAGCGGCTCAGGTCGAAACCGCCCTCATCGGCCACGTGGGTGTAGGCATAGAGCGCAATATCGGCGATCGAATAGTGCTCGCCCACCAGGTACGGGGTGCGGCTCAATTGTTTCTCCATCACGTCCAGCGCCTTGTAGCCACGCTTGTGCAACTTCAGGTATTCCTCGCGGCGCTCCTCGGGCAGCCCCTCGTAAAGCTGGATGAAACGCGCCACCGCGATGTAGGGCTCATGGCTGTACTGCTCGAAGAACTGCCATTGCAGAACCTGGGTGCGCAAGCGCGGTTCGCTGGGCAGGAACTGACTGCCGTCGGCGAGGAAGTTGAGAATCGCGTTGGACTCCCACAGGCAGGTGCCGTCTTCCAGTTCCAGAACCGGAATCTTGCCGTTGGGGTTCTTTGCCAGGAAGGCCTCGGTCTGGGTATCGCCCCCGAGAATATCCACCGCCTGCCATTCATAAGGCAGCCCCAGCAGATTGAGCATCAACTTGATCTTGTAGCAGTTGCCCGAACGGTAATCGCCATAAACCTTGTACATGGCCCTCCCCTTAGGCTGCCTGTGCAGCCTGTGCTTGACGTATCACGGTGGCCAGCCGCTTGAGGCCTTCGTCCAGCCGCGCCGGATCGATATGGCTGAAATTCAACCGCAGATGCCCAGGGTTGCGTTCCGGATCGGCAAAGAACGGCTCACCGGGCATGAATGTGACGTCGTGCTCCAACGCCGACTTGAGCAAAGTGCGGGTATCCAGGGGCTGTTTCAAGCTTAGCCAGAAAAACAATCCGCCCTGGGGCACCTGCCAATCCGCCAGATCGGCGAAATGGGTGAGCAAGGCGCCCTGGAATTCATCCCGGCGCTGGCGATAGAAACTGCGCAACTGATCCAGGTGCGCCTGATACTGCTCGCTGCCGATCCACTGCATGGCCTGCCACTGGCCAACCCGATTGGTGTGCAGGTCCGCCGACTGCTTCAGCCGCACCAGGTGCGGAAACAGGTCCGGGCTGGCAATCAGGTAACCCACCCGCAGGCCCGGCAACAGGGTTTTAGACACGGTGCCGGTGTAGATCCAACTGGCTTTTTCCAGGCGGCCGACAATAGGCGTGGCACTGCCACCATCGAACGTCAGCTCACGGTAGGGCTCGTCCTCGATCAGGGTCACGCCGAACTCGTCCAGCAAAGCCGCCACGGCATCACGCTTGGCTTCGCTGTAGCGCACCGCCGAGGGGTTCTGGAACGTCGGAATCAGGTAGATGAACGCCGGCCGGTGCTGCTCCAGGCGCGCGCGCATCTGCACCAGGTCCGGGCCATCGGCCTGCAGCGGTACGGTCAGGCAGTCGGCGCCGAACAGCTGGAAAATCTGCAGGGCGGCCAGGTAGGTCGGCGCTTCCAGCATGATCTGGGTGCCCTTGTCGATGTACAGCTTGGCTGCCAGATCGAGGGTCTGCTGGGAACCACTGACCACCAGCACCTGGCTCGCCTCGCAAGGCACCCCGAGCTGGCGCGCCTGGGCCGCCAGGGCTTCACGCAATTGCGGCTCGCCTTCGCTCATGCCGTATTGGCCCATGGCCAATGGCATGTCCTGCCATTGCACCTTGGGCAGCATCACTTCGGCCGGCAGGCCCCCGGCGAACGACATCACTTCCGGGCGCTGGGCCGCGGCAAGGATTTCACGGATCAGAGAGCTTTTGAGACGCGATACACGTTCGGAGAAGGCCATGGAGATCACCGCTAGCGAAGGCTGAGGAAAATACGTCAAACTGCTTGACCGAAATTACGCCGACCTTTGCAGATACGTCAATATGCTTGACCTTAAAAACCAGGCTTCGCAGCAAGCGGCCATGGAAGCTTTCTTCTTCGGCTATCAGGCGTTTACCGCCAAGGCCGACGAAATGCTCGAACGCCGGGGCCTGAGCCGGGTGCACCAGCGCATCGTGTTTTTCATCGCCCGCTATCCCGGGCTCAGCGTCAAGGAACTGCTCAATCTGCTGGGGGTGAGCAAGCAGGCATTGAACACACCGTTGCGCCAATTGATGGAAATGCATCTGGTGGACAGCGTCGCCCCGGACAGCGACAAGCGTAAGCGCCTGTTGCAGTTGACCGCCGATGGCACAGGCTTCGAGCAATCCCTGCGCCGCGAGCAGGTCAAACTCCTGCAACGGGCCTTCAGCGAAGCTGGCGAGAGTGCGGTCAATGGCTGGCTGGCGGTGAACCAGGCGCTGGCCGGCAAACCCGTCGAAGACTGAGCCCCTGCGGGCGCCATTCATTGGTGCGCCGGCCCCGGCCTTGCCCCAAACCCTTGCACACCCCGGCGCAACGTCGGGGCCGCGATATAGCCATGTTCGCGGATTTTTCGCACACAACCCCAAAAACATTATTTGCTTTCTTTGTATACAAACGCATAATTCGCCCGACGAGTTCTTGACCCACAGGTCAACAAAACCCGCACGCCTTACCTGCCTCAAAGAGCCGCTGCCCACCCTTGCGTGTCCGGCTCTGGAAAAAACAATAAAACTCTTGAGGAGTACTCGCTGTGGAAAGCCGCAAATCCGAAGCCTCTACGCTCGATCTCTCGCCGTCGCTGAACAGCGGCTGGCTGGAGCGCATCTTCAAACTCAGGTTGCATGGCACCACGGTGAAGACCGAGTTGATTGCCGGTCTGACAACCTTCATCACCATGGCCTACATCATCTTCGTCAACCCCAACATCATGGCCGACGCCGGCATCGATCACGGCGCAGCCTTCGTCGCCACCTGCATCGCCGCCGCCCTGGGCTGCCTGTTGATGGGCCTGTACGCCAACTGGCCGGTGGGCCTCGCACCGGGCATGGGGCTCAACGCCTTCTTCACCTACACCGTGGTCGGCACCATGGGCTACCACTGGGAAACCGCCCTTGGCGCGGTGTTCATTTCCGGTGTGCTGTTCATGATCCTGACCCTGTCGCGGGTACGTGAATGGCTGCTCAACAGCATTCCGGTGAGCCTGCGATTCGCCATGGGTGCCGGGGTCGGGCTGTTTCTCGGCCTGATCGGCCTGAAGACGGCCAACATCATCGTCGACAGCCCGGCCACCCTGATCAAGCTCGGCAACCTGCGAGACCCCGGCCCACTGCTGGCGGCCGTCTGCTTCTTGATGATCGCAGTGCTCAGCTATCATCGGGTCTTCGGCGCGATTCTCATCAGTATCATCGCCGTGACCCTGGCCGGCTGGGGCCTGGACCTGGTGCACTACAACGGGATCATGTCCACTCCGCCGAGCCTGGCTCCGACCTGGATGGCCATGGACATTGCCGGCGTGTTCAACGTCAGCATGATCAGCGTGGTCCTGGCGTTCCTCTTCGTGCACATGTTCGACACCGCCGGCACCCTGATGGGCGTGGCCCAGCGCGCCGGCCTGGTGAACGCCGATGGCAAGATCGAGAACCTCTCCCGCGCACTCAAGGCGGACAGTGCCTCCAGCGTGTTCGGTGCCGTGGTCGGTGTACCACCAGTCACCAGCTATGTGGAAAGTGCCGCCGGGGTCGCCGCTGGTGGCCGCACCGGGCTGACCGCGGTCACCGTGGGCGTGCTGTTCATTGCCGCAATGTTCTTCGCTCCCCTGGCAGGCATGATCCCCGCCTATGCCACCGCCGGCGCGCTGATCTATGTGGCGATGCTGATGATGGGCGGCATGGCCCACATCAACTGGGACGAGGCCACCGACAGCATTCCGGCCATCGTCACCGCGATCATGATGCCCCTGACCTTTTCCGTCGCCGATGGCATTGCCCTGGGCTTCATCACCTATGTGGTGCTGAAGGCCGGCACCGGCAAGTACAGGGAAATCTCCATCAGCCTGTATGTGCTGTGCGCGATTTTCATCGCCAAGTTCATTTTCCTCTAGGACGCCCTGCTCCACACAGGCCCCATCCCGCTGGATGGGGCTTTTTCATTGCCGATGATCGGCTGTGGCCAGCAGGTCCGGGGCGGTCACAGGGCCCTTTCGGCGGCGAGCCGGGTCCAGCGGGATCTAGTGGAGCCGACGACCAGTGAAGGCTTTATGCCAGACGAAAAAAAGCCCGCAGTGTGGGCGGGCAAGGACCAAAGAAGCTATTTGCGCAGGATTCTTGGGGGGAAAGTCCTAGCTTCCTCTGTAGGTCGAATAGCTGTAAGGCGAGATCAGTAGCGGTACGTGATAGTGGTCCTGCTCGGCGCTGATGCCGAACCGCAGTACCACCACATCCAGGAACGCCGGCTGCGGCAGTTGCACACCACGGGCACGGTAGTAGTCACCGGCATGGAAGTGCAGCTGGTACACCCCGGAACGGTAGTCATCACCCTGCAGCAGCGGCGCATCGCAACGGCCATCGCTGTTGGTCAGGGTGCTGGCGACCAATTCCAGCTGGGCCCCTTCCACTCGATACAACTCGACCTTGATAGCGCTGCCAGGGCAGCCATGTGCGGCATCCAAAACGTGTGTAGTCAAACGTCCCATTGATTCTGCGTGCCTGGCGCCTTCAAGCGTTCAGGCCTCGCGCCTCCCGGAGTCAGTAATTGAAGGAGACCGCAGCGTTTCGACCGGTGAAAAGCTGCGGCGAGAGCAAGATTAAGACATTTTTCAAAAAAATTGTACACAATAATAATCGCAAATATTCCCGGCCCCGCGACGCTTCGAATGCATCAGCGGATTTGCCTGAACGCCATAGCGACAGACGACTTGTCATCCATTAGCTGACCATCCAGGCAAGTTTCTTGCAGGTGACAGCCATAGCGATAAAAGCGGAAAAATGCAAAAAATCAGGCTTACAAAGTGAAGACAAACTTGTATACAATCATTCCATCGCAGTGACGCCCACCTGGCTTTCCGGCTTCAGGTTCCGCCACGCCACCGTTATCACGAATAAGAAGGAAGACTGCAGTGAGCGCTGACTACCCTCGCGACCTGATCGGTTACGGCTCCAACCCTCCTCACCCTCACTGGCCGGGCAATGCCCGCGTCGCCCTGTCCTTCGTGCTCAATTACGAAGAGGGCGGCGAGCGCAACATCCTTCATGGCGACAAGGAATCGGAAGCCTTCCTCTCGGAAATGGTCTCGGCGCAACCGCTGCAGGGCGAGCGCAACATGAGCATGGAATCGCTGTACGAGTATGGCAGCCGTGCCGGCGTCTGGCGGATTCTCAAGCTGTTCAAGGAATTCGACATTCCACTGACCATCTTCGCCGTGGCCATGGCCGCCCAGCGTCACCCGGACGTGATCCGCGCCATGGTCGAAGCCGGCCACGAGATCTGCAGCCACGGCTACCGCTGGATCGACTACCAGTACATGGACGAGGCCCAGGAACGCGAGCACATGCTCGAAGCGATCCGCATCCTCACCGAAATCACCGGCGAACGCCCACTGGGCTGGTACACCGGCCGCACCGGCCCGAACACCCGGCGCCTGGTGATGGAGGAAGGCGGCTTCCTCTATGACTGCGACACCTACGACGACGACCTGCCCTACTGGGAACCCAACAACCCCACCGGCAAGCCGCACCTGGTGATCCCCTACACCCTGGACACCAACGACATGCGCTTTACCCAGGTGCAGGGCTTCAACAAGGGCGACGACTTCTTCCAGTACCTGAAGGACGCCTTCGACGTGCTCTACGCCGAAGGTGCCGAAGCGCCGAAGATGCTTTCCATCGGCCTGCACTGCCGCCTGATAGGCCGCCCGGCGCGCCTGGCCTCGCTCAAGCGCTTCCTCGAATACGTCAAGGGCCACGAGCAGGTGTGGTTCAGCCGCCGGGTGGACATCGCCCGTCACTGGCAACAGACCCACCCTTACCAGGGAGCGGCGAAATGACTGCCTTCCAGAGCCTCAAGCCCTCGACCCTGAGCCGCGAAGATTTCGTCAAGGCCTTCGCCGACATCTACGAACACTCGCCGTGGGTTGCCGAAAAGGCCTACGAACTGGGGCTCGACGCCTCCGTCGACCAGATCGAGACCCTGCACCAGCGCATGAGCGACATCCTGTTGAGCGCCGATCACGCCAGCCAGCTGGCACTGATCAACGCTCACCCGGACCTGGCCGGCAAAGCCGCCGTCCAGGGCCAGTTGACCGAAGCCAGTACCAATGAGCAGGCCGGCGCTGGTATTCACCAATGCACCGCCGAAGAGTTCCAGCGCTTCACCGAGCTCAACGACGCCTACAAGGCCAAGTTCAAGTTTCCCTTCATCATGGCGGTGAAGGGCAGCAATCGGCACCAGATCCTCGCCGCATTCGAAACCCGCATCCACAACTCGGTGGACACCGAGTTCAAATGCGCACTGGCTGAAATCAACAAGATCGCCCTGTTCCGCTTGCTGACCCTGTAGCGATTGCCCGCCTGGCCCGAGAAAGCATCTGCATCGATGCATTTCCCAGGGCCTCGCGAGCACCCCGGCCACTGAATTCAAGGCAGACAAGAAGAATGAAAACCAACGCCGTAGCTTTCGAGAAGTTCGTCAACCTGGCCGATGCCCGGCTGGGGACCAAGATCATCTCGGTCACCGATGACTGGTTCGCCGACGCCAACCGCCTGTTCCAACCGACTCCGGCGGTGTGGAAGGAAGGCGTATTCGATGACAACGGCAAGTGGATGGATGGCTGGGAATCACGCCGCAAGCGCTTCGAAGGCTACGACAGTGCGGTCATTCGCCTCGGCGTGGCCGGCTCGATCAAGGGCGTGGACATCGACACTTCATTCTTCACCGGCAACTTCCCGCCCTCGGCCTCCCTGGAAGCCTGCTTCCTGGCCGCAGGCGAACCGGATGAAAGCACCCAGTGGACCGAAGTGCTGCCGGCGGTGGAGTTGCAGGGCAACAGCCACCACTACCACGAGATCCACAACCACCAGCCGTTCAGCCACCTGCGCTTCAACATCTACCCCGATGGCGGCGTAGCACGGCTGCGGGTCTACGGCATTCCCTACCGCGACTGGTCGGCCATCGGCGACGACGAACAGGTCGACCTGGCTGCCGCCCTCAACGGCGGCCGCGCCCTGGCCTGCTCCGACGAGCACTTCGGGCGCATGGGCAACCTCCTCAACCCCGGCCGCGGCATCAACATGGGTGACGGTTGGGAAACCGCCCGGCGCCGTACTCCCGGCAACGACTGGGTGATCATCGCCCTGGGCCATACCGGTGAAATCGAAAAGATCATCGTCGACACCCTGCACTTCAAGGGCAACTACCCCGACAGCTGTTCGATCCAGGGCGCCTTCGTCAAGGGTGGCACCGACAGCCAGATCGAAACCCAGAGCCTGTTCTGGCGTGAACTGCTACCCAGCCAGAAATTGGAAATGCACGCCGAACACAGCTTCGTCGAACAGATCAGGGCACTGGGGGCTATTACCCACGTGCGCCTGAATGTATTCCCGGACGGTGGCGTCAGCCGCCTGCGGCTGCTGGGCAAGGTCAAAAAATAAAGGGTCGCGCAGCGCGCGGGCGACCGGTTTGCCCGCAGTAGCCACGGACCAGACAACAACGAACTCGAGATAAGAAGAACAGCATGCGCACATTAGTGATTGAGCCCCTGAGCAAAGAAGCCTTCGCCCCTTTCGGTGACGTAATCGAGACCGACGGCAGCGATCACTTCATGATCAACAACGGTTCGACCATGCGCTTCCACCGCCTGGCAACGGTCGAGACCGCTCAGCCGGAAGACCAGGCCATCATCAGCATCTTCAGCGCCGACGCGCTGGACATGCCGCTGACCATCCGCATGCTGGAACGCCATCCGCTGGGCAGCCAGGCTTTCATCCCGCTGCTCGGCAATCCCTTTCTGATCGTGGTCGCGCCACTTGGCGATGAACCTGTATCGGGCTTGGTCCGTGCCTTTGTCAGTAATGGCAGGCAGGGCATTAATTACCATCGCGGCGTCTGGCACCACCCGGTGCTGACGATCGAAAAGCGGGATGACTTCCTGGTGGTTGATCGCAGTGGCACTGGCAATAACTGCGATGAGCATTTCTTCAAAGAGGATGAGCGTTTGATCCTCGCCCCCCACCAATAAGAGAAGGTCTGATCACCCGACAACAAGGGTGGCAGGCAAGAGGTAAAGACTGTGGAAGCACATCTGTTGGAATGGCTCAACCTGAGCGTGCGTTGGGTACATATGATCACTGGTGTGGCCTGGATCGGCGCATCGTTCTATTTCGTCTGGCTGGAGAACAACCTCAACCGCGTCAACCCCAAGGACGGCCTGTCCGGCGACCTCTGGGCGATTCACGGCGGTGGTATCTATCACCTGGAAAAATACAAGCTGGCACCGCCCTCGATGCCGGAGAACCTGCACTGGTTCAAATGGGAAGCCTACTTCACCTGGATGTCCGGGATTGCCCTGCTGTGCCTGGTGTTCTACTTCAACCCGATGCTCTACCTGGTTGCCCCCGGCAGCGGCCTGACCGGCCCTGAAGGCGTGGCCATCGGTATCGGTGCGTTGATCGCCGGCTGGTTCGTCTATGACTTCCTCTGCGATTCGCCACTGGGCAAGAAACCCGCCCTGCTCGGCTTCATCCTGTTCCTCCTGCTGATCGGCGCTGCCTATGGCTTCAGCAAGGTGTTCAGTGGCCGTGGCGCGTACCTGCATGTGGGCGCCATCATCGGCACCATCATGGTGGGCAACGTGTTCCGCATCATCATGCCGGCCCAGCGCGCGCTGGTGGCAGCGATCGCGGAAAACCGCACCCCCGACCCGACCCTGCCGGCCAAGGGCCTGCTGCGCTCGCGTCACAACAACTACTTCACCCTGCCCGTGCTGTTCATCATGATCAGCAACCACTTCCCGAGCACCTACGGCAGCCAGTACAACTGGTTGATCCTGGCCGGGATCGCGGTCCTGGCGGTATTGGTGCGTCATTACTTCAACACCCGTCATGACAGCCACAAGTTCGCCTGGACCCTGCCCGTCGCGGCACTGGGCATGATCTGCCTGGCCTACGTGACCGGCCCGACCCCAGCGCCAAGCGCTCCGGAAGTGGCCAAGGCCCAGACCCAGTACCAGCCATTGCCGGAAACCGCCCTGGGCGGCAAGCCGGCAACCTCGGCTGCGACAGAGGCACCGGCACCGGCCGCTCCAGCCGCTGCGGCAACGGCTCCGGCCAGCGCCCCGGCGCAGGCGGCCAATGCCGGCCCGTCCTTCGACAAGGTGCATAGCGTGATCCAGGAGCGTTGCGCGGTCTGCCATTCGGCCAAGCCCACCAGCCCCCTGTTCAGCGCAGCACCTGCCGGGGTGATGTTCGACACTCCTGAGCAGATCCGCCTGCAAGCCGCGCGGATCCAGGCCCAGGCCGTCGCCAGCCAGATCATGCCGCTGGGCAACATCACCCAGATGACCCAGCAGGAACGCGAGCTGGTCGGTGCCTGGATTACCCAGGGAGCCCAGACCAACTGATCAGCCTGGTACCCGGCTGATTCGCGAGCAAGCTCGCTCCTACAGAACCGCAATTGTCTGTAGGAGCGGGCTTTCTTGCCATCAGTCAGAAGATTCGCCTGTTGCAAACACGTTGCGCGTAAAGACGCAGCGGTTAAATCACAAGAATAAAAAGATCCGAGGTGTTGCATGTCCGATTCATCCGAACAGTGCGTCCCCGATGCGCCCGCCATTCAGCGCTTGCCCTTCCTGCAACTGATCCTGGTCGGCCTGCAGCACGTCCTGCTGATGTATGGCGGTGCAATCGCGGTACCGCTGATCATCGGACAGGCCGCTGGCCTGAGTCGTGAAGAAATCGCCTTCCTGATCAATGCCGACCTGCTGGTTGCCGGGATCGCCACCATCGTCCAGTCAATGGGCATCGGCCCCATGGGCATTCGCATGCCGGTGATGATGGGGGCCAGCTTCGCCGCGGTGGGCAGCATGGTGGCCATGGCCGGCATGCCCGGCATCGGCATGCAGGGAATTTTCGGCGCAACCATCGCCGCCGGTTTCTTCGGCATGCTGATCGCGCCGTTCATGTCCAAGGTGGTGCGCTTCTTCCCGCCGCTGGTCACTGGCACGGTCATCACCTCGATCGGTCTCTCGCTGTTTCCCGTGGCGGTGAACTGGGCAGGCGGAGGCAGCAGCGCAGCCCAGTTCGGCTCGCCCATCTACCTGACCATCGCCGCCCTGGTGCTGGGTACCATCCTGCTGATCCACCGCTTCATGCGCGGCTTCTGGGTGAACATCTCGGTACTGATCGGCATGGGCCTGGGCTACATCCTCTGCGGCCTGATCGGTATGGTCGACCTCAGCGGCATGGCCCAGGCGCCCTGGCTGCAGGTAGTCACACCGCTGCACTTCGGCATGCCGCAGTTCCACCTGGCCCCGATCCTCTCCATGTGCCTGGTGGTGGTGATCATCTTCGTCGAGTCCACCGGGATGTTCCTGGCCCTGGGCAAGATCACCGGCCAGGAGGTCACCCCACGCATGCTGCGTCGCGGCTTGCTGTGTGATGCCGGGGCATCGTTCTTCGCTGGCTTCCTCAACACCTTCACCCACTCCTCCTTTGCCCAGAACATCGGCCTGGTGCAGATGACCGGCGTGCGCTGCCGTTCCGTGACCATGGTCGCCGGCGGCCTGCTGATCGTCCTCAGCCTGCTGCCCAAGGCGGCGTTCCTGGTGGCGTCGATTCCACCGGCGGTGCTGGGGGGCGCGGCCATCGCCATGTTCGGCATGGTGGCTGCGACCGGGATCAAGATCCTCCAGGAAGCCGACATCGCCGACCGGCGCAATCAGTTGCTGGTGGCCGTGAGCATCGGCATGGGCCTGATTCCCGTGGTGCGCCCCGAGTTCTTCGCCCACCTGCCCCTGTGGATGAGCCCCATCACCCACAGTGGCATCGCCATGGCGACCTTGAGTGCGCTGGTGCTGAACCTGCTGTTCAACATTCTCGGGGGGAGCGAGCGCGCGGCCAGCAATGCGGATCACGCCCATCAGCACTGAGTCACCAGCAGGGTGCCGGTTCGGCGCCCTGACCTTGCTTCACCGTTCATGCTTGACCGCAGCGCTCGCCCACTCAGGATCGAGCGCTACCCATTAGACGCTGCGCCTTGAAAATAAGAACAAACAGGGAGCAACACCTATGCAGCCTGCCCAGGCTTTCCTGGCGGTGGTCGCTGGACGGCCATTAGCGCCATGCAATCCCCCTGACGGCCGCCAGTCATTGGCACTCTATTGCCCTTCAATGCGGATGCTTGCCTGAGATGGCCCGCATACCCGCCCCAAAGTGGTTGCAAGTGCGCCGTTGCGGAGCACTTGAGCCCTGCCGTGAGAGCCAGTATTCTCCGCGGCCGCGCAAGTCTGGTCTAAAAAAAAGCCCGGATGAAAAACCTGACCCAAGAGCCAACTTATCCCGGCCTGGACAGGTAACAAGGCGCAAGAAAACATCGCGAAAAACACTCTCGCCCGGCGGTATCGCTACAGCCGGACGGGAGTTTTTTGCTTTTTTTCGGCCTTGGCTCAGCTCTTGCTAACAGCAACAAAGCTGACCGATCGGATGGTTTTTTGCAGCAACGAAAAAAGGCGCCAAACCAGAGCGCCAAGCCAAAAAAACGTGGAACTACCTACTTGGGAGCAACCGAATGAAACCGATGTGCAAGAGCCTGATGTTGGCCGCCAGCTTGCTGGCCGGGGGGCAGGCCGTGGCTGGCGACCTGTTGCAATGGCAGAACAACAGCCTGACTTACTTGTATGGCAAGAACTTCGAAGTTAACCCGCAGATTCAACAGACGGTCACTTTCGAACATGCCGATGCCTGGAAGTACGGGGATAACTTTTTCTTCCTCGACCGCATCTTCTATAACGGAAAGGAAGACGGCAACGTCGGCCCGGACACTTACTACGGCGAGTTCACGCCACGCCTGTCGTTCGGCAAGATCTTCGACCAGAAACTTGAATTCGGCCCGATCAAGGACGTGCTCCTGGCGTTCACCTACGAGTTTGGCGAAGGCGACAACGAGTCCTACCTGATCGGCCCGGGCTTCGACCTGGCAGTCCCTGGCTTCGACTATTTCCAGCTGAACTTCTACCAGCGCCACACCGAGGGCAGCCGCCCGGGCGACAACGTCTGGCAGATCACGCCAGTGTGGTCCTACACCATTCCCGTGGGCCGTTCGGACATCCTGATCGACGGCTACATGGACTGGGTGGTGGACAACGACCAGAACGCCAAGGGTACCTACCACGCCAACCTGCACTTCAACCCGCAGATCAAGTACGACCTGGGCAAGGCGCTGAATTGGGGCGCCAAGCAGCTGTACGTCGGCTTCGAATACGACTACTGGAAGAACAAGTACGGTATCGAGGACTCGCGCAACTTCGAGACCAACCAGGACACCGCCAGCCTGCTGGTCAAGTACCACTTCTGATGCTTGGCTGATGCCGCCTGCGCCCCTCCATGGAGGGGCGCAGGCGGTATTTGCCATCAGGCAATGCGTGAACCGGAATCCCGCCAGAATGCCGGATCGGCACTCTTGAGCCGCTCCACCGCGTTGTGGATGTGGCTCAGCGCCGCTTGCCTCGCCCCTTCGACATCCCGCGCCGCAATCGCCCGATAGACCGCCAGATGCTCGGCACGCACCGTGCGCGCCAGATCCTTGCGCCGCTCCTCATTGGAGCGGGTGATACGAATCGCTTCCTTGATGAATTGCGCAATGAATTCATGCAGGGAGGGGTACAGCGGATTACCGGTGGCCTGGGAAATCGACAGATGGAACGCCAGGTCCTGCTCCACCCCATCCTGACCCGCCTGCTCGGCGCTATCGATAGCCAGCAGCGCCTGATGAATCGCCTCTAACTGCGAAGGGGTATGGCGCTGGGCCGCCAGGGCCGCCGCCTCGCCTTCGATACCACGACGCAGTTCGGTGACCCTGAGCACCGCCTCGATCGAGCCACGTACGTCCAGGTCGATAGTGAACGCCTTGATATGGGCGCCCTCGCACACCACGGTGCCGCTGCCTTGGCGCACCTCCACCAGGCCCGCCGACTTCAAGCGCGATATGGCCTCGCGGATGACAGTGCGGCTGACGCCGAAACGCTCGCACAGAACCGGTTCGGTGGGCAGGCGCGCTCCCGGCAGGACTTCGCCATTGGCGATGTGTGCCTTGAGCGCCGCAGTCACCTGGTCCGCCAGCGTGCCCTTGGCCGAATCCTTGAGCGTCGCCAGGGAATCGGCGGCGGGGAAAGCGTTATCAGGCTTGGACATGGGCATCTCGGTAGTCAAATTGGCTAACGGTACTGCATTTCAGGCACGCCGTCCTGCCCGAAGCCTGCCATTGAATTCGTATGATGTATTATGTTATCTAAGCCATGTCAGCAAGTCCGATAAAAACAAAATCACCCAAATACAAGAAACAAGGATGGGTAAAGACATGCCTGAATCACTGTCGCAAACCGCCTCGGCCCCGGTCACCGCCTCCTTCGAGGACCTGGCCTACCGTAAAGTCGCCTGGCGCATCCTGCCGCTATTGTTGCTGTGCTACCTGGTGGCCTATCTGGACCGGGTCAACGTCGGCTTCGCCAAGCTGCAGATGTCCGAAGACCTGCAGTTTTCCGAAGCGGTCTATGGCCTGGGCGCCGGGATCTTCTTCATTGCCTACTTTCTGGTGGAGATCCCCAGCAACCTGATCCTGCATCGAGTCGGCGCGCGGCTGTGGATCGCGCGCATCATGATCAGCTGGGGCCTCATTTCCTCGTGCATGGCCTTCGTCAGCACCCCCACTTCCTTCTATGTCATGCGCTTTCTGCTGGGCATCGCCGAGGCCGGGTTCTACCCGGGGGTGATCCTCTACCTGTCGTACTGGTTCCCCTCCAACCGCCGCGGCAAGATGTACGCATTGTTCGCTACCGCCGTGCCGCTTTCGGGGCTGATCGGCGCACCGCTATCCGGCTGGATCATGAGCGCCCTCAATGGCCATCAGGGATTCGCCGGCTGGCAGTGGATGTTCTTTCTCGAAGGCTTGCCCTCGATTCTGGTGGGCGGCCTGGTGATCTACTGCCTCAGCGACCGGATCGCCGACGCCGGCTGGCTGACCCGGGAACAGAAGACCCTGCTGCAGAGCAGGATCGAGGCCGAAACCGACGGCCACCAGGTACACAGCGTGCGCCAAGTGTTCGGGCAGCCGCGGATCTGGCTGCTGACCGCCATCTACTTCTGCATGATCGCCGGCTTCTACACCGTCGGTTTCTGGCTGCCCTCCTTGATTCGCCAGGCAGGCGTCAGCGACGTCTTCCAGGTCGGCATGCTCACCGCGATTCCCTATGCCGCAGCGGCGCTGACCATGGTGCTGATATCCCGCAGTGCCGACCGCCTGCGCGAACGTCGCTGGCACCTGGCGCTGACCGCGGTTCTGGGTGGGGTGGGGCTGATGATTTCCGCCACCTGGAGCGACAACTTCACAGTGTCGATGATCGGCCTGACCCTGGGGGCCATGGGCGCCTTCAGCACCCTGCCACTGTTCTGGAGCCTGCCCACTGCCTTTCTCGGCGGCACCGCAGCGGCAGCCGGGATTGCCCTGATCAACTCCTGGGGCAACCTCGCCGGGTTCGTTTCACCCTACCTGATGGGCTTTCTCAAGGACCTGACCCAGAGCACCACCATCGGCATGTACGTGATGGCCAGTGCGCTGTTCGTCGGAGCCCTGCTGGTCTTCAAGATCCCCGGAAAACTGGTCAATCGCTGATAGTTGGAGTCACTCATGAATATTCTTGTCACCGGCGCCGCCGGGTTTCTCGGACGCCGCCTGATCCAGGCCCTGCTCGAGCGCGGCTCACTCACCGACCGTCACGGCCAGTTGCACCCCATTCAGCGGATTACCGCGTTCGACCGCGACCCCGTGCAAGGCCTCGACGACCCTCGGGTCCAGGTCAAGGGTGGGGATATCACCGATCCCCAGGTCCTGGCGAACCTGATCGACGCCAACACCCAGGGCATCTTTCACCTGGCCGCAGTGGTCTCCAGCCAGGCAGAAAGCGATTTCGATCTGGGCATGCGCGTCAACTTCAGCGCCACCCAGGGACTGCTGGAACGCGCGCGACAGTTGGGTACTTGCCCGAAGTGGGTGATGACCAGCTCGGTGGCCGTCTTCGGTGGACAACTGCCGGACACCGTCGGCGATGATCAAGTCTGGTCACCCCAGAGTTCCTATGGCACCCAGAAAGCCATGAACGACCTGCTGCTGGCCGACTATAGCCGGCGCGGCTTCGTCGATGGCCGCAGCCTGCGCATGCCCACCATCGTCGTGCGCCCGGGCAAGCCGAATCTGGCGGCATCAAGCTTTGCCAGCGGCATCATCCGTGAGCCCCTCAACGGTCAGGCCAGTGTCTGCCCGGTGCCCTTGAACACCCGGCTATGGCTGATGTCACCGGCACAGGCCATTGCCAACCTGGTTCACGGTCATGAGCTGGCCGCCGAGCGCTTGAACCAGGGCCGAGTGATCAACATGCCCGGTTTGTCACAGACAGTGGAGCAGATGATCGATGCGCTGCGCGAGGTGGCCGGTGACGCAGTGGCCCGGCAGGTTCAATTGCGGCCGGATGCAGCCATCGAGCGCATCGTCGGCTCTTGGCCGGGAGCGTTCAGCACACCTTATGCAAACCAACTGGGCTTCACCGCGGACCCGGACTTTGCCAGCGTGATCCGACAGTTCATCAGGGATTATCTGCATCGTTGAACAACGGACCGCCCCCAGGATGGCCTCCTTGAGCTGGAGGCCGTCCTCGCTGGGTTTGCCACAAGACCTGCAAGCACTACCAGCTGTAGCTCAGGTTCAACTGCCCGCCGTAACCGTGCTCGCTGGCGCTTCCCGAATGGCCGAATAGATGACTGGATAGCTCCACATCCCGAGCGACCCGCACCTGGGCTCCTACCTTCAATTCCAGAGCATCCCGCGATGGCCTGGCATCGAAGCTGTTGCTCCCCATCCGTACCGACGGCACCGCCTCGCTATGCAGCCAGTTGGTTTCGACAAAGGGTCGCAGCACCGATTCATCGGCTGCCTGACCAGGCTGCTGGTAGAGCCGCACGCCAATACTGGAACGCCAGGCATCGGCAGTGCCATTGCGCAACCGCGTATCCCGCAAGTCTGCGGCGCTGGCGGTATAACGGCTATAGATCAGCTGCCCGCGAGGCTCCACCACCCAGGCCCGGAAGGGAGAATCAGCGGCAAATGGCGCCAATGCATACCCGGACTCCAGGGAGGCCGACCATAGGTTCGAATCATAATCGGCGGACCCCAGTTCACTGCTCAGCCGGTTGGTATAGCGACCGTACTGCAACCAGGTGTCGACATAGGCGCCCAGCCGGTTCACGTCATCCGCATAGAAAGTGCCATACACGCCCGCCGAATAACCCGAGACCTTGCCATGGGCCTTCGCGCGAACAGCAGTATTGGTGTCGCGGCGCATCAATGTGGAGGTCGAGTCGATGCGCGCGTCGCCATAGCCCGCCATGAGCCCGGCATAGAGCGCGCCTTGCGCGCCCACCGGCCGGCGCAGCAACGCCCCGCCCATCTGCACCACATCGCTGCTGGAATCGATATCGACCTTGCCTTCGGCCATGCGCATGCCCTTGTCATGCCGCCCCTGGGCCCGCATCCAGAGTCCCGAATCCTGGCGGTCGGCCCCCAGGCTGCGCTTGCTTGCACGGTCCTGCAGGCCATGGTCGAACATTGTCCTGGTGGCCTGCTGCGTGCCGATATATGCCCCGCCTTCCGGTGCCACCTGGCTGGCTTCTGAGGTCAGGTACCAGTCATTCGTGTTGCCCGAGATGCCACCTTGCACCAGGCTGTACTCATAGCCATTGATCGAAAGGCTGCCGACGCTCCAACGATAACCGCTGGAGCCCGTGTCCAGGTAGAAGGCGTCGGCTGCGATGGTTCCGCCATTGATCGCCTGCACCAGGGGGATCCCCTCCTGCGTCAGCCCCCCCTTACCGCCAGCGTTGAGCACTCGCACTGCGGTTCGGCCACTGGCCGTTCCACTATCGATGACCAGCCGGTCGCTGGGGGACGTGTCTCCGCCCAGGTGGGTGTTGAATACCATCGTGCCATTACCGATGTAGTCGTTAACGGTCAGGGTCTGGAAACCGGCTGCGCCGAACACCAGCGTACCGTTGTTGGTCAAGGTGCCCAGTGTCGAGTCACTGCGTATGTTCCAGCGGCTGCTGTCATCGAGCAGCAGGCTGTTGATCCGCCCCCCGCTCTCGGCCCGCAGAGCCCCCGTCAATTCCGAGCCGGCGCTGAGGCTCAGGTCCACACTGCCGTTCTGGGCAAGGACATCGCCCACCAGCGTCGAGCCGCTGGCCTCGACACTGACCTGGCCGGTATCGACGGGAACATTGTTCAACATTGCCTGGCGGGTCTGCAGAAAGATGCCCCGGGCCTCCTGCCCATCGGCACGCGCAACAATGCTCGAGTTCATCAGGGTGAACTGATGATCGCCGCCACTGGCCAGCAAGCCTGCGCCATCCTGGGTACTGATCTGACTGCCGGTCAGCGAAAGGCTATTGCTCGCCGTCCCGCTGTTGACATAACTCCAGACGCCAGACGCCAGGTCCCCGTGAGTGGCCAGCCGGGAGTTCTCCAAAGTTGCCACCGCACCATTGCCCAGTGCCAGGGCGAACGCACCGTTGCCGTTGGTGATGACCTCGGTGCTACTGGCGGCCAGACGTACATCGTCCGCCCGCACGTACAGGCCATGGGCCGCTTGCCCATGGGTGACGACCTCAGACTGTGCCAGGCGCAGGTCGGCTCCCGTAGTTTGTGCCAGGGCGCCGAAGGATCCGGCGCCGAAGGTTTCAATCCTGATATTGCTCGCCTCAATGCTGGCATCGCTGTCGAACTGGTTGTACAGGTACAAACCCAGCGAATTCGCACCGTGAGTGGTGATGCTGCCGTTGCTCAGCGTCGCCTGGCCGGCCCGGTTATCCAGCCCGTGGGCAGACTGGGCGCCGTAGGTGTCGATGCTGAAGCGATCGGCCACCAGCTTCGTCTCGGGCATGAACATCCATATTCCGCCTGCTTGAGCTCCAGAGGAGCTGATGCGGACGTTATTCAACGTGGCGCTGGCGGCGTCGCCATTGAGGTTGAGCCCATAGCCATTGCTGGAGCTCAGCGTTGCATCGCGAATATCGGCTGACGAGCCAACGCCGTCGAAGTCGTACCCCAGAAATACTGCGTCCTCGTGGGCGGTGAGGCTGCCGCCAAGCATCGAGAATTTGCCACCATAAAGTCGGGCGCCGGAGTAACTGGCAGAAGTGCCATGGCTGTCGATGAAGGCCAGGCTTGACCCGGCCCCCCTGACATACAGAACCGAAGCGTCCTCGCCCGCCGTATTGATGGTGACCGCCTCCAGCGTCATTGAGGCGCGCTGGGACACCTCGGCGCCATATCCGCTGGCATTACTGGTAGAGATGCTCAGGTTACGAGCGTCCAGAGCCGTTCCCGCACCCGAGGCGACCACGCCATGGCCATAGATGCCGAGGGTGGTAATGCTGCCACCGTCAAGCGTGATACGGCCCCCACCGTACGCGTAGGCACCAAATGATTGCCGGGAAGTGAGCGAGGTGCCGGTGGCGACGATTTCACTGCCAGGACCACGGGCCTCGAGCGCGTAAGTGCGGTGGCTCAGTACCTGGCTATCCACCAGAGTCACGTGTCCACCATCGCTGGCGCTGACCCCGACCGTGAAGTTGCCGCCCGGGGAACCGGCCTGGATATCAACCCCTTCGGCATTCAGGTTATTGCCCTTGGCCGAAATGTTGATCGCCGCCCCCGGGCCGTCATAGATCACGGAGTCGCCCGGATGCAGGTTCATCGAATCACCGCCAGCCGGATTGGAGAGATCAATCTGGCCGTACTCAGCAGCTCGCGCCTGGATCGACACAGCCACGAGGGACATCGTAAAAAGGCCCGACAGCGTCGAGCGGACCAATCGTTGCATGAGACTACCTACCACATTTGCGTCGCAGGCTCCTCAAGACAATGTCCACAATTGACAGCAAATGGCCGTAGAAAGCAGGAGGAACCGCGATGATGATCGACATTGATCTCCACCATCATCCAAGCGATCCCGAACCTTTGTAATCAGATTGATCTTAAAAGACTGCACCGGCACTCGGCAGCGCCGGCAATAGAGAGCAGGAAGGGCTGCGCGCATTGTTCCGCACGCAGGCGCGTGCATGCTCCCAAGCGGATTCAGGCCCGTGGCGCGCGCGCCAGCCCAAGGAAGCGCGCCAGCTCCTCGCGCTTGGCCAGGGCGTCACTGCGTCCCAGCTCGATCAGCTCGTTGCAGTAGGCCGCTTCGAACAGCAGATAGCTCAAGACCCCTGCGCCGCTGGTGCGGGTCGCCCCGGGCCCACGCAGGAATACACGCAACGCTGCCGGCAGCTCATGCCGATGACGAGCGGCAATCTCGTCGATGGGCTGGCTGGGGGCAATCACCAGTACTTCCACTGGAGCAATGCCCAGGGCGCGGTCGGCCGCGCTGCCGGGCAGCAACCGGCTGAAATGATTGAGCCGCTCCAGCAATTCGATATCGCTTTCCAGGCTGTCAATGAAGGTGCTGTTGAGCATGTGCCCGCCAATCTGCGCCAGGGTCGGCTCCTGACCGGTGTAGGTCCGCTGCCCGGCGCTCTCCGGATCGTTGCCCCGCGGGTTGCCGCTGACGCCCACCACCAGCACACGGCTGGCCCCCAGGTGCAGGGCCGGGCTGATGGGCGCCGACTGGCGCACCGCCCCATCGCCGAAATACTCCTGGTCGAGCTTCACCGGCGCGAACAGCAAGGGGATCGCCGAACTGGCCAGCAAGTGATCCACCGTCAGATGGGTGGGAATGCCGATCCGTCGATGCCGCAGCCAGGGATCGATCACCCCGCCCCCTTGATAGAAGGTCACCGCCTGGCCGGATTCGTAGCCGAACGCGGTTACCGCCACAGCGTGCAATTGGCCCTGGGCAATCGCGTCGTTGATGCCCGACAGGTGCATGTGTTCGTTGAGCAGCTCGCGCAGCGGCGAGTTGTTGATCAGCGCCACCGGCACCTGGGCACCCAGCCCCAGCAGGCTGTGGCCGACAAAGCGGCTGGCCTGGCGAATGACCCCGGGCCAGTCGCTGCGCATTACCTGATCACTGCGAAAGTTGCGCCAGAACGCCGTGAGGCGCTGGATCGCCGCAGAAAAGTCCACGGCGCCACTGGCCAGGCTGACGGCATTGATGGCCCCCGCTGAAGTGCCGACGATCACCGGGAACGGGTTGCGCGCCCCCGGGCCCAGCAACTCGGCAATCGCCGCCAGCACGCCGACTTGATAAGCGGCCCGGGCACCACCGCCGGAAAGAATCAAACCTGTTACCGGTCCAGCACTCATTGCTTCACTCCATCCATGGCGTACCAGGGCCGCTCATCAAGGCCAGAGGGTCAACCGCGCTTCTTATAGAGCTTGGGCTCGCCTGGCGGCCGGCTCTTGAAGCGACGGTGAGCCCAGAGGTACTGCTCGGGGCAGGCGCGCAAGGCAGTTTCCACCCACTGATTGATCCGCAGGCAATCCTCCTCTTCGGTGGCGCCGGGAAAATCCGTCAGGGGGGCATGGATCACCAGACGGTACCCACTGCCATCGGCCAGGCGTTCCTGGGTGAAAGGCACCACCAGCGCCTTGCCCAGGCGGGCGAACTTGCTGGTAGCGGTGACCGTCGCGGCCTGGATACCGAACAGCGGCACGAAAACGCTCTGCTTGGCGCCATAGTCCTGGTCCGGCGCATACCAGATCGCCCGCCCGGACCGCAGCAGCTTGAGCATGCCGCGCACGTCGTCGCGCTCCACGGCCAGGGAATCGAGGTTGTGGCGCTCGCGCCCGCGGCGCTGGATGAAGTCGAACAGTGGGTTCTTGTGTTCGCGGTACATGCCATCGATGGTGTGTTGCTGGCCCAGCAGCGCCGCGCCGATCTCCAGGGTGGTGAAGTGCAGGGCCATGAGAATCACCCCATGACCGTCGCGCTGGGCCTGCTTGAGATAGTCCAGCCCTTCGACATGGGCCAGCCGAGCCAGCCGCGGCTTGGACCACCACCAGCTCATGGCCATCTCGAAGAAGGCGATCCCGGTGGAGGCGAAGTTCTCCTTGAGCAGGCGTTTGCGTTCCGCGGCGGATTTTTCCGGGAAACACAGTTCCAGGTTGCGCTTGGCAATCCGCCGGCGCTCACCGGCCACCCGGTACATCAGCGCCCCGAGGGCGCGACCGATGAGCAGCAGTGCGGCATAGGGCAACTGGACGATCAGCCATAACACACCAAGCCCCAGCCACAGCGGCCAGAAACGTGGAGACAAGAATGCAGCTCGAAAACGCGGGCGATCCATTACAGATTCCGGGACAGACAACAAGGTCGCGCATTCTACATCGGTTCGACCTGGCTTGCGGGGCGCGGGCGATCTCGTTATAAGTCTCGGCACTTTTAGTGACAAGCCGCCTTCTGCAGACCATGAGCCAAACCGAATCGCTAGACCAAGATCCTGTGTTCCAGTTAAAGGGCAGCATGCTCGCCATCACCGTGCTGGAACTGGCCCGCAACGACCTCGAAGGCCTCGATCGCCAACTGGCCGCGAAAGTCGCCCAGGCGCCGAACTTCTTCAGCAACGCCCCGCTGGTACTGGCCCTGGACAAGCTGCCTGCTGGCGAAGGCTCGGTGGATCTGCCCGGGCTGATGCGCGTCTGCCGCCAGCACGGCCTGCGGACCCTGGCGATCCGCGCCAGCCGCATCGAAGACATTGCCGCGGCGATTGCCGTCGACCTGCCGGTGCTGCCGCCTTCCGGCGCCCGGGAGCGGCCGCTGGAGCCACCGGAAAGTGAAATCAAGAAGCCGGAAAAACCGCCGGAACCCACCATCAAACCCACTCGCATCATCACCTCGCCCGTACGCGGCGGGCAGCAGATCTATGCCCAGGGTGGCGATCTGGTAGTGGTGTCCTCGGTCAGCCCCGGTGCGGAACTTCTCGCCGATGGCAATATCCATGTATACGGCCCCATGCGCGGTCGCGCCCTGGCCGGAGTCAAGGGTGACACCAAGGCGCGGATTTTCTGTCAGCAATTGAGCGCTGAACTGATCTCCATCGCAGGCCAGTACAAGGTTTCCGAGGACCTGCGACGCGACCCGCTGTGGGGCTCCGGAGTCCAGGTCAGCCTGTCGGGTGACGTGTTGAACATCACACGTCTTTAACGGATACTGCCGCATTTTCCAAGCATCTCTAAAACGTAGCGAAAACGGCTCAAACGAAGTAGGAAATTGGCAATCAGCAGTGTTTATCGACGATAAACCCTGCCGCTGACCGAGCTCCAGCCAAGGCTGTCCGACTGCAGTAGTTTTCAAGAGATGTTTTTCAGGGGCTAAAAGTCCTTTTTCCTTAGGGGTGAAACACCTTGGCCAAGATTCTCGTGGTTACATCCGGCAAGGGTGGTGTGGGTAAAACCACCACCAGCGCCGCTATCGGTACCGGCCTCGCTCTGCGCGGCCACAAAACAGTGATCGTCGACTTCGACGTCGGCCTGCGTAACCTCGACCTGATCATGGGCTGCGAGCGTCGCGTGGTGTATGACTTCGTCAACGTGGTCAACGGCGAAGCCAACCTGCAGCAAGCCCTGATCAAAGACAAGCGCCTGGAAAACCTCTACGTACTGGCCGCCAGCCAGACCCGCGACAAAGACGCGCTGACCCTGGAAGGCGTGGAAAAGGTCCTGATGGAACTCAAGGAAACCTTCGAGTTCGTGGTCTGCGACTCCCCGGCCGGTATCGAGAAAGGCGCGCACCTGGCCATGTACTTCGCCGACGAAGCGATTGTCGTGACCAACCCTGAAGTGTCTTCGGTGCGTGACTCCGACCGTATGCTCGGCCTGCTGGCCAGCAAATCCCGTCGCGCCGAAAAGGGCGAGGACGCGATCAAGGAACACCTGCTGTTGACCCGCTACAACCCGGAGCGTGTCAGCAATGGCGAAATGCTCGGTGTTGAAGACGTCAAAGAAATTCTGGCAGTGACCCTGCTCGGCGTCATTCCGGAATCCCAGGCAGTGCTCAAGGCTTCCAACCAGGGCGTGCCGGTGATTCTCGACGACCAGAGTGATGCTGGCCAGGCCTACAGCGATGCGGTTGACCGCCTGCTGGGCAAAACCGTGGAGCACCGGTTCCTTGATGTCGAGAAGAAGGGATTCTTCGAGCGCCTGTTTGGAGGTAGATAATGAATCTTTTTGACTTCTTTCGTGCCAGCAAAAAGGTCAGCACCGCGTCGGTAGCGAAAGAGCGTCTACAGATCATCGTGGCGCATGAACGCGGCCAGCGCAGCACCCCTGATTACTTGCCCGCCTTGCAGAAGGAACTGGTGGAAGTGATCCGCAAGTACGTCAATATCGGGTCCGACGACGTGCACGTCGCTCTGGAAAACCAGGGCAGCTGCTCGATCCTGGAACTCAATATCACCCTGCCTGATCGCTGATTGATCCGACGGGAGCCACGGCGGCTCGCGGGCCTCATGCATTGCATCGAGGTCGGCGAGCCGCCGTTGGCGTTTGTTACGAGGCTGTTTCAATGCCGTTGTCGAATATCCACATCCTGCATCAGGACGCCGCCGTCCTGGTGGTGAACAAACCCACCCTGCTGCTCTCCGTCCCCGGCCGCGCCGACGACAACAAGGATTGCCTGATTACCCGCCTGCAGGAAAACGGCTACCCGGAAGCCCGCATCGTCCACCGCCTGGACTGGGAAACCTCGGGGATCATTCTGCTGGCTCGGGACGCAGACACTCATCGCGAACTGTCCCGACAGTTTCATGACCGCGAAACGGAAAAAGCCTACGCCGCACTCTGCTGGGGCCAGCCGGAACTGGACAGCGGCAGCATTGACCTGCCCCTGCGCTACGACCCGCCCACCAAGCCCCGGCACGTGGTGGACCACGAATTCGGCAAGCATGCCCTGACCTTCTGGCGCGTCCTGGAACGCTGCGGCGATTGGTGCCGGGTCGAATTGACCCCCATCACCGGCCGCTCCCATCAGTTGCGGGTACACATGCTGTCTATCGGCCACCCGCTGCTGGGCGATGGCCTGTACGCCCATCCCCAGGCGCTGGCGGCCTGGCCACGCCTGTGCCTGCACGCCAGCATGCTCAGCTTCACCCACCCCCAGACCGGCGAGCGCCTGCGCTTCGACTGCCCCGCGCCGTTCTGAGCGCACGCCGCCCAAGCCGGCTTGCGGGCAAAGGCCGCCCCAGCGGCCCTTGTTCGCCGGCAAGCCGGCTCCTACAAGGCACTCCTATACGTTAAACTCGCGCCACTGCTGTCTGGAGCTACTTATGCGCGAAGAGTTGAACCAAGGCCTGATCGACTTTCTCAAGGCCTCCCCTACCCCTTTCCATGCCACTGCCAGCCTCGTTCAACGCCTGGAAGCGGCGGGTTACCAGCGCCTCGACGAGCGCGAGCCATGGACCACCGAAGCCAACGGCCGCTACTACGTCACCCGTAACGACTCCTCCATCGTCGCCTTCAAACTGGGCCGGCATTCGCCCCTGCAAGGCGGCATCCGCCTGGTAGGCGCCCACACCGACAGCCCCTGCCTGCGGGTCAAGCCCCAGCCGGAACTGCAACGCCAGGGCTTCTGGCAACTGGGCGTCGAAGTCTATGGCGGCGCATTGCTGGCTCCGTGGTTCGACCGCGACCTGTCCCTGGCCGGCCGCGTGACCTTCCGCCGCGACGGCAAGGTGGAAAGCCAGCTGATCGACTTCAAGGCACCGATCGCGATCATTCCCAACCTGGCCATTCACCTCAACCGTGAAGCCAACCAGGGCTGGGCAATCAACGCGCAGAACGAACTACCACCGATCCTGGCCCAGTTCGCCGGTGACGAGCGGGTGGATTTCCGCGCGGTGCTGACCGACCAACTGGCCCGCGAGCATGGTTTGAACGCCGATGTGGTGCTGGACTACGAACTGAGCTTCTACGACACCCAGAGCGCTGCGGTGATAGGCCTGCACGGTGACTTCATCGCCGGCGCACGCCTGGACAACCTGCTGTCCTGCTACGCCGGGCTGCAGGCCCTGCTCACCGCCGACAGCGATGAAACCTGCGTGCTGGTGTGTAACGACCACGAAGAAGTCGGCTCCTGCTCGGCCTGCGGCGCCGACGGCCCGATGCTCGAACAGACCCTGCGCCGCCTGTTGCCCGAAGGTGACGAATTCGTCCGTACCATTCAGAAGTCGCTGCTGATCTCCGCAGACAACGCCCACGGCGTGCACCCCAACTATGCCGACAAGCACGACGCCAACCACGGGCCGAAGCTCAATGCCGGCCCGGTGATCAAGGTCAACAGCAACCAGCGCTACGCCACCAACAGCGAAACCGCCGGCTTCTTCCGCCACCTGTGCATGGCCGAAGAAGTGCCGGTACAGAGCTTCGTGGTACGCAGCGACATGGGTTGCGGCTCGACCATCGGCCCGATCACCGCCAGCCATCTGGGGGTACGCACTGTGGACATCGGCCTGCCGACCTTCGCCATGCACTCGATCCGCGAGCTCTGTGGCAGCCATGACCTGGCTCATCTGGTGAAAGTGCTGAGCGCCTTCTACGCTAGCCACGAACTGCCATGAGGCAGAGGGCGGGCGCGTGGACACACGCCCGCCTGTTTCTGATGCACATCAACCCGGGCCGCGACAAAGCGACCTAGACTTACAGTTACTCCTCCTGACAAGGCTGTCGCCATGATCTCGATGTCTTCGTTCCACTCCATGCTCATCCCCATTCTCACGGGCATGATCCTGCTGGCCATCGGCTTCAACTTCCGGGACAAGAACCTCGGTGTGTTCAGCATGTGGATCGGCATGCTGCTGATTCTCGGCACCGTGGTCTACAAGATCCTGGCCAAGCTCGCGGAATAAATGCAGCACTCACCCTCGCATTGAATTTGGCGGCCTCGTACACTCGGTCGATCCATTTTCCCCGAGGTTGACCGCCCAGTGTTCGCTCGTCTTTTTGCCCTGCCCTGCTATGTGCTCGTCTGCCTGCTGACCCTGCTGCCCCTGGGGAGCGCCCAGGCGGTGGGCTTGCCTGGCTTGCTGGGCAACCAGACCAAGGCGCAGCCCCAGGCTGAGGAACCCCTGGGCCAATCCCTGGACGAGGTGATCAAGTCCCTGGAGAACGACCAGCAACGGACCAAGCTGCTGGCGGACCTGAAGAAACTGCGAGATGCCACGAAAAAAGCCCAGCCCACGCCAGAAGAAGGCGTACTGGGCCTGATCGGCGGCACCCTGTCGAACCTGGAAAAGCAATTCTCCGGGGCCGACAGCCCGGTTACCCGCTGGTCCGACGAGTTCGACCTGGCCAAGGAAGAACTCTCGGCACTGATGCTGCCAGCCAGCCAGTGGCTGCCGATCATCTTTGCCTTTGCCCTGATCCTCATGGTCTGGAGCCTGCTGGCAGCAGCGCTGATCTGGCTCAGCCACCGGGTGCGCCTGCGCTTCGGCCTGACCGAAGACCTGCCCCAGCACCCCAAGACCTGGGACCTGCTGCGCTTTGCCCTGCGCAAGCTCGGCCCCTGGCTGATCGCCCTGTTGATCACGGTCTACATGACCTACTCCCTGCCCTCTTCCCTGGGCAAGGACCTGGCCATGGTCCTGGCCTACGCCCTGGTGGTCGGCACCTGTTTCTCGGCGATCTGCGTGGTGGCGTTCTCCGTACTCGATGGCCCGCACCGCCATCGCGCCCTGTACATCCTGCGACGCCAGGCCTTCCGCCCGCTGTGGTGGATCGGCAGCTTCGCCGCCTTTGGCGAGGCCCTGAGCGACCCACGCATGGTGGCCAGCCTGGGCCAGCACCTGGCCCATACCGCGGCGACCTTCGCCAATGTCATGGCGGCGCTGTCCACCGGCGTGTTCATCCTGCGTTTCCGCCGCCCCATCGCCCACCTGATCCGCAACCAGCCACTGTCACGGCGCCTGACCCGCCGGGCCCTGAGCGACACCATCGAGATCATCGGCACCTTCTGGTACCTGCCGGCCCTGGTGCTGGTAGGTATCTCGCTGTTCGCCACCTTCGTTTCCGCCGGCGACACCAGCACCGCCCTGCGCCAGTCGTTGCTGTGCACGGTACTGCTGGTGCTGTGCATGGTGATCAACGGCCTGGTACGCCGCCATGCCCTCAAGCCCCAGCGCGGGCACAAACGCCATGCGCTGTACTCCGAGCGGCTGAAAAGCTTCTTCTACACCCTGGCTCACCTGGCGGTCTGGCTGGCATTCATCGAGCTCGGCCTGCGGGTCTGGGGCATGTCGCTGATCCGCTTCACCGAAGGCGATGGCCATGAAGTCAGCGTCAAGCTGTTCAGCCTCGGCGGCACCCTGATCTTTGCGTGGCTGATCTGGATTCTCAGCGATACCGCGGTGCATCACGCCCTGACCCGCTCGCGCAAGGGCCTGGCCAACGCGCGCGCGCAAACCATGATGCCGCTGATCCGCAACGTGCTGTTCGTGGCGATCTTCATCATTGCCACCATCGTTGCCCTGGCGAACATGGGCATGAACGTCACGCCGCTGCTGGCCGGTGCCGGTGTCATCGGCCTGGCCATCGGTTTCGGCGCCCAGTCCCTGGTGGCGGACTTGATCACCGGCCTGTTCATCATCATCGAGGACTCCCTGGCCATCGACGACTACGTCGATGTCGGCGGCCACCTGGGCACCGTCGAGGGCCTGACTATCCGTACCGTGCGCCTGCGGGACATCGACGGCATCGTGCACACCATCCCGTTCAGCGAAATCAAGAGCATCAAGAACTACTCCCGGGAGTTCGGCTACGCGATCTTCCGCGTGGCGATCCCGTACAACATGGAAATCGACGACGCAATCAAGCTGATGCGCGATGTCGGCCAGAAGATGCGCACCGACCCCCTGCAGCGCCGCAATATCTGGTCGCCGCTGGAAATCCAGGGGGTGGAGAGTTTCGAGTCCGGCAGCGCCATCCTCCGGGCCCGTTTCAAGACCGCACCGATCAAGCAGTGGGAAGTATCCCGGGCGTTCAACCTGTCCCTCAAGCGTCACCTCGACGAAGCCGGGCTGGACCTGGCTACGCCGCGCATGAGCATCCAGGTGATCACCGCAGGCGGCGGCGCGGAAAAGGAGTGATCCTGTAGGAGCCGGCTTGCCGGCTAACGACACTGGTGCCTAAAGAACGTCAACACCGACATGAATCGCGTCATGGCGCCAGAACTCCAGGTCGCAATCGATCAGCCGCTCGTGCTGGTCATAGTTCACCCGGGCAATCCGCAGCCCCGGGCTGCCCACCGAAACCTTCAAGGCCGCCGCCGCTTCCGGCTGCAGTGAGGTGGGCACGATTTCAAAGCGCACCCGTCCGTAGTGCAGGTCGTAATGCCGGGCATAGAGTTCAGTGATCGACTGGTTCAGGTCCAGATCGAGAATCTTCGGAAAATACTTGGGGTTCAGGTAGTGCTCGACATACAGCACCAGCCGCTCATCGATGCGTCGTGCGCGGCAGATCTGGATCACGCTGGACAGTGCCGGCAATTGCAGCCAGGCGCAGACCGCCGCCGATGCCGGTTGCAGGCGCGCGGAAATCACCTCGGTGGAGGGCACCCGCCCCTGGGCGCTGACCATGGCGTGGAAGTGGCTGCGCTGCATCAGGTTGTAGGCCAGGCGCGGCGGCGAAACAAACCAGCCACGACGCTCTTCACGGTAGATCTGGCCCTGGGCCTCCAGTTGCAGCAGGGCCTCGCGCACAGTGATGCGGGTGGTGGCGAACAGCTCGCTGAGCTTGCGTTCGGCCGGCAGCTTGCTACCGGGCGCCAACAGCCCGTGGGCGATCTGCTCCTGCAGGACCTGGCCGATGGCTGTCACCGCTTTGGTTGCATCAATACGCATCAACGTTACCTATCTGGACTAGACCAGCACTGTTTCAGGGCAGCGCAATGGCCGGGGCAGTGCTCTGCATCCGTGCCCAAAGCCTAGGCAATGCATATGACTGACAGATGACAAAGGCGCTCAGCGGGCCTGTCACCAACTTGCAAATTACCCGCCAGATCCTTGTTCTGCGGGCGTTTGGCCATGGTCTACGCTTATTTCGCAGCCTCGGACCTGCGCCTCAATCCATGCGTCGATCGTTGGCACCGACATCAAAGTGTCATCCAACCCGCCTAAATTGGCTCAGGTATTGCTGACCTAGACCAACCCACCGCAAGACTGTCGATAAAACGCAGCGTTGAACACGCCCAAAGGAGCTTCGGATGAAACAGCTTTTCCTGGCATCACTGTTAGGCTCGACCATTGCCCTGTGCACCGCCGCCATGGCTGCTGATAACGATTTGAAAACCCTGGAAGCCGCTGCGAAAGCAGAAGGCGCGATCAACAGCGTCGGCATGCCCGATGACTGGGCCAACTGGAAAGGCACCTGGGAAGACCTGGCCAAGACCTATGGCCTCAAGCACATCGACACCGACATGAGCTCGGCCCAGGAGATCGCCAAGTTCGCCGCCGAGAAAGACAATGCCAGCGCCGATATCGGCGACGTTGGCGCAGCCTTCGGCCCGATCGCGGTCAAGCAGGGCGTGGCCCAGCCTTACAAGCCGAGCACCTGGGCCCAGGTCCCGGATTGGGCCAAGGACAAGGACGGCAACTGGGCGCTGGCCTACACCGGCACCATCGCCTTCATCATCAACAAGAAGCTGCTGCACGGCTCCGAAGCGCCGAAGAGCTGGGCCGACCTGGAAAAGGGCAAGTACAAGGTTTCCATCGGTGACGTGAGCACCGCCGCCCAGGCCGCCAACGGCGTACTGGCCGCCGCCATTGCCAAGGGTGGTGACGAGAAGAACATCCAGCCGGCGCTGCTGATGTTCGCCGAGATCGCCAAGCAGGGGCGCCTGTCCCTGGCCAACCCGACCATCGCCACCATGGAAAAGGGTGAAGTGGAAGTGGGCGTGGTCTGGGACTTCAACGGCCTGAGCTACCGCAACAAGATGGTCAACAAGGACGACTACATCGTGCTGATCCCGTCGGACGGCTCGGTGATCTCCGGCTACACCACCATCATCAACAAGTACGCCAAGCATCCCAACGCCGCCAAGCTGACCCGCGAGTACATCTTCAGCGACGCCGGCCAGACCAACCTGGCCCGCGGCAATGCGCGGCCGATCCGTGCCGAGCACCTGACCCTGCCGGCGGACGTACAGGCCAACCTGCTGCCCAACGAGCAGTACAAGCACGTAACACCGATCAAGGACGCCGATGCCTGGGAGAAAACCTCCAAGGGCCTGCCGCAGAAGTGGCAGGAAGAAGTGATCATCAACATGCAGTAAGGCTGCATCCCTGTAGGAGCCGGCTTGCCGGCGAATGGCTCAAAGGCGCTGCACAGACAAGCGCACACAGGCCACTCGCCGACAAGCTGGCGCCTGCACACCCGATCCCGGAGCCCTCCACCTCATGAAGCACAACGTCATCCTTGTGGTGCTCGACGGCCTCAACCACGAAGTTGCCCGACACGCCATGGGGCACCTGCAAGCCTACGTCGGTGCTGGCCGCGCCGCCCTGTACAAACTGCAATGCGAACTACCTGCCCTCTCCCGCCCGCTGTACGAATGCATACTCACCGGCGTGCGGCCGATCGACAGCGGTATCGTGCACAACCAGGTCTCGCGCCTGTCCAACCAGCGCAGCCTGTTCCACTACGCCCGCGAGGCCGGCCTGAGCACTGCCGCCGCGGCCTATCACTGGGTCAGTGAGCTGTACAACCGTTCGCCCTTCAACGCCCCGCAAGACCGGCACACCGCAAACCCTGAACTGCCGATCCAGTACGGCCACTTCTACTGGAGCGATCATTACCCCGATTCCCATCTGTTCGCCGACGCCGAGGACCTGCGCCTGCGCCATCAGCCCAACCTGCTGCTGGTGCATCCGATGAACATCGACGACGCCGGACACAAGCACGGCCTGGACAGTTCGCAGTACCGCAACAGCGCGCGCTCGGCGGACATCATTCTCGCCGACTACCTGCAAGGCTGGCTCGACGCCGGCTACCAGGTGCTGGTGACGGCCGACCACGGCATGAACAACGACCGCTCGCACAATGGCCTGCTGGCCGAGGAGCGAGAGGTCCCGCTGTTCGTTCTCGGCGACGCTTTCAGCCTCGACCCCGCTGCCGCGCCGAAGCAGACCGAACTGTGCGGCACCGTCTGCCAATTGCTGGGCGCGCCCCATGACAAACCTTTCTGCCGGGAGCTGTTGAAGTGAATTCAGTCACCCGTGGCAAATGGCTGGCGGCCCTGTGCCTGGTGCCCTTCGCCCTGTTCTTCATCGTGTTCCAGATTGCCCCCCTGGTGTGGGTGCTGATCAACAGCCTGCAATCGGAAGAGTTCGGCTGGGGCCTGGCCAACTTCACCAGGATCTTCAGCTCGAAGTTCTACCTGCAGGCCATCCAGTACAGCCTGGAGATCAGTTTCTGGTCCAGCGTGTTCGGCATCATCATCGCGGTGCTGGGCAGCTACTCGCTGCGCCGGGTGGATTCGCGCCTGCGCAACTTCGTCAATGCCTTCGCCAACATGACCAGCAACTTCGCCGGGGTGCCCCTGGCTTTCGCCTTCATCATCCTGCTGGGCTTCAACGGCACCATCACCATCATGCTCAAGCAGTCGGGGATCATTCAGGACTTCAACCTGTACTCCAAGACCGGGTTGATCATTCTCTACACCTACTTCCAGATCCCCCTTGGCGTGCTGCTGCTCTACCCGGCCTTCGACGCCCTGCGCGAGGAATGGCGTGAATCCGCCGCCTTGCTGGGGGCCAACGGCTGGCAGTTCTGGCGGCATATCGGCCTGCCGGTGCTGACCCCGGCGCTGCTGGGCACCTTCGTCATCCTGCTGGCCAACGCCCTGGGCGCCTACGCCACGGTCTACGCCCTGACCACCGGCAACTTCAACGTCCTGCCGATCCGCATCGCCGCCATGGTCTCCGGGGACATCTCCCTGGATCCGAACATGGCCAGCGCCCTGGCCGTGGTGCTGGTGGCGCTGATGACCCTGGTGACCATCGTCCATCAACTGCTGTTGAAGAGGAGCTACCATGTCTCGCGCTGAACCCGGCTCCGCCGCGCTCTACCACCGAGTGATGGTCTACCTGCTGTTTGCCATCCTTCTGCTGCCGCTGCTGGGGACCTTCGTCTACTCGATTGCCAGCAGCTGGTCGGCGACCATCCTGCCCAGCGGCTTCACCTTCAAGTGGTACCTGCAGCTGTGGAGCGACCCACGTTTTCTCAATGCCTTCGGCCAGTCATTGCTGGTCTGCGTGGGTGCGCTGGTGCTTTCAGTGGTGCTGATCCTGCCGCTGCTGTTCGTGGTGCACTACCACTTCCCCAAGCTCGATGCGCTGATGAACATCCTGATCCTGCTGCCCTTCGCGGTGCCGCCGGTGGTGTCCTCGGTGGGCCTGCTGCAACTCTATGGTTCGGGGCCCTTCGCCATGGTCGGCACGCCCTGGATCCTCATCGGCTGCTACTTCACCGTGGCATTGCCGTTCATGTACCGGGCCATCACCAACAACTTGCAGGCGATCAACCTGCGGGACCTGATGGACGCGGCCCAACTGCTGGGCGCCAGTACCTGGCAGGCGGCCTTCCTGGTGGTCCTGCCGAACCTGCGCAAGGGCCTGATGGTGGCGCTGCTGCTGTCCTTCTCGTTCCTGTTCGGCGAGTTCGTGTTCGCCAACATCCTGGTGGGCACCCGCTATGAAACCCTGCAGGTCTACCTGAACAACATGCGTAACAGCAGCGGCCACTTCACCAGCGCCCTGGTGATTTCCTACTTCTTCTTCGTGCTGCTTCTGACCTGGGCCGCCAACATCTTGAACAAGGACAAAAGCCAATGAGCTTCGTCAGCGTCCAACACCTGCAAAAGAACTATGCGGGCACCACGGTATTCAGCGACATCAATTGCGAAATCCGCAAGGGCGAGTTCGTCACCCTGCTCGGCCCTTCCGGCTGCGGCAAGTCGACCCTGCTGCGCTGCATCGCCGGCCTGACCCCGGTGGACGGCGGCAAGATCCTCCTCGACAGCCAGGACATCGTGCCCCTGAGCCCGCAGAAACGCGGGATCGGCATGGTGTTCCAGAGCTACGCGCTGTTTCCCAACATGACCGTGGAACAGAACGTGGCCTTTGGTCTGCGCATGCAGAAGGTCGGCGCCGAAGACAGCCGCAAGCGGGTCCAGGAAGCCTTGCAACTGGTGGAGCTCAACGACTTCGCCAGCCGCTACCCGCACCAGCTGTCCGGTGGCCAGTGCCAGCGCGTGGCCCTGGCCCGCTCCCTGGTGACCCGCCCGCGCCTGCTGTTGCTGGACGAACCGCTGTCGGCCCTGGATGCACGGATCCGCAAGCACTTGCGCGAACAGATCCGCAACATCCAGCGGGAACTGGGCCTGACGACGATCTTCGTCACCCACGACCAGGAAGAAGCCCTGACCATGTCCGACCGGATCTTCCTGATGAACCAGGGCAAGATCGTCCAGAGCGGCGATGCCGAAACCCTCTACACCGCCCCGGTGGACGCCTTCGCCGCGGGCTTTATCGGCAACTACAACCTGCTGGATGCCGACAGCGCCAGCAAGCTGCTGCAGCGGCCGGTCAGCGGCCGCATCGCCATCCGCCCGGAAGCCATCGAACTGCGCAAGGAAGGCCCACTGGATGCGCTGGTACGCAGCCACAGCCTGCTGGGCAACGTGATCCGCTATCGGGTCGAGGCCCGAGGCGTGGAGCTGGTGGTGGATGTACTCAACCGCTCGGCCGATGATCTGCACGCCGACGGCCAGCGTCTGGCATTGAGCATCGATCCGACAGCCCTGTGTGAGGTAGCCTGATGGCATTCACGCAATTGATCCTGAAGAGAGAGCGGCACTGATGGCCTTGGCAATTTTTGATCTGGACGAAACCCTGATTCACGGCGACTGCGCCACCCTCTGGAGCGAACAGATGGGCCGCCTGGGCTGGGTCGACAGCGAGTCGTTCATGCGTCGCAACCATGAGCTGATGGACGCCTACAGCCATGGCAAGCTGGCCATGGAGGAGTTCATGGACTTCAGCCTGGAACCCATGAGCGGACGCACCCCGGAGGAGGTCGCGCACCTGGTCGAACCCTGGGTCGAAGAGGTGATCGAGCCGATCATCTTCAGCGACGCCTGCAAGGCCATTGCCGCCCACCGCCAGGCCGGCGACCGGATCCTGGTGATCTCGGCCTCGGGCACCCACCTGGTGAAACCGATTGCCGCGCGCCTGGGTATCGACGAAGTCCTGGGAATCGAGCTGGAGGTGCAGCATGGGGTCTACAGCGGCCGCACCGTTGGCACCCTGACCTACCGCGAGGGCAAGATCACCCGCCTGCTGCAATGGCTGGATGCCGAGGAAGAAAACCTGGAAGGCGCGACCTTCTACTCCGACTCGCGCAATGACCTGCCGTTGCTGCTGCGCGTGGACCACCCGCAGGTGGTGAACCCGGATCCGGTGCTGCGTGAACATGCGCAGAAGGCCGGCTGGCCGATCCACCACTGGAAGTGACCCGCCCCAGAGATCCCCGGAGCTGGCTTGTGTAGGAGCTGGCTTGCCAGCGAACAGACCGCCAGGCCTGACGCTCCCTTCGCCGGCAAGCCGGCTCCTGCAGGGCTCAGGTCAGGCTGGGGTCGATCACCAGCACCAGCTTGCCCGAGACCTGATTGGTCGCCAGCTCCGCAAAAGCGGCTTCTGCATCCTGGATCGCAAAGGTCCTGGCCAATTGCGGGCTCAGACGCCCTTCGCTGAACAACGGCCAGACATTCTGCCCAAGGTCGCTCAACAGGTCGGCCTTGAACTGGTCATTGCGGCTGCGCAGGGTCGACCCCAGAAACTGGACCCGCTTGCCCAGCACCTGGGCCAGGTCCAGCTGCGCTTCGCGCCCGCCCATCAAGCCGATCAGCACCCAACGTCCATCCAGGGCCAGCAGCTTGAGGTTGTTGGCCACATAATTGGCGCCCACCGGGTCGAGAATCACATCAAAAGGCCCAAAGTCCCGCAGCGCCTCAATGCCATCGGTACGCACCACACCGCCCTGGGCACCGAGGCTCTCGCAGTAGGCCAGGCGATCGGCTGAACCAACGCTCACCCAGCACGGGTTGCCGAACGCCTTGCACAGCTGGATAGCCGCCGAGCCGACGCCACTGGCGCCAGCGTGCAGCAGGACCTTCTCGCCCGGCTTGAGCGCTGCCAGCTGGAACAGATTCAGCCAGGCTGTGCTGTAGACCTCGGGCAGCGCCGCGGCCTCGGCCAGGGACAACCCTTCGGGTACTGGCAGTACATGGCGGGCATCTACCACCACCTCTTCAGCCATGCCTCCGCCCGCCAGCAGGGCACAGACCCGATCACCCACTTGCCAGGACGAACCCGGGCCCACTTCACTGACTACCCCGGAGCATTCCAGGCCAAGGGCCTTGCTGGCTCCGGGAGGCGGGGGATAGAGCCCCGCACGCTGCAACAGGTCGGCCCGATTGAGGCCAGCAGCCGCCACCCGAATGCGAACTTGCCCCACATCACAGGCCGGACTTGGCTCTTCCACCCACTCCACATGACCTTCAACGCCTTGCAATGCTTTCACAGTGCCTCCATAGTGAGTCTGGACTGAGCCCGGAGCGGTAGCACCGGGCTTTTTGCATTATGCGACCGGTCCTTATGGAACCGGCGACTTCAAAGACGGCCTAATATGCGTTATCAATTGCCCCCGCGTCGAATCAGCATGAAGCATTTGTTCCCCAGCACCGCCCTCGCTCTTTTCATTGGTTTCGGCCTGCTGCCGATGTCGACCAATACGTTCGCAGCCAATAGCTGGGACAATCTTCAGCCCGATCGCGATGAGGTAATTGCCAGCCTCAATGTCGTTGAACTGCTCAAACGTCATCACTACAGCAAACCGCCGCTGGATGATGCGCGCTCGGTGATCATCTACGACAGCTACCTGAAGCTGCTGGATCCGTCGCGCAGCTACTTCATGGCCAGCGACATCGCGGAGTTCGACAAATGGAAAACCCAGTTTGACGACTTCCTCAAGAGCGGCGACCTGAACGCCGGGTTCACCATCTACAAGCGCTATCTGGACCGGGTCAAATCCCGCCTGGACTTCGCCCTGGCCGAGCTTAACAAGGGCGTCGACAAGATCGACTTCACCACCAAGGAAACCTTGCTGATCGATCGCAAGGATGCTCCTTGGCTCAAGACCACCGCCGAACTCGACGACCTGTGGCGCAAGCGCGTCAAGGACGAAGTGCTGCGGATGAAGATCGCCGGCAAGGATCCCAAGCAGATCCAGGAAACCCTGACCAAGCGCTACAAGAACCAGCTGGCGCGCCTGGACCAGACCCGTGCCGAAGATATCTTCCAGGCCTACATCAACACCTTCGCCATGTCCTACGACCCGCACACCAACTATCTGTCGCCGGATAACGCGGAAAACTTCGACATCAACATGAGCCTGTCGCTGGAAGGCATCGGCGCCGTGTTGCAGAGCGACAATGATCAGGTCAAGGTCGTGCGCCTGGTGCCGGCAGGTCCTGCCGACAAGACCAAGCAGGTAGCCCCTGCGGACAAGATCATCGGTGTGGCCCAGGGCGACAAGGAAATGGTCGACGTGGTGGGCTGGCGCCTGGACGAAGTGGTCAAGCTGATCCGTGGTCCGAAAGGCACCCTGGTACGCCTGGAGGTGATCCCGGCCAGCAATGCGCCAAACGACCAGACCAGCAAGATCGTGCCGATCA
The DNA here is from genome assembly GCF_058796855.1 of Pseudomonas sp. GW823-FHT03E05. Taxonomy (NCBI): domain Bacteria; kingdom Pseudomonadati; phylum Pseudomonadota; class Gammaproteobacteria; order Pseudomonadales; family Pseudomonadaceae; genus Pseudomonas; species Pseudomonas sp. GW823-FHT03E05. The sequence continues at coordinate 293,957 of NZ_JBXAJB010000008.1, forward strand.
CCCGCGAAGCGGTGAAGCTCGAAGACCAGGCGGTGAAGAAGTCGGTCCTCAACCTCAAGCAGGACGGCAAGGACTACAAGCTCGGGGTGATCGAGATCCCGGCCTTCTACCTGGACTTCAAGGCCTTCCGCGCTGGTGATCCGGATTACAAGAGCACTACCCGCGACGTGAAGAAACTGCTGACCGAGTTGCAGAAAGACAAGGTCGACGGTGTGGTCATCGACCTGCGCAACAACGGCGGCGGCTCCCTCCAGGAAGCCACCGAGCTGACCAGCCTGTTCATCGACAAGGGGCCTACCGTGCTGGTGCGCAACGCCGACGGCCGGGTGGATGTACTGGAAGATGAAAACCCCGGCGCCTTCTACAAAGGCCCGATGGCACTGCTGGTCAACCGTCTCTCGGCTTCGGCTTCGGAGATCTTCGCCGGCGCCATGCAGGACTACCACCGCGCCTTGATCATCGGCGGACAGACCTTCGGCAAAGGCACCGTGCAGACCATCCAGCCGCTGAATCACGGCGAGCTGAAGCTGACCCTGGCCAAGTTCTACCGGGTTTCCGGGCAGAGCACCCAGCACCAGGGCGTGCTGCCGGATATCGGCTATCCGTCGATCATCGACACCAAGGAAATCGGCGAAAGCGCCCTGCCTGAAGCCATGCCATGGGACACCATCCGCCCGGCCATCAAGCCTGCGGTAGACCCGTTCAAACCGTTCCTGGCTCAGCTCAAGGCCGAACACGAAAGCCGCTCGGCGAAAGATCCGGAGTTCGTGTTCATCCGCGACAAGCTGGCCCTGGCACAGAAACTGATGGCGGAAAAAACCGTCAGCCTCAATGAAGCCGATCGTCGGGCGCAACATGCCGATATCGAAGCCAAGCAACTGGCCCTGGAAAACGCCCGTCGCAAAGCCAAGGGCGAGGAGCCGCTCAAAGAGCTGAAGAAAGAAGACGAAGATGCACTGGCTGCTGCCGAGCCGGACAAGACCAAGCCGGAAGACGACGCCTACCTGAGTGAAACCGGGCGCATCCTGCTGGACTATCTGAAGCTCAACACCTCGGTGGCCAAGCACTGAGGATGATGGCAATTTAATTCGATCGCTCCTCGCATCGTCATTAAACAGTCATCATTCTGTCGTGAAATAAAGGACCGGGCACCGCTCTCTAGCCAGAGCCGCGCCCGGTCCTTTTTTTATCGACAGAGATCGCCATGACCACGACCGAACAGCTCAGTGCATTGAGTTCAATCCTGGCTCAAAGCGGTTTGCACAGCCTGTTCCAACCGATCATTTCCCTGTCCGAGCGGCGCATCCTGGGTTATGAGGCCCTGAGTCGCGGCCCCTCAAACAGCCCTCTGCACTCCCCTGTCGCGCTGTTCGCCGTCGCGCGCCAGGCCGGGCGCCTGAGCGAGCTGGAGATTGCCTGTCGGCAAAGCGCCTGCAAACGCTTCAGCGAACAGCAACTGCCCGGCAAGCTGTTCCTCAACGTCTCGCCGGAATCCCTGCTGGAGGCCGCCCACCAACCAGGGCGTACCTTGCAGCTGCTTGAGGACTTCGGCATCCCCCCCAGCCAGGTGGTGATCGAGCTTACCGAACAGACCCCGATCGACGATTTCCAGTTGCTGCAGAACGCCCTGCACCATTACCGCGACATGGGTTTCTCCATCGCCCTGGACGACCTGGGCGCCGGTTATTCGAGCCTGCGCCTGTGGTCGGAGCTGCGCCCGGACTACGTGAAAATCGACCGGCACTTTATCGACGGCATTCACCAGGATGCCCTCAAGCGCGAGTTCGTCGGCTCGATTCTGCAAATCGCAAAAGCCTCCCGCGCCCAGGTGATCGCCGAAGGGATCGAACTGACCGAAGAACTGGCAGTGCTGACCGAGATGGGCGTCGACCTGGTCCAGGGCTACCTGTTGTGTCGCCCCCAGGAACAGCCGCCGAGGGACGCTCGGGCAATGATGCCCAAGCATGATCACACCAGCGCGGCCCTCAACGATGATGGCAGCGACCTCAGTGCGCTGCTCAACGAGCAACCGGCCGTTGCCCGCAATACGCCCACCGCCAACGTCCTGGAAGCCTTTCGCCGGCAAGCCAACCTCAACTCCCTGGCGGTGCTGGACGAACAGGGGCAGCCTTGCGGCATCGTCCATCGGCACTCGCTCTCCGACGCCCTGCTCAAGCCCTTTGCCACCGACCTGTTCGCCCGCAAGCCCATCAGCCGCCTGATGAACGATGACTTTCTCGCGGTCGAACTCAGCCAGTCCCTGCAGCAGGTCAGCCGCCTGATCACCAGCCGCGCCCGCCAACGCATCGAGGAAGATTTCATCATCACCTTGAATGGCCATTATCTGGGGCTGGGGCGGGTCATCGATGTGCTCAAGCTGATTACGGAGCTGAAGATCCAGCAAGCCCGCTACGCCAACCCGCTGACTCTGCTGCCCGGCAATGTGCCGATCCAGCAGTGCCTGAGCCGCCTGCTGCAGCAAGCACGGGAATCGGTGATCTGCTACGTCGACATCGACAGTTTCAAACCCTTCAACGATATCTATGGCTATGGCCGCGGCGATGAGGTGCTGCTGTGCCTGGCCCAATGCCTGAACGACCGGGTAGACCCGAGCCGCGACTTCGTCGGACATATCGGTGGGGATGACTTTCTGCTGGTGCTGGGGCCGGAAGACTGGCGCCGACGGCTCAACCAGTTGCTGGATGACTTCCACAGCCAGTGCCGGCGCTTCTATCGCAGCGAACACCTGGAAGCCGGCTGTTTTGTCGCCCCCAATCGGCAAGGTATCCGTCAGGAATTTCCCTTGCTGTCACTGTCCATCGGCGTAGTGCACCTGTATCCACAGGCCTGTGGCCAACTGGACTCCAGCCAAGTGGCGGAGCTGGCCTCCCAGGCCAAGCATCACGCCAAGAACATCCAGGGCTACAGCATCCATGTGATCGACAGCCTGGAAGCGGCAGCCAGCCTGGGAGCGCAAAGCCTCAGTGAGCCGCTGCGGGATCAGTCGGCTGATCGAGCTGCGTCAGTTTGAGCGCCGCAAGAGGATGCCCGGCCTGGGCCGAAAGCGTCCACCAGCGCGCCGCTTCGACAGCGTCGGGAGCCTTGCTGGGCGAGCCGGCCAGGCTGATCACGCCCAACTGATAGGCTGCCTTGCCATCCCCTGCCAGTGCAGCCAGCCGCAGCAGGCGTTGACCTTCTTGACGAGCGCCAAGCCCCTGCCCACGAAAAGTCAGGATGTGCCCATAAAAGCTCAGCGCACCGACATTGCCCAGATTGGCCATGCGCGCGAACTGACCTTCCATCCAACGCCAGACACGGGGTTGGCGGACAAACCACGGCCAATGAAACAAACGGCGCGCCAGCCAATAGCCGAGTCGTGCCTTGAGTGCCAGGAACATTCAAGCCTCCGCTGATTCGGGATACTCGTACTCGAAGACCCGCACCACTTCCGAGGCATGCCATGAAGCCGCGGCAACACCGTCGGAAGGGCCGGAAAAACGCCCCAGACGCTCCACGCACTCGAAGAAGCCGGTACGCGGCAAGCGGCTGGCCCCCTGGCTGATCACCAGGGAACTGCGCAAAGGCTGTTCGGCCCGTGCATCCAGCGCTGCCAGATGCTCCAGCGCGGCTGTCAGGGTCTGCATGGCCGGGCTGGGCAGTTGCAAGCGCTCCAACAAGGCTCGATAGGTTAAAAGATGCCGCTGACGACGGGCCTGATCCAGCTCACCCAACAGCCCATCCCAGTGCTGACGACTGATCCTTACACTCACGATTGCTCCCTCCACCCCGGCACCGTCAACTCCCAGGCCAGGCTGCGGCGAATCGCAGCGTCGGGTTGACGCTCGCCACTTTCAATCAGGGCCAGGTAAGACGGACTGATACCAACTTTGCGGGCCAGCGCCTCGATGGCGATGCCCTTCCCTTCGCGCAGACTGCGTAATTGATCCAGGCCCGGAAGATTCTGGGCTGGTGGCGCTGCCTGAGAAGTTGCGGCAGCGTGCGGTGGTTGTTCGGTAAGACCTGCGGCTGACAATAAAGCTTGATACTGAGCCCACGGCAGAACCGCATATTCGGGCTCGCCATCGCGTTCAATAATCTGAATATCCATTACTACCCCGTAGGACAACGACACTTAGCGAGTCGGACTTTTCCCTTGAAGTGTAATCCTAACAGCGGCAATGGTCGCGGGGAGCATGATTGTTGTGGGAGGCGGTGAATACCCTTAGTTTTTCTGCGGTCCTTCCAGCAGCAATTGCTCCGCAGTGTCCGGCAAGCGCTCGACAACCGCGAGCTTTTCCGGCATTTGCCGATTGCGCCAGGTTCGGAAGGCGTTGAGTTCGTCATCCAGGGTTTTCATCAGCCAAGCCAGAACGGCGATATCGTCAAGCATGCCGAACACCGGAATAAAGTCGGGAATGGCATCCACCGGGCTGAGGAAATACATCAAGCCTGCCACCACCGACAGCAGCGCCTTGGGGCTGATGGCCCGGTACTCGCCACGCCAGTAGGCCAGGCACAGTGCCTGCAACAAGCGCAGGTCCTGTTTGACCTTGCCCAGGCGTCCGCCCTGGCTGGCGCCTTTGCTCGCCACGGCGAACAGCAGCGTGGGCAAACGGCCGCGGCTCAGCAAGCGCCCCGCCAGCGGCAGGAAACGAGCAAAATTCCAGGGTGCTTTCATCATCACTCCCACTGAAATGTTATCCACACAAATTGTGGATAACCTTGTGAACAGAGCTATTTTTCACGGCTGAAAGCCCCGTTTCATAAGGGCTGAGCTCAGATCGGGCGTTTTTTACTCACATAAAAAAACCCATAATTTCATTGACTTGGCAGCCTCCAGCGACTACCTACCGCTCATACCCTGTTCAGACCACCCGCACTGCCGTCGGTTCGGATAATTTGCCAGCAGCAACCTGCAGAAACGACAACGCCCCGTAAGAACGGGGCGTTGCTTCAGGCGCTGACGCAGGTTACTTGGCGGCGTCCTGCTTGGCTGGATCCTTGATACCCAGCAGCTCCAGTTCGAAGACCAGCACCGAGTTGGCTGGAATCGCCGGACTCGGGCTCTGGGCGCCGTAGGCCAGGTCGCTCGGGATGTACAGCTTGTACTTCTCGCCCACGTGCATCAGTTGCAGGCCTTCGACCCAACCCGGGATCACGCCGCTGACCGGCAGATCGATCGGGCTGCCACGCTCTACCGAGCTGTCGAACACAGTGCCGTTGGTCAGGGTGCCGGTGTAGTGAACAGTCACGACATCAGTCGGCTTGGGCTGAGGACCGTCAGCCTTTTTCAGTACTTCGTACTGCAGACCGGAAGCGGTGGTGGTCACACCGGTTTTCTTGCCGTTCTCTTCGAGGAATTTCTTGCCGGCAGCCGCCGACTCTTCGCTCATCTTGGCCATGCGCTCTTCGGCACGCTTTTGCAGCGCGGCGAAGGCTTCGACCAACTCTTCATCCTTCAGCTTCTGTTCTTTCTTGCCGACGGCATCTTCGATGCCCTGGGCGACCGCTTTGGAGTCCAGGTCATCCATGCCTTCCTGAGCCAGACTCTTGCCCATGTTCAGGCCGATACCGTAGGAAGCTTTTTGCGCCGGGGTTTTCAGCTCTACGCTGGTCTGCGAATCACAACCCGCAAGTACCAGGCTAACCAGGGCCACCGCCGCCGCCAACCGATGCTGTTTCATGCTATTTCCTTGTTCATGCGCCTAAAGGGCAATCGAATAAAGCCGCGAGCTTATCAGGCGACCACGACCAATGGCTACCGGCGTAAGAGTAGTAAATGGCCGATAAGTTCACGTCTTTAAACGCGTTTTCATGCTCTGGGGTACACCCTGCCCAGGCCGCTTACCGAGGCGCTTGAACGGGCGCGAATAACCATAGCTCAAGTAATGGCTACTTGCCGCGTCAGATGAGCTCAGGCATAAGGAAACGAAATTCGACAAGGACGTACATCTTGCGCCTCATCTATCGTGTGTTGCTGTTGATTGCCGTGCTGATCGGCATTGTCCTGGCTGTAGTCCTGTACTACGTGGCCAATCCGAAACTCCCCGACTATGTACCCGTTGAACAGGTGCACTACCTGGACCAATGGGATGCCAAGGATCGCCAGACCTACTATTTCACTCCCCAGGGCACCCAGGTCAAAGGCCTGCGCTATGAATGGTTCAGCGCTCTGGAGCTACCGTTCTCCGAGCAGTCCTTTGCCGCTCCCGAGTACCTGGCCCGCTTCGGCTTCCTGGTGGAGCCGGGACAGAAAGCCACAGCGCAGAATCCCGGCAACCTGCCCGTAGGCTTCGCCCGCCATCAGAATCCGGGCAGCGCGGAACAATACCTGGACATCACCTGTGCTGCCTGCCACACCGGCGAGCTGCGTTTCAACCATCAAGCCCTGCGCATTGATGGCGGCTCGGCGCAGCACGTGCTGCCGTCCAGCGTACCGACCCTGCGTGGTGGCAGCTTCGGCCAGGCCCTCGTGGCCAGCCTGACCAGCACCTACTACAACCCCTGGAAATTCGAGCGCTTCGCCCGCAAGGTTCTGGGTGCCGACTACGAAGCCAGGCACGAACAACTGCGCAAGGACTTCAAGGTCTCACTGGATAACTTCCTGCGGGTGGCCTGGAACGATACCCATCGCGGCCTCTATCCAACCGAAGAGGGTCCGGGCCGTACCGACGCCTTTGGCCGCATCGCCAATGCCAGCTTCGGCGACGCCATTTCCCCTGAGAACTATCGGATTGCCAATGCCCCGGTGGACTACCCGCAACTCTGGGATATCTGGACCTTCGACTGGGTCCAGTGGAACGGCTCGGCGCAGCAACCCATGGCGCGCAATATCGGCGAAGCCCTGGGGGTTGGCGCCACCCTGAACCTGTTCGACGCCAACGGCCAACCCCTCACCGGCGAGGACCGCTACCCTTCCAGCGTACGTGTCCGCGATCTCAACCTGATCGAGGAAACCTTGCAGCGCCTCAAGCCACCGGCCTGGCCGGAAGCCTTGCTGGGCACGATCGACAAGCCGCTGGCCGCCAAGGGCCGCGAGCTGTTCGCCAGCAACTGTGCCGGCTGCCATGTACCCTCGGTCAGCGACAACAACGGCCGCCCCGTGCAGCAGTTGAAAATGCTTCCGGTAGCGGTGATTGGCACCGACCCGAATTCGGCGAGCAATATCGCCGACCTGCGCTATGACCTGAGCTCCTTGCAGTGGGATACCACCGAACTGGCCAGGTCCAATGTCGAGCTGCACCCGACACCCAGCGAACCGCTGGACCTGCGTCAACTCTCGGCTGCCAAGGGCCTGGCCTACATCACGGCCTTTGTCGAAGAGCGTGCCTATCGCGACGCCAAGGTCACCTCCGAGGAGCGCCCGCGGCTGGACGGCTACGGGCTGCCGATCGGCGTACGCGAGTTGCGCGCCTACAAGGCCCGCCCGCTGGCCGGGGTCTGGGCCACACCGCCGTACCTGCACAACGGCTCGGTACCCAACCTCTATCAACTGCTGTCTCCGCAATCAGAGCGCTCGACAACCTTCTACCGCGGCACCTTCGAGTACGATCCCAAGCACCTGGGCTATCGCCCGGAAGCCTTCAAGAACGGTTTTGAATTCGATACCCGCATCAGCGGCAACCACAACAGCGGCCACGAATTCCGCGCCGGCCAGCGTGGCAATGGCGTTATCGGCCCACTGCTGCAGCCAGAAGAACGCTGGGCCTTGCTGGAATACCTGAAAGTGCTGGGCGGACCATTGGAGTCGCAATTGCCATGAAACTCGATCTCGCCAGAAAACGACCGTCCCTGCTGGCCCGACTGTGGCTGCGCCTCGGCGCCTTGCTGGGCAGGACCCTGTTATTGCTACTGGTCATCGGCCTGCTGGGCTGGGCACTGTCCAGTGCCTGGTTCGCCTGGCACCACCGAGGCCCGGTAGCGGTGCAGGAGCAGGTTCCTGCCGATGAGGCAGCCCGCACCCAGGACATCATCCAGACCGCGGTGCGCATCGTTGACCAGCACCGCGAAGGCACCCGCTACCTGCGCGATGCCCATGCCAAGGCCCACGGTTGCGTGAAGGCGCAGGTCCAGGTCCTCAACGACTTGAGCCCGCCACTGCGCCAGGGAGTATTTGCCACCCCTGGCCAGACCTGGCAGGCCGTCGTACGCCTGTCCAACGGCAACGCCTACCCGCAGTTCGACAGTATTCGCGACGCCCGCGGCATGGCGATCAAGCTACTGGATGTTCCCGGGCAACAATTGATGGCGTCGGAATCACAACGCCGTGAACAGGACTTCGTGATGTTCAATCATCCGAATTTCTTCGTCAGCGACGTAGCCGAATATCAGCAGAACATCGCCGCCCAGGCGGACGGCAAGAAAGTCGGCGCATTCTTCCCCGGGTGGGATCCGCGCACCTGGCAGGTACGGCATCTGTTCATCGCCCTGGCGACCCTGTCACCGGCCCCGGCCAGCCCGACCCAGACCACCTACTACTCGGTCTCGCCCTACAAGTTCGGCAATGCCAACGCCAAATTCCGGGTCATGCCGGACCCCGAGAGTTGCCCGGCCTACAGCCTGCCAGCACAGAACCAGGATCTGCCCAACTTCCTGCGCAGCGCCCTGACCCAGCAACTCTCCACCGATCGGGTTGGCGCCTGTTTCGTACTGCAGGTCCAGCGCCAGGACCCGAACCGTTTCATGCCGATCGAAGACACCAGCATTGAATGGAAAGAAAGTGACGCCCCCTTTGAAACGGTGGCGCGGGTGACCCTTCCCGCCCAGGACTTCGATACCCCGGCGCAGAACCTGGCTTGCGACAACCAGTCCTTCAACCCCTGGTTCGGTCTGGAAGCCCATCGCCCCATCGGCGGCATCAACCGTCTGCGCAAGGCGGTGTATGAAGCCGTCAGCGACTACCGGCATAGCCGTAACGCCGAGCAGTAGGCAAAAACGCAAAAAGCGGCCCGAGGGCCGCTTTTTTCATGCGCAGGATTCGAACCGATACAAATCCCAGACAGCAAAAAGCCCGCATTGAGCGGGCTTTGTGTGGCGACCTGGCGTTCAGTGTTCCAGGTTGCCGAATATGGCGCAGCGGACGGGACTCGAACCCGCGACCCCCGGCGTGACAGGCCGGTATTCTAACCGACTGAACTA
>NZ_JBXAJB010000009.1:0-42953 GCF_058796855.1 Pseudomonas sp. GW823-FHT03E05
CGCCCTCCTTGTAGGAGCTGGCTTGCCAGCGAAGGCGCCCGTGAGAGCGCCTTCGCCAGCAAGCTGGCTCCTACGGGGAAGGCGTGCGCAGGATGGTCTTTGCCAGCGAGTTTTTCCCGCTATGCCAGGTCCAGTTGTACGCCATCCACGGCACCATCGACTGTCCATTGGCGGGCCCAGTCGCTGTCTTGAACCACACTGCTATGGCCCTGGTAGACGACGCTCAATTGGGCAGCCTGGGCAGCATTGGCATTGCAGATCAGATACAGGTCGGCACTGGCATCCGCTTGCAGGACATAAAGAACCACGTTGCCTTGGGCAGGTATGTTGACGTTGGCCAGGTTGTTGCCCTGGGCGGTATTCCTGATGGCAACTTGCTGCGCAGCGGCGGTGTTGTTGCGTGCGTGAATGGCAATAGGCATTTTATTTGACTCCAGAACTGGTCAGGGGGTTGAGTCGCTACGGTCCTGGCCTGCACCTGAGGCTTGCCACAAGATCGGCCGACCGCAGGGCTATCCTCGGTAACTGTCTGCCGCCATACGAGAGGGACATGTTTCCCTGAAGCGCCAACGCGCCCTCTTCACCAACAAGCTGAACATTGGGCCATGCCCCCATCAGCCTGAGCGATTCACCCCTTGCCCTCCCTGCACTATCCGCCCGACCTGCTTTTGCAGTGCCTTGGCCTGGGTGCGCAGGGCTTCACTGAAACCCTCGACAAAACTCGACGAGGGCCGGTAATCCGGGCGGATCAGCATCACCCGATAGGGCACCGACAGCTGCAACGGCCGGATCGCCAGGCCGCGCCCGGCCTCTTCCATGGCACTCAAGGGGTTGATGATCGCCACCCCGAGCCGCTGGCGCACCATGGCGCACACCGAAGCTGCGTTGGTGGTTTCCACCACTATCCGGCGATCCACCCCGGCCTGGCGAAAATGCTCATCCAGGGTCTGGCGGTAGATATCCAGGCCCGAGAGGTTGATGAAGTCCTGGCCGCGAAAATCCGCAAGCGCCAGCCGTGGCCTGGCCAGCAGCGGATGGTCGTCCGCGAGGATGCAGACCATGTCGGCGCAGAACAGCAGTTCGCCCTGGGTGCCCCGGGGCAGGTGCTCGCTTTCGGTCAGGCCCAGGTCATGGCGCTGGGCGCTCAGGGCCTCTTCCAACAGCGGCGATTCCTGGGCGGTGATGCTAAGGCCGATGCCCGGGTGCTGCGCCTGGAACTGCTTGCACACCGGCGGCAGCAGGGTCTGGGAGAACAGCGGCAGGCAGCTCAGGCTCAACTGGCCGTGCTCGAAACGGCGGATCGACTGGGCCACGCTGTTGATCCGCTCCAGCCCCACATAGGCCCGCTCGACTTCCTCCAGCAACAGCAGGGCCTGGGCGGTGGGCAGCAGGCGCCCGCCTTCACGATCGAACAGGCGCAAGCCGGAAAGCGTTTCCAGCCGGGCCAGCTCGCGACTCACGGTGGGCTGCGAAGTAAACAGCAGGCGCGCGGCGCCGGTGACGCTGCCGGCCTGCATGATGGCGCGGAACACTTCGATGTGCCGCAGGGAGATGTCCATGGCGGGAAACTCGCTTAATCAACCAATCCATATCAGATATGAATATCTTGGCAAAGAATAGATATTTTCTTGAATAGCCGCCAACGGGCATGCTGCCTCCATTCCCACTGATCACAGATTGCATTCGCCATGGCCATTCCATTTTCCCCCGCTCAACTTGTCGCCGCCGCCCGCCAGTACGGCACTCCACTGTGGTGCTATGACGCCGCCACCATCCAGGCGCGCATCGCCCAGTTGCAGGCGTTCGACGTGGTGCGCTACGCCCAGAAGGCCTCGTCCAACCTGCACCTGCTGCGCCTGATCCGCGAGGCCGGGGTACGGGTCGATGCGGTGTCCCTGGGGGAAATCGAACGCGCCCTGCTGGCCGGCTTCAGCCCGGTGGATGCCGGCATCGTCTTCACCTGCGACCTGTTCGACGAGGCCACCCTGGCCCGGGTGGTGGAACTGCAGGTGGAAGTCAACGCCGGCTCCATCGACATGCTCCGCCAGTTGGGGGAGAAATCCCCGGGGCACCGGGTCTGGCTGCGGATCAACCCGGGCTTCGGCCACGGCCACAGCCGCAAGACCAACACCGGTGGCGAAAACAGCAAGCACGGCATCTGGCACGACCAGATGAGCGAAGCCCTGGCGGTGATCCGCCAGCATGGCCTGCACCTGGTGGGCCTGCACATGCACATCGGCTCCGGGGTCGACTACGACCACCTGGAACAGGTGGGCGCAGCCATGGTGGCGGCGGTGAAATCCCTGGACCACGACCTCGAGGCCTTCTCCATCGGCGGCGGCCTGTCCACCCCCTACCGCGAGGGCGACACCCCGGTGGACGTGCAGCGTTACGCCAATGCCTGGAAAGTGGCGCGCCAGGAGATCGAGGCCTACCTGGGCCACGGCGTGCGTATGGAGATCGAACCGGGGCGCTTCCTGGTGGCCGAGGCCGGCTGCCTGGTCAGCGAAGTGCGGGTGGTGAAGACCGCCGGCCAGCATCACTTCGTGCTGGTGGACACCGGGTTCAACGACCTGATGCGCCCGGCCATGTACGGCGCCTACCACGGCATGAGCCTGCTGGACGCCGCCGGCAACCCGGTGGAGCGCCCGCAACAGCTGACCGTGGTCGGCGGCCCGCTGTGCGAGTCCGGCGACATCTTCACCCAGGACGACGAATGCCTGACCCCGCGCCCCCTGCCCCAGGCCCGGGTCGGCGACCTGCTGGTACTGCACGACACCGGCGCCTATGGCGCCAGCATGTCCTCCAACTACAACAGCCGCCCGCTGCTGCCGGAGGTGCTGTTCGAGAACGGCCAGCCGAAACTGATCCGCCGCCGCCAGCCACTGGCGGACCTGCTGGCGCTGGAACTGGGGCTGTAAGCCGCCCCTGGGTACTGACTGGCAAAGGGACACAGGGCACCCAGGCCCTGTGTTCGCCCAACCGCGTGTTCGAGGCGCCCCCCTGCCCTGGCAGCACTGAAAGTGCTTGTCCAGCCCGTTCCGTGGACAACGCTCCCCCCTTGAACTAAGAGTTAGGAGCCAGGAGTTCCTGGGCAAGGGAGAGCGCCATGTGCGAAGCAGACAAGGGCAAAAAAGAGCCTGGCAAGAGCGAGGGCGGCAGCGGGCTCACCTCGATCCTCAACCTCATTCCCAGCGTCTATTACGATCTGATTGCACGGATCTGCCCGGGCATGGCGTTCTGGATCGTCCTGGCCTTCAAGTACCCCCACGAACAGCTGCAACCCCCCGATATTCTCGGCGGCGCCCTGTTGTTCGTGCTGATCATCCTCAGCTACGTGTCCGGTATCGTCTTCACCGGCTTCGCCCCGCTCTGGGACTGGCTATCCATCGCTACGCTGAACCACTGCAGGTTCCTGGCGGCGCTGGTAGGCCTGGCAGATGCCCCGGCATCCTCCAGCTTCGCCAGGTGGAAGGCGGTGACCAGGCAACTGGATGAAGTCATCCAGGCAGATGACGGCGCCGGCAAGACCCTGGTCAAGGCGATGGCGGAGGTCAGCCTCTGCCAGAACCTGTTGACCGGCTGTATCGCCCTGGCCCTGATCGAAATCGGCTTCAGCGCCTGCGGGGCGCTGTCCATGGCCCAGCATCCCGGGTTCAACGGCTTTATCGCCCTGGCCCTGCTCGTGGCGATGTACATGCGCCAGATGATGTTTCTCGGGCGGGTGAGCCATCTGCACCAACTCCATGTGACAGGCCACTAGAGCAGGTGCACCCGGGCCAGACCCGCTACCAGGGCATCAGTTGCAGCCGCTCCGGCTGGTCGTTGACGCTATCGTCCTGCTTGCTGTCACCAGGCGCACAAGCGATCCAACTGGCCGGGTTCGGCCGGGTGCAGTGAAGGTCGGCCCAGCAGGTGGTTGTCCTGCAGGGCGCCGGGCACATCATCGACAAAGCGCTGGGTACGGGTATCCAGCACGAAGAACGGATAGTTGGAACAGGAAAAGTCGTAGAACAGCTGCTTGACCGAACGGTGCTTGAGGTACTGATCGTTGCCGGACATCGCACGGTTCTGCACATAGCTGTCCTCGAAGCGCGGCCCATGGCTCCACTGGTAGCTCATGTAGGCGCTCATCGCCCAGTTGAACAGGGTGCGCTTGCTACCGTTCTTGTCGATGCGGTCCTGCGTTCAGTTGTCCTCGATCTCGTGGTCGTCGAGGATCATGTAGGTGGGTTTGTGCGCCAGCAGACGACTGATGAAGGGCGAGCCGGCGTCCTCGGACAGCCGGTTGCGCCCGGCGCTGAGCAAGGCCAGCAGCATCAGCAGCGCCGCCACGCCAAAGGTCCAGTGCATGCCGCGGGACACGGCCTCGACGCTGGCCTGCGGCCCCGAGCCCCAGGCGAACAGTGCGCCCATGGCCGCCGCGCCACTGATCAGCCCGAGGTTGCGCGACAGGCTCAGCAACCCCGCCGTCAGCCCGCGCTGCTGCGGCGCCACATCACGCATCACCAGGCTGTTGTTGGCCGCCTGGAACAGCGCGTAGCTGGCGGTGGCCAGGGCCAGCGGCAGCAGGTAGCCTGCCAGCCCCAGGCTCCGGGGCAGCAGCGCCAGCAGGCCCAGGCCGCCACACAACCCCAGCAGGCCGAGCCGGGACAGCGGCCAGGCACCATAACGGTCCACCAGACGCCCGGCGGGGGCGCCGCACAGGGTCGCCACCAGCGGCCCCAGGGACAGGCTCAGGCCCACTGCCAGGCTCCCGAGCCCCAGCCCCCGGGCCAGGTAGAACGGCCCCACCACCAGGGTGGTCATGATCACCGTCGACACCAGCAGGCTCAGCCACAGGCTGCTGCGCAGTTGTGGCCGGCGCAGCAGGGCCGGCTGGAACAGCGGCGCGGCGGCCCGGCGCTCGACACGCACCAAGAGCGCGACCCCGACCACGCTGGCCGCCAGCAGGCCCAGGTTCAACGGCGCCAGCAAGTTGGGCCCCAGGGTCAGGGCCAGGGCATAGGCGCCCAGGCTCAAGGCCAGCAGCAGGCTGCCCGGCACATCGAAGGCACTGGCAGACGCCACAGGCCGGTCCGGTGGCAGGCAACGCCAGGCCAGTAACAGCGCCACCAACCCCAGAGGCACATTGACCAGGAACATCCAGCGCCAGCCGACGCTGGCCAGTATCAGGCCACCGAGGGCCGGGCCCAGGGTGGTGCCCAGGGCCGACATACTGCCCAGCCAGCCCATCGCGGCCCCGGTGCGGGCCTTGGGCAGCGCGTCACCCACCAGGGCCATGCTCAGGGCCAGCATTACCGCCGCCCCCAGGCCTTGCAGCGTGCGGGCCGCCAGCAGCCAGCCCAGGCCCGGGGCCAGGCCGCAGCACAGCGAGGCCAAGGTGAACAGGGCGATCCCCGCCAGCAGCGCCCGACGCCGGCCCCACTGGTCCCCCAGGCGCCCGGCGCTGGCGATCAGGGTGGTGATGGCCAGCAGGTAGGCCAGGACAATCCATTGCACCTGCTGGAACGACGCCTCAAGGGTCTGGGCCAGGCTCGGCAGCGCGGCATTGGCGATGCTGGTGTCCAGGGACGGCATCAGCATCGCCAGCGACAGGCTGGCCAGGGCCCGGCGCGCACGGGGCGCCAGGGCTTCCTGGGGGGTGGCTTGGGACTCGGGAATGGGCATCGCACAGGCTCCGGCAAGGTGATGCCCGCCAGCCTAGGGCCAGCCGTGACTAGGCGGAAGGCGCAGCCTTTGCAGTTAATTGATGCATTCAACGCCATGCCAGCTGCCTGCGTGCTACATTGCGCCGATGTCGACTCCCGATCTGAACCTGCTGCTGACCCTGGACGTACTGCTGGCCGAAGGCAGCGTGGCGCGGGCTGCCCAGCGCCTGCATCTGAGCCCCTCGGCCATGAGCCGGGCGCTGGCCCGCCTGCGTCAGGCCACCGGCGACCCGCTGCTGGTGCGCGCCGGGCGCGGCCTGGTGCCCACCCCTCGGGCCCTGGAGCTGCGCCAGCGCATCGGCCAACTGGTGGCAGACGCCCAGGCCGCTCTGCGCCCGGCCGAGCAGATCGACCTTGGCCGCCTGCAGCGCACCTTCACCCTGCGCAGCCGTGATGGTTTCGTCGAGAATTTCGGCCCGGCGCTGGTCAGTCGACTGCGGGCTGAAGCGCCCGGGGTGCGGGTGCACTTCGTACCCAAGCTGGACCGCGACAGCCAGCCCCTGCGCGATGCCAGCGTCGACCTGGAAACCGCGGTGATCGACGCCGACACCAGCCCCGAGTTGCGCACCCGGGCGCTGTTTTGCGATCGCTTTATCGGCGTGGTGCGCGCCGGCCACCCCTTGAGCCGGGGGCCGGTAAGCCTGGATGCCTACGTGGCTGGCGAACATATCCTCGCCGCCCACCAGGGCCATGCTCATGGGCGCATGGACGAGGCCCTGAAAGCCCTGGGCCTGGAACGGCAGATCGTCACCCTGGTCAGCGGTTTTTCCGCCGCCCTGGCCCTGGCCCGGGGTTCGGACCTGATCGCCATGGTGCCCGAGCGCCACACCAGCAACCTGCGGCACGGCCTGCACGGTTTCAGCCTGCCGGTGCCCCTGCCGGAAATGACCATCTCCCTGCTCTGGCACCCGCGCATGGAGGCTGACCCGGCCCATCGCTGGTTGCGCCAGGTGGTGCATGAGCTGTGCAGCCAGAGCGCCCTCCCCGACCATCAGCCCGGCTGATCCACAACTTCATTAGCGAGATCCTGCATGTCTTCCAGCTCCCTGCGCCTGCTCTCCCTGAATCACCTGCCCGCTGCCGCCGCGTTGCTCTGGGGGCTGTCCCTGGCAATCGTCCGGGCCTGGCAACCGATAGATTATTTCTGGGAGAACTTCGCCGCCTACTGGCTGCCCCAGGGGCTGATTCTCGGCCTGCTGCTGTGCACCCGGCCCACGCCGGCGCTGTTCACCGGGGTGGCCCTGGCCCTGGCCGCGCACCTGCAACTGTTCTGCCTGTGGATCAGTTCCCCGGAAGGCGCCTTGGGCTGGCTGTTCTATCTGTTCGACTTTCCCGGCGCGCTGATCGGCGCCGCCATCGCCCGCTTCCTGGCCACGCGCGTGGCTCCCGGCAAGCCGTTGATCAATGGCCTGCTGGGGCTCGGCTGGGTGTCGTTGGGGCTGTTGCTGAACTTCAAGCTGATGATGTACAGCCAGGTCTGAAACTGGCCGGCGAATGCGGCCCGAGGGAACTGAAACCCGCCCGGGCCACCGACGGCCCGGGCAGACAATGCCTCAGCGGTGGCCCTGGCTGAGGTTCGACAAGCGCCCGGACAGGGCCTGCATGGCCTCGCTGACCTTGTCCAGGGCCTGGGCGTCCCGGGCGTTGTCCTCGCTGATGCCGTGGATGCGCACCGCCAGTTCGTTGATCTCCTGGGTCACGTGGCTCTGCTGCTGGGCCGCCACGGCAATCTGCTGCGCCCGCTGGGAAATATCGTCGAAGCTGGTCACCGTGCTGGACAGCGCATCCGATGCACCGGACGCCTCGCCCACCGCCTGGCGGGTTCGTGTTTCGCCGGCCTGGATCGCCTGCACCGCCTGACGCGAGGCCTGCTGCAAGTCGTTGATCATGCCGCTGATCTCGTTGGCCGAGGTCTGGGTGCGGCCGGCCAGGGTCCGCACTTCGTCCGCCACCACGGCAAAGCCCCGGCCCTGCTCCCCGGCCCGGGCCGCTTCGATGGCGGCGTTCAGCGCCAGCAGGTTGGTCTGCTCGGAGATCGCCTTGATCACATCCAGCACCGCGCCGACCTGCTGGCTGTCCTGCTCCAGGCGCTGGATCACTGCCGCCGCCTCGGCCATTTCCGCGGACAACTGCTGGATCGACTGGCTGTTGGCATCGACCTTGTGCTGGCCCTCCTGCACCACCACCAGGGACTGGCGCGCGGTGTCGGCGCAGTTGTTGGTGTTCTGCGCCACTTCCAGGGCACTGGAGGACATCTCGGTGATGGCCGTGGCCAACTGGGTGTTCTCCTGGCGCTGCTGCTCGGCACGCTGGGCCAGGGTGCTGCTGAGTTGACCCAGGCGCGCGGCTTCGTTCTGCAACTGCCGGGCTTCGCTGGCGATCTTCTGCAGCATTTGCCGCAACTGCCCGGCATAGCGGTTCACCGCGGCGCGCAAGGCGCCGATCTCGTCGGCCCGGGCCACGTGCAGCTCGGCGTTGTCGCTGGCCTGGCCACTGCCCAGGGCATCGATCTGCCGGGTGGTTTCTTCCAGTTGGGCAATCAGCTTGTGCCCGGCCAGCCAGGCAAAGAACAGCAGCAGCGCCAGCAACGGCAGGAGGAACAGCAGGATCTCGGTGGTCATGGCCCGGGCCAGGCCGGTGACCTTCTGCTCCGGGGTCACCAGGCCGATGGTCCAGCCGCTGCCGGGCATGCTGAACAAGCTGACCCGCGCCGCTTCCTGCAAGCGCCCGTCCTCGTCCAGGTCCAGGCTGCGCACCTGCCCGGTCGGTGCCGGCTTGGCCAGGGCCTCGGCCACCGGAAGCAACCAGGGTTGCTGCTTGCTCAGGGCGTCGAAGCTGAGCATCTGGCCCCCGCCGCCGGCCTGGGCATCAGGGAAATACAGCACGTTGCCGGCCTGGTCCAGGGCGAAGGCATAGCCGCCGGTGACCGCCCCCTGCTCCTTGAGGAAGCGCGCCAGGTCGTCCAGGCGCAGGTCGATGGTGGCGACCCCGGCAAAGGCACCGTCCTGGCGATAGGGCACGCTGCAGGTGGTCATCGGCACCTGGGTCACCGGGTCCTGGTAGGCCTCGGACCACAGGCAACGGCCCGGCGCGCTGTTGCGGGCGCCGGTATACCAGGCTTCATGGTGATAACCGGCGCTGCCGGCGGCGTTGTAGTCATCGGAGAATGCCAGGGGCCCGGCATCGCTGCGGGCCCAGAAGAAACTGCGGCGCTCCACGCCGGGGGTGAAGGCATTGGGTTCTGGCCAGATGCCGCCCCCGGCGATCGCCTTGTCGCCTTCATGGTCGATCACCTTGGGCAGGGTGGCCATGACCAGCGCCTGCTCCTTGGGCAGCCCTTCCAGCAGGTGGGCCATGCTCGCGGTCACCCCTTCGATGCCCGCCAACTGCAACGCCAGCTGGCGAACGATGGCGCTGCCGGTCTGCTCGATCAGTGCCGAGCTTGCCTCCACCACTTTGGGCTGCCCCCGTAAGGTCATCACGGCAAATACCGCCAGCGCCGTGAACAGCAACAGCAACACACTGCCGAGGGTCAAACGATGAGACAGACGAACCGGTAGCAAGGCCATGACGAACTCCATATCAATAGGCATTCAGAGCTTATCGACCGGATGCATGCTTCCCTTGAACAAAGAGTGATGCCGTTCACTTTTTTTGTCAGCGCAACAGGCGGGAGTACACCTGGAGAGGGGGCGACTCAGGCAGGGCCCTCGGTAGCCGGGGCCCTGCCATCCTCGAAACAAGACCCCCGGCTACGGGCAGCCCGGGCCAGGCACGAGAAGCGCTACACAACTGGCGGCGCTGGCGCCTTCAGTCCTGCTTGGCGCCCATGTACAGCTCGAAGTTCTCGATGTAGTCCGTGAGGTTCTCTTCCATCATCAGGCGGAACTCCTCGACGAAATAATCCACCGCCTGCTGCTTGGCCGCCGCCAGCTCCTGGGCATTGCGGCACCCGCAGGCGCTGACCCAGGCGCTGAAACGGGAGTTGGCGTACATCAGCGACGCGCTGGCCTTGCCCCGGCTGCTGTCGGCGATATGGGAGTTGGCCAGCTCGATAACGGCGTCGGCGCGGTTGTAGAAATCCTGGTCGGTGTCATTGGCCACGGGGCGTTCCTCTGGCGGAGTGGGGAAAATAAAGCGCCGGAGTATAAGAGTTTTGTCCTCCTGCACCGACTACTTTCATCCCCAGGCCGCAGAAGCCGGGCTGCCGGCGAAGCGGCCCGCGAGCCTTGCGCCAGGCTGGCAGCCGCTTTCGCTGGCAAGCCAGCGCCTACAGATGGGTGGGCGCCGGCAAGGCTCGCAGCTGTTCGGCCAGCAGGGCTTCACTCTTGCCCTGGGACAGCACCACGCTGTTATTGGCCGCTTGCAGCGCCTGTTGCAGGTGGTGCTCGCCCCGCTGCCGGTCGCCTTCAAGAATGGCTTGCAAGGCCAGGCAGCGCGGTCGCAGCCAGGGTGCGTTCCAATCCACTTCGGCGCTCATCGGCGTGTTGTTCAGGGGCGCGGCGTCACGCTGCAGCAAAGCGCGGCAGAACGCCAACTCGCCCCTCAACAACTCGATCAGGCCACTCATGCCGTTCAGTTGCGCCGACCGGGCCGCCAGCAATTGATCCAGTTCCTGCTCCATCTGCACCGCGGCCGGCCAGTCGCCCTGGTCCTGCAGGGCATTGAGGCGGCAGCCGAATGCGACCAGGGGCCCGGGCATGGGGCCTTCGGCCAGGCGCTGAAGATCGTCCACCGGCAATTGTGCGCTGGGCACCCCGGCCACGGTCAGGGCCAACAGGCGTGCCTGGGCCAGCTCCGGACGTTGATCGTCGCGATGCCGGTACCAGCCCAGCAGGAGCATGCCGTCGCTGGGCAATACCCGCCAGGCAGGCATCAGGTTACCCACCCCCATGGCCAGATTGATCACGGCAAACGCCAGGGCAATGGCCCCCGGCACCCCGGGCCAGGACAGCCCAAGCGCCAGGGAAGCGCCACCCACCAGCAGATTCAGCAGCGGCCCGCACAGGACCACCAGCATCCACTGCTGCCGCAGTGGCCGTTGCAGATTGCTCGCGGCAATCACATAGCCGCCCAGGCGATTGCGCTTGAGCTGCGGTGCCCAGCGCACCCGCCAGCCGCGCCGCAGCACCTGGATCTCCACGGCGGCCACCCGTACATGCAACACCGGCATCGCGCACCCGCGTGCCCCCAGGTAATGCCCGCCCTCATGCACCACCAACGCGACAACCCCCAACAGCGAAGCCAGGAACATCGCCAGAAAGGGCTGCAACCCGGACTTGATGGTGAACCCCAGCACCAGCGCGGCGATAAACCAGCCACTGAGCAGCACCAGGCGCTGCACAATCGTCAGCAGAGTGTTCAAGGCCTTGAGCCAGGTGTTGCCATCCATCGAGTACGTCCCTGAGAGAAAACCGACACTGAACCGGGCGCGCAGACTGCCAGCTTCGCCCCAGGAAACTCAACCGCTGATTCACCTCTCTATCACCCCGCCTCCTAACCGCAGGAGCCGGCTTGCCGGCGAAGGGGCCCTTGAGCCCTGCATACGCCTGGCGGCCGCTTTCGCTGGCAAGCCAGCTCCTACGAGGATGCGGGGGGCCAGTGGCGGGCCAGGACCGCGGAGATGCGCGGTTCGCGGTCGATGCGTTGCAGCAGGGCGAGAAAATCGGGATGGCTATCGCGCAGGTGCTCTCGCGCACCGGACCAGCGCGACACCACTGCCGCCTGGATATCCAGGGCACCCGGCGCCGCACCGCCGAAATATGGTCGCGACGCAAACTGCTCGGCGAACAGCCCCCAGCTGCGATACAGGCGCTCGGCCGCGGCGGCGCGCATCCGGGCCTTGAGCGGTTCGTCGGGGTCGCTGATCCAGCGTTCCGGGTAGTCGAGGATGCCGATGGCCGAATAGCAGTTGGCGGCGATGTACACCAGGCCGCGTATCACCTGGGCCCGGGCCGACGCTGGCGCAGGCAGCAACCCGGAGTCGGGAAACTCCAGGCCCAGGTGGATCAGGATCGCCGCGCTTTCGGTGAGGATGCTGCCATCGGGCAGTTGCAGGGTGGGAATCTGCAACAGCGGATTGAGCCGTGCCAGGGCCTCGCGCCCGGGGCTGTCCTCCCAGGGCGCGGCCTCGATGCGGCGGTAGGCCAGCTGGCAGTACTCCAGGGCGATCTCGACGATGGCCGAGCCGGTGCCCTGGCTTCCATACAGGTGATACATGGCGATAACCTCCTTGATGACCCGGGCCCATTAGCCCTTTCACGACAGGGCGTGGCATTGCACCTGCAGTACTTGCTCGCTCAGTGGCCGCGCCTCGATCCGCACCGGCAAGAATGCCTCGATCACCCGGATATTGCTCTGCAGGTGCTCGGTCATGCACGGCGTGGTGAAGCTGCCGCCACCGGCCAGGGCCATGGGCAGCAACAGTTGATCGGCCAGGTGTTCCGCCACTGCGGCACCGGAGTCCAGCCAGTCCAGGGCCTGATCGATGGCGCCGTCGGCGACCTTCTCCGCCCGCAGGCTGTTCTGGCCGAAACCGCAAAACAGCTCGGTCAGGTGCTCGAAGGCGAACTCCAGCAGCAGCACATTGCCCGGGCCGTACTCTTCATCCAGCAGCACCGGGGTGAGCTGCTCGCGAGGCAGTTGCAGGCGATCGTGCACCCGGCGCAACTCGCGTTCCGCCACATGCTCGGGCAGGCCCGCGCTCAAGGCCCAGGCTCGACTGCCGAGCAATGCTCCGCGCTCTTGAAGATGCAAGGGTTGCAGCTCCGAAGGCTGGATAAAGGCCTCCAGCTCGCCACCGCCGGCCGGGACAAAACCATGGCGCAGCAGCTGCAGTTCCACCCGCCCGCCCATGCGCCGCAGTTGCGGCAGCCAGGCCTGCTGGAGGAAATCCACCGGCGGCGCCAGGGGGTTGTGGGTGCCGCCGCTGATGCTCACGCGGCTCGGCTGCGGCGCTCGCAGCAAGGCCGGCAGCAGGGTCTGCAGCACCAGGGTGCAACTGCCGGCGGTGCCGATGGCGAAGCGGTAGTCGCCGCCGCGGATCGGCCCCGGCTCGAAGCTCAGGACCTGGGAGCCAAGCTCGGCCCCAGTGGTTCTGGCGCCACATACCTGGGCCGCCGCCAGCACCGCAGTCAGGTGCTGGCGCAACAGCCCAGGGCGGCTGCGCCGGGCGCGAATATTATGGATACGCAGGGTCTTGCCGGTGAGCATCGACAGGCTCAGGGCGCTGCGCAGTACCTGGCCGCCGCCGATGGCGCCGTCCAGTTCGATTACATCCTGTTTCATCACATTCCTCAGGCGTAGTGCCGGACCGTTTCCCGCAGGTAAGCGTCCAGCAACGCGTTGTCTTCATGGGTACGCGCCAGTTTCGGCACCGGGCGTTCCAGCTCGGCGGCGATAAAGGCGTGCAGTGCCGGGCGTCGCGGTCCGTAGGCGGACTCGTCGGCGCAGCGTTTCAAAACCAGCAGCTCGGCCACTTCGTCCAGCAGTGGCTGATGGTCGACGGTGGTCAGCAGGTCGGCGAAGGTCATCGGCGGTCGGCCGCGCCCCTGGTCGATCCAGCGCACCGCGAGCAAGGGCCGCAGGACGTAGAAGTACTTCTTGAAGCGCACGCTGTCGCCTTGCAGGTAACCGCGAAAGTTCTTCCTGGCCATCGACAGATAATGGTTGCGCGCCGCCGGCGGGCTGTAGAACGCCTCGGCCAGCTCACGCAGGCGCTTGGCGGCGGTCGGTTCGCTGCGGTACACCAGGGGCGAATCCAGCCATTCCAGCAGGGTCGGGTTGGACTTGCGCAACAGCCCCAGGGTCTTGCGCAGTTCCCAGCCGCTGATGTCCAGCTCGTCGTCCAGGGGCCGCTCGATCACGTCGCGCCCGGCATCCACCTGGATGAACCATTCGGGCTTTTCCACATAGACGAAACGCACATCGTAATCGCTGTCGGTAGAGGCAAAGCCCCAGGCCCGACTGCCGGATTCGCAGGCATACAGCACCTGCACATTGCGCTCGCGCTCGATCCGCGCCAGCTCGGCCAATACCCGTTCGCGCATGGCGCTGCTCAGGGGATGGCGCTCCAGATGTTCCATGATCCTTTTCCTTGTTCAATCCGTGGCGCTGGCGGCCAGCACACTCAGGGTCCGGCGCACGGGGTTCCACACCGTCAGGCACCAGACGCCCCACCACTCCAGGCCTTCGTCGAAATATTCACTCCAGGGCAGCCAATGCGGGCCCATGGCCGGGGCCTGACAATCCAGCTCCAGGTCGCCCACCCAGTTGATCACCTGGGGCTGCTGCTGGAGATCGAGCCCCAGCAGGTCCAGCCATTGGCCGTACACCTGCCGGGCCTGTTCGGCCCCACCCGGGAAATGCAGCCCGTACGGTGGCTGGCAAAACGCCCGGTACAAGGCCCAGTCCTGCTGCTCCGGGTCTTCGCAAACCAGTTGCCGGACCTGCTGCGGGCTGAGCCGCTCAGGCAGTGCCCGCTCCGGTTCCCAGCGCATCTGCGGTTCACCAACGTCGGCGTAGCGCGGGTCCTGGCGCAGCTTTTTCCAGGCCTCACGGCGCCTGGCCATCAGGTGCTGATACAGGTGCTGCAAGCCCTGGCGATGCAAGGCCTGATTCACCTCGACACCCGGCTCCACCGCCAGCCGCACAAAATCGAACACGCAAAACGCCGCTTCCAGCTGTTGGCGCAGCGCCTGGCTGTGCTCATCTTCAACCAGGGTCAACATGGCGGCTCTCCTTTCCTCACAACAGCCGCTGGACCGAACCGACGGGTAATTCCCCGGCGGCTTCCATCGCCTGCAAGCGTTGCACCATGGCCTCGCGCAGGGGCTTGGGGGTCACCGGGTCGAACATCCCGTAGCGGCTGTCGCACCAGCGTGCCAGGGCCTCGCGCCAATAGGCGGCGTCACTGCCGCCCTGCCCCAGGCGCCACAGCAGGTACTCCAACTGACGCCAGCCCGGTTTGAGGGCCAGCATGGCCCAGCGTCGCGCCTTGGGCAGATCGTGCCAATGCTGGTCCAGACGCTGCTCCAGGGCCTCGTCGAATACCGCCCACGGCTGCTGGCGCAACAGGCCCAGGGCGCAGTCGAAGACCTTGTCCGAGGCATCGTCCAGGGCCGCCAGTTGCTCGGCCATGCCACGTTCGCCCAGGGTTTGCAGGGCCTGCAGGCGCACGCTCAGCGCCGGCGAAGCCAGGGCCTGGCGCACCATGGCATCGGCCTGTGGCTCCTGCAGCTCCCTGACCAACCCCAGTAGCCCCAGCCACTGGCGCTTGTTGCCCGGGGCCGGCTGCTGCAAGCGGGCCAGCAGCACTGCCCGCGGGTCCAGCCCATGGCGCGGCGCGGCCCAGTGAGCCAGGCAACGCAAGGCCCCCGAAGGGTCGAGCAGGGCCTGCGCCAGATACTCGCGACAATCGGCCAGGCGCGACAGCAGCAGCCGCAGGGCCTTGACCCGCACACTGGCGCCGCAGCTGCGCATCACCTCTTCCAGCAAGGGCAGCGCCTGCTCATCGGGCAGTTCGGCGCAGGCGTCCACCGCCATCTGCCGCACGCTGACCTCCGGGTGGCGCAGGGCCATGGCCAGCAGCGCCGGTCGGTCTTCGACGCCCTTGAGCAACAGCTCGAAGACAAAGCGCGCAGCCTTGCCCCGGCAAGTGCCAAAGGCCCCTTGCACTTGGTCGCGCACCTGGGCCAGTTGCAACACGGCGCTGGCCCGCTCCAGAGTCGCGCCGTGGTCGGCGCGCTGCTTGCCGGCCAGGGCCAGCAGCGGTGCCAGGGTCTGCAACAGCAGCCCGGCATGCTCCGGCACCCAATAGGCCTCGACCGCCGCGGCGGCCTCCTGGCGAACCTGGGGCACCCAGTCGTTGAGGCGCTCCAGCAAAGCCACCAGGGCCTCTGCCGAAGGCTGCGCGGCCAGCCCGCGCACCGCGGCCTGACGCACGAAACCGTTGCCGAAGCGGCTCAGCTCCAGCCAGGCGCTGTGCCTGTCCAACTCGTCCATCACCTCCCGCACGCGGCGGGCTTCGTAGTCGCTCAGCTGGTACTGCCAGCCGGGCGGGGTTGCTATCAATGCATCCATGTCGTCCATTGTTCTACCCCTTAACGCACACCACCTGACGCAGGGTGTGCAGCACTTCCACCAGCTCGCGCTGGGCGTGCATCACTTGGTCGATGTCCTTGTAGGCCATCGGGATTTCATCGATCACCGCTTCGTCCTTACGGCACTCCACATGGGCGGTCGCGCGGATCTGGTCGGCCAGGGTGAAGGTGTTCTTGGCCTTGGTGCGGCTCATGGTACGCCCCGCGCCGTGGCTGCAGGAGCAGAACGCCTCCTCGTTACCCAATCCGCGGACAATGAAGCTCTTGGCCCCCATCGAACCCGGAATGATCCCCAGCTCGCCCTTCTTCGCCGACACCGCCCCCTTGCGGGTCACCAGCACCTCTTCACCGAAGTGGCGCTCCTTCTGCACGTAGTTGTGGTGGCAGTTGACTGCCTCCAGCGCCACCTCGAAGGGCTTGCTGATCACCTTGCGGGTGGCCTGGATCACCAGTTGCATCATCAGCTCACGGTTCTGCCGGGCGAAATCCTGGGCCCAGGCCACCGCTTCCACGTAATCGTTGAAGTGCTGGCTGCCTTCCTCGAAATAGGCCAGGTCGCGGTCCGGCAGGTTGGCGATGTGCTGGCGCATATCGGCTTGGGCCAGGTGAATGAACAGGTTGCCGATGGCGTTACCTACGCCACGGGAACCGCTGTGGAGCATGAACCAGACCCGGTTGGCCTCATCCAGGCAGACCTCGATGAAGTGGTTACCCCCGCCGAGGGTTCCCAGGTGCTTGCGGTTGTTGCTGTTGGCCAGGGCCGGGTACTTATCGGTGATCGCCTTGAAACGTGGGTGCAGCGCAGCCCAGGCCTGGTCGGCCTGATTCGGCACGTCGCCCCAGGCGCCCTTATCGCGACCGCTACGGGGCGAGGTACGACCGTGAGGCACCGCCGCCTCGATGGCGCTACGCAATCCGGCCAGGTTATCCGGCAGGTCGGAGGCGGTCAGCGAAGTACGGGCGGCGATCATTCCGCAGCCGATATCCACCCCGACCGCAGCCGGGATGATCGCGCCCACCGTGGGGATCACGCTACCGATGGTCGAACCCTTACCCAGGTGCACGTCGGGCATCACCGCCAGGTGCTTGAAGATGAACGGCATCTTCGCAGTGTTCATCAATTGCTGGCGGGCTTCGTTTTCCACCGGCACGCCCTGGGTCCACATCTTGATCGGCTTGCCGTTGGCGACTTCCAGCAGTTGGTAGGTCTTGTGTTCCATGTCGTTGACTCTTTTTCCTGTGGCCGCGGATACGGCCTTGTTCAATAGGGTGCGCAGGAGCCGGGTCGCAGCAGACGATCTCGGGAGTCTCTTCGCTGGCAAGCCAGCTCCTACGAAATTGCGGTGTTCGGTGCAAACGGCGACAAGTGGAGGTGAAACATGCAGCGCGCTCTGCCTCTGAGCTAGCACCTTGCGGTGAACGGGACTCGAACCCGCGACCACGCTGTCCTGTAGTTCCACCGGCATTCGCCGGGTCAATCGGTGCAGGCCGGGCCTGCGGGCAGCGACAAGGGAACAGGCACATTTGCTCTACCGACTGAGCTACAGACTTGCGGCTGGCGGGGTTCGAACCCGCGACACGATGTAGTACCCGTGGCATTCGCTGCCATCCCGCCGAGGCGGGGGGAAAAGATGCGACGACAAGGAGTCGATGAAACGGTGCACTCGCGTTCTGACCATTGAACCACGGCGCCGTTTTCCGGCACCGGCGGGAATCGAACCCGCATCTCGAACCTTGGATGTAGTTCCATCAGCATTCGTCGCAAAAACTGCAAAAAAGGTGGCACGACAAAAGAAGTGACTGATCGCCGGATTCGAACCGGCTTAACCAATATGTACAGCCACTGGCATTCGTGCCGTCACCGGCCCTGACAAGAGTTGCTGAGACGCCTTTGGATGTAGTCACAGCGGCATTCAGGGCCAATGAGCAAAAAATCTGTGGTGTGCGCCGGCTGGCCGGCGCACGGTGTGTTTCATCCTCTACCGATCAGCGTTACATCGCCTCGATCGCCTTTACCCAGTGCTGCGCACCATAATTGCCCGCAGTGAACTGCTCGATCACATCGAACACCGCGTCACTGAAGCCGCCGACGTTGAGGATGTCCTCGCGGTCCGGTGCCTGGGTCGTGGCCCCGGGCTGCATGTCGATGCACACCAGCTTCGCCTGCGGGTTGATGGCCCGGATCCGCTCCCACTGGCGCATCGTTTCCGTGGCGCCGTGGCGCCGCGCATCGATCCACGACTCGTTGTCCGAGACCAGGATCAGCGTGTCCACGCGGCTCTTGGCGTTGGCCAGCTGCGCCAGGGGCGCCGAGCAGTTGGTCCCCCCTCCGCCGATGTTCGCCAGCTTCTGCGCGTTGCTCATCACGCTGTCCCGCGGGTTGAGGTGGATGTTCACCACCCCACGCTCGAACGGCATGACCCGCGCCGCCGGCTGCTTGCGCAACACCGCGGCCGCCACCAGTGCCGCCACATCGATGCAACGCACCGCGGTGGTGGCGCCCTGGCGATAGCCAGTGACCGGACTGTGCATCGAGCCCGAGACATCCGGGCAGACCACCACGTTGCCCGCCAGCGCCGGCACGTTGGCCAGGGACAGCTCCAGGGCATCCTGCAGCGCCTCGCGGACCGGCTGCGGCACCTCGTCACCGGCCATGCGGTAGGCCGCCAGCAACTGGTACGGATAGACCCGGGCCTTGGCCACCTCCCCCGCATCCGCCAGCCGCGCCGCCACGTACTCGGTGCAACCCGGCACCTGGAACGCGCCGTGGCGGGCCAGGGTATTGAGGTTCATGCGCAGCCCCTGCCAGCCCATGTTGCGGGCCTGCCCGGCCCATTGTTCGGCGCTCAGTGTCTCGTTGCCGAGCAACTGGAACGGCACCTGGGGCACTTCCCGGGTCGCTCCGCTGCGAAACGCCAGCAGGTCCCGGGTCAGCTCAGGCAGCGCCTGCACATCCACCGGCTTGCCGATCAACCAGGCAAAGAAGGCTTCACGCCAGGCCTCGCCTGGCTTGGGGTGAACCATCTTCACCACGTCCGCCAGGGACGGCTGGTTGCCGATCGAGGCCTGCAACAGCTGACGCTCGGTGGCGCTGTTCAACCAGTTCTGCACCAGGCGCTTGGGCTGCGAACCCAGGGATTTGCGCCCGGTCACGCCGCTGCGCAGGATCTGCACGAAGTTGCGCAGCATCTTGCCGTTGTCCACCACCTGGGCGAACAGCTCCGGCACCAGGGCCGAACGTTGCGCGGTCAGCGCCGCCAGCAGCAGCGCCGGCATGTCCTTCATATGGCCTTGCTGGCGAGCGTAACGGGCGGCCTGGGCGACGAAGCGGCTGTCCAGCTCGCTCACCAGTTGCAGCACCGCTTCCAGCTGGCCTTCAGGCGAGGTGTAGAAGGTCGAGTTCAAGCAACCGGTAACCGCCAGCTGGGCCAGGCGATGCTTGGCGTTGTAGGCATAGGCCCCGGCCTTGGAAGCGTTCAGGGTGGTGCTCGCTGGCGCTTTTGCCTGTTGGGTGTTGAACAGCTGGAAGTTGGCCATCTTGGCGTCTCGCTCTGTTGTCTTGTTCGTTGCCAGAGATATTGCAGCCGCTGTGCCAGGTTTTGATTTTCCAACAAATTATTTTTCAACTCATTGATTTATAAGGTTTTTATTTTTTATCACTTTTTCATCACGTATCCGGAAAGACAAACGCCTCGATAATTTTATATCTTTGCTTATCGTTTTTTATCTCCAGGTATAAACATGTCGAACAAGCCCACGGTCGCCATAGGTTTTGTCGGTTCCACCCTCGATCGCGTCGGCAAGGGTGCCAACCGCTGGAGCCATTGGCGGCCCACGGTCGGTCTGTGCCAGCAGCAGGATGTGCTGATCAACCGCCTGGAACTGATCCATGGCCTGGACGCGCGGGATGTCAGCCTGGCCGAACGGGTGGCCAACGACGTGCGCCAGGTGTCGCCGGAAACCGAGGTGCGCCTGCACCCCATGGGCCTGAACAATCCCTGGGATTTCGAGGAGGTGTACGGCGCCCTGCACGACTTCACCAGCGCCTACCCGTTCGACACCGAGCGCGAGGACTACCTGGTGCATATCACCACCGGCACCCACGTGGCGCAGATCTGCTGGTTCCTGCTGACCGAGGCGCGCTACCTCCCTGCCCGGCTGATCCAGACCTCGCCGGCGCGGCGCCGCGACCCGGACCAGCACGCCACCGGCACCCACGCCCTGATCGACCTCGACTTGTCGCGCTACGACCGCATCGCCTCGCGTTTTGCCCACAAGCGCCTGGAAGGCCTGGCCTTCCTCAAGTCCGGGATCGCCACCCGCAACCCGGCATTCAACCGCTCCATCGAGCAGATCGAACGGGTCGCCGTGCGCTCCAGGGCACCGATGCTGCTGATCGGTCCCACCGGTGCCGGCAAGTCGTTCCTGGCCCGGCGCATCTATGAGCTCAAGCGTGGCCGGCACCAGGTGCAGGGGCGCTTTGTCGAGGTCAACTGCGCCACCCTGCGCGGCGACGGGGCCATGTCGGCACTGTTCGGCCATATCAAGGGCGCCTTCACCGGCGCCCAGAATGCCCGCGAAGGCCTGCTGCGGGCGGCGGATGGCGGCATGCTGTTTCTCGACGAGATCGGTGAACTGGGGCTGGACGAACAGGCCATGCTGCTCAAGGCCATCGAGGAGAAGCGCTTCTTTCCCATGGGTTCGGACCAGGAGGTGCAGAGCGATTTCCTGATCATCGCCGGCACCCACCGCGACCTGCGTGGCCGGGTGGCCCAGGGCCTGTTCCGCGAGGACCTGTATGCGCGGATCAACCTCTGGACCTTCAACCTGCCGGGGCTGGCGGGGCGCCGCGAAGACATCGAACCGAACATCGATTTCGAGCTGGAGCGTCACGCCCGGGAACAAGGGCAGCTGGTGCGCTTCAACCTTGAAGCGCGGCGACGCTACCTGGCCTTTGCCAGCTCCAGCGAAGCGGCGTGGCTGGGCAACTTCCGCGAGCTGTCGGCGTCCATCACCCGCATGGCCACCCTGGCCGACAGCGGGCGCATCGACCAGGCCCAGGCCGAGGAAGAGATCCAGCGCCTGCGCCACGCCTGGGGGCTGGAGAACCAAGAGGACGAACTGCAGAAACTGCTGGGCGACGATGTGGAGCTGGACCTGTTCGACCGCCTGCAACTCAAGGCAGTGATTGCCGAGTGCCGCCGCGCCGACAGCCTGTCGGAGGCGGGGCGCCGGCTGTTCGGCGTGTCACGCCTGGGCAAGGCCAACCCCAACGACGCCGACCGCCTGCGCAAATACCTGGCGCGTTTCGGCCTGGATTGGAAACAGCTGTAGCCGCTGGCGCAGGCTGTGCAGCAGACGCCGCGATCCTGGGGCCTCTGCGCGATCGGCGGGAGATCGCCAGGCAAGGTCCTGCGGACCTTTGCGCAGCTTCGCGGGCTCAGCAGCGGCTACAGGGCTGCGGCTGGGACGGCGAAGACGCCGCTGGCCCGGGCCACTTCCCGTTCGCCGACCCGCAGCACCAAGGTGGCAAAGGCCATCTGCCGGCCACGCTTGGCATGCTCCAGGTGCACCTCGATCCATTCCCCGACCTGCACCGCCCCCAGGTAGTCGAGGGTCATGCTGGCGGTGATCAACGGCAAGGGCGGATCGCTGGAAAACGCCATGGCGTAGCCCATGCCGATGTCTGCCAGGGTGGCGATGATGCCGCCATGTACCGTGCCCCGGCCGTTGGCGTGCCGGGTATCGGCCCGCAGGCCGACGCGCAGTTCGCTGCCACTGCCGCAGCCGTAGACCGGGCCGATCAGTTCCAGCAGCGGGCTGCTGCGGGGCAAGGGGGCAAAACCTGGGGGGATAGCCGACTCGCGCATGACGCACTCCTTGATCTGCGCCGAAACACCGTCGTCCCGGGCTGCCACAGGTGTAGTCCTGAACCCGCGCCGCGCCTATCAGCATCAGCCAGGAAAATTGTCGTCGATAAGCCAAGCCGGGATCGTGGTCTTTCCCCGAACGACGGTAAGATGCGCACCTGCGACCCTGTCGCCGATTCATCCCTCAAGGAGCCCCCATGCAGCATCAGGACGATCACCCTGCAAAATTCCGTCGACTGGCCCTGGCCCTGTTCGGCGCCCTGGCCCTCAGCGCCTGCTCTCCCGGCGACCACAACAGCAGCGCCGTGGCCTTGGGCGGGGCCCAGGGCAAGGCCGGCGCGCAATTGGCCTATGAGCATGAGCTGACCCTGTCACTGCCGGCCGCGCAGATCGGTCCGCGCCTGGCGCAAACCCGCGAAGCCTGCGAGAAGGTCCAGTTCGGCCCGTGCAATATCCTGCGCCTGGAACAGGGCAAGTACCGTGCCCAGGTGACGCTGCGAATAGTCCCGGACGGTGTGGAGCCCATCGTCCAGCAGGCCTCCCAGGGCGCGGAACTGGGCGAGCGCATCACCAGCGCCGAAGACCTGGCCGATGCCGTGGCCGATGTGCAGCGCCAGCAGCAGCGGCTCAAGGCCCAGCAGCAGCGCCTGGACGAACTGGCGGCGCGCAAGGACATCAGCGTCAGCGACCTGATTGCCCTGAGCCGGGAACAGGCCGGCATCGAGAACGACCTGCAGGCCCTGGCCCAGACCGCCGCCGGCCAGCAACGCCGCCTGGACACCAACCTCCTGACCCTGAAGTTCCTGCCCAGCGACGGCGTCCAGCGCGAATCCAGCCTCAAGCGCGCCTTCAGCAACCTGCTGGACAACCTGGCCGACGGCACCGCCGAGGCCCTGGAGAAAGGCAGCTATGTGCTGCCCTTCGTGATCCTGGCCTTCCCCCTGGTGCTGCTGTGGGTCTGGCTGTGGCGCAAATTCGTACGCCGGCGCCCCTGACCCCACCCGTAGGAGCCGGCTTGCCGGCGAAGAGGCCCGCAAGCCCTGCACCGCCCTGGCAAACGCCTTCGCTGGCAAGCCAGCTCCTACAGCAAGCAGGCACATCCCGGAGCCCCACCCCGTAGGAGCCGGCTTGCCGGCGAAGAGGCCCGCAAGCCTTGCACCGCCCTGGCAAACGCCTTCGCTGGCAAGCCAGCTCCTACAGCAAGCAGGCACCTCCCGCAGCCCCACCCCGTAGGAGCCGGCTTGCCGGCGAAGAGGCCCTCAAGCCTTGCACCGCCCTGGCGAACGCCTTCGCTGGCAAGCCAGCTCCTACCGCACGCAGGCGGTCAGGCTTGCAGCGCCAGTTGCAGGCGCTCCAGGCCAATGCCGAAGCCGGCACCCTGGCGATAGGCGCCTGCCCCCACCACTTGCTGCTGCGCCCCCAGGCGCGGGCAGCGCACTTCGAAACCCTCGCCATTGAGGTAGTAGGTCAGGCCGCGCTTGACCCCGAGGTTGAGCTGGTATTCCAGGCCCAAGGCGTCGAGAAAGCCCACGCACAGCGCCCGCGCCTGCTCCAGGGCGCGCTGCGGATCGGGGCCGAGAATCTCCAGGCCCAACTGGGTGAACTCGCGGTAGCGCCCGGCTTGCGGCCGCTCGTAGCGATAGCAGCGGGCAACGTAGAAGAAGGCCGCCTGCTCGCGCCCCGCCAGCAGCTCGCCGGCGGTTTCCTGGAACAGCGCGGTGGCTTCCGGGATCAGGCAGCAAGGCCGCCCGGCCTTGTCGTTGAAGGCCCACATCTGGCCGATGACTTCGCTGCCGCCGGCCTTCTCGATAAAGGTGTCCTGGCCCCACAGCGCCGGGACAATGACTTCTTCAGCGCCCGCTTCGATGAAGCCAGCTCCGGAAGCGTCCTTCCAGGGTGCGCAGGGTGGCGGCTTGTTCGCCGGTGATCATTCGAGTGCCACGTAACATGGTCATGGGTCATTCCTCTGGTTTTTTGACAGGCAATAAAAAAGGCGCCTTGTGGGGCGCCTTGGTTTTTTTCATCGAAGGTCAGTGCTCGCGATTGCTCGATGACTGACAGCTCGACGCGCACAAGCGACCACGGCCCCGGAGATGAGGTCGATGGTGATGAAGGCGGGAGACGAGCCGGGAAAAATTCATGGCGCATCCTGCCACGCCGCCCCCGGGCCTGACAAGCAAGCACCTGCGCCCCGCACAACAGTGCCCTCTGTGGAAGCCGGCTTGCCGGCGAAGAGGCCCTGCATCGCCCTGGCGGCCGCCTTCGCTGGCACGCCAGCTGCTACAGCGGGCGTTGCAGGCAGCGCTGGTAGCGTTCGTCCACCCGTTTGGCGAACCAGGCAGTGGTCAGCTGGCGGGTGATCTTCGGGCTCTTGAGTTCGATGCCGGGCAGTTGCTGGCGCGGTACGGGCTTGCCCGCCGTGCGATCGGCCAGGGCGAACACCTGACGGTACAGCTCGGTTTCTTCGAAGTCCTGGCGGTCGCCCTTCTCCAGCTGGGCGCGGATCTGCGGGTTACGCAGCCCCAGCTGCTTGCCCAGGGTGCGCACCGCCAGTTCGGTGCTGCCGGGCATGACCGAGCCGTAGCGGATCAGGTCGCCATCCAGCGCCAGCCTGATCCCGCTGGCACGGCTCACCGCGCTCTGGAACGCCGCGTTGCGGCTGGCGTACCAGCCGGCGTTGAAATCGGCGAAACGGTACAACGGCTGCGGGTAGTCCACCGGGTAGCCCAACAGGTGGGCGATGCCGAAATACAGGCCGCCGCGGCGGCTGAAGACCTCATGACGGATGGAGTCCTGCACCGGGTAGGGATAGCCCTGGGCATGCTGCTGGGCGAACTCGATGCTGACCTGCATCGGCCCACCGGTGTGCACCGGGTTGAAGCCGCCGAACAGGGTCTTGCCCAGGGGCACCATGCCGATGAAGTCATCGAAGATCGCACTCAATTCCTTCTCGCTGCGGGCACTGGCCAGGCGCTGGCTGTAGGACTGGCCGTCCGGGCCGCGCACTTGCAGGGCGGCGCTGACCAGCAGCGCCGGCACATGCACCTTGGCCGCGCGGCGGTCGATCTCTTGCCGGGCGATGCGCCCCAGGCCCGGCACCGTCGGGTCGACCTGGAAGGTGGATTCCTGCTCGGTCACCGCCAGCACCGCGCACAGGTTGCTCTGGCTCGGCTCAAGGCCCTGGGCGCTGAAGGCCACCTGGATGTCCCGGGCCCAGCCCGGGCGGTCCGCCACCTGGGCCGGCAGCAGGCGCAGGATCCGGGCCTGGGTCTGTTCGGGGGTCAGTGTTGGTGCCTGGGGGCCGCGCTGGCTGGCGCAACCGGCCAGCAGCGACAGGCCCAGGAAGCAACTGAGAAGACGAGAGGAAATCATGGGGCTCCGCGAGATGGCTGGGCGAGGGCCGTGCAAGTAAAGCAGCGGCTGGGGCGTTCGACCAAGGAATGCGAGCGCTGTTCCCGCCGCGGCCCTTGTAGCCGCTGCCGCAGGCTGCGCAGCAGACGCCGCGACCCTGAGGCCTCTGCGCGATCGGCGGGAGATCGCCAGGCAAGGTCCTGCGGACCTTTGCGCAGCTTCGCGGGCTCAGCAGCGGCTACAGGCTAGAATCCTTCTATTGGCGGTGTGGCTGGGTGTATTTTGATGACCCCCGACCTCGGTGTGGCGCCCAGCCCTGACCCCGCGCCTGCCCTCAATGGAGTGATGCCCGGATGTTGACCCTGGATTTCCTGATCACCAGCCTGATCGTCGTGCTGATTCCCGGCAGCGGCGTGATCCTGACCATTTCCACCGCCCTGGTGGCCGGCAAGCGCGCCAGCCTGTTCACCGCCATCGGCTGCACCGCCGGGATTGTCCCGCACCTGCTGGCCTCGATCCTCGGCCTGTCGGCCATCCTGCACTCCAGCGCGCTGGCCTTCCAGGGCCTGAAGTTCGCCGGCGTCGCCTACCTGCTGTACCTGGCCTACGCCACCTGGCGCGACCGCTCGGCCTTCGCCGTGGACAGCAACGCCGTCAGCCATGGCCCCGGCGCGCTGATGCTCAAGGCCTGCCTGCTGAATATCCTCAACCCCAAGCTGACCCTCTTCTTCCTGGCCTTCCTGCCCCAGTTCATCGCCCATGACGGCAGCGACCCGATCCCGCAGATGCTGCTCCTGAGCGGCGTGTTCATGGCCATGACCTTCTTCGTGTTCGTGCTCTATGGCCTGCTGGCCAACCTGTTCCGCACCGCGGTGATCGAGTCGCCCCAGGTGCAGAACTGGCTGCGCCGCAGCTTTGCCGCAAGCTTCGCCGGGCTCGGCCTGAACCTGGCCTTCGCCCAGCGCTGAGCCCGGCGGCAGCCGCCTGCATGACCTTGATCGTCTACCGAGGGCAAGCCCATGAATTGCAGCGACGTACTGATCATCGGCGCCGGCCCCACCGGCCTGGTCCTGGCGCTCTGGCTGCGCCGGCAGGGGGTCAAGGTGCGGATCATCGACAAGACCCCGGGCCCGGGCACTACCTCCCGGGCCCTGGCGGTGCAGGCGCGAACCCTTGAGCTGTACCGCCAGCTGGACCTGACCCGGGCCATCGTCGAGCGCGGCCACCATGTGCCGGCGGTGAACCTCTGGGTCAAGGGCGAGCGCGCCGCCCACCTGCCGCTCAACGCCATCGGCGAAGACCTGACGCCCTACCCCTTCCTGCAGATCTTTCCTCAGGACGAACACGAGCAACTGCTGATCGAACGCCTGGCGCTGCAGGGGGTGGAGGTCGAACGCAACACCGAGCTGCTGGCCTTCACCGACCACGGCCACCTGATCAACGCCCGCCTGCGCGGCCCCGACGGGCGCGAAGAACACTGCCAGGCCTTCTACCTGGCCGGCTGCGACGGCGCCCGCTCCACGGTGCGCAAGACCCTGGGCACCAGCTTTCCCGGCGGCACCTACCAGCAGGTGTTCTACGTCGCGGATGTGCAGGCCAGCGGCCCGAGCATCGACGGCCAGTTGCACGTGGACCTGGATGACGCCGACTTTCTCGCGGTGTTCCCCCTGGCCCAGAGCGGCCGCGCACGGCTGATCGGCACGGTGCGCGACGAGCGTGCCGAGCACCCGGAGAACCTGCGCTTCAAGGATGTCAGCCAGCGCGCCATGCGCCAGCTCAAGGTCGAGGTGGCCCAGGTCAACTGGTTCTCCACCTACAAGGTGCATCACCGGGTGGCCGAGCAGTTTCGCACCGGCCGGGTGTTCCTCCTCGGGGACGCCGCCCACGTGCATAGCCCGGCCGGCGGCCAGGGCATGAACACCGGGATCGGCGACGCCATCAACCTGGCCTGGAAACTGGCAGCGGTACTGAGCGGCAAGAGTGCCGAACGCCTGCTGGAAACCTACGCCACCGAACGCATGGAGTTCGCCCGGCGCCTGGTGGCCACCACCGACCGGGTGTTCAGCTTCGCCACCGCCGACGGCCCGGTGGCCTACCTGGCGCGCACCCGCCTGGCGCCCCTGCTGCTGCCGAAGATCGCCGCCTTCGACAGCGCCCGGGAGTTTCTCTTCCGTACCGTGTCGCAGATCACCCTGAACTACCGCGGCATGCCCCTGAGCGCCGGCGGCGTCGGCCCGGTGCACGGCGGCGACCGCCTGCCCTGGGTGCGCGATGGTGAACACGACAACTTCGACAGCCTGGAGTACCTGGGCTGGCAGGTGCATGTCTACGGCGTCACCAGTGACGCCCTGCGCGACTGGTGCACCGCGCACCAGGTGCCGTTGAGCACCTTCGACTGGCGCCCGGCCCATGCCGCCGCGGGGCTGGCGCGCAACGCCTTCTACCTGCTGCGCCCGGACACCTACGTGGCCCTGGCCGAGCGCTCGGCCGACCCGCGCGTGCTGGAGCGCTACTTCCGCGAACGGGAGATCTCCCCGCAGAGCGCCGCCCCCTCCCTCAAGCCCCGATGAAAGGCTGCTTGATCTGCCCCCAGCGCCGGGCGAACTGCTCCGGCGTGGCCGCCGCGATCCGCTTCAGGTCCCGGGGGTAATCCACACCGGGGGCCTCCTGGGGGCGCCAGGCACTGAACTGGCCATTGCTGGCCCGCAGGATGTAGCCGCTGTCCTGGCACTGCTCGCTGACCAGAAACAGCACCCCCGGCGTCACCCAGTCCGGCTTGAGTTCCGGCGGCTCCTCGCTGACGCCCCACATGCGGGTCTTGGCCACCGGCGACACCGCGTTGACCCGGATCCCGTGCTCCGCCCCTTCCTGGCCCAGGGCATTCATGATCCCGACCTGGGCCATCTTGCCCGCGCAGTAGGCCAGCAGCCCCGGCTGGGCATATTCCGGGTACAGCGCACGGTCGGAGGTGGTCAACAGCAGCCTCGGTGCGGCGGACTGCCGCAGATGGGGCCAGGCATGCCTGGCCAGCCAGATGGGCGCATACAGGTTGATCCCCAGCATGCGCTCGAGAAACCCGGCGTCGGTCTGCTCCAGCGCCTGGTAGCCAACCCAGCCGGCGTTGTGAATCAGGATATCCAGGCTGCCAAAGGCCTCCAGGGTGCGCTGCACCAGCCCCTGGCAACCGGCCTCGGTGCCCAGGTCGGCGGTGTCGGCCAGCGCCCTGGCACCGCTGGCCCGCAAGGCCCGCACCGCATCATGGGCGACACTGTCATCCGCCCCGCTACCGCTGCCGTCACTCCCGCAATCGCTGATCACCACCTGGGCACCACGACGGGCCAGGGCCCGTGCATAACTCAAG
Organism: Pseudomonas sp. GW823-FHT03E05; assembly: GCF_058796855.1. Classification (NCBI taxonomy): domain Bacteria; kingdom Pseudomonadati; phylum Pseudomonadota; class Gammaproteobacteria; order Pseudomonadales; family Pseudomonadaceae; genus Pseudomonas; species Pseudomonas sp. GW823-FHT03E05. The sequence continues at coordinate 28,394 of NZ_JBXAJB010000009.1, forward strand.
CCCAGGCCGCGCCCGGCGCCGGTGACAATCGCCGTTCTGCCGCTGAAATCCATGCTCTTCCCTCCCGTGTGAATTCCAGGGTAACAGCATGAAAATCAGTGACTTAATACTAAATTCCAGGTTCTGTGAGAGGTTTTTGATATCAATGAATTCGCTGTGAAACCATGAGCCTTGGGGTTTACAGTCCCAAAGCCCCCAGCCAGGAAGCATCGCCATGATCGAAACGCGCCTGTTGCGCCAGTTCATCGCCGTCGCCGAAGAACTGCACTTTCACAAGGCCGCCACGCGCCTGCACATGGCCCAGCCGCCCCTGAGCCAGGCCATCGCCCGCCTGGAGGAAAAACTCGGTTTCAGCCTGCTGCGGCGCAATCGTCGAGGCGTGCTCCTGACCCCGGCCGGGGCGGATTTTCTGCACAGCGCCCGGCGCACCCTGGCCACCCTGGAACAGGGCATCGAGCAGGCGCGCCATATTGCCCAGGGCCTGGCCGGCAGCCTGCGCGTCAGTAGCCTGTCACTGGCCGGCTACCCGAGCTTGCTCGCCAGCCTGCGGGGCTTTCGCCAGGCCTTGCCCGAGGTGCGCCTGGAACTGCGGGAACTGCCTTCGGCCGAGCAGCTCAAGGGCCTGCTCGGCGGCGACATCGACCTGGCGTTCATGCGTGAGCTGCCGCTGCCCGAAGGGCAGATAGCCTCGCGCCTGATCCTCGATGAGCCGATCGTCATCGCCCTGCCCCACGACCACCCCCAGGCCCAGGCGCCAGAGGTGGACCTGCGGGAGCTGGCCAACGACGACTTCGTGTTCACGCCCCAGGCCCTGGGCAGCGGCTACCACAACCAGCTGATGGCGCTGTGCAGCGCGGCCGGGTTCACCCCGAAGGTGGTCCAGGAAGTGGCCCGGGTCCAGACCCAGCTGGGCCTGGTGGGCTGCGGTTTCGGCGTGGCCCTGGTACCCCGCTCGATGGCCGATGCGGTGCTGCAGGGCAGCGTCGCCTACCGCCCGCTGCGGGCCATGGGCACGCAGCCCGGGCCAAGCATCGGGCTGTACATGAACTGGCACCGGGACAACCCTTCGCCACAGCTGCAGCGATTCATGGCCTTGCTCGACGCCGGGCCCGGGGCCTGAAGCGGCCGTGCAGAAGGCCTGCGCGACCGCCACCGGGCCTTAGAAGTCGGCCTTGACCGACAGGGTGAGGTTGCGCGGGTCACCGTAGAAATTGCCGAAGCCTTCGGTGCCGATGGTGGTGTAGTAGCGCTTGTCCAGCAGGTTGTTGCCGTTCAGCGCCAGGGACCAGGTGTCGTCGATGCGATAGCCGATGCGTCCGTTCCAGATCGCATAGCCGGCCTGGCGGATGTGGTTGCCGCTGGTGGGCGAGACTCGGTAGTTGTCACTCTGGGCGTTGACCCCGGCCCCCACGGTGAAGCGCTCCAGGGCACCGCCCAGCTGATAGTCGCCCCAGACCCGCAGCAGGTGCCGCGGCACATAGGTGGTGAACGGCAAGCCGGTGTTGGCGCTGTTGGCGTCCTCCAGGGTCTTGGTCTGGGTGTAGGTGTAGCCGGCCAGCACTTGCAGGTGTTCGATCACCTCACCGCTGAGTTCCGCTTCAAAGCCCTGGGCGCGGACCTTGCCCGAGTTCAGCGAGCAGGTGCTGTCCGGGCAGGCCGGGTCGTCCTGCTGCGCGTCCTGCTGGATGGTGCGGAACAGGCTGAAGGCGCTGTTGAGGCGGCCATCGAACCACTCGCCCTTGATCCCCAGCTCATAGCTCTTGCCCACCAGCGGCTTGAGGGAGGCGCCGTCCAGGGTCCGATAGCTGCCCTGGGGGGTGAAGATGCTGGAGTAGCTGGCATAGGCCGTGAGGTTGTCGTTGAGGTCGTACAGCACCCCGGCGAACGGCGTGACCTCGCCGGTTTCCTTGGATCGGGCACTGCTGGGGGTGCGCGTATCGCGCCAGTAGGCCACCGAATCGTTCTGCGACTTGTACCAGCTGACCCGGCTGCCCATGACCAGGGTCAGCGGGTCGGCCAGCTTCAGGCGCACAGTGGAATACAACCCTTGCTGCTGGATCCGCAGATCAGTGGGGCCGCCCCGGGTGGAGTTGCTTTCGTAGTAGCTGTCGTCGGGCTTGGGCAGGTGGTGATCGGGGTCCAGCACATTCTGCCGCTGGGGCAAGCCGGCCACGGCGTAGAAGTCGTCCTTGATCGAGCGGCTGGCGTTGGCGCCGAAGGTCAGCTCGTGCTCCTGGCCAAAGGCCTGGAAGTGCCCGTCGACATAGGCATCGAAGCCGTAGTCCACCTGGTCGTAGTCGTAGATGCTGCCCAGCATCAGGGTGCTGGAACGGCTGGCCCCCACCGGCACCGAACCGCTGGGGAAGGCGTACTCGATATCCTGGGTATTGCGGGTGTAGACCCCGGCCACCTTCAGCGCCCAGTCGTCGTTGAGTTGCTGGCGCAGGTCGGCGAAATAGGTCGCGCGCTTGCTGCGCGAATTGTTCCAGGCGGTGTTCAGGCAGGTGGAACGGCCCAGCTTGAGGTCGCTGCCGTCGCTGTAGCGCGGCAGGCCGCCCCAGCACGGGCGCGAGTCGACGTCTTCATAGGCCATGCCCAGGCCCAGGGTGGTGGCGTCGCTGAGGTCGAAATCCAGGGCGCCGTAATAGACCTGGTCCTTGCGATCGCCCAGGTCGTAGAAGTACTGCCGGGTCTGCTGGGTCACCACCGCCCGGCCGCGGACGGTACCGGCATCGTTCAACGGCCCGCCGGTGTCCACCTGGGCCCGGTAGTTGTCCCAGCTGCCGGCGGACATCGTCAGTTCGGTGTGCGGCGTGGCCTGGCCGCGCTTGCGCACGAAGTTCACCGAGCCGGCAGTGCCGCCCGCGCCCTTGAGCATGCCGGCAGCGCCGCGCAGGATCTCCACCCGGTCATAGAAGGCCATGTCGCTGCTGAAGCTGTCGGCCTGTACGTAGCTGCTACCCATGTCCAGGGGCACGCCGTCGTACTGGTACTGGCCGGTCATGCGAAAGCCCCGGGAGTAGAAATACTTGCCGCCCATGGGCGAGTCGTAAAGGGTGATGCCCGGAGTCTTCTCCATCACCTGGTCAATGGTGTTGAGGTTCTGGTCATCGAGCATCTTGCGAGTGATCACGGTCACCGACTGCGGGGTTTCCTTGAGCGAGTGCTGGCCCTTGCCGATGGTGACCGCGCCGGTGGTGTAGGAACCGGAATACTCGGTGGTGGCCCCCAGCTCCTGGCCCTGCACCTGGGTGGTGCCCAGCTCCAGAGCGCCGCTGCCCTGGGGCACGGGGCGCAGCACGAAGCTGCCGTTGCTCTGTGGCTCGGCCTGCCAGCCGCTGCCGGCGAGAATCCGCGCAAAGCCTTCCTGTACCCCGTATTCACCCTTGAGCCCCGCCGAACGCAGGCCGGCGGTCTGCCGGGCATCGAAGGAAATTGCCGCGCCGGCGGCGCTGGCGTAACGGCTCAGCACCTCGGTCAGGTCACCGGCGGCAATATCGAAGCGGCGCACCGCGGTCTGTTCGCTGGCCGCCACTGCGGTCAACGGCAGCAGTGCCGCCCCGTAGACCGCCAGTGCGCCCCAGAGCCCGACCTTGATCGCCTGGGCCAACTTCGACTTGTGAACATCAGACATGCTTTGCCTTCCCCGCTAACGAAAATGAATCCACTGGGGGATAAGCCGGACCAGGAGGGGCAAACATGCAAAGACCCTTGAATTTTTTTTCGCCCCGCGGATTCAACCCACGCGGCTATCGGAAACCCGTACCCAGTAGCGGGTGTAGCGCTTGATCTGCAGGGAGAAACCGCTTTCCAGCGCCGCCAGGGCGCGGTCGGTGTCATCGATGGGGAAGGCCCCGGAGATCTTCAGCCCGGCAATCTGCGGATCGCACTGCACAACCCCGCGGCGGTAGCGCGACAGGTCGGCCAGCAATTCCCCCAGGGGGCGGTCGATGGCGATGATGCTGCCCTGGCGCCAGGCACCCACCGCGGCATCGTTGGGCCGCAGCGCGGCAAAGCCCCCGGCGCTGAACGCCAGTTGCTGGCCGGCCTCGACCCGACGCGGCGCAAGGCCTGCGCCCAGGCTGACCTGCACCGCGTGCTCCAGCACCGCCACCTGCTCCTCACGCTCATCGCTGCGCAGCACGAAGCGAGTGCCCAGGGCCAGCACCTCGGCGTCCCGGGTGAAGACCCGGAACGGCCGCTGCAAGGGATCGGCAGCGGTGCTGACCAGCATCTCGCCCCACAACAGCTGCACCTTGCGTTGCTGACTGTCGAACTGCACGTTGATCGAGGTGTTGGTATTGAGCAGCAGCGAAGTGCCGTCCGCCAGGCGCACTTGCCGGCGCTCGCCGATCTGGGTCCGGTAGTCCGCCAGCAGTTGCTGGGCACTGTCGCTGCGCCAGCCCAGCCAGCCCAGGGAACCGGCCGAGGCCAGCACCACCAGGTTGCGCATCAGCTCGCGGCGCGAGCGCCCTGCCCCGCGCAAGGTGGAACCGGCCAGGCCGCCGGGCAGCGCCGACATCTGCTCGCCCAGTTGCTGCATGCGTTCCCACGCCTGGCGGTGCAAGGGGTCGGCGGCCAGCCATTCGCGCCAGGCGGCCTGCTCCTGCTCGCTGGCGCTGCCGGAGCGCAATTGCGCGTACCAGCGTGCCGCGCCGCTGATGGCCTGGCGCTCGCCGACGCTCAGTTGCAGGCCGGCGAAACTCATGACAGCTGCATCCGCATCTGCATCAGGCAGCAATGCTCCATGGCCTTGGCCATGTAGTTGCTCACGCTGCGCACGGAAATCTGCAGGCGCTCGGCGATCTGCTCGTAGGTCAGGCCGTCGCACTGGGACAGCAGGAAAGCCTGTTTCACCTTGGGCCCCAGGCCATCCAGCAGCCGGTCGATTTCCATCAGCGCCTGGAACAGCGCGCTCTGCTCCTCCGGCGACGGATGCTCGCCCTCGGGCACCAGCGCCAGGGCTTCGAGGTAGGCCTGTTCCAGGGAACGCCGGCGAAACAGATCGATCAGCAGGCCCCGGGCAATGCGCGACAGGTAGGGCCGCGGCTCACGGATCTCCACTGCGTTGCGCGCCTTGAGCACCCGCACGAAGGTGTCCTGGGCCAGGTCGGCGGCATCGAAGGCGTTGCCCAGGCGCTGGCGCAACCAGCCCTGCAGCCAGCCATGGTGATGGGTGTAGAGGTCGGTGACGGCACAGCGCAGGGATAAGTCGTCGGCGGGCATGACAGTAAGGATTCATATTTGATAATGAATCGCATTGTCATGTAGAGGCGGAAGTCTTGGCAATAGCCACGAACGCCGGGCGACGTTCGTGGAAGTACTGCGGGGCCTAATCAGATCCCGGCCAGGGCCAGGTCCATGGCGAAGTAGGTGAAGATCAGATCGGCGCCGGCGCGCTTGATCGAACCCAGGGTTTCGCGCACCACTCGCTGCTCGTCGATGGCGCCGGCCTGGGCGCCGAACTTGATCATCGCGTACTCGCCGCTGACCTGGTACGCCGCCACCGGCAGGCGCGAAGCCTCGCGGATGTCGCGGATGATGTCCAGGTAGGCCCCGGCGGGCTTGACCATCAGCGAGTCGGCGCCTTCCTGCTCGTCCAGCAAGGACTCGCGCACCGCTTCGCGGCGGTTCATGGGGTTCATCTGGTAGCTCTTGCGATCGCCCTTGAGCGCGCTGCCGCCGGCTTCACGGAACGGGCCATAGAGCGCCGAGGCGAACTTGGTGGAATAGGCCATGATCGGCGTCTGGGTGAAGCCGGCGGCATCCAGGGCGCGGCGGATGGCCTGGACCTGACCGTCCATGGCCGCCGACGGCGCGATCACATCGGCGCCGGCACGGGCCGCAGCCACCGCCTGCTTGCCGAGGTTGAGCAGGGTCTGGTCGTTGTCCACTTCATGGCCGTGCATGACCCCGCAGTGGCCGTGATCGGTGTATTCGCAGAAGCAGGTGTCGGACATCACGATCATCTCCGGCACCGCATCCTTGGCGATGCGCGACATGCGCGACACCAGGCCGTTTTCCTTCCAGGTATCGCTGCCGTCGCAGTCCAGGTGGTGGGAGACGCCGAAGGTCATCACCGACTTGATCCCGGCGCGGGCGTAACGCTCGATCTCGCCGGCCAACCTGGATTCGGGAATGCGCATCACCCCGGGCATGCTCTTGATCGGCACGAAATCGTCGATTTCTTCCTCGACGAAAATCGGCAGCACCAGGTCGTTGAGGGTGAATTCGGTTTCCTGGAACAGGCTGCGCAGTTGTTCGGAGCGACGCAGGCGACGCGGACGGGCTTCTGGGAACTGGCTGGACATGATTTTTCCTAAGGCTGAGCGCGAAACAACACGAGCTATGGCGAAAAAAGGCTGAAAGCTTATGCCCGCAGCCGCCCCGGTACAAACCCGCACGGCTCAAGAGAGTCTTGCCCAAGCCGTAACAATGCCCTTGAGGCCCCGCGATCCAAGGGGTATCGGTCACTCGACGCGGCCAGCCTGCGACCATCTGACGCAACAGCGGCAGCCGCCATTGAAAAACCTGCGTGCGACAAATCCGGCGGTTGGCCGCTTGCAGCAGCTCCTGGCTCCCGCAGGGGTGTGCACACTACGGCGGCTCGCTGCCCTGCAAATTGAGGGTGTAGTCCTTCAGAGGCGTTTTGAAGTAGGCCATGCCGGTATCGTCAACCTTTCCCCTGAGCACGATCTTCTTGATCCGGTCGACAATTTCATCGGCAGCGTTTTCGGACTGAATCGTCGCCTCGATGCACTCGCCAGGCCGGTAACCCACAGTTCGAACGATCAGATTGAGATCGACGTAATGGTCAGCCTCGCGGCCCACCACGCGACGATTTTCCGGGCCCTGGGTCCAATATATCTCCACGACTTTGCCGGCCGATGGCTTGACCGGCAGGTTGCACGTGGCATTCACCACCACGCCGTTGTCCCCTGGCGTGGCCGCCACGCTGGCGGATGCCGCGGATTCGCTCCCCGGTGTATTACCAGGCAAGGTTGCCGGGCCGGGCGGTTGTTTGACCGCCGTGGTTTGTGCAATGCAAAGCAGTGGATCAAGCGCCAGCAAACCCAGCAGGCCTGCCCGCAGCATCCAGCCCTTACAGGAAACAACCTGGGCCCAGGCGCACAGGAGCCGTGCCTGCCTGTGCGTGGCGGTGCCTGCAAAATCGCCAGGCGCCAGCGCGCTCATGGATGCCTCGGTCCAGTGGGCGAAGGTGTATTCCCGCACGCTTGCTCACTGGTTTGGAGAAGCCGCAGGTGTCCCTCAATGCAGGTTCGCACCGTGCCGCCGATCCAGATTTCGTCGCCGATCTGTTCCACGTCAATCCGCCCTGCCCGCCCCATGCTCAGGCCCTGGCTGACCCGGTAGCGAGCCGGTGCCAGCCCGGCGCCCAGCAACCACTGGGCGATGCCGGCATTGAGGCTGCCGGTGGCCGGGTCTTCGGGCATGCCATCACCGGCGATAAAGGCCCGTACCTCGAACTGCGCGTCGCTGTCATCACGCTCGGGGTCACAGGGCGCGATCACCCCGACCGCCAGACCGATCAGCGCCGGGTAGTCCGGTTGCAGGTCCAGCACCTGCTGGCGTTCGCCGAGCATCACCGCCAGCCAGCCGGCGCCGTTGTCGACCCACTGCGCCTGCACGATGTCCCCGGGCGTAAGGCGCAGGCCACGGCGCACCTGCTCCAGCACCTCGGGCTCCACCGGGCCGGCCTTGAGCAGCGGCGGCGCGAGAAAGGCCAACTGATCGCCCTGGCGGCGGATGCGCACCAGGCCCACTTCGCACTCCTGGATGATCTCCTCGCCCCGGGGCACGCCGCCGGCTTCGAGCCAGGCGTGGCAACTGCCCAGGGTCGGGTGGCCGGCGAAGGGCAATTCCTGGGTGGTGGTGAAGATCCGCAGGCGGTAGTCGGCCCGGGGATCGCGGGGCTGGAGCAGAAAGGTGGTTTCGCTGAGGTTGGTCCAGTTGGCGAAGGTGGCCATGCGCTCGGTGCTGAGCTCGTCGGCGTTGAATACCACGGCCAAGGGGTTGCCTTTGAGGGGAGTCGAACTGAAGACATCGACTTGCTTGAAACTTAAGGGGGGCATACAAAAATTCCTGTTTCTTAATAAGGCCCAGCGTTATGAGGCACAACGTTGGCTGTAGCCGCTGCCGAGCCAGGGCGAAGCTGCGAAAGAGCGGGCTGCGTTCGGTACGCAGGCCCTGGCTTGGCGCCCCCAGACACACCCCTGGCATTCTTGGGATCGCCGCCACCGCTGCGCGCTCGTGCACAGCCTGCGGCAGCGGCTACAGGGCGTGCGTGCGTCAAGAAACCTTGGGAATCTCCAACCCGCGGATCACCGCCGGGCGCGCCACGAATTTGGCCAGCACTCGCTTGACCTCGGGGAAGTTGTCGATGCCCACCAATTCACCCGCCTCATAGAACCCGATCAGATTGCGAATCCACGGAAAGGTCGCGATATCGGCAATGGTATAGCGCTCGCCCATGATCCACTCGCGCCCCCCCAGGTGCTTGTCCAGCACCCCCAGCAGACGCTTGGCCTCGTTCACGTAGCGCTCCAGCGGCCGCTTGTCCTCGTACTCCCTGCCGGCAAACTTGTTGAAGAACCCCACCTGCCCGAACATCGGGCCGATGCCGCCCATCTGGAACATCAGCCACTGGATGGTTTCATAACGCGCCGCCGACTCCTGGGCCAGCAGTTGCCCGCTCTTGTCCGCCAGGTAGATCAGGATCGCCCCCGACTCGAACAGCGCCAGCGGCTGGTCCCCCGGGCCGTGGGGGTCGAGAATCGCCGGGATCTTGTTGTTCGGGCTGACACTGAGGAACTCCGGGGTCATCTGGTCCTGGGTCTCGAAGCTGACCCGGTGCGCCTCGTAGGGCAGGCCGATCTCTTCGAGCATGATCGAGACCTTGACCCCGTTGGGGGTCGGCAAGGAATACAACTGAATCCACTCAGGGAATTGCGCAGGCCATTTCTGGGTGACGGCAAAGGCGGAAAGATCGCTCATGACAGGCTTCCAGTCTCAATCAAAGGGGGGCGGCGCCACGGATGGGCAACGGCGGGGAATTATCCGCCGGGTTTTCTTAAATCGGCAACATGCAGTGCTTAAGCTGTCTGCAATCGAACCAAAAGCCGTTCAGGGACTCATAAGCCACGGCCCGATCAGGCCATGAGCAACGACAGGGAACATGGGTTTGTCAGCCTCACGCATCGCACTTGAAGAATGACCGCACCATGAACCTGCCCCGCCGCCTTGCCCGCCACTTCAAGCACCGTCGCTACCTGCCGTTGCCGGCCCTGTTGCTGGGCAGCGCCCTGTGCCTGTCCCTGGAATCCAGCGCCAGCCGCGCGCAACCGGTGGACGGCACCCAGACCCTGGTGTTCCTGCGCCACGCGGAAAAGCCCGCCGGCGGCCTCGGCCAGCTCAACTGCCAGGGCCTGAACCGGGCCATCGACCTGGCCTCGCTGCTGCCGGAGAAATTCGGCAAGGCGCAGTACGTGTTCGCCGCCAACCCCACGCGCAACGTCGAGGAAGGCGAGCTGGACAACTCCTACAGCTACATCCGCCCGCTGATGACCATCAGCCCCAGCGCCATCAAGCTCGGCCTGCCGGTGAACATCGATTTTGCCGCCAATGACACCAGCGACCTGGCGGACGAGCTGCTGCATGACCGCTACCACAACTCGATCATCTACACCGCCTGGTCCCACGGCTACCTGCCGGAGCTGATCAACAAGGTCGCCGAAGAAGCCGTGGGCCAACAGCAGCCGATCACCGAAGACTGGGCCTCCAGCGACTTCGACTCGCTGTACGTGCTGACCCTGACCTGGCGCAACGGCAAGGCCAGCCTGCACAGCCAGAGCTACAAACAGGGCCTGGACGGCGGCGAGCAGGATTGCCCGAGCTGATCAGCCCAGGGCGTCGAGCAACCGGTACCAGGCAATCCCCGCCCCCAGGTAGAGGCGTTGCAGGCCGTGCAGCGGAATCGGCCGCAACGGCGTGACCGGGAAAGGAAAACCCTGCCCCGCTCCCGTCAGCCGCGCCGCCAGGTGCCTGCCCAGCTGGGTCGACAAGGCAATGCCGCGCCCGTTGTAGCCCAGCAGGATCGACAGCCCCGGCGCCGGCTCGTGCAACTGCGGCAGAAAACTCGGGGTCAGGGCCACGCGCCCGCTCCAGCGATACTCGATGGGGACCCCCGCCAATTGCGGAAACAGGTTCAGCAACGAACGCTCCAGGTGGTTCCAGTCGGCATCCCGGCGCGGCTCGGAAAACGGCCCGCGCCCACCCAGCAGCAGGCGCCCCTGGGCGTCCTGCTTGAAATACAGCAGCAGGCGCCGGGCATCGGAACACACCTCGCCGCCCGGCAGGATGCTCTGGCGCAGCTCGGCAGGCAGCGGCCGGGTGGCGATGATGAAACTGTTGGCGGCGATCACCGTCTGGCGCAACCCCGGCCACAAGTCGTCGGTGTAGCCATTGGTCGCCAGCAGCACCTTCGAGGCACGCACTCGAGCGCCGCGGTCGGTCTCCAGGGTCCAGCGCCCGCCATCGCGCTGCAGTTGTCGGACCCGGCTCTGGCCGTGAATGCTCGCCCCCAGCCCCATCGCCACCCGGGCCAGGCCCCGGGCGTAGTTCAGCGGGTGCAGGCTGCCGGCCCGCGGGTCGACCCAGCCGCCCAGGTACTGCGGGCTGCCGATGCGCTGGCTCACCGCTGCCTTGTCCAGCAACTCCACGGCCACGCCGCGCTGGCGCCACTGCTCGGCGCGCTGCTCCAGGGTGTGCATCGCGGCGCCGGAAAACGCCGGCTGGATCCAGCCCTTGCGGGTGGCGTCGCAGCGAATGCCGTGTTCCTTGATCAGCTCGAACACTTCATCGGCCGCGCCCCCCACGGCATCGACCAGCGCCTCGCCCTGTACCGGGCCGAACCTGGCCAGCAGTTGCTCGGGGTCGAACTTGAGCCCGGGGATCACCTGCCCACCGTTGCGCCCGGAGGCGCCCCAGCCGGGCTCGCCGGCATCCAGCACACAGACGCTGGCACCGCTCTGGGCCAGGCGCAGGGCGCTCACCAACCCGGTGTAGCCGGCGCCGACAATCGCCACATCGACCTCCCGGTCCTCGGCCAGTGCCGGGGTGTGCTCGGCCGGCATGGCCGTGGCCGCCCACAGCGAGGGCGGCATGCGCAGGGGCTCGGATGCGCTCATGCCTGCACCTCCGCGCCCTGGTTGAGCAAGCGCCGCAGGAAGTCCTGGGTGCGCGGGTGGCTCGGGGTGCTGAGCACGGTTCGGGCCGGGCCGGCCTCGACGATGCGCCCGCTGTGGAGGAAGCACACCTGGTCTGCCACGTCCTGGGCAAAGCCCATTTCATGGGTGACCACGATCATGGTCATGCCCTCGTCGGCCAGCTTGCGCATCACCGCCAGCACCTCGCCCACCAGTTCCGGGTCCAGCGCCGAAGTCGGTTCGTCGAAGAGAATCGCCTCCGGGTCCATGGCCAGTGCCCGGGCAATGGCCACCCGTTGCTGCTGGCCGCCGGAGAGCTCGTCCGGGTAGGCGTGCATGCGATGGGCCAGGCCGACCTTTTCCAGCAGCGCCTCGGCCCGCAGGCGTGCTTGCCGGGGGTCCTGTTTCTTGACGTAGATCGGCCCCTCGGTGACGTTCTGCAAGGCCGTGCGATGGGGGAACAGGTTGAAGCGCTGGAACACCATGGCCACCCGGGTACGCAGTTCATGGATGCTCTTGGCCTGCCGGTCGACCCGCGCCCCGCTCACCAGGATGTCGCCCTGCTCGTAGCTTTCCAGGCCGTTGATGCAGCGCAGCAGGGTCGACTTGCCGGACCCCGAGGGCCCGATCAGGCACACCACTTCACCGCTGTGCACCTGTAGGTCGATGCCTTCGAGCACCGCCACGTTGCCAAAGCTCTTGTGTACGCCCTTGATCTGGATCATGGCTTTCTCCGGGTGCTGATGCGCGCCTCCAGGCGGCGCAGGGCAAAGGACAGCGGCAGGCTCAGGGCCAGGTAGAGCAAGGCCACCAGGGTGTAGACGGTCATGTTCTCGAAGGTCGAGGAAGCGATCAGTTGCCCGGCCCGGGTCATCTCGGCCACGGTGATGGTGGACACCAGGGACGAGTCCTTGAGCATCATCACCAGGGTGTTGCCATAGGGCGGCAAGGCGATGCGCAGGGCCTGGGGCAGCACCACCCGGCGCATGATCATCGGCCCGCGCATGCCGATGGATTCGGCGGCCTCGATCTGCCCCTGGTGAATGGCCTGGATACCGGCGCGGAAGTTTTCCGCCTGGTACGCCGAGTAGGCGATGCCCAGGCCGATCACCCCGGCCTGCATGGCGGTGAGCTGGATGCCGAAATCCGGCAGCACGAAGTAGATGTAAAACAGCTGGACGATGATCGGCAGCCCGCGAATGACGTTGACCACGCCGATGGCGAACAACGCCACCGAGCGCACCTTGGACACCATCATCAAGGCGAAGACCAGGCCGATCAGCGAGCTGAGCACGAAGGAGCCAACGGTGACCTGCAGGGTGACCACTGCGCCTTTCAACAGAATGGGCAGGAAGTCCAGAGCGTTCTGGAGAAACATGGAGAGACCCGTTTATTCAGCAGGAAAGGGACCCGGGCCAGGCGCCGGGCCGCGACTGGATCAGTTGAGCTTCCAGTGCTCGATGATGCGGTCCAGGGTGCCGTCGGCCTTGATCGCGGCGATCCCGCGATTGACCTCGGCCAGGGTCTGGGCATCGCCCTTGCGCACGATCAGGCAGACATCGCCCATGACCACCGGCTGGTAGCCCTTGACCAGCCGCACCTTGTTCTGGGTGCCCTGGGCCAGTTGGTAGGCGAGGATCGGCCGGTCGGCGAAACCGGCCTTGATCCGCCCCAGGGCCAGGTCGCGCATCAGATCGGGAATCGAGTCGTAGCCGCGCACTTCCTTGAAGATCCCGCGCTTGTTCAACTCGTCGATAAACACCGTGCCGACCTGGGCGCCGACGGTTTCCCCGGCCAGGTCCTCCATGCGGCGGTAGTCGCTGGCGTCGTCGGCCTTGACGATCAGGCCCTCGCCATAGCTGAACACCGGGTCGGAGTACTGCACCACTTTCTCGCGCACCGGGGTGCGCAGCATGGCGGCGGAGATGATGTCGATCTTGTTCGAGGTCAGAGACGGGATCAGCGCGGCGAAGGTGGTCTGCTGGATGTCCACGGCGAAACCGCCGGCCTTGCCCACGGCCCGGGCGGCATCGATCATCATGCCCTCGATGCTCTGGCTCTTGACGTCAAGGAAGGTGAAGGGAATGCCGGTGGCGGTGGCCCCGACCTTGTACAGCGGCTCGGCCTGGGCCGACGCCGAAAGGCCCAGGCCAAGGGCGCAACAGAATGCGAAAACAGCGGGTGCAAGGACGCGAGTGCGGGTGTGCATGGCGAATCTCCCATTGGACGGTTTTATTGTTTGAAGTCCGTGATGGATAGCCTCTGTTGTGGAAGGCAGGAGGCATGAACCCGACTATAAACAATTTACAAAAATCGTAAAGAGATTTATAAATATCGAATATCGATATTCAAAACACAAAATAACCTGAAAGGACTGGTCATGAGCGATAACAACAACTCCCTTTTCAACCAGTCACTGGAGAAGGGCCTGGCGGTGCTGCGGGCCTTCAACGCCGCGCAACGGACCATGAACCTGGCGGAAATCGCCACGGCCGCCGACATCAACAAAAGCTCGGCGCAGCGCATGATCCACACCCTGGAACAGCTGGGCTACGTGCGTAAGCACCCGCAGACCAAGCGCTTCCAGCTGACCCCGCGGGTGATGGAGATCGGCTACAACTACCTGGCAGCCGACACCCTGGTGGACGTGGCCAACCCCTTCCTCGCCGAGCTGGCCCAGGTCACCGGGGAAACCACCAACCTCACCGAGCCCGATGGCCTGGACATGGTCTATGTAGCGCGATTCGTGGCGCCCAAGTTCATCCCCATCCACATGCCCATCGGCAGTCGTATCCCGATGTACTGCACCGGCTCGGGCCGCGCCTACCTCAGCGCCCTGCCCGCCGCCGAGGCCACCCAGATTCTCGAAGCCAGCGAGCGCAAGGCCCACACCCGACACACCCGCACCGACCTGGACGAGATCCAGCGCGAGATCGACGCCACCCAGCGCCGCGGCTATGCCCTGAACCCGGAAGAACTGTTCCTGGGCGACATGGCGATAGCCGCGCCCATCCTCGACGGCAAGGGCTTGCCGGTGGCCGCGGTGCACGTGGTGGTGCCCAGCAGCCGCTGGACCCTGGAAGAAGCCGAACGCAAGCTCGCGCCCTCGGTGATCGAATGCGCCAGGGCCATCCGCACCTCGATTCGCACCCTCTGAAAATCGCTCTCCTGTAGCCGCTGCCGCAGGCTCGGGCCGCGTTCGGACGAATGACCCGAAGGGGCGCGGCGCTCTCAAGGCCGACAGCGCTCCGACGGAGGATCGCCAGGCAAGGCCCTGCGGGCCTTTGCGCAGCCTCGCTGACGCTCGGCAGCGGCTACAGGGCCAGTGCCGATCA
>NZ_JBXAJB010000009.1:43051-84892 GCF_058796855.1 Pseudomonas sp. GW823-FHT03E05
GGATCGCCAGGCAAGGCCCTGCGGGCCTTTGCGCAGCCTCGCTGACGCTCGGCAGCGGCTACAGGGCCAGTGCCGATCCAAGATTGGTGTAGCCGCTGCCGCAGGCTCGGGCCGCGTTCGGACGAACGGCCCGTAGGGACGCAGCGTTCTCAAGCCCGACAGCGCTCCGACGGGAGATCGCCAGGCAAGGCCCTGCGGGCCTTTGCGCAGCCTCGCTGACGCTCGGCAGCGGCTACAGGGCCAGTGCCGATCAAGGTTTTGTGTAGCCGCTGCCACAGGCTCGGGCCGCGTTCGGACGAACGGCCCGTAGGGACGCGGCGTTCTCAAGGCCGATGAGCTCCCGACGGGGGATCGCCAGGCAAGGCCGGACGAGATCGGTTCGCAGCGCGCCGGCGCCAGCGGCTACAATTCGCGCTTATTGTCCTCGTGCGGAATACCTTTCATGTCCAACCTCGCCTCCACCCAGCCCAACCGCGGCTGGGCGTTCTGGTGCAAACCCCTGCTGTTCCTGCTGGTCGCCGCCATCGGCCTGTATTACGTGAAGTGGTCGCCCTACTACCTCAAGGCCTTTGTCGCCGCCGACAGCCACAGCATCGGCGCCTCGATCCTCAACGATCAGCAGAGCTCGCCCTGGAGCGCCGCCCTGGCCTATTCCCAGGTGTACTTCCTGGCCATCTGGAAGGCTGCGGTGCTGGCGGTGATCCTGGGTTCCCTGCTGCAGGTGCTGATTCCCCGGGATTGGCTGCTGCGCCTGTTCGGTCGTGCCGGCTTCGGCTCGACCCTGCGCGGCGGGCTGTTCGCCCTGCCGGGCATGATGTGTTCCTGCTGCGCCGCGCCGGTGGCTGCTGGCCTGCGCCGGCAGAAGGTTTCGGTGGGTGCGGCCCTGGCGTTCTGGATCGCCAACCCGGTGCTCAACCCGGCGACCCTGGTGTTCATGGGCTTTGTCCTGGGCTGGGGCTTTTCCGCCCTGCGCCTGGTGGCGGGCATTGTCCTGGTGTTGGGCGTGTCCCTGGTGGCGCAGCGTGTCGCCGGCCCCGAGCAACTGCCCGAAGCCGCGGTGGATGCGGTGGTGGAAGCCAGCACGGTGAACGACCAGCCGTTCCTCAGCCGCTGGGGCAAAACCCTGTGGCAACTGTTCTGGAGCACCATTCCGATCTACGTACTGGCGGTACTGGTGCTGGGCGCGGCGCGGGTCTGGCTGTTTCCGCATATCGACGGTGCCATGGGTGACAGCCTGTGGTGGCTGGTGCCGCTGGCGATCGCCGGGACCCTGTTCGTGATCCCCACGGCGGCAGAGATTCCCATCGTCCAGACCATGATGACCCTGGGCCTGGGCACCGGGCCGGCGGTGGCCCTGCTGATGACCCTGCCGAGCATCAGCCTGCCGTCGCTGCTGATGCTGCGCAAGGATTTCGATACCCGGGTGCTGGTGACCGTGGCCGTGCTGACCATGCTGGTGGGGATTGTCTGCGGGTTGATTGGTGCGGCGTTGTTGTAGGGCTGGAGGGCCCTTTCGCTGGCAAGCCAGCTCCTACGGTCGGTGGGGAGCTGCCCATGTAGGAGCCGGCTTGCCGGCGAAGGCGATCTCGCGGGCCCCTTCGCTGGCAAGCCAGCTCCTACGGTTGGTGGGAGCTGCCCTGTAGGAGCCGGCTTGCCGGCGAACGAATCAGCGCGGTGAGCGCTGGCGCAGGTAATCGAGCACGGCGCCGTGCTCGCCGCTGAACTCGATCCGCGCGCCCTTGCTCTCGCGCTGGAAGGCGTACATCGGGTCGTAGTATTCACCCAGCAAGCCTTCGATCCAGGCCCGGTGCCGTTCCACGTCGCCGCTGCGGGCCTGTTCCGCCAGCGCGGCTTCCATCAGCAGGAACAGGCGCTGGTGACGCTCGCCACCGAGGCGCTTGTGGATCTTGTTCAGGCTTTCCAGCAGGCGCTCGGCGAACAGCGCGAAGCCCTGTTCGCCATGCACCGCCACAAACTCGGCGCAGAGGTTGACCACGTAGTCGTCGAGGATCCTTTGCACCCGGTTGGCCAGGCTGTCCTCCAGCCAGACCATGGGCAAGCCCTGCATGCTCTGGTACAGCGGCAGCGGCAAGGCGCAACTGCCGATCATGCGGTTCTCGTCTTCCAGGACAAAGCTCTGCACGCCGCGCTCACGCTTTTTCAGCAGGTCCACCGCCAGGCGATTTTCGAAGTCGATGTTGCTCGGCTGGCCGGTGGCGCGGCGGCCGAAGCTGGAGCCGCGGTGGTTGGCGTGGCCTTCCAGGTCCAGGGCGTTGTCCAACTGGCCCAGCACTTGGGTCTTGCCGGTGCCGGTCATGCCCCCCAGGAGGACGAAATCGCACTGCTGCAGGGCCTGTTCGGTGGTGTCCAGAAGGAAGGTACGCATGGCCTTGTAACCGCCACCAACCCGCGGGTAGTCAATGCCCGCTTCCCTGAGCCACTGCTGGACGATCTGCGAGCGCAGCCCACCGCGAAAGCAGTACAGCAGGCCGTCGGGATGGGCCCGGGCAAAATCCGCCCAGGCCTGGATGCGCTGTTCCTTGATCGCGCCGGACACCAACTGATGGCCCAGGACAATCGCCGCCTGCTGGCCCTGCTGCTTGTAGCAGGTGCCGACCCGTTGGCGCTCCTGGTCGGTCATCAGGGGCAGGTTGAGCACCCCGGGAAAGGCGCCCTTGGTGAATTCGATCGGCGCGCGGGTGTCCATCATCGGCCGGTCGTTGAGGAAGATCTCGCGGTAGTCGGTGCAGTCCAGAGACATCAGAACACCTCGACCGCGTGGCTCTGTCGCTCCACCAGCTCGCCAATCGGCGCCAGTTCCAGGCCCAGTTCCGCCGCCAGGGCCAGGAATTCGGCATTGCCTTGCGGGGTTACCGCCACCAGCAGCCCGCCACTGGTCTGCGGGTCGCAGAGCACGCGCTTGTGCAGTTCCTGCACTCGCCCGACCTTGTCGGCGTAGCTGCTGTAGTTGCGCAAGGTGCCACCGGGCACACAGCCCTGGTCCAGGTAGTATTCGACCCCCGGCAGGCGCGGTACGCGGTCGTAGTGAATGCGCGCGGTCAGGCCACTGCCGTCGGCCATTTCCACCAGGTGCCCGAGCAGGCCGAAACCGGTGACGTCGGTCATCGCGGTCACCCCTTCGAGCTTGCCGAAACGGCTGCCGGGCTTGTTCAGGGTGCACATCCAGTCCCGGGCCAGGCCGATGTCGGCGCTGCGCAGCTTGCCCTTTTTCTCGGCGGTGGTAAGCACGCCGATCCCCAGGGGCTTGGTCAGGTACAGCAGGCAACCGGCGGTGGCGGTGTCGTTGCGCTTCATGAAGCGCTTTTCCACCAGCCCGGTGACCGCCAGGCCGAAGATCGGCTCCGGCGCATCGATGGAGTGCCCGCCCGCAAGAGGAATGCCCGCGGCGTCGCATACGGCGCGGCCGCCGCGGATCACCTCCCGGGCGATTTCCGGGGCCAGCACGTTCACCGGCCAGCCGAGAATGGCAATCGCCATCAGCGGGTCGCCGCCCATGGCGTAGATGTCGCTGATGGCGTTGGTGGCGGCGATGCGGCCGAAGTCGAAGGGGTCGTCGACGATGGGCATGAAGAAGTCGGTGGTGGAGACCACGCCGCGCTCTTCATCGATGGCGTACACCGCCGCGTCATCGCGCGAGGCATTGCCGACCCAGAGCTTGGGGTCGAGGTTCTGCGCCCCGCTGCCGGCCAGGATCACCTCCAGTACCTGGGGCGAAATCTTGCAGCCGCAACCGGCTCCGTGGCTGTACTGGGTCAGGCGAATCGGCTCGCTCATGGGGCACCTCGTCAAGTCTGGGACCGGGATTCTAGCAGAGCCCTCAGGCACTTGGCCGCGGCGTGCCCTGATGGAACAGCATCTGCCAGCGCCCCTCCTGGCAGCGCCACAGCGAGCTGCGCCAGGCACTGCTGGCCGCCCGCCCGGGCGCTGCGGCGTTATGGCACAGGTAGGTGGCCTGGGCCAGGTCGGCCCCCAGGCACTGCACGGCGAACTCGCTGATGCGCCGTTCGATGAACACCTGCTGCGGCAGGCTGGCCAGCACCTGGGCCTTGTCCCAGCGCCCGCCGCTGGCGCCAAACTCAAGAAAGTCCTCGGCCAGCAAGGCCTCCAGCGCCTGGCGATCGGCACGCACTTCGGCCTGTTGCAGCTGGCGTTCAAGCATCAGCAGGTGGTCGGACAGCTCCATGGTCACTCCCGAGGTGGTGGCGGGTAAGTGGCGCACTCTAGCATTACGCGCCTGCACCAGCGCCGGGCCTGGGGGGCGGGCATTGCCCAGGCCTGCAGCGCCCGGCCCTCCCCGCCATCGGCACGCACCCCGCCCCAAGCGCCAATCCCGCGGCCATTCACGCCTTTGTCGCAAGCCGCCGTTTCAAGTTGGTACGCCATATGCAAACGTTTGCGATTTGTAATTTCGTGGGTGTTCGCCGCCTTCTTTCGAAGTGTCGAGCACAAGGGACTTCACACTGCAAGAACAGGGACTTTCCATGCTCAACCCTCTGCGACGCCATGCGTCCTGCCGTACCCTGGCTGTTTCGTTGTGGCTGGCCGGCGTTACGGGTCTACCCAGCGCCTTCGCCCAGCCCCCCGCCGCCCCGGCGGACGACTCGGCCCAGGGCGAAAGCCTGAGCGCCGATGTGCAACCGGCCAAACAGGGCGCCTACCTCTCCGACTGGTACAACCAGGACCTGATGCTCATCGGCAGCAAGGACATCAGCTTCGGCCCGCGCCCGGCAGACGACATCTACCTGGAATACGAATACTTCGGGCGCAAGGGCCCCTTCGAGCTGTACGGCTACATCGACCTGCCGAAGATCCTCGACATCGGCAACAGCCACGACAAGGGCATCTGGGACCACGGCTCGCCGCTGTTCATGGAGCACGAGCCGCGAATCTCCATCGACTACCTGGCCGGCCGCAGCCTGGCCATCGGCCCGTTCAAGGAGTGGTACGTGGCCTTCGACTGGATCTACGACCACGGCAGCCGCACCGCCAACCGCGCCAACACCCTGTACAGCGGCCTGGGCACCGACATCGACACCCATTCGCGGGTCAACCTCTCGGCCAACTTCTACGGCCGCTACCAGTGGGAAAACTACGGCGCCAGCAACGAATACTCCTGGGACGGCTACCGCGCCCAGCTGAAATACATCGTGCCCATCGACAGCTTCAGCAACGGCGCCTCGCTGACCTACATCGGCTTCACCAATTTCGATTTCGGCTCCGACCTGCACAAGGACAACCCGGCCCGCACCGCCAATGCCACGGTGGCCACCAACGTGCTGCTCTATTCCTTCACCCACCTGCGCTTCACCCTGGTGGGCCGCTACTTCCACAACGGCGGCAACTGGGAGGATGGCAGCGTGCTGAATTTCGGCGACGGCGAGTTCCGCGCCCGCTCCAATGGCTGGGGCTATTACGCCGGGGTTGGCTATCAGTTTTAAAGCAGCGGCAAGACAAGAACGGTTGCGATGAGTTGCAACCTGGATCAGGCAGGATAAGCGCCGGTTAACGGCAGTCATGGAGGTTGTATGCGTGGGATTCAAAAGGTTTCGTGGGCAATGGGCTTGAGTGCACTGGTGGCTAGCGGCGCCTGGGCCAGTGAGGCACCGATCAAGCCCAAGGTGGTGCTGATCAGCATGTTCGCGCCGGAAGCGCAGCACTGGATCGAGCGCCTGGAGCTCAAGCGCGAGATCCGCGTGCCGGGGCTGGCGGCGGAGTATCCGGTGATTCGCTGCAACGACCAGGACGTGTGCCTGTTGACCACGGGCATGGGCCAGACCAATGCCGCGGCGTCGACCCTGGCCCTGGCGCTGTCGCCCAAATTCGACCTGCGCAAGAGCTATTTCCTGATTGCCGGGATCGCCGGCATCAGCCCCCAGCACGGCACCATCGGCACCGCCGCCTGGGCCCATTACCTGGTGGAGTTCGGCACCCAGTGGGAAATCGACTCCCGGGATGCGCCCGAGGGCTGGCCCACCGGCTACCTGGGGATCAACACCAAGGGGCCCAACGAAAAACCGCCCCTGGACTACAAGACCGAAGTCTTCGAGCTGAACCCCAAGCTCCAGGCCAAGGCCTTCGCCCTGAGCCGCAACGTGGCCCTGAGCGAGAGCAAGGAGTCGGCGGCCTGGCGCCTGAAATACCCCAAGGCCCCGGCCAACCAACCACCGGTGGTGACCCGCTGCGACACCCTGGCGGGCAACACCTGGTTTTCCGGCACCCGCCTGAGCGAACGGGCGGAGGTCTGGACCCGCTTGCTGACCGACAACAAAGGCACCTATTGCACCACCCAGCAGGAAGACAACTCCACCTACGAAGCCTTGCTGCGGGCCAGCCGCGAGGGCCTGCTGGACATCCAGCGCCTGGCGGTGGTGCGCGCCGGTTCCGACTTCGACCGCCCGGCCCCAGGGGCCAGCGAAGTGGACAACCTGCTCAAGTACGCCGACCAGGGCGGCTTTGTCCCGGCCCTGGAAAACCTCTACCGGGCGGGCAATCCGCTGGTGCAGGACATCCTCGGCAACTGGTCGGCCTGGGAAAAGGGCGTGCCCGAGACCTGATTTCTCTCCCGGGAGCGGCCAGGCGGCGTTCCGCTTGCCGGCGATGGAGGTCTCAAGGCCCTCTTCGCCAGCAAGCTGGCTCCTACACAGGACACACAGCGCGCGCATCCCCCGTAGGAGCCGGCTTGCCGGCGAAAGCGATCTCAAGGGCCTATTCGCCAGCAAGCTGGCTCCTACACAGGACACACAGCGCACGCATCCCCCGTAGGAGCCGGCTTGCCGGCGAAGGCGATCTCTGGGCCCCTTCGCCAGCAAGCGGGCTCCTACGCAGGGATGGCTGCTGCGCTCAGGGGATGAGGATGATTTTTTCGCCGCGCCCCTGGTTCACTTCGGCATAACGCTCCAGCCCCCGCTCCAGCGGCGATTCCACCAGGCCTTCCGGCAGCGGCAGCAGGCCTTCATCGAAATAGCGGCCGAACTGCTCCAGCATCGCCGCGCAAGCTTCTACGCCATACAACAGCGAGTTGATCCCCACCACCGAGCCACCCTTGCGGTACAGCGCCAGGGCCGGCAGTTGCACATGGCCGTCCACCGGGGCGGCGATGATGGCGATGCGGCCAAAGGTGGCCAGGGCCGGCACCGAGGCCGGCAGCCAGAAGCCGGTGGTGTCGAAGATCACCTCGGCACCGCCGGCATAGACTTCGGCCACCTGGGCCGCCAGGGTTTCCGGCTGTTGCAGGTGCAAGGTCGGGTAGCCCTGGGCTTCAAGCGCCTGGACCTGCTCCACCCGGCGCGCCGCCGCCAGCACCCGGGCGCCGCGCACCTTGGCCAGGGCCAGGGCCGCCGAGGCCACCGCGCCGCCGCCGATCACCAGCAGCCGGGTGTCACGGGCTACGCCACTGCGCTCCAGGGCATCCCAGGCCGTGGTGTAGGGCACCCCGAGGCTTGCGGCCTGGGCAAAGCTCAGGTGCCGTGGCTTGCGGGCCACGCCCTGGGCGGACAGCACCACGTACTGGGCATGGCTGCCGTCGGCGAAGAAGCCCAGCTCCTTGCCGGTGCCCCAGACTTCCTGGCCCAGCAGTTGCGCCGGCCCCTGCTCCACCACCCCGGCAAAGTCCCGCCCGGGCACCCGCGGCAGTGTGGTGTAGGGAAAGCGCCCGAGGACGTTCTTCACATCACTGGGGTTGAGGCCCGCGGCCTTGATGCGCACCAGCACCTGGCCAGCACCCGGTACCGGGGTGGGCAGGTCCACTACGTGCAGGGCCGCGAGGTCGCCGGTGGCGGAAAATTGCAGTGCTTTCATCGTCGGTTCCATGAGTCGGGGGGAAAGAAAAAATGCGTGTTCAGGACAGCCAGCTGCCGAGCAACTGGCGCCCCAGGGGCCACAACTGCTCACCGCCGAGCATGCCCAAGAGGCCAACCAGGGCAATTGCCGGTGGCGCCGGAGAACGCACCTGCAAGGCGCCGTAAAGCAGGCCGACCAACAGGCCGGCGGCCAGGGAAATCAGGTAGTTCATGCTGCGCTCCAGAGGCCGTGCGGCTCATGCCGGGGTGAAGTGGCGTGTGCGGCACAGTCTAGGTGGCACGGTCCCGCGGCATCGGCCAAGTGCTTCAGGATTTCGGCCAAGGCCGAAACCCTGGCGGTCGCTCGGCTGGCGTCCGCCTGATGCACATCCGGCGCTCTCCGGATCTTCACGTCTCCTGCGACGGAGTGCCGCCCAGAGCGTTCGTCCGAACGCGGCCCGAGCCTGCGGCAGCGGCTACACGACGCCAGGCACTCCCTGTAGCCGCTGCTGAGCCTGCGAAGCTGCGAAAAGGACCGAAGGGCCTTGCTTGGCGATATCCCGACGAACCTATGGCGGCTTTGAGATTGCCGCGTCTCCTGCGGAGCCGTTCGTCCGAACGCGGCCCGAGCCTGCGGCAGCGGCTACACCTGGCTGGCGCTGGCGTACTGGGAAGGCGCGACACCCAGTTCCCGGCGGAACATGTCGCTGAAGCTGCTGGGGGAATAACCCAGCTCCCGGGCAATGCGGCTCACCGGTACACCCTGGATCAGCTCCGCGGCAGCGGTGGCCAGTTGCACCTGGCGCCGCCATTCGGCAAAGCCCACGCCCAACTGCTCCTTGAACAGCCGTGCCAGGGTGCGCACGCTGGCCCCCGCCGCATCGGCGTGCTGTTCAAAGGAGATGGCCAGGGACGGCGCCGCCATCACCGCCTGGCACAGGCTGCCCAGGCGCCGGTCGGAGGCGTCCGGCAGGGCTATCTTCAATTGCGAGCGACGAGCCCGGCGCAGTTCCAGCAGGGCCAGCCCCACCAGCGCCTCGTAATACTCCGGCTGCGGCGGGTCAAGTTCCACCAGGCGCACGATCAATTCGCGCAGCAGGTTGTCCACCTGCAGCACCTGGACGCTGGGGTCCAGGGTCGCCGCCAGGGACGGGCGCAGGTAGATGTTGCGCATCTGCAGGTCGCTGACCACGCGAATCCCGTGGCTCACCCCCGGCGGCAACCACACCGCGCGCTGGGGCGGCACCACCAGGGCTTCATGGGGCGTCTCGACCCACATCACCCCGCTCATGGCGTAGAGCAACTGGCCCCAATCGTGTTCATGGGGCTCGATGAACAAGCCCCGCGGATAGGTGCGGGCCAGGGGTTGCACCGGGATCGCGGGGTCGCTGAGGTCGGGGGGTGCGGCTAGGGCCATGGCAAGGTCGCAGCAGGTCGGCGGGCGCCCATGGTAACCAGCCCCCCGGGGCGCCGCCAACCGCTACCGCGCCCATCCGGATGAAGGCCTGGGCGCCGCTCGGGAATCCATTCGGATAGAGCGGCTGGCGGCCCATGACCGTCGGTAGCCCGGACGGACAATCAGAGTGAATTTTTCCGCCGCGCCAGGATCACTAAAAGATCACAGGGAGGAACAAAGGCTTTATGAACAACGCAAAACTTTTCGTCATCGAATACACCCTCCACGGCGCCCCCAAGTCCTTCATCATCCGCCAGGAAAAGATGGACAACGCCGAGGCCTGGCACTGGGCCAGTTGCGACGCTGGAGTGGGTCGGATAGGACGTTTCGGCCGCGAACGGGTGAAGAAGACCAGCAAGCCCATGGCCGAAAAGTTCGGTATCGAAAACGTCACCTGGCGCCCTTCGGTCTAGGACGCAGCAACGCGGGTGGAGCCGCACGGCCCCACCCGCCGATCCCCTCTCAGCCGTGGGCGCCCTTGGCGCATTTGCAGCCTTCGGTGGAAGCGCAAGGCTCGCCGTGGGCATGATGGTCGGCGCACGCCTGGCAGCAGTAGTGCTTGCCGTGACGGACGATGGCATGGGCGCCCAGCTTGCAGGTGCAGGCCGGGCAGGCACAGGTTTGCGTGGACATGGCATGGCTCCTAGGGTTCAAGGCTCGGGCCTTTGGGCGGGTGCTTCACCGAGCGCCCCGCTCGGGCCGAGTCCCCACAGGTTAGGCCAAGGCACCGCCCGGCCAGGGCGCACGCGACTGATGGTCGGCCCCTCACTCCCAGCCCTGCAAACGCAAGGTAGCGCGCACCAGCCGCTGTTCTTCGTCCTCGATGTCCCTGAGGTTGCGGGCAATGCCCTGGATATGCGCCACCGCCGCCTTGCGCGCCTGTTCCGGCAGGCGCCCGGTGACTGCGTTGTACAGCCGCGCATGCTGGCGGTCGATCTGGCGCTTGGGCGCCGGGCGGTGATAGAGGTTGTTGACCGAGGCGAACACCGAGTTCAGCAGCAGGTCGGTGAGCGAGCCCAGGGTCTGCACCAGCACCGGGTTGTGCGAGGCCTCGCAGATCGCCAGGTGAAAGGCGTGGTCCAGGCGCGCCAGGGCGGCGGGCTCCAGGGCCTGTTCATGGGCCTGCAGCAGGGCCTGGTAGGCGCGCTCGATCAGCACGAAATCCGCTTCGGTGCCGCGCAGGGCCGCCAGCCGCGCCGACTCGCCTTCAAGCAGGCTGCGCACTTCCAGCAGGTCGTAGAGGGTGCGGGGCTGGGAGCTGAACAGATGCATCAGCGGCGACTGCGCCGCCGGGGCCGACAGTTGCGCCACCTGGGAGCCGCGGCCCTGTCGAGTGTCGATGATGCCCCGCGCCCGCAGCAGTTTCAGGCCCTCGCGCAGGGCCGTGCGCGAAACCCCGAGCTTGGCCGTCAGGCGCCGTTCCGAGGGCAGCAACTGGCCGGTCTTGAATACCCCGTCGACGATCAGCCGCTCGATCCGTGCGCAGACCAGGTCCGCCACCTGGGGCCGACGCCCCGCTTGCGTGTCCTGCATGCTTCCTCCCACTGGTATGACCAGCCCTGTGCCATTTGTCCGGCTATTCCTGCGCGCCCGCCAAGCTTTTGAAAAACCTGATCTTTCGGAAAAACCCCGGCCTGCCCTGGAAAACAAAGTGGTTCGACCACTGCCAACGCACATGGACACTAAAGCCCGCCGGGCCAATCATGCAAGGCAGCCGTACAGCATTCGCGACCTGATAAAAACCACACAAGGTCCTTAGCCGCCATGACGATTCTCTACGACGAACGCCTCGATGGCGCCCTGCCCGACGTCGACCGCCAGGCCCTGATCCAGGCCCTGCGCCAGCAGCTACCGGAGCTGGAGCTGCTGGACCAGGAGCAACAGCTCAAACCCTACGAATGCGATGGCCTGAGCGCCTACCGCAGCACGCCGATGCTGGTGGCCCTGCCCCGGCACCTGGACCAGGTGCAGCGCATCCTGCAGATCTGCCACGCCCACCGGGTGCCGGTGGTGGCCCGGGGCGCCGGCACGGGCCTGTCCGGTGGCGCCCTGCCCCTGGAAAAGGGCCTGCTGCTGGTGATGGCGCGCTTCAAGGAAATCCTCCAGATCGACCCCGCCGCCCGTTGCGCCCGGCTCCAGCCCGGGGTGCGCAACCTGGCGATCTCCCAGGCCGCCGCGCCTTGGGGCCTGTACTACGCCCCCGACCCCTCTTCGCAGATCGCCTGTTCGATTGGCGGCAATGTCGCGGAAAACGCCGGCGGCGTGCATTGTCTGAAATACGGCCTGACCGTGCACAACCTGCTCAAGGTCCAGATGCTCAGCGTCGAAGGCCAGCCCCTGACCCTGGGCAGCGAGGCCCTGGACGCGCCGGGCTTCGACCTGCTGGCGCTGTTCACCGGCTCCGAAGGCCTGCTGGGGGTGATCACCGAAGTCACGGTCAAGCTACTGCCCAAGCCGCAGATCGCCAAGGTGCTGCTGGCGGCCTTCGACTCGGTGGAAGCCGCCGGCCGCGCCGTGGCCGACATCATTGCCGCGGGCATCATCCCCGGCGGCCTGGAGATGATGGACAACCTGGCGATCCGCGCCGCCGAGGACTTCATCCATGCCGGCTACCCGGTGGACGCCGAGGCCATCCTGCTGTGCGAGCTGGACGGCGTGGAAGCCGATGTCCACGACGATTGCGAGCGGGTGCGCCAGGTGCTGGAACGGGCCGGCGCCAGCGAGGTGCGCCTGGCCCGGGACGAGGCCGAGCGCGTGCGTTTCTGGGCCGGGCGCAAGAACGCCTTCCCGGCGGTGGGGCGCTTGTCCCCGGACTACTACTGCATGGACGGCACCATTCCCCGCCGCGAGCTGCCGGGGGTGCTGCGGGGCATCGCCCGCCTGGCCGACGAACACCAACTGCAGGTGGCCAACGTGTTCCATGCCGGCGACGGCAACATGCACCCCTTGATCCTGTTCGACGCCAACCAGCCCGGCGAGCTTGAGCGGGCCGAGGCCCTGGGGGGCAAGATCCTCGAACTGTGCGTGGCGGTGGGCGGCAGCATCACCGGCGAACACGGGGTGGGCCGGGAGAAAATCAACCAGATGTGCGCCCAGTTCAACCACCACGAGCTGACCCTGTTCCACGCCATCAAGGCGGCCTTCGACCCCAGCGGCCTGCTCAACCCGGGGAAAAACATCCCGACCCTGCACCGCTGCGCCGAATTTGGCGCCATGCACATCCACCACGGGCAACTGCCCTTCCCCGAACTGGAGCGATTCTGATGAACGTGGCCAGCGATTTCGACGCCGCCAAGACCTTGCTGGAACAGGTGCGCGATGCCTTGGCGAGCGACACCGCGCTGCGCATCCAGGGCTCCAACAGCAAGGCCTTTCTCGGCCGCGAGAGTGCCGGGGAAATACTCGATACCCGCAGCCATCGCGGCATCGTCAGCTACGACCCCACGGAACTGGTGATCAGCGCCCGGGCCGGTACGCCGCTCGCCGAGCTGCACGCCACCCTGGACGCCGCCGGGCAGATGCTGCCCTGCGAACCGCCGTCCTTCGGCGCGGGCGCGACCCTGGGCGGCATGCTCGCCAGCGGCCTGTCCGGGCCGCGCCGGCCCTGGGCCGGGGCGGTGCGCGATTTCGTCCTCGGCACCCGGGTCATCAGCGGCAGCGGCCAACACCTGCGGTTTGGCGGCGAGGTGATGAAGAACGTCGCCGGCTATGACCTGTCACGGCTGATGGCCGGCAGCTACGGCTGCCTGGGGCTGGTCACCGAGGTCTCGCTGAAGGTCCTGCCCAAGCCCCGGCAATGCATGAGCCTGAGCCTGGAAATGGACCGCCAGCGGGCCCTCGCCCAGCTTGCCGAATGGGGCCAGCAGCCCTTGCCCATCAGCGCCGCCTGCCATGACGGCGAACGCCTGCACCTGCGCCTGGAGGGCGGTGAAGGCTCGGTGGCGGCGGCCCATGACCGGCTCGGCGGCGAGCCCCTGGACCCGGGCTACTGGAGCCAGCTCAACGAGCAGCAACTGGACTTCTTCAACCCCGGCCTGCCGCTGTGGCGCCTGTCGGTGCCGCACAACACCCCGCTGCTGCCCCTGCCCGGCGAACAACTGCTGGACTGGGGCGGCGCCCAGCGCTGGCTGAAGACCGATGCCACGGCCGCCGACATCCGCGCCGTTGTCAGCGCCGTTGGCGGCCACGCCAGTTGCTACAGCCACGGCCTGCTGGACAGCCCGTTCCAGCCCCTGGCGCCGACCCTGCTGCACTACCACCAGCGCCTCAAGGCCCAACTGGACCCGCAAGGGATCTTCAACCCCGGCCGACTCTACGCGGAGCTCTAGACCATGCAGACCACCCTCAGCCCCGAGGCCCGGCAACTGCCCCGGGCCGCCGAAGCCGAGCGCATCCTGCGCAGTTGCGTGCATTGCGGCTTCTGCAACGCCACCTGCCCCACCTACCAGTTGCAGGGCGATGAGCTGGACGGCCCGCGGGGGCGCATCTACCTGATCAAGCAGGTGCTCGAAGGCGCCCCGGCCACCGCCCAGACGCAGCAGCACCTGGACCGCTGCCTGTCGTGCCGCAACTGCGAAAGCACCTGCCCTTCCGGGGTCGACTACCACAACCTGCTGGACATCGGCCGCGCCGCGGTGGATGCCGCCCTGCCCCGGCCCGCCGGCCAACAATTGTTGCGCCGCGGCCTGCGGGCGCTGAGCGCCAACCCGCAGCTGTTCAAGGCCCTGATCCATGGCGGCAGCCGCCTGCGCCCGCTGCTGCCCCAGGCCCTGCAGGACAAGCTGCCGCGCCAGGTGCCCAGCGCCAAACCGCGTCCGCCCCTGCGCCATGCACGGCGCGTGCTGCTGCTCGAAGGCTGCGTGCAGCCGGGGCTGTCACCCAATACCAACGCCGCCGCAGCGCGGGTCCTGGATCGCCTGGGCATCAGCGTGCAACCGGTCAGCGAGGCCGGCTGCTGTGGCGCGGTGGACTATCACCTGGATGCCCAGCAAGCCGGTCTGCAGCGCGCCCGGCGCAATATCGACGCCTGGTGGCCGCACCTGCAACTGGGGGCCGAAGCCATCGTCCAGACCGCCAGCGGTTGCGGCGCCTTCATCAAGGATTACCAGCACCTGCTGGCCCATGACCCGGCCTACCGCAGCAAGGCCCAGCGCGTCAGTGCCCTGGCCCGGGACCTGGTGGAAGTGCTGCGGGACGAACCCCTGGAACAGCTCGGCGCCCACAGCGACCAGCGCCTGGCCTTCCACTGCCCCTGCACCCTGCAGCACGCGCAGAAGCTCGGCGGCGCCGTGGAAAGCCTGCTGCAACGCCTGGGCTTTCACCTCACCGCGGTGCCCGACAGCCACCTGTGCTGCGGTTCGGCGGGCACCTATTCGCTGACCCAGCCGGCGCTGGCGCGGCAACTGCGGAACGACAAGCTGCAGGCCCTGGAAAGCGGCCAGCCGGACCTCATTGCCACCGCCAATATCGGCTGCCAGAGCCACCTCGACGGCGCCGGCCGGACCCCGGTACGGCACTGGATCGAAGTGCTGGAAGCCGCCCTGCCCTGAACCTCACGCCCCTGGAGCTCGCCATGCAGCACAAAGCCGTACTGGGTCAAGACGAAGCCCGCCGCATCCTCGCCGCCGCCCGCGCCGAGGCCCAGCGCCACCGGTGGGCGGTGAGCATCGCCGTGGTCGACGACGGCGGCCATCCCCTGGCCCTGGAACGCCTCGACGGCTGCGCGCCGATCAGTGCCTATATCGCCACCGAAAAGGCCCGCACCGCGGCCCTCGGCCGGCGCGAAACCAAGGCCTACGAGGACATGGTCAATGGCGGGCGCAGCGCCTTTCTCTCGGCGCCGCTGCTCACCTCCCTGGAAGGCGGCGTGCCGATCCGCGTCGGCGGCCAGGTGGTCGGCGCGGTGGGGGTTTCCGGGGTCAAGGCCGGTGAAGACGCCCAGGTGGCACTGGCTGGCGCCGCGTGCCTGGAGGGCGATTGAAGCGGGTTCAGGCGCGGCGCACGCTGCTGCGGTACATGAACAGCAGCGCCAGGGTCAGGCACAGCATCGCCAGCAGGCGGCTGGGCGACAGTTCGATGGCCGGGTTGCCGAACCAGCCGAAGTTGTCGATCAGCATGCCCATGCCCAACTGCCCGAGAATCACCGCCACCGTGGCCACCGCAGTGCCGACCCGGGGCACGGCTCCCACCATCACCAGCATGTAGACCACGCCGAACAGCGCACCGGTCAGTTGCCATTTCGGCGCCTGCAGCAGGCTCATGGCCTGGGGCGGCTGGAAAAACACGATCAGCAGCCCGGTGATCAGGGCACCCACGGCAAAGGTCAGCAGGCTGCTGCGCAACACACCGACGCTTTCCCCCAGGCGGCCATTGATCGCCGCCTGCACACTCAGCACCGCACCGGCGGCCACCACCACAACCAGCAATAGAAACAGATTCATCTTCAACCTCGGGCAATCAGGATCAGGGCCAGCACAATCAGCGCCAGGGCCAGCCAGCGTTCGGCATTGACCGGCTTGCGGGCGCTGCCGAACCAGCCGAAATGGTCGATCAGCACGCTTTTGCCCACCTGCCCGGAAAGGATCGCGATCATGGTCATGGCAATGCCGATATGGGGCGTGGCCAACGTCAGCACCACCACGTAGATCGGCCCCAGCACCCCGCCCAGCAACTGCCAGCGCGGCAACTGGCTGAAGGCCGGGCCGGGCTGCGGGCCGCTGAACAACAGCAGCAGCAACAGCAGCGCCGTGCCCACGCCGAAGATGCTCAGGGTCGCCCACAAATGGCCCACCTGGCTCCCCAGCGGGCCCAGCAGACCGGCCTCCACCGACAGGCCCATGCCCGCCAGGATCACCAGCGGCAACAGCATCAGACGCTGCCAGCCGGCAGCGGGTACAGCGCTCGCCACCGGGTTGGGCAGCGGTACTTCTATGGTTTCAGAGGACATGCAACACCTGCTCGACATCAAGGAATGGCCGGCATTATCGATTGCGCAAGCTTTGCGATAAATGGGAGCATGCCGACAACACCTTTGCGCAAAACGCACAGCAGGATCGACCCATGCACGGCTTCAACGACCTCGGTTTCAAGGCCCTGCGCCTGTTTATCGCCGTGCTCGACCAGGGCAGTTTTTCTGCCGTGGCGCGCCGCGAGGGGCTGGCGCCCTCGTCCATTTCACGGCAGATCCAACTGATGGAACAGGCCCTGGGCCAG
Source organism: Pseudomonas sp. GW823-FHT03E05 (assembly GCF_058796855.1). NCBI lineage: Bacteria > Pseudomonadati > Pseudomonadota > Gammaproteobacteria > Pseudomonadales > Pseudomonadaceae > Pseudomonas > Pseudomonas sp. GW823-FHT03E05. Next base: position 59,519 of record NZ_JBXAJB010000009.1, read on the forward strand.
CAGTTGCTCTACCGCCACACCCGCGCCGTCAGCCCCACCGAGGCCGGGCGCCTGCTGGGGCACCACGCGCGGCGGGTGCTGGCGCAGTGGGAGGAAGCCGAACAGGCGTTGCAGGAACAGCAAGACGAGCCGGCCGGGCTGGTGCGGATCAACGCCCCGGTGGTCTTTGGCCAGCGCCACCTGTCGCCCTGGCTCGGTGAACTGCACGGGCGCTACCCGAAGCTGCAGCTGGATATCCAGCAGACCGACCGCTACATCGACCCCTTGCAGGACGGCACTGACCTGCTGTTTCGCATCGGCACCCTGGAAGACTCCTCGATGCAGGCGCGCCTGCTGGCCCCGCAGCGCTACCGGGTAGCGGCCAGCCCGGCGTACCTGGCCCGGCACGGCACCCCGCAGCATCCGGAGCAACTGCAGCGGCACCAGTGCCTGGCCTACAAGGGCGAGACCGGCCAGCAGCGCTGGTTCTTCCGCCAGGGCCGGGCAGACTGGACGCCCTACAGCGTCAAGGGCCCGCTGACCGGCAACCACGCCGACACCCTGACCCAGGCCGCCGAACAGGGCCTGGGGCTGGTGATGTTCCCTTCCTGGCTGATTGGCGAAGCCCTGCACCAGGGCCGGCTGGTGGCGCTGTTCGAAGACTTCGACGTGGCCACCAGCCTCGAACCGCAACAGATCGCCGCCCTCTGGCCCGGCAGCCGACGGCTGTCAGTGAAAGTGCGCACGGTGATCGACTTCTTCGTCGAGAAATTCGGCCCCGAGCCCTACTGGGACCGCCGCCCCACCCCGTAGGAGCTGGCTTGCCAGCGAAGGCAGCGGCAAGACTTGTGCAGAGTCCAAGGGCCCCTTCGCCGGCAAGCCGGCTCCTACAAGAGCGCGCCATTCATCCACCCGTAGGAGCTGGCTTGCCAGCGAAGGCGGCGGCAAGGCTTGTGCAGGATCCAGGGGCCCCTTCGCCGGCAAGCCGGCTCCTACAGGGCCATTTGCAGGATCAGCCAGGCATTGGCCGCGCTGATGATGGCGAACAGGCTCCAGGCGAGGATCCGGGTCGGCCAGCGGTTGACGAACTCGCCCATCAGGCGCCGGTCGTTGGTCATGCGGATCAGCGGGTACAGGGCGAACGGCAGTTGCAGGCTGAGCACCACCTGGCTCAGCACCAGCAACTGGCCCACGGCGCCGTCACCCAGCAGCCAGACGCCGATGAACGCCGGGATCAGGGCCAGCCCACGGGTGATCAGGCGCCGCTGCCAGCAGGGAATCCGCAGGTTCAGGTAACCCTCCATGATCACTTGCCCGGCAATGGTCCCGGTGAAGGTCGAGCTCTGCCCCGAAGCCAGCAGCGCCACGCCGAACAGCACGCTGGCCAGGGCCCCGCCCACCAGCGGGTCGAGCAGGTGGTAGGCGTCCTGGATCTCCACCACATCGCTGTGGCCGGTGTTGTGGAAGGCCGCGGCGGCGAGGATCAGGATCGCCGCGTTCACCAGCAGCGCCAGGGCCAGCGAGCCGATGGTGTCGATCCGCGCCAGCTTGATGGCGTCGGCGCGGCTGGCGCGGTCGTTGCCCACCAGCCGGGTTTGCACGACGGAGGTGTGCAGGTAGAGGTTGTGGGGCATGACCGTGGCGCCGAGGATGCCGATGGCCAGGTACAGCGGCGCGGCGTCGCCGATGGCCGAGAGCGAGGGTACAAAGCCCCGGGCCACGTCCGGCCAGTAGGGCTTGATCAGCAGCAGCTCGATGAAGAAGCACACGCCAATGGTCGCCACCAGCGCCAGCATGATCGCCTCCAGCCGGCGGAAGCCGCGGTTCTGCAGGGCCAGCACCAGCAGGGTGTCGAAGGCGGTGATGACGATCCCGGTGCTCAGGGACACCCCCAGCAGCAGGTGGAACGCCAGGGCGCAGCCCAGCACTTCGGCCAGGTCGGTGGCGATGATCGAAACCTCTGCCAGCAGCCACTGGGTGCGCGCCGAACGGGTGCTGTAGCGCTCGCGGCAGAGCTGGGCCAGGTCGCGCCCGGTGGCGATCCCCAGGCGGGAACACAGGCACTGCACCGCCATCCCCGCCAGGCTCGCCAGCAGTACCACGAACAGCAGGTTGTAGCCGTAGCGCGAACCGGCCTCGATGGCCGTGGCCCAGTTGCCGGGGTCCATGTAGCCGATGGAAATCAGCAGCCCGGGGCCGGCAAAGCGCAGCAGGCGGCGCCACAGGGAAGCGCCGGGGTCGACGGCGACGGAACCCGCCACCTCCGGTGGGCAAAAGGGCGCGGTGGCGATTTTCGGCAAGCTGAATTTCACGGATATTTCCCAGGCGGATTGGCGCAGGGGCCCAGCTTAGACGTTTCAATGCGGGCACCCAAGCCTGAATTTACCCCGCCAAGGCGAGTATGCTGCGCAGGTTGTGCCCTGCGCCGAAACATTCGGCAGTGAGTATTTTCTGGCCCAAGGTAGCCCTGTGAACAGCACTGCGACGCCCCCCGAACCTCTGCCCCCTTTCCTGCAACCCGGCGACCGGGTGCTGCTGTTCGATGGCGTGTGCAAGCTGTGCAATGCCTCGGTGCGCTTCGTCATCCGCCACGACACCCAGCGGCGGATCAAGCTGGCCTCGGTGCAATCGCCCCATGGCCAGGCGCTGCTGGCCTGGTTCGGCCTGCCCACCGAACAGTTCGACAGCGTGCTGCTGATCGAGGAAGGCCGGCTGTCCCAGCGCTCCGATGCGTTTATCCGCCTGATGGCGCAACTGCCGGCGCCCTGGCGCTGGCTGCGGCTGTTGCGCGGGGTTCCCCGGCCGCTGCGGGATTGGGTCTACGACCTTATTGCGCGCAATCGCTATCGGTTGTTCGGCCGTCTCGACGTCTGTTTACTGCCGAGCCCGGATCACCAGGGGCGCTTTCTCGACGACCCGTCCTGAGGCCCCGACCCGGCCCGATCAGCCGGGCTGACGCCGGAAGAACAGCGTCACCTGCCCGAGCTCGAAGCCGAACTTGGTCATGTAGGAACGATTGGCCAGGGTGTTTTCGTCCAACAGGTACATCCAGTCGTCGAAGTGCACCTGGTAGGTCTTGCCATCCACCGGCAGGTTGAGCACGTAGCGCCAGCGCAGGGCATTGCCGGCGACCTCACCCCGGGCCTCGCCGACCACATCATCGGCGGTCCCGCGCCACAGCCCGGGCCCCGTGGGGACCAGGGTCCAGACCCGGGTCTGGCGGGTGCCGTCGCTGTAGGTGAAGTCTTCGTGCATGATGAATTTCTCGCCTTCGCTGCGGCTGTCGATCTGCACATGAAAGCGCTTGATCACCTCGCCGGAGCGCTTCTGGAACAGGCCCCAGGCCTCGACACGACCACTGAAGAACTGCCGCAGTTCCAGCTCGGGCTCCTGGTCACGGTACTGCTTGACGTCGGTGTCGCTGCATGCGACCAGGCCGAGGCACAGCACTAGCAAGTATTGCTTGAGCATGGAATATCTCCTGTGCTGCGCCCGCTATTGGCCCAGCAGTTGTGCGCGCAACTGCGGATTGCGCGTGCGCGGGTCGAGCCAGATGGCGAAAAACGCTCGGGCGAAGGCTTCGTCCTCGACCCTGTACTGCAAGCGCTGGTCGACAAAGAACTGCACCCCGCGCCCGGGCAGGAACACCCCGGTGATGCGCTGGCCCGGTTCGACATCGACGAAGGCGCGCTGCATCTGCGCCTGCCAGTCCTTGAGTTGCGCCGGGCTCACCGCGCTGCCGGACAGGCGCTGGATCTCGTCGAGGCTGGACTGCACCAGATCGCCGCGGCTGATCGTGCGTCGGTAGGTCAGTTCCAGGGCGAAGGGGCGATCGGCCGTCAATGGCAACGTCGTGCCCCAGAGCCGCGCGGTGTAGACCTTGAAGCCGAACCAGCTGAACTCACCGCTGCCCAGCAGCCGCGCATTGGGCAACGACTCTTGCCAACCAGCACTGGCCGTAGCGCTGAGCAGCACCAGCAGCCACAGCAACCGGGCCACGCCCACTCGCCGCCTGCGTTTCATTCAAGGCTGCCTGCGCAACAGCTGAAGAAACTCCTGGCGGGTGCTGGCCGACTCGCGAAAGGCCCCCAGCATTACCGAGGTGTTCATCAGCGAGTTCTGCTTCTCGACCCCGCGCATCATCATGCACATGTGCCGCGCTTCGATGACCACCGCCACCCCGGCCGCCCGGGTCACTTCCTGGATCGCCTCGGCAATCTGCCGCGTGAGGGTCTCCTGGATCTGCAGGCGTCGCGCATACATGTCGACGATCCGCGCCACCTTGGACAGGCCCAGCACTTTGCCGGTGGGGATGTAAGCCACATGAGCCTGACCAATGAACGGCAGCAAATGGTGCTCGCACAGGGAATACAACTCGATGTTCTGGACCATCACCATCTCGTCGCTGGTGGAGCTGAACAACGCACCGTTGACCAGTTCTTCGAGGCTGGTTTCGTAACCATGGCACAGATAACGCAAGGCTTTTGAGGCTCGCTGCGGGGTGTCCCGCAAGCCCTCGCGGGTCGGGTCTTCACCCAACCCCTGCAAAATGCCGTGAAAGTGCTGGGAGAGAGGATCGTGCATGGCGCATGGCTTCCGAAAGGCTGGCAGGGCGGGCAATTCCTTGCACGTGCCAAGGAAAAAAGGCCTCCGAGGTGGTCGACCACCTAACTGACCCAGCCCCGGTTCCACCCGGGCCTGACCTCGGAGCCCAAAAAGCGTGGGCAGCGACCGCCGCCCCTTGAAAAACTGAGCAGCTATCAGCACATCCCACACCTTAAAAACCTATACGACAAATTAATTTTTGTACAATTTTTATCGGCTAAAAATGCCTTTTAAGCCCAAATACTTGTACAAATAAACCTTTAATCGATTCAATACTTTTTATCTGTACAAGAAAAAACGACCCTGCACTTCACTCCCGACCACTTCCCTGCCTGCAGATACGCGCCAATCGCTTCGTTGGATGCTAGCGTGGCGCACCGTTCATCCGCCGAGTGCGCCCATGCTGCTGTTGAAACTGCTGACCGTTCCCGGATTTCTGTGGTTGATCTCCCTGGCGAGCAAGCGCTGGGGCCCGAATGTCGCTGGCTGGCTGGCGGGGTTTCCCGTGGTGGTGGGGCCGATCCTGCTGTTCCTGGCCCTGGAGCAGGGCCAGGTGTTCGCCACCCATGCCGCGGTGGCGGCCCTGTCGGCGGTGTTCGCGATGATCGCCTTCAGCGTCGCCTATACCCATGCCGCTCAGTGCTTCTCCTGGCCCGGGGCCCTGGCCATTGCGACCCTGGTGTGGGCCTTGCTGGCCACGGTCATCGCCCAGGTGCCGCCATCCCTGGGTTTTTCCAGCCTCTGCGCCGCCAGCGCCCTGCTCCTGGCCCCACGGCTGTTTCCGCCGGTGGGCGAACTGCCCCCCAGCCCGGGGCCGCGCTCCGACAAACTGCCCTACCGGATGCTCGCCGGTGCCCTGCTGACCCTGGCCGTGACCCTGTTGGCCAGCACCGTTGGCGAACGCTGGAGCGGCATGCTCGCGGTGTTCCCGGTGCTTGGCAGCGTCCTTGCGGTGTTCTCCCATCAGAGTCGTGGCGTGGCCTTCACCACTGTCCTGCTGCGCTCCCTGACCACCGGCCTGTACGCCTTCGCCGCCTTCTGCCTGGCCCTGGCACTGGCCCTGCCCCCGCTGGGCATGCTCGCCTTCGCGGTGGCGCTGGCAGCGTCGATGCTGGTCCTGGGGCTGAGCAAGCGGCTGTTGCGAGCCACTGTGCAGGAGCCGGCTGGCCGGCACAGGGGCCCTTGAGTCTTGCACCGGGCTGGCGGAAGTTTTCGCTGGCCAGCCAGCTCCTACAAGCCTTGGCTGGCCGTCATCGGAGCCGCGCTGAAAAATCCTTGTGGAGCAGGCCGCAACGGCCGTGGGATGATGCGCGCCTTTGATCACTGCCCGGAGATTGCGCATGTCATCTTTCGCTAGAAAAGCCCTGGTCCTGGTGTTCGCTACCGTGGCGGGCCTGGGCGCGCTGAACGCGGTCGCCGCCAGCAAATCCGCGGCCAGGCAGGCCTCGGGGGAGAAGGTCGCAGTCCTCGACGGCAAGCTCGCCTTCACCCTGCCCAAGGGGTTCAGCGCTTCGGTACTGCCGGCCGGCAGCGAGGCCAATGGCACCGAGGGCGCCAGCGGCACCCTGTATTCCAACGCCACCACCCGTACCGTGGTGATCGCGGCGCAGAACACCATTCCCCATGGGGCCAAGGTCCAGGACAACGACGCCGCCTTTCTCGATGACGCGGTCAGCGGCTTTCTCGCGCAACAGGCCGCGGCGCTGCCGGATTTCAGCAAGCAAAGCGAAAAGAACATGACCCTCAAGGGCCTTGGCGTGCGCCAGATCGACAGCACCGCCACCATGGGCGGCGGCCTGACCCTGAACTCCACCCTGATTGCCGGCTCCGGCACACGCATGGCGGTGATCCAGATAATTTCCCGGGCCACCGACAAGGCCGGCCACACCGCGCTGATGAAGCAGATCCTCGGTCAGTAGACCCCGTGCCGGCTCAGGGGTTGAGCCCCTGCAGCCAGCCCTTGAGGTCGTCGATCTCCGCTTCGCTGATGCTGTGCCCCAGGCCCGGGTAGGCATGGAACTGCGGTTGCAGTGACAACCCCTGCAGCAAGCGCTGGGCATCCACCGCATCGCTGTAGGGCAGGCGCTGGTCAAGGGTGCCATGGCCGATGAAGATGCCCAGGCGCTGCAGGCTCGGGTTGTTCTTCACCTGCGCTGCCAGCACCGGCAGGATCTTCCCGCTCAAGGCGGCGATGCCCCGCACCGACTGCGGATGGCGCAGGCCCACTTCATAGGCCATCACCGCGCCCTGGCTGAACCCCACCAGCACCACCTTGTCCGGCTGGGTCTGGTACTTGGCCAGCGCCGCGCGGACAAACTGGCCGATCAGCTCGGCGCCGCTGGCCAGCTCGCTGGTCACACCATCGTAGGGGCCCTGGCCCTTGCGGTGGAACCACTGGTAGCTGCCCTCCTCCAGGGTCTGCGGTGCCCGCACCGACACATAGGTGTAGCTCGCCGGCAGGCGCTGGCGAAGGCCGAACAGGTCGGCCTCGTTGCTGCCGTAGCCATGCAGGAAAATCACCAGCGGCTGGTTGCGCGGCTCGGCCGGGGCCTGCTCCAGGTACTTGAGCGGCAGGTCATCGTGCAGTGCATCGGCGGCCTGCACCCAAGGCGCGGCCAGCAGCGCCAACAGCGCCAGGTAGCGGATCATGTGTAGCTCCTTGAAGGGGTAAAAACGGGTCGCCAGAGCCTAGCACTGCCAGTCCCGAGCGTTCATCTGCCCAGCCCGCGCCAGGCCAGCGGCAAGCACAGCAGCACCGCCAGCGCAAACCCCACCTGGGACAGGTAGAAGGTCTCCAGCCACTGGCCATGGGCCGCCACGTAGAGGCTGTTGTGCAGCACATCCAGCAGGATGATTGCCAGGGTCAGCAGCAGGCCCCAGCGCGGGCGCACCAACAGCAGCAGCGCCGCCAGCGGATCGAACAGCGTCAGGGAGCCCCAGAAGGCCCGGCTGGCCAGGGGCGTGGCGGCGCCGTAGCCATAATCCCAGAGCAGGCCATGCTCGAAGGCGGCGCGCAGGTGATTGAACGTCGCCGCCAGCAGACACAGGGCGAACAGCAGGCGGATGCACAGCGACACTCGGGGCATGGGCACATCTGTCATAGGAGCCGGCTGGCCGGCGCAGGGCGTGACGCCGGATCAAGGGGTGGGCGCGCTGCAGCTTGCGCTGGCCAGCCAACGCCCGATCGCCCCCTGCGGTGGCGGTTCAGTCGTTGATCAGCTTGCCTTCACGAATCGCCTCGCGGCCGGCCACCTTGGCGAGCCAGATGCCCGGCTGGGTGTAGCGCCCACGGTCCAGGGCAAAGAGCACGCCGCTGGTGCCGGCACACACGGTGCTGACGCGATCGCTCAAGGGGTCCACCACTTCGAACAACGCATCGCCACGCTCCACCCACTCTCCGGCATCGCGCAGGAAACTGACCACGCCATGGTGGGGGGCGAACAGGTACTGAGTGCCTTCGAAGGGCATGCCTTCACAGCACTGCTGCGCAGCGGCCGGCCACTCGCCGCTGATCAGCCCCTGTTCGGCGAGAAACCCCAGGATGGCTTCGCAGTTGGCCCGGGCCTGCTGCACCCGGGTGTCGCCCATGCTGCCCAGCTCCAGGGTGGCGGCCAGGTTTGCCGGGGGAATCGCCGCCCGCGGAAAGTCCCGGGCCAGGCGCAGCCAGGGCGCGGAACAGGATTCATCGAAAGAGCTGCCGCCGGAGTCTTCGCACAACAGCGCCACCCCGGCCTTGAGCCGCGCCGCCAGGGACTGCCAGCGAGGCCAGTGCTGGGGCAAGGCATAGAGGTGGATCGCCGCTTCGAAATCGCAATGCAGGTCGAGGGTGATGTCGGCGTCGCAGGCATGGCGCAACAGCAAGCGATGCAGGGCTTGCAGCTGCGAATCAGCCGCTGGCAGCTCATCCAGCACCTGGACCATGGCCCGGCGGATCAGGGCGATATTGGCCGTGGCGTCGCCCCCCAGTTGCTTGCCGATCAAGTCGCCCACCGGGCCGCTGAGCTCGACGAAGGCGCGATTGAAATTCTTGCCGCTGCCCAGCTCGAAACGCCCCAGATGGCTGCCCTGCACCTGCTGGTCGAGGCCGATGGGATTGGCCACCGGCACCAGCTCGACCACAGCCTGCAGGCGCCCCTGGCTCTCCAGCTGCGCCAGGCGCTGCTTGAGCTCCCAGGCAGTGCGCATGCCGGGCAGTTCGTCGGCGTGCAGGCTGGCCTGGATGTACACCTTGCGCGGGCCGCTGCCAAAGCGGAACACACTGAGCTGGCGCTGGGTGCCCAGGTGGCCCCAGGGCAAGGAATGGTCGATGCGTTGCATGGCAACTCCGGAGATCAGAAAAAGGCGTGGCGCAGAATAAAACAGTGGCGCACAAAAAAGGTGGCTGCCGGCCCCCGGCAACCACCTTTTTCAACGCCCGGGCTTACTCGCCGTAGACGTCGAAATCGAAGTACTTGTCCTGCACTTGCTTGTACTTGCCGTTGGCACGGATCTCGGTGATGGCCTTGTTGAATTTCCCGGCCAGTTCCTGATCCCCCTTGCGCACGGCAATGCCGGCACCGCCGCCGAAGTATTTCGGATCGTTGTACTCAGGGCCCACGAAGGCGAAGCCCTTGCCGGCGTCGGTTTTCAGGAAGCCATCGTCGAGGTTCACCGAATCCGCCAGCAGCGCGTCGACGCGGCCGGAGACCATGTCCAGGTTGGCTTCCTGCTGGGAGCCGTAGCGCACCAGGTCGATGCCCGCCGGCACCAGCACTTCGGTGGCGAAGCGGTCATGGGTACTGGCCCGCAGCACACCGACTTTCTTGCCCTTGAGCTCGGTCAGCGGGTCCTTGATGCTGGTGCCGGCCTTCATCACGAAGCGCGCCGGGGTGTGGTAGTACTTGATGGTGAAATCGACGTTCTTCTTGCGGTCGTCGGTGATGGTCATGGACGACAGGATGGCGTCGATCTTCTTCACTTTCAGCGCCGGGATCAGGCCGTCGAACTCCTGCTCGACCCAGGTGCACTTGGCCTGCATCTGCTCGCACAGGGCGTTGCCCAGGTCGACATCGAAACCGGTGAGCTTGCCGTCGGGGGTCTTCATCGAGAACGGCGGGTAGCCGGCTTCGATACCGATACGGATCGGCTTGGCCTCGTCGGCCGAAGCGGTGAAGGAAAACAGCGACAGTGCCAGGGCACCGAACAGCGCAAACTTGTTCATTTATAACTCCAGGAGACGGAGGCTTTTATTGGCTGGTTTCGATTGGGGGGCAAATCGAAGTGGCCAGCAGTCTAGAGCGGCTCCCGGGATGCAAATTGTGTTTATGCGACAAATACTTATAAAAAATATGCGCCCGCGATCCTCTGCCTCCTCCCTCGCCCCGGCATGATGCGTTTGCCCCTGAAAATCCCGACGTTCGCCTCAGAACGGGTCATTTTTACCGACACATCCCCGCTAGCCGCAGCCCAAGGCCGCTACCAGCGGAGTCAGCCCTTCAGCAGGCGCAGGACAGATCCGCTCCCTCGCGGCGCGGTTGCCCGGTACTGAGCTGGAAGCCCTCATCGAGCCAGCCGGTGACACCGCCGATCATCTCCTTGACCGAGTATTCCAGGGCCGCCAGCTTGACCGCCGCCTTGTTCGCGCCATTGCAGTGAGGGCCGGCGCAATACACCACGAACAGGGTGTCGCGAGGATAACCGGCCAGGTGTTCGGCGGTGAGCAAGCGCCCGGGCAGATTGATCGCCCCGGGGACATGGCCACGGGCAAAGGCTTCGGGGCCACGCACATCCACCAGGACAAAATCCACTTCACCGGCCTCCTGGCTGCTGTGGACGTCGGAACAGTCGGTTTCAAAGGTCAGGCGGTTGCAAAAATGCATCAGGGCAATGGCCGAAGGGGCGGCGGCAGTGCTGCGGACCAGGCTGGTCATGGGCGTCTCCAGAAGCTTGCGATTAAGGTGGGAAGGACTTTATAGGCCCTGCCCCACCACGCTAAAGTGGCGACCCGGACACTGACTGGTAACTTTCCGCCAAATGCACAATCACCCTGGACTGGTGGCGATTCTCGCCTACGACGGCCTTTGCACCTTCGAGTTCGGCATTGCCGTGGAGATTTTCGGCCTGGCCCGGCCGGAGTTCGATTTCCCCTGGTACCGGCAAACCATCGCCGCCGTGGACCCCGGCCCGATGCGTGCCCTGGGCGGGATCCAGGTGCTGGCCGACGGGGGCCTGGAGCTGCTGGAGCAGGCGCGGACCATCATCATTCCCGGCTGGCGCAGCCGCGAGCAGGCGCCGCCGCCGAAGTTGCTGGAAGCGCTGCGCCAGGCCCACCAACGCGGTGCGCGGCTGCTGTCGATCTGCTCCGGGGTGTTCGTTCTGGCGGCGACCGGGCTGCTGGATGGTTGTAGCGCCACCACTCACTGGCGCTACGCCCGCGAGCTGGCCGAGGGTTACCCGAATATCCGGGTGGACCCGGATGTGCTCTATGTCGATGCCGGGCAACTGATCACTTCCGCCGGCAGCGCCGCCGGTATCGATGCCTGCCTGCACCTGGTGGCCCGGGATTTCGGCACCCAGGTGGCCAACAGCGTGGCCCGGCGCCTGGTGATGTCGCCGCAACGCACCGGCGGCCAGGCGCAGTTCATTCCCGCACCGGTCAGCCGTACCCCGCGCAGCGACCTGTCGCGAGTCATGCAATGGGCCCGGGAGCGCCTGCATCAACCGCTGAGCGTGAGCGAACTGGCGGCCCGGGCGCTGATGAGCGAACGCACCTTCCTGCGGCGTTTCCACGACGCCACTGGCGCCTCGCCCAAGGCCTGGCTGCAGCATGAACGGCTGGCCCGGGCCAGGGAACTGCTGGAAAGCGGCAGCGAGAGTACCGAAAGCATTGCCCTGCGCTGCGGTTATCGCTCGGTGGAGAGCTTTCGCGTGGCCTTTCGCGGCCTGGTGGGCGTACCGCCGTCGGTGTACCGCGAACGCTTCGGCCGCGGCCTGGAAAGCACCACACCACCGCGCCCGTCGTAGGAACCGGCTTGCCGGCGAAGGGGGCGACGCTGGTCCGGCGGCGTCCATCCCGACGCTTTCGCGGGCAAGCCCGCTCCTGCAGAAGAGACGTGCAGGAGCGGGATGCAATCGGTCGACGCGGGTCCGGCGGGGCGTCAGTCCTGGGGTTTGCGCAGCAGGTAGGTGTCCATGATCCAGCCGTGGGTCTGCCGGGCCTGCAGGCGCACACGACGGATTTCATCGGCCACCTGGTCCAAGGGGCCGCTGATGAGGATTTCATCCGCGGTGCCCAGGTAGGCCCCCCAGTAGATGTCCAGGCCCTGGTTGCGCAGGTGGCGGTAGGAGTCCTCGGCGTCGAGCATCACCACCAGGCTGTCGGCGGAACCGGCCTGCCCCGCTGCCAGGCGGCGTCCGGTGGTGATTTCCACGGAGCGGCCAATGCGGTTCAGCGGCACTTTGTGCCGGGCCGTCAGGGCCTGGACACTGGTGACGCCGGGGATCACTTCGTACTCGAACGACGCCGCGCCGCTGGCCAGGATCTGCTGCAGGATACGCAAGGTGCTGTCGTACAGCGCCGGATCGCCCCAGGCCAGAAAAGCGCCGGTTTCACCGTCCGCCAGTTCCTGGTTGATCAGCCGCTCGAAGACCTGCTGCTTGTCGCGGTTCAGGGTCTGCACACTGGCCTGGTAGTCCACGTCGCCGCGCTCGCGCTCGGGGTTCTGCGCCTCGACGTAACGAAAGGGCCGCTCGGTGAGGTAGCGCTCGCACAGCTCGCGCCGCAGGTCGATCAGGGAATCCTTGCTCGGCCCCTTGTCCATGAGGAACACCACGTCGCTGCGGTTCAGCGCCTTGATCGCCTGGATCGTGATGTAGTCGGGGTTGCCGGCGCCGATGCCGATCACCAGGAGGGTTTTCATGGGCTTGCTCTCGCTGTTTTGCCAGCGGGCCAGTATGCGGCGCTTTGGCCTGATGAGAAATGCTTCTGTAGCCCTCTGGGGCGGCGGGCATCGGCGCGGCGAAAGGTGGCCTGGGGCCGTTGCATGTCCGGCGGGAGATGGCCAGGCAAGGCCCCCGAGGCCTTTGCGCAGCCTCGCGGGCTCGGCAGCGGCTACCGGGATGGCGTCGGGGGGCCGGGCAGGCGCAGGCGCCAGCGGCCGGCGTGGCTCAGGTCGAGCCGGGACAGGGGCTCGATGTCGATCTGGTTGAAGCTGGCCAGCGGCGCCTGCAGCACCTGCACCAGCACGGCGCGGATGACGAACGGATGGGTCACCGCCAGCCAGTGGCCCGGGCGCTGCGCCATGACCTCCAGCCATTGCGCCACGCGCTGGCACAACTGGGCCAGGGATTCGCCTCCCGGTGGCGCCAGCTGCGGGTCCCTGAGCCAGGCCTGCAGCGCCTCGGGTTCACGCTCTTGCAGTTCATCGATGCGCAGCCCCTGCCAGGCGCCGAAATCACAGTCGCGCAAGGCGTCCTGCACCTCATGCTCGGCGCTGAACAGCTGGGCGCTCTGGCGGGTGCGCAACTCGGGCCCGCACAACACCCGGATGCTGCGCTTGAAATCACCGGCACGGCTCAGGGCCTGGGCTTGCCAGTCCAGCTCCAGGGGTTCGTCCCGGGGAAAACGCGCCAGCTTCTGGGCGGCGGTACGGGCATGGCAGATCAGGGTCAGACGGGTGGCCTGCACGGTGTTTACTCTGGCGTTATCGATTGGCAAACCTACACGGGCCGCGCAGATGCAACATCTTTGCTGCAACCGCCTCCAAGGTTCATTGCAAAACAGCACGCCGGTGCCTGTCCGGTGCGGTCGCGCCACTGTATTCGGCCTGCTCGGCGTAAGCCAGACCCTGTTTCGATCGCTCCCCTACGTCCCGCACCGTGGCTTCCCGCCCCGCCAACAACAGATTCCCACCTGAAACCGCCCCATTTCAGGGCAATTTGATATCAGAGGAAAATTCACTAGACATGTAGCGTCTATTACATAAATATCCATTTCGCCATTTTATGAAATAAAAACGACATCACTTTCCAAGGCACCCCGATGCCCTCTCTCAGAGACCTGATCACCGACCCCGCCCTCGACCTCACGCCCTCCGAGCGCAAGGTCGTGCGGGCCCTGCTCGATCACTACCCGCGCAACGGGCTGGGGCCGATGTCACGCCTGGCGGAACACGCCGGGGTCAGCGATCCGACCATCGTGCGCCTGGTGAAGAAGCTCGGTTTCAGCGGCTACGGCGAATTCCAGGAAGCCCTGCTCAGTGACATGGACGACCGCCTGCGCTCCCCCAGCACCCTGCTGCGCCCGCGTTCGCAAGTGGCCCAGGGCGATACCTGGGGCCGCTACCTGGCCGACAGCCAGCGCGTACTGCAGGACACCCAGGCCCTGACCCAGCCCGAAGACATCCGCGTGCTCATGGACTGGCTGCTGGACAGCCGGCATTCGGTGTACTGCTTCGGCGGCCGCTTCAGCAGCTTCCTCGCCCTCTACCTGTTCAACCACCTGCGGCTGATGCGCCCGGGCTGTTTCTTCCTTGACGACAACGCCCAACTGCCGGACCGCCTGTTCGATGTCCAGCGCCAGGACCTGGTGCTGCTGTTCGACTACCGCCGCTACCAGTCCCAGGCCATGCGCGTGGCCAGCGCGGTCAAGGCACGCAACGCCCGGGTGGTGCTGTTCACCGATATCTATGCCTCGCCGCTGCGGGAGCTGGCGGACCTGGTCATCAGTGCACCGGTGGAATCCTTGTCGCCATTCGACACCCTGGTGCCGGCGCTGGCCCAGGTCGAGGCGCTGGTCGCCTGCCTGACCCCGCGCAGCCCTCATCTTGATCAACGCCTGGAGGGCATCGATGCCCTGCGGGCGGAATTTGCTACCCATGTGCTGGAGGAAAAATAAGGATGTTCAGCCTGCCCCACCGTTCGCCCCGGGACCTGCCCTTCGTCGTCGACCACACCGCCCTGCTGCTGGTGGACATGCAGCGGGCGTGGCTTGAACCGCAGTTCGACCCGCACCTGCAAGGGCCCGAGGGCGAGGCCTTTCTCAAGCGCGCACGAGAGCGGGTGATCCCCAACCAGCAACGGCTGCTGGCGGCGGTGCGCGAGGCGCGGCAGAACGTGCTGCACACCATTATCGAAAGCCTGACCGCCGATGGCCGTGACCGCTCCCTGGACCACAAGCTGTCGGACATGCACCTGCCCAAGGGCAGCCCCCAGGCGGCGATCATTGCCGAGCTCGAGCCGGTGGAAAACGAGATCGTGCTGCCCAAGACCTCCTCCGGGGTGTTCAACTCCACCAACATCGACTACGTGCTGCGCAACCTGGAAACCCGCCACCTGATCATCGCCGGGATCGTCACCGACCAGTGCGTGGACATGGCCGTGCGCGACGCCGCCGACCGCGGCTACCTGGTGACCCTGGTGGAAGATGCCTGCGCCACCTACGGCGATACCCGGCACCAGGCCTGCCTCAACGCAATCAAGGGCTACTGCTGGATCACCGACACCGACACCGTGCTCGGCCGCCTGCGGGAGATCCGCGGATGAGCCGGGGCCAGGGCATCGAGGCCCTGACCCCGGTGGCCATGACCAGCATCGTCACCACCGACCTGATCGGCGTCACCCGTGGCCGCTCCTTTCCCAGCGACGAACTGGAGCGCTACAAGGTCGGCGGCTGCGGCTGGGTGCCGGCCAACAGCGCGCTGACGCCCCAGGACCTGATCGCCGAGGACAACCCCTGGGGCGCCTATGGCGACCTGCGGCTGATCCCCGACCTGGACAGCCGGGTCAGTGTCGGCGCCGGGCCGGATGCCAGCGCGGCGCCGCTGGATTTCATCCACGCCGACATCTGCGAGACCGACGGCAAGCCCTGGGCGGCCTGCCCGCGCACCCTGCTGCGCAAGGAAATCGAGCGCTACCGCGAGCTGGGCATCCAGATCACCGCGGCCTTCGAGCATGAATTCAACCTCGACACCGGCACCGGCCAGCGCGAACACCTGGCCTTCTCCCTGGAAGCCCAGCGCCAGGGCGCGGCCTTCGGTGGCTGGCTGCTGGCGGCGTTGCGGGCCGCCGGCGCCGAACCGGAAATGTTCCTCCCCGAATACGGCAAGCAGCAGTACGAGATCACCTGCCGGCCGACCCAGGGCCTGGCCGCTGCCGACCGGGCGGTGAACGTGCGCGAGATCACCCGGGAAATCGCCCGGCAACTGGGGCACCGGGTCAGCTTCGCGCCCAAGACTGCCGACGACGCGGTGTGCAACGGGGTGCACCTGCACCTGAGCCTGCAAAACCTGGACGGCGAGCCACTGCTCTACGACCCCCACGCGGTGAGTGGCGACGACCTGTCGAGCCTGGGCCAGCACTGGGCCGCCGGGGTGCTCAGGCACCTGCCGGCGCTGTGCGCCTTCACCGCGCCGACGCCGATTTCCTACCAGCGCCTGCAGCCCCATCACTGGAGCGCCTCCTACGCCTGCCTGGGCCTGCGCAACCGCGAAGCCTCGCTGCGCATCTGCCCGACCCTGAGCCTGGGCGGCAAGCCGGTGGCGCCGCAGTACAACCTGGAGTTCCGCGCCCTGGATGCCACCGCCTCGCCGCACCTGGCCATGGCGGTCATCCTGATGGCCGGGCGCCTGGGCCTCGAACAGCAACGGGTGCTCAATGCGGTGACCGACAAGGCACCCTCGGACCTGAGCGCCGAGCAACGCCTGGCCAGTGGCATCGTGCCGCTGCCCAGCTCCCTGCCCCAGGCCCTGGAATGCCTGCGCGGCAACACTGAACTGCTGCAATTCCTGCCCCAGGACCTGCTGGCCACCTACTTCGCCGTCAAACAAAAGGAAGTGTCCCTGACCGAGCACCTGACCGCTGCCCAACTCTGTGAGCACTATGGACACCTGTACTAAATCCGCCGAGCTGGGGTTCTACACCGAGCCGGCCTACCGCCTGATCCGTGAAGACTCCGAGCACCCGCTGATTCTGGTGTGCGAACACGCCAGCCACTACATTCCACCGGCCCTGCACGACCTGGGCCTGGACCCGCTGGCGGCCCGCGAACACATCGCCTGGGACCCGGGCGCCCTGGAACTGGCCCAAAGCCTGTCCCAGGCCCTGGGCGCGACCCTGATCGCGGCCAATTACTCGCGCCTGCTGATCGACCTCAACCGGCCGCGCCACGCCCCCGACAGCATCCCGCTGCAAAGCGAGATCTATCAGGTGCCGGGCAACCAGCAGCTGGACGAGGCCACTCGCGAGTACCGCCGCCAGCAGCTGTTCACGCCGTTTCACCAGCGCCTGCAAAGGATCATCGACGGGCGCCTGGCCCAGGGCCGTGAAGTGCGGGTGGTGGGGATCCACAGCTTCACCCCGGTCTACTACGGGCAGCCGCGCGCGCTGGAAATCGGCGTGCTGTATGGCAGCGCCACCGACTACGCGGCGCGGATCCTCGAAGGGCTGTGGAGGCTGCCGATCAAGGTGGCGGGCAACCAGCCCTACGAGATCGATCCGTTGAGCGACATGACCGTGCCGGTGCACGGCGACGCCCGTGGCCTGGCGTCGGTATTGATCGAGGTGCGCAACGATCTGCTGCGTACCCCTGAAGCGGTGCAGCACTGGAGCGATACACTGGCGCCGCTGCTGTAGCCGCGGCGAGAGGAAGGTTTCACCGGCGCGCCCCGAAGGACTCACCCTGCGCGCCAAAACGCTGTTTGCAGGACCGGTACAACAACTAGAAAAACCACTGTGGTGTGTCTTTAAACCCTGCCAGGTTCAAACACGAAAGCGCGGCCCGAGGTGTCAATGACGACCCGCAGGGCCCCGCCTTTACCCACTTACACAGGCTCAAGGAGAACGGCTTCATGGAGATTGAAGAATTCGGCTACAAACAGGAACTCAAGCGCGGGCTGAGCCTGCGTGACCTGGTGGTCTACGGGATGATTTTCATGATTCCCATCGCCCCGTTCGGGGTCTACGGCTACGTCAACCAGGAAGCCCCGGGCATGGTGCCCCTGGCCTACATCATCGGCATGGTGGCGATGGTCTTCACCGCCCTGAGCTACGGCGCCATGGCCCGCGCCTTTCCCATCGCCGGTTCGGTGTATTCCTACGCCCAGCGCGGCCTCAACCCCCATGTGGGCTTTCTTGCCGGCTGGCTGATGCTCCTGGACTACCTGCTGATTCCGCC
The DNA here is from genome assembly GCF_058796855.1 of Pseudomonas sp. GW823-FHT03E05. Taxonomy (NCBI): domain Bacteria; kingdom Pseudomonadati; phylum Pseudomonadota; class Gammaproteobacteria; order Pseudomonadales; family Pseudomonadaceae; genus Pseudomonas; species Pseudomonas sp. GW823-FHT03E05. The sequence continues at coordinate 77,253 of NZ_JBXAJB010000009.1, forward strand.
GCTGCTCTACGTCTACGCGGCCATGGCGCTCAACCACCTGTACCCGGAAGTGCCCAAGGTCGGCTTCATCCTGGCGTTCCTGGTCAGCGCCACCTTCGTCAACCTGCGCGGCATCACCTTCACCGCGCGGATGAACATCCTGTTCCTGCTGGCGCAACTGGCGGTCCTGGGGATCTTCCTGTTCTACGCCTGGAATGCCCTGCACGGTGGCGCCGGCAACGGCCAGCTGACCCTGGCGCCGCTGTACAACCCGGAGAACTTCCACTTCGGCATGCTGATGCAGGGCGTCTCGATCGCGGTGCTGTCGTTCCTCGGCTTCGATGCCATCTCCACGCTCGCCGAAGAGGTCAAGGGCGACCCGGGCCGCAGCGTCGGCCGCGCCGCGCTGATCACCCTGGTGGTGATGGGCGCGATCTTCGTGGTACAGACCTGGATCGCCACCGACCTGGCCGCCGGCATGGGCTTCAAGTCCGCCGACACCGCCTTCTATGAAATCGCCGAACTGGCCGCCGGCAGCTGGCTGGCGACTCTCACCGGAGTGGCCACGGCGCTGGCCTGGGGCGTGGCGGTGGCCATCACCTCGCAGGCCGCGGTATCGCGCCTGCTGTTCGGCATGGCCCGCGACGGCAAGCTGCCCAAGGTGCTGGCCAAGGTCCACCCCAAGCACAACACCCCGCACATCAGCATCTACCTGGTGGCGGTGCTGTCGCTGCTGATCTGCTACCTGTTCATCAACTCGGTGGACACCCTGACCTCCCTGGTCAACTTCGGCGCCCTGAGCGGCTTCATGCTGCTGCACATCACCGTGATCAATTTCTACTGGCGCCGGCAGAAGTCCGGCCAGGTGGTGCGCCACCTGATCTGCCCGGTGATCGGCTTCGTGATCGTCAGCGCCATCATGTACAACATGGGCGTGGATGCGCAGAAACTCGGCGCCATCTGGATCCTTGCCGGGCTGATCTACCTGTTCCTGCTGAACAAGCTGGGCAGCGGTGCCGCCCTGCCCGACCCGCTCAAGCACTAGTTGCACCCGCGCGGCGCCCCAGGGCGTCGCGCCAACCCCGGCGCTGCCAGCAAGAGCGGCCCGGGGACTGGCCGCCGGATGCCGCGGCCATGGAACTGCGTGGTAACCGACAGTGATGTCTGGCCAGTGCCTGCCCCCCGGGGCAAGCGGCCCTTGATACAGGAGTACACCCATGCTGGCCTTGCGTCCGGTGGCGTTATCCGATCTGCCCCAACTGCGGCGCCTGGCCCGCGAACGTCTGCTGGGCGTCACCTCCCTGGTGGATGACGAAACCTGCCTGCGGGACAAGATCCTCGATTCCCAGGCCTCCTTCGCCAAGAGCGAGGCCAGCCAGGGCCCGGAGAACTATTTCCTGGTGCTCGAGGACCTCGACAGCGGCCAGTTGCGCGGCTGCTCGGACATCCTCGCCACTGCCGGTTTTGCCAGCCCGTTCTACAGCCTGCGCAACCGCCCGTTCATCAGCAGTTCCCGGGAGCTGAACATCCAGCACGGGGTGCCTACCCTGTCGCTGTGCCACGACCTCAGCGAACAGACCCTGCTGCGCAGCTTCCATGTCGACCCGCCGCTGGGCGGTACGCCACTGGCCCAGCTCACCTCCCGCGGGCGGTTGCTGTTCATCGCCGCCCACCCCCGGCGCTTCGCCGACAGCTGCATCAGCGAGATCGTCGGCTACAGCGACGCCAACGGCGAGTCGCCGTTCTGGCAAGCCGTGGGCCAGCACTTCTTCGACCTGCCCTATGTCGAGGCCGAGCGCCTGTGCGCCCTGCAGGGCCGCGGCTTTCTCGCCGAACTGATGCCCCAGTACCCGCTGTACATCCCGATGCTGGCGCAGGCGGCCCAGGACTGCATCGGCCAGGTTCACCCGGATGCCCGGGAGGCCTGCCAGATCCTGATCGACGAAGGCTTCGCGCCGACCCAGTACGTCGACCTGTTCGATGCCGGGCCGACCCTTCAGGGGCGCAGCCACCAACTGCGCTCGATCGCCCAGAGCCGGGTCGCCACCAGTTACCCCAGCCCCCAGAGCGGCCAGGGCCAGCAGTGGCTGCTGAGCAACGAGCGGCTGCAGGGCTTTCGCGCCATAGTCGCGGCGCTGGACACCGCCCCGGGCGCTGAAATCGGCCTCGACCCGGCCATGTTCCAGGCCCTGCAACTGGCGCCGGGCGAGCCGGTACGGAGCGTTGCCTTATGAACCGGCCCCTGTTGCCCCCCTGCCCGGCGTCATTGCCAGGAGCCCGCCAATGATCGTCCGTCCGATCCGCGTCACCGATCTGCCGGCGGTCTTGAGCCTGCTCGAAGGCAGCTGTCGCGAACTGAACAACCTGTCCACCGACCCCGAGCGCCTGGCCCATCGGGTGCGCTGGGCGCAGCGAACCTTCGCCAACCAGGTGGAGCGGGCCGATGCCGACTACCTGTTCGTCATGGAAGATGACGAGCAGCAGGTGATCGGGGTCTGCGGCCTGAGCGGCGCCATCGGCCTGCGCGAGCCCTGCTACAACTACCGGGTCGGCACCACCCACGGCAGCGCCCCGGTGCTGGGCATCGAAAAGCACATTCCGACCCTGTTCCTGTGCAACGAGATGACCGGGCAGTCGCTGCTGTGCTCGCTGTTCCTGCGCCGCGATCACCGCCAGGGCTACACCGGCCGCCTGCTGTCCACCGCGCGCCTACTGTTTGTCGCCGAATTCCCCCGGCTGTTCGGCGACAAGCTGGTGGCCGAACTGCGCGGCCAGCTCGACAGCCAGGGCCGCTCGCCGTTCTGGGACAGCCTGGGGCGGCACTTCTTCAAGATGGGTTTCCAGCAGGCCAATCGCCTGTCCAGCCACGGCAGCAAATCCTTCATCGCCGAACTGATGCCGCGCCAGCCGCTGTACACCTGCCTGCTCAGCCCCCAGGCGCAGGCCGCCATCGGCCAGGCCCACGCCAGCACCGAACAGGCGGTGAGCATCCTGCGCGACGAAGGCTTCAGCCATCAGGGCTGCATCGACATCTTCGATGGCGGGCCGCTGATCGAGGCCGAGGTGGCGAAGATCCGCAGCGTGCGCGAAAGCCAGACCCTGCCCCTGCTGGTGGGCACTCCGGACGCACAGGCGCCGGTGTGGCTGATCCACAACCGGCGCCTGGAAAGCTGCCGCATCACCGCCGCCCCCGGGCGCCTGGTTTCGGGTTGCCTGCTGGTGGACCGGCTGACCGCCAAGCGCCTGCAACTGCAGCCGGGCGACTCGGTACGGGCGGTGCCGCTGCTGGCCTGCGAGTCACGCACGGCCCTGCACGCACAGCGGCACCTGGCCCCGCAAAGCGCCCTGCTCCTGTAGCCGCAGCCGCAGGCTCGGGCCGCGTTCGGAAGAACGGCCCGCAGGGGCGCGAAATCTCAAGACCGCTGAGGCGCTCGACATGAGACTGCCAAGCAAGGCCCTGCGGGCCTTTGCGCAGCCTCGCGGGCTCGGCAGCGGCTACAGAGGCGTCAGGGCGATGAATCCGGTAACACCTGGCGGCAGGCGCGACGTTGACGAACGCCGGGGCGGATGTTCATATGCCGCCCAGTTTCAGGTGCCTCCTGCCGCCGTGCAGGAGGTGAAACGGGAAACCGGTGCGCCCCTTTTCGGGCAAGTCCGGTGCTGCCCCCGCAACGGTAAGCGAGTGCTGCATTCAACAGGCCACTGTACCCAAGGTATGGGAAGGCGAATGCCGCCAGACTCGCAAGCCCGGAGACCGGCCTGTGACGTCTGTTTGGCAATCCTGCGGTGGGCGGGCATGGGCCGGTATGGTCGCGTGCCCGTGGCCGATACCCTCTCCTGCGTGCTTCCCGAAGACACTTTCGAGAAGACCAACAATGACAACACCTGACACTATCCTTGCACGCGACTGGCGTGCACCTGGCCGCACCATGAGCGGCGCCCTGCTCGGCTGCCTGTTCAGCCCCCTGCTGCTGGCGGACGACAGCCCCCTGACGCTGGACCGGCAATTTGTTTCCGCCCCCTCGGTGGAGTCCACCACGGTGGCCGAAATGGCCCGGTACGGCAGCAAGGTGGAGATCATCGACCGCCAGCAGATCGAACGCGCCGGCCCCAGCAGCGACATCACCCGGGTCCTGCAGATGTACGTGCCGGGGCTGTATGTGGCGCCCAAGAATGGCCCCTTCGACTACGGCACCTACTCCCTGCTGGGCGGGCGCAACGACGACACCCTGATCCTGCTGGACGGCGTGCGCCTGAACAACCGCCTGTACGGCGGCCTGTACCTGGATACCCTGCCGGCCAACGCCATCGAGCGCATCGAGGTGCTCAAGGGTGGCCAGAGCCTGCTGTTCGGTACACAGGCGGTGTCCGGGGTGATCAACATCGTCACCCGCAGCCCGCAGACCCGCGACGTCTCCGGCGAGGTCAACCTGGGCCTGGACAGTTTCGTGGGCAGGAGCGGCGACGCCCGCGCCGAGCAAATCCTCAGCAACGGCCTGGGCGAGCTGGGGCTGTTGGCCTATGTCAGCCACAACGTCTCCGATGGCTACCAGCCATTTCGCAACAACGCCTACAACGCCAACACCCGGGACAAAAAACGCAGCTATGAAGTGACCACCTTCGGCGCCAAGGCGATCCAGGGCCTTGGCGACGCTTCGCGGCTGGAACTGTTCTACCAGTACAGCGACGCCAACCTGGATTTCGCCCGCCCGGTGAACAACCGGAAAACCACCAACGACCGCATCCAGCAGATCGCCACCGCGACCTTCGAGCAGCGCCTGGACGAAGGCTTCAGCTACTTCGTCAAGGGCCATGTCAACGACTGGGACACCCGCTACACCAGGATCGACAGCCTCGACGACGCCAGCCTCAAGGTGCGCAACCACAACGACTACTGGGGCTTCACCGACTGGGGCCTGCAGGCCGAGGGCAAGGCCGAGCTGGACGGCGGCCACGTGCTGGTATTGGGCACCGACAACCAGTGGTTCAAGGGCCAGGACGACGTGCTGAAGATCGATAACAAGCAGGCCCAGGCCAATGCCCTGTACACCCAGCTGCGCCCGGTGTTCGACGCCCTGCCCGACTGGCACCCGAGCCTGGGCGTGCGCCACGAGAAAATCAGCGGCGGCGAGAGCGCCACCGTGGGCATGCTCACCTCGCTCTACGACCTGACGCCCCACTGGCAACTGCGCGGCCAGTACGGCAGCGCCTTCAAGCTGCCCAACGCCGAGCAGCTGTACGCCAACGAGGACTACGAAAAAGGCAACCCCGACCTCAAGCCGGAAAAGAGCCTCAATGCCGAGCTCGGCCTGGACTACAAGGGCAGCCTGCTGGCCGGCGAACTCAACGCCAGCGTCAGCGCCTTCCACCGCAAAATCGACGACCTGATCACCCTCGACGCCAACGATGTCTGGAGCAACGGCCAGGGCCGGATCAAGGTGCGCGGCATCGAACTCGACGGGCGCTGGCAGTTCAGCCCGCAATGGACCCTGCAGGCGGACATGACCCGCAACCTGTTGGAGTCGCGCAACGGCGTGACCCTGAGCAACATCCCCGGTTTCTTCGCCCGTTCGCGGCTGGGCTTCGAAGCCCTGGACCGGATGTGGGGCGTGGGTGGTGCGGTCCGCTACATCGGCCAGATCGACAGCCCGAAGAACGTCGACTACGGCCACTATTCGGTGGTCGACGCCGATGCCTATCGCTACCTGGATACGGCCCAGCAGCACCGCCTGAGCCTGCTGGTGGAGAACCTGTTCGACCGCGACTACAGCACCAGCATGACCAGCACCTCGCCCTCGGTGGACAACCTGGGGCGCCCCTTCACCACCGAAGTGCGCTACACCTACCGCTTCTGAGGCCGACCGACATGCATGAGAACTATCAACGGGTGCTGTTCGTCGGCCCCGGCCTGCACGGCGGCGCCCTCGGCGAAGCCTTTCGCAAGGAGCTCGAGGCCCTGCGCGGCGACGGCGCCGACACCCGGGTGATCGACACCCTGGACGGCTTCGACAGCCTCTGGGCGGCGCTGGGCGAAGCCCTGCCCGAGGACGGCGCGAAGCTGCTGGTGGTGGACCTGGAACCCAGCTCCGACAGTGCCTACCTGGACTGGCTGCGCGATGAGCTGGGGCGCCTGGCCCAGGCCCACCCCCAGGCACCGCGGCTGTGGATCACCGCCCAGGCCCTGGGCCGGCGCGGGCTGGACGCGGCCCTGGCCTGCGCCAGCATCGGCCAGCGCGAGCGCCACCTGGCCTGCGACAACGTCAACGCGGTGCAGAGCGACCCGGACTGGTCGCGGGTGCCGCCCCATGCCCGCCAGGTGTTCCTGTGCACCGGCCCGCGCTGCGTGCGGCGCGGCGCCCTGGCGCTGTGGAAGACCCTGCGCCGCGAACTGCTGCGCCTGGAGCACATGGAGACGCCCGGTGGCGTGCTGCTGACCCGCACCGCCTGCCAGTTCCCGTGCAACCTGGGGCCGGTACTCACCGTGCACCCGGACGGCTGCTGGTACCGGGTGCGCGATGACGGCGAGGTGCTGCGCCTGGTGCAGCAGCACCTGGTCCAGGGCGAACCGGTGGCGGATCTACGGATTCCCGCGCCCTACGGAGGAACGGCGGATGCCTAGCAGACTGCTCGGCCTGCTGCTGTGGCTGACGGCCCTGCCAGCCCTGGCACACAGCTACCAGAACTGTGGCCGGACCTGGACGGTGGACGGCCCGCCCCAGCGCATCGTCGCCCTCAACCAGCACAGCGCCGACCTGCTGCTGGCCCTGGGTGCCGGGCCGTCGATGATCGGCGTCGCCTATCTGGACGACGATGGCCAGGCCCAGGCCGAAGGGCTTTACCACGGCGTGCCGGTCATCGCCCGCCAGTACCCGTCGGCAGAAGTGCTCTACAGCCTGAAACCCGACCTGGTGGTGGGCGGCTTCGCCTCGGCCTTCCCGGAAAACTTCAGCTCCCGGCAACGCCTGGGGGCCATAGGCGTGGGCAGCTACCTGCTGGAATCGGCCTGCGCCGGGCATGACCAGGACTACTTCGGGCATATCCGCCGCGACCTGCTGACCCTGGGCCGGCTGCTGCGCCAGGAGGCCCGCGCGCAGCAACTGGTGGGCCAGATGGATGCCGACCTGGAGGCCGCCGCGGCCCTGTACCGCGGGCGCCCGACGCCTTCGGTGTTCTACCTGGACAGCGAAGTCAACGGCCTGGCCAGCCAGGGCCAGCGCGGGTTTGTCGGCGTGCTGCTGCAAGCGGCCGGTGCACGCAACAGCTTTGCCGCCATCGACCGCCCGCGCCTGACCGTGGACAGCGAGACCCTGCTGGCCAACGACCCCGACGCCATGCTCCTGGCCGACGCCCTGTGGTCGCCCGCCCGGCGCAAACGCCAGCTGCTGCACAGCGACCCTGTGCTGTCGCGATTGCGCGCGGTGCGCGAAGACCGACTGATCGACATCCCCTTCGCCCGACTGGTGCCGGGCATCGCCAGCGGCCGCACCGCCCTGGAACTGGCCCGGCGCCTGCACCCCACCCACGACTGACCCCCACCCCCGTAGGAGCCGGCTTGCCGGCGAAGGGAACACCCCCGACCCCGCGGCGTACCCACAGACGCCTTCGCGGGCAAGCCCGCTCCTACAACCACCAGCGAGCCCCCCGTAGGAGCCGGCTTGCCG
>NZ_JBXAJB010000009.1:84991-303034 GCF_058796855.1 Pseudomonas sp. GW823-FHT03E05
GCCTTCGCGGGCAAGCCCGCTCCTACAACCACCAGCGAGCCCCCCGTAGGAGCCGGCTTGCCGGCGAAGGGAACACCTCCGACCCCGAGGCGTACCCACAGACGCCTTCGCGGGCAAGCCCGCTCCTACAACCACCAGCGAGCCCCCCGTAGGAGCCGGCTTGCCGGCGAAGGGAACACCTCCGACCCCGAGGCGTACCCACAGACGCCTTCGCGGGACACAAGGAACAGCGGCTACAGGGAGTTGAGCAAACGCCTGGACGGCTGCTCCGGCGGGTGGCAGGTGACGTTGTTGCGGCCGCAGGTCTTGGCCGCATACAGGGCCTGGTCGGCATCGTTGAGCCAGCCCATGGCGTCGTCGTGCAGGGGGTTGAAGGCCGCCAGGCCGATGCTCAGGCTGACCTGCAGCGCCGGGCTCTGTTCATAGCCCAGGGCCCCAAAACGACCGCGCAGGGCCTCCATCAGTTCGGCGGCATGAGCCAGGGGCACGTCCGGCAGGATCACGCAGAACTCGTCGCCGCCATAACGTCCGGCCTGGTCGCTGACCCGCAGGTTCTGCCGCAGCAGCTTGCTCAACTGGCGCAGCACCACATCCCCGGCCACATGGCCGTAGGTGTCATTGATGGCCTTGAAGTGGTCGATGTCGATCAGGGCGATGGCGCCACCATGGGCCTGGCGCTTGCAGCGTTGGAACTCGATCTCCAACTGGTCCTTCCAGGCGCCATGGTTGAGCAGCCCGGTCAGGCTGTCGGTGCGGCTCAGGGCCAGCAGCTCGCGCTTGTGCCGGCCCAGGGTCACCGCCTGCTGATAGCAGATGTAGCCCAGGGCCAGCGGGTACAGGGTCAGCATCGGCAGGCAGGCATACACCTGCTCGGGGGTGGTCTGGGCGACAAACGCCGGCCCGAACAGCCACAGGGCAACGCCCATGCCCAGCACTTGGGCCGCACTGCCGGCGAGGAAGAAACGTAACCCGCCCAGGGCCATGTTGTTCATGGCCATCATCCCCAGGGTGGTGGCCAGCGGCAGCGGATTGAAGTGCATGGCGCCGACCCAGAAGCCCCCCAGCAGCGAATCCACCAGCAGGTTGCGGTACTCGGCACGAAACGGCACCCGGGCCAGCCGCGCCCATTGGTAGGCCAGGTGCGGCCAGGCAAATGCATTGAACAACATGAAGCCCCAGACCCAGGGCGCCGGTTGCAGGGGCGCCATCCCCGCGGCCACGCAGAAAAACCCCAGGGCCAGGCCCAGGGTCCGTGACCGATAAAGCCTCCTGGCCAATGACAGTCCCTTCCCTCTGGTGTCCTGCGCAGGGAGCAAGTCGCCTCCGATCAGCAATGGGTAAAGGTGGAACGAGCGGGTGGCAAGCAACCGGTGAAAGTCTATCAGTCGCGTTTCAAAGCGCCATCACTGCCAACGCCCAGTTTCGGCCTGCCAGCGCCAGCAGGTGGGGAATATTTGGCTATAACTGAGGGGCGGCCGATAACCGACTTCGCAGTGGCGAGCACGGCGCGCGCCGCCCCTGAGCCGTTCCACCCTGCCCCTGGAGGCCGCCGATGCTGGTGATCCTGGTCCTGCTGCTCCTTGCCGCACTCTGGTGCTACCGCACCTACCCGCGCATCGGCCACCTGCTGTACGACGCCAGCGTGGCCCTGGAAGCACGCCTGTACCGGCTGCAGAAAGTCCCGGTGCAGATCGGCGAAGAGACCCTGATGACCTACCAGGGCGGCCCGGCCCAGGCGCCGGTGATCCTGCTGCTGCACGGCCTGAGCGCGGACAAGAGCATCTGGCTGCGTTTTGCCCGGCACTTCAACCGCGACTACCGGTTGCTGATCCCGGACCTGGGCGGCCATGGCGAAACCGCCTATGCCGCCCACCAGGACTACCGTGTTCCGGCCCAGGCCCAGCGCCTTTTGCGCTTGCTCGACGCCTGCGGCATCCAGCGGGTGCAGGTGATCGGCAACTCCATGGGCGGCTATATCGCCGCCTGGCTGGCCGCCCATGCCCCGCAACGGATCAGCGGCCTGGCGCTGTTCGACCCGGCCGGCGTCGAAGCCCCCGAGACCAGCGACCTGCAGCACCTGCTGGAACAGGGCAAGAACCCCTTCCTGGTCCGCTCCCGCGCCGACTTCCAGCACTTCTACAGCCTGACCATGGCCGCCCCGCCCTGGGTGCCCGAAGCAGTGCTGGCGGCCATCGCCGAACGCTATCAGGCGCGCCGCGGGCAACTGGCGCGGATCTTCGCCGAGCTCCAGGCCAGCCCGCCCATGGAGCCCGAGCTGGCGAAGATCCAGGCCCCGACCCTGCTGCTCTGGGGCCGCGAGGACCGCCTGCTGCACCCCAGCAGCGCCCAGGTCTGGGCCAAGGGCCTGCCCCAGGCCCAGGTGCAACTCTGGGAGGGCATCGGGCATATGCCCATGGTCGAACGCCCGGTGCGCAGTGCCCGGCTGTACCAGCAGTTCCTGGAACGCCAGCGGCACTGACAGCGGCCCGCTCATGCATTCATTTGCAGAATGAAGTTCAGAGGAAACTTCGTTTGTCAGCCTCGGGCAGGCCCAGCAGAATCGAGGCCGACCCGCCCTTTCACGCCTCGCCCCTCTGCCACGGGAAGCCTGTTCATGAGCAACCAGCACTTCGTCAGCCCGGACCTGATCCGCCAGGGATTTTCCCGGGCGATGTCGGACATGTACCGCGAGGAGGTGCCGCTCTACGGCGCCCTGATGGAGCTGGTGGCCGAAGTCAACGCCCAGGTCCTGGAGCGGCAGCCGGCGCTTGCCCGGCACCTGCAGAGCAGCGGCGAGTTGCAGCGCCTGGACCTGGAGCGCCACGGCGCGATCCGCGTCGGCAGCGCCGCCGAGCTGGCGACCCTGGCCCGGCTGTTCGCGGTGATGGGCATGCAGCCGGTGGGCTACTACGACCTGACCCCCGCCGGGGTGCCGGTGTATTCCACGGCCTTTCGCGCGGTGCACGAAGCGGCCCTGCAAGTCAGCCCGTTCCGGGTCTTCACCTCGCTGCTGCGCCTGGAGCTGATCGACAACCCGGAGCTGCGCAGCTTTGCCGAACAGGTCCTGGCCCGGCGCCAGATCTTCACCCCCCAGGTGCTGGAACTGATCCAGCAGGCCGAGGCTGCCGGAGGCCTGGACGCCGAAGACGCCGAGCGCTTTATCCGCCAGGCCCTGGAAACCTTCCGCTGGCACCACCACGCCACGGTGACCGCCGCCCAGTACGCCAGCCTCAGCGCCCAGCACCGGCTGATCGCCGACGTGGTGGCCTTCAAGGGCCCGCACATCAACCACCTGACCCCGCGTACCCTGGACATCGATGAAGTGCAACGGCTGATGCCTGCCCGCGGCATCACCCCCAAGGCGGTGATCGAAGGCCCGCCGCGCCGGGAATGCCCGATCCTGCTGCGCCAGACCAGCTTCAAGGCCCTGGAGGAATCCGTGGCCTTCACCGACCAGGCCCAGAGCCAGGGCAGCCACAGCGCGCGTTTCGGCGAGATCGAACAGCGCGGCGCGGCGCTGACCCCCAAGGGCCGCGAGCTCTACGACCGCCTGCTGAACGCCGCCCGCGACGCCCTGGGCGACTTCCCCAACGAAGCCAATGCCCAACGCTACAACCAACTGATGCAAGAGCACTTCAGGGAATTTCCCGACAGCCACCCAGCCATGCGCGAACAGGGCCTGGCCTACTTTCGCTACTTCGTCAGCGAAACCGGGCTGGCCGCGCGCAACCAGCCCCAGCGGCCCACCAGCCTGGCAGCGCTGCTGGCGGCCGGGCACCTGAGCGCCGAACCCCTGGTGTATGAAGATTTCCTGCCGGTCAGCGCCGCCGGGATCTTCCAGTCCAACCTGGGGGACGACAGCCAGAGCCACTACGCCGGGCAATCCAACCGCCAGGCGTTCGAAGCCGCCCTGGGCCGCCCCACCCTCGACGAACTGCAGCTCTACGCCCAGACCCAGCAGCGCTCCCTGGAGCACTGCGCCGCCACCCTGGGCCTGCCGGCGCTCTAAGGCGCAGGGCAGGCCCGCGGGCCGATGCCGGCCTTGCAACCGGTGCGCTGCCCCCATGGTCATGGACCCGTCGCGGCGTTATTCTGCCGCCACTTGCGCCCCCATCAGCGGCGCGCCACCACCAGGGATGGACACGGCGAATGAGATTCGCGATCGGCCTGTTTTTATGCGCGGCACTCGGCGGCGCACTCACCACCCACGCCGCAGAAACCGTCAACGACATCACCCAGCTCAACCCCATAGTGGTAGACCAGGTGGTGCGCCCCACCCGCCTGGAGCAGATCGTCCAGCTGGTGGCCGGGCACCCCGGCCCCATCGCCATTGGTGGCGGGCGCTACAGCATGGGCGGCCAGACCGCCACCGAACAGGCCTTGCAGATCGACATGCGCGGCTTCAACCGGGTGCTCGACTTCTCCAAGGAACGCAAGGAAATCACCGTGCAGCCGGGCATCACCTGGCGCGCCGTGCAGGACTACATCGACCCCCACGATCTGTCCGTGAGCATCATGCAGAGCTACGCCAACTTCACCGTCGGCGGCGCCCTGAGCGTCAACGCCCATGGCCGCTACATCGGCTACGGCCCGCTGGTGAGCTCGGTGAAATCCATCAAGCTGGTGCTGGCCGACGGCCAAGTGGTGGACGCCAGCCCGCAGCACAACAGCGACCTGTTCTACGGCGCCATCGGCGGCTACGGCGGCCTGGGGGTGATCGTCCAAGCCACCCTGCAACTGAGCGACAACGTGCGCCTGCTGCGCAGCGTCGACGAGATGCCCCTGGGGGACTACCGCCCCTACTTCCAGGCCCGGATCCAGAACAACCCCAAGGTCATCCTGCACAACGCCGTGCTCTACCCCGACCAGTACCAGACCCTGCGCGCGGTTTCCTACAGCCAGACCGACCTGCCGGTCACGGTCAAGGAACGCCTCACGCCCCTGGACCAGAACTACTGGAAAGAACAGAAGGCCCTGAAAGTGGTGAGCCAGTGGCCCGGCGGCAAGACCCTGCGCCAGGAAGTGATCGACCCCCTGGTGCTGAAAAAACCGCAAGTGTCCTGGCGCAACCACGAAGCCAGCCTCGATGTGCGTGAACTGGAACCCGACTCCCGGGCCAAGCGCACCTACGTGCTGCAGGAATACTTCGTGCCCCCCGACCAGTTGGAAAGCTTCGTCCAGGAGATGGGCGCGACCCTGCGGGCGCACAAGGTCAACGTGATCAACCTGTCGATCCGCCACGCCAAGGCCGACCCCGGCACCCTGCTGGCCTGGGCCAAGACCGAGGTCTTCGCCCTGGTGCTGTACTACCAGCAGAGCACCGCGCCAGAGGAACGGGAAAAAGTCGGCGTATGGACCCGCGCCCTGGTGGACAGCGCCATCGAGCGCGGCGGCAGCTACTACCTGCCGTACCAGATCCACGCCACGGCCCAGCAGTTTCGCGCGGCCTATCCACGGGCCGGGGAGTTCCTGGCGCTGAAGGCCCGGGTCGATCCGCAGAACAAGTTCCGCAACAAGTTGTGGGATGCCTATGGGCTGGGGGCCACAGGGGATGGGGCTGCCCAACCTTAAGGCCGGGGGCCATCAATGGGCCGCGGAGCGCAGTGGCGCCAATACCTTGCGTTGCTGCAGGTAAATCACTCCGTCACCGTCGAAGGCCAGCACCTTGTCGGTGGTCAGGGCGCTGGCGTCGCCGTCCTCGTACTTGAGCCAGCCCTCATCCCACAAGTCGCCACTTTCATGACGCACCTGCACAAAGAAATAAGGCGGCTCGGAGCGGGTGATTTCAATGTAATGCCCACCATCGGGGCCCCCCTGCCACCGCGCATCAGGGTGCTCGGCCAATACATGGGCCGGCGTCGTGGAGAAGCCGTTCTTGAACACGACCGCCGCCAGCAATACCAGCGCCAGTACGCCCACCGACATGAGCAAACGTTTTAACCAGATCAATCCAGGATCTCCGCTATCATTCACCGCCCTCGACCTGTCCCGGTCGGGCAATCGCGCATTCTGTTGAAGGCCCGCGCAGTGTGCAATAACAAGCGCAGTGGCCGCTTGCCATCCAGCCCGGCCGCGCCCCCGGAAAGCCGGCCGGACGCCTCTTGAACCCGCAGTACCAAGGAAAGGATTGGCCATGCGTATCACCCTCAACACCCTCCATGTAGAAGCCGACCATAGCCTGTGGGTCAATTTCAGCAGTGCGTTCGGCGAAGGCCGGGGCCAATGGCTGGGCACGCCGCCACAAATGGGCCAGGTGCATGAGGTGGAGTTGAGCCTGGAGGACGATTTTGTCTGGGATCACAACCTGTGGGCCGCGACCCAGGACAGGCCACGCATCAGCCGGGAACAAGCGGGGCTGCGGGTCACCGGGCAGTTGCTGCCCCGGGAAGACGAGGCTGTCGCGGCGCTGGCCATAGGTCCGAACATCGTCCTGCTGTCGCTGCAGGGTGGCCACGCGCAGCCAGGCGGCTTCGTCAGCCTGCTTGCACGCCAGGTCAGCTTGAGTCCGGTGGCGCTGTAGAGGGAGCACGGCAGGCTCGCGCCGGAGCATCCAGCCAGGGTCGATTCAGGGTGATGTACAGCGGGAAAGTCGCAGGACGCGACAGGGAAAGGTGTTCGCCCAGTGCTCTGGCCTTGGCAATCCTTGCACCGGTAAAGAGCCCTTGCACCGGGCGAACGGTTGGCATTCTAGTGCAACTGGCGGGGAAAGTCCGTGGGCAGATTCTGAATAAAACTGCACAGTGCAGTTAACCCGATTGCCCATTGCCTCCCCCGCTCAGTCCTGCTCCCTCAGCCTTCGTGGGCAGTGCTGACCTGCAGGATGTCGGTGTAGGTCACCAGCACGCTCTGGCCCACCTTGAGGTCCTTGAGGCGCTGCTGGACTTCGGGTTTCTCCACGCTCACCACTTTCTTGTTGCCCGCCGGGCCTTCGAAGGTCAGCTGGTTTTTCTTCAAGTCGATGGCGGTGATCTTCAACTGCACCTGCACCTGGCGATAGGCCGCGCCGCCGGGGTTGGGGTTGTCTGCGGTAGCGCGGACCACGCCGCTGGCTTCGCTGGAATCGGGCTTGCCCTTTTCAACGTCGGTGTCGAGCACCGCCACCACCGAGTGGGTGACCGTGACCTTGACCTGATCGCCGACCTTGAGGTGGCCCAGGTCCTTGGCCTGATCGCTCAATTGCACATGCACCGGCTTGCCCCCGGCGCCTTCGAGCACCACCTGGTGCTTGGCGGCGTCCACCGACAGGACCTTGGTCACCACCTGGTCGGCCTCGATGGCCCCGGACAGCGGGATATCGGCGGCGTGTGCGGCAAGGCTGGCGGTGCCCAGCACAGTGGCCAGGGCGATGGCGCGGGCCAGGGTATTGAGGGTTTTCATCATGAACATTCCTTGTGGTTGAGAAACACACTGACTTTCAGTCAGGCCCTTGAGCATAGACGCCCTGCCAGCTTTCACCGGGGGGATGGGTGCAAGCGTCGCGGTGCCCTCAATAACCGGTCATCTCCAGGTAGCCGCTGCCACTGTGGCTGCCAGCGAATTGCAGCGGCCCTTCCCAGTAGGGAATGCTCAGGTTCATCCAGGCCTGGGGGTTCAGGGCCCGGGTGGTGATATCCAGGCCCTTGGCGGGGATCTTCAGTTGCCAGGTGGTGGGCAGGCTGCGGCCCTGGACCCTGGACTGGGCCAACGGCAGCAACTGGATCTGCTCCTTGCCCAGGCTCTGGGTGTGGCCATCGGTGCTGATCCAGGTGCCGGTGATATAGGGCGCCTTGTCCCGCTCGCGGACCCGGAACAGCATCAGCCGCTCGCCGCTGTCCAGGTGCAGAGAGAACCAGTCCCAGCCGCTCTGGTCCGCGCCCAGGGGCTGGCTGCTCCATTCCCGGTCGAGCCAGGCCGGGCCGCTGACCTGATAGCGCTGGCCATCGATCTGCAACTCCCCCGCGGCCTGGAAGAACGGCTGGCTGTAGTAGTAGGAGGCCTGCCCCTGGTCGGATTTGCGGCTGTAGCCGCCCTCGCCCTGCAGCACCAGCGGCCGGCTGCTGGAAAGCTGCAGGCGATAGGCAAACCCCGGCCCCGCGGCCTGCACCTGCATCCGCGCCAGGGGGTCGCCGGCGCTGTTCAGGGTGCTCAACTGCCAGTCGTCGATCCAGGCCTGGAACGGCTGCGCGATCACCCCGGCCTGGCCGACGCCACCCCGGGCATAGCGCTCGGCGGCGTGGTGGCTCTGGGCCGAAGTGGCCGCTGCATGGCCCAGCCACACCAGCGGCGCGCCCCAGCCCGGTTGTTCGGGAGCGGCCCGCAGGGCACTGCGAAACAGCGTCCACTGCACGCCGAAGTGGCGGCCCTGGGCGTCGCTCAGGTCTGCCGTGAGGTACCACCACTCGATGCGAAACCCGTCATGGGCACCGTGGTCGGCAGGAAAGCTGAAACTGCGCCCCGGCAGCACCGGGGTGAAGGCCGCGGCCTCGCTGCCCAGGCCGGCGAAACCCTGGGGCGGCTCGGCGGGCTGTTCACAACCGGCCAGCAGCGCCAGCAGCAACCCCGCCAGGGCCCGGCCCAACACATCAGTCTTCATGGGCAAAAGTCCTCAGCAGGTCCGCCGGTTGCGCGCGGTACAAACGCAGCAGCGGCCAGGCCGATGCCAACAGAGTCGCCAGCATGGCAAGGCCCAAAAGTTGCAGAAGCTGCCCGGGGAACACCCGCAACGGCAGGCGCCAACCAAAGGCCTGGACATTGATCACGCTGTCCAGGCACCAGGCCAGGAGGATGCCCAGCGGCAGCGCCAGGACCAGGGTGAGCAAGGCCAGCAGCCAGGTCTGCCCGAGGTTCAGCAGCATCAGTTGACGCCGCCCCACCCCCAGGGCCCAGAGCGGCGCCAGCTGGCCCAGCCGGCTCTGGCTCTGGGTCAGCAGGCTGATGAACAGCGCCACCCCGGACACCCCCAGGGTCAGGCTGTTGAGGGCGGCGGTGGCGGCGAAGGTGCGTTCGAAGACCTGCTGCGACCAGCCCTTGAGCCGGGCCTGATCGATGATCCGGCTGTCGTCCAGGGCGAACCGCTGTTGCAAGGCGCCGACCAGCCCGGGCATCGCTCCCGGCGCCAGGCGCAGGTTGAAGCGGCTCGGCGTCAGCGCTGGCCAATGCGCCAGCAAGTGCCCGGCATTCACCAGCAGGTGGCCCTTGGGGTTGCCATAGTCGGCGTAGATCCCCACCACCCGGGGCGCCCACTGCCCGACGGGCACCGGCAGGCTCAGGCGGTCGCCGGGGCGCACCTTCAGGCGTCGGGCCAGCTGTTCACTGAGCATCAGGGTGTCCTGGCTCGCCAGTTGTGCCCAGGGCTCGGCGCCGTCGCTTTCCAGGAGCGGCCAGTGCTGGCGGTAGCTGGGATGGTCGATCACCCCATACAGGTCCGCCGGCCAACCCTGCACCTGCAACGCCACCTGCCAGCTGGGCAGCACAGCGGCCACCTGGGCCTGTTGCGGCAACCAGTCCAGCAACTGCCGGGCCTGCTCCGGGCTCTGCGGATTGACATACAACTCGGCGCTCAGGCGTTGCTCCAGCCAGTCGTTGAAGGTTTCGCGAAACCCTGCCGTCATGCTGCCGGCGCCGATATTCGCCGCCAGCGCCAGCAGCAGCGCCATCAGGGCCAGGCTCAGGGCCGGCAGTTGCTGGCGGCAATCGGCAAGAAACCACTGCCCCAGCACCCCACGCCGGTGCCCCAGCAAGGTCCCGAGCAAGGCATCGAGCATCACCGGCAGGCCCAGGGCCGCCGCCAGCAGCAAGGCCGCCATCAGCACAAAGCCGCTGGCCAGGCTGTCGCCCCACTGCCACGCCGCCAGGGCCAGCAGCAGCGCCACTACGGCCACCGCACCCTGGCGGCGCAGCCAGCGGACATGAGCCTGATGCCAGGCCTGGGGGTTGGCCAGGGCCAGCAGCGGCAGGCGCGCCGCCCGCAGCAGGCTGGCGGCGCCGGCCAGCAAGGCCCCCAACAGGCTCAGGCCGATACCGCTGAACCACCACCCGGGGCTGAGGCTCAACTGCCCCGCCACCTCGGCGCCGTACAAGCCGCGCAGGCTGGCGGCCACGTCCGGCAGCAGCAGCCCGGCCAGCAGGTAGCCGCTGATGACTCCCGCCACTCCACCCAGCAGCGCCAGGGCCCCCAGTTCCAGAATCAGGCTGAAGATCAGCAGCCGCGCACTGACCCCGCAGGCGCGCAAGGTCCGCAGCAGGCCACGACGCTGCTCCAGGGCCAGGCCGATGGCGGCATGCACGATGAACAGCCCGACCACGAAGGACAGGAAACCCAAGGCATCCAGGTTCAGGTGAAAGCTCTCGGTCAGGCGCGCCAGGGTGTTTTCCGATTCGCCCGAATGCAGCACCAGTTGCCCCGCCAGCTCGGCCGGCAAGGGCGGCGCGCGGGCGGCAAAGTCCCGGGGCAGCAGCAGGCGGCTCAGTTGCCCCGGCTGGTCGAGTACCTGCTGGGCAAAGCCGATGTCCATCAGCAGCAGCCCCGGGGCCATGTCCGCCTGCACCTGCAACGGCGGCAGCAGCCGGCCATTGCTGGCCCGGGGCTGCTGGCCCTCGCGATAGCCGAGGCTGGCCAGGGTCTCTGGGGCAACCCAGGTACGCCCCGGCGGGCTGAAGAATTCCACCACCTGCTGCATCGCCAGTGGCTTGCCGGCCACTGCGGAACCGGCGGGCAAGGACAAAGGCTCGATGCCCATCAGTTGCAGGCGCAGCGCCTCGAAGCCCTGCAACTGCACCCGCCCTTGCAGCACCGGCGACACCGGCCAGCCGGCCCGGCGCAGGTCGACGAACCATTGCTGGGCAAAGCTTGCGCCAGTGGCCGTGCCCAGGCTGGCCTGGGGTTCACCGCCAATCAACTGGCTGGCCCGGGCATAGCTGTCCCGGGCCTGGCTGTTGAGGGCCAGGACCCCGGTCAGCAGGCTGGTGGCCAGCCACAAACCGGTGAGCACACTGAAGAACTGCACCGGGTGCTGGCGCCAGTGGCTCAACAGCGCCTGCAAGGTGCCACGCAGCACCCGCATCTCAGGCCCCGCCCGCTGCGGCCAGGCGGCCACGCTGCAGGACCACGGTGTGTTGCAAACGGCTGGCCACGCGCTGGCTGTGGGTCACCATCAGCAAACTGGTGGGGCTGTCGGCCAGCAATTCCAGCAGCAAATCCAGCACCTGGTCACTGGTGGTTTCATCGAGGCTGCCGGTGGGTTCATCGGCCAGCAACAGCCCCGGCCTCGACGCCAGGGCCCGGCCCAAAGCGACCCGCTGCTGCTGGCCGCCGGACAACTGTTCGGGGTAGCGGCGCAGCAAGTCCCCCAGGCCCAGGCGCTCCACCAACTGCGCCTGCCAGCGCGGATCGAAGCGCCCGGCCAGGCGCGCCTGGAAGCCCAGGTTGTCCTCGACCCGCAAGCTGCCGATCAGGTTGAACTGCTGGAACACCAGGCCGACTTCGGTGCGGCGCCAGTTGGCCAACTGGCTTTCGCTCATGCGCTCCAGGCGCTGGGCGCCGATGCGAATGCTGCCGGCATCCACCTGGTCCAGCCCGGCCACCAGGTGCAGCAAGGTGCTCTTGCCGCTGCCGGATTCGCCCATCAGCGCCAGGCTGCTGCCCTGCCCCAGGTGCAAATCGACACCCTGCAGCACCGCCAGCGGCCCCTGGGGGGTGGCATAGCTCTTGAACACTCCTTGTACTTCCAGCATGGGCTGACTCGTCCGACCTGAAGGGGGCTCAAGGATAACCCGTGTCGCCCATGGCACCAGCGCAAACCTGCAACGCGGCAACCGATGAGCCAGGGCGCGCCCCTATCGCCCAGCGGCCACGGAATATAGTATTGCGGCCCTTTTGTTCATTGCAGGAAGCACCCATGACCTACACCAGGGCCCAATTGCAGTACCGGCTGTACATCGCCGCAGGCGCACTGTTGTTTACCGGTGCCTTGATCTCGACCTTTTTCTCGACCCTGAAAATGCTCTACTGGCGCCTGGACAGCTACACCACCATGGCCTCGACCATCAATCGCCCGATCAAGTACTTCGTGTACCAGGTCAATGCCAACACCCAGCCTTTGAACTGGTTCTGGGACAACAGCCCGACACCCAGCTTCCTCGACCTGAGTTACTCCTCCCACTGGAAATTCCTGGTGATCTACCTGCTGATCTTCGTCGGCGCGGCGCTGTTCGCCACGGGCCGGGGGATGATACGCAAGGTCGAAGAAGTCGAGCCGCTGATCGAGGCCCAGCTCCAGGCCCCGGTGGAGGAAGGCGTCCCCGCCAAGACCCTGCAACAGCTGGAGGACTCGACCCTGGTGGGCAAAGCGCCGTCGTTCTTCAGCCAGACCCGCCTGCTGGTGGTCTGGCCCCTGGGCGGTGCAGCGGTCTACCTGGGCCTGCTGTGGATGCTGGGCATCATCTGAGCCCCGCGCCGGCGCATCGATTTGGCCGCCCCCCCTTGCCACCACTAGCCCAGCAACTGGCTGAGCACGGCCCGCAACTTGCCCGGCTTCACCGGTTTGTTGAGCAGCGGCGCGCCCAGTTGCTGCAAGGCGCGGCGGCACTGGTCGCTGCGGTCGGCGGTGATGATCACCGCCGGCAGCGGTTGTTGGAAATGCTCGCGCAAGCGCCTGACCACCTGGCAGCCGGTGACCCCGTGATCCAGGTGAAAGTCCGCCAGGATCAACTCCGGCGCCCGGCCCTGCAGCACCTCCAGGGCCGCGGCCTGATCGGTGGCGGTCAGCACCTCGCAGCCCCACTGGCCGAGCAGCGCGGCCATGCTTTCAAGAATGCTCAACTCGTTGTCCAGCACCAGCAGGCGCCGCCCCGGCAGCGGGTTGCCGGTGCCCGGCTGCGGCGCCTGCTGGCTCAAGGGCAAGGGCACCCGGGCCGCCAGTGGCACCTCGATGCTGAACCGCGAACCGTGCCCCGGCCGCGACGCTACCTGCACCCGATAGCCGAGGATCTTGGCGATGCGCTCGACAATCGCCAGCCCCAGGCCCACCCCTTTGCGGTCGGCGGCGCGGCCCACATCCAGCTGGTTGAATTCAAGGAAAATCGACTCCAGGCGGTCGGCGGCAATGCCGCGCCCGGTGTCCCACACCTCCAGCCGCAACTGGTCGCCCCGGCGCCGCGCCGCCAGCAGGATGCTGCCGCGCTCGGTGTAGCGGCAGGCATTGCTGAGGAAGTTGCGCAGGATCCGCGTCATCAGCCGCAAGTCGGTGAACAGGGCAAAGTCACCGAAGCGCACCCGCAGCCCCAGCCCCGCCGCCTCGGCCACCGACTGGAACTCGGAGACCAGGGGCGCGAGCATTTCATCCAGGCGGTAGGTGGCCAGGTCCGGCTTCACCGCCGCCTGATCGAGCCTGGAAATATCCAGCAGGTCGGTGAGCAGGTCCTCGGCGCCCTCCAGGGCCTGGTGGGTGCGTTCCACCAGCAGTTGCTCCGGGGCCGGCAGGCTGCGCTCGCGCAGGGTGGAAATCAGCAGGCGTGCGGCATTCAGAGGTTGCAGCAGGTCGTGGCTGGCGGCGGCCAGGTACTTGTCCTTGCTGCGGTTGGCCGCCTCGGCGGCGTCCCGGGCCTCGCGCAGGTCGCGCTCGATGCGCTCGCGCCGGGCGATCTGCTGCTGCAGGTTGCGGTTGGCGTCCAGCAACTCATCGGTGCGCGCCGCCACCCGCTGCTCCAGCTGGTCGTTGAGCTGTTCCAGGTGCTGCTGGGCCAGCTTGCGCTCGGTGATGTCGGCGACGAACCCTTCCACCAGCCCGTCCTGGTCGGGCTTGAGCAACAGGTTCATCAGCACATCGATGCTGCTGCCGTCCTTGCGCCGCAGCTGGGTTTCGTAACCCAGCAGGCTGCGCTGGTTCTGCAACTGCTCGCCGATGGCCGCCAGTTCCGCGGCGCCGCCCACGAACAGGTTGCCCGCCAGGTCGGCCAGGGAAAACAGCACTTCCTGGGGGTCCTGATACCCCAGCATGCGCGCCAGGGCCGGGTTGGCGGCACGCATGCCGGCCTGCAGGCTGGCCTGGAAGATGCCGTGCACCGCGTTCTCGAACAGCCACTTGTAGCGGTTGCGCTCGGTTTCCAGGTCTTCCAGGCGCGCCGCCAGTTCCGGGTAATGGCTCTTGCGCGCCGAGTGGTTGCCCAGCCCCAGGAGCCCGGCCAGGGCTCGTTGCTGTTCGTCAGAGGGCCTCGCCATAGACCACCTCGACATCACGCTGGCTGGATTCACGAGGGTTGGTGAGGATGCATGGGTCGCCCATTGCGTGCTGCGAGAGGAACGGAATATCGCTGCTGCTGACCCCATGCAGGCCCAGGGTCTCGTGGAAGCCGATGGCGCGCTTGAGGGCGATCAGGTGCTCCACCAGGCGCCCGCAGATCTGCCGCTGGTTGAGCCCGCGGCAGTCGATGCCGAAAGTCTCGGCAATCACCTTGAATCGCTCCGGCGCCGCGCTGTAGTTGAAGGCCACCACATGCTCCACCAGCACCGCGTTGCACAGCCCGTGAGGCAGGTCGAGAAAGCCCCCCAGGCTGTGGGACATGGCATGCACCGCGCCGAGGATCGCGTTGGAGAACGCCAGCCCGGCCTGCATGCTGCCGAGCATGATCTTCTCGCGCAGGGCGATGTCCGAGGGGTTGGCGATCATCTGCACCAGGTTGCCGTTGATCAGGCGCATGGCTTCCAGGGCGTGGGGATCGGTCAGCGGCCCGTGGCCGGTGGAAACGAAAGCCTCGATGGCATGCACCAGGGCGTCGATGCCGGTGCAGGCGGACAGGAACGGGTCCATGCCCTGGGTGGTTTCCGGGTCGATCAGCGACACATCAGGGACCACCGCCTTGCTGACGATGGAGAACTTCATCCGCTCCTGCTGGTTGGAGATGATCACGAACTGCGAGACATCCGCCGAGGTGCCGGCGGTGGTCGGGATCATGATCAGCGGGGGGCTGGGCATGCGGATGGTGTCCACCCCCTCGAACTCGAGGATGCTGCGCCCGTGGGCGGCGACGATGCCGATGCCCTTGCCGCAATCCATGGGGCTGCCGCCACCGACCGCGACGATCACATCGCAGGCGTTTTCCCGGTAGATCTGCGCGCCGTGCATCACCTCCTCCACCCGCGGGTTGGGCGACACCGCGCTGTACAGGCAGTACTCGACGCCCTGGGCCAGCAGGCTGGCCTCGACATCGGCGACCCAGCCGGCGGCGATCACCCCGGGGTCGGTGACCACCAGCACCTTGCGCGCACCGAAGGTCTTCGCATAGTTGCCGACGTTGTGCCGGCAACCGGCGCCAAAGATGATTTCCGGAGAGACGAACTTGCGCAGCAGACTGAGATTCTGGCCCATGGGGGAAGCCTGTTTTCTTATTGTTCTGGAGAAGAACGCCAGCCTAAAGCATCCGTTGCTGAAAGCAATCCGACCATCGGCGGACTTCGCAGCCTCGGCAGCGGCTACAGGCCATGTAGCCGCTGCCGCAGGCTGCGAACGGCACGAAGGGCCGCGGCGCTCTTGAGGTCGCTGCGGGTTTGGCGGGAGATGGTCAGGCAAGGCCCTGCGGGCCTTTGCGCAGCCTCGCGGGCTCGGCAGCGGCTACAGGGACCGGGTGGCGTCAGAGATGGATGTCCATGCCGTCATGCGCCACTTCGATGCCGCGGCGGGTCAGTTCGGCGCGCTCGGCGGAGTCCTCGTCGAGGATCGGGTTGGTGTTGTTGATGTGGATCAGCACCTTGCGCGCCCGGGGAAAGCGCTCCAGCACCTCAAGCATGCCGCCGGGGCCGCTTTGCGCCAGATGGCCCATCTCGCTGCCCAGCTTGTCGCCGACGCCACAGACGCGCATTTCATCGTCGCGCCACAAGGTGCCGTCCACCAGCAGGCAATCGGCGCGGTCCATCCACGCCAGCAGGGCCTCATCCACCTGCCCCAGACCCGGGGCATAGAACAGGCTGGCGCCGCTGCGCCGGTCCTCGATGAACAGGCCGATATTGTCCCCCGGGTGCGGGTTGCCGCGATGGGGCGAATACGGCGGCGCGCTGCTGCGCAGGGCAATCGCCCGCAGCGCGATGTCCGGGCAGGCCGGCAGGCTGAATTCCCGGCCATCGAGGTGGATGGGCTGCCACTGCAAGCCGCCGTTCCAGTGGCTGAGCATGTTGAACAGGGGGAAGCCGCTGCACAGGTCCTGGTGGACCATCTCGGTGCACCAGACCTGATGCGGGCAGCCTTCGCGCAGGCTGAGCAGGCCGGTGCAATGGTCGATCTGGCTGTCCAGCAGGATCACCCCGGCCAGGGCGGTGTCCCGAAGCTGTCGGGCCGGTTGCAGCACCGGAAAGGACTCCAGCTGCTGGCGAATGTCCGGGGAGGCGTTGCACAGGATCCACTCGCTGCCATGGTCGCTCAGGGCGATGGACGACTGGGTGCGGCGCCGGGCGCGCAGGCTGCCGTTGCGCACGCCGGCGCAGTTGCGGCAGTTGCAGTTCCACTGGGGAAAACCGCCGCCCGCCGCGGACCCGAGAATGCGGATATGCATGAGGTGCTCCTGAAGGGCAAAAGGCTCCGGCCGACACCAGTACCGGCCGGAGCGGGACGGCTCAGCGGTTGGCGAAGTACATGGTCACTTCAAAGCCGATACGCAGGTCGGTGTACGCGGGTTTATGCCACATGGGGTCAAGCCTCTTGTTGTGCCGGGGGATTCCGGTAAAGGCATTAATGCACGGGGAGCACGGGGGCCGAATGCTACTTTGGGACGAACCGGCGGGTGCGTTGGTAGGGGGGATTGACGGTGGTCTTGCGGGCCTCTTCGCCAGCAAGCTGGCTCCTACAGGGTTGGCGGTGCTGCGCCCACAACGCACACGGGGAGGTGCCCACCCATGAGCCCTCCCCGTGTCCGTCCCGCACAAGCGCGGCGGCACCCAACCACCGCGCCTGTTGTTGCCCTTAGAAGAAGCCCAGGGGGTTGATGTCGTAGCTCACCAGCAGGTTCTTGGTCTGCTGGTAGTGGTCGAGCATCATCTTGTGGGTCTCGCGGCCCACACCGGATTTCTTGTAGCCACCGAACGCGGCGTGCGCCGGGTACAGGTGGTAGCAGTTGGTCCACACGCGGCCGGCCTTGATCGCCCGGCCCATGCGGTAGGCGCGGTTGATGTCGCGGGTCCACAGCCCGGCGCCCAGGCCGAACTCGCTGTCGTTGGCGATCGCCAGGGCCTCGGCTTCGTCCTTGAAGGTGGTCACGCCCACCACCGGGCCGAAGATCTCTTCCTGGAACACGCGCATCTTGTTGTGGCCCTTGAGCAGGGTCGGCTGGATGTAATAGCCGCTGGCCAGGTCACCTTCCAACAGCTCGGCGGCGCCACCGGTGAGCAGCTCGGCGCCCTCCTCCTGGGCGATCTGCAGGTAGGAGAGGATCTTCTCGTACTGCTGCTGCGACGCCTGGGCGCCGACCATGGTCTTGGTGTCCAGCGGGTTGCCGCGCTTGATCTTGACGATCTTCTTCATCACCTCGGCCATGAACGGCTCGTAGATCGATTCCTGGACCAGGGCCCGGGATGGGCAGGTGCAGACTTCCCCCTGGTTGAAGAACGCCAGCACCAGGCCTTCGGCGGCCTTTTCGATGAATTTCGGTTCGGCCTGCATGATGTCTTCGAAGAAGATGTTCGGCGACTTGCCGCCCAGCTCCACGGTGGACGGAATGATGTTCTCGGCGGCGCATTTCATGATGTGCGAGCCCACCGGCGTGGAACCGGTGAAGGCGATCTTGGCGATGCGCTTGCTGGTGGCCAGGGCCTCGCCGGCTTCGCGGCCAAAGCCCTGGACGATGTTCAGCACCCCGGCCGGCAGCAGGTCGGCGATCAGCTCGGCGAAGACCATGATCGACAGCGGGGTCTGCTCGGCGGGCTTGAGCACCACGCAGTTGCCGGCGGCCAGGGCCGGGGCCAGCTTCCAGGCGGCCATCAGCAGCGGGAAGTTCCACGGGATGATCTGCCCCACCACGCCCAGCGGTTCATGGAAATGGTAGGCGGTGGTCAGTTCGTTGATCTCTGCGGCGCCGCCTTCCTGGGCACGAATGCAACCGGCGAAGTAGCGGAAATGATCGGCGGCCAGGGGCACGTCGGCGTTGAGGGTTTCGCGCACGGCCTTGCCGTTGTCCCAGGTTTCGCTGACCGCGAGGATCTCCAGGTTCTGCTCGATGCGGTCGGCGATCTTCAGCAGCACCAGCGAACGGTCCTGGGCGCTGGTCTTGCCCCAGGCATCGGCGGCGGCATGGGCGGCGTCCAGCGCCTTGTCGATGTCCGCGGCAGTGGAGCGCGGGAATTCGGCGATCACCTCACCGTTGACCGGCGAGGTGTTGCTGAAGTACTGGCCGTCCACCGGCGGCACGAACTGGCCACCGATGAAATTGCCGTAGCGTGGCTTGAAGGACACGACGGCGCCTGGGGTTCCGGGTTGTGCGTAGATCATGCTGGGCCTCTGCTGGTCGATGCCTGTCCACGACAGGCGATGGCTCGATGGTAGAGAGCCCCGCCTGCCGGACGAATGCATCGTTGGCAGGGGGGGCTCTCGTCATTTGGTCGTAGGTTGATTGCCCCCGCCCACCCCGCACCGAGGCGGGAATGAAGCGGCAGATCGGCCTTGTAGGAGCCGGCTTGCCGGCGAAGGCGGTCTTGCGGGCCTCTTCGCCAGCAAGCTGGCGCCTACGGTAGGCAGGGACATTGCGGTGGCGTTGTAGGAGCCGGCTTGCCGGCGAAGGCGCTCTCGCGGGCCTCTTCGCCAGCAAGCTGGCTCCTACGGTCGGCAGGGATATTGCGAGGGCTTTGTAGGAGCCGGCTTGCCGGCGAAAGCGGTCGTGCGGGCGCCTTCGCCGGCAAGCTGGCGCCTACGATCAGCGTTTGCTCACCAGGTCCTTGGGCAGCTTGAAGGTCCAGAGCATGCCGCCCTGGTTGAAGTCCTTGACCCGCTTGGCCACTTCGCCGCCCCACAGCGGCACCGCGCCGCCCCAGCCGGAGAGCACCGAGACGTACTGCTCGCCGTCCATTTCCCAGGTCACGGGCGAGCCCAGGACCCCGGAGCCGGTCTGGAATTCCCAGACCTTCTCGCCGGTCTTGGCGTTGAACGCCTGGAGGAAGCCCTCAGGCGTGCCGGTGAACACCAGGTTGCCCTTGGTGGTCAGCACCCCGCCCCACAGCGGCGCGAAGTTCTTGTGGCGCCAGACTTCCTTGCCGCTGATCGGGTCGATGGCCCGCAGCACGCCGATGTAATCCTCGTTCAGCGGCTTGATGGTGAAGCCCGCGCCGAGGAACGCCGCGCCCTTCTTGTAGGCGATGCCTTCGTTCCAGATGTCCATGCCCCATTCGTTGGACGGCACATAGAACAGCCCGGTGTCGCGGTTGTAGGCCATGGGCATCCAGTTCTTGGCGCCGAGGAAGGCCGGGGCGACGAACACCGAGCTGCCCTTGGCTTCGCTACCCGGGGCGCCAGGGCGGCTGGCCTCGTTGTAGATCGGCCGGCCGTTCTTATCCAGGCCAGTGGCCCAGGTGATCTTGTCGACAAAGGGGAAGCCGCGGATGAACTTGCCGTTGGTGCGATCGAGCACGTAGAAGAAGCCGTTGCGGTCGGCAGTGGCGGCGGCCTTGATCTCCTTGCCGCCTTCCTTGTAGTTGAAGGAGATCAGCTCGTTGACGCCGTCGAAGTCCCAGCCGTCGTGGGGGGTGCTCTGGAAGTGCCACTTGATGGTGCCGTCGTCCGGGTTCAGGGCCAGGCGCGACGAGGAATACAGGTTGTCGCCAGGGCGCAGGTGGGAGTTCCACGGCGCCGGGTTGCCGGTGCCGAACAGCAGCAGGTTGGTTTCCGGGTCGTAGTAGCCGCCAAGCCACGGCGCCGCGCCACCGGTCTTCCACAGGTCACCCGGCCAGGTCTTGCCCGCCTCGCCACCGGAAATGCCGTTCTCGATGGCCTTGCCGTCCTTGTACACGTAGCCCATGTGGCCTTCCACGGTGGGGCGCATCCACAGCAGCTCGCCGTTTTTCGGATCGTAGGCCTGGATCTTGCCGACCACGCCGAACTCGCCGCCGGCGACCCCGGTGATCAGCTTGCCGTTGACCATCATCGGCGCCGCGCTGATGGAGTAACCCTCTTTGTGATCGGCGACCTTCTTGCTCCACACCACCTTGCCGGTGTCCTTGTTCAGGGCCACCAGCTTGGCGTCCAGGGTGCCGAAGAACACCAGGTCGCCGTACAGCGCCACGCCGCGGTTGATCACGTCGCAGCACGGGCGGATGTCGTCCGGCAGGCGCGCGTCGTACTGCCAGAGCTTCTTGCCGGTGCGCGCGTCCACCGCGAACACCCGCGAGTAGGAACCGGTCATGTACATCACCCCGTCCTTGATCAGCGGCTGGGCCTGCTGGCCGCGCTGCTTCTCGCCGCCGAAGGAGAAGGCCCAGACCGGCCGCAGCTCCTTGACGTTATCGACGTTGAGGATATCCAGCGGGCTGTAGCGCTGGCCCTGGACGCCCAGGCCGTTGGTGACGATCTGCTGCGGGTTCTTCGGGTCCTGGAGGATCTCTTCATCGGTGACGGCGGCCAGGGCCGCGCTGGACAGCAGCATGGCGCTGAGCACCAGGCTCACGGCGAAAAAGGGACGACGTGGGGGTTGGGTCATGACGGCTACCTCGGCGGTTATTGTTGTTCCCGGGAAATTTTCCCGGTCTGCCGGGAATTCTTGGTCCCGGCCTGCCTGCCAACAATTGCCCGCAGTGCGGAGTTTTCTAGTTCCTTGGTACAGGAGCGGCCGCCGACGCCTACAAAGCCCCACCCGATCTCCCTGCCTACCGTAAAAGCTGGCTTGCCAGCGAAGGGGCCCGCAAGACCGCCTTCGCCGGCAAGCCGGCTCCTACAAAGCCCCACGCGATATACCTGCCTACCGTAGGAGCTGGCTTGCCAGCGAAGAGGCCCGCAAGATCGCCATCGTCGGCAAGCCGGCGCCTACAGGCCGTCGATACGCTGCAGGCGCTGGCGTTCGTAACGCGGGTACAGGTGGCTGACGCTGCGGATCAGCTCATAGCGGGTCAGGCTGATGCCGGCAAAACGCTCGGGGATCGGGCGGCGGATCATCTCCGCCATGTCGTCGCCCTGGGCGGCGCCGTCGCGCATCAACCCGTCCAGCCAGCCCAGGTAGTCGCGCATCTGGGCAAAGGGCCGGGCATCCGTCGCCACCGGGCCATGGCCAGGCACGATCAGTTTCCACGGCAAGGCCTGCAAGGTGTCCAGGTCCTCGAGCCAGACCCCGAGCCCCGGGCTGTTGGGGGTGGTCAGCGCGCGCTCGTAGAACACCAGGTCACCGGCAAACAGCACCCCGGTGTTCTCGTCGAGAATCGCCAGATCAGCGCCGGTGTGCCCACTCAGGCCCAGCAAGCGCAAGCGATGCCCGCCCACCTCAAGCACCCCGGGCTCAAGCACCTGGGTCGGCAGCACCACCTCGGTGCCGCGCATCCAGTCGCCGACCATGCGGTACATGTTCTCGGCCATGGCCTCGCCCTGCTGGCGCAACAGGTCGCCGGTGCCGGCCAGGGCGCCGATGGGCACGTCGCCAAAGGCCTGGTTGCCCAACACATGGTCGGGGTGATGGTGGGTCAGCAGCAGCTGGATCACCGGCTTGTCGGTGGTGGCGGCAATCGCCCGGCGCAAGGCTTCGCCGTAGCGTTTCGACGGCCCGCTGTCGATCACCACCACCCCGCTGTCGGTGACGATGAACCCGCTATTGACGATATTGCCGCCATTGGCCTTGGCGAAGTTGTCGGTGCTGCCTTCCAGCAGCCAGGTGCCCGCGGCGATCTGCCGGGGCTTGAGTGAATAGTCCAGGTTGGCCCGGGCCGGCAGGCCCAGGCACAGCAGCAACAGCAGGATCCAACGCATGGCGCGCCTCGGCTCGGGTGGGTCAAAGGATGCGGTCAGGGCAGCCTGGCCTCGAACTGGTTGCCGCTGTTGTCGCGCAACAGCAAGCGGGTCTGCCCCGGCCCCTGGATATCGAACCCCAGGTTGGGGTTTTCGCTGACCGCCGGGAACAGTTCGAGGCTGGCCAGGCGCTGATCGTTCTGGTCGCGCAATTCGGCGTGGTTGAGAAAGAACTCAGGGATGCCGCTGACCAGGCCGTTGTCCATCGGGTGGGACACTTGCAGGCGCAGGCGGCTGGCATCCCCACGGGGATAACGCCCGCCCAGCACCTCGCCGATGTGCTCTTCCCAGCCGGGCTGGGTGCGCACCACGCTGGGGGCGGTACAGCCGCCGCCCGCGGCATCGATCAGGGTCGAACCCACGTGCCACAGGCCATCGCGGGTCAGCACCGCGGCGCGCAGCGGCGTGGCCTGCTCGATACGGATGCGGATCGACAGCCAGGGCAGCACCCGCTCCCCCGGCTCGAAATCGACGATGCGCGGCAAGGGGTTGAGCTCGGCCCAAGCGAGGATGCGCACCACATCGCCGGTGAAGGCCCGGGCGTCGATTTCCAGGGGCACCTGCCGCGCATCCTCGGCAAAGGGCGGCGCCAGCAACTTGACCCGGTCATCGAAGACGAACGCCGCGCCCCCCAGCAATTGCTTGTGGTAGAAGGCCCACATCACCGAAGGCACCGGGTCCGGGGCCTGCGGATCGGCGGCCAGCGCCGGGGTCGCCAAGGGCAGCCAGCACGCCAGCAGACAGGTCGCTCGCCAGTTCATCGCAGCTCCTATTGATACATCTGTGGGACCTCGTAACGCAGGCCATAACGGGCGTACAGCGCCTGCAGGCGACCGTCGCGGATCAACCCTTCCAGGGCCTCTTCCACGGCATAGGCCAGCTGGCGGTTGCTTTCATGCACCGCCATGCCGATCTCCCACACCTGCTTGCCCATGTTCGGGTAGGCGTTTTCCGCCAGGGCCAGTTGCGGGTCGCCGGCCTTATGCAACTGCCAGTCGATCTCGCCGCGCATGGCCATCACCGCGTCCACCTGCCCGGCCCGCAAGGCGCCGAACGCCTGTTGCACGCTGGGGTAATGGTGGGTCTTGGCACTGAGCATGCCGTTGAACACCGAGGTCAGGTAGAACGACGGCACGCTGTCCACCTCGACGCCAATGGGGTGCTCCTGGAACACCGCGACACTGGCCACCGAATCCAGCCGGCGGCGGTCGAATGCCACCTGCCAGCGCTCCTCCTGATAGGGGCCGAACATCACCACGTGATCGTTGGCCAGCTCCCCCAGTTCGTTGCGCTTTTGCGCGTAGTCGTGGTCGTAGGGCACGCGCATCATCAGGTCGGCCAACTGCTGGTGGCGCAGCGGGCTGCCACGCCAGATGTAGTCGCGCAAATCGTCGTCGAGTTTCTCCCCCGGGGGCGCCCAGATCAGTTGCAGGCGCACCCCCAGGGCCTCGGCCAGGGCTTGCGCCAGCTCCACATCGACGCCTCGGGGCTGGCCCTGGTCCTCGAAGCTGTAGGGGGCAAAATCCTCGTACACCGCCACCTTCAGTTCACCGGAGGCGATCATCGTGTCGTAGTTGCGCACCTCGGCCTGGGCCGTGGCGCAACACAGCAGCAGGCCAACCAGGAACAGGGCGAAGCGGCCCATGGCGATCACTCCTCGACGCGCACGCTGTCCAGATAGGTGCGCACCGCCCACAGGGCTTCCTGGCTCAGGTAATCGGCCATCTTCGGCATGTACACCCGGCCATCGCGCACCGCGCCGTGGCGCACCCGCTCGACGAACCATTCATCCCCGGCTTCGCCGGCGTCGAGCATGCGCAGGTCTGGAGCGATACCGCCGGACTTGGCTTCCAGGCCATGGCAGGCGGCGCAGTTCTGGTTGTAGGCCGAGGCGCCGATTTCCACCGCCTTGTCGTGCTCGGGCGAGGTGCGGTACGGGTTGACCGCGGCCCAGCCGTCGCCATCGACGCTCACCCCGGCATCCTTGATCGGCGTCAGGCCCTTGGTTTCCACCGCCTGGGGCACCACGTTGCCATGGGCCCATACGGCACCAGTGGCCAAGGCACCGGTCAGCAGCCCTACCGCGAGCAAGGCGTTGCGTTTTGTTGTCATTGTTATGCCCTCAAGATTGCACGCAAGACCTCAGCTACAGAGGCCATGGCGCCATCTTAGAAACAGCCGGAGGGCGGCCGTATGCTGCTTTGGTGGCCGCGCCCTACTCCCTTGGTAGTAGGGCTTGTGGCGCAGGCCTAAATCAGGTGCCGCCCGGGAACTATTCCCGGCAAGGGCGGGACTTTTTCCGTATCTCAAAGCGCCTCGCGCGGCAGACCCTAGTCAGGCCAAAACCTCCACTGGGAACCGCAACCATGACAATAAGATCGCTACCCGCCCTCTCCCCCCTGAGCCTTGCCGTCCAGGCCCTGCTGCTGGCCGGCAGCCTGTCCCTGGGCGCGGCGGCCACAGCGGCCACCGCCCCGGCGGCACCTGCCGGCAAGAACGTGACCTGGGAAGACATCGCCAACGACCACCTGACCACCAAGGACGTACTGCAGTACGGCATGGGCACCAACGCCCAGCGCTGGAGCCCCCTGGCCCAGGTCAACGACAAGAACGTGTTCAAGCTGACCCCGGCCTGGTCCTACTCCTTCGGCGACGAGAAGCAGCGCGGCCAGGAATCCCAGGCCATCGTCCGCGACGGCGTGGTCTACGTCACCGGCTCCTACTCGCGGGTGTTCGCCCTGGACGCCAAGAGCGGCAAGCGCCTGTGGACCTACAACCACCGCCTGCCGGACAACATTCGCCCGTGCTGCGACGTGGTCAACCGCGGCGCGGCGATCTACGGCGACAAGATCTACTTCGGCACCCTCGACGCCCGGGTCATCGCCCTGGACAAGAACACCGGCAAGGTGGTGTGGAACAAGAAGTTCGGCGACCACAGCGCCGGCTACACCATGACCGGCGCCCCGGTGCTGATCAAGGACAAGACCAGCGGCAAGGTGCTGCTGATCCACGGCAGCTCGGGCGATGAATTCGGCGTGGTCGGCCAGCTGTTCGCCCGCGACCCGGAGACCGGCGAAGAGGTGTGGATGCGGCCCTTCGTCGAAGGCCACATGGGCCGCCTGAACGGCAAGGACAGCACCCCCACCGGCGACGTCAAGGCGCCGTCCTGGCCCGACGACAAGACCACCGAAACCGGCAAGGTCGAAGCCTGGAGCCACGGCGGCGGCGCCCCTTGGCAGAGCGCCAGCTTCGATGCCGAAACCAACACCATCATCGTCGGCGCCGGCAACCCCGGGCCGTGGAACACCTGGGCGCGCACCGCCAAGGACGGCAACCCCCACGACTACGACAGCCTGTACACCTCGGGCCAGGTCGGCGTCGACCCGAGCACCGGCGAAGTGAAATGGTTCTACCAGCACACGCCGAACGACGCCTGGGACTTCTCCGGCAACAACGAACTGGTGCTGTTCGACTACAAGGGCAAGGACGGCAAGGTGGTCAAGGCCACCGGCCACGCCGACCGCAACGGCTTCTTCTACGTGGTGGACCGCAACAACGGCAAATTGCAGAACGCGTTCCCCTTCGTCGACAACATCACCTGGGCCAGCCACATCGACCTCAAGACCGGGCGCCCGGTGGAAAACGCAGGCCAGCGTCCGGCCAAGCCGCTGCCGGGTGAAACCAAGGGCAAGCCGGTGGAAGTCTCGCCGCCGTTCCTGGGTGGCAAGAACTGGAACCCCATGGCCTACAGCCAGGACACCGGGCTGTTCTACATCCCCGGCAACCAGTGGAAGGAGGAGTACTGGACCGAGGAAGTGAACTACAAGAAAGGCTCGGCCTACCTGGGCATGGGGTTCCGTATCAAGCGCATGTACGACGACCACGTCGGCACCCTGCGCGCCATGGACCCGACCACCGGCAAGCTGGTCTGGGAGCACAAGGAACACCTGCCGCTGTGGGCTGGCGTCCTGGCGACCAAGGGCAACCTGGTGTTCACCGGCACCGGCGACGGCTTCTTCAAGGCCTTCGACGCCAAGACCGGCAAGGAGCTGTGGAAATTCCAGACCGGCAGCGGCATCGTCTCGCCGCCCATCACCTGGGAACAGGATGGCGAGCAGTACATCGGCGTGACCGTGGGCTACGGCGGCGCGGTGCCGCTGTGGGGCGGCGACATGGCCGAACTGACCAAGCCGGTGGCCCAAGGCGGCTCGTTCTGGGTGTTCAAGATCCCGAGCTGGGATAACAAGACCGCCCAACGCTGATCATCCCCGCCTTGTCTGTGGCGAGGGAGCCCGCTCCCTCGCCACACCCGCCTTCACTCCCGCCTGGAGAACCGCACCATGAACTACCTGCCACTGGCCCTGCTGCTGAGCCTCTCCCCCGCCTTGGCAATGAATGTCGACGACGACGGCAACGATGTACCGCTGACCGTCAACGGCTGCCTGATCGCCGAATCCAGCCAATGCCCCGGCGCCAACCTGCGTGGCGCTAACCTCGCCAACCAGGACCTGCGCAAGATGAACCTGGCCGGCGCCGACCTCTCCGGCGCCGACCTGCGCCACGCCCAGCTGGACCTGGCCAACCTGGAAAAGGCCCGCCTGCAAGGCGCCAACCTGACCCGCGCCAGCCTGCAACAGAGCAACCTGCGGCTGGCGGACTTCACCGACGCCAAGCTGATGGCGATCCAGGGCTGGGGCCTGTTTGCCCAGGGCGCGCAATTCGAAAAAGCCGACCTCAGCGCGGCCTACCTGCAATTTGCCCGCCTGTCCGGGGCCAAGCTGCACCAGGCCAAACTGCGGGCGGCGGACCTGGAGATGGCCTGGTTGAGCAAGGCGGATCTGCAAGGGGCCGATCTGAGCGATGCCAATCTGCAGGAGGCCAAGTTTGGCGAGAGCAATCTGGAACGCGCCGACCTGCGCGGGGCGCGGCAGCACTATGGGAATTTTCAGGATGCCAATATGGAG
This sequence comes from Pseudomonas sp. GW823-FHT03E05, assembly GCF_058796855.1. Lineage (NCBI taxonomy): Bacteria > Pseudomonadati > Pseudomonadota > Gammaproteobacteria > Pseudomonadales > Pseudomonadaceae > Pseudomonas > Pseudomonas sp. GW823-FHT03E05. Next base: position 111,894 of record NZ_JBXAJB010000009.1, read on the forward strand.
GGGTGTGTGGGGTGTCCGGGGAGTTGGGATAAGTGAGGGGGATGTGTACATATCCGTTGCTGCGGTAACGGCCACTTAGGGTTTCGCTCTTACAGCGACTCACTTTTGAAAAGCGCAAAAGGTGAGCAAAACGCTTCTGCCCCTCCACTCGGTGCCTCGCCTAGGCTCGGCATGCCCTCACTCCGGCATTGCTCCGTGGGCCGCCGCCACCGGCCATCCATGGCCGGGTGGCGGCTAACCCGGCATCCCTGCCGGGTTACCCACGGCTCAATGCCTGCGTTCGGCCATCGTGTCTAAGGGGGCAAGCAGATCAAAAGCAAAAGCAAAAGCAAAAGCAAAATCTGACGGCGGCGTTGCGGCCGGCCTGAAGATGGAATGGGCTGTCCCTCCCACCACCTCCTGTAGGAGCTGGCTTGCCAGCGAAGACGTCGGCCCAGGCGATGCATGTCTCACGGGCCTCTTCGCCGGCAAGCCGGCTCCTACGAACAGCGCGTAAAACGCGCTTTGCTTTTGCTTTTGCTCTTGATCTTCAGGCCCCTTCCCAGCCGGCCGAGCGTAGGCGTTGCGTAGGGGGCAGCTCGGCAGGGATGCCGAGCTAGCCGCCACCCGGCCATGGATGGCCGGTTGGCGGCGGCCCCCGGAGCAATGCCGAAGCGAGGGAACACCGAGCCTCAGCGAGGGGCCCATGGAGGGGCAAGCGTTTTTGCTTACTTTTTGCTGGGCCGGCACTCCGGCGTTTGAAAAAAGTGAGTCGCCGTAAGGGCGAAACCCTAAGTGGCCGTTACCGCAGCAATGGATATGTACCCAAACCCCAAACCATCAAGACGAAACCACCAGCAGCCACACCCACAGCAACGGATATACACCCCACCCCCTCACCACAAAAAGCCCCCAACATCCCCCACCACTACCGGAAAACACCTTCAGCCAACCACTCAGGAAAGTCCCGCATACCATGCAAAACCCGCCATACGTCGATGTAGTCATCGCGTTCAACGTAGAACACCAGATAGGGACAGCGCTTCAGCGGCAAGCAAAGCACCCCCGGCAGATCCAGCTCGTGGGCGTAGCGAGACATACCCAAGGCCGGATGGCGGCCGATATGAAGATAGGCCTTTTCCAAAGCATCGATAAAACCGAGCGCAGCCTGCTCGGCCTGTTGGTCAAGCTAGTCGCTGATAGCGCCTCCCACGTCATGGCTGGCAAGGGCACGTGGCATGACCGGCTTGGCTTTCATCCTCGCGCCTTGTGAACCCTGGCACGCAGGGATTCGAAATAGTCACCCTGCACAGCAGTGCCCGGCGCCGATTGAGCACCGGCCAACAACAGGCCACGCAGATGTTGCCGATCCTGATCCTTGCGAATCAGCTCACACACATATTCACTGCTGGTGCTGTAGCCGCGCTGGCTGACTTGATCATCGACAAAGGACTTGAGAGCGTCCGGCAGGGAGATGTTCATGGTGCTCATGGCTTTGTCCGCTTTTGACAAAATTTGCCAAACCATACCCCCTCACCCCGCCACCCGCACCACCCCCATATCAATCCCCAAATGCACCAACTCCGCATGGGAGCTGACCTGCAGCTTGCTCTTGAGCAAGGTCAGGTGGTTGGACACAGTCTTGGCGCTGATGCACAGCTGCTCGGCAATCACCCGCGCCGGGGTGCCCTTGGCCAGCATCACGAAGATCTCCAGCTCGCGCTGGGTCATGCTCTGCAAACGCGGGTCGCTGCTGTTCTGCGCCGGGGTGCAGGCCAGTTGCGTGGCCAGGGGCTGTTCGATGTAGGCGTGCCCGGCCAGCACACGGTGCACCGCTTCGATCAGCACCTGGGGCGCGGAGTTCTTGGTCAGGTAGCCCGAGGCTCCCGCCTCCAGGGCCTGGCGCACCAGGGGCAGTTCGTCGTGCATGCTGAAAAACAGCACCCGCAGCTGCGGCAGGCGCTGGCGCAGGCGGCGGGTGGTCTCCAGGCCGCTGATGCCCGGCAGGCCGAAATCCATGATCACCAGCTGCGGCACTTCTTCGGCGACCCGGGCCAGGGCCTCTTCGCCGCTGGCCGCTTCGCGCACCTGCATCGCCGGCAATACCGCGCGCAGCAGGCTGGCGTAACCCTGGCGGACCACGGCGTGGTCATCCACCAACAAGATGTTCATCAGGCCTCCATGGGCATGTTCAGGGGCATGTTCAAGGCCAGTGCCCAACCGGCGCCGGGACGGCTGAGGATGTGCAGTTCGCCGCCCAGGCTGCGGGCCCGCTCGGCCATCGAGTGCAGGCCGACGCCGGGGCGCTGGGGCTGGCGCGCGCCGCAACCGTTGTCGCGCACCAGCAGGCGCAGGCCCCGGGCGCTGCGTTGCAGGCGCACCCGTACCTGGCTGGCGTCGGCGTGCCGGGCGACATTGGTCAGCGCTTCTTGCAGCAGGCGGTAGAGGTGGGTCTTGCTGGCGCTGGGCAACGCTGGCAGGTCGGCGCCGACCCGCAATTGGCAGTCGATGCCCTGGCTGTCCTGCCATTGGCTCACCAGCAAACCGAAGGCTTCGGCCAGCGGCAGGTGCTGCAGCACCACCGGGTACAGGTCCTGCACCAGGGCGCGAAAGCCTTGCTGCAAGCGCTCGCAGTTGAGCTCCAGGGCCTGGGCCGTGTGCTCCACCACCGTCGGCTGGTCGGCCACCATGCGCAGCAGGCAGACCTGGGCGCGGATGCCCGCCAGGTATTGCCCGAGGTCGTCGTGCAGGGTCTGCGCCAGGTAGGTGCGCTCGCGCTCCTGCACCGCCAGCAGGGCCTGGGTCAGTTGCGCGTTGTCGGCGCGGGTCTGTTCCAGGGTCGCGGTCATGCGGTTGAAGTGCCCGGCCAGTTGCCGCGCTTCCGGCAGGCCAGCTTCGCGCAGGCGCACCGCCAGTTGCCCGCCGGACACCTGCTGCAAGGCCCGCAGCAAATCATCCAGCAAGCCCATGCCGCGGCGCACGGCCCAACGGATGGTCAGCAGGCTCAGGAACAGGGCCAGGCCGCACAGGCTCAAGAGCTGTTGCAGGGACTCCCAGACTTCGTCGATCTCATCCCGCGCGTCCACGGCGATCAGCACTCGGCGGCCGTCGCCCAGGTCCAGCTCGCGGGCGCTGTGGCGGCGCTCGCTGAACAGCTGGCGGCCGAGCCAGGCGTCCAGCCCGGCCTCTTCCGGCATGCGGGCCGCCTCGTCCGCCGCCAGCCAGTGCACCCGTACATGGCGCAGGCTCTGGGTCAGGTGCGGTTGCAGGCCCGCCGGGTTGCGCGCGGCGCTGTCGCTGAGGTACTCCACCACCGCCTCGGCGGACTGCAACTCACGCTCGACATCGGCCACCGCCTGATGCAGCAGCAAGGCGGCGCAGGCCAGGGTCACCACGGCAAAGAATGCCGTGACCCACAGGTTGATCCGCCACAGTGCCGACATGCCTAGCGCCCCGGCACCAACGGCAGCGCTTGGGGCAGCACCGGGCGCGGGCCGTGCAGACGGTCGACGCCGATCAGGCTGAGGATCAGCAGTAACGGCAACAGCAGCAATTTGAGGATGCGCATGACGGTGTTCTCCAGGGTCGGGGCCGCTGCAACCATGCTAAGACCGCCGCACCCGCGCCGGGTTACTACCTTGGTACTGCCCGGGCGCTACTTTCTGCATATTTCCCCGCCCCGGTACTCTTCCTATGCTGGCGCCACCTGCCGTGGAGTGCCTTATGCACCAGCCTGCCCCGCTTATCCCAACCTGCCTGCTGGCCCTGGCCTCGGTCCTGTTGCCCCTGGCCGCGAGCCAGGCCGGCGAGGAACCGTTACAGGTGCGCATCGGCTACCTGGGCTATCGCCCCGACCCCGGCCCGCTGCTGTCCAACATCATTCCCGAGCCTGCCGACGCCGGGCTGCAGGGCGCGCAGCTGGCGATTGTCGACAGCAACAGCACCGGACGCTTTCTCAAGCAGCAGTTCCAGCTCGACAGCGCCAGCGTCGACAGCCCCGAGGCGCTGCTGCAAGCCGCCAAGGCCCAGCATGACCAGGGCCTGCGGCTGTTCGTGGTGAATGCCCCGGCGGCCAGCCTGCGGGAGTTGTCCGCCGCCCTGCCCGACAGCCTCTTGTTCAACGCCGGCAGCCCCGACGACGCCCTGCGCAGCAGCCAGTGCCTGGGCAACGTGCTGCACAGCCTGCCCGGCCGGGCGATGCTGGCCGACGCCCTGGTGCAGTTCATGGTGCTGCGCAAATGGCAACGGGCCTTGCTGATCGTCGGCCAGACCGAGGATGACCGGGCCTACGCCGATGCCCTGCGCCGGGCCACCCAGCGCTTCGGCGTGAAGCTGGTCGCCGAGAAAGACTGGACCTTCGACAACGACCAGCGCCGCAGCGCCCAGGCCGACATGCCGCTGTTCACCCAGACCGCCGAATACGACGTGGTGCTGGTGGCCGACGAGCGCGGCGACTTCGGCGAATACCTGCCCTACCAGACCTGGTTCCCGCGCCCGGTGGCCGGCACCCAGGGCCTGACCCCCACCGGCTGGCACAAGAGCGTGGAAACCTTCGGCGCCGCGCAACTGCAAAAGCGCTTCGAAGCCCAGGCCGGACGCTGGATGAACGACCGCGACTTCGCCGCCTGGATGGCCGTGCGCAGCGTCGCCAGCGCGGTGAGCAAACTGCGCCAGGCCGACCCTCGGGCCCTGCAGACCCTGCTGCTCAGCGAGCAGTTGCCCCTGGACGGGTTCAAGGGCCGCAAGCTCAGCTACCGGCCGTGGAACGGTGAACTGCGCCAGCCGATTCCCCTGGTACAGCCCCGGGCCCTGGTCAGCACCTCGCCCCAGGACGGTTTCCTGCACCCCTTCAACGAAATGGACAGCCTGGGCTACGACCGCCCCGAAGTGACCTGCCGCTACCCCTGATCCCATAACCACAACAACAAGGAATCCGCCATGCGCCGCCCCCTTCTCTGCCGCTCCGCCCTCTGCGCGGGCCTGCTGCTCGCCGCCGGGCACGCCATGGCCGCCACGGCCTGGGTCTCCAATGAAAAGGACAACAGCCTGAGCCTGATCGACCTGCAGACCCTGGAAGTCACCGAGACCCTGCCGGTGGGTCAGCGCCCGCGGGGGTTGCTGCTGTCCCATGACAATAAGCTGCTGTACATCTGCGCCAGCGATTCGGACCGGGTCCAGGTGATGGACGTGTCGACCCGCAAGATCATCAAGGAGCTGCCCTCCGGCAAGGACCCCGAGCAGTTCGCCCTGCACCCCAACAACCGCTGGCTGTACGTGTCCAACGAGGACGATGCGCTGGTCACGGTGATCGACACCGAGACCGCCAAGGTCCTCGGCCAGATCAACGTCGGGGTCGAGCCCGAAGGCATGGCGGTGAGCCCCGACGGCAAGTGGGCGGTGAACACCAGCGAAACCACCAACATGCTGCACTGGATCGACACCAGCACCCAGACCCTGGCCGACAGCACCCTGGTGGACCAGCGCCCGCGCTTCGTCGAGTTCAACCAGGACGGCTCAAGGCTTTGGGCCTCGGCGGAAATCGGCGGCACCGTGACCATCCTCGACGTGGCCACGCGCCAGGTGCTCAAGACCCTGAACTTCAAGATCAAGGGCGTGCACCCGGACAAGGTGCAGCCGGTGGGCATCAAGCTCAGCGCCGACGGCAAGTACGCCTTCGTCGCCCTGGGCCCGGCCAACCACGTGGCGGTGATCGACGCCAAGACCTACGAGATCCTCGACTACCTGCTGGTGGGGCGGCGGGTCTGGCAGCTGGCATTCACCCCGGACCAGAGCCAGTTGCTGGCCACCAACGGGGTCAGCGGCGATGTTTCGGTGATCGACGTGAACAGCCTCAAGGTGCTCAAGTCGGTGAAGGTCGGGCGCTATCCCTGGGGCGTGGTGGTGACCCCATGAACGCCCTGGAGGTCAGCCAGCTGAGCTTCGCCTACGGCCCGCGCCAGGCCCTCGATCAGGTCAGCCTGAGCCTGGCTCCCGGGCGCTTTGCCGCGCTGCTGGGGCCCAACGGCGCCGGCAAGTCGACCCTGATCGCCCTGCTCACAAGGCTCTACGACCTGCAGCAGGGCGACATCCGCGTCGGCGGCTGCTCGCTGCGCAACGCCGCCCGGGCCGCCCTGCGCCAGCTCGGCGTGGTGTTCCAGCAAAGCACACTGGACCTGGACCTGAGCGTGGAGCAGAACCTGCACTACCACGCCGCGCTGCATGGCCTGTCACGGCGCCAGGGGCAGGCGCGGATCGACGCCGAACTGGCGCGCCAGGGCTTGAGCGAACGGCGCCGGGATAGCGTGCGCGCCCTCAATGGCGGCCACCGCCGACGGGTGGAGATCGCCCGCGCCCTGCTGCATGAACCGCGCCTGCTGCTGCTCGATGAAGCCAGCGCCGGCCTCGACCCCGCCAGCCGCCTGGCGCTCAACCGGCACATTCGCCAGCTGTGCCAGGAACAGCGTCTGAGCGTGCTCTGGACCACCCACCTGCTGGATGAGGTGCAGGCCGACGACCAGTTGCTGATCCTGCATCAGGGGCGCCTGGTGGCCAGTGGCGTGGCCGGCACCATCAGCCAGCAGCAGGGCGGCGACCTGGGCGCGGCCTTCGCCCGCCTGACCCAGAATCCCCTGCCACGCCCGGCCCCGATCGGAGAACCGCTTGCATGAACGCCTACTGGCAGTGCCTGCGCGGCATCGTGCTGCGCGAATGGCTGCGCTTCGTGCTGCAGCGCACGCGTTTTCTCAGTGCCCTGGTGCGGCCCCTGCTATGGCTGCTGGTGTTTGCCGCCGGCTTTCGCGCGGCCCTGGGCATCGCCATCATCGAGCCCTACAGCACCTACATTCCCTACGAGGTCTACATCGTCCCGGGGCTGGCCTGCATGATCCTGCTGTTCAACGGCATGCAGGGCTCGCTGTCGATGGTCTACGACCGGGAAATGGGCAGCATGCGCGTGCTGCTCACCAGCCCCCTGCCCCGGGCCTTCCTGCTGGCCAGCAAGCTGTTGGCCACCTCGCTGATCTCGCTGCTGCAGGTCTACGCCTTCCTCGCCGTGGCCTGGCTGTATGGCGTGCAACCGCCGGCCATGGGCCTGCTGGCCGCGCTGCCGGCGCTGCTGCTGGTGGCCCTGATGCTCAGCGCCCTGGGCCTGCTGCTGTCCAACGCCATCCGCCAGCTGGAGAACTTTGCCGGGGTGATGAACTTCGTGATCTTCCCGCTGTTCTTCCTGTCCTCGGCGCTGTACCCGCTGTGGAAGATGCTCGAAGCCAGCCCCTGGCTGTACTGGCTGTGCGCCCTCAACCCCTTCACCCACGCCGTGGAACTGGTGCGCTTTGCCCTGTATCAACGCCTCAACCTCCTGGCCCTGGCGGTGTGCCTGGGCCTGACCCTGGTGTTCTCCCTGCTGGCGGTGCTGACCTTCAACCCCCAGCACGCCGCCCTGCGCAAAAACACCTGAGCCACCATCCTGCCACCCACCTCCACCCAACGTAGGAGCTGGCTTGCCAGCGAACAGGCCCGCAATCCCAACGCCAGACCCCAGGCCCCTTTCGCCGGCAAGCCGGCTCCTACACAGCGCTTGCCCATGGGCGATCTACGACTTTGGTACTGCTTTTGCTGTCGATGGTCGCATTCACAAAAGGCCCTGCCCTGGCATGTAATGGGCCTATAACAAAAAGGATAAAAGCCTTATGCCCCGTGCCTTAGAGACCCTGGCCGCGCTAACCCTGAGCCTGGCGCTGGGCGCCGCCCATGCCGCTGCCCCGCTGTTTTCCACCGAGGGCTATCGCACCAGCCTGTACCGCAGCCCGACCCCGCTGCAGATCGACCAGGGCCGGATCATCGACACCCCGGGCCTGCAAGAGCTGCTCAAGGAGCAACCGGCGCCCCTGCTGATCGACGTCTACCGTCGGCAATGGCTGCAGGGCCGCTTCATCGACAGCGAGCCCCACGCCAACCTCCCCGGCAGCCACTGGCTGGCCAACACCGGCGACGGCGAACTGAGCCCCGAGTGGCAGGCCTATTTCGCCGGCAACCTGCAACGGCTGAGCCACGCCGACCCGCAGCGCGCCCTGGTGTTCTATTGCCGTGCCGATTGCTGGCTGAGCTGGAACGCGGTAAAACGCGCGGCAGCCCTGGGCTATAAGAACATCTACTGGTACCGCGACGGCCTGGATGCCTGGGAGGCCGCCGGCCTGCCCGTGGAGGCGGCCCGGCCGCAACCCTTTCCCTGAGCGCCGCAGCACGGCGTTGCCGCCCCCATAACCACAATAACGAGGTGAAAGGCCATGTATAAAATTCTGATAGCCGACGATCACCCACTGTTTCGCGAAGCCATCCACAACGTCATCAGCGACGGATTTCCCGGCAGCGAGGTGATGGAAACCGCCGACCTGGACAGCGCCCTGGCCCTGACCCAGGAACACGACGACCTCGACCTGATCCTGCTGGACCTGAACATGCCCGGCATGCACGGCCTCAACGGCCTGATCACCCTGCGCAACGAAGCGCCGACCATTCCGGTGGTGATCGTTTCCGCCGAGCAGGACAAGCAGATCGTGCTCCAGGCCATCACCTACGGCGCCGTCGGCTTCATCACCAAATCCTCGGCGCGCTCGCAGATGACCGAGGCCATCGAACAGATCCTCAACGGCAACGTGTACCTGCCGCCGGACATCATCCGCACCCAGAAAAGCCAGCCAGGGCGGCGCAGCAGCGAAACCCCGAGCTTCCCCCCGGAACTGCTCCAGGCCCTGACCCGCAAACAGCTCCTGGTGCTGGAACGCATGACCAAGGGCGAATCCAACAAGCAGATCGCCTACACCCTGGACATTGCCGAAACCACGGTGAAGGCCCACGTCTCGGCAATTCTGCGCAAGCTCAACGTGCACAACCGGGTGCAGGCGATCCTCAGTGCCGGGGACATCGATTTCGGCGCCTACCTGCGCCGTTGAATTGCGCTGATCGTGCACCGACCCTGTAGGAGCCGGCTTGCCGGCGAAGGCGATCTTGCGGGCCCCTTCGCTGGCAAGCCAGCTCCTACGATTGGTAGAGACTGTGGCGTGGACCTGTAGGAGCCGGCTTGCCGGCGAAAGCGGTCTTGCGGGCCCCTTCGCTGGCAAGCCAGCGCCTACGGTTGTCAGGAGTGCCGCGTTGGGCCCAGCAGGTGGCTGATAGCGGTCTTGAGTTTCATCGGGCGCACCGGTTTGTGCATCAGGGTGTGGCCCAGTTCGCGCAGTTGCTGTTTGAGCTCGTTGCTGTAGTTGGCGGTGATCATCATCGCCGGGATCGCCAGGGCGCGCCGGGCGTTGATTCGCGCTACCGCATCGATGCCGTTCTGTTGCTGGTCCAGGTGGTAGTCGGCAATCAGCAGGTCGGCCTCGGCGCGGTAGTCGTCCACCTGGCGCGCCAGGTCTTCTTCGGACAAGGCGGTGATCACCTGGCAGCCCCAGCCTTCAAGCAAGGTGCGCATGCCGGCGCAGATCGCCGCGTCGTTATCCAGCACCCAGATCCGCGCCCCCTGCAAACGCTCCAGCAGGGCGTCGCCCAGCTCCGGGCGCGGCGCTGGCAAGGGCGCGCTGGCGCTGATCGGCACCTGCACGCTGAACACCGAACCACGCCCCGGCCAGGAGCGCACGCCAATGCGGTGCCCGAGAATCCCGGCAATCTTCTCGACGATGGCCAGCCCCAGGCCCAGGCCGCGATCCTGGTCCGGACGCTGTTCTTCGCCACGCTTGAACTCCTGGAAGATTTCCTCCAGGCGTTCGGCGGCGATACCCATGCCGCTGTCCCAGACTTGGATCGACAACCAGCGCCCCTGGCGCCGACAGCCCAGCACCACCCGGCCCTGGCGGGTGTAGCGGATGGCGTTGCTCAACAGGTTGCGCAGAATCCGCGCCAGCAGCTGGATGTCGCTGCGCACCAGCGCCGAGCAGGCCACGAAGTGCAGTTCCAGGCCTTCGCTGCGGGCCACCTGGGCGTACTCGGCGGCGAGGTTTTCCAGCAGTTCGCTCAAGGCAAAGGGCGCGATATCGGCCTTGATCACCCCGGCATCGAGCTTGGAAATGTCCACCAGGGTGCCCAGCAGGTTTTCCACGTCTTCCAGGGAGTTGCTGACATTGCGCACCAGGGCGCTGCTGGCCTGGGGATCGCGGCGCTCCAGCAAGGCGCTGGTGAACAGCCGCGCGGCGTTCAGGGGTTGCAGCAGGTCATGGCTGACCGCGGCGAGGAACTTGGTCTTCGACAGGTTGGCCCGTTCGGCCTCGGCCTTGGCTTCGCGCAAGCGTGATTCCACCCGGCTGCGCTCTTCGATTTCGCGCAGCAGCTGCTGGTTGAGGGTGGTCAGCTCGGCGGTGCGTTCGCGCACCCGCAGCTCCAGGTTCTGGTAGGCCTGATGCAGCGCCTCGGCGGTGCGCCGGCGCTCGGTGATGTCGCGGATCAGCACGAAGATCCCCACCACCTCGCCATTGGCCAGGCGGTTGGGCACGTAGGAGCGCAGCATGTAGCGCTCCTGATTGTTGATGTTGGTCTCGGCGAATTCGAAGGTCACGCTCTCCCCGGCCAGGGCCCGTTCCACATAGCTTTCCAGGCGCTGGTAGTGCTGCTCGCTGTGCACCTCGCGCAGGCTCTGGCCGAGCATCACGCCGCGGGGCCAGCAGTACCATTCCTCGTAGACCTTGTTGGTGAACTCGTACACCAGGTCGGCATTGAGGTAGGCGATCAGCGCCGGCACATGGTCGGTGATCAGGCGGATCCAGCGTTCGCTTTCGCTCAGGGCCTCGGCGTGCTGGTAGCGCTCGGTGATGTCGGTGAAGGTGTTGACGAAACCACCGGTGGGCAGCGGATGGGTGCGGATCTCCAGCACCCGGCCATCGCTCAGGCGCTGCTCGCATTCGTGGATTGGCCGGCCGTTGGCGTCGCGGCTGTCGGGGCTCAGCAGGCGCAGTTCGCTGTCACCGATGACCTCGGCAAACAAGCGATGCGCGGCCACCGGGGCCAGCCCGCTGAGCTCCAGGAAGCGCCGGTTCCACAACTCCAGCACGCCCTCGGCGCTGACCATGGCCACGCCCTGGGACAGGTTGTCCACCGCCCGTTGCAGCAGGTGGGACTTTTGCGCCACCGCCTGTTCCCGGCGCAGGGTTTCGCTGTGCTTGACCTCGGTGATATCGGTGAACAGGATCACCCGCCCGCCTTCCCGGGTCGGCCGCTCGCTGACCTGCAGCCAGCGGCCGTTGTGCAGGCGATACAGCAACTGCTCGTCACCGCCACTGCGCGGTTCCTCGCTGAACAGCCCGGTGCTGGTCAGCAACCTGCGCACTTCCGAGAGGCGCATGCCGGCCATGATCCGTACCCGGCTGTGGCTCCAGAAGGCACGGAAGCGGCTGTTGAACAGGACGATGCGCTGCTCCTGGTCGAACAGCACGAAGGCGTCGGAAATGCTCTCGATGGCATCGATCAGATGCTGGTGTGCCGTCTCGGCCCGCAGCCGCGCTTCGCTGAGCAAATGGTTGCCGGCCTTGAGCTCGGCCATGGCCTGGTTCAGGGCGTCGGTGCGTTCGCGCACCTGCTCGGCCAGCACCACCGAATGCTGGAACGCCGCATAGGGGTCGTTGCCACGGGTGATGCCGGATTCGACCCGTTCGATCAGCGCGCTGTTGATCCGCCGCAGCTTGCGGTTCTCGCGCTGCAGGTCATCGAGCTGCGCTTGCAGCTCAGCGGCGGGCCGGAGTTCGACTGCGGGCAATGGCGACCCCGGTGAAGGTCTGGTTGATGTGCATGCCATTGAACTGTTCTCCGTAGGTGTTGAAACCCATCACCCGCTGTTCCCGCAAAAAGGCCCCGATCTGCTCCAGGCTGCCCTGCCCCTCCAGCTCCAGGCGGCGCAAAAAACAGTCGCAGCCAATGGTCAGCAACAGCCCGCCGAGGCGCTGCTGCAAGCCGTCGAACAGCTGTTGCAGGTTGGGCAACAAGGGGCCGGGGGTCATGGCGGTGAGGACGATGCCGTTTTCCACCGCGCAGTAGAAACTCAGGCTCAGGTCCGGGTGCACCTGCTGCACCGCGCGCACGTAATAGTGCTGGTTGATGCGCACCGCCAGGGGGTGGGCGGCGAACACCCGATGGTCGAGCTGCGCCAGGGGCACGCCGATCAGCCGCGCGTACTCCTCGGCGGCGGGCTCGGCGTTCAGTTCATAGACCCGGCGCAAGGTACTGTCGGCGCCGGTGACCACCAGTTTTTCTTCCCGGGGCTGGATGTGGTGGGTGGTGAACACCTCGAAATCCAGCCAGGTGTTGACCAGCACCACCACCGCCGCGCCGCTGTGGAACTCGCCACCGTAATACACGTGGGTGTGGGTCAGGTAGTTGTCATCGCCGGCCGAACCGCCGAAATGCGGAATGTCCCCCAGGGCCGCGCTGAGGGCGGCCAGCACCATTTCCTCGCGGCTCGACAGGCCGTCCAGCAGGGTCAGGGCGAAGCTGTTGCCCTTGATCGGCGCCAGGGTGTTGCTGCGGCAGCGGCCCACCAGGCGTTCGACCATCTGCTGGGCGTCGATCAGGCTGAAATGCTCCATCTGGTCGATCAGTTCGGCGGCGATGGAAAAGTGCCGGTGATCGAAGCCGATGGCGGTCACGCAATTGCGCCCGTAGCCCAGGGGGGTGATTTCCCCGGCGCTGGTGCAGCCCACCAGGGGGATGCCGCCGAAGCTCTGTTGCAGGGCCGGGCCGAGGGTTTGCAGGGGGTATTCGGCGGAACAGAAGAACAGCACGAAGCCCAGGTGCGGATGCAGCAACTGGCTGGCCAGGTCCTGGGCCACCTGCTGCGGATCGACGGCCTGGGACATGGCGCTGACCACGCCCTCGCTCTGGGCTTGCTGCATCGTCGCCTCCGGCGCGGGTTGTCTGAGCAATGAGTGTACGAAGCCGGCCCCGGGGCACGAATGCTACTTGGGTAGCGGGTAGCCGGTTCCATGGGTGTAGGCGCTGGCTTGTCAGCGAAGGCATCATTCGGCCTGGTGCAAGGCTTGAGGGCCTCTTCGCCGGCAAGCCGGCTCCTACAAGGGAAGGCGTAAATACAGGGGATAGGGGGAATACGGGGCGCCGGCCCGGGCGCGATGCGCACGCCAGGGCCGGCGCTGGGGTTACCAGGTCAGCACGGCACCCACGGCGAAGGTGTCGGTGTTTTCGTTCTGTGCATTGGTGTGGTGGCCGTCGATCTCGAACTGGTTGTACTCGGCCACCAGCTTGAGGTTGTCGTTGATGTCGTGGAACAGCGCCACGCCCCGGGTCTGGTAATCCGCGCCGCTGCCCACCACGCCGTTGCCGTCGTCCTTCGTCTTGCCGTAGGACAGCGCCAGGCGGTTCTTGCCGAGCTTGTACGAGCCCTGCAGCAGGTAGCCCTTGCTGTCGACATTGCGCAGGGTGGCCTCGCCGGCATTGTTGGTGAAGAACGGGTTGATGCCCTTGGCCTGGAACCCGGAACCGGTCAGGGACAACCCGCCCATCTTCGCCTGCAGGCCATAGCCCAGGCCCTTGGAGGTCACCGACTGCACGTTGGGGTCGGTGTTGTCGGAGGTCTGGTAGCTGCCGTTGAGCCAGCTGTAGAACTTGGCCCCGCCCAGGTCGAACTGGTAGGTGACCTCGCTCTCGGTGCGCGGGTTCTTCTGGTAGGCCTTGCCCAGGGCGCTGCTGTCGTTGGTGTCCACCGGGTCGAGGATGCCCACCGCCACCCGCAGGCCGTCCATCACCGGGCTGCGGTAAGTGATCTGCGACGACGGAAAGGGATAGGGGTAACCGCTGCCGATGTTGCCGAACGACACCCCGCCGCCGTCCACCAGCCCCAGGCTGTCGCTGACCTGGCCGTACCCGGCGAGCATTTCATCGAGCAGGATGTTGGAACGGGCGAACAGGCCGAAGTCCTTGCCGATCAGCACCTCGCCCCACTCCGGGTTGGCCACGGTGCCGTAGAACTGGCGCACGTCGATGGCGGTGTCGGTGCCGTTGGTCTCGCTGTCGTTGATGGTGACCCAGAACGAGGCCCGGGCGCCGAGCTTGAGGTCGTCCACCTGCTTGCCCATGTTGAAACCTAGGTAGTTGGGCAGAAAGCCCATCTTCACCCGCGCCTGACGGCGGTCGTACTGGTCGCCGGCGCGGTCGACCTTGCTGTTGACGTAGAAGGCGTTGATGTAGCCGTCGGTGGAAAAGGTGGTCTGGTCCTTGTCGTACAGCATGATCTCGGCTTCGGCGACAGAGCCCAGGCCAAGGGTCGACAGGCCGACAAGCAGGGCCGGAATCAGAGGGTACTGGCAGTTCTTATTGTTATGCATGGCGCGCTCCGCAAACGGGGGACGAAATGTCGGAGGCGATTATCGAAACGCGCCAAGGCCGCCCATAGGCTGCCTTGGGGGCAAATTCAGCATGCTTTGGAGGGGCTGGCAGGGACCGGCAAATCCGATCCACGACCGGCCCGCTACCTGGAGTAGCACCAAGGGTTTATCGACCCCGGTGCCAAGGGATAAGGCCTTAAGCCTCAGCCGCCAAAGCGCGCAGTCGCGCCAGTTCGGCAACGGCCAGGGGAATGCCGTGCTCCAGCGATTTGGCCCGGGTGCGGTAGCGTCGGTCGCCGGGCATGCGCTCCAGGCCCACGGCCTGCATCTGCCGCACCAGCTCGCCGCTGCGCTGGGCAAAATGCCCGCCGCCCAGGTGGCTGGGGTCGATGACGATCAGCAGTTGCCCGGTCCAGGGCGTCTGCGCCCCCGGGTGTTGTGACCAGTCGAATTCGAAGGAGAAGTTGCCACCAGTGAGCGCCGCCGCCAGCAGCTCCACCATCATCGACAGCGCCGAGCCCTTGTGCCCGCCAAAGGGCAGCAAGGCGCCGCCGTCGAGAATCTGTGCCGGATCGCAAGTGGGCTGGCCATCGCGATCCACCCCCATGCCCGGCGGCAGCTGCTGGCCCTGGCGCTTGGCGATCTGCACATCGCCGTGGGCGATGGCGCTGGTGGCCAGGTCGAAGACGATGGGCTCGGCGCCTTCGCGGGGTGCGGCGAAGGCAATCGGGTTGGTGCCGAACAGCGGCCGCTGGGCGCCGTGGGGCACCACGCAGGTCATGCTGTTGACCAGGCTCAGGGCCACCAGGCCTTCTTCGGCGAAGGGCTCGACATCCGGCCACAGGGCGGCGAAATGGTGGGAATTGCGAATCGCCAGCACCGCGATTCCGGCGCTGCGGGCCTTGCTCAGCAGCAGCTCGCGGGCCGCCGCCAGGGCCGGCTGGGCAAAGCCGCCTGCGGCGTCCACCGCCACCACGCCGGGGGCCACATCCTCCACTTGCGGCAGCGCCTGCCCATTCACCCAGCCACTGGCCAGGGACGACAGGTAACCGGGAATGCGGAACACCCCGTGGCTGTGGGAGCCGTCGCGCTCGGCGCGGGCGCAGTTGTCGGCCAGCACCCGGGCCACCTCGGCAGAGGTGCCATGGCGAAGAAAAATGCGTTGCAGCAAGTCGGTCAAGGCAGGCAGATCGAGGTACTCGACGGGTGCCTGCGCCAGGGTCGCCTGGTTCGCTTCGGTCATTGCAGCTCCATTGGAATTGTTATTGGAAGGTGCCTGACTATCGCGTCACGCCAGTTAACTGTCAAATGTTGACTTCATGACAGAAAACATTCATTTTCCATTGTCAACGGCCCACAAGAATGAAAACAACCATGAGCCAACCCATCAAGCAACGCCTTGAAAGCAGCCTGTCCAGCGCCACCGCGTCGGGCCGGGCGATTGCCAGCTACATGCTGGCCAACCTCTATGAACTGCCCTTCCAGACCGCCGCCGACATCGCCGAAAAACTCGGCGTCAGCGAGTCCAGCGTCGGCCGCTTCTGCCGCGCCATCGGCTACAGCCATTTCAAGGATCTGAAAAACGACCTGAAGAACGACCTCGGCGAAGGCCCGTGGCTGGTGGGCGACCGCCTGCAGGAATTTCGCCAGCAGCCCAACCCGGCGGCCCAGGGCCTGCCCCGCAGCTTCGAGCTGGAAGTGGCGGCGCTGGTCAAGGTCTACGAATACAGCCTGACCCCGGCCTGGCAGACCGTGGTCCAGCGCCTGGCCAGCCGGCGCCGGGTGTACGTGGCGGGGTTCCAGACCGAGCGCGGCATCGCTGCCTCCATGGTCCACCTGCTGCAATACCTGCGCGACGGCGTGCACCTGGTGGACGGCGCCGCCGGGCATTTCGCCGACGTACTGCTGAGCCCCGCCGAGGACTGCGCCCTGGTGGTGTTCGAGGCCCGGCGCTACTCGCGCCACGCCCTGACCCTATGCCACAAGGCCCGCGAGGCCGGGATTCCGGTGACCCTGGTCACCGACACCTTCTGCGACTGGGCCGAGCAGAACGCCGACGAGGTGTTCCGCGTACCCACTGAATTCAACCTGTTCTGGGAGTCCACCGCGGCCATGCTGTCGCTGGTGCACCTGTTGGTCAACGAGGTGTGCAAGCACCTGGGACCCGAGGTGGAAAAACGCCTGGAAGCCACCGCTGCCCTGCATAACGAGTTTGTTGGCTACACATCGTCCGCCCGACCAAAACAATAAATAACCGAGGTGCTCCATGAACAACGTCCTCCGCTTCGCCGGCGCTTGCGCCCTGGTCATCGCCGCCTCCACGGCCCAGGCTGAAACCCTGAAGATCGCCACCGAAGGCGCCTACCCGCCCTTCAACTACGTGGACTCCAACAACCAACTGCACGGCTTCGACGTGGACATCGCCAACGCCCTGTGCAAACAGATGAAGGTCGAATGCCAGATCGTCGCCCAGGACTGGGAAGGCATCATCCCGGCGCTGCTGGCGAAGAAATACGACGCCGTGGTGGCCTCGATGATCGCCACCGACGAACGCAAGAAGAAGATCGCCTTCAGCAACCACTACTACCGCACCCCGCTGTCGGTGGCGGTGCCCAAGGACTCGGACATCACCGACGCCCAGACCAACTTCAAGGGCCGCACCGTGGGCGCCCAGGCCTCCTCGACCCAGGCCATCTACGCCGAGGACCACTACGGCCCGGCCGGTGCCGACGTGAAGTTCTACCCGACCCTGGACGAAGCCAACAGCGACCTGGCCGCCGGGCGCGTGGACGGGGTGATCGCCGACAAGTTCCCGCTGCTGGCCTGGGCTGAAAGCACCGGCAAGGATTGCTGCAAGATCATCGGCGATGTCAATGGCACCACCGCCGACGCCTCGATCGCAGTGCGCAAGGAAGACAACGCCCTGCGCGAGCGCCTGAACAAGGCCCTGGACGAGATCGTCGCCGACGGCACCTACAAGAAAATCTCCAGCCGCTACTTCGCCTTCGACATCTACTGACCGCCCGCCTTTGCCGCTGCCCTTGCCCCGCGTTCTCTTGAGCGCGGCGGCGCCCTGCACGGTTCATTTTTCCAGAGGGTTCGCGCATGTTCGAACAGCTGTCACTCCTGTCCTTCGCCAGCGGCGGCTGGGGCTCGGCCCTGCTTGCCGGGGCCCTGGTGACCATCGCCCTGGCGCTCGCCTGCGTGCCCATCGGCCTGCCCCTGGGCCTGGCCGTAGCCCTGGCCGCGCGCTCGAAAAACCGCTGGGCGCGGGCCTGGGCCACGACCTTTTCCACGGTGTTTCGCGGCCTGCCGGAGCTCTTGACCCTGCTGATCATCTACTACGGCTGCCAGATTGCCGCGCAGAAGATCCTCGGCGCCCTGGGCTACCCCGGTGAAGTGGCGATCAACACCTTCGTTGCCGCGATGATCGCCTTCAGCCTGGTGTTCGCCGCCTTCTCCAGCGAGATCTGGCTGGCCGCGTTCAAGACCCTGCCCAAGGGCCAGTACGAAGCCGCCCGCGCCCTGAGCCTGTCGCGGCGCACCACCTTCAACCGAATACTGCTGCCGCAACTGACGCGCATCGCTCTGCCGGGGCTTTCCAACAACTGGCTGTCGCTGCTCAAGGACACCTCCCTGGTGTCGACCATTTCCCTGGTGGACCTGATGCGCCAGACCAACCTCGCGGTCAGCGTGACCAAGGAACCCATGCTGTTCTACAGCGTGGCGTGCTTTGGCTACCTGTTCTTCTCGGCGCTGTCCGGGCACCTGTTCAGTTTTCTCGAACGACGCTTCAACCGTGCGCAACGGAGCCTGCAGCCATGAACCTGGATGACCTGCTGAACCTGTTCCTCAACCAGGAACTGCTGGAACGCTACGGCCCGCGCTTTATTGACGGCCTGCTGGTGACCGCCAAGCTGGTGGCGATCTCCTTCAGCCTGGGCGCGGTGCTCGGCCTGCTGATCGCCCTCGGGCGGCTGTCCAGCAATCGTTTCCTGCGGCGCTTCACCGGGGCTTATGTGTACTTCTTCCGTGGCTCGCCGCTGCTGGCCCAGCTGTTCATGCTGTATTACGGCCTGGGTTCGTTCAAAGGCTTCTGGCAGGACGTGGGCCTGTGGTGGTTCTTCCGCGACGCGTGGTTCTGCACCCTGCTGGCCTTCACCCTGAACACCGCCGCCTACCAGGCGGAGATCCTGCGCGGCAGCCTGCTGGCCGTAGCCCAGGGCCAGCGCGAAGCCTGCAAGGCCCTGAGCCTGTCGCGCTGGACCGCGTTTCGCAAAGTGATACTGCCGCAGTCGCTGCTGATCGCCATCGGGCCGTTGGGCAACGAGCTGATTTTGATGATCAAGGCCAGCGCCATCGCCTCCCTGGTGACCATCTACGACCTGATGGGGGTGACCAAGCTGGCCTTCTCCCGCAGCTTCGATTTCCAGATCTACCTGTGGGCCGCGGTGCTGTACCTGCTGATCGTCGAAGTGGTGCGGCGCAGCCTCAAATACCTGGAAGGCCGCCTGGGCCGGCACCTGAACTGAACCCTTGAGCGGGCCGCCGCGCGGCCCCTGTCATAAGGACTGAAACATGCATTGCCAAACCCTCGTTCTGGGCGCCGGAATCGTCGGCGTCAGCAGCGCCCTGCACCTGCAGGCCCGCGGCCGCCAAGTGGTCCTGCTGGACCGCCAGCCCCCGGGCAACGGCACCAGCCACGGCAACGCCGGGCTGATCGAACGCGCCAGCGTGATTCCCTACGCCTTCCCCCGGGAAGTGACCAAGCTGGTGCGCTACGGCCTCAACCAGCAATCGGACGTGCGCTACAGCCTGCGCCACCTGCCCAAGGCCGGCCCCTGGCTGCTGCAATACTGGCGCCACTCCTCGCCCAAGGGCCTGGCTGCCGCCACCCGCGCCATGCTGCCGCTGATCGAACGCTGCATCACCGAACACCTGGCCCTGGCCCGCCCGGCCAACATGCTGCAGCTGATCGCCGACGGCGGCTGGCTCGAAGCCTTCAACGACCAGGAGGCCTTCGACTTCGCCCAGCGCGCCGCCGCCGACCTGCGCGACTACGAGCTCAACTACCGGGTACTGGACCGCGCCGAATTGCTGGCCCTGGAACCCGGCCTGCACCCCGAAGTAGTAGGCGGCCTGCACTGGCTCGACCCCAAGACCGTCAGCGACCCCGGCGGCCTGACCCGCGGCTACGCCGAACTGTTCAAGCAGCGCGGCGGCCAATTCGTCATCGGTGATGCCCTGAGCCTGACCCAGATCGAAGGCGGCTGGCAGGTGCACAGCGAACTCGGCCCGATCAGCGCCCAGGAAGTGGTGGTGGCGCTGGGCCCGCAAGCCAGCGGCCTCTTCGAGCCCCTGGGCTACCGCATTCCCCTGGCGATCAAGCGCGGCTACCACATGCACTACGCCGCCCTGCCCGGCACCCGCCTGCAGCACCCGATCCTCGACCCGGTGGGCGGCTACGTCCTGGCGCCGATGGTGGGCGGCATCCGCCTGACCACCGGCATCGAATTCGCCGACCGCGACGACCCCATCAACGAAATCCAACTGCGCCGCTGCGAAGCCCTGGCCCGGAACTTCTACCCCTTGGGCGAACGCCTCGACGCCGAACCCTGGCTGGGCCGCCGCCCGTGCCTGCCGGACATGTGCCCAGTGATCGGCCCGGCCCCGCGCCACCCTGGCCTGTGGTTCAACTTCGGCCACGCCCACCACGGCCTGACCCTGGGCCCGGTGAGCGGCCAACTGCTGGCGCAGATGGTCACCGGCGAAACCCCGTTTACCGACCCCACCCCCTACCGCGCCGAGCGCTTCAACTGACCGACGGAGAACCGCCATGCAGACCCAGACCGCCCCGCTTCCCGCCGCCCGCCAAGCGCCCGCCCAGCCCGTTGCCGACCCGCGTGAAGTGGTGATCGATATTGCCGGGCTGAACAAGTTCTACGGCGCCTTTCATGTACTGCACGACATCGACCTCAAGGTGCGCCAGGGCGAACGCATCGTCCTCTGCGGGCCTTCCGGCTCGGGTAAATCCACCCTGATCCGCTGCATCAACCGCCTGGAAATCGCCGAAAAAGGCCGCATCCTGGTGGACCGCACCGACCTCTCGCAAAACACCCGCGAAGCAGCGCAAGTGCGCAGCCAAGTGGGCATGGTGTTCCAGCACTTCAACCTATTCCCGCACATGAGCGTGCTGGACAACTGCACCCTGGCACCGATGACCGTGCGCGGGTTGTCGCGGAAAAAAGCTGAAGAACTGGCGCGGGGGTTTCTGGCCAAGGTGGGGATTGAGAATCAGGCGAATAAGTACCCGAGCCAACTGTCCGGCGGGCAGCAACAGCGCGTGGCGATTGCTAGGGCGTTGTGCATGGAGCCGAAGATCATGCTGTTCGATGAACCGACTTCGGCGCTGGACCCGGAGATGGTGTGCGAAGTGCTGGACGTGATGGTCAAGCTGGCCGATAGCGGCATGACCATGCTCTGCGTAACCCACGAGATGTGCTTTGCCCGGCAGGTGGCTGGGCGGGTGCTGTTTTTGGATGGGGGGCGGATTGTGGAGGATGCGCCGCCGGAGGAGTTTTTTGGGGCGCCGAAGAGTGAGAGGGCTAAGGCGTTTCTTGCACAGATTGTGCATTGAGTGGATGGGCGCCGCGTATTGTGCGGCGCCTGTTTAGCTTAAGTAGAGGTATTTATTGCTTCACTTAGTGAGAGACTGCTATCGGCCAACAGCTGCCATCGCGAGGGTCGTAGATCTACCCATTGCAGCCGTTAAGCGCCGTACAAGCCTGGCATAGTGGCCGGTTGTTGAATGGGGTCACAGGTGTCGTTGACTTTTCGATGTTATCTAGTAACTGTAAAAAATGAAAAGTTTGCAAGACGCAGGCTAATCGCTATCATGCTCAGATTCCCCTATGGGGATAACGGTGTTGCCTTCTACCGACTAGCAATAGCCGGTCTTCAGCTGCGAGGACTCGCACTGATGGGGGGACGGCGTCACAGCCTTCCCAACCATGTGATAACTTACTTTTACTTGGGTTGATACCGTGGAAAAGCCTGAGTCTAACTCAGGCTTTTTTGTTTGGGGGGAGTATGCGGTTAGAGAAACAACTGGAATGCATAATTCGTGAGGAAGCTGAGAAATTAATTACTCGGTATCACGAATACCATAATAGAGTGCATCTTGAAGCTAAAAGGAATGCAAGGCGTCTTGGAGATGCCGTACCTCCCAAAAAAATTTATACACCAGACTATTGGGGTATTGATAAAAAATATAACCCATTCTATGTGAAGGGCAAGTACAAAAGCATTGCTCGGTCAATGGCAAAAAAAATAGAAGATCGTACGTATACCCCAAATAGCCCATATGTAAAATCTGTCCCTAAGCCTGATGGTGGAATAAGAAAAGTAGCGATTTACCAAATCCCCGACGCGGCTATATCAAAGCATTTTTTCAATAGGCTTCTGGCTAAAAATCGACATCGGTTTAGCTCATTTTCCTATGCCTATCGCAACGATAGGAACGTTCATTTCGCGATACAAGACATCTCCGTTGATCTTCGAAGGAATGAAAGGACTTTCTTAGCTGAATTTGATTTTTCAGATTTCTTTGGCTCTATTTCTCATTCTTTCCTTAAAGATCAGTTCCAGGAGAATGGATTTTTTATAAGTTCGGAAGAAAGATTCATAGTTAATTCGTTTCTGAAAGAGAGGACGGTTGGAGTTCCCCAAGGCACATCGATTAGTTTGTTTCTGGCAAATCTAACCTGCTGGAAGTTCGACCAAGATTTGGAGCGGGAAGGCGTGAAGTTTTCACGCTATGCCGATGATACAATTGTGTGGTCACCGGATTATTCTAAGATATGCAACGCATTTGGTTTTATCAATAGTTTTTCCAAGCAAGCTGGTGTTAAAATTAATGCCGCAAAATCCGAAGGGATATCAATATTAACAAAGGATGGTTTGCCATCTGAGATTGTTGCAAAAACAAGTCTAAATTTCTTAGGATACTCTCTTTCAGTTGACAGGGTTTCAATTAAGGATAAGTCGCTAAAGAAAATTCAAAAACAAATTTCATATATTTTGTATCGTAATTTGATTCAACCTCTCAAGCAGCAGAATCTTGCAGGTCAACGCATACCGGCCAATGATAGAGATGTCAATCTGTTGTCGGCCATGTTAGAGGTCCGCAGGTACATGTATGGAGGCCTCAGTAATAAACAAATTAAAGACTATTTGTCCGGTAGAGCCAAAAGGATATATTTCAAAGGTGTTATGAGTTTTTATCCCTTGGTTGACGACGTCACTCAGCTAAAGATGCTTGATGGGTGGCTCCTCTCCGTAATTCATCGGGTTTTGAAGTTGCGTTCAAAGTTGCTGATAAGTCACGGCCACAACAGATCAAATCGTTTTCCATTTAATGCATCTCGAACACAGCTGCTAAATACTTGTTCAAAAACTCATCTGCTTGAAATTCCTAGCTTTTTACTAATACACATGGCCTTGAAAAAAGGATTGATTGAGAGTGGCATTGAAAGGGTTATGAATCCCGACTCTTTAAACTATGATTATCGTTGATGGGTGTTCGATTAAATTTAATAATTTGTAAAATTCTGATAGATCGAAAGATCTGCTTTTAGCCGTATTCTGCCAGTCGCGATGAGGTAGAAAAGGACTCAGAGCCGCCCTTCACGGAAGACAGTCCACGGCCAAGAGCTGACTCTGGGAAAGCCCATAGAACTTCTAACGCACGCATCGTGTGTGCAAGGGCTCCAGTCGTCCGCACCGTCGAATATGTCGATTGCTGTGGTCGCATCCCGAGACTCTATTTATGAATGCTAGAACCACTCAGGAAAAGATATGGGATATAAAGAATTAAATACATTTGCATTTTTTAGTGCGTCTGCCAAAAGATACTTGCGCATCGCCGAAAAAGAGGAGCCGGGTTTCGCTTTTGACCTGATAAGTGTCATGGTTATGAGCGCGTTTTCGATAGAGGCATACTTGAATCATTTAGGCGCAAAAATAATTCCGGATTGGTTTCCTTCAAAAGAGAGTAAGTCTGTTTGGGCTAAATACAGGATATTGCGTGACGCCGTCGGGCTTCCTGTGCTTAGTCTGGAGCAAGCATATCCGGGAGTTGCTGCGGTTCTTAAGTTCAGAAATAATATGGCTCATGGGCGAACGGAAAGGCATGAACTGACACTCACCATAGACTCAGAGTCGCAGGATAACCCTGTTGGGTGGCAAACTCATTTAGATATGTCGATAGTCCGCACCCGTTTTGAAGAGTGTCAGGAGCTTATAAAAGAGTTGCATAGCGCTGGTGGACTTGGAGAACATCCATTTTTTGCACTGTCAAGCTCGGCGACATTTGAACCGATAAAAGAATATTGAAATAGTTAAGTCGCTACTTGGTTGTGGGGGCGGATGGTAGGACAGCTAATCCGGTTATAATGCGACACATCAATCCAGCGAAAGTTCGGGTACATAGCACTGCTGTATTTCTGAAAGTGTTTCTTTGAATGATGGGCATGACGCTATTTGCCGGTAGGTCGGGAAATCGGCACAGATAAATAGATAGATAAAAATTGGAGAAGTCTTTTGAGACGGGATTGGGTAGTCTGGTGCGTTTGTTTGGGGTTGTTTCTGTCAGGTTGCATTTTTGCAAACTTGTGGTCGCTTGGATCTTGGAATCTGAGTCTGCTTTATAGTTGGTTGAATAACTCAGCCGGTCTGGCATCTTGGGCCCAAGCATTCGGAGCCGTAGCTGCAATACTTGGGGCTGCCCATCTAGGTACTCAACAGATTAGAAATAGTCAACAAACTATTGAGAGAGAAAAGGCACTTAGGTCAGGAGCATTATTGGCTGTTTATGCAAGTGCTTCAAAAAACTCTAGAAATCTATCGGAACTCCTTGAGTCGTTTCCTGCGCTGAATGTTTTGTCATTACGCTGGAAGATCCATATAAAAGGAATGTTTGAAAGCAATCTGCATGTAATTGAAGGTATTACATATCAGGATTTAGTTAGGTATGAGTTTGTAGTTTCCCATACTGCAATATATTCCTATATGACGGCTATAAGAAATATAGCGTGCGAATTGGTAGAGCTTTGTGAGTCTGGTGAAGACCTAGCCTCACACAAGCCAGTATCTGAGGAGGTAAAAATAAAATCTAGTATCGCTCATATGTATGGCCAGATTGGTGAGCATAATAAGCTGGTACAAGAAGCGTGGCGTATATATAAAGACACTTATGAAGAATATGTGCGGGACTTAGGTGTTGACTCAGAGCTTGAGAAAATTGAACGCTACCGATAGCGATTGGCCTGCCATTCATATTTTCCTTAGGTCGCTGGAACATAGTTTTGTGTTTACGCAAGCCAATGATCGCGGTCAAAGTGGCCGGCGATGGGGGCATTGGAGTCAGCAAAAGAGCTGGATGACGATCAGACCCCTTCCGCGCCGAGAGCATGACAGCTCAGAATTAGGTTCTGAATCGCCTCGTTCACGTCCCCGATATCGTTCCAAGCCATCAGGTGATCACGCTTCTGTCGTGTGCCGCGCTAAGCGAGTTTAGATTCTCCTACCAATAGGAACCAGGTTTCATTTTTCATGTAGCTGAGTCGCGATAATAGATATTCGTAACTGACTGCTTTTGGCCGAAAGCTGCCTCTCAAGCCTGTCTACAAAACCAGAGGCAATTCAGCTGATGCGACAGTTACTAACTGTTACGACATAACCGTTCAAACATCTCACCCAATGCACGGTTGCCGCCTCCAAACACCGCCCCTATAGTCCCCCTCGCAGCAACACCCGCGACGACCTTGGCCGGTCGAATTACAACGCAGCATCAGCGTCCCAAACACCTTTGCAGTCGCCTCTCCGGTGCCCGCGACAGGATCTTATGACGGCTGTGCGCGTTAGTTCTCCGGTCGTCATATACGCGCGCAGCGGTCATTTTCCTCGTAGTCGGCAACACAGGTGATTGCTCCATGCACAGGAGCTATACCGATGATTGACCAGCCACTCTCGCGCTTTACCGCCGTCGACACCCACGACGCCAGCCAAGCCGTTTTCTACCTCGACACCCAAGCCTCCCTGAGCGATCTGGCCAGCAGTGCGGCCCATCGTTTCACCGTGGTGCGGGATCTGATGGACACGCTGTCCACGCTTAACCTGAAAGACATTGCCGACTGCGATCTGACGCGGGTCACCCGAGGGGTGCATCTGCTCACCCGGGAGGGTTGCGCGGTGCTGGAGGTGATTCAGTGGCGAACAGCGCAAGAGCCCTGAACGCCATTGAACTCAACCAGCGCGTAAAACGCGCTTGGTTTTGCTTTGGCTTTTGATCTTGCTCTTGATCTTCCTGCCCCCTCCAGAAGGCCGAACGCAGGCGTTGCGCAGGGGGCAGCTCGGCATGGATGCCGAGCTAGCCGCCATCAGGCCATGGATGGCCTGTGGCGGCGGGCCCCCGGAGCAATGCCGGAGAGAGGGAACGCCGAGCCTTAGCGAGGCGCCGGATGCGGGGGCAGGAGGCCTTTGGTTACTTTGGGCCTCTCCAAAGTGACCCGCTGTAAGAGCGGAACCCTAAGCAGCCGTGACCGCAGCAACGGATATGTCCACAGAACCGTATGCAGCTAGGTGAAAAGCATCAGCAGGTTTGGCGAGGACTGCGTCCTCGTGCGCAGCCTCGCTGCGCTCGACAGCGGCTACAGATTTCGACGGTCAGGGCCATCAGGAAACTGCTTACTTTGCGCTCTTCAAAAGTGACCCGCTGTAAGAGCGAAACCCTAAGCAGCCGTGACCGCAGCAACGGATATGTACGCAGAACCGTATGCAGCCAGGTGAAAAGCATCGGCAGGTTTGGCGAGGACTGCGTCCTCGTGCGCAGCCTCGCTGCGCTCGACAGCGGCTACAGGTTTTGGTCTGGCCCTTGAGCCTTCGCCACAGGGGGTGTGGCCTGCCAAATGGCGGGGGCTGCCACAGGGAAGACTCCAGCCTCAGCGGCCGTAGCCCCCTTTTCAGCCAATGGCCCGAGCCAACCGCAACGCCACGCTCGCCGCCTGCTCGGCACTGACCACATTGGTGAACCCCATCACCAACCCCTGCCTAACCTCGCCCCCCAGATACCACTGCGACAACGGCTCCACCGCAATCCCCTCCCCCCGAGCCCGCTGGGCAATCTGCAAATCGTCCCCCTCCCCCAGCCCAGCCACCACATGCATGCCCCCCGCCTGCGGGTCTATCTGCAAGCGCCCACCCACCTGCTGGTGCAACGCCTCCACCAGCCATTGCCGCCGACGCGCATACAGGCCGCGCATTTTGTTCAGGTGCCGGGCAAAGTGCCCCTCGTTGAGAAAGGCCGCGACGGTCGCTTGCAGCAGGTGCGGGCAGTGGTTGTGCAAACGATCCGCCTGGCGGGCGAACGCTGGGGTCTGTTCGGCGGGCACCACCAGGTAGGCCAGGCGCAGGCCTGGAAACAGGACTTTGCTGAAGGTTCCGGTGTAGAGCACGCGACCTTGCTGGTCGAGGCTCTTGAGCGCCGGCAAGGGCTTGCCCTGGTAGCGGTATTCGCTGTCGTAGTCGTCCTCGATGATCCAGCTGCCCTGCCGGTTGGCCCAGTCCAGCAGGGCCAGGCGCCGCGGCAGGGACAGCGACACCCCCAGCGGGCTCTGGTGGGTCGGGGTGACCACGGCAAAGCCGGCCTCCGGGGCGCGGGCGATGCCTTGGGCGACGTCCAGGCCTTGATCGTCCACGGGCACCGGCACCAACTGTGCGCCGGCTTCCAGCAGCGCGCTCCTGGCCATGAAGTAGCCGGGCTCTTCCAGCCAGCAGGTGGCGCCCGGGCGCATCAGCGTGTGGCTGATCAAGTCGAGGCAGGCGCGGTAGCCGGCGCAGACGAAAATCTGCTCCGGGTGGCAGCTGATGCCCCGGGAAATCCCCAGGTAGGAGGCAATGGCCGCCCGCAACGGGGCGTAGCCGCGCGCGTCCGGGTAGACCAGGCCTTCGACGCCCGCCTGGCGCAGGTGCCGGCCCGCCAGGCGGGTCCAGAGCTTGCGCGGAAAGGCATCCAGCGCTGGCAGGCCCATTTGCAGGGCCAGGGGCGAGGTGCCGGCATGGGTGGCCTGGTAGGTCGTGGGGGCCACTGGGGCGCGCTGCGTGGGCGCCGAAACCGGCGCCAGTTGCGGGGTGACAATGGTCCCGGCGGCCCCGCGAGCAGTCAGGTAGCCCTCGCCTATCAGCAGCTGGTAGGCCGCTTCCACGGTGCCCCGCGCCAGGTTGAGTTCCGCCGCCAAGGCGCGAACCGCCGGCACTCGGTCCCCCGGACGCAGGCGGCCATCGGCGATAGACTCGCGAAACCGCTGGTAAAGCTGGCGATAGATCGGCGCCGTCTGGCTGCGGTCCAATTCGAAAGGAAGGATCATGGCCTAGTCATTTATGCATTTTTTGGCCCTGTAGCTTAAGCCATTGACCTTCTAAAGTGGGTCATCTCTTTTCAGCGGATGACGGACATGCCCTACACCCTTCAACACCTCGAAAGCGAAGCGGCCCTGGCGGCCAGTTTCGACTTGATGCGTGTCTTGCGCCCCCACCTCACCAGCCCGGCGGCCTATGTCACCCAATGGGCACGGCAGGCCGAACAGGGCTACCGCTTGCTTGCCGCGTGGGACGCTGAGCGCATCGTCGGCCTGGCGGGTTACCGCGAGCTGGAAAACCTGCTCTACGGGCGCTTCATCTACGTCGATGACCTGGTCGTGAGCCCGGAGCTTCAGCGCAGCGGCTTGGGTGCGCGGCTGCTGAGCGCCGTGCGTGATGAGGCCGTGCAGCGTCAATGCGATCACTTGGTCCTGGATACCGGCCTGCATATGCCCCTGGCCCAGCGCTTCTATTTCCGTCAGGGGTTGCTGGCCCGTGGCATGCATTTCACTCAGCGACTTCAAGGTGGGGAGCCGGCATGAACAACCTTCTACTGATCAACGCCAGCCCCCGTGGGCAGGTTTCCCATGGCAACCAGTTGGCACTGGAACTGGTGAGTTCCCTGCGCCAACGCTATCCGCACCTGGAACTGGTCGAGCGCGATCTGGGGGCCAATCCGTTGCCACCCCTGGGCATGGACTACGCCCACGCCCTGACCACCCCCACGCCCTTCGACGCGCCACTGTTCGAGGTGTCCGAAGGGCTGATCGGCGAGTTGGAGCGCAGCGATGCCCTGCTCATTGCCACGCCCATGCACAACTTCACCCTGCCGGCGGCGCTCAAGCTGTGGATCGACTACGTGCTGCGCATTCACCGGACCTTCAGCTCCGGCCCGGAGGGCAAGGTCGGCCTGCTCAAGGACCGCCCGGTGCATGTACTGGTCAGTTCCGGCGGCTTTCACCAGGGCGAACGGGCACGCCAACCGGATTTTCTGACGCCTTACCTGCGCCAGGTGCTGAACACCCTCGGCCTGTTCGACCTGCAGTTCACTTATCTGCAAGGGTTGGTGTTCGGTGAAGAGGCCGTGCGTGCAACCCTCGACGAGGCCCGCAGCGCACTGTCCTTGCAGCCCCTGTTCAACCCTCTCGTTTGTGCCTGATCACTTTTTTCCCTATCGGAGTTTCACCATGAGCCAACTCAGACTGCCCTTTGCCACCCTGTCGCCAGCCGCCTATCAAGGCCTGCTCGCCACCAACACCGCGCTGGTCGCCAGCCCCCTGGGCTTGCCCCTGGTGGAACTGGTGTTTTTGCGCGTGTCGCAGATCAACGGCTGCTCGTTCTGCCTGGGCAAGCACTCACAGACCCTGCGCGAGTGTGGGGTGGCGCAAGACAAGCTGGATTGCCTGGCCGGCTGGCGCGTCAGCGAACTGTTCAGCGAACGCGAGCGCGCCGCGCTGGCCTGGACCGAAACCCTCACCTACGTCCACGACAAGGGCGCGCCGGACGAGCTGTACGAACCGCTGAAAGCGCACTTTAGCGACGTTGAAATTTCCGACCTGACCTTGGCCGTGTCCTTGATGAATGCCTTCAACCGGCTGGCGGTGGGCATGAAGCTCTGAGAGCGAAGCCATTGTTGGCGGTGTTGGCTGTGGATCTTCCTGCCCCTGCGGACAGGAGGGTCGAAGGCAGGCATTGAGCCGTGGCCAACCCGGCAGGATGCCGGGTTGGCCGCCACCCGCCCCCAGGTGCACGCGGTAAGAAGGTGGCTCCGCGTCTTCGTCGGCGAGCTTCGCTGGCAAGCCAGCTCCTACAGGGGAAGCGATATCAGGTCGGCTCGGGGTCGCCGTTTTGCCCCCCCCTGCTCTATGCGAGAAAAGCTCCGCTGGCGCCGGCATCGGCCAATGCAAACAGCAGTGCTTCCAGCGCTTCTTCGGACGCCGAGCCGAGGTCAATCTTGACCCTGTACCCCTCCTCCGTGGCCTCCGGGTCCGACACAAAGTGCAGCACCCCTTGCAGCCCTTCTTCGGTTGGCGAATTCTCGTCTTCGCCATCGAACCACTCAAAGAACCACACCCGAATAACCTCAGAGGCCTGTTCCAGGCTCAAGCCCCGCACCTCCAGGGGCAACCAGTCCCAGCCAAAGGGCGAGATCACCACCGCCATCTGCTCGATCGCAAAGCGCACAGGCTCAAAGCCCAGCTCGGTTTCGGAATCGACCTGCACCGGCTCGCCAGTCGAAGCGCCCTCGGCCGCAATCACATCCACCCGGCAAGGCGTGGCCATGGCCCCTTCAACCGCCAGCGAACCATCGCTGTTGCGGTAAGCGGGCTCGACATGCGCCGCCCCTTCTGCGGCGATACGCGCCAGGGTTTCGACATAGGGTTTACGAATGGCGGCAAGCAGTTCGCTGACGGTCATGGGTCTGATGACTTCCTTGGCAAGGGGCCGTCGAGGGTTCTGTCTTCGACGGGAGGGTGATGGGTGGCTGAAAGGCCGGCGCAATAGTGCAATGGGCGGCCGTGCAACGTCCATGAAAAGCCACGCTCCTCTGGCCGCTCCCCGCCATAGGCCTGCGTCTCGAAAAATTTTGGCTTGCCCAATACATATGGATATTCGTATATTCGATTTTCCATATATAAGGAGCGAGCATGATCACGCCTCCCGAAGTCTTCAAAAGCCTGGCCGACGAAACCCGTGTGCGCGCCACTCTGCTGATCGCCGATCAGGGTGAGCTGTGTGTCTGCGAGCTGATGTGTGCACTCGACGACAGCCAGCCAAAAATCAGCCGCCACCTGGCGCAACTGCGCAGCAGTGGCTTGCTGCTCGATCGCCGCCAGGGCCAATGGGTGTATTACCGCCTCAACCCCGAGTTGCCGGGCTGGGTCCGGGAGATTCTGCATGTGACGGCCAAGGCCAACGCCGCTTGGCTCAAGGACAACGCCGCGCGCCTGCAGAACATGGATGGCCGCCCCGTTCGCGAAGCCGCTTGCTGCTGACCCCTATCGAGTGAATCTGCATGTTTGTCGCTGTGGCTGTTTTTCTCTTCACCCTGATTCTCGTCATCTGGCAGCCCAAGGGCCTCGGTGTCGGTTGGAGCGCCACGCTAGGCGCAATCATTGCGCTGGCGGTGGGCGCGGTATCGCTGCAGGACATTCCCACGGTGTGGGCCATTGTCTGGAACGCCACCGCGACTTTCATCGCGGTGATCATCATCAGTCTGCTTCTGGACGAGGCCGGGTTCTTCGAATGGGCCGCCCTGCATGTGGCGCGCTGGGCCAGGGGCAGCGGCCATCGGCTGTTCGCCTTCTGCGTGCTGCTGGGGGCGGCGGTGTCGGCGCTGTTTGCCAATGACGGCGCAGCGCTGATCCTCACGCCCATCGTCATGTCGATGCTGCTGGCGCTGCGTTTCAGCCCCGGGGCGACCCTGGCCTTCGTCATGGCCGCGGGCTTCATTGCCGACACCGCGAGCCTGCCGCTGGTGGTGTCCAACCTGGTGAATATCGTGTCCGCCGACTACTTCCGGCTGGGGTTCGCCGAGTACGCGGCGGTGATGCTGCCGGTGAGCCTGGCCAGTGTCGCCATGACCTTGCTGGTGCTGTTCCTCTATTTCCGCAAGGACCTGCCGCACCGCTACGCCCTGGATGCGCTGCCGCAACCTTGCACGGCGATCCGTGACCGGGCCACCTTCAGGGTCGGGGGCTGGACCCTGCTGATGCTGCTGGTCGGGCTGTTCGCCCTGGAGCCCCTGGGTATTCCCATCAGCGCCGTGGCGGCGGCCTGTGCCGCGCTGCTGTTTGCCGTCGCCGCCAAGGGCCACCGGATCTCCACGCGCCGGGTGCTGCGCGAGGCGCCGTGGCAGATCGTGATGTTCTCGCAGGGCATGTACCTGGTGGTGTACGGCCTGAAGAATGCCGGCCTGACGGACCTGCTGGCCCAGGTGCTGAACCGCCTGGCCGAACAGGGGCTGTGGAGCGCCACCCTGGGCACGGGCCTGTTGTCGGCGCTGCTGTCCTCGGTGATGAACAACATGCCCAGCGTGCTGATCGGCGCGCTGTCGATACAGGCCAGCGAGGCACAGGGGCTGGTGCGCGAGGCGATGATCTACGCCAACGTCATCGGCTGCGACCTGGGCCCGAAAATCACCCCCATCGGCAGCCTCGCCACGTTGCTCTGGCTGCACGTGCTGGAGCGCAAGGGCCTGCGCATCACCTGGGGGTATTACTTCAAGGTCGGCGTGCTGCTGACCCTCCCGGTTCTGCTGGTCACCCTTTCGGCCCTGGCCCTGCGCCTGAGCCTCTGACAGCCGCCCAAAGCGGCAGGAGCCCCCCATGCGAGTCCTGTTCATGTGCACGGCCAACAGTTGCCGCAGCATTCTTTCCGAAGCCCTGTTCAACCATCTGGCGCCCGAGGGGTTTGCGGCGGTCAGCGCCGGCAGCTTCCCCAAGGGCCAGGTGCTGCCACGTAGCCTGTCGACCTTGCAGCAGGCCGGCATCGCCACCGACGGCCTGTACAGCAAGGGCAATGACGCCTTCGCCGACAACCCGCCGGATATTGTCATCACCGTCTGCGACAAGGCGGCCGGTGAAAGCTGCCCGGTGTATTTCGGCCCGGCGCTCAAGGCCCATTGGGGGCTGGCGGACCCGTCCGATGTGCGCGGTGAAGAGGCAGCGATCGACGCCGCGTTCCGCGCCACCCTGGCGCAGATCGAACAGCGCTGCGCAGCCTTCTTCGCACTGCCCTTCAACCACCTCAGCCGCGATCAGCTCAAGACCGAGCTCGATCGCATCGGCACGCTTTAAGGAGGCCCCATGTCCGAGCACCTGCCTAACCTGGATTTGCGCCTGTTCGATGGCGCACCCACTTCGACGCCAGACGAGCACAAGCCGCGCATCCTGTTGCTCTACGGTTCCACCCGCGAGCGCTCCTTCAGCCGGCTGCTGGTCGAAGAAGCCGCGCGCCTGCTGGAGCATTTCGGTGCCCAGACGCGGATCTTCAACCCCTCCGGCTTGCCCTTGCCCGACGATGCCCCGGTGGACCATCCCAAGGTCCAGGAACTGCGGAAGCTGGTGCTGTGGTCAGAAGGCCAGGTCTGGTGTTCGCCAGAACGCCACGGGGCGATGTCGGCGGTGTTCAAGGCGCAGATCGACTGGGTTCCGCTGGAGCTCGGCGCGGTGCGTCCGACCCAGGGCAAAACCCTGGCAGTGATGCAGGTCTGCGGCGGCTCCCAGTCGTTCAACGTGGTAAATCAGTTGCGCGTGCTCGGGCGCTGGATGCGCATGTTCACCATCCCCAACCAATCCTCGGTGCCCAAGGCCTACATGGAGTTCGACGACGCCGGGCGGATGAAGCCTTCGCCGTTCTACGACCGGGTGGTGGATGTGATGGAAGAGCTGGTGAAGTTCACCGTGCTGCTGCGCGACCGACAGGCTTTTCTGGTGGACCGTTATTCCGAGCGCAAGGAAAGCGCCGAGCAATTGATGGCCCGGGTCAACCAGCGTTCAATCTGAGGGGGGCAACAGCCTATTTGCAGCCTGCGCCTGCGCCGACAAAAGCCTGTGAACCCGGATTTCAAGAATGGGTTTGGGCAGGCGCACCCTGGCGTGCAAAACACTCGCTGGCGCCGCATTGATTCGCTGATTGCGCATCATCGTTGGCGAGCTTCGCTGGCAAGCCAGCGCCTACGGAGGAACCAGACCACCGTAGGGCAAAAAACCTCGCTCAAACCTTGAACCGTGCCACCAGCCGGTTCAATTCGATCGCCAGATTGGCCATCTCCCCGCAGGCGCTGGCCGTCTGGCTGGCCCCCGCCGAGCTCTGGATCGACAGCTCGCGAATGCTGGTCAGGTTCTGGTCCGCCTCACGCGCCACCTGGGCCTGTTCTTCCGAGGCGGTGGCAATCAGCAGGTTGCGTTCGTTGATCTGGGTAATCGCCTGGGCGATCTGCTTGAGGGACAGGTCGGCGTTCTGCGCCACGGAGATCGAGCTGCTGGCCATCTCGGCGCTGACGTTCATGGCGCTCACCGCGTGAGTCGAGTCGGCCTGGATCGCGCTGATCATCTGTTCGATTTCCTGGGTCGACTGCTGGGTGCGGTGGGCCAGGGCCCGCACTTCATCGGCCACCACCGCAAAGCCGCGGCCCTGCTCGCCGGCGCGGGCGGCTTCGATGGCGGCATTGAGGGCCAGCAGGTTGGTCTGTTCGGCAATGGCGCGAATCACTTCCACCACTTTGCTGATGTCCTGGGCGCGGCTGGACAGCGCCTTGACCTGCTCGCCAGTGCTGGCCACGTTGCCGGCCAGGCCTTCGATGGCCTTGAGGGTCTGGGCCACGTTCTCGATGCCGGAGCGGGTGAACTCCATGGACTCGCGGGACGACTGGGCGGCGGCTTCGGCGTTGCGGGCCACCTCGTCCACCGCGGCGCTCATTTCGGTCACTGCGGTGGCCGCCTGGCTGACTTCGTCGTTCTGGCGCACCAGCCCGCGGCTGGCGTCTTCGGTCACTGCGGTCATTTCTTCCGAGGCCGAGGCCAGTTGGGTGGAGGAATCGGCGATGTGGGCGATGGTTTCCCGCAGGTTGGTCTGCATCTGCGCCAGGGCGGCCAGCAGGCGGCCGGCTTCATCGCGGCCACTGACGCCGATCTCCCGGGACAGGTCGCTGCCGGCAATGCGTTCGGCCACGGCCAGGGCGTCGCTGATGGGCGCGGTGATGCTGCGGGTCAGCACCGCCGCCAACACCACGGTGAGCACCACCGTCACCCCCATCAACACCAACACCAGCGTCAGGCCACTGCTGTAAACCGACTCGGCAGTGATCCCCGCCTGCCTGGCGCCCTCGTCGTTGAAGTCCGAGAGTTTGTCCATCTTCTCCTGCATGGCGTTGGTCATGGGGCTGATGCGGGTGTTGATCAGGGTGATGGCCGCGGCGTTGTCGCCACTGCGCAACAGCGGCTCCAGCTCGTCCACCAGCTTGAAGTAGGCCTGCACATCGGTCGCTACAGCCTGGTACAGCTCACGCTCCGCCGGCCCGGTGATCAGGGGTTCGTACTGGTTGATGGTGTTCTGCAGGTTGGATCGATAACCGCTCAACGAGGCGATGCGGGTCTGGCGCTGCTGTTCGTCGGTGGTCACAGTGATGCGGATGCTTTCCAGGCGCAGGCGCAAGACGCTGGTCTTCATCTTGCCGATCTCGCGGATGCTGGTCATCCAGTTGGTCTCGACATCCTGCTCCGCGTCTCGCAGCTTGCCCATTTGCAGCACGGCGACAATGCCCAGGGCGAACACCACCAGGACAATGAGCGAGAAAAAGGCGGCAGACCTTGGAGCAAGATTCATTGTCCTGACGTTCATTATTTATCTCTCTAATAGAATGGTCGGTACTTCCCTGCTGTCATTCCACGCTATCGACTGAGTGTCAGAGAGCTGCAAACAAGCCGACGACTGGGTTAGCGGCCCACCCGGCACGGCAACGTCGATACTCACTCGGGTCAATCCAGGCCTGTCGGGACGCAGGCCCCACTCGGTCCTCCTGCGCCCATGTCCCCCTTGGCGGGTGAGCATCAGTTAAGTCGAATAACGCGGCCCGCGCCGTCTCGATTCTTCCGGGCAATGGCACCTGGAGCCCGGCATCTATCCACGGGGGGCCTAACAAGCCATAGCAGATGATGGCGTTTTGTCACTACCGTCGATCAGACCGCTGTTGAAAAGAGCACGCCGCCGCTCGATCAGGTTGCGCCTGAACGGGGCAAGCCCCGGCAGCCCACCCTGGCCTCGCCCACGGGCCGGAACCGCGACCACCGATTGCCCACTGAAGAAACCCATCGCTACGGCCTATAATGCCGCCGCCCCCACGTTCTGAAGGATCAGCAATGTCCATCACCAATCCAAAAGTCATCGATATCTGGGCCATCCCCAAATCGGCGCCCGACAGCCTGCTGTTGATCATGGTCGACCCCCTCGAATGGGGTGACGAAGCGGCACACAGCGAACACCTGCTCCTGCTGCAAGAGAAGATCAACACCTACATCACCTTCATCGAAAGTGAAGAGATCTACAGCGAAATTCCCGATGCCTGCGGCAAGCACCTGATTATCCGGGTACTGGGTTTGCACGAACTGCCCGAGCAAGTCGATTGGTTTTTCAAACGCATTACCGAGATCCTCCATGAACGGAGCATCGGCTTCGATTTCGAGCTGAAAGTGAAGGAAGAGGCTCCCAGCCTGTAGCTCGCCCCCTGCGCGCTCGCCGATTGAGCCGCGCGCAGGAACACCTTGTGCAGGCAGGATCAGCGCCCGATCAAGCGCAATGAAATCCACATGCTGCTCATGAAAAACGCGTCGAGCACACCGCCAGCGTGACGGGGGGAGCCAGCAAAACGCATGGGGGCTTGCCTGCCGTCAGGCTGCCGGCCAGGGCACCGAGAGCGAGCCGGGCGCGAATGAACTTCTATTTGAACTCGAAATACTCTCTCATCATTTCAATTGGCTTCATCGGTTCCACATTCAAGAAACCCAACACCTCAAGAAACCACGAGAGGTTATCTCCCAACACGGAAATATCGTCCTCATCATTCGACAGCAGACAAATGGCCAGTCGTGCCTTCAATACCTCCCGATCCTTGAACCCTCGTATTGCCCCTTGCTCATCGATTTTTGCCCACCAGAGTGCAGCCTGCGCCTTGCAGCGTTCAGCAGGAATTTCCCCGGCAACATAGGCTTTCGCCAGGCGCAGAGGATCCTGCTCGCAGTCGGAGAACTGGATATCCAGTTCCTCCAGAACCCTGATCAGGAATCCGAGCTGGTGTTTGAGCGCAGCAGAGCTTTGAGTGGCCCGAACAATGGAGCCGATATTGAATTTCTTGAAGTCATCCGGATTCATGCAGCAACCTTGAAACTGAGTAAAGGATCACGACGATGGGGGCCCGATCATCATCGGGAACGCGCACATCCTATGGCCAACTATCCATTACGCAACGGTTGTTGGAAAATCGCCGGGGCGGTTCTCGCCTTCAGGGCCCGGCCCGGTCACTAGAACAGTTCCTGCATCGTGCGCTGCATGTCCGCAGCGCCGTCGACAGCTGCCCCCTCTCCCGCGCCCACCGGCGGCACGTTGTCACTCCTGAACACCTCCATCGCCGTGCCCGGCGCCTGCGCGCTGGCGGCGCTGCCATCTTCCAGGTTGATCCGGCGGGTCACGATGCCATCCGGCTCCGGCTGGGAGTAAGGCGCCGTGCCCTCAAGCGCCGCCGTCATGAAGTCCATCCAGATCGGCAGCGCGATGGTCACGCCCCATTCGCGCCGCCCCAGGCTCTGCGGCTGGTCGAAACCGGCCCAGACGCTGGTGACGTAGTGGCCGTTGTAACCGGTGAACCAGGAGTCCTTGGCCTCGTTGGTGGTGCCGGTCTTGCCCGCGATGTCCGGGCGCTGCATGGCGGCTGCGGCGCGGCCAGTGCCGCGCTTGACCACGTCCTGCAGCAGGCTGGTGAGCAGGTAGGTGGTGCGGCTGTCGACTATCTGCTCGGCCACCGCCTCGGGGGCTGGCCGCTGTGCAGTGGGGGCCGAACGCGGGCTGGCCTGGAACACGATCTGGCCCTTGGGGTCTTCAATGCGCTCTATGAAGTACGGGCTGATCTTGTAGCCGCCGTTGGCAAAGGCGCTCCAGCCCGCGACCACCTCCATGGGCGTGACCGACGCGGTGCCCAGGGCCAGGGAAAGGTTGTGGGGCAGGTCCTGGGGGTCGAACCCGAAACGGGCGATGTAGTCGATGGTCTTGTCCACCCCCATGGCTTGCAGCAAGCGTATGGAGACCATGTTCCTTGAGCGGTTGAGGGCTTCGCGCAGGCGAATCGGCCCCAGGAAGGTCCGGTTCTCATTCTGCGGGCGCCACACCGGGCCGGAGTAGTCGCCCCCCAGGACGATGGGGGCGTCGTTGACCAGGGTCGCCGGGGTGTAGCCGCTGTCCAGCGCCGCGCAGTAGATGAAGGGCTTGAAGCTCGAACCCGGCTGGCGCCTGGCCTGCAGCACACGGTTGAAGCTGCTTTGTTGAAAATCAAAACCGCCCACCAGCGCCTGGATCGCCCCGTCCTCCGGGGCGATCGACACCAGCGCGCCCTGGGCCCTGGGCACCTGGCTGAAGCTCAGCAGCGGATCGTGCTCGGGGTCGACACGGATCACATCCCCGACCTTGACCACCTCGGCCGGGCGCACCGGCTGGCGCCCCAAGGCGCTGTGGCCCAGATAGGGGCGCGCCCATTTCATGCTGCTCCAGGGCACGGAGTGCTCCTGGCCACGGTCATCCACCACGCTGATGCTTTGCTCGAAAACCTGGGTCACCGCCACCGCCCGCAAGCCGCCATACGCTGGAAAAGCCTTCAGTCGCTCGGGCCACTGGCTGCCGGCCCGGCCTGCGAAATGCCCTTCAGGGCCGCGGTAACCATGGCGCTTGTCATAGACCTTCAAGCCCTTGCGCAGCGCGGAAGTGGCCGACGCCTGCAATGAACCGGGAACCGTGGTCACTACCCGCAGGCCCAGGGTGTAGGCCTCATCGCCAAAACGCCGGAACATTTCCGCCCTGACCATTTCTGCGATGTAGGGAGCATCGATCTCGGGTTCCGGAGCGTGGTAGCTGGCGTCTACCCCTTGCGCCAGGGCTGCTTGATACCTGGCTGTATCGATGCTGCCCAACGCGTGCATGCGCCCCAGAATCCAGTCGCGGCGCTGCTTGGCCCTGGCGGGGTTGTTGATCGGGTTGTAGCGCGATGGCGCCTTGGGCAGCCCGGCAATCATCGCCACCTGAGCCAGGCTCAGCTGCGCCACCGGCTTGCCGTAATAGATTCTGGCGGCTGCCGCGATGCCATAGGCGCGCTTGCCCAGGTAGATCTTGTTGACATACAGGTTGAAGATTTCCTCCTTGCTCAGGCTGCGCTCGATCTGCAGGGCCAGGAGAATTTCGCTGAGCTTGCGTGAAAAGGTCTGCTCGCGGCTCAGGAAGAAGTTCTTCGCCACTTGCATGGTGATGGTGCTGCCGCCGGAGCGAACGTGGCCGCTCTTGAGCAACTCGAACGCCGCCCGCAGCAACCCGGCCGGGTCGACCCCGGGGTGCTGATAGAAGTTGCCGTCCTCGGCGGCCATGAAGGCTGCTCGAAAGTCGGGGGGGATGTCCGCGCTGGCGAGGGGTATGCGCCGCACTTCACCGAACTCGGCAATGAGTTTCCCATCCCGGGTGAAGACCTGCAGGGGCTCTTGCAGATGCACGTCCCTGAGGGCAGCGACATCGGGAAGCCGGGGTTGCAGATACAGGTAGGTGCCGCTTGCGGCCAGCAGCCCCACGCTGACCAGAGCGAGCACACTCCAACCCAGATATTCAATGACTCGCACCCGCTGTTTCCTCGCTTACCGTTTTGAATGTGAACCTGACGGGCCCTGGAGCCCTGGCTGATTTCCTGCGCGCCTAGCTGGCGTTTACCGTCAGGGTGTTTGCGCGCTTGTCGCTGGATACCGGTACGGCGAACTGCGGCTGCAGATGCCCACTGGCATCGAGCAGCCAGGCGTCCATGACTTTCCTCACCACAGGGCCGGCCACCCGGGCCCCGGCCTCGCCGTTCTCGATCATCACCG
This sequence comes from Pseudomonas sp. GW823-FHT03E05, assembly GCF_058796855.1. NCBI lineage: Bacteria > Pseudomonadati > Pseudomonadota > Gammaproteobacteria > Pseudomonadales > Pseudomonadaceae > Pseudomonas > Pseudomonas sp. GW823-FHT03E05. The sequence goes on from NZ_JBXAJB010000009.1 coordinate 151,216, forward strand.
CCACCACGATGGCCGGCTGTTCGGCCGGGGCGAAGCCGACAAAGAGCGCGTTGTCCCGGTGGCGCTCATGGGTCTTGTTGCGGTTGTAGCGTTCGCCCTGCTTGATCGCCACCACCTGCGCCGTGCCGCTTTTCCCGGCAATGCGGTACTGCGCGCCCCGGGCTGCTGCGCGGCCTACGCCACGGGGGTTGTGCATGACCATCTGCATGCCCTGGATGACCTGATCCCAGGAATGGGCATCCTTGAGCACGATGTTCGGCATGGGCCTGGGGTCGACCGGCGCCTGGCCGCCGACCGCCAGCGCCAGGTGCGGCCGGTGCCAGATCCCCCGATTGGCGATCAGGCTGGTGGCCTGGGCCAGTTGCAGGGGCGTGACCTGCATATAGCCCTGGCCGATGCCCAGAATCAGGGTTTCCCCGGGGAACCAGGGTTGCCGGCGGGTGGCGCGCTTCCATTCAGGGGACGGCATCAATCCCGCTGCCTCTTCGAACATGTCGATCGAAACCTTTTGCCCCAGGCCGAATTCGCTGAGGTAGCTGTGCAGCCTTCTGACCCCCAGCCTGTGGGCCAGGTCATAGAAGTAGGTGTCATTGGAGCGCATGATCGCGTCGTACATGTCCACCCAGCCTTCGCCGCCCCGGTTCCAGTTGCGGTACTTGTGCTTGTAGTTGGGCAGCTCGAAATAACCCCGGTCAAACACCTGGCTGGTGGGGGTGATCACGCCGCTGTCCAGGCCCGCCACCACCACCATGGGCTTGATGGTCGAGCCCGGGGGATAGAGCCCGCGCAACACCCGGTTGAACAGCGGCATGTCATCGGAATCGCGCAAGGCGGCGTAGCCTGGCGCAGAGATGCCCTTGACGAAGGGGTTGGGGTCGAAGCTCGGCCGGCTAACCATTGCCAGCACCTGCCCCGTGGCCGGGTCCAGGGCCACCACCGCGCCCCGCCGGTCCCCCAGCGCTTCCTCGGCGGCACCCTGCAGCCCGGCGTCGAGGGTCAGGACGATGTCCTGCCCGGCAATCGGGTTGTGCCGGCGCAGCACCCGCATCACCCGGCCCTGGGCATTGGTCTCCACTTCTTCAAACCCCATCTGGCCATGCAGGGCGTCTTCGTAGAAACGCTCGATCCCGGTCTTGCCGATCAACTGGCTGCGCAGGTATCGGGCCGGATCGAGGCGCTTGTACTCCTGCTCGTTGATCCGCCCGACATACCCCACCGAGTGGGCAAAATGCTCGCCATGGGGGTACTGCCTGAGAAACTGCGCCTGGACCTCGACACCGGGCAACAGGAACTGATTGACCGCTACCTGCGCGATCTGTTTTTCCGTCAGGTCCAGCATCAGCGTCACGGGCTCGAAGGCTCTTCTTGCGCGGCGCAGTTCCTTCTCGACCCGGCTGCGTTCGGCTTCGGGCAATTGCAGAATCCGCGCCAGATGGCCAAGGACGACACCGACATCCCCGGCGCGTTCACGGGTCAGGGTCAAGTTGAAACTGGCTACGTTATCGGCCAGAACCACGTTATTGCGGTCATAGATAAGCCCCCGTTCTGGCGGGATGAGCCTGATGTGCACGCGGTTCTTTTCCGCAACGGCAACCTGGTACTCATGTTGCGTCACTTGCAGAAAATAAAGCCTGACCACCAGCGCCGCGGTCAGCAGAACCACCAGCACGGCACTTGCCATTATTCGTTTGGTGACGATCGCATCTTCTGTTTGCTGGTGATTGAAGTTACTGATTTGCGGCATGGGCAACTCTTGCTGCATAGGCTTCAAATATCATCGGGAGCCACGTTATTGAGGCGCAGAGTCTGCGACATGATCTTGCTGAACAACGGGGCGGATACCAGCCCGCCAAAAAAACCGTGGTGCCTGGGGTTGTCCACCACGACCACAATCACGAACCTGGGGTTTGCCGCCGGGGCGAAGCCGGCAAACATGGCGCGATAGGAGCTGGCCAGATAGCCCTTGGCACCCTGGCTGGTTTTTTTCGCGGTGCCGCTTTTTCCGCCCACCTGATAGCCAGGCACCTTGGCCCGATAGATGCCCCTGGGGCCTTCAACCACCTGCACCAGCATGTCTTTCACGGTGTTGGCCACGCTGGCCGGCATCACCTGGACGCCCTTGGGCACGGCAGAAACCCGCAGCAGTGAAGCGGGCACCCGGACACCGCCGTTGACCAGGGTGGCGTAAGCCCTGGCCAGCTGTACCGCGGTAACGGACACCCCATAGCCGTAAGCCAGCGTCGCGGTTTCGGTGGGCCGCCACTCCCGGCGCAGGGGCAGCACCCCGGTCTGTTCACCGGGGAACCCTACGCCCGTCTCCTGGCCCAGCCCCACCCGGTGCAGCAGGTCATGAATCCGCGGTGCGCCGATATCGAAGGCCACCTGGCTGATGGCAACGTTGCTCGAACGCACCAGGATGCCGGTCAGGTCCAGGGTTTCGCCCGCGGTCCTGGAAGCATCGCGAATGGTGTATCGGCCGATCTGCAAGGTGCCGGTTGCCACGTGCACCCTGTCCCCCGGCTTCCAGCGCCCGCTTTCCAGCGCGGCGGCCACCGAGAACGGCTTCAGGGTTGAAGCCGGCTCGAATACATCAACCACTGCGCGATTGCGCATCATCGACGGCGTCACCCGAGAGCGATTGTTCGGGTTGTAGCTGGGCTGATTGGCCAAGGCCAGGATCTCGCCGGTGCGCACATCCATGATCACCACGCTGCCGGCATCCGCACCATTGCTGGCAATGCCCTCGCGCAGCTCTCGATCGGCCACGTATTGCAGGCGCAGATCCACAGACAGCGCGAGTGCCTGCCCGGGCCTGGCCAGGCGCGAAACCCCCAGGTCCTCGATCAAGTGGCCACGGCGATCCTTGAGCACCAACTGCTTGCCATCGCGCCCGCGCAGCACACTCTCATAAGCCAGTTCGAGCCCTTCGCTACCGCGGTTGTCGATATCGGTAAAGCCGATGACGTGCGCGATGGAGGCGCCCGCCGGATAAAACCTGCGGGACTCTTGCAGCGTATGAACCCCCGTGACCTTGAGTGCCTGCACCGCCTGCATCATCTGTTCCGCCACCTGGGGAGCAACGCGCCGATGCAGGTAGGCAAACTCTTTCTGCCGGTTGCGCAGGATGATCGAGCTCAACCGGCTCTGTGGCACGTCAAGCGCCTGGGCCAGCGCAGCCCAGTGGCCCTGCTCGCCCATCAGCTCCCGGGGGTTGAGCCAGACCGTGGTCACCGGCGTGCTGACGGATAGAGGCTGCCCATGGCGATCGGTGATCAAGCCTCGGTAGGCCGGGATAGCCACAGAGCGCAGGCTTCGGGCATCGCCCTGCTTGATCAGAAACGCCTTGTCGGCGATCTGCAGTTGAATGATCCGGCCGCACACAATTGCGGCCATCACCCCCACCAGAACAACAGCCAGCCTGAATCGCCACGGATAACCAGACGCTGGGCTATGGGTTAAAGCCATAAGAATAAAACCACTTTCCAGCCACTGACCTTTGATAGCGAAACAATTACGTTTCCCTGTACCGGACCTTCAAGCCACACACTTATTCCGATAACCACAAGGGCGGCCTTATATCCAGCCTTTGCAGGATCTGCGAGTTGATACTGCCGGTTAACGGAAGTTCACAGTCCATCTGGAACAGAAAGATGGCTTCTTCGGTTTTCTCCCCCACCACGCCATCTATTGTTCCCTGATAATAATTTCGCGCCGCCAGGGCCTGCTGCAATCTACCCACAACCTCTTCTCCCAAAGGTGAGCCGATGGCGGTTTCAAACAGGCAAGCAGAAGCCGCAAAGGCCCAGGCAAAGAGCACCATGGCCGCAAGATACTTACAGTGGCGCGCCATACTTCAACCTCTGGTTAAAACCTCTTACCCAACAGCCAAGGCTTATGCCCGCCTATAAAAAAACCGAACTAACGGGCACTAACCCAGTATTGGAAACATCAACACCGGCTCTGTAATTCAAGCCGTTGATTGTTTTGGCGGGTCATTTTATGGCTGGTACAATATAGATCAATGCTCTATTCAAGCTATCTGATATGAAACCCATTGATATCGAAAACACCGACCTGAACCTGCTCCGGGTTTTTGCCGCCCTGGTCGAAGAAGGCGGTGCCAGCCGCGCGGCTATCCGGCTGGGCGTCACCCAGCCGGCGGTCAGCGCTTCCCTTGCACGTTTGCGAGAGATCTATAGCGACCCGTTGTTTGAGCGCACAGGGCGCGGCCTGCGCCCGACCATGCGCGCAAACGAGTTGTACCCCCTGGTCGAAGAAGCCATCAACCGCTGCAGGCTGGCCCTGGCCATGGCCTCCGACGGCCAGCAAGTGCAGGGCCGCACCCTCACCATCGGGCTCTCCGATGACAGTGAAATCGCCCTGGGGCAGAAAATTCTCTCGGTGGTGGAAGAGCGCCTGCCCGGGCTGCGCATCCTCTTCCGGCAAACCCACAGCGGCGTCGTACAAGACATGCTGATGGGCCACAAGATCGATCTCGCCATCTCCGCCGGAGGCTTGTCCTCGCACTTGATCACCCGCATCAGGCTGGGCCGCGGCAACTACCTGGGCATCGCCGATGCCCACAACACCGTCCCGGTGACCGCGGAGGATTACGCTCAGCGTCCGCACCTGCTGGTGTCGTCCGCAGGTTATGTCGGCATTGTCGATGAAGGCCTGAACAACGTCGGCCTGACCCGCACGATCAAGGCCTCGACCTCGCACTTCGCCGCCGTTCCCTTTCTGCTGGTGGGCTCCAAACTGATCACCACCGTGCCCACCCATGCCGCACGCGCAATGGAACGGATCAGTTCGCTGCAAACCTTCCCCTGCCCCGTGCCCATGCCTTCCTACGAACTTGAGATCGGCATGCGCGTGGGCAGCAAACACGACAACGCGTTGCAGATCGTCAAGTCACTGCTGCTGGATTCGATCAAGGAGCATTTCTTTCTGCAATGAAGGGCGAAGGCTTATGAACGTCTCAGAACGGACACTTGCTACAGCACCGCCACTAACCCCGGGGCACGTAATACAATCCCCGCCCCCGCCGCCTGAAGGATCAGCCATGTCCGTCACCAATCCCAAAGTCATCGATTTCTGGGGGATCTCCAAGGAGGCTCCCAACGACCTGCTACTGGTGATGACCGACCACCTCGAATGGGGCGACAAGGCGGAACAAGGCGAGCACTTGCTCGTGCTGCAAGAGAAAATCAACAGCTACATCGCCTTCATCGAAAGTGGCGAGATCTACACCGAGATCCCCGGCGCCTATGGCAAGTACCCGATCATCCGGGTCATTGGCTTGTATGAATTGCCCGCGCAGGCCGAGTACTTCATGGCCCGCGTGACCGAAACCCTGAATGACGTGGGCATTGGCTTCGAGTTCGAGCTCAGGGTCGACGAGAGGATTCGCAACATGTAAGCCGGGCCGGGCACGGCGCTGCCTCAGGCAGGCTTGATCACAGCCCGGTTGAGGGCAATCACATCCACATGCTGCTGGTGCGAGAAGTGCTCGATCACGTCTTGCAGGTGCACATGCTCCAGGCCATTGGCCGCCATGTCGGCTGAAGCGTTGATCAGGAACTCACCCAGCGCCCTGAGCGTGTCCGGCTCGGCGAGAACGGTCAGCAGCCTCCCTCAGCCCTCTTTCTGCAACCGCGCAATCAAGGTGTCGATAAAGAACGCGAGGCTTTCCGGCAACACCCGCTTGGGCATGGTCAGCACCTGAATGTCCCGATCGCCCAAGCGCGGGTTGGACAGGGGCACCGATACCAGCCCATCCATCCCCTGCCCTTCGCCGCTGATGGCGCTGGCAAAGGCCACCGTGTCGGACTGGCGCACAAACTCATGCAGGGCCCCGGAAAAGTTGCAGGTCATCACCTGATCGAAGCTCAGGCCGTCCATCTGGCACACCAGGTCCAGCAGTTGCCGCTGGGTGGTGCCCTTGGGCGTCAAGGCCACGGGAAACGCCTGCACCTGCTCCAGTGACAGCACCCCGGCGCTGGCCAGCGGATGCCCGGCGCGCATCAGGGCGCGAATCGGCGAGCGGATCGAGTAGCACACGTTGACCCCCTCCACCGGCTCGGTGCTGAAGGTCAGCCCCACGTCCGCCTCTCCCCGGCGAATGCGCTGCACGCACTCGTGGGGCGAGATCACGTCCAGGCGGTACTCGGCTCCGGGCCGCAGGCGGTAATGCTCCAGCAGCACCCGGGGCAGGAAATACCGCGACAGGCCCTCGGTGGATACCAGGCGGATCACCTTGGCCCCCGGGTAACCCTCGCCCCGCAGTTCGGCGAGGATGTTCTCCTGTTCCAGCCAGGTGCGCCGGGCGTGTTCGGCCAGGGCTTCGCCAGCGGCGGTGAGTTGCATGCCCCGCGGGCGCCGCTCGAACAGCGCCACGCCAACGCTCTCTTCCAGCAGGGCGATCTGCCGGCTCACCGCGCTGGGGGCGATGTGCAAACGCTCCCCCGCCGCGGCCAGGGAGCCCGCATCGATCACCGCCAGAAAATACCGATAGTCCATCTGCATCCCCTTGCCAGGCATCCAATTTTTAGAATCATGCCTTCAAAAAACAGCAATATACAGATGCCTTTGCCAACTCCACCATGGGCCCGTTCCCCTTGCCCGACCGGAGTTGCAATGACCAAGCAAGCTGCCCTCGCCGGCGTTCGCCAGTACCTGGACGCCGGCCATTTTGAACAGGACCTGCGACGCCGGGTGGCGTTTCGCAGTGACAGCCAGGACCCGGCCCATGCCGATGAACTGCCGCGCTACCTGCTGGAGGAAATCCAGCCGCTGCTGCAACGCCTGGGCTTCGACTGCCACATGCTGGCCAACCCACAGGCCGGTGGGCCGTTCCTGATTGCCACGCGCCTGGAAGACCCAGCCCTGCACACAGTGCTCAGCTACGGCCACGGCGACGTGGTGCCGGGTTACGCCGAACAGTGGCGCACGGGCCTGAATCCCTGGCAGCTGACCCTGGAGGGCGAACGCTGGTACGGCCGTGGCACCGCCGACAACAAGGGCCAGCACAGCATCAACCTGACCGCCCTGGAGCAAGTGCTAAAGGCCCGCGACGGGCGCCTGGGCTTCAACCTCAAGCTGCTGTTCGAGATGGGTGAGGAAGCCGGTTCCCCGGGGCTGCGCCAGCTGTGCCAGGAGCAGCGCGAACTGTTGCGGGCCGATGTGTTCATCGCCTCCGACGGCCCACGGCTGAATCAGGTACGGCCGACGCTGTTCCTCGGCTCCCGCGGTTCAGCGCAGTTCCGCCTGGAGGTCAACACCCGGGACAAGGGCCTGCACTCGGGCAACTGGGGCGGGGTGATGAGCAACCCCGGCGTGGTACTGGCCAACGCCCTGGCCAGCCTGGTGGACCAGAACGGCCGCATCCGCTGCCGCGAACTGCTACCGGCGAACATTCCCGACAACGTGCGCGCCGCCATCGCAGATCTGGAGATCCAGCGCGAGTCCCTGGGCCGCCCCCTGGACGAACACTGGGGCGAACCGGGGCTGACCCTGGGCGAGCGCCTGTTCGCCTGGAACACCCTGGAAATCCTCGCCTTCAGCACCGGCAACCCGCAAAAGCCGGTGAACGCGATTCCGCCCCGGGCCGTGGCCTTCTGCCAATTGCGCTTTGTCCTCGGCACGCCCTGGCAGCAGCTGGAAAGCCTGCTGCGGGCGCACCTGGACCGCGAAGGTTTCAGCCAGGTGGAGATCGTCATGGAGCGCTGCTCCCCGGCCACCCGCCTGGACCCGGACAACCCCTGGGTCAGGTTCGCCAAGACCTCGATTGCAGGTAGCAGTGCGCAGCGCCTGGCGCTGTTGCCGAACCTGGCGGGCACCCTGCCCAACGACATCTTCGCCGAAGTGCTGGGGCTGCCGACCCTGTGGATTCCCCACTCCTACCCCGGCTGCTCGCAGCACGCCCCGGACGAACACCTGCTGCTGCCGGTGATTCGTGAAGGCCTGGAGATCATGACGGCCCTGTTCTGGGACCTGGGGGACCTGCCCCGGACCTGAGGCATCGCTTACCCGGCCCGGCCCTGGCCGGGCACCTGTCGCTCAAAATCCAACAATAAGCAGGAGCGTCCTGTATGACAGCGTTAGCCACCACCTCGACCGCGACCCGGGTCGAACCCAAGGCCCTGTGGAAACCCATAGGCGCCGCCCTGATCGGCAACACCCTGGAGTGGTTCGACCTGTCGATCTACGCCTACTTCGCCCTGACCATCAGCCAGGTGTTCTTTCCCACCGCGGACCCGACCTTCTCCCTGCTGCTGGCCTTCGCCACCTTCGGCATCTCGTTCCTGATCCGCCCCCTGGGCGCGGCGGTACTGGGCTCCTACGCCGACCGCAAGGGCCGCAAGAAGGCCCTGACCCTGTCGATCCTGATCATGCTGACGGGCACCCTGCTGATCGCCATCATGCCCAGCTACGCCACCCTGGGCCTCGCCGCGCCGATCGGCATCCTCCTGGCCCGACTGCTGCAAGGCTTCTCCGCCGGCGGCGAATTCGGCACCTCCACCGCCTTCATGCTGGAACACGCGCCAGCGCGCACCCGGCACTTTGTCGCCAGCCTGCAATTCGCCAGCCAGGGCTTTGGCGTGGTCATCGCCTCGACCTTCGGCTACTTCCTGACCAAGCACCTCGATGCCCAGCAAATGCTCGACTGGGGCTGGCGCGTGCCGTTCTTCTTCGGCCTGCTGCTGGGCCCGGTGGGCCTGTACATCCGCCGTACGGTGGACGAGTCGCCGGACTTCAAGGCCAGCGAACCGGGGGAACGCCCTTTGCGCGAAGTGCTGGTGACCCAGAAGACCCTGCTGCTGATCGCCATGGGCACCCTGGTGGTGTCGACCGCCTCGAACTACATGATCCAGTACATGCCGTCCTACGCCGCCACCAGCCTGAACATCGCCCAGTCCTCGGGCTTTTTGGCGACCCTTACCGGCGGCCTGATCCTGACCATCATCACGCCCATCGTCGGCTACCTGTCCGGCCATATCGGTCGCCTGAAAATCATGCTGGCAGCGGCGGTGGTCTATGCCGTGGCGATCCTGCCGGCGTTCTTCTGGCTCAACAGCCGCCCCAGTGCCAGCTCGCTGCTGCTGGTGGTGGCGCTGATGGCCCTGATCAAGGCGGTGTACTTCGCCCCGCTGCCGTCGCTGATGGCGGACATCTTCCCGGTGCGCACCCGGGTCACCGGCATGTCCCTGAGCTACAACCTGGGGGTCACGATCTTCGGCGGTTTTGCACCGGTGATCGCTACCGGATTGATTGCCCTGACCGGCTCACAGCTGGCACCGAGTTTCTACTTGATGCTGGCGGCAGCGTTGAGCGTCGTAGCTCTGTTGATGGCGCGCAAAAAACTCGGCATGACCTGAAATGCGACCGTTTTTTGCGCGGGGCAAAAGCGCCGCGTAGGAGCCGGCTTGCCGGCGAAACGGCCCTTGGGCCTTGCAGCGTCTGGACGGGCGCCTTCGCTGGCAAGCCAGCTCCTACTGCACCGGCAAGAAATTCATCAGCAGCAGGCTCTGCGCGTAATTGAACCCCACCCGCCGATAGCGCTCATCCAGAATCTGCGTCAGCAAATCCAGGCGCGCGACGATCTTGCCGAACTCCACGGCAAAACTCAGGTTGCTGCCCTCCTCGGAAATCTCGTTGGAGAACAGCAACAGCACCCCATTGGCATCCTGGCGCTGGCTCAGCAGCCAGGTGGCCTTCTCGATATTGCGCGCGGCGTTGCTGATGAACTGCGGGTCGATGGTATCGGTCATGTAGAACTCGGTGCGCCCGCCATGGGCGGTCACCAGCATGCTGCCAATGGCATAGATGAACGCCCCCACCCGATCGCCCTGGAACTCCGGGCTCAGGGAATAGCTCAGGGCCGCCAGGTCGCGACGATCCCCCAGGGCCGGCAGCGGCTGGCGCTTTTCGATGGCATTGCGGATCTCGCGCTGGGCCGTGGTGCCATCGGGGAAACCCGACTTGCGCCACTGGCTGGGGTTGCGCAGGTAGAGCTTGCCCATCAGCAGGTACAGGCTCTGCAGGTTGTCGCGCATGCCGATGGTGGCCATGCGATCGACGCTGGTCTGGAAGAATTCGTCAGGCTTGCCTTCACGAAACTGTTTGGCAAAATCGCGCCCTTGCTGTTGGGTACAGGCCGTGGCGCCAAGCATCAGCAGCGCCACCAGGAACAGGCGCTGAAAGCGGGTTTGCATCATGCAAGAAGAGGGAGCGTAGGCCATCGGCACCGGGTCGGAATTCACGGGCTGCGGCGGGGATCGGCGCGGCCAGGCCAGGTGATAGAACGCAAAACTGTAAAAAAGTGCGATGGCCGCGGCCGGCCATCGCCAAATCGCTCGTTTACGAGCGTCGCAACTGACCGGGGGACACGATGATCTTGACGTTGTGCTCCTTGTTGTTGACCAGTTCCTCGAAGCCCTGGCCGACAATCTCTTCCAGCTGGATGCGCCCGGTCACCAGGGGCGAAATATCCAGCCGGCCATCGGCGATGAAGGCGATCACATCGGCGAACTCACCGTTGTAGGCCAGGGCCCCCAGCACCGTTTTCTCGGTGGCCACCAGCTCGAAGAAGTTGAACTCGCTGGGCTCTTCGAATATCCCCACCATCACGCACTTGCCGGCCTTGCGGATCAGGTCGATGGCCAGCTTGGCGGTGTGCTTGTTGCCGATGCATTCAAAGCTGACATCGGCCCCCAGCCCGCCGGTCAGGCGCTTGACCTCGGCCAGGGCATCGCACTCCTTGGGGTCGAGCACGTGGGTCGCGCCCACCTCCAGGGCCTTGGCCTTGCGCGCGCCGGACATTTCCAGGGCGATCACCTGGGCCGCGCCGGCGGCCTTGGCGCACATGATGGTGCACAGGCCGATGGTGCCGGCGCCGACCACCACCACGTTCTGCCCCAACAAACTGCCGGCTTTTTTCACCGCGTGCATGCCCACCGCCAGCGGCTCGATCAGCGCTCCGGCCTCGGCGGGAAAGTTGGCCGGCAAGGCGTACAGCAGGTTGGCCGGCACGTTGACCAATTCGGCGAAGGCGCCGTTGTTCATCAGCCCGGTAAAGGCCAGGTTTTCGCAGATGTTGTACAGCCCGTGGGTGCAGTAGTAGCAGGTGCCGCAGTGCTGGCAGGCGTCGGCGGCCACTGGCTGACCAACACTGAAACCCTGGACCCCTTCGCCCAGGGCGACGATTTCGCCGCAGAACTCGTGGCCGAGGATGCACTGGCCCTTGATCCCGGTCAGCGGGTGCGGTGCGTCCACCGGAATGAACACCGGCCCGGCCACATATTCGTGCAGGTCGGAACCGCAGATCCCGCACCAATCGACGCGGATCTGCACCCAGCCGGCAGGCGGCGCGTCGGGCAGCGGTACGTCTTCGACGCGGATATCGTGGCGGCCGTGCCAGACCGCGGCACGCATGCTGGGAACAGGCTTGAGGGAAACACTCATCTTGGCTTCTCCTTATTCTTGTAGAGCTGCGACGGCCCCCTGGCCGCCGCAGAACACCTCAGTGCTGCTGGATAAAATCGAGGATCAGGCGGTTGACCTGCTCCGCCGCTTCCATCTGCAGCATGTGCCCCTGCCCCGGCAGCACCTCGATCTGCGCCTTGAGATCGGCGCTGTGGCTCACCGGAATGATCCGGTCGTCGCTGCCCCAGATCACCAGCACCGGCTGCGGGCCGTCCTGCACCACCGGGCGCAGGTCGGCGTGCTGGCGGCCGTCGGCGAACAGCTGTTGCGCAAGCTGCCCGAGGGCCGCCTGCACCCCTTCCAGGCGCTTGTACTTGAGCATGTCGTCGAGCATCTGCCGGTTCACCAGCTCGGCGTTGGAGAACAACTGCACCAGCTGCGGCTTCAGCGCATTGCGGTTGCTGGCCTCGACAAAACCTTGCAGGTAGTCGCCGTTGATCTCGCGGCCCAGCCCGGCGCTGCCGATCAGGGTCAGGGAACGCACGCGGTCCGGCGCCAGCCGCGCGGTGTTGAGGGACACCGCGCCGCCCATGGAGTGGCCCACCAGATGGGCCAGGGGAATCTCCAGGTGATCCAGCAGCGCCAGCAGCACTTCGCTCAATTCATCCAGGTCGCCCCGTTGCAGGGCCTTGGCCGACTCACCATGGCCCGGCAGGTCGAGGGCGATCACCCGGCGCCCGGCGGCCAGGGCTTCGTGGTTGAACAGCCAGTTGTTGAGATCGCCGCCAAAGCCGTGCACCAGCAACAGCGGCGTGCCGCCTTCACCGCGCTCGAAATAGCGGATCAGGCGGCCGCCCAGTTCGACCTTCTGCGGCGCCGGGCCGCTGTCTTCATCGGCGCTGTCGCCGGGCACGAAGCTGGCCTGGAACTGCTCGATCACCGCGTCGATCTCGGCGTCGCTGGCTTCGCCTTCGACCACGATGCCCAGCAGCGCGCCCACCGCCAGGGTCTCGTCCTGGCGGGCGATCTGCCGACGCAGGATGCCGGAGAACGGCGCCTCGACGCTGCTGGAGATCTTGTCGGTCTCCACGTCCAGCACTTCATCGCCCTTGCTGATGCTCTGGCCTTCTTCCTTGAGCCAGGCATCGACCCGGCCCTCGGTCATCGACAGGCCCCACTTGGGCATGGTCAGGGTATGAATCTGGCTCATCAGCGGCTCCACTCGATCACGGTGAGCACGGCTTTCTCGATCTTCGCCGCGTCGGGGATGTACAGGTCTTCCAGGGCGTCGGAGAACGGCACTGGGGTGTGGGGCGCGGTGACCATTTCGATCGGCGCCTTGAGGGAGGCGAAGGCTTTCTGCGCCACCAGGGCCGAGATGTCGGTGGCCATGGAGCAGCGCGGGTTGGCTTCGTCGATCACCACCAGGCGCCCGGTCTTCTCCACGCTTTCCAGGATGCTGTCTTCATCCAGCGGGCTGGTGGTGCGCAGGTCGATCACCTCGCAGTCGATACCGCGCCCGGCCAAGCTGCGGGCCGCGTCCAGGGCGGTATTCACCGTGCGCCCGTAGGACACCAGGGTCACGTCCTTGCCGTCGCGCAGGAAGTTGGCCTCGCCGAAGGGAATCGCGTAGGACTCCTCCGGCACTTCGCCCTGCAGGCTGTAGAGCAGCTTGTGCTCGCAGAAGATCACCGGGTCGTTGTCGCGGATGGCCTGGATCAGCAGGCCCTTGGCGTCGTAGGGCGACGAGGGGCAGACCACTTTCAGCCCGGGGATGTGGGTCCACAGCGAGGTCAGCATTTGCGAGTGCTGGGCCGCGGCGCGCAGGCCGGCGCCGACCATGGTGCGGATCACCAGCGGGGTCTGGGCCTTGCCGCCGAACATGTAGCGAAACTTCGCCGCCTGATTGAGGATCTGGTCCAGGCAGCAGCCGGCGAAGTCGACGAACATCAGCTCGCACACCGGGCGCACGCCACGGGTGGCGGCGCCGACTGCGGCGCCGACGTAGCCGATCTCCGACAGCGGGGTGTCCAGCACCCGCCCGGGGAATTGATGGTAGAGGCCCTTGGTCACCCCGAGCACGCCGCCCCAGGCGTCGTTGTCGCCGGGGGCGCCGGCGCCGCCCGCCACGTCTTCGCCCATGATGAACACGCTGGGGTCGCGCCGCATTTCCTGGGCCAGGGCTTCGTTGATGGCCTGCTGGTAACTGATTTTTCTCGCCATGATGGTGGTCTCTTGTTGTTCTGTGGGGCGTTAGGGGTAGGCGACGTACACGTCGCTGAGCAGGTCGGCGGGGCTCGGCTTGGGGTCGGTCTTGGCCTTGCGCACCGCGTCTTCGATCAGCGCTTCCACGTCGGCATCGATCTGGTCCAGCTGGCTGGCCTGCACCAGGCCCGAACGGGTGGTGCGCTCGCGGAACTGCATCAGGCAGTCGTTGTGCTCGCGGTAATGCTTGACCTCATCCGGCGCGCGGTAGGTCTGGGCGTCGCCCTCGAAGTGGCCGTAGTAGCGGGTCAGCTTGACCTCGATCAGCGACGGCCCCTCCCCGGCCCGGGCCCGCTCCACGGCGGCGCCGGCAGCTTCGTGCACGGCGAAGAAATCAAAACCGTCCACCGTCACCCCGGGCATGCCGAAACCGGCGGCGCGGTCGGCGATGTGGTCGCACGCCACCGACCAGTTGGAGGCCGTGGCTTCGGCGTAGCCGTTGTTCTCGGCGATGAACAGGCACGGCAGGTTCCACACCGAGGCCATGTTCATGGCCTCGAACACCGCGCCTTCGTTGGAGCCGCCGTCGCCGAAGAACACCACCGACACACCGTCGGTGCCTTGCAGCCGGGCGGCCAGGGCCGCGCCCACCACCAGCGGCGCACCGGCACCGACGATGCCGTTGGCGCCGAGCATGCCCTTCTCGAAATCGGCGATGTGCATAGAGCCGCCCTTGCCCTGGCAGACCCCGGTCTTCTTGCCGTAGATCTCCGCCATCATCCCGTAGACGTCCACGCCCTTGGCGATGCAATGGCCGTGGCCACGGTGGTTGGAGGCGATGCAGTCGTCGTCCCGCAGGTGGGCCATGACTCCGGCGGCCGAGGCTTCTTCCCCGGCATAGAGGTGGACGAAACCGGGGATCTCGCCGGTGGCGAATTCCACGTGCAGGCGTTCTTCGAATGCGCGGATGGTGCGCATCACCCGGTAGGCGTGGAGCAACTGGTCAGTGGTCAGGGGTGTCGACATTTTTATTCTCCAGGGTGTCTTCGGACTGAAGGTTCACGGGGTGTTGCCGGTGATCACGGTCGATGGCCAGCAGGCGCTGGCGCGCCGCGTGTTCCAGGACCGCGTTGACGTCAATGCTCAGCGGGCCGCCGGCATCCAGGGTGACCGTGGGCCGGTCGTGGGGGTTGAACTCGATCTCGCGCTCGCCATCCAGGGCCAGGGTGCCGGCGTTCAGGCACAGGGGCTGGGGCACATCGGGTTGCAGGTAGCCGGCCTCCAGCACCCCGCAGCCCTGCAGCAGGCCGGGAGCCAGGGGCACCAGCAGCGCCTCGGGGGATTGCGGGTCCAGGCGCATCCAGGCGCCGTGGGGTTCCTGGCGGGTGACCGGCAGCCACAGCCCGCAGAGCGCGGAAATGCCGATGGACTGCGGTTCGGCGAAGGTCACGAAGACCTCGGCCAGATCGCTGGCGCGGCTGATGGCCCGGGCGCCGACAAAGGCCAGGGGCGACACCGCCACATCCACCAGGGCCACTTCGCACAGGCCCCGGGACGGTTCGCGCACCAGCAGGCGCTTGTTGCGCCGCAGGGCGATCTCGGCGGGCACCCGGCCGCTGGCGTAGAGCCCGCCGGCCAGCCCGGCGCTGGTGGCTTCGCGCAGCTCCGGAAAGGCGTTGTTGGTGCCGGTGGACAGGGTCAGCAGCGGAATGTCGCCGACCTCGGCGGCCACCGCCTTGTGGGTGCCGTCGCCACCGAGCACGGCGATCAGCGACACCCCGCGCTCGGCCATCCAGCGCGCTGCCTGGCGGGTGTCCTCGACGCTCTGGCGCAGGGTCAGGTCGAGAAACTCCAGGGCCGGCCAGTGCTGCTCCCGGGCCTGGCGGCTGCGGCTGTTTTTCTGCACCGCGGCGGCGATGCCGGTCATGTCAGTGGGCATCAGCACCTGGGTGATGCCGGTGGCGCCAAAGGCCGCCAGCAGACGCTGGATCACCGAGACCTTGTCGGTGCTGGAGAACAACCCGGCATTGGCGGTGAGGCGGCGCACATCACGGCCCGAAGCCGGGTTGGCGATGATGCCGACAGTGAGGGGGCGGCGGCTCATGGGCTCACCGCGGGCGGAGCACAGGCAGGAGAAAACATCGGGCACCTCGTTCTTATTCTTCGATGGGCCAGTCGGCGCGGGTTGCCAAGGGCTGGTTGCCAAGAGCCAGAGCAAGGCCGGTGCCAGTTATGGAAAAACCGCTGCAAAGGCCCGTGGCAGAGCGGCTGTTGCACTCGCCTGCAGGTGTCGGGAAGCCCTGCGCCTGAGACGTTGCATGTCAGGCTGCACGGGGCCTTGGCGAGACCCTGAGACGTTGCGTCTCAGCGCCCCCACGGCGCCGCCCGGTGCTTGTCGGGAGCCGCGGATCGGCGCTTAATGCGCCCACAACGATAAGAAGCTGCAACCGGAGGCCTTCATGCTTTCCGCACATTCAAAAGCCCATGTGGACTGCGTCAGCCGGGTCCTGAAAAACGCCGATCACCTGCCCCAGGCGCCGGTGCCGAGCCTGATCCTCGATTCCTGGCGCCGCTCCATGGAGCAGCACCAACTGGACCCCGGCTCGCTGCAGGGGCCGCGCATCCTGTCCGAAAACGTGCTCAAGGAATGCCGCGAGCGTTCCGAGCTGTTCCTGCGCATCGCCAGCGAAGAAGTGGCCCGCCTGCATGGCCGGGTGCGCGACGCCGACTACTGCGTGCTGCTCACCGACGCCCAGGGCCAGACCATCGACTACCGGGTGGAATCCACCCTGCGCAACGACTGCCGCAAGGCCGGGCTGTACCTGGGCACCTGCTGGTCGGAGGGTGAAGAAGGCACCTGCGGCGTGGCGGCGGTGCTCACCGCGCGCACGCCGATCACCGTGCACAAGCGCGACCATTTTCGCGCCGCGTTCATCGGCCTGACCTGTTCCGCCGCCCCGGTGTTCGACCCCCAGGGCGAGTTGCTGGGGGTGCTGGATGTGTCGGCGGTGCGTTCCCCGGACGACCGCCGTTCCCAGCACCTGATCCGGCAGATGGTGGTGCAGAGCGCGCGGGAGATCGAACAGGCATTCTTCATGAACAGCGCCCAGGGCTACTGGGTGCTGCGGGCCCATGCCAGCCCCGGCTATGTCGACAGCCAGCCGGATTACCTGCTGGCCTGGGACGACGACGGTTGCCTGCGCGCGCTCAACCCGGCGGCGCGCCATTACCTGCTGCGCCGCTATGGCCGCTTGCCGCAGCACATCGCCCAGGTGTTCGACCCGCAGCTGTTGCAGCGCGCCCGCGACGAAGCCCTGTGCCCCCTTTCCGATAACCTCCACGGCCGCCTGCAAGCCCCAAGGCGCCCGGCACAGCGCCCGCGCCTGAGCCTGGCCGGAGAACCGCTGGACCCGCGGGTGGAACAGAGCCTGCGCCTGGCGGTGCGGGTCAAGGACCGCCACCTGCCGGTGCTGATCCAGGGCGAGACCGGTTCCGGCAAGGAAGTCTTCGCCCGCCAGCTGCACCAGGCCAGCCAGCGTCGGGACCGGCCCTTTGTCGCGGTGAACTGCGCGGCGATTCCCGAGAACCTGATCGAAAGCGAACTGTTCGGCTACGTCGCCGGGGCCTTTACCGGCGCTTCGAACAAGGGCATGCAGGGCCTGCTGCAACAGGCCGATGGCGGCACCCTGTTCCTCGATGAGATCGGCGACATGCCCCTGGCCTTGCAGACCCGCCTGCTGCGGGTGCTGGCCGAGGGTGAAGTGGCGCCGCTGGGGGCCGCGCAGCGCAAGGCGGTGGATATCCAGGTGATCTGCGCCACCCACCGCGATCTGGAGGCGCTGGTGGCCGAAGGCAGCTTTCGCGAGGACCTGTATTTCCGCCTGGGGGGCGCGCGTTTTCAGTTGCCACCGCTGCGCGAGCGCAGCGACCGGCTGGCGCTGATCACCCGGATTGTCGAAGAGGAATCCAAGCGCTGCGGTGCGCCGGTGCAACTGGGCAATGCGGCGCTGGAATGCCTGTTGGGCTACCGCTGGCCGGGCAACGTGCGGCAATTGCGCCATGTGCTGCGCTATGCCTGCGCGGTGTGCGAAGGGCCGCTGATCCAACTGCATGACTTGCCCGAACAACTGCGCGGCGCCGAGGCCGAAGGCGCCCTGCCCGCCCTGGAAACCGCCACCAGCCCCGAGCGCCAGGCCCTGCTGGACGCCCTGGTGCGCCACCGCTGGAAACCCGTGGCGGCAGCCAAGGCCCTGGGCATTTCCCGCGCCACCCTGTACCGCCGCGTGCAACAGCACGGCATCCAGATGCCCGGCCGCAGCCCGGCCTAACCCACACCGACCGTAGGCGCCGGCTTGCCGGCGAATGGGCCCTCGGATCAGGCGGTGATCTTGCGGGCGCCTTCGCTGGCAAGCCAGCTCCTACAAGGGACTGCGTGATGGGACGAAATCCGTAGGCGCCGGCTTGCCGGCGAACAGGCCCTCGGATCAGGCGGTGATCTTGCGGGCGCCTTCGCTGGCAAGCCAGCTCCTACAACGGACTGTGTGATGTGGCGAAATCCGTAGAAGCCGGGATGTCGTGGAATCAGGCGGGGGCTGGCTGGAAACGGGCGCGGTAGCGCCCGGGGCTTTCGCCGGTCCATTTCTTGAACGCGCGGTGGAAGGCGCTGGGCTCCTGGAAGCCGGTGAGTTCGGCAATCTCGCTGATGCTGGCCGCCGAGCGGCGTAGCAGCTCGACGGCGACGCCGCGGCGTACTTCGTCCTTGATCTCTTGATAGGAGCCGCCCTCGCGCTCCAGGCGCCGGCGCAGGGTGCTGGCGCTCATCTGCACTTCGCGGGCGAAGGCTTCCAGGGTCGGCCACTGGCTGTAGTGGCTGCCCCGCAGGCGCTGGTGCACCTGGGTGGTCAGCCCGTGCTGGTTGCGAAAGCGGATCACCAGCCACTGCGGTGCGCTGCGCAGGAACACCTTGAGCGAGGCCAGGTCCTGGACCACCGGCAGGCGCAGGAAGCGGCTGGCGAATTCGATCTCGGTGCGCCCGGCGTTCCAGCTCAGGTTGCTGCCCCACAGCAGCGCATCGTCGCTGAGGCTCAGGCGTGAATGACGAAAATCGGCGCGGTCGATGGGAATCCGTCGCCCGCCGAGCCAGCACAACAGGCTGATAACCAGCACCAGCAGGGTTTCCTCGGCGTAGTGGCTGCGCAGCGGGTCGGCGCAGCGGCTGTCGAGGCTGATCACCGCGCGCTTGCCCCGCAGGCTGAGGCTGGCGCGGACGTCCCGCAGGAACAGGCCGAAGTTGTTCAGGCACTGGCGCAGGGCTTTTTCCAGGTTGGGCTCCTGGATCAGTCCGCGACAGATCAGGGCAAAGGCCCCCGGCGGCATCCCCCGGGAGTCGAGCTGGAAGAATTCGTCCTGCAACTCGCGGATCTGGATCAGCCACAGCGCGGCAAAGGCACTGCCGGGCACCCGCGCCCGGGGCTGGTCGAGCAACGCCGGATCGATACCGGCCTCGCGCAGCACGGCCGCCAGGCGCGCCGGCTGCTGGCGCAGGGCGTGGGTCATCACCCGGACAAAATAGACCGCGACCGAATCCGATTCACGCATGTAGAGGCTGTGCTCCCGTAGCTGGACCTATGGCAAAAAACGCCAGCACGCTTGACCGCTTTCGGCATAGGCCGGCCACCGCGCCGGGCTCTAGACTCGCGCTGGATAACGCGCTGTGCAAGGCAACCGCGCCATGCTCCGCGAAGGCAATGAACAAAGGAAGAGCTGAAGATGAATCTTGCGAATATCGGGGTGATCGGCGCCGGCACCATGGGCAACGGCATCGCCCAGGTCTGCGCCCAGGCGGGCTTTGACGTGACCCTGCTGGACATCGCCCAGGGCGCCCTGGAAAAGGCCCTGGCCACCATCGGCAAGAACCTCGACCGCCAGGTGAGCAAGGGCACCCTCGGCGAAGACGACAAGCTCGCCGCCCTGGGCCGGATCCGCATCAGCACCGACTACGGCGTGCTCAAGGATGCGCAACTGGTGATCGAAGCCGCCACCGAGAACCTCGACCTCAAGCTCAAGGTGCTGCAGCAGATCGCCGCCCAGGTCAGCGCCGAGTGCGTGATCGCCTCCAACACCTCGTCGCTGTCGATCACCCAACTGGCCGCCAGCGTCAGCGCGCCCGAGCGGTTCATCGGCCTGCACTTCTTCAACCCGGTGCCGGTGATGGGCCTGATCGAGGTGATCCGTGGCCTGCAGACCAGCGACGCGACCCACGCCCTGGCCATGAATATGGCCCAGCGCCTGGGCAAGACCGCGATCACCGCCGGCAACCGCCCGGGTTTTGTGGTCAACCGCATCCTGGTGCCGATGATCAACGAGGCGATCCTGGTGTTCCAGGAAGGCCTGGCCAGCGCCGAGGACATCGACGCCGGCATGCGCCTGGGCTGCAACCAGCCGATCGGCCCGCTGGCCCTGGCCGACCTGATCGGCCTGGACACCCTGCTGGCGATCCTCGAAGCCTTCTACGACGGCTTCAACGACAGCAAGTACCGCCCCGCGCCGCTGCTCAAGGAAATGGTTGCCGCCGGCTACCTGGGGCGCAAGACCGGTCGGGGTTTCCATCACTATGGCTGAGCGTTGCTCACGCTTTGCCGAAAGCCGCGACAAGGCCCTGGAGCTGTTCGCCAGCAAGGGCTTCGGCCAGGTCGGCATGCGTGAGCTGGCGAGCCATCTGGGGCTGACCCCGGGCTCGCTGTACCACCATTACCCGAGCAAGCAGCACCTGTTGCTGGACCTGATCGAGGAGTTCTTCGATGAGCTGCACAGCACCCTCAAGCGCCTGCAACGGCGCAAGTTGCAGGGCGACTGCCTGCCGGCGCTGATCCGCGCCCACCTGAAGCTGCATCGGGAATTGCCGCGGCATTTCCGCCTGGTGGAGCGCGACAGCGGCTGCCTCAATCCCGACCAGCAACTGCGGGTCGGGCAATTGCGCGAACGCTACGAACAACAGCTGGTGCAGTTGCTGGGCACCCCGACCGGCCTTGGCCCACAGGCGCAGCGCGCCGCGGCCCATGCTTTGGCCAACCTGCTCAACAGCGCCCCTAGCTGGTTCAGCGAACAACCCCTGGCCGAGCGGGAACGCGAAGCCCTGTTGGAAAACCTGCTGAGCGGCGCCATCGAGCGCCTGCTGGGCGGCGTGCCCGTGCGCAGCGCGGTGGCCTGAGCCTCAGCGCAGGTGCAGCGGGTCTACCAGCCCGGCGGCAATGGCCATACCCACCAGTTCCGGCAGGTGTTCGGCCTGCATGCGCTTCATCACCCGTGAGCGATACAGGTCGATGGTCTTGATGCTGACCCCCAGTTGCTCGGCAATTTCCCGGTTGGTGTAGCCCTGCACCAGCGGCAGCAACACGTCTTTCTCCCGTGGCGTCAGGCTTTCCAGCAGCGCCTGCACCCGGGCCTGCCCGGCACTCTGGTTCTGATGGCGGTCGGCGCGGCTCAGGGCCTGCTGCACGCTGTCCAGCAACAGCTGTTCGTTGTAGGGCTTTTCAATGAAATCCACCGCTCCGGCCTTGAACGCGCGGACCACGATGGGCACGTCGGCGTGGCCGCTGACAAAGATCAGCGGCAGGCGGATATCGCGCTGGCGCAGCTCTTCCTGGACGTTCAGCCCGCCCATGCCGGGCATGCGCACATCCAGCAGCACGCAGGCATTGAGGCTCGGGTCGCAGTGTTCGAGAAACTCGCGGCCACTGGTGAAGGGCAGCGCCTTGAGCCCCACCGACTCCAGGAGCCAGACGGTGGAGTCGAGCATGCCCGGGTCGTCGTCGACCACATACACCAGTTGCTGCGCCACACTCGTCATTGCCTTGCTCCTGTCGTTGCGGGGGAAGTTGCCTGGGACGTTGCCGAGGGGTCGGCCGGGGCACTGGCCGGCAGCCGGCAGCACATGCGCAGGCCGACGGCCTGGGGCTGGGCCTGCAAGTCGCCGCCAAAGCCCTCGACGATGCTGCGGCTCATGGACAGCCCGAGCCCCAGGCCATTGGCCTTGCTGGTGTAGAACGGCGTGAACAGCTGCGGCAGTTGCTCGGCGCAGACACCGGGGCCCTGGTCGCTGACGCTGATCTGCACCCCGCCTTCGGCCGTCGCCTCGGCGGCCAGCACAATGTGCGAGCCCTGCTGCCCATGCACTTCGCGGTTGGCCTCGATGGCGTTGCGCAGCAGGTTCAGCAGCACCTGCTCCAGCAGCACCCGGTCGGCGTACACCGGCGGCAGATTATCCGCCAGCTGCAAGTCGATCGTCACCTGGCTGGCCTGGGCTTCCCAGGCACACAGGCGCACGGTTTCCCGGGCCACTTCGGCGATGTCCAGGGCCTGCACCCGGCGCCCGCCCTTGCGCAAAAAGGCCCGCAGGCGCTTGATCACTTCGGCGGCGTGGGTCGCCTGCTCGGCAATCCGTTCCAGGCCCTGGGCCACCTTGCGGGCGGCCTCGGGCTGGGTGCCCAGGGCCTGCAAGTAGCGCTGGCTGGCATTGGCGTAGTTGACCACTGCGGCCAGCGGCTGGTTGATCTCGTGGGCGATACCCGAGGCCAGTTCGCCCAGGGTCACCAGGCGCGCGGTGTGGGCCAGCTCGTCCTGGTGATGGCGCTGCTGGGCTTCGCGCAGTTCGCGCTCGCTCTGGTCGTGGGCCACCAGGGAATAGAAACGCTCGCCACTGGCCGCGCGGTGGGCCAGGAGCATCAGCGAGACCGGCACCGAGGCGCCGCCGGCCGGCGGTTGCAGGCGCGCCTCGATGCTCCAGCGGCCGCTGTGTTCAGCGCGGTCCCAGCCTTCGCGTTGCAGGCTGTCGAGTACCGCAGCGCTGAGGATGGCCGCCAGTGGCGGCATTGCCTGCCCGTCGCCGAGCCCCAGGGTGCGCCGCGCCGCCGGGTTGAGGTAGGTCACCGCGCCGCCGGGCTGGATGAACAGCACCGGGTCGGGGTTGGCCTCTACCACTTCCGCCAGGCGCCGCTTGTTCTCTTCGGCCTGGACCCGGGCGGTGATGTCCCGGGACACCGCCACCACTTCCACCACGGTGCCGGTGTAGGTGTCGCGAATGCCGCGGCAGGCGGTTTCGAACCACAGGTAGTGGCCGTCGCGATGGCGGATGCGGTAGGTCATGGTGTGGTAGCCGTCCTGCTCCAGGGCATCGCGGGTGCGCTGCATCAGCCCGGCCAGGTCCTGGCTGTGGAACAGGCTGCGGGCCAGACGCCCGCGCAGTTGCTCGGGCCAGTAGCCGAGCAGGGTCCAGGAGGCCGGTGAGGCGTCGAGGAAGCTGCCGTCCGGGGTGTGCCGGGAAATCAGGTCAGTGGTGTTTTCGGTGATCAGGCGGTACAGGCGCCGGGCCTTGGCCGACTCGCGCTCGGCCCGGACCTGGGCCGTGGCTTCCTGGCAGCGCGCCAGTACCCGCTGGCGATGCGGATCGGGGATAAAGCTCCAGAGCAGGATGCGCTCGCCCCACTGGGCTTCCACCTGCTCGATGGCCCGCTGCTGCTCCAGGCAGGCACGCACCAGGGCCGGGTGGTTGATCGGCAGCAGGGCCGCGAGATCGCCAGTGGCCGCATCATCCAGCCACTGGCTCAGCGCCGGGTTGAGGTCCAGCGGCTGCGCCTGGGCGTCCAGCAGCAGGCTGGGTTGCGGGTCGTGGCCGAGCCAGGGCGAGTCCGGCAACTGGCCTTCACGCTGCAGGCGCAGCCAGTGACGCAGGTGGGTAGAGTCGGGCATGGTCGATCAGTCTCGCGGCCGGAAGGGCAGGTTCTTTTTATAGTATAACTACTATACAACTCAGGTAGTACTTCCATATCAATCAACAAACAGTATATAAAAGACCCCGGATAAGTCACCGAGCTTTCGCTGGGTGTGCTGCGTACCTGTAAGCAACGCCGAACGTAGGAGCTGGCTTGCCAGCGAAGAGGCCCGTGGGATCGCTTTCGCCGGCAAGCCGGCTCCTACGGGCGCAGGTGTTCTTGAGATCGCCTTCGCCGGCAAGCCGGCGCCTACAGTGGGTGCCCCCAGGTACACAGCACACGCCACCCAAGCCTCGGCCAATAGAGCTAATAATCAGCCACCGGGTACCCGAACCATGTCCATCTACGAGCAAGGCCTGGCGCCGACTGCCGTCAACCATATCGCCCTCTCCCCCTTGAGCTTCATCGAGCGTACCGCTGCGGTTTACCCCGATTACCCGGCGGTGATCCACGGTTCGATTCGCCGCACCTGGGCCCAGACCTACAGCCGCTGCCGGCGCCTGGCCTCGGCCCTGGCCGGGCGCGGCATCGGCAAGAACGACACGGTGGCGGTGATGCTGCCCAACATCCCGGCAATGCTCGAAGCACACTTCGGCGTGCCGATGATCGGCGCCGTGCTCAATGCCCTCAATGTGCGCCTGGACGCCGAGGCCATCGCCTTCATGCTGGCCCACGGCGAAGCCAAGGTGCTGATCGCCGACCGCGAGTTCCATGAGGTGATCCACGCCGCCGTGGCCATGCTCGATCACCCGCCCCTGGTGATCGACCTCGACGACCCGGAGTACGGCGAGGGCCAGCCGGTCAGCGAGCTGGACTACGAAGCGTTCCTCGCCGAGGGCGATCCCGAGTTTGCCTGGCAGTGGCCCGATGACGAGTGGCAGGCCATCGCCCTGAACTACACCTCGGGCACCACCGGCAACCCCAAGGGCGTGGTCTACCACCACCGCGGCGCCTACCTCAACGCCCTGGGCAACCAGATGACCTGGGCCATGGGCAACCACCCGGTGTACCTGTGGACCCTGCCGATGTTCCACTGCAACGGCTGGTGCTACCCCTGGACCGTCACCGCCCTGGCCGGGGTGCATGTGTTTTTGCGCCGGGTCGACCCGCAGAAGATCCTCGACCTGATCCGCGAGCATCAGGTCACGCACCTGTGCGGCGCGCCCATCGTGCTCAATGCCCTGGTGAACATGCCCGACACCGCCAAGGCGGCCATCGACCACCCGGTCAACGCCATGGTGGCCGGGGCCGCGCCGCCGGCCAAGGTGATCGGCGCGGTGGAGGAAATGGGCATCAAGGTGACCCACGTCTACGGCCTGACCGAGGTCTATGGCCCGGTGACCCTGTGCGCCTGGCACGCCGCCTGGGATGAACTGCCCCTGGAACAGCGGGCGCAGATCAAGTCGCGCCAGGGCGTGCGCTACCCGACCCTGGAAGGGGTGATGGTGGCCGACCCGAAAACCCTCGAACCCACACCCCGGGACGGCCAGACCATCGGCGAGATCTTCATGCGCGGCAACACCGTGATGAAGGGCTACCTGAAGAACCCCACGGCCACCGCCGAAGCCTTCGAGGGCGGCTGGTTCCATACCGGCGACCTGGGGGTGACCCACCCGGACGGCTACGTGGAGATCCGCGACCGGCTCAAGGACATCATCATTTCCGGGGGCGAGAACATTTCCACCATCGAACTGGAAGGCGTGCTCTATCGCCACCCGGCAGTGCTGGAAGCCGCGGTGGTGGCCCGGCCCGATGAAAAGTGGGGTGAGACGCCCTGTGCCTTCATCACCCTCAAGGCCGATCATCAGGACGTGCGCGAAGCCGAGATCATCGCCTTCTGTCGCGAACACCTGGCAGGCTTCAAGGTGCCGCGTACCGTGGTCTTCAGCCCGTTGCCCAAGACCTCCACCGGCAAGATCCAGAAGTTCGTCCTGCGCGACATGGCGAAAAACCTCTAGCCTGAATACACCTACCCAGCCCCGTAGGAGCTGGCCGGGCGGCGCTTCGCTTGCCAGCGAAGGCGTCGGCCAGGGCGATGCATGGCTTGCGGGCCTCTTCGCCGGCAAGCCGGCTCCTACATGGTGGCGGGGTTTTCGTTGTCGATTCATGCGGCCGAGGCCGCTCAACCTCCACTTTTGCCCGAGGTTCCTGCAATGCCCGAATTCAACGCTCCGCTGCGCGACATGCGCTTTGTCCTGCATGAAGTGTTCAACGCACCCAAGCTCTGGGCGCGCCTGCCGGCCCTGGCCGATACCGTGGACGGCGACACCGCCGACGCCATTCTCGAAGAAGCGGCCAAGGTCACCGGCAACCTGATCGCCCCGCTCAACCGCAGCGGCGACGAGGAAGGCGCCAGCTGGCACGCCGGGCAGGTGCGCACCCCGGCCGGTTTCAAGGAGGCCTACAGCACCTATATCCAGGGCGGCTGGGTCGGCCTGAGCGGCAACCCGGCCTACGGCGGCATGGGCATGCCGAAGATGCTCGCGGTGCAGTTCGAGGAAATGCTCTACGCCGCCAACTCCAGTTTCGCCCTGTACTCGGCCCTGAGTTCCGGGGCCTGCCTGGCCATCGACGCCCACGCCAGCGAAGCGCTGAAACAGCTGTACCTGCCGCCGATGTACGAAGGCCGCTGGGCCGGTTCCATGTGCCTCACCGAGGCCCACGCCGGCACCGACCTGGGGATCATCCGCACCCGCGCCGAGCCCCAGGCCGACGGCAGCTACCGCATCAGCGGCAGCAAGATCTTCATCACCGGCGGCGAGCAGGACCTGACCGAGAACATCATCCACCTGGTGCTGGCCAAGCTGCCGGACGCCCCGGCCGGGCCCAAGGGCATCTCGCTGTTCCTGGTGCCGAAGATCCATGTGGACGCCAACGGCAATCTCGGCGCGGCCAACGCGGTGAGCTGTGGTTCCATCGAGCACAAGATGGGCATCAAGGCCTCGGCCACCTGCGTGCTGAACTTCGACGGCGCCACCGGCTGGCTGATCGGCGAGGCCAACAAGGGCCTGGCGGCGATGTTCACCATGATGAACTACGAGCGCCTGTCCATCGGCATCCAGGGTATCGGCTGCGCCGAGAACTCCTACCAGAACGCCCGCACCTACGCCCGCGAGCGCATCCAGAGCCGCTCCCCGGCCGGCCCGGTGGCCAAGGACAAGATCGCCGACCCGATCATCGTCCACCCCGATGTGCGGCGCATGCTGCTGACCATGAAGGCCATGACCGAAGGCGGCCGGGCCTTCGCCAGCTACGTCGGCCAGCAGCTGGACCTGGCCAAGTTCGCCGACCAGCCCCATGAGCGGCACAACGCCGAGGCCCTGGTGGCGCTGCTGACCCCGGTGGCCAAGGCGTTCTTCACCGACACCGGCCTGGACAGCTGCGTGCTGGGCCAGCAGATCTTCGGCGGCCACGGCTACATCCGCGAATGGGGCCAGGAGCAACTGGTGCGGGATGTACGCATCGCCCAGATCTACGAAGGCACCAACGGCATCCAGGCCCTGGACCTGTTGGGGCGCAAGGTGGTGGGCAACGGCGGCGTGGCCCTGCGCCTGTTCACCGGCGAGATCCGCGACTACGCCTACCTGCCCGGCGCCGCCTACGCCGCCGAGCTGCTGGACGCGGTGCAGCGCCTGGAAGACCTCAGCGACTGGCTGCGTGAACAGGCGGCGCAGAACCCCCACGCGGTGGGCAGCGCCTGCGTCGAATACCTGCAGCTGTTCGGCTACGTGGCCTACGCCTACCTGTGGGCGCGCATGGCCCAGGTGGCCGAGCACAAGCGTTCCGAGGACGACGGTTTCTACGGTGCCAAGCTGGCCACCGCGCGCTTCTACTTCAGCCGCATGCTGCCGCGCATCCTCAGCCTGGAGCAGAGCATCCGCGCCGGCAGCGTCTCCTTGTTCGGCCTCGACGCCGAGCACTTCTGAGCCCCTGGGCAGGGCGCCCGGCGCCCTGCCCAGTGCTGGCAAAAAACCGCCGCCCGCAGGTGCAAAACCCCGGGCGGCCCGGCATACTCCGCGCACCCGAGCACCGCCCAAGGAAGAAACGTGTTGGCCCCCGCCCTGATCATCGCCAGCTCAGCCATCGTGCTGCTGCTCGGCACCCTGCACCTGATCTACACCTTCGCCACCGACAAATTCCAGCCCCGTGACCCGGCCCTGGCCGAACGCATGCGCCAGGTGTCGCCGATGATCACCCGCCAGACCAGGCTGTGGCGGGCCTGGGTCGGCTTCAACGCCAGCCACAGCCTGGGCGCCATGCTGTTCGGCCTGGTCTATGGCTACCTCGCCTGGCTGCACCCGGCCCTGCTGCTGGAGGCCCGTGGCTTGCTGCTGATCGGCCTGGGGTTTCTCGCCAGCCTGTGGGTGCTGGCCATCCGTTACTGGTTTCGCATTCCCCTGGCGGGCATCAGCATCGCCCTGGTGCTGTTCGCGGTTGCCTGCGGTTCGCTGTTGGTTTGAACCCAGCCCACCACACACTCTCATCGGCCCTGTTTTTTTCGAGTCTCTGCATGTCGCCCCTGCACACCTTCTGGTCCCGGCTCTACTACCTCCTGTGCTGGATCGCCGTGGCCGCACAATTGGCCACCATGATCCGTTGCAACCTGCACCTGATCGTCCCCCGGGAAGTCGGCGGCACGCTGTTCGGCGGCTCCATGGGTTTCATGCTGTACCTGGGCGGCTGGGCCTTCAGCGTCATCGGCCTGGGCCTGGCCGTGCTGACCCGGGTGCCCGGCGCCCGCCTGGCCTGGATCATCGGTGGGCTGGTGCAGTTGCTGCTGGGCCTGTGGTGGCGGATCAACTACCCGGATGATTTCGACGGCAACCTGATCTTCAGCATCCAGGCCCGGGAGCTGGACTATGTGATGGTCTTCGGTTTCGCCCTGGTCTACAGCGGCATCTACCTGATGCACCAGCAGCGGCTCAAGCCGAGAGCCCCCGCCACCCTCCGTGAGCTGTCGTTGCGGATTGCATGGGCGGTATTGCTGGGGGGCTTCTTCATCCCCCCCTTGGTCAATGCCAGCAAGGCGCCCCTGCCGTACTGCGCCTTCAACCGGGCCGGCGAACAGTTGAGCCTGTGCCTGGGCCCTGGCACCCGGGTCATTGTCGACTGACCGTCAACCCCGCCTCTTTCTTGCTTCACCAAACCTCGATGAGTGTGCCCATGTCTCGCCTGTTTACCCTGTGGTTGTGGCTCTACCGCCCTCTGTGCTGGATCGTCGTTGCCGCGCCCTTGTCGCTGATGCTGCTGTGCGACGTGCAGATGATGCAGCCGCGGGATGTCAGCAGCACGCTGTTCGGTGGGGCCATGGGCTTTCAGCTGTACCTCTTTGTCTGGGTGCTGTGCCTGATCGGCCTGGCCGTGACCCTGCTGACCCGGATGCCCGGTGCGCGCCTGGCCTGGCTCCTGGCCGGGCTGGTGCCTCTGCTGCTGGGCGCCTGGTGGCGGCTCGACTACCCGGATGACCAGGACGGCAGCCTGGCCATCAGCCCCCAGAAGTGGGAGCTGGAGTACATGATGGGCATCACCTGTGTGTTCGTGGTCAGCGGCCTGTACTTCTACTGGCGCCGCCGCCTCGCCCCGCGGCCCGCCGCCGACAACGCCGATGAGCTGTTTCTGCAGACCCTGTGGGCACTGGCCCTGGCAGCAGCCTTCATCCTCCCGCTGCTGAGTTTCATGCAGCCGTAATTGCGCCCCGCTGCGCCCTCGCCCCGTCCGGCCATGCCCCCGGCCAGGCATAAAAAAGCCCCGAACCGGTCGGGGCTTTTTTCCTGCCTGGGCGCTAGCCACCGGTGGCGGCCGGTCGTTGCCTGCGCGCCGGCAGGGCGGCGGCAAAGGCCATGGCCTCTTCCCGGGTGCCGAAGGTAGCAAGCCGGTCACCCGGCGTGCAGACCTTCCAGGGCCCGTGGTTGACGCTCAAGACCTGATAGCCGTTGATCTGCAGTTTGTTCAGCAGCGGCGTGCTCATGGACACCTCCTTTTTCCTCGGCGAGCCTGGGGCTTGGGCGTTTTACCTTACACCCGCCACACCGCCCGGCGACTGCCGCATGTCGGCGCGCCGGGTCACTTCTTCAGGTTGGCCAGGGGATCGTAGGCCCGCGAGCGCTTGCGCCGGTGCTCGGGTTCAGGGCGGTCCAGGGGTGCCCTGGCCGGGCCTACAGGGTCTACCTGGGGGTCGGCCAGGTCTGGCGAATCGGGGTCGAAACCCGGGTCATGATGATTCGAGGCATGCTCGGACGAGCGCGGCCCCGTGGGGTTCTTGGCAGTCATGGGCAGCTCCTGTGCCAGCCTGGAAAAGGCCGGATACAGGGGTTGGATCACGATTCGTGGCCAGGGTGCCGCCGAGCGGACCAGCGGCCAGCGGCAAATTGCATTGTGCTGCCGGGCGTCGCAGGATGGCGCCTGGCCCATAACCGCTCAAAAGGACGTGTTCATGACGATTCGTGCCGTGGTTTTCGATTTTGGTGGCGTGCTGTTCGACTGGAGCCCGCACCACCTGTACCGCCAGCTGATCCCCGACGATGAGCGCCGCCAGTGGTTCCTCGACACCATCTGCACCCAGGCCTGGAATACCCGGCAGGACGCCGGCCGCAGCCTGGCCGAGGCGACCCGCAGCCTGGTGGCCGAGCACCCCGACCATGCCCTCTTGATCGAGGCCTATTACGGGCGCTGGCCGGAGATGCTCAAGGGGCCACTGGATCAGGGCGTGGCCCTGCTGGAAGAACTGCACCAGGCGCAGGTGCCCCTGTTCGGGCTGACCAACTGGTCCCGGGAAACCTTTCCCTATGCCTGGGACAATTACCCGTTTCTGCAGCGCTTTCGCGACATCGTCGTGTCGGGGCAAGAGCGCCAGATCAAGCCGGATGCCGAGATCTATCACACGACCCTGGGGCGCATTCGTGCGCATTTGCCGGGGGTGGCCCCCGAGGAACTGGTGTTCATTGACGACCATGCGCCCAATATCGTCGCCGCAACGGCGCTGGGGTGGCATGCGATTCATCATGTGACGGCGGCCGAGACGCGGCGCCGGCTGGAGGAGTTGGGGGTGGTCCGAGCGCACTGACACCCCGTAGGGGCTGGCTTGCCAGCGAAGGCGCCGGCCAGGGCGATGCATGGCTGTCGAGGGCCTCTTCGCCGGCAGCCGGTGCCTACGCTCGCCCCCCTTTCTCACCCCCTCCTATCGCCATCCGCAATCACCTCCCGCCTGCATATCGCCCTTTGGAATGTCTCCAAAATCAACCCTTTACCGACCGTGAATCCACCGGTCGGAAACCCACAAAATCAATGTGCCATTACCCTGCCAATTCTACCCGCGCTGCTTAACTGCAAAAGCTGCCGAGTAGCGCAGCACCCCATCCACACCCACGGAAGGCAAACGCCATGAGCAATGCATCCCAACATGTGATCCCCCCCTACGGAGTCGCCATCCAGTCGGCCATCAGCGAAGGCAAGCTGCCGGAGATGAAAGCCCTGCTGGCCAAGCGCGATCCGGCCAGGAACGAACCCAAGGATCTGCACAACGCCTACGAACAGCTGGCCAAGGAAGTCGCCCGCCTGGAACGCCGCTGATCGCGGTTCCCCTGTCATTGAATGGAGGCAAAGCAAATGTCCGGCAACTACTCGCAAGCCGAAGGCCTGTTCCCCCTGAGCTACCGCATCGGCACCTCGCAACCCGGCGCACCCACCCTGATCCTCAACCTGCTGGCCTATACCCCGGAACACAGTGTGCGCGGCACTTCCAGCATCACCCAGGCGGTCAACCCGCCCCTGGACCTGCACAGCGATGTCTGGGGCCAGTACACCTACCTCACCGTCATGCCGCCCAGCACCAGCAAGATCCTCATCACGGCCCAGGGCAACCAGGGCGGCCCGGGGTCGAACTCGGTGATCAACTTCAAGCTGCACCTGGTGGTCAGCGACGACTGGAAGGAAGGCGTGGCCAACTATCAGTACTACAACGGCCACAGCTGGGTGACGGTCAACCAGGTGCCCGCCCACCTGCAGGAAACCGTGCAGTCCAGCACCCTGTCGGCCCCTCTGCACCGCGGCCAGCCCAACCATCCGCTGCCGCCGATCTCGGCGCTGTACGGGGCGCCGATCCACGGTGCCATCGCCAGCGGTGACCTGGCGCAGATGAAGAGCCTGCACAAGGTCGCCACCCAGCAACTGGAACAGCTGCCGCTGATCCGCACCGCACTGGTGGCCGCCAAGGCCGAGATCAGCCAGCAGGAGCGGCGCTGAGCCCGGCCGTCCATCGAACCTGATGTCTTCAAGAAGATAAGGAGTTGCAGCATGACAATCGGACTGTTCCATACCCGCCTCATCGTCGCCAACCCCGTGATCGGTGGGCCGGTGCTGACCCTCGACCTGCTGGTCGATACCCCGAAGAAACGCGTCAGCGGCGTTGCCCGCGTGACCCAGAGCACCTCGCCACCGGTGCAGTTCCATGCCGACGTGTGGGGCGACTACTCGCAGGTCAAGCTCGACCCCTCCAGCGAGGGGCACATCATCCTCAGCCTGGCCGGCAACCCCAGCGGCCCCACCAGCCAGATCGCCGAGACCTTCCACCTGCAGGGCATCCTCGGCCTGGACTGGGCCAGCGGCTTCGCCAGCTACAAGTACCAGTTCCAGGGGCACTGGCACGTGGTGCAACACGCCGCCGTGAGCCCGGCCCCGGTGGAGCAGGCGCAGGCGGCGGACTACGCCAGCCAGGCCGGCCCGGCCGCCGAAGTGCGCCACCCGCTGTACGCCGTGGCGCTGCAACAGGCCCAGGCCAGCGGCGACCTGGCGCGGCTCAAGGCACTGGTGGCCCAGGGCGAGCAGCAACTGGCCAACGCTGACAACCTGACCCAGGCGGTGCAGCAGTTGCAGGCAGAAATCAGCCGCCTGGAACAGCGCTGACCACCAGCCCCCGGGGCCGCCCGCCGCGGCCCCGGGGGCTGCCACAAAACGACCGCGCCATTGCGACACAAGGAAGGCGCGCCTATTTCGATGGGTTGGTGCCGCGCACCGCCGGGTGCGCAAGGAACTCTCATGTCAGACCGTCTCCCCGCCCGCTACCTCAGCGAAACCGACCTCAAGCGCTTTGTCCCGGTGCATGTGGTCTGGGAAATCACCCTCGCCTGCGACCTCAAGTGCCTGCATTGCGGCTCCCGCGCCGGGCATCGGCGCCCGGGCGAACTCAACACCCAGGAATGCCTGTCGGTGATCGATTCGATCGCCGCCCTGGGCACCCGGGAAGTCACCCTGATCGGTGGCGAAGCCTATCTGCGCAAGGACTGGACGCGGCTGATCCAGGCCATCCACGACCACGGCATGTACGTGGCGATCCAGACCGGCGGGCGCAACCTGACCCCGGCCAAGATGCAGGCCGCGGTGGATGCCGGGCTCAATGGCGTCGGCGTCTCCCTGGATGGCCTGGCGCCGCTGCATGACGCGGTGCGCAATGTCCCCGGCTCCTTCGACAAGGCCCTGGATACCCTGCGCCGGGCCAAGCAGGCCGGGCTCAAGGTCAGCGTCAACACGCAGATCGGCGCCGCCACCCTGCCCGACCTGCCGGCCCTGATGGAACTGATCATCGATGCCGGCGCCAGCCACTGGCAGATCCAGCTGACCGTGGCCATGGGCAATGCGGTGGATCACCCCGAGCTGCTGCTGCAGCCCTACCAGTTGCTGGAGGTGATGCCGCTGCTGGCGCGACTGTACCGCGAAGGCGCCGAGCGCGGGCTGCTGATGAATGTGGGCAACAACATCGGCTACTACGGCCCCTACGAGCACATGTGGCGCGGCTTCGGCGACGATCGCGTGCACTGGAGCGGCTGCGCCGCCGGGCAGACGGTCCTGGCCCTGGAGGCCGACGGCACGGTCAAGGGCTGCCCGTCCCTGGCCACCGTGGGTTTCTCCGGTGGCAACGTGCGCAGCATGAGCCTGCACGACATCTGGCACTACAGCGAAGGCATCCACTTCGGCCGCCTGCGCTCGGTGGACGACCTGTGGGGCTACTGCCGCACCTGTTACTACAACGATGTCTGCCGCGGCGGCTGCACCTGGACCTCGCACTCGCTGCTGGGCAAGCCGGGGAACAATCCCTACTGCCACTACCGGACCCTGGACCTGGCGAAAAAGGGCCTGCGCGAACGCATCGTCAAGCTCGAAGACGCCGGCCCGGCGTCGTTCTCGGTGGGCCGTTTCGACCTGATCACCGAACGCATCGACACCGGCGAGGCGGTATCGAGCGTCAACGACAGCGGCCAGGTGATCAAGCTGGCCTGGGTCAACCAGGGCCAGGCGTCGCCCGAGGAAGGCCGCATCCCGCCGCGCCTGGCCCTGTGTCGCAGTTGCCTGGAGTACATCCACGCCCATGAAAGCACCTGCCCGCACTGCAACGCCGATGTCGCCGCCGCCGAAGCCCGGCACCAGGAGGACCGGCTGCGCCAGCAGGCGCTGATCAACACCCTGCACCAGTTGCTCGGCACGCCCCAGGAGCAGCCGCGCCTGTAACCCCCGCCCGCACCGCCGCCGCGCCCCCAATGGCGCGGCGACGGTTATATCGCCACGGGCGAGCATGGAAAAACCATCTATAAAAAAACCTCCGCGCAGGGCCGATAGCGGCTTTGCTATGGAAGTTCGTCCACAGGCCCGCGTGCCTGCCCGTTACCTGCGACCGGAGCACAGCATGAAAATCAACCCCTACCTGGTGTTCAACGGCACCTGCAAGGCCGCCTTCACCTTCTATGCCCAATGCCTGAACGGCACCCTGGAAATGATGATGACCTTCGGTGAAAGCCCGGCCCGTGATCACATCTCTGCCGACTGTCACGAACGCATCATGCACACCCGCCTGAGCGTCGGCGACCAGGTGCTGATGGGCTCGGACACCACCCCTGAGCTGCCCTACCTGGGCATCCACGGCTGTTCGATCTCGCTGAACATCGACAACGCCGCCGAAGCCGAACGGGTATTCGCCGCCCTGGCCGAACAGGGCAACGTGCAGATGCCCCTGGAAGCCACCTTCTGGGCCGAGCGCTTCGGCATGCTGGTGGACCGCTTTGGTGTGCCATGGATGGTCAATTGCGAGAAGCGCCCGTAACCCGGCCCACCTGCAAGCCCGGCCCCGGTGCTGTGCAACGCAGCACCGCACCGCTGCGCCCGCCGGGAAAGATTTTGCGCACTTCATCAAACAGCCACCGCAACCCTGTACTAGGATACGAGGCGACCCTTTGTCGCCCAGAGCAAACAGGAGGTAAATCAACCCTGACCCAAACTCGTTGCTATAAGGCAGCCCCCCTCCACACCTTCACATTCATGGATGAAATGATGAACTCACAAATACTGTTTCCACACATTGGTAAGGTCATCGCCAGCACCGGCAGCCGCAACTTTCCGCGCATGCTGCACGACCTGATACTCACCCAGCTGGCTGTGGACGCCACCCATATCACCCAACTGCGGGCCGACCCGGAACAGGCCGTCGGCAGAACCGGCAACACCCTGATGCAGACCCGCCACCCGCTGTACAGCGATGCCCATGCCAGCAATGACCCGCTGCTGCTCACCGGCTTTCCCGAACAACCCGGCGAACCGGCCCCGGGCCCGTCGCTGCAACGCCAGCGCGGCCACGCGGACCCGGCACAACTGCACCTGACCGGGCGCAAGGACTCCTACCACTACGTGCTCTCGGTGTACCGCAGCAGCCAGGACCAGAGCTTTTCCCCCCAGGAACGCCTGCTGCTGGAGGACATCTCGCCGTTGCTGCTGCCCATGGTGGAAAAACACATCAGCGCCCTGCAGCCCCGGGGCGATGCCGCCGAGCAGGACAGTGCCGCCATCGAGGGCCTGGCAAGCCTGCGCCTGCGCTTTGCCGCGCGCCTGGAACAGTCCGGGCTGCGCCTGTCCAACCGCGAGCTGGAGGTCTGTGTCGGGCTGCTGGCCGGGCGCACCGCGCCGCAGCTGGCCGAGCAGCTCAAGCTCAAGGTCAATACCGTCGAAAGCTACTTGAAGCGCGCCGCCATCAAGCTCGGCATCAGTGGCCGGCACTCGCTGCTGCGCTGGATGTACTCGCCCGAGGAACAAGCGCCGCACAGCAGCGAAACCCCGACGGCCTGATCCGGCCTTGGCCCTGTAACCCCCGCCGGCCCCAGCGCCGGCGGTTCGGTCTACGGCCTGTCAATCCCGGGCCAGGGCCTCGATGGGATCCAGGCGCGCGGCGTTGCGCGCCGGAACGAAGCCGAAGACGATGCCGATCAGGGTCGAACAGGCGAACGCGGTAATGATCGACCCCATGGAAAACACCATCTCCCACTCCTTGATGAACAGGGTGAACAGGTAGCCGATGGCGAACGACAGGCTGATGCCGATGGCCCCGCCGATCAGGCAGACCATCACCGCCTCCACCAGGAACTGCTGGCGGATATCCGACTGCCGGGCCCCCACCGCCATGCGGATGCCGATCTCCCGGGTCCGCTCGGTGACCGACACCAGCATGATGTTCATCACCCCGATTCCCCCCACCACCAGGGAAATCACCGCGATCAGCGACAGCAGCAGGGCCAGGGAGCGGCTGGTGCGCTGCACCGTCTGCATGATGCTGTCGAGGTTGTTGGTGAAGAAATCCTTGGTGCCGTGGCGCTGCTCCATCAGCTTCTTCACATGCTCCTCCACCACTTTGCTCGGCTGGCCGTCCTTGATCCGCACGCTGATGCTGTCCAGGTGGCGCTGGCCGAGCACCCGCCCGGCGGCGGTCTCGTAGGGCAGCCAGACGTTCAGCAGGTTGCTGGCGGCGAACATGTTCTTGTTCTCCCGGGTCACGCCGATCACCGTGCACGGCAGGTTGCCCACCAGGATCACCTGCCCCAGCGGGTCGACATCCGGGCCGAACAGGCGGTTGCGGGTGTTGTGGTCGATCACCACCACCTGGGCCTGGCGCCGCGCGTCGTTCTCGCTGAAGGAAATGCCGCTGGCCAGCTTGATGTCGCGAACCTGGAAATACAGGTGGCTGACGCCGTTGACCGTGGCGTTGAGGTCGATGTTGCCGTAGCGCAGCAACAGGCTGCGGCCGACCATGGGCGTGGCACTGTCGACGTAGTACAGCTGGTTCAGGGCCGTCACGTCGGCGGGCATCAGGGTCTGGATCGCCGCCGCCCGGCTGTCGCCGAAACTGGCCCCGGGGAAGATGTCGATGGTGTTGCTGCCGATGGCCTGGATGTCCTTGAGCACGTAGCGCTTGGCGCCCTCGCCGATGGCCACGATGGACACCACCGAGGTGATGCCGATGACGATCCCGAGCATGGTCAGCAGGGTGCGCATGCGGTGCGAGACCAGCGCCACCCAGGCCATCACGAAGGCCTCCTTGAACAGCCCCAGGCTGGCCACCAGGCGCCGCGCACCGGCGGGCCGCACGCTGACCGGCGGCTCGTTCGGCGCCTCGTCCGCCGGGCGCGGGTTGGCCCGGTCGCTGACGATCTCGCCGTCGCGCACTTCGATGATGCGCTGGGCGTTGGCCGCCACCTTGGGGTCGTGGGTGACGATGATCACCGTGTGCCCCAGGCCGTGCAGTTCCTGGAGGATGTTCATCACCTCCTTGCCGCTGGCGGTGTCCAGGGCACCGGTGGGTTCGTCGGCGAGTATCACTTCGCCGCCGTTCATCAGCGCCCGGGCGATGCTCACTCGCTGCTGCTGGCCGCCGGAGAGCTGGCTGGGCCGGTGG
The DNA here is from genome assembly GCF_058796855.1 of Pseudomonas sp. GW823-FHT03E05. NCBI lineage: Bacteria > Pseudomonadati > Pseudomonadota > Gammaproteobacteria > Pseudomonadales > Pseudomonadaceae > Pseudomonas > Pseudomonas sp. GW823-FHT03E05. Next base: position 188,320 of record NZ_JBXAJB010000009.1, read on the forward strand.
CCCAGGTGCCCGGACAAACCCAGGCGCGCCAGCAGTTCCCGGGCCCGGCCATGGCGCCTGACTTGCGGGGTACCGGCGTAGATCGCCGGCATCTCGACGTTGTGCATGGCGCTCAGGTGCGGCAGCAAGTGGTAGCGCTGGAAGATGAAGCCGAAGTAGTCGCGGCGCAGTTCCGCCAGGGCCTGGTCGTCGAGGTCGCGGGTTTCCCGGCCGTTGACCTTGTAGCTGCCGGCGGTGGCGTAGTCCAGGCAGCCGAGGATGTTCATCAGGGTCGACTTGCCCGACCCCGAGGCCCCGGTGATCGCCACCATTTCCCCGGCCTGGATGCTCAGGTCGATGTGCTTGAGGGCCAGGAACTCCCGATCCCCGGCGGTGAAGCTGCGGCTGATGCCGGTGAGGTGCAGCAGGGGCTCGCTCATGCTCAGGCCCCTGCCGTGCCGGGCAGCGGATCACCGATCACCACCCGGTCACCCTCCGCCAGGCCGTCCTTGATCTGCACCTTGACGTTGTTGTTGATCCCGGTGCTGACGTTGCGCGCCTGGGCATGGCCCTTGGCGTCCAGCACCCGCACCGCGAAGCTGCCGTCGGCATTGCGCGGGCCCAGGGCCGCCACCGGTACCATCAGCACGTCCTTGGCGGTATCCAGCACGATGCGCACCTGGGCAGTCATGGAAATGCGCAGCCGATGGTCCGGGTTGGGCACGTCGAACAGCGCGTTGTAGAACACCGCGGTGTTCTGCTTGGGGGTGCCGGCGGTCTGGGTTTCGAGGAAGTTCTGCGGCGCCGGCTCAGTGCCCCGCAGTTTGGCGTAGTAGCGTTTTTCCGCCTCGCCGAGGATGGTGAAGTACACCTGTTGGCCGGGGGCGATATGGATCACATCGGCCTCCGAGACCTGGGCCTTGACGGTCATGGTGTCCAGGTCCGCCAGTTTGAGCAGCACCGGCGCCAGCTGGTTGGCGATCACCGTCTGGCCTTCCTGGGTCACCACCCCCACCACATCGCCATCGATCGGCGCGACGATGCGGGTGTAGGCCAGGTTGACCTTGGCGGTGTCGATCTGGATGTGCGCGCTCTTGATCTGCGCGTCCAGGGACAGCAGGTTGGCCCGCTGCACCTCGTAGTTGGATTCGGCGGTCTCGTAATCCTGCTGGGAAATCGAGGCGTCGGACTGCAAGTCACGGTAGCGCTCGTAGATGGCCTTGGTTTCCTTGAGCTGGGCCGCGGTGGCGCGGCGCTTGGCCTGCAGGTTCTCCTCGTCCACCTGGGCCTGGCGCAGGGTGTTCTGCAGCACCAGCGGGTCGATTTCCGCCAGCCACTGGCCCTTTTTCACCTTGTCCCCGACCTTGACCTTGAGCGACTTCAACTGCCCGGAGACCTGGGCCCCGACATCCACCTGCTTGATGCCTTCGAGCAGGCCCGAGGCCAGGACCGCGTTCTCGATATCCCCCCGTTCAACCTTGGCGGTCAGGTACTGCGGCGGCTCCGCCGGCGCCTGCACCGTATAGAAAATCAACCCGGCCACAACCACCAGCAACAGCCCCATACCGATTTTGCGAAACTTCGACTTTTCCATAGATGACCACAAGTCCGTTGAGGGCGGGCTGCACCGGCCAGCGGCGAGCCCCCTTACAGAACACCGTGCTGCCGTAGTGAGCGGTGTTCCAGATGAATGAAACCGGGTGTCCAGGCGCCGGCAGGGCCAGCGCCTGTGTTGCCCCGCGCCCTATGACATGACCTCCCCCTGGGGCAGCGCCAGGCCGTCATGCCACCAGGCCGCCAGGTGGTAGACGTTGGGCGCCTTGAGCAGGCTGAAGTGGTTGCCCGGGCCGTACCACACCTGCAGGTGCGCAGCCTGCCGGCGCCAGCCCTGGACCATCCCCTGCTGCTCCCGGCGGTTGCCGGCGGCGTCCAGGCTCGGGTCATCCGCCAGCACCAGGCGCACCTTGCCCTGGTACGGGCGCAGAGGCTGGTAGCGGGTGCGCAGGGCGCTGGCGAAGGTTCGCGCCGGGCCGTGCATGGCCCGCGGGTCGGCGCGCGGGGACAACAGCCCGACCCGTACCATGCCGGCATGCAGCAGGTGCATCTGCATGCCGTCGTCCTCGGCGGCGAAGCGCTCGGGGTCGATGCCCATGTCCTGGCCTGCAGCCAGTTGCATGGATTCGATCAAGCGCCACAGCGCCGCGGTGGTGGTATAGGGCCGCCCTAGCGCGCCATTGCCTCCGGGAGCCTCACTGTCGATCAGGGTCAGCGACACCACTTCGCGACCGGCGGCCTGCAGGGCCCCGGCCATCTCGAATGCCACCCAGCCGCCGAAGGAATGGCCGATCAGGTGCAGCGGCCCGTCGGGGTACTCGGCGGTGATGGCCTCCAGGTAATGCCGGGCCGCCACTTCGACCTGGCCATGGGGCACCCCGCAGCCGTCCAGGCCCCGGGCCTGCAGGCCGAGGATCGGCCATTCGGCCCCCAGGGCCTCGCTCAGGCCGATAAAGCCGGTGATGCTGTCACCGGCCCCGGGCACGCAGAAGATCGGCGTGTGCCCGGGGCGCCCGCTCTGGATCCGCAGCAAGGGCTGGTGCGGCACAGCGCTCACCGCGCCCTTGGCCCTGGCCGCCGCCAGGGCCTGGCCCAGGGCGTGCCCCAGGGCCTGGATATGCGGCGCCTTCATCATGCTCAGGTGGTCCCCGGGTACGCTGGTGCAGTGCAGTTCGCCCGCCGGCAGGATCTCGCCCCAGCCCAGGGTCGGGCTGCGCCGGGACAGCTCGGTGGGCCGTTCGGCGGCGCAGAACAGATGCACCGGCATGCCCAGGGGATGGACCCGGTAATGGGCCAGGGCATGGCCGTGGGCGACCTCGCGGTCCAGGTAATGGCCGAGCGCTTGCGGCGCCGCCGTGGCCAGTTGCTCGAACAGCAGCCCCTGGTCGCGGCAGCGTTGCAGCAGGTCGGCAAAGTCCAGTGGCTCCAGCAGCGCCTCCAGTTGTTCCAGGTGCGCCAGGGGCTGCACCCCGGCCGCGCCCTGGGCGCTCCAGTAGGCGCGGCACTGCAACAGCAGGTGGCGCTTGTGCGCGTGCTCGCCAGACCAGCGAGCCTTGCCCTGGTCGGTCAGGCGCGGCACGTAGCTGTCGATCAGGCCGAGGAACTCCACCTCCTGGTCCAGGCCCAGCAACTGCTGGGCGATCTCATAGGCCAGGACCCCACCGAAGGACCAGCCGGCCAGGCGATATGGCCCCTGCGGCTGGGCCTTGCGCATCACGTCAAGCAAGCGTGTGGCCAGGCATTCCAGGGTGCGCAACTGCGGCTCGCCGACCGCCACGCCGGGCAGGCCGTAGATCGGGAAATCACCGTCCAGGTGCTGGCCCAGGGCCGGGAAATACACGTCCAGCCCGGTGAACTCATGGACCAGGAACAGCGCCGGGCCACTGCCGCCGGTGCGCACCGGGATCAGCTCGGTGGAGCGCGGCGCGGCCGTGCGCTCGCTCAACAGGCGGGCCATGGCCGCCACCGTGGCGTGCTGGAACAGCTCCGCCAGGGTCACGTCGAACGCCGCCTGTTGCAGGCGGTTGAGCAACTGGATGGCCGAGAGCGAATGCCCGCCCTGTTCGAAGAAGTGGTCGTGGCGCCCTACTTGCTCGAGCTTCAGCACCGCCGCCCAATGCCCGGCCAGGGCCTGCTCCAGCGCGCCCTGGGGCGCGGCATAGGCCTGGGCGAGCTGGGCCGCGCTGCCGGGCGCCGGCAGCGCACGGCGGTCCAGCTTACCGTTGCGGGTCAGGGGCAAGGCCTGCAAGTGCACATAGGCCAGGGGCACCATGTAGTCCGGCAACTGCTGTTGCAGGTGGCTGCGCAGTTGCTCGGCATCCGGCGCCGGGGTGTGCTCGTGCAGGGTGTAGTAGGCCACCAGGCGCTTGTCCCCGGGGCTGTCTTCACGCACCACGACCACGCCGTCCCGCAGGCCGGGGAAGCGGGCCAACTGCGCCTGGATTTCCCCGGGTTCGATGCGCAGGCCGCGGATCTTCACCTGCTCGTCATTGCGCCCGATGCATTCCAGGAGACCATTTTCCAGCCAGCGGCCCAGGTCGCCGGTGCGGTACATCAGGGCCGGCGCAGCGGTGCCGTGGGTCTGCTGGTGAAACGGGTCGATGAGGAACTTCTGCGCCGACAGGTCCGGACGGTTGAGGTAGCCCAGGGCCACGCCATCACCCCCGATGTACAGCTCCCCCACCACCCCCACCGGCAGCGGCTGGCCCAGGGCATCGAGCACGTACACCCGGGTGTTGGACAGCGGCCGGCCAATGGGCACGCTGTCGGCATCCGCCGCCAGCTCACCGGGCTCATGGGTCACGGCAAAGGTGGTGGTCTCGGTGGGCCCGTAGCCGTTGACCAGGCGCAAGTGCGGCAGCTCGGCCTGGATCCGCCGGAAGGCCGTGGCATCCGCCCGTTCGCCGCCACAGAGCAGCATGCGCAGCCCCTTGAAGGCCTGGGGAACCAGTTGCACGTACTGGTTGAACAGGCTGGTGGTGAGGAACAGCAGGCTGACCCCGGTGCGTTCCAGCAGCGAGCCGAAGGCGTGCGGGTCCAGCAATGTCGCGTGGTCCACCACCACGACCCGGCCACCGTTGAGCAGCGGCCCCCAGACCTCCAGGGTGCTGGCGTCGAAGGCCGGGTTGGAGGCGAAGGCCACCCGGTCCTCGGGGTTGAAATCGGCATAGCCGTTGTTGATCACCAGCCGGGTGATGGCCCGGTGCGGCACCCGCACGCCCTTGGGCGCTCCAGTGGAACCGGAGGTGTACATGACGTAGGCCACCGCCTCGGACGACAACGCCAGGTTCGGGTTGTGCCCGGCCAGCCGGTCGAAGCGCAGACGGTCCAGGTCGACCCGTTGCACCGCAGCTTCCAGCACCCGCTCGCTGTGGCTGAGCAGCACCGGCGCCCCGCTGTCGGCCAGCATGAACCCCAGGCGCTCGGCCGGGGCATTGACGTCCAGCGGTACATAGGCGGCGCCGCACTTGCTCACCGCCAGTTGGCTCACCAGCAGGTCCAGGGAGCGCGGCAGCAGCAGCGCCACATGATCCCCGGGCTGCACCCCCAGTTGCAGCAGATGCTGGGCCAGTTGGTTGGCCCGGGTGTTGAGCTGGATATAGCTGAGCTGTTCGGCGCCCTGCACCGCTGCCACCTGCTGCGGCCGGGCCAGCACCTGCTCCTCGAAACACTGGTGCAGGACCTGCTCGCGCGGGTAGTCGCGCACCGTGTCGTTGAAGCCCTCCAGTACCTGCCGGCGCTCGGCCTGCGGCAGCACCGGCACCTGGCCGATGGCCTGTTCCGGTTGCTGCTCCAGGGCCAGCAGCAGCTGTTCCAGGGTGCCGTGCAGGTAGTCGCAAATGCGCCGGGCATCGATCCCGGCGGCCACGGCGGTGAGCATGAAGCCGTCCCCCAGGTCGTCGATGCTCAGGGTCAGCGGGTAGTTGCTGCGCTCCTGGGCATTGAGCAACTGCATGCCCTCCCAGGCACTGTCGGCCTGCCCCGCCTGGTTTGCCGCCGGGGCACTGTGGCGGTAGTTGAGCAGGCTGCTGAACAACGGTGTACCCGGCTCCACCCCACTGCAACGCTGGACCAGGGCCAGCGGCGCCTGTTCGTGGCCAAGCAGCTGCGCCAGCCGCTCATGGGTGGCCAGCAGGGCCTCGCGCACCGGCAACTCGCCCAGATCGACCCGCAGCGGCAAGGTGTTGATGAACACTCCCAGGGCCCGTTCGGCGCCCTCGCCGCCCTGCATCCGCCCCAGCAGCACGGTGCCGAACACCACCTGCTGCTGCCCCGCCAGGCTGCCCAGCACCCGGCCCCAGGCCAGGTGCATCAGGCTTGCGGCACTGACCCCCAGTTGCCGCGCCTGCAAGCGCAGGCGCCGGCTCAGCAGGCGGTCCAGGGGCTGGCGCGCTTCGCTGAGTTCGGCGCTGCCTCCCGGTACTTCCTGCAGGCCCAGCGGCAGGGTCGGCTGGTCGATATCGCCGAGCATCTGGCGGAAGAACGCCTCATGCTCGGCCTCGCCGATGCCCAGGCGCGCCTGGGCCACGTAGTTGCGGTACGGCACCGCTTCCCCCAGGCGCTGCTGCTGGCCCAGGAGGAAGGCTTGCAGTTCGTGCTGCAGCACCTCCAGGGCCACGTGGTCCATCACCAGGTGATGGAACAGCAGCAGGGCCACCACTCGCTGGTTCACCGGGTCGGCGGCATGCACCAGGCGCAGCAGCGGCGCCTGGGCGATGTCCAGGCGGTAGCGACGGCTGTCGAAGCGCGCCTGCAACTGGCCCAGCACCTCGCCGTCGCCAGGCTCCAGGGCGATCTCTTCGCAGCACAGCGGCGCCTGGCGCCAGACCACTTGCAGCGGCTGCTCCAGGCCTTCCCAGAGCACCGCGCTGCGCAGGATGTCATTGCGTTCGATCACCCCCTGCAAGGCCTGGGCGAAGGCCTGCAGGCGCTCGGTGCTGGCAAAGGCGAACTGCGCCTGCAACACGTAGGGGTCACCCGCTCCAGCCGCCAGATGGTGGAACAGGATGCCGGCCTGCAACGGCGCCAGCGGGTAGATGTCCTGCACATTGGCGGTACCGCCCGGCACCGTGGCCACCACCCGGTCGATGGCGGCCTGATCCAGTGCCAGCAGCGGCAGCAGGTCCGGGGTGATGCGCGGGCAGTCGCGGTAGATCAGGTTGGCCGGTACCTGCACCTCGCGACCGCGGCCCACGGCAGCGGCCAGGGCCGCCAGGGTCGGCTGGCCGAACAGCACCCGCACATCCGCCGAGAGCCCGGCCCGGCGCATGCGGCCGATCAGGCTCACCGCCAGCAGCGAATGGCCGCCCAGTTCGAAGAAGTGGTCGTGGCGCCCCACCCGCTCGACCTTGAGCAGTTCGGCCCAGAGTTGCGCCAGGAGGATCTCGGTGTCGCCCACCGGGGCCTCGTACTCGCGCACCTGGGCCGCCTCCAGCCCCGGGGCCGGCAGGGCCTTGCGTTCCAGCTTGCCATTGGGGCTCAGGGGCAGCGCCGCCAGGTGCACGAACAGCGCCGGCACCATGAACTCCGGCAGGTGTTCCAGCAGCGCCCGGCGCAGTTGTTCCACCGCCAAGGCCGGCTGCCCGGCAACGGTGGTGTAGTAGGCCACCAGGCGCTGGTCGCCCGGCACATCTTCCCGGGCCAGCACCACCGCTTCCTTGACCCCTTCGAGCTGGGTCAGGCGCGCCTGGATTTCCCCCAGCTCGATGCGCAGGCCGCGGATCTTCACCTGGTCGTCGTTGCGCCCCAGGTACTCGATAGTGCCGTCGGCCAGGTAGCGGGCCAGGTCGCCGGTGCGGTACAGGCGCGCGCCCGGTTCCTGGCTGAACGGGTCCTTGAGGAAGCGTTCGGCGCTCAGTTGTTCGCGGTTCAGGTAACCCCGGGCCACCTGCACCCCGCCGATGTACAGCTCGCCCACCACCCCCAGGGGCACCGGTTGCATCTGCCCGTCCAGCAGGTAGATGCGGGTATTGGCGATGGGCTTGCCGATGGGGGTGTTGTCCGGGGTCTGTGCCAGCGGGCCGGCGCAATCCCAGGCGGTGACGTCCACCGCCGCTTCCGTGGGGCCGTAGAGGTTGTGCAGCGCCACCTGCGGCAACTGCTGCTTGAAGCGCCGCACCAGGCTGCCCGGCAGCGCCTCGCCGCTGCACATCACCTGGCGCAGGCCGGCGCATTCGCGGGTGTCGCCATAGGCCAGGAATACATCGAGCATCGAGGGCACGAAGTGCAAGGTGCTGATGCGTTCATCACGGATCACCTGGCGCAGGTAGGCCGGGTCCTTGTGCCCATCGGGGCGCGCCATCACCAGCCGTGCGCCGGTGAACAACGGCCAGAAGAACTCCCAGACCGAGACGTCGAAACTGAACGGGGTCTTCTGCAATACCGCGTCCTCGGCAGTGAGACGGTACTGCTCCTGCATCCACAGCAGGCGGTTGACCACGGCCCGGTGCTCGTTCATCGCGCCCTTGGGCCGGCCGGTGGAACCGGAGGTGTAGATCACATAGGCCAGGTGGCTCGGGGTCAGGCCGTTGAGCCGCGGGTTGACCCGGGGCTGGCGGTGCCATTGCGGCTGGTCGAGATCCACCAGGGGCAGCGCCAGGTTGCCCAGCAGCGGCCGGGTCGCGCTATCGGCCAGCAGCGCCTGGGGCGCGCTGTCGTCGAGCATGTAGGCAATGCGTTCGGCGGGGTAGCCCGGGTCGATGGGCACGTAGGCGCCGCCGGCCTTGAGGATGCCCAGCAGGCCCACCACCATGGGCAGCCCGCGCTCGACGCAGATCGCCACCCGGCTGTCGGGGCCGACGCCCAGGTGCAGCAGGTGCCCGGCCAGCTGGTTGGCCTGCTGGTTGAGCTCGCGGTAGCTCAACTGCTGCTCGCCGGCCTGCACGGCGATGGCCTCGGGGCTGCGCAGCACCTGGGTCTCGAACAGCCCGTGCAGGGTCTGTTCCAGGGGGTAGTCGCGGGCGGTGGCATTGAAGCCGTGCAGCAGCTGTTCGCGCTCGGCGGCATCCAGCAGCGGCACCTGTGCCAGCAGCATCTGTTCATCGGCCACCATGGCCTGCAGCACCCGCTGCAGGTAGCCGGCATACCGCAGCATGGTGGTTTCATCGAACAGCGCCGTGGCGTATTCCAGGCTGCCTTCGATGCGGTCCTGCACCTCCCCCAGGCTCAGGGACAGGTCGAACTTGGCGAAGTGGCTGGCCTCGTGAATGCCCTCCAGTTGCAGGTCCCCCAGCTCCAGCTGCGGGCCGTCGCCGTTCTGCCAGGTGAACAGGGTCTGGAACAGCGGGCTGTGGGACAGGCTGCGCAACGGCCGCAGGATCTCCACCACCTGCTCGAACGGCAGGTGCTGGTGAGCCTGGGCCTCCAGGGTGCGGGCGCGGACCTGGGCCAGCAGCGCCTGGACCCGGGGCGCCGCCTCCAGGTCCAGGCGCAGGGCCAGGGTGTTGACGAACAACCCGATCAACCCTTCCACCTCGGCGCGCATGCGGTTGGCCACCGGGGTGCCGATCACCACCTCGGACTGCCCCGAGAGCCGCCCCAGCAGCAGCGCCCAGGCGCCCATCAGGGTCATGTACAAGGTGGTGCCATGGCGCTGGCTCAGGGCGCGCAGGCCGGCGGTCAATTGCGCATCCAGACGCACCTCGACGCTGCTGCCGGCGTAGTCCTGCTGGGCCGGCCGTGGCCGGTCGGTGGGCAGCATGAGCAACGGCGGCGCCCCCTCCAGGGCCTGGCGCCAGTACTGCGCCTGCTGCTCCAGCACCGCGCCACTGAGCCAGTGCCGCTGCCAGTGGGCAAAGTCGCTGTACTGCACCGCCAGCGGCGCCAGGGGGTCGGGCAGGCCACGACTGAAGGCCTGGTACAGCGCCACCAGTTCCCGGGTCAGCACGCCCATGGACCAGCCGTCGCTGACGATATGGTGCAGGGTCAGCAACAGCACATGGTGGTCGTCCGCCAGGCTGACCAGGCGCCCGCGGATCAGCGGCCCGCGTTGCAGGTCGAACGGCGCCGAGGCCTCGCCCTGCACCAGGGCCTGCAAGGCGTCGCTGGCCTGGGGGTGGCCCCGCAGGTTTTCCAGCAGCAGCTCCAGCCCGGATTCGGCCGGGGCGATCAGCACCTGGGCTTCGTCACCGTACTGGGCAAAGCGGCTGCGCAGGGTTTCATGGCGCGCGACGATGCGCTCCAGGGCCTGCTGCAGGGCCGCGCCGTCCAGTGGCCCGCGCAGGCGCAGGCCGATGGGAATGTTGTAGGCGGTGTTGGCCCCTTCCATCTGTGCCAGGAACCACAGGCGCTGCTGGGCGAAGGACAGCGCCAGCGGCTGGTTGCGCGGCGCCGGCAGCAGGTCCGGCAGGCTGCTGCGCTCGGCCCGGGCCAGGGCCGCGGCCACGGCGCACAGTTCGGCATTGGCGAACAGCTCGCCCAGGGCCAGCTCCACCCCCAGGCGCTGCCGCACCTGGGACAGCATGCGCATGGCCAGCAGCGAATGGCCGCCCAGTTCGAAGAAGTGATCGTGGCGCCCTACCCGCTCGACCTGCAGCAGCTCGCTCCAGATCTGCGCCAGGGCGATCTCGCTGTCGCCCTCGGGGGCCACATAGTCCCGGCTTAGCAGCGCCTCCAGCGGCGGTTGCGGCAACGCCCGGCGGTCGAGCTTGCCGTTGGCGGTCAGGGGCAAGGCAGCGAGGTGCACATAGGCCGCCGGCACCATGTACTCCGGCAGTTGCTCCAGCAGGCGCCTGCGCAGCTCGGCCGGGCTCGGCTCGGCGCCGGGGGTTGCACTGAAATAGGCCACCAGCCGGGTCTGCCCCGGCTGGTCTTCCCGGGCCAGCAGCACCGCCTCGCGGATGCCCGGAAGGCGGTTGAGGCAGGTCTCGATCTCCCCCAGCTCGATGCGCACGCCACGCACCTTCACCTGGTCGTCGTTGCGCCCCAGGTAGTCGATGCGCCCGTCCGCCCGCCAGCGCGCCAGGTCGCCGCTGCGGTACATGCGTGCGCCCGGCACGGTGCTGAAGGGGTCTTCAAGAAAGCGTTCGGCCGTCAGCTCCGGGCGGTTGAGGTAACCCCGGGCCACCCCGGCGCCGCCCACATACAGCTCACCGGCGACGCCGATGGGCACCGGCCGCTGCTGCGGGTCCAGCAGGTAGATCCGTGCATTGGCGATGGGCCGGCCGATGTCCAGGGGCCCGCCGGCCAGCAGCCGCCCGGAGCTGGCCACCACCGTGGTTTCGGTGGGGCCGTAGTTGTTGACCACGGCAAAGCTCGGCTCCTGGCTGAACTGGCGCAGGCGGTCGCCGCCGATCAGCAGGGTGCGCAAGGTCGGGTGGCCCAGGCCCTGGTTGAAGGCGTATTCGGCCACCGGGGTCGGCAAAAAGCTCAGGTCCAGGGGCTGGGCCTGCCACCAGTGCAGCAGTTGGTCGAGGTCCTGGTGGCCGATACCGGCCGGCGGCAGGTGCAGGGTGGCGCCGCCGCACAGCGTCGGCCAGAGCTCCCAGGCCATGGCGTCGAAGCCGAAACCGGCGACGCTGGAGGCATGTCGCCCCGGCCCCAGGTCGAAGGCCTGGCAATGCCAGTCCAGCAGGTTTTCCAGGCTGGCATGCTCCACCATCACGCCCTTGGGCAGGCCGGTGGAACCGGAGGTGTAGATCACATAGGCCAGGTGCGCGCAGCTCATGCCCGGCACCTGCAGGTTGCCCTCGGGGCGGGCCTGCCACTCGGGCTGGTCGAGGTCCACCCGGGCCATGGCCGGTTGGCCCACCAGGGCCCGGGTGCTGCCCTGCACCAGCAGCGCCAGCGGCGCGCTGTCCTGCAGCAGGTAGGCGATGCGTTCCGCGGGGTGACCCGGGTCGATGGGCACATAGGCGCCACCGGCCTTGAGAATCCCCAGCAGGCCGATCACCATCCCCGGCCCGCGCTCGACACAGATCGCCACCCGCTGATCCGGGCCCACCCCCAGCTCCCGCAAGTGCCAGGCCAGTTGGTTGGCCCGGGCATTCAACTGGCCATAGCTCAGGCGCTGCGCGCCCACCTGCAGGGCCGTGGCCTCGGGCTGCCGAGCGGCAAAGGCCTCGAAGCGCTGGGCCAGGGTCCGGCCCCGTGGGTAGTCCACGGCGCTGGCGTTGAAATCCTCCAGCAGTTGCCGGCGCTCGGTCTCATCCAGCCACTGCACCTGGGCCAGGCATTGCTGATCGTCGGCCACCATGGCCCGCAGCACCTGCACCAGGTAGGCGGCATAGCGCTGCACCGTGGCCTCATCGAACAGCGCGGTGGCGTAGTCCAGGGTTCCGCGGATCTGCCCCTGGCTTTCTCCCAGGCTCAGGGTCAGGTCGAACTTGGCCACCGCGCTGGCCCCGGCCACACCTTCGAGTTTCAGGTCCCCCAGTTGCAGGTCCTGGGCGAAGTTGTCGACCCAGGTCAGCACCACCTGGAACAGCGGGCTGTGGGACAGGCTGCGCTGGGGCCGGACGATTTCCACCACCTGCTCGAACGGCAGGTCCTGGTGCCCCTGGGCCTCCAGGCTGCGGGCGCGGACCTGGGCCAGCAGCTCGCTCACGCTCTGCCCCGGGTCCAGGTCCAGGCGCAGGGCCAGGGTGTTGACGAAGAGCCCGATCAGCCCTTCCACCTCGGCGCGCATGCGGTTGGCCACCGGGCTGCCGATCAGCAGATCGTCCTGCCCCGAAAGGCGGCTCAGCAGCAGCCCCCAGCCGGCCAGCAGGGTCATGTAGAGGGTGCAGCCATGGCGCTGGCTCAGGGCCTTGAGCTGGTCGCTCAGGGCCCGGTCCAGCAGCAGCTCGATGCTGCCACCGCTGAAATCCTGCTGCTGCGGCCGCGGCCGGTCGGTGGGCAGCATCAGCAGGCTGGGCGCGCCGGCCAGGGCCTGGCGCCAGTAGTCGCTCTGCTGCTGCAGCACCTCACCGCTGAGCCAGCGCCGTTGCCACAGGGCAAAGTCGCTGTACTGCACCGCCAGCGGCGCCAAGGGATCGGGCCGGCCCTGGCTGAAGGCCTGGTACAGGGCCACCAGCTCCCGGGTCAGCACGCCCATGGACCAACCATCGGCAACGATGTGGTGCAGGGTCAGGAGCAGCACATGGTGATCGTCCGCCAGGGCCAGCAGGCGCGCGCGGATCACCGGCCCCTGCTCCAGGTCGAAGGCCTGGGCGGCTTCGGCACGCACCCGCCCGGCCAGGGTCAGCGGCGCCTGGCGCAGGTCTTCCTCGTGCAGTTCCAGAGCGCTGTCCAGGGGCCCGATCAGCACCTGGGGCTGATCCTCGACGCGCACGAAACGGCTGCGCAAGGTGGCGTGGCGGTTGACGATGGCCTGCAGCGCCTGGCGCAGCGCCGAGCGATCGAGCTGCCCGCGCAGGCCCAGGCCGATGGGAATGTTGTAGGCGCTGGCGGCACCGTCCATCTGCGCCAGGAACCACAGGCGCTGCTGGGCGAAGGACAGCGGCAGGTCGTGATCCTGCACCGCCGGGAAGATCTCCGGCAGATGGCTGCGCCCGGCACGCTCCAGCACCGCGGCCACCGCGCTCAGCTCGGCATTGGCGAACAGCTCGCCCAGGGCCAGTTCCACCCCCAGGCGCTGGCGTACCTGGGACACCATGCGCATGGCCAGCAGCGAATGGCCGCCCAGCTCGAAAAAGTGATCCTGGCGCCCGACCCGCGGCAGGTGCAGCACCTCCTGCCAGATCGCGGCCAGGGTGGTTTCGGTGGCGCCTTGCGGGGCCTGGTATTCACGGCCAAACAGCGCCGCCTGATCCGGCGCCGGCAGGGCCTTGCGGTCGAGCTTGCCGTTGGCGGTCAGGGGCAAGGCGTCGAGCCGTACATAAGCCACCGGCACCATGTAGTCAGGCAACTGCGCCAGCAGGTGGGCGCGCAACTGCGCCACGTCCAGGGCGACGTCCTGCTGCTGGGTGAAATAGGCCACCAGCCGCGGGTTGCCCGGCTGATCCTCGCGGGCCAGCAGCACGGCTTCCTGGATACCGGGGAACTGGCAGAGGCGGGTCTCGATTTCCCCCAGCTCGATGCGCACGCCGCGGATCTTCACCTGATCGTCGTTGCGCCCCAGGTAGTCGATGCGCCCGTCCGCCATCCAGCGCGCCAGGTCGCCGCTGCGGTACATGCGCGCCCCAGGCTGGTCGCTGAAGGGATCGTCGAGAAAGCGTTCGGCGGTCAATTGCGGGCGGTTGAGGTACCCCCGGGCCACCCCGGCGCCGCCCACATACAGCTCACCGGCGACGCCGATGGGCACCGGACGCTGCTGGGAATCCAGCAGGTAAATGCGTGCGTTGGCCACCGGCCGGCCGATGTCCAGCTCGCCACCGGCGTGGATCGGCCCGGAACTGGCCACCACCGTGGCTTCGGTGGGGCCGTAGTTGTTGATCAGGGCAAAGCCCTGGTCGTGGCTGAACTGGCGCAGGCGGTCACCGCCGATCAGCAGGGTGCGCAGGCTCGGGTGGCCCTGCTCCTGGCTGAAGGCGTACTCGGCCACCGGGGTCGGCAGGAAGCTCACGTCCAGGGGCTGGGCACGCCACCAGGCGAGCAAGGCATCCAGGTCCTCGCTGCCGTCCTGGGCCGGTGCCAGGTGCAGGGTCGCGCCCACACACAGCGCCGGCCAGACCTCCCAGGCCATGGCATCGAAACCGAAGCCGGCCAGGCACGAGGCCTGGCTGCCGGGACGCAGGTCGAAGGCCTGGCAGTGCCAGTCCACCAGGTTGCCCAGGGTCCGGTGCTCCACCATCACCCCCTTGGGCAGGCCGGTGGAGCCGGAGGTGTAGATCACATAGGCCAGGTTGGCCGCGCTCAGCCCCGGTACCTGGGCATTGTCCGCCGTCTGATCGAACCACAACCGCTGGTTGAGTTCGATCACCGGCACCGCCAGGGCCGGCAGGCGCCCCAGCAGCTCGGCCTGGGTCAGCACCGCCCGCGGGCCGCAGTCCTGGAGCAGGTAGTTCAGACGCTCGGCCGGGTGGGCCGGGTCGATGGGCACATAGCAGGCCCCGGCCTTGAGAATCGCCAATAGGCCCACCACCGTTTCCAGGCTGCGCCGGGCAACGATGGCCACCCGGTCATCGGGCTGCACCCCCAGCCCGCGCAGTTGCCGGGCCAGGACATTGGCCTGTCGGTTGAGCTCGGCATAGCTCAGCGAGCGGCCCTGGTAGCAGGCCGCCAGGGCGTCTGGGGTGCGCTGCGCCTGGGCCTCGATGCGGCCATGGATAGCCTGCCCCGGGGGGTAGTCCACCGCGCTGCGGTTGAAGCCTTCCAGCACCTGCTCGCGCTCCGCCACCGGCAGGATCGGCAACTGCTCCAGGGCCAGTTGCGGCGTCTGCTCCAGGGCCTGGGCCAGGTTCTCCAGGGTGCACAGCAGGTAGCCGAGGATGCGCCGCGGGTCGACCTGGGTGCTGGCCAGCAGAGTCAGGCTGAAATCCTGCCCGAGGTCGTCGACGCTCAGGGTCAGGGGGTAGTTGGTGCGCTCCTCGGAGCTCAGGGTGCTGATCCCGGCCCAGGCGGCCTGGGCCGCGGCACTGGCCCCGGCAGCACTGTGCCGGTAGTTGAGCAAGGCGCTGAACAGCGGGGTCGGTGCGCTCACGCCGCTGCAACGCTGGGCCAGGGCCAGGGCCGCGTGTTCGTGGCGCAGCAAGGTGGTGAGCCGGGCATGGGTGGCCTTGAGGGCCTCACCCAGGCCCTGGCTGTCCACATCCAGGCGAAACGGCAAGGTGTTGATGAAGATCCCCAGGGCCCGCTCGGTGGCTTCGGCGCCTTGCAGGCGGCCCATCAGCACAGTGCCGAACACCACCTTGTGCTTGCCCGCCAGGGTGCCCAGCACCCGGCCCCAGGCCAGGTGGAACAGGCTGGCCGCGCTGACCCCGGCCAGCCGGGCCCGGGTCCGCAGGCGCTGGCTCAACTCGGTTGCCAGGGCCTGGGTGCATTCCTCGATGGCCCGGCCATCGCCCTGCACATCCTGCAGGCCGTAAGGCAGGGTCGGCTCGTCGATATCGCCGAGCATCTGGCGGAAGAACGCTTCGTGCTCCTGCTCGCTGATGCCCAGCCGCGCCTGGGCCACGTAGTTGCGAAACGGCATGGCCGGCCCCAGGAGCTCGGCCTGCCCGGTGAGGAAGGCCTGCATCTCGTGGCGCACCACATCCAGGGCGCTGTGGTCCAGGGCCATGTGGTGGAACAGCAGCATGGCGACGATGCGCTGCCCGGCTTCATCCCGGGCATGCACCAGGCGCAGCAGCGGCGCCTGGCTGACGTCCAGGCGATAGTGGCGGGCGTCGAAACGCGCATGCAACTGGGCCAGAACCTCACCGGCCGCAGGGTCGGTCTCGACCTCTTGCAGCTCCAGCCCGGCCTCGCGCCAGACCACCTGCATCGGCTGCTCCAGACCATCCCAGAGCACCGCGGTGCGCAGGATGTCGTGCCGCGCAATGACCCCGCGCAGGGCCTCGGCAAAGGCTTCCAGGCGTTCCTCGCTGGCGAAGGCGAACTGCGCCTGCATCACATAGGGGTCGCCCTGCTGCGCACTGACGTGGTGGTAGAGAATGCCCTCCTGCAGGGGCGCCAGGGGGTAGATGTCCTGCACGTTGGCGACCCCGCCCGGGACGCTGGCGACAATGCGCTCGATGGCCTCCTGGTCGAGGTTGGCCAGGGGCAGCATCGCCGGGGTGATGCGGCTGATGCCCGGGGTGATGCCATTGGCCGGCACCTGCACCTGCCCGGCCTTGCTCGGCGAATACTGGCCGGCGCGGATCAGCTCGATCAGCTCCGGCTTGTGCTCGCGCAAGCGGGCCAGCAGCTGCGGTTCGCTCAGGGCCTGCTTGTTGCCCTGGACCACCAACTGGTCGTCCTTGAGCACCAGTTGCACATCCTTTTCCTTCAGTGTCGCCAACAGTTCGATCACGCTCACAGGACGATCTCCATTCGTTCGGTCATGGCCGCGTAGGCCGCCAGGGTCGGCTGTTCGAACAACGCCCGGACATCGGCTTCCATGCCTAGCTCACGCATGCGGCTGATCAGGCTGACCGCCAGCAGTGAGTGCCCACCCAGTTCAAAGAAATGATCGTGACGCCCCACCCGCTCGACATTGAGCAGTTCGGCCCACAGCCGCGCCAGGGCGATTTCGGTTTCGCCCACCGGGGCCTCATACTCGCGCACCTGGACCGCCTCCAGCCCCGGGGCAGGCAGTTCCTTGCGCGCCAGCTTGCCGTTGGCGCTCAGGGGCAGCGCCGCCAGGTGCACGAACAGCGCCGGCACCATGAACTCCGGCAGGTGCTGCAGCAGTTGCGTGCGCAGGTGCTCGACGGGCAGGCGCCGGGCGCTGTCGTGGGTGGTGTAGTAGGCCACCAGGCGCTGGTCGCCGGGCACATCCTCGCGGGCCAGTACCACCGCCTCCTTGACCTCCTCCAGCTGGGTCAGGCGCGCCTGGATCTCCCCCAGTTCGATGCGCAGTCCGCGGATCTTCACCTGGTCGTCGTTGCGCCCCAGGTACTCGATAGTGCCGTCGGCCTGATAGCGCCCGAGGTCGCCGGTGCGGTACAGGCGCGCCCCCGGTTCCTGGCTGAACGGGTCCTTGAGGAAACGTTCGGCGCTCAACTGCTCGCGGTTCAGGTAACCCCGGGCCACCTGCACCCCGCCGATGTACAGCTCGCCCACCACCCCCAGGGGCACCGGCTGCATCTGCGCGTCCAGCAGGTAGATGCGGGTATTGGCGATGGGCTTGCCGATGGGGGTGTTGTCCGGGGTCTGTGCCAGCGGGCCGGCGCAATCCCAGGCGGTGACGTCCACCGCCGCTTCCGTGGGGCCGTAGAGGTTGTGCAGCGCCACCTGCGGCAACTGCTGCTTGAAGCGCCGCACCAGGCTGCCCGGCAGCGCCTCGCCGCTGCACATCACCTGGCGCAGGCCGGCGCATTCGTGGGTGTCGCCATAGGCCAGGAATACATCGAGCATCGAGGGCACGAAGTGCAAGGTGCTGATGCGTTCATCACGGACCACCTGGCGCAGGTAGGCCGGGTCCTTGTGCCCATCGGGGCGCGCCATCACCAGCCGTGCGCCGGTGAACAACGGCCAGAAGAACTCCCAGACCGAGACGTCGAAACTGAACGGGGTCTTCTGCAACACCGCGTCCTCGGTGCCAAGGCGGTACTGCGCCTGCATCCACAACAGGCGGTTGACCACGGCCCGGTGCTCGTTCATCGCGCCCTTGGGCTGGCCGGTGGAACCGGAGGTGTAGATCACATAGGCCAGGTGCCCCGGGGTCAGCCCCTCTACTTGCGGGTTGCCCGGCGCCGGCCCGCTCCAGGCCAGCTGGTCGAGGTCCACCAGGGGCCGCGCCAGTTCGCCGAGCAATGCCCGGGTCGCGCCCTGGGCCAGCACCGCCAGGGGCGCGCTGTCGTCGAGCATGTAGGCGATGCGTTCGGCGGGGTAGCCCGGGTCGATGGGCACATAGGCGCCGCCGGCCTTGAGGATCGCCAGCAGGCCGACCACCATTTCCAGCCCGCGCTCGACACAGATCGCCACCCGGCTGTCGGGGCCGACGCCCAGGTGCAGCAGGTGCCCGGCCAGCTGGTTGGCGCGCCGGTTGAGTTCGCCGTAGCTCAGCTGCTGCTCGCCGGCCTGTACCGCAGTGGCCTCGGGGCTGCGCCGTACCTGGGCCTCGAACAGCCCGTGCAGGGTCTGCTCCAGGGGGTAATCCACGGCCGTGGCGTTGAACCCTTGCAGCAGGTGCTGACGCTCCTGCGGCGGCAGGATCGGCACCTCGCGCAGGGGCCGCTGCGGCGCCGTCTCCAGGTTCTCCACCAGGGCCAGCAGGGCCTGCTGCATGTAGCCGCAGATCCGCTCGGCACCGATCCGCGCCAGGGTCATGGCGGTGAGACGGAACCCCTGGCCCAGGTCGTCGACGTTGAGGCTCAGGGGGTAGTTGGTGCGCTCCTCGCTATGCAGGGTCTCGATGCCCTGCCAGGCCTGTTGCACGGCCTGGCTCGGCACCCCGTCGCTGCCGTGGCGGTAGTTGAGCATGGCACTGAACAGCGGCAGCGGCGCGGCCACCCCGCTGCAACGCTGGGCCAGGGCCAGGGAGGCGTGTTCATGACCCAGCAAGGCACTGAGCCGGGCGTGGGTGTCCTTGACCGCGGCACGGCTGCCACGCGCATCCAGGTCGACCCGCAGCGGCAAGGTGTTGATGAACATGCCCAGGGCCCGGTCGGCGCCCTGCCCGGCGCTCAGGCGCCCCAGCAGCACGGTGCCGAACACCACCCGGTCCTGGCCCGAGGTGACGCTCAGGACCCGGGCCCAGGCCAGGTGGAACAGGCTCGCCGCACTCACCCCCAGCAACCGGGCCTGGGTTCGCAGGCGCGCACTCAGTGACGGCTCCAGGGCCTGCTGGCGCTCTTCGATGGCATCGCCATCGCCCTGCACGTCCTGCAGGCCGAACGGAAGGGTCGGCTCATCGATATCGCCGAGCATCTCGCGAAAGAATGCCTCGTGCTCTTCACGGCTCACACCCAGGCGCGCCTGGGCCACGTAGTTGCGATAGGGAATCGCCGTGCCCGCGGGCGACTGCCCCAGCAGGCAGGCCTGGATTTCCTCGCGCACCACCTCCAGGGCGGTGTGGTCCAGGGCCATGTGATGGAACAGCAGGATGGCGACGATGCGCTGGCGGGCCGGGTCCTGGGCATACACCAGGCGCATCAGCGGCGCCCGGGTCAGGTCCAGGCGCAGGTGCCGGGCATCGAAGCGCGCCTGCAGTTGCTCCAGGACCTCGCCCTGGGCGGGGTTCGCTTGCACCTCTTGCACCTGCACCCCTGCCTGGCGCCAGACCACTTGCAGCGGCTGCTTCAGGCCTTCCCAGAGCACCGCGGTGCGCAGGATGTCGTGGCGCTCGACCACCCGCTGCAGGGCTGCGGCGAAATCATCCAGGCGCTGCCGGCTGGCGAAGGCCAGCTGCGATTGCAGCAGGTAGGGGTCGCCCTGCCGGGCACTCAGGTGGTGATAGAGGATGCCCTCCTGCAACGGCGCCAGGGGGTAGATGTCCTGCACGTTGGCCACGCCGCCGGGCACGCTGGCCACCACTCGGTCGATGGCTTCCTGCTCCAGTTCCACCAGCGGCAGCAGATCCGGGGTGATGCGCGGGCAATCCGCGGTGATCCGGTTGGCCGGGACCGCGACCTCGCGGCCACTGCCCACCGCAGCCGCCAGCGCAGCCAGGGTCGGCTGGCCGAACAGCACCCGCACGTCGGCGTCCAGGCCGATCTGGCGCATGCGTTCGATCAGGCTCACCGCCAGCAGCGAATGCCCGCCCAGTTCGAAGAAGTGATCATGGCGCCCCACCGCCTCCACCTGCAGCACCTCGCTCCAGATCCGCGCCAGGGCCTGTTCCACCTCGCCTTCGGGGGCCACGAATTCCCGGTTCAGCCAGGCCTCTTCCCCCGGCGGTGGCAGGGCCTTGCGGTCGAGCTTGCCGTTGGCGGTCAGGGGCATGGCCGGCAGGCGCACATAGGCCACCGGCAGCATGTAGTCCGGCAGCCGGCCTTGCAGGTGGTCGCGCAGGTCTTCGGCGGCGGCTTGCACGCCCTCGGTACGGGAAGTGAAATAGGCCAGCAGGCGCCCCTCGCGGACCAGCACCAGGGCTTCCTTGAGGGCCGGATGGGTGAGCAGCGCCGCCTCGATTTCCCCAGGTTCGATGCGCATGCCGCGCACCTTCACCTGGTCGTCGTTGCGCCCCAGGTAGTCGAGGTTGCCGTCGGCGCGCCAGCGGGCCAGGTCACCGGTGCGGTACATGCGTGCCTCGGGCTCGGCGCTGAAGGGGTCGTTGAGAAAGCGTTCAGCGGTCATTTGCGGGCGGTTGAGGTAACCCCGGGCCACCCCGGCCCCCGCCACATACAGCTCGCCACTGACCCCCTGGGGCACCGGGCGCTGCAGTTCGTCCAGCAGGTAGAGCCGCGCATTGGCCACGGGCCGGCCGATATGCAGGGCGCTACCGGCCTCGATCCGCCCGGAGCTGGCCACCACCGTGGCTTCGGTGGGGCCGTAGTTGTTGATCACTGCAAAACCCGGGTCGGCGGCGAACTGGCGCAGGCGGTCGCCACCGATCAGCAAGGTGTCCAGTGTGGGGTGGCCGAGCCCCTGGCTGAAGGCGTATTCGGCCACCGGGGTCGGCAGGAAGCTGACATCCAGGGGCTGGGCGCGCCACCAGTGCAGCAGCGCTTCGATATCCTGGCTGCCCACATCGGCGGGCGGCAGGTGCAGGGTCGCGCCGCTGCACAGGGTCGGCCAGACCTCCCAGGCCATGGCGTCGAAGCCCAGGCCGGCGACGCTGGAGCTGTGCCGCCCCGGGCCCAGGTCGAAACTCGCGCAGTGCCAGTGCACCAGGTTTTCCAGGCTCTGGTGTTCCACCATCACGCCCTTGGGCAGGCCAGTGGAACCGGAGGTGTAGATCACATAGGCCAGGTGCGCCGGGGTCAGGTGCGGCAGCAGCGGGTTGCCCAGCTCGGCCTCCTGCCAGGCAACCCCATCGAGATCGATCGACACCACCGCAAGGCTGCCCGGCAGCTCGCGGGTGGCGCTTTGCACCAGCACCGCCAGCGGCGCGCTGTCCTGCAGCAGGTAGGTGATGCGTTCGGCCGGCAGGCTCGGGTCGATGGGCACATAGGCCGCCCCGGCCTTGAGGACCGCCAGCATGCCCCGCAACAAGTGCGGCCCGCGTTGCAGGCACAGGGCCACGCGATCGTCTGGGTGCACGCCCAACTCCAGCAGTTGCCGGGCCAGCTGATTGGCCTGCTGGTTGAGCTGGCGGTAGCTCAGGCGCAACGGCCCCTGCACCAGCGCCACAGCGTCGGGAGCCTGTGCCGCTCGCGCCTCGAACAACCCGTGCAGGGTCTGCCCGCGGGGGTAGTCGGCGGTGCTGGCATTGCAGCCCTCCAGCAGTTGCTCGCGCTCTTGTGGCGGCAGCACCGAGCACTGTTCGAGGGCCGCCTGCGGGTTGTGTTCCAGGGCCTGGGCCAGTTGCTCCAGGGCACTTTGCATATAAGCGCCGACACGCTGCGCACCGATTCCGGCCTGGGCCAGCAGCGCCAGGCTGAAGCCTTCGCCCAGGTCATCGACGCTGAGGCTCAGCGGGTAGTTGCTGCGCTCCTCGCCCCCCAGCAGTTCGACGCCCTGCCAGATATCCAGGCCGTCCGGCGCCGCCGTGTTCGGCACGCTGTGGCGGTAGTTGAGCAAGGTGTTGAACAGCGGCGCGCCGGCCGCCACCGCGCTGCAGCGCTGGGCCAGGGCCAGGGAGGCGTGCTCATGGCCGAGCAAGGCGCTGAGCCGGGCGTGGGTGGCCTTGACCGCGGCACGCACGCTGCCCTGCACATCGACCCGCAGCGGCAGGGTATTGATGAACACCCCCAGGGCGCGGTCGGCGCCCGCGCCGCCCTGCATGCGGCCCATCAGCACGGTGCCGAACACCACCTGGCGACGGTTGGCCAACTGCCCCAGCACCAGGCCCCAGGCCAGGTGCATCAGGGCCGCGGCGCTCACCCCCAGGTGCCGCGCCTGTTGCCGCAGGCGCTGGCTCAGGGCCTCGGGCAGCACCAGCTCGGCCTCTTCGATACCCAGGCCGTCACCCTGTACATCCTCTACGCCGAAGGCCAGGGTCGGCTCGTCGATGTCCCCGAGCATGTCGCGAAAGAACGCCTCGTGTTCCGCCTGCCCGGCACCCAGGCGTGCCTGGGCCACATAGTTGCGGTACGGCACCGGTGTGCCCAGGTGCTGCGCGCGGTCGAACAGCAGGTCGCGCATTTCCTCGCCGATCACCTCCATGGCGGTGTGATCCAGGGCCAGGTGGTGGAACAGCAGGATCGCCGGCACCCGCTGCTGCCCGGGCTCTCGCGCATAGACCAGGCGGATCAGCGGCGCCTGGGCCAGGTCCAGGCGCCAGTGACGGGCGTCGAAGCGCTGCTGCAACTGCGCCAGCAGGTCACCCTCGGCCGGGTCCAGGTGCTGTTCCTCGACCCGGAGCTCGGCATGGCGCCAGACCACTTGCAGCGGTTGTGGCAGGCCTTCCCAGAGCACCGCGGTGCGCAGGATGTCATGGCGCGTGATGACCTGCTGCAGGGCCCCGGCGAAACGCTGCAGGCGCTCCAGGCTGTCGAAGGCCAGGCGCGATTGCAGCAGGTAGGGGTCGCCCTGCCCGGCGCTCAGGTGGTGATAGAGAATGCCCTCCTGCAACGGCGCCAGGGGGTAGATGTCCTGCACATTGGCCACACCGCCCGGCACGCTGGCCAGCACCCGGTCGATGGCCTCCTGGTCCAGTTCCACCAGGGGCAGCAGGTCCGGGGTGATGCGCGGGCAATCAGCGCTGATGAGGTTGGCCGGCACCTGCACTTCCCGACCGCTGCCCACGGCATCGGCCAGGGCGGCCAGGGTCGGCTGGCTGAACAGCACCCGCACATCGGCGCTCAGGCCGATCTGGCGCATGCGCTCGATCAGGCTCACCGCCAGCAGCGAGTGCCCGCCCAGTTCGAAGAAGTGGTCGTGGCGCCCCACCTGCTCCACCTTGAGCAGCTCGCTCCAGATCCGCGCCAGGGCGATTTCCACCTCGCCCCGGGGGGCGACGAATTCACGGCTGAGCAGGGCCGACGGGGCCGGCGCCGGCAGCGCCTTGCGGTCCAGCTTGCCGTTGTTGGTCAGGGGCAAGGCCTGCAACTGCACGTAGGCCAGGGGCACCATGTAGTCCGGCAGTTGCTGCTGCAGGGCCGCGCGCAGGGCTTCGGCCGGCAGCGGCGCGGCGTCCGCCTGCAGGGTGTAGTAGGCCACCAGGCGCTTGTCCCCGGGCTCGTCTTCCCGGGCCAGGACCACGGCCTCCTTGACCCCGGCGCAGGCAGTGAGGCGCGCCTCGATTTCCCCCAGTTCGATGCGTAGGCCACGGATCTTCACCTGATCGTCGTTGCGTCCCAGGCATTCGAGCAGGCCGTTGCCCAGCCAGCGGCCAATGTCCCCGGTGCGGTACAGCAAGGCCCCGGGCTGTTCGCTGAAAGGGTCGCGGATAAATTTCTCGGCGTTGAGTTCGGGGCGGTTGAGATAACCCAGGGCCACGCCGTCGCCGCCGATCACGATCTCCCCCGGGGCACCGATGGGCAGCGGCCGCTGCTGGGCGTCCAGGACATACACCCGGGTGTTGCCGATCGGCCGGCCGATGGGCACGTGCTCGGCGTCATCGGCCAGGGCGGTGACTTCATGGGTGGTGGCGTAGGTGGTGGTTTCGGTGGGGCCGTAGCAGTGCACCAGGCGCAGCCGCGGCGCCAGCGCCAGCAGGCGGCGAAAGGCCGCCGGGTCGGCACGCTCGCCGCCGCAGAGGAGAATCCGCAGGCCCTTGAGGGCCTCGGGAATCAGTTGCACGTACTGGTTGAACAGCGCCGTGGTGACAAACAGCACCGTGGCCCCGGCCGTGCTCAGGGCCCGGCCGAAACGCGCAGGTTCCAGCAGGGTGTAGTGATCGATCACCAGCACCCGGCCGCCATTGAGCAAGGCGCCCCAGACATCCATGGTGCTGGCGTCGAAGGCCGGGTTGGAGGCGAAGGCCACCCGGTCCTCGGGGTTGAAGTCGGCATAGCCGTTGTTGAGCACCAGGCGGCTGATGGCCCGGTGCGGCACCTGCACGCCCTTGGGCACGCCGGTGGAGCCGGAGGTGTACATGATGTAGGCCACGGTCTCGGACGACTGCGCCAGGTCCGGGTTGTGCCCGGGCAATGGCGCCAGTTGCAGGCGGTCCAGGTCGACCCTTCTGGCCGGGCACGCAAGCACCTGGTCGCTGCGGCTGAGCAGCAGCACGCTGGCGCTGTCTTCCACCATGAAGGCCTGGCGCTGGGCCGGGGCGTTGATATCCAGGGGCACATAGGCCGCGGCGCATTTGCAGACGGCCAGTTGGCTCACCAGCAGGTCCAGGGACCGGGGCAACAGGATCGCCACCCGGTCGCCGGGCTGCAGCCCGAGCTCCAGCAGGTGCCGGGCCAACTGGTTGGCCCGGGTATTGAGCTCGCCGTAGCTGAGCTGCGCCTGGCCTTCAACCGCCGCCACCCGCTGCGGGTGGGCCTGGGCCTGGGCCTCGAACAGCCGGTGCACGGTGTGCTGGCGCGGGTAGTCGCGGGTGCTGGCATTGAACTCCAGCAATACCTGGCGGCGCTCGGCCGCCGGCAGTACCGGGATGTTCTCCAGGGCCAGGGCCGGGGTCTGCTCCAAGGCCTGGGCGAGGTGTTCCAGCACGCACTGCAGGTAGCCACAGACCCGATCGCCGTCCACCTGCGCCACGGCCTGCACGGTCAGGCGCAGGCCGTGGGCGTCATCGTCGATATTCAGCGCCAGGGGGTAATTGCTGCGCTCCCGGGAGTCGAGCACGCGGATCCCCTCCCAGCTCGCCGGCCCCTGCTGCGCGGTGTCGGCAGCGCTGTGGCGGTAGTTGAGCAGGCTGTTGAACAGGGGCAGCGATGCCGGCACGCCGCTGCAGCGCTGGGCCAGGGCCAGGGAGGCGTGCTCGTGGCCCAGCAATCGGGCCAGCCGGGCATGGGTGGCGCGCAAGGCCTCGGCCACACCCTGCTCCCCGACACTGACCCGCAACGGCAAGGTGTTGATGAACATGCCTAGGGCCCGGTCGGCACCGGCGCCGCCCTGCATCCTTCCCAGCAGCACGGTGCCGAACACCACGTCATCGCGGCCCGCCAGTTGCCCCAGCACCCGGCCCCAGGCCAGGTGCAGCAGGCTGGCCAGGCTCACTCCCAGGTGCCGCGCCTGCTCCCGCAGGCGCCGGCACAGCGCCGGGTCGAGGCGCAGTTGACGCTCCCGGATGCCGCTGCCGTCGCGCTGCACGTCCTGCAGGCCGAAGGCCAGGGTCGGCTCGTCGATGTCCGCCAGCATCTCGCGGAAGAACGCCTGGTGCTGCTCCTCGCCATGGCCCAGGCGCGCCTGGGCCACATAGTTGCGGTACGGTGCCGGCGCCGGCAACTGCGCGGCGGCGCCCTGCAGCACCGCGCTGATCTCCTCCACCAACACCTCCAGGGAGCTGTGGTCCAGGGCCAGGTGGTGGAACAACAGCAGGCCCAGCCAGCGCTGCTGCCCCGGGTCCGCGGCGCAGGCCAGTTGCAGCAGCGGCGCCCGGCTCAGGTCCAGGCGGTAGCGACGGGGGTCGAAACGCGCCTGCAGCTGCTCCAGCACCGGGCCCTGGGCCGGGTCCGTCTCGACCACCTGAATGTCCAGGGGCGCCTGGCGCCAGACCACCTGCACCGGCTGTTCCAGGCCTTCCCAGGCCATGCTGCTGCGCAGGATGTCGTGGCGCGCGATGACCTGCTGCAAGGCCAGGGTGAAGGTTTGCAGGGCGTCTTCGCCGGCAAATTCGAACTGCACCTGGAGCACATAGGGATCGCCCTCGGCGCTGCTCAGGTGGTGATAGAGGATCCCCGCCTGCAAGGGCGCCAGGGCATAGATGTCCTGGACGTTGGCGGCGCCGCCGGGCACCCGCGCCAGCAGCCGGTCGATGGCGGCCTGATCGAGGTCCGCCAGGGGCAGCAGGTCCGGGGTGATGTGGCGGCAATCGGCGGCGATGCGGTTGGCTGGCACCTGCACCTCGCGCTGCCCGCCCACGGTCGCCGCCAGCGCGGCCAGGGTCGGCTGGCCGAACAGCACCCGCACATCGGCGCACAGGTCCACCTGGCGCATGCGCTCCATCAGCTTGACCGCCAGCAGCGAGTGCCCGCCCAGCTCGAAGAAGTTGTCCTGGCGCCCGACCTGCGGCAAGCCCAGCAGCTCTTGCCAGATCGTCGCGATGGCCTGTTCCACCTCGCCCTGGGGCGCTGCATATTCACGCCGCGCCAGGGCCTGGCTGTCCGGCGCCGGCAGGGCCTTGCGGTCGAGCTTGCCATTGGGGGTCAGGGGCCAGGCCTGCAACGTCACAAAGGCGCTGGGCAGCATGTGCTCGGCCAGGCTCTGTTGCAGTTGCTCGCGCAGTTGCGCAGCGCTGGCAGCGGCCCCCGGCCGGGGGATCACATAGGCCACCAGGCGCTTGTCCCCCGGGGTGTCTTCCCGGGCGATCACTACCGCTTCGCGCACGCCGTCGCAGGCCGCCAGGCGGGCCTCGATCTCCCCCAGCTCGATGCGAAAGCCGCGGATCTTCACCTGGTCATCGTTGCGCCCCAGGTACTCCAGGCTGCCGTCGCTGCGCCAGCGCGCCAGGTCGCCGGTCTTGTACAGCCGCGCCCCCGGCTCGTGGCTGAAGGGGTCGGCGATAAAGCGCTCGGCGGTCAGCTGATCGCGGTTGAGGTAGCCCCGGGCAACCCCGGCGCCGCCCACATACAACTCACCCACCACGCCACTGGGCAGCGGCTCGCGGTGGGCATCGAGCACATACAGTTGCAGGTCGGGAATGCGCCGGCCGATGGGGCTGCTGCCCACCAGCTGGGCGTCCGCCGCCTGCAACGGGCGATAGGTCACGTGCACCGTGGTTTCGGTGATGCCGTACATGTTCACCAGCTGGGTGCCGACGTTTTCCAGGTGGGCATACCAGGGCTTGAGCATCCCCGGTTCCAGGGCCTCGCCGCCGAAGATCACCTGGCGCAGGGAGTGCTTGAGGGGGCTCTGGTCCTGGGCCGCGATCAGCGAACGGAAGGCGCTGGGGGTCTGGTTGAGGATGCTCACCCGGGCTTCGCAGAGCAGCCGGTAGCAGTCATCCGGCGAACGGCTGACGGCCTGGGGCACCACCAGCAACTGGCCGCCATGCACCAGCGCCCCCCAGATCTCCCACACCGAGAAATCGAAGGCGAAGGAATGGAACAGCGCCCACACGTCCCGCCAGTTGAAGTCGAACCAGTCACGGGTGGCGCTGAACAGCCGGGCCACGTTGCGGTGCTCCACCATCACCCCCTTGGGCAGGCCGGTGGAGCCCGAGGTGTAGATCACATAGGCCAGGTGGGCCGGGGTCAGCCCCGGCACTTCGGGGTCGTCCTGGGCTTCATGGGCCAGGGTGCGGCTGTCGAGGTCGATCAGCGGCACCCGCAGGTCGGCCACCAGGGACTGGGTGCCGGCCTGCACCAGCAGCGCCACCGGGTCGCTGTCCTGCAGGGTGTAGGCGATGCGCTCGCGGGGGTAGGCCGGGTCGATGGGCACGTAGGCGCCGCCGGCCTTGAGGATGCCCAGCAGGCCAACGATCATTTCCACGCCGCGCTCGACACAGATCGCCACCCGCTGGTCCGGGCGTACGCCCAGCGCCAGCAAACGGTGGGCCACCTGGTTGGCGCGCCGGTTGAGCTCGCCGTAGCTCAGCCGCAGCTCGCCGAACAGCAGCGCCGGGGCCTCGGGCTGGACCCGGGCCTGGGCTTCCACCTGCTGGTGGATCAGCGGGCTGTCCGGGTAGTGCCCCAGCGGCGTGTTCAGGCCCTGCAACAGGTAGCGGCGCTCGCTGGCCGGGAGCATCTCCAGGCTGTACAGCGGTGCCTGCGGAGTGCTCTGCAAGGCCAGGGCCAGGCTCTCCAGGGCGGTCAGCAGGTAGCCGGCGATGCGCTCGGCGCCCAGTTGCCGATCCACCAGGGCGGTGATGCAAAAATCCTCTCCCAGGTCATCGATGTTGATGGTCAGCGGGTAGTTGGTGCGTTCTTCGGCGCCCAGCACCTGGATGCCCGGGGCCACCTCCTGCACCTGGGCGCCATCGGCGGCGTGGCTGTGGCGGTAGTTGAGCATGGCGCTGAACAGCGGCGTCGGCGCACTGACCCCGCTGCAGCGCTGGGCCAGGGCCAGGGACGCATGCTCATGGGCGAGCAAGGCACTGAGCCGCTGATGGGTGGCCAGGACCCCGGCGCGCACGCCCTGGGCGCCGACATCCACCCGCAGCGGCAAGGTGTTGATGAACATGCCCAGGGCCCGCTCGCCGCCTTCGCCGGCCTCCATGCGGCCCAGCAGCACGGTGCCGAACACCACCGCTTCGCGCCCCGACAGCTGGCCCAGCACCCGGGCCAGGGCCAGGTGCATCAGGCTGGCGCTGCTCACCCCCAGCTGCCGGGCCTGGGCCCGCAGGCGCTGGCTGAGCTCGCGGTCCAGGGTCAGCCGGGCCTCTTCGATCACCCGCCCGGCGCCCTGCACATCCCCCAGGCCGCACGGCAGGGTCGGCTCGTCGATATCGCCGAGCATCTCGCGAAAGAAGCGTTCGTGGGCCGCCTCGCTGCGGCTTGCCAGGGCCTGGGCCAGATGGTTGCGAAACGGTACCGGGGCCGGCAGGCGCTCGCTGTGCCCTTGCAGGCGGGCGTGGATTTCCTGGCGTACCAGGTCCAGCGCGGAGTGATCCAGGGCCAGGTGATGGAACAGCAGCAGCGCCACCTGGCGCTGGTTGGCCGGGTCCTCGGCGTGCACCAGGCGCAGCAGCGGCGCCTGACGCAGGTCCAGGCGAAAGTGCCGGGAGTCGTAGCGGGCCTGCAACTGGCCGAGCACATCGCCGTCGGCCGGGTCCAGCGCCACGGCCTCGATCACCAGCGGCGCCTGGCGCCAGACCACCTGCAACGGCTCATCCAGGCTTTCCCAGGCGATGGCGGTACGCAGGATGTCGTGGCGGTCGATGACCCATTGCAAGGCTTCGGCGAAGGCTTGCCGTCGCTCGGCACTGGCAAAGGCGAAGCGCGCCTGCAGCACATAGGGGTCGCCCTGGGCGGCGGACAAATGGTGATAGAGCATGCCCTCCTGCAGCGGCGCCAGGGGGTAGATGTCCTGCACGTTGGCGGCGCCACCGGGCACTGCGGCGACGATGCGCTCGATGGCGGGCGGGTCCAGCTGCACCAGGGGCAGCATGTCCGGGGTGATCCTGAAGGCCGGGCTCAGCCAGCTGCCGCCCTGGCCGTCGAGCAGTTCCAGGAGCCGGGCCTTGTGCTGCACCAGACTGTCCCAGAGCCCGTCGTCCAGCGCCTCGTCATCGCCCTGGACGAGCAGGTCTTCCTGTTCCCGTTGAAGACGGATCGCCAGGGTCGAAAGCACTGCCATCAATTCGCTGAACTGCATCTTGTAACCTGCCTGAGAATTCGGAAACGGTTGAAGAGAACGTCCTTGTTTCAGATGCAACCTTTCACCGGCGCCCCGCTGCCCGGACGGGCGACAAGCGCCGCTGCCAGGCACCGCGCGGGGCTGTCGCGCCGTTGCGCAAAAAGCACCAGGGACAGTGAGCCCGCCAGGCTTGCTGGCAGCTCGCAGACGCTAAAACATCCGCCGCAGCGGGGCTGACATGGGAAGCCGGGACATGGCGCGGGGCCTGTCCCGCTGAGGCACCACGGCCCGCGCCGGCCCTGGGGCCGGCGCGGGGAAAAGCACTTGCAGCGGCCTCAGAGACGCCGCTGGCGCTTGAGCTGGGGGATGGTGGTGGCGGGAATCTCCAGGCGCTGCAACTGGCCCAGGGTATGGGCCGCCAGCGCCGCCAGGGTCGGCTGGCTGAACAACAGGCGGGCATCGGCGTGCAGGCCTTCCTGGCGCATCCGCGCCACCAGGCTGACCGCCAGCAGGGAATGCCCGCCCAGTTCGAAGAAGTGGTCGTGGCGCCCTACCCGCTCCACTTGCAGCACCTCGGCCCAGAGCCGCGCCAGGGTGGTTTCAAGCGGCCCCTGGGGCGGCTCGAAATCGCGGCTCAGCACCGCTTCCAGGCCCGGCTCCGGCAGTGCATCGCGCGCCAGCTTGCCGTTGGCGCTCAGGGGCAGCGCCGCCAGTTGCACATAGGCTGCCGGCACCATGTACTCCGGCAGACGCTCCAGGACATGGGCCCGCAGCGCCTCGATCCCCGGCGCCGCCACCCCGGGGTGCAGGCTGAAATAGGCCACCAGGCGCTCGCCACGCATCAGCACCGCCACCTCGCGCAGGGCCGGGTGGCTGGCCAGCCGCGCCTCGATTTCCCCCAGCTCCAGGCGCAGGCCCCGCAGCTTGACCTGGAAGTCGTTGCGCCCGAGGAACTCCAGGTCGCCGTCAGCGTTGTAGCGCACCCGGTCACCGCTGCGGTACAGCCGGTCGCCGGCGACGAAGGGGCTGTCGATAAAGCGCTCGGCCTGCAACTGCGGCAAGCCCAGGTAACCCCGGGCAACCCCGACCCCGCCAATGTGCAGCTGGCCGCTGACGCCCTGGGGCACCGGCTGGTCATGGGCATCCAGCACATACAGCCGGGTGTTGGTGATGGCCTTGCCGATGGGCAGTTGCACCGGCGGCACCGCTGCCCCGGGCTCCAGGGTCCAGGCGCTGCTGTCCACGGTGGCCTCGGTGGGGCCGTAGACGTTGTGCAAACGGGCTCCGGGCAGGCGCTGGCGGAACAGCCGGGCAATCGCCTCGGTCAGTTCGCCGCCGCCGCAGAACACATCGGTCAGGCTGTGGCACTGGCCGGCCTCTTCCAGCTGCAGAAATTGCAGGAGCATGGCCGGCACGAACTTGATCATGCTCACCTGCTCCTCGCGCACCAATTGCGCCAGATACAGCGGATCGCGCTGGCCGTCGGGCCGCGCCAGCAACAGGCGCATGCCGGTGACCAGGGGCCAGAACAGCTCCCAGACCGAGCCGTCGAAGCTGAACGGCGCCTTTTGCAGCAGGGTGCCCCGGGCCCGCTCGCCACACAGCTGCGAACTCCAGTGCATCAGGTTGCCCAGGCCGCGGTGCTCCACCATCACCCCCTTGGGTGTACCGGTGGAACCCGAGGTGTAGATCACGTAGGCCAGGTGCGAAACCGTCAGCCCTGCCACCACGGGATCATGCTGCGGCGCCTGCTCCCAGGTACTGCGGTCGAAGTCGATCAGCGACAGGGGCAGCGGACCCAGCAGCTCGCGGGTCGGCTGGTGCACCAGCACCGCCAGTGGCTGGCTGTCCTGCACCAGGTAGCGCAGGCGCTCCAGCGGGTAGTCCGGGTCCAGGGGCACATAGGCACCGCCGGCCTTGAGGATGCCCAACAGGCCGATCAGCAGTTCCGGGCTGCGCTGCACGCAGAGCCCGACTCGCACATCCGGCCCCACACCCTGCTCGCGCAGGTAATGGGCCAGCTGGTTGGCGCGCTGGTTGAGCTGCCGGTAGCTCAGTTGCCGCGCGCCGGCCTGCAGTGCAATGGCCTCGGGCGTGCGCCGCACCTGGGCTTCGAACAGGGCATGCAGGGTCAGCTCCCGCGGGTATTGCGAACGGGTGGCATTGAGCGTTTGCAGCAGGTAGCGCGACTCCACCGGCGGCAGGATCGACAGGCTGTGCAACGGCGTCTGCGGCGCCTGTTCCAGGGCCAGCACCAGCGCTTCGAGAGCGGTGCTCAGGTAGCCCAGCAGGCGTTGCGCGCCGATCCGCCGCGGGGCCCGGCAGCCCAGGCGGAACCCCGGTTCCAGGTCGTCCACCGCCAGCATCAGCGGGTAGCTGAGCACCTCTTCGCTGCTCAGCAACTCGACCCCAGGCAAACCCTGCAACAGGTCGCCGCCGAGGTTGTGGCGATAGTTGAGCAAGGCATTGAACAGCGGGGTCGGCGCCGCCACCGCGCTGCAGCGCTGGGCCAGGGACAGCGGCGCCTGCTCGTGGGCGAGCAAGGCACTGAGGCGCTGCTGGGCCTGGCCCAGCCCCTCGGCCACCGTCAGCCCCGCCAGCTCCAGGCGCAGTGGCAAGGTGTTGATGAACATGCCCAGGGCCCGGTCGGCCCCCGCCCCGGCTTGCAGGCGGCCCAGCAATACGCTGCCGAAGAGCACGTCCTCACGGCCGCTGGTACGCCCCAGTACCAGGGCCCAGGCCAGGTGAAACAGGCTGGCGGCGCTGACCCCGAGCTGGCGCACCTGGGTTCGCAGGCGCTGGCCAAGCTCGGCTTCCAGCAGGCCGCTGGCGTGCTGCAGGTCCAGTTGTTCCCCGGGCCGTTCCTGCAGTTCGAAGGCCAGGGTCGGCTCGTCCACCGTGCCCAGGCCGGCCTCGAAGAACGCCTTGTGGGCGGCCTGCCCCAGGCGCGTGCGGGCCACGTAGTCACGGTAGGCATAGGCCGGCGCCAGGCTGGCTTGCCGGCCTTGCACATGGGCGGCGATTTCCGCCAGCAGCACCGCGGTACTGGTGGCGTCGTTGACCAGGTGATGGAAGCGCAGCAGGCCGATCCAGCGCCCATTGGCCCGGTCCTCGGCCCAGGCCAGGGCCAGCATCGGCGCCTGGCGGATATCCAGCGGGTTGTGCTGCGGGTCGAAGTGCTCGCGCAGTCGCTCCGCTACATGGCCGCCGGGCCCGGCCTGCCACTCTTGCACCGTCAGCCGGGCCTGGCGCCAGACCACCTGCAGCGGCTGCTCCAGCACGTCCCAGACCAGGCTGGTGCGCAGGATGTCGTGGCGCTCGATCACTGCCTGCAGCGCCAGGGCGAAGGCGTCCAGGTCCTCGCGCCGGGCGAAGGCGAACAGCGCGTGCTGCTGGTAGGGATCGCGGGCGGCGGTCATGTGGTGATAGAGCAGGCCCTCCTGCAACGGCGCCAGGGGGTAGATGTCCTGCACATTGGCAGCGCCGCCGGGGATGCAGGCCACCACGCGGTCGATGCTGTCCTGGTCCAGCTCCACCAAGGGCAGCATCGCCGGGGTGATGCGCTGGCAGTCGGGCGGAACGCGGTTGGCCGGGACCTCGACGACCTGCCCGGTGCTCACCGCCGCAGCGAGGCTGGCCAGGGTCGGCTGGCCGAACAGCACCCGCACATCGGCCTGCAGGCCGGCCTGGGCCATGCGCTGGATCAGTTGCAGGGCCAGCAGCGAATGCCCGCCCAGTTCGAAGAAGTGATCGTGGCGGCCCACCTGCTCCACCTGCAGCAGCTCGCTCCAGAGCCCGGCCAGGGTGATTTCCAGCGGGCCCCGGGGCGCCTCGTAGGCGCGGCTGATCAGGTCCTCGGGCCCCGGCGCCGGCAGCGCCCGGCGGTCCAGCTTGCCGTTGCCGGTCAGCGGCCAGGCGTCGAGTGGTACGTAGGCCATGGGCAACATGTACTCCGGCAACTGCTGGCGCAGAAATTCCCGCAGTTGCAGGGCCGTGACCGCCTGGCGCGGAATGAACCAGGCCAGCAACTGGCCGTCCCGGGCCTGGACCAGCGCCTCGCGCACTGCCGGGTGATCCCCCAGGCGGGTCTCGATTTCCCCCAGCTCGATGCGCAGGCCGCGGATCTTCACCTGATCGTCGTTGCGCCCCAGGTATTCCAGGCTGCCGTCCTCCCGCCAGCGAGCCAGGTCGCCGCTGCGGTACATGCGCGCGCCGGGACGGTCGCTGAAGGGGTCCGCAAGGAAGCGTCCGGCATTCATCCCATCGCGGTTGAGGTAACCCCGGGCCACCCCGCCACCGCCCACATAGAGCTCGCCGGGCACGCCGATGGGCAGCAGTTGCTGCTGTTCATCCAGCAGGTAGATCCGGGTATTGGCGATGGGCCGGCCGATATGCAGGGCCTGCCCGGCCTCGATGGCACCGGAAGTGGCGACCACCGTGGCCTCGGTGGGGCCGTAGTTGTTGATCACGGCAAACCCGGGGTCAGCAGGCAACTGGCGCAGGCGGTCGCCGCCGATCAGCAAGGTGCGCAGGGTCGGGTGGCCCAGTTGCTGGCTGAGGGCGTACTCGGCCACCGGGGTCGGCAGAAAGCTCACCTCCAGCGGCTGGGCGCGCCACCAGGCCAGCAGGCGGTCCAGCTCCTCGGGGCCGTCGCTGACCGGCGCCAGGTGCAGGGTCGCCCCGGTGCACAGGGCCGGCCAGACTTCCCAGGCCATGGCATCGAAGCCGAAACCGGCAAGGCATGAGGTGTGACTGCCAGCCTGGAGGTCGAAAGCCCGGCCATGCCAGTCCACCAGGTTCGACAGGCTCTGGTGCTCCACCATCACGCCCTTGGGCTGGCCGGTGGAGCCGGAGGTGTAGATCACGTAGGCCAGGTGCTCGGCGGTCAGCCCGGCGGCCTCGGCAATCTCGCCCGGGCCATCCAGCCACTGGCCGTTGTCGAGGTCGATCAGCGGCACGTTCAGCGTCGGCAGGCACTGGCGCAGGGCGCCCTGGGTCAACACCGCCCGCGGTGCGCTGTCGTGCAGCAGGAAGGCCAGGCGCTCAGCCGGATGGGCCGGGTCCAGGGGCACATAGCCCGCGCCGGCCTTGAGAATCGCCAGCAGCCCCACCAGGGTTTCCGGGCTGCGCCGGGCGACAATGGCCACCCGCGCATCCGGCCCCACTCCCAGCTCGCGCAGGTGCAGGGCCAGGGCGTTGGCCCGGCGGTCGAGCTGTTCATAGCTGAGGGCCTGGCCCTGGGCGACCAGGGCAATGGCCTGGGGCGTGCGCCGGGCCCAGGCTGCGACCCGGGCGTGAATCCGCTGTTCGGCGGCGGCTGGCTGTTCGTTGGCGTTCCAGGCCTGCAAGCGGCGCAGCTCGGCGGCAGGCAACAGGGAGAAGCGGGCCACCGGCAGTTGCACATTGTCCAGCCCCTGCTCCAGCACATGCAGCAGGCGCGCGGCCAGGGCCTCGATTTCCTCGGGCTGGAAATACGCCGAGTCGTAGACGTAGTGCATCCAGGCGCTGTCATCGAAGCTGTTGCTGCGCAGGTGGATGGCCAGGGGCGTGGGCTCGTGGCGGTTGGAGACTTTCACCGACGAGGCCGCCGCCTCGCCGTAGCGGTAGTCCAGGTCTTCCAGTTCGTAGGACAGCGACAGCTCGAACAGCTGCGCGCGGTCTTCGCGCAGCAGGCCGAGGGCGCGGTTGAGTTCGCTCAGGGGAAAGCGCTGGTGGCGGAAGTCCTGTTTCAGTACATCGCGCACCGCCCCCACCAGGGCCTCGAAGCTCAGTTCGCGGCCGAAGTCCATGCGCACCGCGCTGACCTGGGTGAAGGAACCCAGGGTCACCTTGAAGGCCGCATTGGGGCGGTTCAGCACCGGCATGCCCAGGACCCATTCGTCCCGTTGCAGGGTGCGGGTGAAGTACACATGCAGCGCCGCCAGCAGCACATGAAAGGCCGAGGCCCCGGTGCTCTTGCCCAGGGCCTTCATGCGTTCGTGCAAGGCCGCGGGGAACGCCTGGACCAGGGTCGCCCCCGGGGTCGCGGCGTCGGCGGCGGGCCGGTGGCGCGGGCGCAGCACCGGCTCCGGCAGGCTCTGGTACTTGTCCAGCCAGTAGTCGCGGTCCCGGGCATAGCGGCTGGACTGGTGGTAGCGGGCGTCGTCCTCGATGAAGTCGACAAAGGACGGCGCCGTGGCCTGGGGCTCCTCGCCGCTGGCCAGGGCGCTGTAGAGCCCGCCCAGGGACTGGGACAGCTGGGCGAACCCCCAGCCGTCGAGGATCAGGTGATGGGCCTCGACTTCCATCAGGTGATGCTCGGGGCCCACTCGGAACAGCGAGAAGCGGCACAGCCGTTCGCCGTCGAGCTTGAACGCCTGCTGCATCTGCCGGCGGATCTGCGCCTGGGCCGCCGCCAGCGGATCGGCCGCCGCGGACAGGTCATGGAACACCAGCTCCACCGGCCACTGCCGGTCGAAGTGCTGCAAGGGCAGACCGTCGACGCTGCCCTCCAGGGACAGCACCGTGCGCAGCACGTCGTGCTTGTCCACCAGCAGCTCCACGGTGCGCTGCATCAGCTCGGGCCGGAACGGCCCCTTGAGCACGGCATAGCCGCCGATGTTGTACAGCGGCGAGTCGCCCCGGCTCAGTTGGTCGAGCCAGATATCGCGCTGCCCGGCGGTCAGCGGCAGGCCCCGGGCCTGTACCGGACCGGCGTTCATGCGCGCCCCCGGGCGGGGTGCCCGGCCCATGGCGGGCAGTGGCTGGCTGGGGTGACTGGCGCGACGAAAGCGCCCACGGCTGCGGCGGAAAAATGCGTCATAAGATCCTTCTCATGTGATGGGCCCGGGCACCGGCGTCCGCGGATTTAAGCATCGGCCCCAGGGCCTGTATGTCACCCGAAACCCGGACAGTTCCGGCCCCGGTCGGCCACCTCGGGCAGCACCGCGCCGGGCTGTTGCAGCAGCTCTGCTGATCAGCTGAATCGGCTGTAGGAAATTGGC
This sequence comes from Pseudomonas sp. GW823-FHT03E05, assembly GCF_058796855.1. Classification (NCBI taxonomy): domain Bacteria; kingdom Pseudomonadati; phylum Pseudomonadota; class Gammaproteobacteria; order Pseudomonadales; family Pseudomonadaceae; genus Pseudomonas; species Pseudomonas sp. GW823-FHT03E05. The sequence continues at coordinate 224,814 of NZ_JBXAJB010000009.1, forward strand.
TACGCGTGAACGACGCTCATGGCCTGCGGAGGGCTTTTGCGTTCCACCGCAGGCTTGCCCCTCGGGCAACCTTGACGCCGGGAAACACCCCGCCGGCGGGCGCGACGGGGCCGTCGCAAGGGCTTGACCCAGAGCCTTGGCGAGGCCCTGGCAGGGCCATGATGTCCCGGTTTCCCCCTACAGACGCCAGGCAAAGCCATAGGCTTAAATCAACGCCCGGGAACTGGATCAGGTTCATCGGGAATCTGCCACGGCATGCCGCGGCAAGCGCGCGTCGATCAGCGATTTGTCTCGATCAAGGATGATAAGGATATGAGTCTGACCAGCAGTATTGCGAACCTGGAAACCCCGCACTTCTACTTCGAACTGGGGCAGTTGATTTCCAGCTCCGGCCACCCGCAGTTCGCCAGCGAAATGCTGCAACTGGTGGACAAGCTGGTGCCTCTGACCCAACTGGTGCTCAGCGAATGGACCCTGGACGAACGCCAGGCCAGCCCCCTGGCCATTACCCTGCTGGGGCGCGCCGGGCTGCACAAGGACCTGCCACTGCCGGAGCCGCCGCGACGCCATGACCCGCTGCTGCAGCAGATGCTGGAAATGGACGACTCGCTGCTGATTCAAATGAATGCCCAGGCCCGCAGCGGCCCTTCCCGCACCACCGCGCACCAATGCCACCTGGTCTCGCGCAAAGCCAATCGCCGCTGTGTCATCGCCCTCTACCGGGCTCCCGACCAGGGCGGCTTTTCCCTGTCCGAACTGTCGTTTCTCAAGAGCCTGTCGCAGACCCTGCTGCCGTTGCTGGAACGCCACGCCCAACTGCACCGGCAACAGGCCCTGAAGAACTTGCGCAGCTGGAGTGCCAAGCCCGCCGATGCCTTGCAGCAGACACCGCTGCAACGGGAGTTCGATGAGCGCCTGTCCCTGGGCGACATCACCCTCTCGGCGCGGGAAAAGGAAGTCTGCCTGGGGTTGCTGACCGGCGGCACCGTGCCGGAAATGGCCCAGCGCCTGAGCGTCAAGAACAGCTCGGTGGAAACCTACCTCAAGCGCGCCGCCGCCAAGCTCGGGGTCAGCGGCCGTCACGGGCTGGCCAAGTGGATGGTCGGCGCCTGAAACCGCCCGCACGCCCCTGGCTGTCCGCCATCAGGATGTCCTTGTCACGAGGCTGATCAATGCGTAACTCCCCACTGACCCTGGCGGCCCTGGCCCTGGCCCTCGGCGGCTGCTCCCTGGCCCCGGACTACCAGCGCCCGACCGCTCCCGTGGCGCCCCAGTACCCACAGGGCGCAGCCTTCGCCCCCGCTGCCGGCAACCCGGGGGCCGACTGGCAGGGACTGTTCCAGGACCCGTTGCTGCAGCAACTGATTCACAGCGCCCTGCAGAACAACCGCGACCTGCGGGTGGCGGCGCTGAATGTCGCGGCCTACCAGGCCCAGTACCGCATCCAGCGTGCCGACCTGTTCCCGGCGGTGAGCGCCGGCGCCTCGGGCAAGCGCCAGCGCCTGCCGGAACAGATGACCGGCAGCAAGGCACTGATCAGCTCCAGCTACTCCGCCAACCTGGGCATCAGTGCCTATGAGCTGGACTTCTTCGGGCGCATCCGCAGCCTCAGCCAGCAGGCGCTGATGACCTACCTGTCCAGCGAAGAGGCACGGCGCAGCGCGCAGTTGAGCCTGGTGGCCAATGTCGCCACGGCCTACCTGAGCTGGTGTGCCGACCAGGAGTTGCTGGAGCTGACCCGCAAGACCCTGGCCGCGGACGAACAGAGCCTGCGCCTGACCGCCCGCAATGGCAGCGCCGGCAAGATCTCGGCCCTGGATGTGGCCCAGGCCCGCACCAGCGTCGACAGTGCCCGCGCCAGCCTGGCCCGCTACCAGCGCCAGGTGGCCCAGGACCTGAACAACCTGACGCTGCTGGTGGGGGCGCCGCTGCCCGACGCCCTGCCCCGGCGCGGGCTGGCCGAGGGCATGCTGGCCCAGGTGCCCGCAGGCCTGCCCTCGGACCTGCTGCAGCGGCGCCCGGACATTCTCCAGGCCGAGTACCAGTTGCAGGCCGCCAACGCCAATATAGGCGCGGCCCGTGCAGCGTTCTTCCCCAGCGTCAGCCTGACCGCCAACGCCGGCAGCGCCAGCAAGGAGCTGTCCGGGCTGTTCAAGGGCGGTGCCGGGGCCTGGACCTTCCAGCCGCAGATCAACCTGCCGATCTTCAATGCCGGCAGCCTGCGGGCCAGCCTGGATTACGCCCGGCTACAGAAAGACATCAGCGTCGCCCAGTATGAAAAGGCCATCCAGACCGCCTTCCAGGAGGTCGCCGACGGCCTGGCCGCGCGCCAGACCTTCCAGCAGCAACTGAGTGCCCAGCACAGCCTGGTGCAGGCCAGCCAGGACTACTACAACCTGGCCGAGCACCGCTACCGCATCGGCGTCGACAGCAACCTGGTGTTCCTCGATGCCCAGCGCTCGCTGTTCAGCGCCCAGCAAGGGCTGATCAACGACCGCCTGGCGCAGTTGCTGGCCGAGGTAAATCTGTTCCGGGCCCTGGGTGGTGCCTGGGAGGATGGCGCGCAGGCACCGAGCCTGGCCCGCGCCCAGACCTTGCCCTGAGCCACTGGCGATGGCCGGGTATCAGGGGGCTGGAGCGATGAGAGGTTGAGGGGATGCGGGGACCGGGGCCATGAGTGCCCCACGCTGTAGAACCAACCCGGTCAGCCTGGGCAGTAGGCGAAACATGGACCGGGCAGGCAGGTACAGCCGTGTTGCAGCCCGCCCTGACCAACCACCGCCATTCAGCGTGTTGCCTGTGGTAGCTGGCCGGGCGAACGGGGAGCGAGTCTAGACAGCGCCCCCCACAGCGTCTGTAGGAAAATTCTGAATTCAGAACGTTCCGAATCTTGGAGTGGAATCGGATAAAGCACGCCCGTTCCACGGCCCTGCGAAGGGGGTTGGCCGCGAGTGCCTAACGGGTGCCCGGCACCAGGTCGAGGATCTCGTCGATGCCCAGGCACCGCGGCTCCACCTCCAGGGTCCGGCCATGCTCGAGAATCCCCACCGCCACATCACGCATGGCCATGTAGGCACTGCGCAGCATGTGGTTGGCGTAGATCACCGCGTTGAAGCCGGCCCCCTCCAGCTCGTCGAAACTCAAGTGAGCGTAGCTGGTGGGCACACAGATCAGCGGCACCCGCGGGCAGTGGCGGCGGAACAACCGGGCGAACTCGAGGATCTCCAGGCCGTCCTTCTTGCGGCTGTGGATCATGATCCCGTCGGCGCCGGCCGCGACATAGGCCAGGCAGCGCTCGATGGCATCGTCCATGCCCTTGTCGAGGATCAGGCTTTCACAACGGGCGATGATCAGCAGATCCTCGTGGCTGCGGTTGGCGCAGCCCACGCGGATCTTTTCGCAGAACTCCTCGATGGAGTCCTGGAGCTGGCTCACCGCGTTGCCGAACAGCGAGTTCTTCTTCAGCCCGCACTTGTCCTCGATCACCACCGCCGAGACCCCGGCCCGGTCCAGCATCTTCACGTGGATGGCGAAGTGCTCGGCCTTGCCCCCGGTATCACCGTCGAAAATCATCGGCAACGAACACACATCGAAGATCTCGCGGATGCCGTGCAAGCGGTTGCTCGGCGAGAGGATCTCGATGTCCGGCAGGCCCTTGTGGGTCGAGTCGGTAAGGGAGCTGGACCAGATGGCGTCGTAGACCAGGCTCGGTCCGCTGCCCCGCTCCAGCCTGGATTGCTCCGCCAGCAGGGCGGAGATCGGGCTGTGGGCTTCGAGCACGCGAAGGCAGCGCTTGCGGCGCAGCAACTGGCTCAGGTTGGTTCGGCGAATATCAGCTTCCTGCATGGGATTCACACGCCTCTTGTGGTTGGGGAACACCGGGTTCGCTCAGGGGTGGGTCATGTCCAGGGCCACCACGTAGCGGTCGAAATCCGCCGCCGAGACATAGCCCAGCTGCTGGGCCACTTCCCGCAGCGACTTGCCCTCGTGGTGGGCGGTCTTGGCGATGATCGCGGCCTTGTCATAGCCGATGTGGCGGTTGAGGGCGGTCACCAGCATCAGGTTCTTCTCGATATTGGCCTCGATGCGCGCCCGGTTCGGCTCGATGCCCACCGCGCAGTGGTCGTTGAAGGCCCGGCAGGACTCGGCCAGCAAGGTGATGCTTTCCAGCACGTTGTGCACCATCACCGGCTTGTAGACGTTGAGCTGGAAATTGCCCTGGCTGCCAGCGAAGGCCACGGTGGCGTCGTTGCCGAAGACCTGGGTACAGACCATGGTCAGCGCCTCGCACTGGGTCGGGTTGACCTTGCCCGGCATGATCGAGGAGCCCGGCTCGTTCTCTGGAATGTCGATCTCGCCGATGCCGCAGCGCGGCCCGCTGGCCAGCCAGCGCACGTCGTTGGCGATCTTCATCAGGGCCATGGCCAGGGTGCGGATCGCCGCCGAGGTGTTGACCAGGGCATCGTGGGCCGACAGGGCGAAGAACTTGTTGGCGCAGGACTTGAACGGGTAGCCGGTGAGATCGGCGATGATTCGTGCGCACTCGTCGCCGAACTGCGGGTGGGAGTTGAGCCCGGTGCCCACCGCCGTGCCGCCGATGGCCAGGTCGTAGAGGCCGGTGAGGTTGTGCTGGATGGCCGCCAGGGCGTAGTCGATCTGCTCGACCCAGCCACCGATCTCCTGGCCCAGGGTGATGGGGGTGGCGTCCTGCAAGTGGGTGCGTCCGACCTTGACCACATCGCGGTACTGCTCGGCCTTCTCGAACAGCGTGTCGCGCAGCACCGAGACGCCCGGCAGCAGGGTTTCGAAGATCTCCGTCACCACCACCATGTACATCGCCGTGGGGAAGGTGTCGTTGGACGACTGGCCACGGTTGACGTGGTCGTTGGGGTGGATCGGCTTCTTGCTGCCCAGCTCGCCGCCGAGCATCTCGATGGCCCGGTTGGCGATCACTTCGTTGGCGTTCATGTTGGACTGGGTGCCGGAACCGGTCTGGAACACCACCAGCGGGAAATGCTCGTCCAGTTGCCCGCTGATCACCTCATCCGCCGCCTTGACGATGGGCAGCGCAATGGCTTCCGGCAGCTCGCCGAGCTTGAGGTTGGCCAGGGCCGCGGCCTTCTTCAGGATGCCCATGCTGCGGATCATCGGCGCCCCCCACTGGAAACGTGCACGGCCGATGGGGAAGTTGTGGATGGAGCGTTCGGTCTGGGCTCCCCAGTACTTGTTGGACGGTACCGAAATGGAACCCATCGAGTCGGATTCAAGACGCATGTGGGTAGTTCTCCAATAAATGAATGAGGGTCCGGCCTGCGGTGCCGGGCAGGCGCCCTGCCCGGCCTGGTTGGCAGGCGCTTATTCCTTGAGTACGGAGGCCATCTTCTCCAGGTGCTGGCAGGCGCGCAGCACGTACTCATCGGACAGCGCTGCGATGCGCCGGTAGTTGACCTGCTGGCCGGTGGCCTGGGTGTAGAGCTTCAGGGCGTCGGTGGCGTGGCGGAAATGCCGGGCCTCGACGGCGCCGCAGTGAACGCTGAGGAAGCCGGCGATGCGGTTGGCTTCCCCGGCGGGGTAACCGCAGGATTCGCGCAGCCAGTTCTTCCACAGCGGTGTCATCAGGTTGTACTCGCCGGTGTTGAACAGCTCGGTCAGGGCCATCATCTCCAGGGCTTCCACCAGGTTCGGAGCCAGCGGGCGCTTCTCGCCGACCCAGGTGGAGAACTCCTTGGTGATGGGGTTCAGGTACTTGTCCTGCAGGCGCCAGTTGTCCGAGCCGCAGATGGCCGAGGCCATGCGGTGGTAGAGCTTGGAATGGTGGGGATGGCCGTGCATCTCGCCCAGGCCGACGTCCTCGACGATGATCTCGCCGCAGTGCCGGGCCGCCTCCAGCAGCTTGAGCTTGTTGTCATCACCGGGCAGGTCCTCGGACTCCTGCAGCAGCCGCACGATGATGCTGGACACCGCATGGGCCGCGCCATCCGGGCTGCGCCAGCCGCAGAAAAAGGTGCACAGCGAGTCCTCGGACCACTTGCGCGAGGTCATGCGCTGGTAGGTCAGGCAGTAGCCGTCCAGCTTGTCGGGGTGGTTTTCAAAGCCCGTCAGCAGGGCCTCCACCAGGTTGCGGTCCTCGACATCCACCAGGGCCTGGTGCACGTAGCCGATGAACTCCTTGCGGGAACTCTCCATGTTTTTCTCCTGTAATTGTTCTTCACTTCACGGACAACAAGATGAACGACGCCGGCCCGGGCCACGGCGGGCTCGGGAACGGGCTTGATCCCGCTGGGGGCTGGGCTGCCGGGAGCCGCTTCAGTCGATGACGATCGCCGAGATGAACTGGGCGAAACGGCCCAGGCCCTCGATCAGTTCCTCATATTCCACGGCGTAGGAAATGCGGATGCAGTGGGGGTCGCCACAACCGGAGCCGGGCACCACCGCGATGTGCGCCTCGGTCAGCAGCAGGTCGGCCAGGTGATCCACATCGCGCACCGCTTCGCCGTGGTAGTAGCCGCCGAGCCGGGAAGAGACATCGATATACAGGTAGAAGGCGCCTTCCGGCGGCGCATAGCTCACCCCTTCCAGGCGGTCGAGGTAGGTGCGTGCGGCGTGCAGCTGGCGTTGCAGGAACGGGTTGACCAGGTCGGCAAAGTGCGACGAATCGGCGTTCAGGGTATTGAGCGCGGCGTACTGGGACAGGCTGCTGGGGTTTGAGGTGGTGTGCCCCTGCAGGTTGTGCATGGCCGCGATCACCGGCGCCGGGGCGCAGGCGTAGCCGACCCGCCAGCCGGTCACCGCCTGGCTCTTGGAGAAGGAATCGATCAGCACCGTCTGCCCTTTCAATGCCGGGCACAGCGCCAGGATGTTGTGGTGCTCGTGGCCTTCGCGCACCAGGCCGCGATAGCACTCGTCGAACATCACCCACAGTTGCCGCTCCTGGGCCAACTGGGCGATGGCCAGCAGTTGCTCGCGTTCATAGACGGTGCCGGTGGGGTTGTTGGGGGTGTTGATGACGATCATCCGGGTGCGCTCGGTGAGCGCGCCACGCACCGCGTCCACCGTCAGCCGGTAGTGGTCGGCGCGGGTCTGGACGCACACCGGGGTGGCGCCGGCCAGGCGGATCTGGGTGGGAAAGGTTTCCCAGTACGGGGTGGGCACTATCACCTCGTCCCCGGGGTTGAGCAGCACCATGCAGGCGTTGTAGAGCGCCTGCTTGGCCCCGGCGGTGACCGCCACTTCATTGGCGGCGAACTCCACCCCGGTGCGCTGGCTGACCCGTTGCGCGAGCTTCTCGCGCAGGGCCGGCAGGCCGATGGGCGGGGTGTAGCGGTTGCGCGCATTGGCGATGGCTTCGATGGCCCCGGCGCGCATGTCCTCGCAGGCATCGAAGGACAATTCGCCGGCGGCGAAATTGATCACCTTGATCCCGCTTTCCTTCAGGGCGTTGGCTTTGCTGCGCATGCTCGAGGTGCCTGGAGCACTGAGGCCCAGCGCACGCTGGGACAAGGAAAAACGGACGGCCGTGGCTTCGCTGCTTGTCATTTTTGTACCTGCGAAAACAATCGGAAAACAGAGTGAACCGAGCCTGTACCCATGTGCCCCCGGCAACCTGGAAAGCTGGTCTAGGCTGGTCGTCTTACATTCTGATGACAGTCGCAAATAGCGGCCAATACTGTTTGCGTCGTGATTGATACTGGAAAAACAAGAAATGCTAGAGCTCCGTCGTCTGCGTTATTTCGTCACCGTTGCCGATGAATTGCACTTCGGCCGCGCCGCCCTGCGCCTGCGGATCGCCCAACCGCCGCTGACCCGGCATATCGCCGCCCTGGAGGCGCGCCTGGGCATCCGCCTGTTCGAACGCTCGACCCGCACCGTGTGCCTGACCCCGGAGGGCGAACTGTTCCTGCAGCAGGCCCGGGGGGTGATCAGTGCCGTCGGCGAGGCCGAGGCCACCGCGCGCAAGATCGCCCATGGCGCCATCGGCCGTATCGTCATCGGCTATGCCAGCTCGATTCCCCTGTCCAACGCTTTCTCCGAGATGATCCGCAACACCAGCCGCAGCCTGCCGGAGGTGGAGCTGGCGTTTCGCGAGGTGTCCACCGCCAGCCAGCGCCAGCAGTTGATCGATGGCAGCCTGGATATCGGCTTTGGCTGGGGGGCGCCCAACTTGCCGGCCCACGGTTTGCAGTCGCTGGTGAGTTCGCGCGATTCCCTGGTGGTGGCGGTGCCGTCGCGCAGCGCCTTCGCCGGCAGGAGCAGCCTGGGGTTTTGCGAACTGGCGGAGGAATCCTTCGTGACCTTTCCGAGCGCCTACGGATCGGCCCTGAACACCGCCCTGGAGGACCTCTGCGCCCACAGCGGGATCATCCCGCGCCTGGGGCCCACGGCGTCACAGATGACCACCCTGGTGTCCCTGGTGGCGGCGGAGCGCGGGGTGGCCGTGGTGCCCGACTACACCGCGACCCTGCAGCGTCCCGGGGTGGTCTATGTGCCGCTGGCCGAGCCCTATGTGCTGGAACAGACGGTCAGTTGGCGCACGCCCCTGGGGTCGCGCTGCCTGGAGCGCTTCGTCGAACTGGCCAGGACCCTGGCAGCGCCGCTGCCGGCCCCTGCCGCGGGGCCCGAATGGCGCCTGCGCGGCTAGCGCTCCACCAGCAAGCAGCAGGCCCGGACAATCCCGCTCCGGGCCTGCGCTTTCAATGCATTGGCGGGACCTCAGCCGGGGCTGGGCAAGGACCGGGCATCGGCGTCCAGGCCACGCTGCACGTACCAGGACAGCGGCAGGGTCAGCAGCAGGGTCGCGGCCAGGGCCATCACCGCCAGGGGAATCCCGGTGACGTCGCCGAGGCTGCCGAACAGCACCGGCGCCAGTGCCCCGCCGCCGATGGTGCCGGTGTAGAACAGCGAGAACGCCTGCTCGCGCTTGCCCGCCCCCGCCAGGTCCGGCACCGCGCCATAGAGCACCGACGAGGTGCCGTTCAGCGCCAGCCCCAGCAGCGGTAGCATCACCATCAACCCCACATAGGGCAGGAACACCGCCAGCACGATCAGGCTGGCGGTGGTGAACTCGGTGATCCACACGGTCTTCATCATGCCGATGCGCGCCCCGAGGTAACCGCACAGCAGCTTGCCGAAAGCGCCACCGACGAACAGCAGGGTCAGGGCCAGGCCGATACCGGCGGTGCCGGCGCCCTTGGCCTTGAGCAGGAACGGCAGGAAGGTCAGGAAACCCATGCGTACCGCACTGTCCAGGGTGCCGGTGAGGATCAGTGCCCGCAGGCCGCCGACCGAGCCCTGGCCCTTGACCGTCTTCGGCGCCTTTTCCTGCATGGCCAGGGTCGCCGCCCGGGACGGGATCAGCCACCACAGCGCCAGCGCAGCGGCCAGCCCCAGGAGGCCGATCAGGGTCACGCTGGCACGCCAGCTGATCACGGTCAGCAGCAGCCCCACCAACCCGGGAATCAGGGTCTTGCCGATGTCCCCGGCGAAGTTGTACTGGGACAGCGCTTCCTTGACCCCGCCGCCAGCCTCGTGGGTGTCGGTGATGATCGAGGACGCCAGCGGGTGCTGGGTACTGGCCCCCAGGCCGCCCAGCAGCAGCGCCAGGAGCAGCACCCCCAGCCCCCCGGCCTGCCCCGCCAGCAGGTAGGCCAGCCCGGCCAGGGCAGTGCCCCCCACCAGCAGGCGCTCGCGTCCCCAGCGCTTGGCTCCACGGCTGGCCAGCAACTGGAAGCCGGCCATCATCCCGGAATAGGCGCCGCGCAGCAGGCCGATCTGGGCGTAGCTCATGGCGAACTGCGCCTGCCAGATCGGCAGCAGTACATAGATCACGTCAGTCAGGCCGTCATGCACCGCGTGGGCGCCGCAACCGGCCACCAGGGAACGGCGGCGCACCGACACATCGGACGCCGGCAATGCCTCCGGGGAGGCGTGATGTTTCAGGTCATTCATTGTCGAGGCAGGCTGCAAAATGAAAAGGAAGGGTCAATCAGCAACAGGATAGGCGAGCCTGGGTCAGCCACAAGCCCCGTTGCCGGGGCCGGGCCGGAGCCATCAACGCAACAGCTGGGCACAGTCGCGCATTACCCGAGCCTTGCGCTGCAGGTATTCGGCGAAGATTTCCCGCGCGGCCTGCGGGTCGACCCGCACCTGCATGGCATCGACGAACTCGTTGACCGCCGCCACCGCATGGGCGAAGTGATTGCTCTCGGTGCCGCCGGTGTGCACCGTGACCCAGGCCACGGTGGTGCGCGCCTTCTCTGCCGGCACCCCCATGTCGCGGACGAACCACTGCTTGTACAGCGGGTGGATGAACTCCACTTCACCGTGGGTGTAGACCTCGTGGATCAGGGTGGTCAGCAGCCCCTGCAGCAGGTCGCGGTCACGCAGGCGGCGAAAATCCGTCCAGTCCTTGAAGCCCTGGGCCGAGGGCAGGCAGTTTTCCTTGAGCAGCCACTGGTCATCGCCGCAGATCGGCGTGGCCATGTTGTAGAACAGGTCCGAATGCAGGGTATTGCCCAGGGCGCCCAGGTCTTCATCGGTGATCCGCTGCAGGCTGCCGCAGGCCCGGTACAGGCCGTCGGCGGCTTCCGAGCCCTGCCCGGAGCGGGCCAGCAAGGTGATGCGGTTGGCCAGCCCGGACACACTGGTGGCGGAGTTGTTGGTCTTCGACCAGCTGGCGAAGAACTTGCGCAGCACCGCCGGCTCGTGGCGACGGGAGGTGAGCTTCTCGAAGGCATGCTCGATGTCCACCAGGGCGCCCTCTTCGCTCCAGAACGCCTCGAACAGCGCATGCTTCAAGACACTGGCCGGCATGTCGTTCAACACAGGTTCGACAATCTTCAGCAACTGGCTCTGCCGGGTCAGTACGTTATTCATGGTCACCTCACGTATTCCTTGTTGGATGATGAATCTATCGGGTTGGACGGTTCGCGAGCCGCGACCGGGGTTTGGGGTTCGAGGGGCTTCCAGCCGCCCCAGGCAATCAGCAGCGACAGCAGTTGGAACAGCACGATCAGCGCCACGCAGCCCTGCCAGCCCCAGTGGCTCCAGAGCAGGGCCGGGACCACGGCGCCAAAACTGCCGCCCAGGTAGTAGCAGGTCAGGTACAGGCCCACGGCGCCGGCCTTGTTGTGGCGGGCGGTGGCGGTGGTAAAGGAGTTGGCGGCGGCCTGGGCCAGGAACACTCCGGTGGAACTCAGGGCCAGGCCCAGCACGATCAGCCACAGCGACGGCAGCAGGGTCAGGGCCGAACCGCAGACCCCGAGCAACGCCGCAGCCACCAGCAGCTCGGCCTGGGGCCGCGACTTGCTCAGGCGCCCGGCGATGGGGATCACCACCAGGGCCAGCAGGAACACGCTGTAGATCGCGCCCAGGGCTGCGGCCCCCAGGTCGAACGGCGCCTGGCTCAGGTAGAGCCCGGCGTAGGTAAAGGTGGCCACTTGCGAGAACAGCACGCAGAAGCCCACGCCGTAGGCTGCCAGCAAGGGCCGCCGGCACAGCTCGCGCAGGGCACTGAGGCCGCCGGATGCCCGGGGCGCGGTCAGGGGCGGGTTGGCCGGCAGCAGCAAATGAATGGCCACCCCGATCAGCAGGCTCAGGCCCGCGAGCAAGGCAAAGGCTTCGCGCCAGCCCACGTATTCGGTCATGAAACCGGTGACAAAACGCCCTGCAAAGCCGCCCAGCACGGTGCCGGCGACATACAGGCTGGTGACTTCGGTCACGGTGCCGCCGCTCCAGCGGTCGCCGATGTAGGCCACGCTGGTGGCGAACACCACCGGGATCAGCATGCCCTCCACCAGGCGCCAGACCAGCAGCTGGGTAAAACTGCCGGCATAGGCCGCCAGCCCCGCCGGCACCGCCAGCAACAGCGCGGCCACCACAATCACCCGGCGCTGATCGAAACGCCCGGTAAAGCGGCTGACAAAGGGCGCAGTGAGGGCCACCGCCAGGGTGGTGACGGTGATGCTCCAGCCGGCTTCCCGGATGCTCACCTGAAAGCTCTGGGCAAATTCCTGGAGAATGCCCTGGGTCGCATACAGGTTGAGAAATGCCGCACAACCACACAGAAACAGGGCGATGCGCGCACAATGCTGACGCGAATTCATGAAACCTCTCGTTTTATGACCAAAGGCCTTTATAAAATACGTCGCTAAGCCAAGACCAATACCGAATTCCGACCGATCAATACCCAGGGAACAGGATGCTCGATCTACGCAAGTTGCGTTATTTTCTGACGGTCGCCGAAGAGCTGCATTTTGGTCGCGCCGCCCTGCGCCTGCACCTGGCGCAACCGCCGCTGACCCGGCAGATTTCGGCCCTGGAAACCGAACTGGGGTTTCGCCTGTTCGACCGCACCAGCCGCACCGTGACCCTCACTGCCCAGGGCCGGCATTTCCTGCCGTACGCCCGGGCCGTGCTGGAACAGGTGGACCTGGCCCAGGTCATGGCCGGCAAGCTGGCTGCAGGTTGCGCCGGGCAACTGGCCCTGGGCTACGCCAGTTCCATCGCCCTCTCGGACCTGTTCAGCCAGGCGATCCAGGCCTTCGCCCAGCGCTTCCCGGACGTGCAATTGACCCTGGTGGAAGGTGCTTCGGTCAGCCAGTGGTCGCAGATTGTCGACGGGCGCATCGACATCGGCATGAGCCGCATGCAACCGCCGAGCGAGCAGAGCGATATCCAGTCCCTGTCCCTGGGGGACGAACCGCTGGTGGCGGCGATCTCCAGCGACAGCCCCCTGGCCGCGCAGGCACAAGTGACTCTGGCCGAGCTTAGCGAGCATCCGCTGATCCTGTTTCCCGCCGACTACGGCTCGGGGCTCAACGAAGCCATCGAACAACTCTACCGACGCAACGGCCTGCCATTGCGCCCGGGCCCCAGCGGCCGGCAGATCACCTCGATCATCGCCCTGGTCGCCGCCGGCCAGGGCATTGCCCTGGTGCCCCGCTGCACCCAGACCCTGGCGAAAAAAGGCGTGACTTACCGCCCCCTCGCCGACCCCAGCGCCACCGCCCAGTTGCTGGTACTGACCCGCAAGCAGGGCCGCAGCCAGTTGGTGGAAGCCTTCATGGGGGTGCTCGACGAATTGCTGCAAGCCCAACCCGCAGCGGCCGGGCTCTAGTCAGAGCACGGTCAGGCCCAGCCCGGCCAGGAGCATGCCGGCCTGGCTGCGGGAAATGATCGCCCCCTTGAACAGCTTGGCATCCACCAGGCGCAGCCCATGCAGGCTGGCTTCGCGCAGGTCGGCGTCATCGAAGCGGGCATTGTTGACCCGGGCCATGGACAGGCTGCCGCCGTCGACAAACACCGCCTTGCGAAAGTCGCAGTAGGTCAGGTCGGCTTCGCTGAAATCGATGTTGTGCAACTGCGACTTGTAGAACGAGATACCCGAGAGCATGGCGCTGTTGAGCAGGCAGTCGGAAAAGCTCAGGCCCAGGGCCGACACGTCGCCGAAGTGGGCGCCGGTGAGCTTGCAGCCATCGAAGCTTGCATGGGCCACCTTGCTGCGCTGCCATTGCGTGTTGTTCAGGTCACAGCGTTCGAAACGGGCATCGGTAAGCACTGCAGAACGCAGGTTGGCCTGGCCGCCGCGACAGCTGGTCCAGCGGGTATTGATCAGGTTGGCCGCGGTGAGATCGGCGCCGGTCAGCAGGCAGCGTTCGAACCAGGCCCCGGGCAGGCTGATGCGGGACAGGTCCTGGCCGCTCAGGTCCAGCCCTGCGCAGCGCAGCGGCAGCGGCTGCCCGGCGGCCAGCTCGGCCAGGGAGCGGTCCTGCAGCGCCTCGGCGTCGATAGTGAAGTAAGCGTCATGAGCCTGCATGCCCTCTCCCGAGACTGGATACGAAGGGCCGCATCTTCTGGGCGTCGGCCAGGGAGGTCAATCTTGATCTTTGCCGCGCGCTGTGAGCAATGCGCGCCCCCTAGCGGCACGCGACCTTGGCCAGTGCGCCGGCCTGGGCGATGGCCAGGTCATTGCCGTTGGCATCGATACCGACAAAGGTGCTGATGTAGGAATACACCTGCTGATAGGCCTTGCCGTCGTACCGGTAGAAGGTGTCGTTGTGCTCCCCGGCACTGACCCGTGCACTGGTCATCAGGTCGGGCATGCCGTTGCAGGAAGTCGCCAGTACGCCCAGGGGGCCATCCTCGACGGCGAACAGCGGCTCGGCGTGTGCCTTGCCGGCACGATAAAGCCATTGGCTTGAATTGACCTGATTGCCGCTCATGCCACAGCTCAAGAACAGCAATTGGCCATGGGGGCCGTGGCAGGTTGTGGCAATCACCCCCTCCTGCGCGCATTGAGCATTGATCTGCTGACGGGTGTCGGCGCCCAGAACCGCCAGGGCCTGGTTCGCCGGGCTGTCCACCGGCTCGCTGGCGCACAGCCCCTTGCCCCTGGGCCAGGCCCGGCGGGCGCCGAGATACACCGGCGCCAGCGCGGCAATCACTGCATCCAGCTCGCGGCCCAGGCATTGGGTATCCGGGCAACGGCTGATGGCGCGGTTCTGCCTGTCGACCTGCCGTGCCAATTGCCACGGGGTGAACACCTGCGTGATCGAGCCGTACTGCACAAAGCGCGCCTTGAACAGTTTCTCCACCAGCGCTGCGTCGTTGCAGGTTCCCGCAGGCAAGGCCTGGCGCGCGGCGGCGGCATCGTGCAGGGCGCTGTCGTCCGCGCTGAAGCCCAGCGTCGTCACGTCCGTACAGGGCTTCAGCAACAATTGCGACGAGAGATAACCCGCCTCGACCTGCTCGCTACCCGGAATCACCCGCTTGCCCTGCGCCCACGCGGGCGAGGCCAGTAAGAGCGTGCATGCCAACAGGCCAATGGGGTATTTCATCGTCGCGTTGCCATCCATTGATGTGCTCAGAGCGCTTGCGCGCTTGTTGAGTATTGCGCGGGGTTGACCAGGTGATGCGCCACAGACCGATCAGGGATACTCGCGGCCAACAGCAGCCGTGCCGCGCTATTCAGGCCTGCCAGAGCCTTGTTAAGGTTCCGGCTCCCGCGTAGCCGTGATGCAACCGGAGCATATTGCTCATCCAGCAAGCCTCGCGCAACGAAACAGATGCATTCGTCCTTTGGAGACCACTGATGCAATCGCTGCCCCTCTCGCCCCTGCTCGTTGGTGAATCACTTGAACTGCGCCCACTTGAGGCCGTGGACTTCACGGCGCTGTATGGCGTCGCCTGCGATCCCTTGATCTGGGCTCAGCACCAAAGCTCGACCCGCTATCAGGAGCCGGTATTTCGCCAATGGTTCGACGACGCACTGGCGGCCAGGAGCACCCTGATCGTGATCGACCGCGACAGCGGCAAGGTTGCAGGCAGCTCCCGCTACTACGAGTTCAACGAGGACCAGCGTGAAGTTGCCATCGGCTACACCTTTCTGGCGCGCGAAAAATGGGGAGGCAGTGCCAACAAGGAACTCAAGTACCTGATGCTCGGGCACGCCTTTCAGTGGGTCGACACCGTCTGGTTCCATGTTGCGGGTTCGAATATCCGCTCACAGCGAGCCATGGAGAAAATCGGCGGGCAGTTGTCGCACACCGTTCTGAAGCAGGTGAATGGAGGTACTCAGGAGAATCTGTTTTTCAAGGTTGGGCGAGCAACCTTTGAAGATCGGCTGTCACCTACCCTGTCATAGCTCTTTCCAGTGCCGAGTCGGGTCTTGCCATGTCCAAGAGCCCGATGTGGATCAATTTCTGACGTTGCATATCACTCAAGGAGTTGATCGATGTGATATTCAAAACGGCAGGGCCTTAATCGGCGATGGGTGTGCCCTATAGCGGATCGAATATCAACATGTCCTGCATCCTGCCGATCAATATATTGCCTCAGTACCAGCCACTGAGGCTTGTATCCAACTTGACCAGCGTGTCGGGATAGCCGTCTTTCTTGAATTTCAAAAGATAAGCCTGCCCGGAGAAATAACCATTACCGGAACTCAGAGTCACCGTACCTGGAGTGATGCCAGAGTGACAACCAACCCCTTCTTGTTTCTTACTTCAAAAGAGGCACCAGCGGGTGCGCTAGTTGCAGCAACTGCATATTGCGAATCCTTCTACAACGCTCAAACATCCCTGAAGCCCGAATGATGCAACTACGGTAAATCCCCCCTGAGACCAGCCAATGACTCATAACTCGCTTCCATGTTTTTCATAGGTTCCGGATCTGAACGCATACCGATCGGTGTTGTATTCATGCGATAGCAAATAGACATCCTTCTTGGGCGTATTTTTGGGCGGTAGCTTCCTGCCCAGCTCCCTAACCTTGCTTGGGTTTGATCGTTGTCAGATCTTCAAGCTGCCGCTGGACGTCTGATAATTAGGGGAAGAGGATCAGAAATCGCTGCTCGTGGCCTCACGCCTGTCTACCTTCCGCGGCACGATTGCTGTATATCAAAACAGCAGAAAGCAAGACATGCCCCAGGGGCCCCTCTATTTTGCGGCCAAGACAGGGACCCAATTTACCGGGAAAATCCCAGCAATTGCTCGACCCTCTCCAGAACGTATCGCCCCTTTCTAAGTTCCGTCTTTTTTCCATGCTGCAGGACGGCGGGTAAAACCGCTGCGCTATCCCTCCCACACTATTCATTAGATTGTAAAATCAGCTACGCAGCGGAAGACGTAAACACCTTAATCACAAGGATAAATGCGAATGGCATTCCTAACTGAAACACAATTGCTTGACATGGGCTTCAAGAAGCTCGGCAAAAACGTGAAGATCAGCGACAAGGCGGCAATCTACAACTGCGACAGAATTTCGATTGGGGACAACACACGGATCGACGACTTCTGCGTCATCTCCGGCACGGTGACCCTGGGCCGAAACGTACACATTGCTATCTTCTGCAACGTCGCCGGTGGCGAACCAGGTGTAACGATGGAGGACTTCTCCGGACTGGCATATGGCTGTCAGATTTTCGCCCAGTCCGACGACTACACTGGCAAGACACTTACCAATCCGACCGTACCGGCCGCTTATAAGAATGAGGCTAAAGCTGCAATCAACATCGGGCGCCACGTCATCGTCGGCACCTCTTCGCTGGTGCTACCGGGCGTAGACTTGGCCGAAGGCTGCGCTGTGGGTGCTATGTCCATGGTCACCAAATCAACAGAGCAATGGGGCATCTACTTTGGTATCCCTGCCAAACGCATCAAGAACAGAAGTCAGAAACTACTGGAGCTTGAAGCGGCCTATCTGGCCTCGGAGCAGTAACGATGCCGCGCCGGGCACACCGGCGCTTACCTAATTAGTCACCTAGAGTTCAAGCACCGCGCGCTCACGATGAATCGCCCCGGGTTTTGTAGACATCTCTTTGCCTTAGAATGCGGCCAATCAGGAGGTGCCATGAGCAACCCGCGGTATACGGAAGAACTCAAAATCCAAGCGGTCAATCAAGTGACCGAAAAGAACCTGCCTGTCGCAAATGTAGCGGCTCGTCCCGGTGTGTCGACGCATAGCCTCTATGCCTGGAAAGCGCTACAACAAACCTCTAGAAGAACGGCAGCAGGACGATGATCAGCACGCTGAACTACGTCGTCTGCGAGCGGAACTCAAGCATGTCACTGAAGAGCGAGACATATTAAAAAAGGCTGCCGCGTACTTTGCCAAGGAGTGCGGCTGAGGTACGCCTTTATCACCTACATTCGTACGTATGAAGGCTGGCTATATTTGGCGGGGGTGCTGGATCTGTTTTCTCGTCAGGTCGTTGGCTGGTCAATGAAGTCGCAGATGACCAGTGATTTGGCCATCGATGCGTTATTGATGGCGGTTTGGAGGCGTAAACCGACGCAAGAGGTGATGGCTCACTCCGATCAGGGCAGCCAGTACAGCAGCTCCGATTGGCGCAGTTTTTTAAGGAGAACAATTTAGTTGCCCGTATGAGCCGCCGAGGCAAATGTCATGACAACGCCGTGGCGGAGAGCTTTTTCCAGCTTCTGAAACGGGAACGGATCAAGCGGAAAATCTACACCACACGGGAAGATGCTCGTAGTGATGTGTTCGATTACATCGAGATGTTCTACAACGCAAAACGCCACCATGGTTTCAACAATCAGCTGTCACCAGTAGAGTTTGAAAAGCGTTACGCAATGAGCTTGCAAGGTGTCTAGAGAATCCGGGGCGATTCAAATACCGCGTCCAGGCCCACCCTAGCTGTGTTCACTTCACAAAACATAAAGCGCCGCGCAATGTCGGAGGGCAAACTTGAAAACTTCAACAGATGGTCACTTTTCGGGGATGTACCCAGGAGAGTTGCACTCTAGATAGTCATGTCCTGCCCAAGTCATTTGAAAGTAATCGGATTGGGACCACCCTTTTATCTCTTCATCTTTGGTTAATTTTACGAAGCCTGCCGTTTCGAGAATGTGAAGATGATAGTCGGCCACTCTCCGCAGGTCTGAAATGCCGAGGCCTGAACTCAAAGCGCTGTTGACAAACTCCTGGCGCAGTTCGTAGCGCTGGATGGCGAACCCGCCAGGTTCTTCAGCCAAGATGTTCAGCAACTGCAACGCGATATCTTTATTCCTGCGCATTCATATCCCTCTGCAGATAATGCCAAATGGCCACGCCGAGGTTATCGCACTTGCGCATAAACGAAAACGCCCCGGCGGATGCCAGGGCCTGAATAGGTGCGCGCGTCTTCCTGCGCTGTCGGCCAAAGACCTTCTCAGCGCCGACGCCCCGTTGCATCGACCTCGCCAGGACCAGTCTCGCGCCACCCCGACAGCATGGTGAGGTAGGGTGCGCGGGCTGCCGGTGTTTTTCCGTTGTACTGCACTTGCCGGCTTATCAGTAGCCAGGCCTTCCGTGAGGCTGCGCTCGCCGCAGGGAATCCGAAAGACATCCGGGAAAACGTCCACTTCGGTAGCGGCTTTCCTCAGAGGCACAAAAAAGCCCGGTACAGGTCCGGGCTTTTCTATTTCATCCAGGCTTATGGATCAGGTGGCACCGTTAAGCCAGCAAATCCCATGTCAATGCGATTGCGCCACCCGGAGTAGACGAGTATGTCCACAGCGCTTTGCCCGCAGGGATGCGAATCGGGTATGGCATAACAACCTCCGAGTTGCTATTCGTGATATGAGAACCGTTGCCGGAGAAGATGATTGCTGAATCGGCAAGGGAAGAACCGGTCGGCCCTACATATAGATCAACGGTACCGCTCGAGGGGGCGATCAGACCGGTCTGGATGATCAGACCACCAGTGTTTTGTGCTGCCGATACAATCTCCACAATCCCGTTCGGGAGCAGTGTAGTGAAGTGCTTACCCATAGTTACTGCGTTCATTTTGTTACCTTTGAATGGAATGATTGGTTGCGGGAAATTCCGCATTCATGTCGCTCAAAGGCGATGGCTCGAAGCTCAGGGCTTTCACTCGATCCAAGAGCTCAGTACCAGCAGCAAGCTGGCTTTCACTACTTTGGAACACGAGGAATAGGATCACTATCTCAACAAAATACTGTACATGCAACCAGTATTTCGCATGCTATTCCCATCCCTACAAATCTCACTCTACCGATAACGTTCTCGGCGCCGACGCCCTATCGCATCGATCGCACCTCTCCACAAGCATGTGAGGTCAGAGTGCACGGGCTGACGACGTTGAAGGAACACTGGACGCAGGTCGAAGAACGATATTTGACGCGGGCCTTCAAAGAGGCCCGGGAAGCGGCGGGTTGCTACAAGGGATGGAAAGAGGAGGAAATGCCGGGCTTCCATGAAGTGCGGGCGCTGTCGGTGCACCTGTATCAGAAAGCCGGAAAAGATGGTCAGAAGATCGCCGGCCACTCCAGCGAGACGATGACCCAAAACTACCAGGAAGACCACGCCGAAATTGTTTGGTCAGAAGCAATTCCAAACCTAAATATCAGCGAAATTACCGAATAGTTTTGCGCGATTATTGCGCGGGTTTTGCGCAGGCACAAAAAAGCCGATCTAGATGATCGGCTTAAGTGACTGATTTAAATCAGAAAATATGGTCGGGACGGAGTGATTCGAACACTCGACCCCTAGCACCCCATGCTAGTGCGCTACCGGACTGCGCTACGCCCCGACTAGGCGTGAAACCTGTTTCACTTCTCAGGAAACGTTGAGGAATATACCGCAAGCTTTTGAAAAGTGGAAGTATTTAAAACAGAGAATTACTTTTTTAGCACCACAAGCACATCTTCCAGCTCAGAGATCATCTGACGGATCAGTTGCTTGTACTGGGTGATATCGTCTTTGGCCTCATCGCCGGAAAGACGCAGGCGCGCCCCGCCGATGGTGAACCCCTGGTCATAAAGCAACGCGCGGATCTGCCGGATCATCAGCACATCCTGGCGCTGATAATACCGGCGATTTCCGCGGCGCTTGACGGGGTTGAGTTGAGGAAACTCCTGCTCCCAATAACGCAGCACATGCGGTTTGACCGCACAGAGCTCACTGACCTCACCAATGGTGAAGTAGCGCTTGCCCGGAATGACCGGGAGCTCGTCGTTATGACTTGGTTCCAGCATAAGCCTCAACTCGGGCCTTCAACTTCTGCCCTGGACGAAAGGTGACCACACGGCGCGCCGTGATCGGGATTTCTTCACCCGTTTTCGGGTTGCGGCCAGGACGCTGGCGTTTATCCCGAAGGTCGAAGTTACCGAAACCGGACAATTTGACCTGTTCGTTATCTTCGAGAGCGTGCCTGATTTCTTCAAAGAATAGCTCGACCAATTCCTTGGCCTCGCGTTTATTCAGGCCTAGCTCTTCGTAGAGACGTTCGGCCATTTCAGCTTTCGTCAGAGCCCCCATACGTCACTTCCTTAACGTGGCGTTCAACCTTTGTTCGAGCGAGGTGAGGATATTTTGCGTCGTAGAGTTCACCTCATCGTCGTTAAGAGTGCGCGATGGATGCTGCCAGGTCAAGCCGACGGCAAGGCTTTTTCTATGCGGATCAATACCTTTACCCTGATAGACGTCAAACAGCCTGAGGTCTGTCAGCCACTCACCTGCATTTTCACGGATTACGTCCAGAACGGCGCTGGCCGCCACGTCACGATCCGCCAGCAATGCCAGGTCGCGACGCACTTCCGGGAAGCGCGACAGCTCATGGAATTTCGGCAAACGCCCTTGAGCCACTTCACTCAGGACCAGTTCAAACACATAGACAGGGCGGTCCAGGCCGAGATTCTTCGCCAACTCTGGGTGAATGGCCCCCAGGAAACCGACTTCACGACCATCACGCTCGATGCGAGCCGTCTGACCAGGATGAAGCGCTGGATGCTTGCCCGGCACAAAGGTGAATGCATCAAGAGCACCGGCAAAACCCAGTACCGCTTCGACATCCGCCTTGACGTCGAAGAAGTCCACGCCATCGCGACCTTGCGCCCAGCCTTCAGGCAGGCGGCTGCCACATACAACACCTGCCAGCATCGGCTGCTGCTTCAAACCTTCCAGCTGACCAACAAAACGCAGGCCGCTTTCAAACATGCGGACACGATCCTGCTGACGGTTCAGGTTGTGCTGAAGCGCCTTGACCAGGCCCGGCCACAGAGAGGAACGCATGGCTGCCATGTCGGCCGAAATCGGATTGGCCAGCAACAGCGGTTCGACGCCTGGGTTGAACAGTTCAAACAGCTTCGGATCGATGAAGCTGTAGGTGATCGCTTCCTGATAGCCACGAGCAACCAGCAAACGACGCAGAGCAGGCAGGTCACCCTCGGCCTCGGCCTTGGCCTGAGGCGCCAGACGAGCCTGCGGATAGCGAACCGGAAGACGGTTGTAACCATAAAGACGTGCCAGCTCTTCGATCAGGTCAACCTCAAGACTGATATCGAAGCGATGGCTCGGCACCTCAACACGCCACTGCCCTGCCCCATCGGCAGTTACAGTCAGGCCCAGGGCGGTGAGCAAACGCTCTACCTCGAGGCCGTCGATTTCCATGCCCAGCATCTGAGTGATGCGTTCAGCGCGCAAGGTGACAGGCGCAACGGATGGCAGATGCTGCTCGCTGAGCGTTTCAATGATCGGCCCCGCATCGCCGCCCGTGATTTCCAGCAGCAAGCCAGTAGCCCGCTCCATGGCTTCGCGAGCAAGCTGCCAGTCCACACCACGCTCATAGCGATGGGAAGCATCGGTATGCAGGCCATAGGAGCGTGCCTTGCCAGCAACCGCGATCTGGTCGAAGAAGGCACTTTCCAGGAATACGTCACGGGTATTGGCGGTGACGCCACTGTGCTCACCCCCCATCACGCCGGCAATCGCCAGGGCTCGGGTATGGTCGGCAATCACCAGGGTATCGCTGCGCAGGGTCACTTCCTGACCGTCGAGCAATACCAGCTTCTCGCCCTCTTCAGCCATTCGTACACGGATGCCGCCATTGATCTCGGCGAGATCGAAGGCATGCAGCGGCTGGCCCAGTTCGAGCATCACGTAGTTGGTGATGTCCACTGCAGCATCGATACTGCGCACATCGGCGCGACGCAGGCGCTCGACCATCCACAGCGGAGTAGGCTTGGACAGGTCGACATTGCGGACGACACGCCCCAGGTAACGTGGGCAGGCAGCCGGAGCCAGCACTTCCACTGGACGCACTTCGTCATGCGCCGCAGGAATCGCCGGTACTTCCGGACGCTGCACCTTGGCCGCGTACAAGGCACCCACTTCACGGGCCATGCCGGCCAGGGACAGGCAGTCCCCGCGGTTAGGGGTCAGGTCGACCTCGATGCTGGCATCGTCCAGACTCAGGTAGGTGCGAACGTCCTCACCCACCGGCGCATCGACCGGCAACTCCATGAGGCCGTCATTGCCCTCACCGATTTGCAGCTCAGCCTGAGAGCACAGCATGCCGTTGGATTCCACACCACGCAGCTTGGCCTTCTTGATCTTGAAGTCGCCCGGCAACTGGGCACCGATCATGGCGAACGGGACCTTCAGGCCCGGGCGCACGTTCGGCGCGCCGCAGACAACCTGGAAGGTCTCCGAACCATTGCTGACCTGGCAAACGCGCAGCTTGTCGGCATCCGGGTGCTGCTCGGTGCTCAACACCTCGCCCACTACCACGCCACTGAAATCACCGGCGGCCGGCGTTACGCTGTCGACCTCAAGACCGGCCATCGATAGACGGGCTACCAGCTCGTCACGACTTACCTGCGGGCTAACCCAGCCGCGCAGCCATTGTTCACTGAATTTCATCCTGCTCTCCTAATAGATTCGTTACGGACGCGCGACTAGCGAAATTGCGCAAGGAACCGCAAGTCGTTGTCGAAGAACAGGCGCAAGTCATTGACACCGTAACGCAGCATGGCCAGACGCTCGGCGCCCATGCCGAAGGCAAAGCCCTGGAACTCTTCCGGATCGATCCCGGACATACGCAGCACGTTCGGATGAACCATGCCGCATCCCATGACTTCCAGCCAGCCAGTCTGCTTGCAGACCCGGCAGCCTTTACCGCTGCACATCACGCATTCCATATCGACTTCGGCGGAAGGCTCGGTGAACGGGAAGTACGAAGGACGGAAACGCACCGCCAGTTCCTTCTCGAAGAACACCCGCAGGAACTCTTCGATCGTGCCCTTCAGGTCGGCGAAATTGATGTCACGATCGACCAGCAGGCCTTCGACCTGGTGAAACATCGGCGAGTGAGTGATATCGGAGTCGCTACGGTACACACGGCCTGGGCAGACAATACGAATCGGCGGCTGCTGCGACTCCATGGTGCGGACCTGTACCGGTGAGGTATGGGTGCGCAACAACATGTTCGCGTTGAAATAGAAGGTGTCGTGCATCGACCGGGCCGGGTGGTGGCCTGGGATGTTGAGCGCTTCAAAGTTGTGATAGTCGTCTTCAACCTCAGGGCCTTCGGCGATGCCGTAGCCAATATGAGTGAAGAACTGTTCGATACGCTCCAGGGTCCGCGTAATCGGGTGCAGACCGCCCGAGGTCTGGCCACGGCCCGGCAGAGTGACGTCAATGCACTCGGCGGCGAGCTTGGCGCTGAGTTCCGCCTCCTCGAAAGCCGCTTTGCGAGCATTGAGAACCTCTGTTACACGCTCCTTGGCAACGTTGATCAGCGCACCGACTTGCGGACGCTCTTCGGCAGGCAGGTTGCCCAGGGTCTTCATCACCTGAGTCAGCTCGCCCTTCTTGCCAAGGAAGTGAACCCGGATCTGTTCCAGGGCATTGATGTCTTCAGCGTGTTGCACGGCCTCAAGTGCTTGAGAAACCAGCGCATCCAGGTTTTCCATGTACAGACTCCAGATACAAAATAGGGGAAGAGCTTGAAGGCTCTTCCCCTATTTATGACGTTTAACATCTGGGCTCACGAAAGGTGAGCCCGGATGACTGTCGGGGGTACTTAAGCCAAGGTGGCTTTAGCTTTCTCGACAATCGCAGCAAACGCCGCTTTTTCGTTCACTGCCAGATCAGCCAGAACCTTACGGTCGATCTCGATGGACGCCTTTTTCAGGCCAGCGATCAGACGGCTGTACGACAGGCCGTTATTACGAGCACCAGCGTTGATACGAGCAATCCACAGAGCGCGGAACTGACGTTTTTTCTGACGACGGTCACGGTAGGCGTATTGGCCTGCCTTGATTACCGCTTGCTTGGCAACACGGAATACGCGCGAGCGAGCGCCGTAGTAGCCTTTAGCAAGTTTCAGAATTTTTTTGTGACGTTTACGGGCAATGACGCCACGCTTTACACGAGCCATGAGTTACTTCCTCTATTCTTGATCCAAAAATTAACGAAGGCGCAGCATGCGCTCGACTTTTGCCACGTCAGACGGATGCAGCAAGCTGCTACCGCGCAGTTGACGCTTACGCTTGGTCGACATTTTGGTCAGGATGTGGCTCTTGAAAGCGTGCTTGTGCTTGATACCGTTAGCAGTTTTCAGAAACCGCTTAGCAGCACCACTTTTGGTTTTCATCTTTGGCATGTTCGGATACTCCGCATTCAGTTGATAAACATAATCAGAAGGCCTGCCGTGCCCTGTTGATTACTTCTTCTTTTTCGGGGCGATGACCATGATCAGCTGGCGTCCTTCCATCTTAGGATGCTGTTCGACCGAACCGTACTCTTGCAGGTCAGCTTCAACCCGCTTGAGGAGTTCCATCCCCAGCTCCTGGTGGGCCATCTCACGGCCGCGGAATCGCAAGGATACCTTGGCCCTGTCCCCGTCACTCAGGAAACGTACCAGGTTGCGCAGTTTTACCTGGTAATCCCCTTCCTCCGTCCCTGGACGAAACTTGATTTCTTTAACCTGAATCTGCTTCTGGTTCTTCTTCGCAGCAGCAATCTGCTTCTTCTTTTCGAAGATCGACTTGCCGTAATCCATCACCCGGCAAACAGGTGGGACTGCGTCGGCGGAAATTTCCACCAGATCCAGCTTGGCTTCTTCAGCTATACGAAGCGCTTCATCAATCGAGACGATGCCAATCTGCTCGCCGTCAGCGCCAATTAACCGAACCTCGCGTGCCGAGATATTCTCGTTGATCGGGGCTTTCGGTGCAGCTCGTTTATCTTGTCTCATATCACGCTTAATAATAATTACTCCGAATCTTGGCGACCACGCCGGGAAACCGCTTGTGCGAGGAACGCCGAGAATTGGGCGACAGGCATCGAGCCCAGGTCTTCACCTTCACGGGTACGCACAGCGACAGTCTGCATCTCGACCTCCCGATCTCCAATAACCAAGAGATAGGGAACCTTGAGCAAAGTATGCTCGCGGATTTTAAAGCCGATCTTTTCATTTCTCAAGTCGGACTTGGCACGAAATCCGCTTTGATTGAGTGTTTTTTCCACTTCGAGGGCAAAATCTGCCTGTTTATCAGTGATATTCATCACCACGGCCTGAGTCGGAGCCAGCCACGCAGGGAATGCGCCCTCGTAATGCTCGATCAGAATCCCGACAAAACGCTCGAAGGAACCGAGGATCGCACGGTGCAACATCACCGGATGCTTACGGCTGTTGTCTTCGGAAACGTACTCAGCGCCCAGACGGATCGGCAGGTTGAAGTCCAACTGCAAGGTACCGCACTGCCAGACACGACCCAGGCAGTCCTTCAGCGAGAACTCGATCTTCGGACCGTAGAATGCGCCCTCGCCCGGCTGCAGGTCGTATGGCAGGCCGGCGCTATCCAGCGCAGCTGCCAGTGCGCTTTCCGCACGGTCCCACAGATCATCGGAGCCCACGCGCTTTTCAGGGCGAGTGGACAGCTTCATCTCGATGTCCTTGAAGCCGAAGTCGGCATAGACATCCATGGTCAGCTTGATGAACGCCGCAGACTCGGCCTGCATCTGGTCTTCAGTACAGAAGATGTGAGCATCATCCTGAGTGAAGCCACGCACACGCATGATGCCGTGCAGAGCGCCCGAGGGTTCATTACGGTGGCAGGCACCGAACTCGGCCAGGCGCATCGGCAGCTCGCGGTAGCTCTTCAGGCCCTGATTGAACACCTGCACGTGGCAAGGGCAGTTCATCGGCTTGATTGCGTAGTCGCGGCTTTCCGACTCGGTGGTGAACATATTCTCGGCGTAGTTGGCCCAGTGCCCGGATTTTTCCCAGAGGCTGCGGTCAACCACCTGCGGAGTCTTGATCTCCAGGTAACCGTTGTCACGCTGCACCTTGCGCATGTACTGCTCGAGCACCTGGTACAGGGTCCAGCCATTAGGGTGCCAGAACACCATGCCCGGCGCTTCTTCCTGGGTATGGAACAGGCCCAGGCGCTTGCCGATCTTGCGATGATCGCGCTTCTCGGCCTCTTCGATACGCTGGATGTAGGCAGCGAGCTGCTTCTTGTCCGCCCAGGCAGTACCGTAGATCCGCTGCAACTGCTCGTTCTTGGCATCACCGCGCCAGTAGGCACCGGACAACTTGGTCAGCTTGAAGGACTTCAGGAAACGCGTGTTCGGCACGTGCGGACCGCGGCACATGTCGACATATTCTTCGTGGTAGTACAGGCCCATCGCCTGCTCGTTCGGCATGTCTTCGACCAAACGCAGCTTGTAGTCCTCGCCGCGGGCCTTGAACACCTCGATCACTTCGGCGCGCGGCGTGACCTTCTTGATCACGTCGTAGTCCTTCTCGATCAGCTGCTGCATGCGCTGCTCGATGGCGGCCATATCCTCAGGTGTGAAAGGACGCTCATAGGCGATGTCGTAATAGAAGCCTTCATCGATGACCGGACCGATGACCATTTTCGCGGTCGGATACAACTGCTTGACCGCATGCCCCACCAAGTGAGCGCAAGAGTGGCGAATGATCTCCAGCCCCTCTTCGTCCTTTGGCGTGATGATTTGCAGGGTTGCATCGCCGTCGATCACGTCGCAGGCGTCGACCAGCTTGCCGTTGACCTTGCCAGCCAATGTGGCCTTGGCCAGGCCCGCGCCAATGGAAGCGGCGACCTCGGCTACGGATACTGCGTGATCGAATGAACGTTGACTGCCGTCGGGAAGAGTAATAGTGGGCATGGCGCCTCCTCTCCTAGTGGTGACCCCTACCAAAGGTCACGTGGGTTGGGATGAGCCAGTACGCGATTCAGTCCGGCCGTTCTGCTACGAACGCCTGCCTCACAGTGGCAAGAGCCTTGCGGCCAACCGAAAAACCGAACCAGAGTGACTGGGGTTCACATCAAGATTAATGAGGCATAGACGGCAAGGGCTAGAAAAGGCCCAAAGCTTGAAAACACCGAAGCCGGGCATGCTAGCACAGATACATCGCAATCGCCGTGCAGCAAATTATCGCGAGCCTGGTTTACAGTCTTTTATTGTTGAAAGTGAACTTGAGATGTACGTCGAGCCTCAAATAACCGGAGAATCGTCGTCCTTGCTACCGACTTCAGGAGAACCCGACTCATGCGCCTTATCAAACTGCTCGCCCTTGCCGCACCGCTCACCCTGCTACTGCCTTTGAGTGCACAGGCGGCGTGGCCTGCCGGAGCACGCGCCGACTACATGAAGGACTGCACCGCGGCGGCCAGCCAGAACATCGACGCCAAGAGCGCCGAAAAGCACTGTGCCTGCGGCGCCGACAAGCTAAATGAAAAATTCACCACCGAGGAGATCAAGGAGCTGATGAGCAAAACCAAGCAACCCAGCGCAGATCTGCGAACCCGAGCACTGGACGCCATCGCTGCTTGCCGGGTGGTCAAATAAGCTGCTGATGCCCGGAACAGGCTGCGCCAGTGCTCGCCACAGAGCCTGAAACGCGGTCTTTTTCACAATTTACGCAGCTTTTACGGGTTTTTTTATTACCCTCTGTTTTACGCCAAAGCCCCTTAAACCGGGGCCTGCAGCCAACTCAGATGGCAAAATACACAGGTACATCGGGCAAAGAGCGCCTCTGGGGGGCTCCCAAGCCGAACATTTCGACTATGATAGCTCGGTGTGCCCAGTTGGCCTGAGCAGCACAGCACTACTGAAAATATATGTTTCTTGGAGATACACCATGTCTAATCGCCAAACCGGCACCGTAAAATGGTTCAACGATGAAAAAGGCTTCGGCTTCATCACTCCTCAAGGTGGCGGTGACGACCTGTTCGTACACTTCAAAGCTATTGAAAGCGACGGTTTCAAAAGCCTGAAAGAAGGCCAGACCGTTTCCTTCGTGGCTGAGAAAGGCCAAAAGGGTATGCAAGCTGCACAAGTTCGCCCTGAGTAATTTCTCAGCGAGCTAAAAAAACCCCGTCCATGTGACGGGGTTTTTTATGCGTGATCCAAAGGCCTCAGCCCTCAACCACAGTTGACCCGGGTCACCACCAGGCCGGCATCAGTGTTCAGGTTCAGGCGATCCGAGCGGTACTCCAGGGTGATCATGTCGTTGGGCTTGAGGAACCGTGCGTACTGCGCGCCTGCGCGTGTACGGGCCTGCTCGAGCAACTCGGGAGAAGCCTTCTTGCCGACGGCGAATTCGGCGGCTGATGCTTCACAACGAGTGTGCCCGGACTCAGCGGCCACAGGCTCCTTTGTCGCCCCGCCAGTGCTGCACCCACCAAGGACGACAGCGGCCAACAAGGTTCCGAATGAAGCGAGCTTCCAAGGCATGAAGCCTCCTTTTCAAAATTAAGCAGAGATCGTGCGACAGCCGATTTGGCTTTTGGTTTCAAAACAAATGGCCATTTGCCGTATCAGGTGAACAGCGGGCAAGTCTGCCTCAGCCGGTGCCACTCTTTCACGGGACAATCGTCACCGGATATGAACGACGCTCAATAGATGTCGATGTAGTCGAACGCCGGCTTGGGCCAGTTCTGTTTGAGCGCATTGAAGATCTGCATCACCCAGACCTCGTCGGCGGCAGCCACCTTGCCGACATACCCGGAGCCGGCCGCCCAGGTTTCCAGGCGAAACAGCAAACCTTCTATCTCGGCACCGCCCACCACCCCCGAAGAGATATAGGCAATTCCGGTTTTGCTCACGCGCAACTGGGTATGCACGTTGTCGCTGGCAGACGCCAGCAGCTGACGCACCGCCTCCAGGGTCAGGGCATCAGGCTGGTTCAAATCGATTTGCACGGAGGCTTCCTTGAGCACAGGAAAAGCCGCAGTGTCGCACAGCACTCGCCTGATGCCTAAGTCGGAGTGCCAAACGCCCGGCAACATGGTTAACTCTGCAACGCAGCAAATACCCGCCCAGAGCCCTGCCCTGGCACCCGCCTTATCCGAATTCGTGAGACTTTCATGGCCACCGTGAGTATCGACGCCGACATCAAAGCCAAATGGCCCCAGGGCCAATGCTCCTACAGCCCGGGGAGCCCGGAGGAGCTGGCGATCATTGGCATAGACCTGCTGGTCAAGGAACTGGGCACCCAGTCCGCCCGAGCCTTCATTGAACAAGTCTTCGAGAAATACCCGGCCGACCACCTGGGCGTACAGGACCCGGAACGGGAATAGAACCCCGCAGGCAGGTACCTGCGGGGGCAAGGTTTACTTGAGACGCGCCAGGCGCTCGGTGAGCAAGTCGAAGAAGCCCTGGGCATCGCCGTTCTCAACCCAGAACACGTTCTTTTCCTGCTTCAGGCCGTCGTACCAATCGACGATGGTCTGGCCGAAGGTCGGCCCCTCGCGGCTGTCGATGACCATATTGGCTTGACGGCCGGTGAACAGCTCGGGCTTGAGCAGGTAGGCAATCACTGTAGCGTCATGCACCGGGCCGCCGGGAATACCGTAGTGCTCCATGTCGCCCTTGACGTACTCGTTGAGAATGTCCCCCACCACCTTGCTGGCGTTGTTGTTTAACGCCGCGATCTTCTGCAGCCGCGCATCGCTGGTCAGCACCTTGTGGGTCACGTCCAGCGGCAGATAGGTCAGTTTGACGCCGCTCTTGAGCACCACTTCGGCCGCCTGGGGGTCGGCGAACAGGTTGAACTCGGCCACCGGCGTAATGTTGCCACCGTTGAAGTGCGCACCGCCCATGACCACCACTTCCTTGATGCCCTGGGTGATGTCCGGTGCCTGGATCAGCGCCAGCGCCAGGTTGGTCTGCGGGCCGAGCATGGCGATGGTGATGCTGTGGGGCTTGGCCGCCCGCAGCGTATCGATCAGGTAGTTGATCGCATTGCCCTTTGCCAGAGGCGCCTTGGGCTCGTGCACCGTCACCCCGGAAATGCCTTCCTTGCCATGGATATTCTCGGCATAGATGGGGGTACGCAGCAGCGGCTTGGGCGCTCCGGCGTATACCGGCACCTCCTCGCGCCCCGCCCACTCACGGGCCAGACGCGCATTGCGCGAGGTCTTGTCCAACCGCACGTTGCCCGCCACCGTGGTCAGGGCGCGGATCTGCAGCTCCTCGGGGGAAGCCAGGGCGAACAGCAGGGCTACCACATCGTCGGCCCCCGGATCGGTGTCGATGATCAGATCGATTTTTTCCGCCGCCTGAGCGCCGGTAGCAGTGAGCAGAGACAAAAGCAGCAGACTCCGGAACCAGTGGTGAAACAACTGAGCATAGCGGCGCATGGCGCACTCCTTGTGCAAGATGGAAAAGGCCCGACAGCGGCCTAGAAGGTCACCCCGGCAATCAGGGCGATATTGCAATACGGCTGGCACTCCCCGGTGCGGATCACCGCACGGGCCTGGCGGCTGAGCACCTTGAAATCCTCGTGGTTCATGAGCTGCCGCTGCCCCAGCTCACCACCGGCGGTCATGCCTTCAAGCGCCGCCAGCGGCGGGGGCTGCTTGAGCAGAATTTCTTCGGCCAGCACATGACGCTCCACCTGCATCTCGCTGAGCAACATCTTCAAGGTAGTGAGAAAGTCGGGAACGCCGTGGGTCAGCGCCAGGTCGATCAACTCCACGCCCGGGGGCACCGGCAGGCCGGCATCGCCGATCACCACGATATCGCCGTGGCCCAGGGACGCGATCAAGCGTGACAGTGCAATGTTGAGCAAAGGTGTCTTTTTCATGAAGGGATAAACGCCTGAACGTCGGACAGCGTGGGAATGGAAGGTTGCGCACCGGCGCGCGTCACCGACAGCGCCGCAGCCACCTGGCCAAAGCGGATGGCCTCGGCTTCGCTCTTGCCGGCAGCCAGGGCCGCGGCAAATCCGCCGACAAAGGTGTCCCCGGCCGCCGTGGTATCGATTGCCTTGACCCTGGGCGCCGGGAAGTGCTCGAAACGCTGGCCATCGGCAAACAGCGAGCCTTGTGCACCGAGGGTGATGATCACCTTGCCAGCACCCGCAGCGATCAAGCGACCGGCAGCCACTTCAGCGCTCTCCAGGGAGTCCACCGCTACCCCGCTCAAGGCCGAAGCCTCGCTCTCGTTGGGAATCAGGTAGTCGATCGCGCCATACCACTGCGCCGGCAGCGGGCCACTGGCCGGCGCCGGATTGAGGATCACCGTCTTGCCCAGTTCGCGCCCGCGCTTGAGGGTGTAGCCCACAGTCGCCAGCGGCACTTCAAGCTGGCAGATGATGACTTGCCCATCCTGCAGCACCCCATCGAACCCGGCGACCTTCTCGGGAGTGAGCTGGCCATTGCCGCCGGCGACGATGACAATCGCATTCTGGCTACTGTCATCCACCACGATCAGCGCCACCCCACTGGAGCCTTCGACCACACTCACCGCCTGGCAATCGATCTGCTCGGCCAGCAAGGCACCTCGCAGTTGCTCGCCATAGGCATCGTCGCCGACACAGCCGACCATCGACACCTGCGCTCCCAGCCTGGCCGCAGCCACCGCCTGATTGGCGCCCTTGCCACCGGATACCGTGGCGAAGGATTTGCCAATCAGCGTCTCGCCCCCTCGGGGCAGGCGCTCGGCCCGAGTCACCAGGTCCATGTTGAGGCTACCCACTACCACTACTTTTGCTGACATACATCGGTACTCAATCAGTTGGGTTCAGCGGTATTCGGCGAAAGCGCCACCCAGCGGCGCCGTCGACTCCCGCAAGACGATATTCGGCGTAACGATGCGCTGGTCGACCGGCAGCTCCCGGCAGGCGATCCGCCGCAGCAGCAACTCTGCCGCGGTTTCCCCCAGTTGCAGGATCGACTGGCCGACCGTGGTCAGCGCCGGGTAGACGTAGCGGCTCATGAGGATGTCGTCGAAGCCGATCACCGAAAGCTCGCTGGGCACGCGGATATTGCGCTCCGCTGCCGCGCGCAGCACCCCGATGCCCATCATGTCGTTGCCAGCGAAAATCGCGCTCGGCGGCTGTCCGCCATCGAGCAACTGCGCGGCTGCGCGATAACCACCAGTGCTACTGAAATCACTTTCCAGGATGCGCTCGGCAGGCGCCTCGACACCGGCCTCACGCAGCGCCTGCTGGAATCCCGCCAGGCGCATCTGCGCCACACTGGTATTGCCCGGGCCGCCGATGCAGGCAATGTCCCGATGCCCCAGCTCCAGCAGGTGTCGGGTGGCCAGGTAGGCACCGTGCTGGTGGTCGATACGCACCAGGTCGGCGTTCACCCCTTCCAGCCCACGGTCGACAATCACCATCGGCGTGCGCACGCCGGCCAGCCCCTGGGCCAGGCCGCTGTCGCCACCGGCCGAGGTGACAATCAACCCGTCGATACGTTTTTCCAGTAATACCCGCAGGTAGTTGCGCTGCTTCTGCGGGTTGTCGTCGGAGTTGCAGAGGATCACGCAGTAGCCGTTGCGTTCGCAATAATCCTCGATCCCCCGAGCCAACTCGGCGAAGTACGGGTTGAGGCTGTTGGGTACCAGCAAGCCGATGGTAGCCGTGGTCTTGGCCTTCAGCGAACGCGCCACCGCGCTGGGCACATAGTCCAGGCGCGCGATAGCGGCCTCGACCTTGACCCGAACTTCCTCACTGACTGGCCGCGTCTTGTTCAGCACATGGGACACCGTGGTGTAGGAAATCCCCGCCAGCGCCGCCACATCCTTGATTGTTGCCATGAATCAAACCCGCCGATTGGCGCGCTGGCTGCGATAAGTGTCCAGCACCACGGCAATCACGATGACCGCACCAGTGATGATGCGCTTGGTCGGTTCGGATGCGCCGATTTGCGCCAGGCCCGCAGCCAGCACGGAAATAATCAAGACGCCAAAGAAGGTACTGATCACCGAACCGCGCCCGCCCATCAGGCTGGTGCCGCCGATCACCACCGCAGCGATGACTTGCAACTCCAGACCGGAGCCCGCGTTCGGGTCTGCCGCTTCCAGGCGAGAAATCTGAAACAGTGCAGCGATACCTGCCAGCAACCCCATCAGGCTGAAGACCAGGATCTTGTAGGGTTTGGGGTTGATCCCCGCCAGACGCACTGCCTCTTCGTTGGTACCGATGCCGATCAGGTAGCGACCGAACACGGTGCGAGTCAGCACCGCCTGGGCCAGGAAAATAATCAGCAGGGCAATGATAAACGACGGCGAAATGCCGAAGGCAATCGGATTCGACAACCAGGCGAAGGCGTCACCGATGTAGGCGGTGCGTGAGCCCGTCATCTGGTAGGCCACGCCGCGGGCCATTTCCAGTACACCCAGGGACACGATGAACGAAGGAATGCGCCAAGCCACGGTGATCGAACCGGTCACCGTTCCCGCCAGCGCCGCGCAAGCCATGCCCAGCAACGCCGCGGGCACCACGCTCCAGCCCCAGCCGAGAATCGCCACGCTGACGGTCGACGCCGCCAGGGCCAGCACCGAGCCCACGGACAGGTCGATGCCACCGATGATCAGGACGAAGGTCATGCCCACCGCCAGCACCATCAGGTCGGGAATCTGGTTGGCCAGGGTACTGAAGGTGTCATAGGACAGAAAATGACTGCTGAGTAGGGAGAACAGCACGATCATCCCCAGCAGCGCCCCCGCCAACCCCAGGTAAGTGCCGAGGCCGTAGTAGTGGCCGCCTCGCTTGCCGCTTGCTGCAGTTTTCATGATGCATTCCTAGGCGCCGCTTCATCGATCAGCGCATCTCGTTTTTGATAGCCGGCAAATGCCGCGGCAAGCAGTTCATCCTGGGTCCAGCTGTCGCGCTCGAAGGTATCGATCAGCCGCCCGGCCGAGAGCACGCCGATGCGATCGCAGATCAGCATCAGCTCGCGCAGGTCGCTGGACACCACCACAAGGGCCTTGCCCTGCCGGGTCAACTCCCCCAACAGGCCGTAGATATCGAACTTGGCGCCGACATCGATGCCACGGGTCGGCTCATCGAACAGCAGCACCGAACAGTCGCGCTCCAGCCAGCGGCCGATCACCACCTTCTGCTGGTTGCCACCGGACAGCTCGCTGACCAGTTGCGCCGGGCTGGAGCTGCGGATACGCATGGCGTCGATCTGGCGCCGCGCCAGATGCTCCTCGTCCTGGCCATTGACCAGGCCACTGCTGGAAATCGCCGGCATGTTGCCCAGGGCGATATTGGCGCTGATGGACTGGGTCAACAGCAGCCCCTCACCCTTGCGGTCCTCGGTAATCAGGGCGATGCCGTTGGCCACCGCATCCACTGGCGAGCGGATGCTCACCGGGCGCGCCGGGGTGCCCAGGGCGATGGTGCCGCTGTCGGCGACATCGGCACCGAAGATCAGGCGCAGCAGCTCGGTGCGCCCTGCCCCGATCAACCCGGAAATCCCGAAGATCTCGCCACTGCGGACCTCGAAGGACACATCACGGACTTTGTCCGAGCGGCTGAGGTTGCTCACCGTCAAGGCCGGCGCGCCGATCCGGCGCTCGCCCAGGTCGATGTGCTCGCCCAGCTCGCGACCCACCATCAGGTTCACCAGTTGCTCGCTGTTGTAGTTGGCCATCGGCTCGACACAGACCAGGCAGCCGTCACGCAATACCGCGATGCGCTGGGCAACCCGGGCCAGCTCTTCCAGGCGATGGGAGATATAGATGATCGACACGCCGCGGGCCTGCAGGCGGGTGATCTGCTCGAAGAGCATTTCTACCTCGCGGGACGTGAGCATGGCGGTGGGCTCATCGAGAATCAGCACATGGCAGTCGCCGATCAGGTTACGGGCGATCTCCACCATCTGCTGGTGGCCGATGCCCAGCTCGCCCACCAGGGTGTCGGGGTCGATGGCATCCAGACCGACCTGGGCCATGGCCTCGATCGCCGCTTTGCGCAATTGCCGGCGGCTGATCCAGCCACCACTGCTGGGCAGGTTGTCGAGGAACAGGTTCTCGGCCACCGACAGGGTCGGCAGCAGGTTGAGCTCCTGCATCACCATGCGAATGCCCAGATCCTCGGCCTGGGCGCGACTGCCCGGACGATAATCCTGGCCATTGAACTGCATGTGCCCTGTGGTGGGGCTGACCAGGCCACCGATGATCTTCGACAGGGTGCTCTTGCCGGCACCGTTCTCGCCGGTGAGCGCCAGCACTTCACCGCGCAACAGCGTCAAGTCGATGCCGGTCAACACCGGTTGCGCATAAGTCTTGCCGATACCGCTGACCGATAGGACAGCGTTGGCAGCAGAAACTGACATAGGAAACTCTCCATGCGCCCGCCCAACCGGGCGAGCGCCGTTGTACCGCCGCAATGACTACTGAGTGACCAGTTCAACCGGAGTTTCGATCACGCCATTGGTGCCGCTGTCGACTTTCTCGCCCTTGAGGATCTTCAGCGCGGTCTCGATACCGAACACCGCCTGCTTGGCAGCGAACTGATCGGCAGTGGCCAGGACCCGGCCATCCTTGAGCATCGGCTTGATGGCGTTGATGTTGTCGTAGCCCACGACCTGCACCTTGCCTGCCTTGCCGGCAGCCCGGACTGCCGAAACCGCGCCTACCGCCATGCTGTCGTTACCGGCCAGCAATGCCTTGAGGTTCGGGTATTCGCTGAGCATGGCCGAGGCCACACGATTGCCGGCGTCGATTTCCCAGTCGCCCGACTGCAGCGACACCACCTTGATCTGCGCGGCTTCCATTGCATCCTTGAAGCCGGCGGTGCGCTGCTGTGCGTTGGTGGTGGTGGAAACCCCTTCGATGATTCCCACTTCGTCACCGGCCTTGAGTTGCTTGGCCAGGTACTCACCCACCAGACGCGCGCCCTTGCGGTTGTCCGGGCCAACGAAAGGCACGCTGATGTTCTTGCTCTTCAGCACGCCGGGGTCGAGCTGGTTGTCGATGTTGATCACCGTGATCCCGGCGTCCACGGCCTTCTTGATCACCGGAACCATGGCCTTGGAGTCAGCCGGGGCAATCACCAGGGCGTTGACCTTGGAGACGATCATCTGCTCGACGATGCGGATCTGGTTGGCGGTATCGGTTTCATCCTTGATGCCGTTGGACACCAGGTCGAAATCGGCGGAATGCTCTTTCTGATAGGCCTTGGCACCATCTTCCATCGTCAGGAAGAACTCGTTGGCCAAGGATTTCATGACCAGGGCGACCTTGGGTTTCTGCGGGGTATCGGCTTGAGCCGAGGAGAAAGGAAGGGCCGCGGATGCAGCGGCGAGAACGGCGACAGCGAGGAGACGTCCAGCAAAGGGCAGCTTCATGGGTTCACTCCGATCTTATGATTATTGTGAGCAACGTTCGTCAAACGGAACCGCCAGGTAGGCAGCCCCACTGGCCGACGGCGAACCTTGCAAAGATAGACGATTATCCTTGTCCGAAGGCCGCGCAAACGTTTGCGTAAAACGAACTATGCGAACCTCGCCAGCGTTTGTCAACGCTGTTCAAAGTGCGATCAGAGAGAGTGGGTAGCCATCCGCAGCCGGCCACGAGGAGAAAAACCTGCCCGAAAAATGCTCCCGGACAGGCTGATGATTCAGGCAGTGGTGTTCACCAGGCCACCGGAAGACGACTCCTTGGCCAACTCCCGGACCAGGTTGCCAGAGACTTCCGCCAGCGCGCCGTTGGTATCGGCGACTTGCCCTTGAATGGCCATCACTGCCGTCTGCTTGGCCTCAGGGGTTGGGTAGTTGGCGGCCTGGGCGGCAGCCAGTTGCTGTTGCAGCTCGCGAAGTTGCTGCTGCAGCTCCTGCATGCGCTTGAGCAGCATCTTTACCACGATGCCGTGCTTGTCTTCGCTTTGGCTTTCGCTTTCAGACTGTTCGGCCTGCTTGCTGGAGCCGACCCGCAAAGTGCCCGACTCGTCGGTACCCAACGCCGTAGACGCCTGTTCGGCGGCGGCATTACTCAACGCATCGATGGTCGCGGGCGACTTGCCATTGATCAGAATGGCTCCTGCCCCTGGAAATCCTACTGACAGTGACATGGGAACTCCTGGTGAAAAATCCTAGAAGGATCATCGACCGCTGCAGAACAATCTTTAATGGATGAGCGAGAAGTCATCCCGGGACTTGTGACGAGCATTTTCGGATTGCCGAACGCGCCACCTTGAAAACGTTCGGAAACCCGGACGCCACATGATTTCTTACGCATAAAAACAGAAATAAAATTGATATAAATCAGTAACTTAAAATAGTCATCCAGCCAAGGTAGCGCTGGTACAGATCCTGCTCCACCCTCGCTGCCCCGGCGCATACAGATCTGCCGCCGGGGTGTTTCTAGATGAACCTGCATCAGCACCGTCTCACTACTAGAGAGAAAATAATGAAATCTGCCTTCAAATCCTTCGCCCCGGGCGCTTTGGCCCTCCTCCTGCTTCTACCTGCAGCCCTGCAAGCCAAAGAAGCTGAAACCCAACAGAAACTGTCCAACGTCGTGGTTCTCGCCACCGGCGGCACCATCGCCGGCGCCGGCGCCAGCGCGGCCAACAGTGCCACCTACCAGGCGGCCAAGGTCGGCATCGAACAATTGATCGCCGGCATCCCCGAATTGAGCCAACTGGCCAACGTGCGTGGCGAGCAAGTCATGCAGATCGCCTCGGAAAGCATCACCAACGAAAACCTGCTGCAACTGGGCCGCCGCGTTGCCGAACTGGCCGACAGCAAGGACGTCGATGGCATCGTCATCACCCACGGTACCGATACCCTGGAAGAAACCGCCTACTTCCTCAACCTGGTGGAAAAGACCGACAAGCCAATCGTTGTAGTCGGCTCCATGCGCCCGGGTACCGCAATGTCGGCTGACGGCATGCTCAACCTGTACAACGCTGTGGCTGTGGCCGGCAGCAAGAACGCCCGCGGCAAAGGCGTACTGGTGACCATGAACGACGAAATCCAGTCCGGCCGCGATGTCAGCAAGATGATCAACATCAAGACCGAAGCCTTCAAGAGCCCATGGGGCCCGCTGGGCATGGTGGTGGAAGGCAAATCCTACTGGTTCCGCCTGCCAGCCAAGCGCCACACCATGGATTCGGAATTCGACATCAAGAACATCAAGAGCCTGCCTGACGTAGAAATCGCCTACGGCTACGGTAACGTCAGCGACACCGCCTACAAGGCCCTGGCCCAAGGTGGCGCCAAAGCCATCATCCACGCCGGTACCGGCAACGGCTCGGTGTCTTCCCGTGTGGTCCCTGCCCTGCAGGAACTGCGCAAGAATGGCGTACAGATCATTCGTTCTTCCCACGTCAATGCCGGCGGCTTCGTACTGCGCAACGCCGAACAGCCTGACGACAAGTACGACTGGGTCGTGGCTCATGACCTGAACCCGCAGAAAGCCCGCATCCTGGCCATGGTCGCCCTGACCAAGACCCAGGACAGCAAGGAACTGCAACGCATGTTCTGGGAATACTGACAGCCCCTCTGCTCGACCGGCCCCGGTCGAGCATGCTTGCAACCACTCGCCCGCCCGGGCGGGTGGTTCCCCCCTCTTTCCCCCATGCAAAAAAATCTGCTCTCCTCGTGAGACAAATGCATAAAGCGTTGTCAGAGGAACTTCTTGAATTTTAAGCAGTTGCGAAATGCCCTACAGTTAAATACTGTATGCACGTACAGCTTAATAAGGAATGTTCCGTGGCCACGACCCAAACGCCCCTCAGCTCCTACGAACGCCTGGGTGTGCGCATCCAGAAAATCATCAACTCTCCCACCGCACAAAAGGCCAAGGCAGCGCTGATCTTCCGCCTCGCCGATGAGCCACAGGATGAGTGGGAACGCCTGCTGGAGGAGATCGCCGAAAACGACAACGTCACCCTCGCCTACCGCGACGATGGCGGTGTGCAGATTTTCTGGGTCGTGCCGAAGGAAGATTGAGTCGATGAGTGTCCGTTGTTTTGCCCTGCTGTTGCTGTTTCTCGCCTGTTCCGCCCAAGCCGATGCACCCCGCACCTTCAGCGAAGCCAAGAAAGTCGCCTGGAAGCTCTACGCCCCCCAATCCACCGAGTTCTATTGCGGCTGCAAATACAACGGCAACCGGGTGAACCTGGCGGCCTGCGGCTATGTTCCGCGCAAGAACGCCAAACGCGCCGAACGCATTGAATGGGAGCATATAGTGCCGGCCTGGCAGATCGGCCATCAGCGCCAGTGCTGGCAACAAGGCGGTCGCAAGAACTGCACACGCACCGATTCGGTCTATCAGCGCGCCGAGGCCGACCTGCACAATCTGGTACCGAGCATTGGCGAAGTGAATGGTGATCGCAGCAATTTCAGCTTCGGCTGGCTGCCGGAACAATCGGGCCAGTACGGTTCGTGCCTGACCCAGGTCGACTTCAAGGCCAAGAAGGTCATGCCTCGCCCTTCGATTCGCGGGATGATTGCCCGCACCTACTTCTACATGAGCAAGCAGTACGGCCTGCGCCTTTCCAAACAGGATCGGCAGCTCTTCGAAGCCTGGAACAGGACCTATCCAGTACAGGCCTGGGAGCGC
The DNA here is from genome assembly GCF_058796855.1 of Pseudomonas sp. GW823-FHT03E05. NCBI lineage: Bacteria > Pseudomonadati > Pseudomonadota > Gammaproteobacteria > Pseudomonadales > Pseudomonadaceae > Pseudomonas > Pseudomonas sp. GW823-FHT03E05. Next base: position 264,900 of record NZ_JBXAJB010000009.1, read on the forward strand.
CAGCGCAATCAGAGCGTGGCTTGCGTGATGGGGCGCGGCAATGAATTCGTCGGCGCAGTCAACCTCAAGGCTTGTGGCTGAACGCAGATCGCCCGCGGGTGGCGGGCGATCATTGAGCCTATGGAAACGGGCTTACTGCGCGGCTTGATGCTCGATGACCGTGACTTCGATGTCACGCTTCTTGGCCTTGACCAGCTTTTCGGTCACTTCATTCTTCTTCGCCTCGGCCTCGGCCTGGGAAGCAAACGGACCGACCACGACCAGACGCTTGCCGTCCACGGTCACCACATTGGAAATCACCCCGTGCTCGATCAGCCAGCCGGTCAGGTCACTCACCGCCAGGGGGAGCGGGCTGCCCACCAGCACATCCCATTGCGGCTCGGTCGAGGCCGGCTGGGTCTGTACTGCCACCGCCGTGCTCTTGTTCGCTTCGACCCGCTTGCCTTCCCCACAACCGGCCAACGCCAATACCGCCATCATCATCGCTACTGTGCGCACAACCTAACCCCTAGAAAGTCTGAGATGGCGATTTTAGCACTCATGACCCGAGAGACCTCGTCACAAAATCGGACCGAAACAGGAAGAATGATATTTATTGCCTATGTATAGTTGCGCCTTGGGAATTAATAGATCTTCTGCGCGTCAGAAAGAGGCACCCACTCAGTGGAACTTCGCACTAATCTATACCTAAGACCGACCTCTGCACTGTTTGAATCTGGTGCCCTACAAAGCTATCAAGGAGAAGATCATGCTGATACTCACCCGCAAAGTCGGTGAAAGCATAAACATCGGTGACGACATTACGATCACCATTCTCGGCGTCAGCGGCCAGCAAGTGCGCATTGGTATCAACGCGCCAAAAGACGTCGCGGTACACCGTGAAGAAATCTATCAACGCATTCAGGCAGGCCTGACCGCTCCGGACAAACGCGAAACCCCCTGAACAGCATGAGCACCAGCCTTTTGCCCGCGCACAACGGCTGGCGCAGCGCCTGTCTTGTTTGCCTTGAGCTTTTCCCCGCAGACGGCCCGCACACCCTCGCCCGGTTGCAGCCACAGCAGATTCCCGCCCATCAGACTGTCGTCAACCACTGATTATCGCCCTTTCGCGATAGCGAGCCCGACCGTTGATTCCCGACACACGCCGCCGCTGCATTGCAGGCGGCGCACCGGTGCGGCGGTCAGGCGCCCGCTGCAGGCTCCACAGGCTTGAAGCCCAGGTCCTGGGTAAAGCGCAGCAGGTAACCATCCGGGTCGAGTACCAGCAGGTTCAACTCGCCGTGCAGCAATTCGTCGTGACGGTACCAGCACTCCTGAATCTCTCGACGCAAGGCAATGCCCGCCCGAGCCAGGGCGGCTGCCAACTGGCGAATATCCGGGCACTCGATGGACAGGTTCATGCCGCGGCCAAATGGAGCCTGCAAGGGCCCCACGCGCCACTCCGACTCCTGCTGGTCATCCTGCTCCAGCATCAGTTGGGCACCATTGAGGGAGAGGAAAGCAAAGAAGTGTTCCGGCCGCTGATACTCCACCTTGAAACCCAGAAGATCGCAGTAGAAGGCCAGACTGCGCTGCAGGTCGGTGACCAGCATCTCCGGCACCAGGTCATTCATTTGAAACATCGAAGGCTTCCATTGCTCATTGATAGAGCCGCGAGCCTACTCTCAAGCAGCCATGCAGTGCAGCTCCGCTTACCAATGATTACAACTGAGCCCAGGTCACCCCACGCGCCATGCCGCTGGCGGCGATGACCATCAACACCATGAGCAGGGCCTGCACATCGCTGATACGGGCGAACAGCAGCGCCCGCCCGATCTGTGGCGCCACCCCTCGCCCCAGGGCCATGCGCCAGCGGATCAAGGTCAGCATCGGCAGGACCTCCAGCAACAGGATGATCACGAACAGCGTCATCTTCAGATGGAACAGCGGCTGGTGCAGGTAATACTCCGTACCCTTGCCATAACCGCCAAAAGCCCGCAACAACCCGGTGATCAACAACACCGCGGCCATCAGCCCCCAGACATTGTCGGCCCGCAACACCTGCCCGGGCGCCGCAGCGCCGCCGCTCAGGCGACGCAATGCCGAAGCACGCGCCAGTACCCCGGCAAAGGCACTGGCAAACGCCAGCAAATGCACAGCCGCCAGCAACCATTGCTGCAACATCGAGCTCATCTCCGCTTGATTGATCGACACATCCGGGCAGCTCAGTAATAGCTCATAACCCGGGCTGTTGCCGGCCAGCGGAAACGAAAAAGGCGGCTCGCACGGATCGACAACTTCCGCAAGAACCGCCTGGCCACTCAACTTCATCAATGGCCGTCACAACTCAGCCATGACGCTCCTGCAGCACCTTGCTCCACAGGGTGAACGCTACGGATGGCGTCCAGCCCGGGTTGGAGGTGTGCTCCTGAAGGCACAGGTAACGATTGCCTTCGTAAGTCACTCCATCCTCCCTGAGGTAGTGCTGGCTGGTGCGCCACTCGGGAAAGCTCGGATCGACCGCACCGCCTGCGGTCCTGGCACTCACACTGCGGCTGGGGAGCGACTCCTGGCCCTGAGTGTCGGTAGCGGTCACAAAATAGCTGTATTGGGTGTCCGCACTCAGCCCCTGATCCTCGAAGCCCGGAGAGGGGGTGCGAGCGACCGCATTGCCGTCGCGGTACAAGGTGTAGAACTCCACCGGCCGCACACTACCGGAAACACCCCAGCTCAGGTTGACGCTGCTGCGACTGGTGCCCAGTACCATCAGGTTTCCAGGAGCACCTGGGCGCTCCGGCTCACCGCCATCGCCATGGATCAGCGGCGCATAGCGATGACGAAACTCCCAGTTGTAGGGCACACCCTGCCGACTGATGCCGGCATCCCAGTTCACCGACCAGGTCATCAACCCCTTGATGGCGTGACCGGCGCCCTGCAAGCGCTTGAACGCATTGCTCACCGCCGACGGGTCGATCACATAGCCGGTGGCCGCGGCATCGACGTTGCTTGGCAGGCCTATCACCAGCTTGTCCGCGGCAATGCGAGTGAAACCACGGGTACCGGAGGCCAGGCTTTCGCTCAGGTAGTAGAGGAAATCCTCTTTCATCGCGTCATTGTTCTGGGCGATCCAGGCGCCCTGCCCGCCATTGGCCTCCTGCACCCAGAGCCCGTCGCCTCCCTGGTTATAGAACTGCGGCGCGACAAAGTCGTAATAGCCTTCCAGGGCCTGCAGGTAGGCCACGTACTTGCCATTGCTGGTCAGGTAGGGAAACTCAGGCGCCATGCTGATGATGAAGTGCTTGCCCTGGCCGGCGTAATGATCCTTCACCAGCTTCAAGGCGGCAGGCAGCACACTCTTGTTGTCGGCAAAGTCGATGGCGCTCTGCTCCAGGTCGATATCCAGGCCATCGAAGCCGTAGGTTTCCACCAGACGGATGATTTCGTTGGCCAGGGGCTGTTCGTTGCCCTTGTGCAATTCGATATGGGCATCGGCGCCGCCCAGGGAGATCAATACCGCCCGGCCCTGGCTGTTGAGCACGCCCACCTGGCGCCGGAACTCGGCGTCCGAAAGGTTGTAGGGCTTGAAGGTGGGAATACCGTTGCCCTTCATGAAGGCCACTGCAACCACGTTGTATTCCTTGGGCACGTCCACCAGATCCAGGTTGGCGAATTGCCCCTGCTGGTAGCCGTCGCTGTGACCGGCAGCCCAGTTGTGCCAGAAGCCCATGAGCACCTTCTTGCCGGCAATGCTCGGCATCAGGGAAGCAGCATCTGCGGCCTGACTCTTGATTAATGCAAAATCGATCTTATCCACGTTCTAATCCTTCAGAACTGTCAGAAAATATTAACTACCTGAAACTTATTTAAAGTCCAGATCGAAAGCCTGATAAAAGCCATTGCCGGTATTGGCAACAATCCACACCAGTACTACAACATGGTGGCCCTTTTTATTTTTGGGCAGCACAACTTCATGATGAGTCTTGGCTTTCAATACCGAACCGAACTTGTCGAATGGCACTTCGGTGTAGAAGTCCTGATAAAAAGCCTGGGGTTCCAGCTGGGCGCGACTGATGCGCTGTTTCGGGTCCCAGCCGTCCTTGGTGATGAACCAGTTGTAGCCCCGGGTAACGTGAGGGGCGGTGTATTCCCACTGCACCTGGAACACCTGGCCCGGGTTCACGTTCACCAGCGGCCAAGTGAAGGGCCGGTTGATCTTTTTCGACATTTCCTCGTTGGTGAAGTTGATGCAATCGCGATCATCAACCTTGCCGCCACTGAGAATATGACCGTCGGCGGGTGGCGCGACACTGGCCACATCGCTGTCGTAAGGCTTTGGGAAAGGACCGGCGGCGAGGGCCGGAAAGTTTTTCCCGCCTTCCATCTCGTTGACCTGCCAGGTTCCCAGCAGCCCCAGTTCTACCGCTACCGCACCGCGGCTGGACGGAGAAACAACGCGACCATGTTTTAGTTGAGCCTGTGGCTTATTCATATCTTTCACTCCATTGATTAATTAACTACTGCTCCTTATTGAGCACCCTCAACTTAGCGCACTTTTCCCTGCTTTTTTCATCACCACAAAAACTAACCATTCAGGACAATTTACAAAAGTCCGCCCCAGCCCCCTTAATCCCTGGACTTCCTTATTTCAACTGACAGTTTGAAGAGGCAATGTATTACACGCTTTGCTACAGGCTTATTGGGTGTTTCCACAGATCGCCAATAACAGCTGGCCTGACCAGCTGGAAACCCTTCCCCAGAAATGACAAAACCCGGCCGATGCCGGGTTTGTACCTGATAGCGTCAAATACCAACGCCAGTGACTATCCTCTGCGTTACAGACAGGTCGCTAGCGCCGCCAGGCGACGCTTCGAGACATAGCTGTCTGCAACCGCATAAAAGTGGACGGTGGTCGTCGCTGCCTCGGCCTTGATATCGACAAAAGTCTCGGCGGAACGGGTATACACGGTGTACCCCCCTGCCTTGCCCGGTTGCAGATAGGCAGCGGCATCGACACCAAAGACCGACTCGTCCTGCCAGGCGAACTGCACACATTGCGCTACCAGTTGATCAGCCTTGGCCGAGGCCAGGGTTTTGTTGGGCGTTCGGGCCCGAGCTTCATCCATGGTAGAGCTCGCACAACCAGCCAATAGCGCCGCCACCATTACCGCCATCAAAACCCGCATGCTGCCTCCTCCTCCTGAAAACGCGAGAGTATCGCTCAGGCCGCGTTAAAAAGGCGCGCGAACAGCAGAAAAACTCCCCCGCGCCCACTCAGCACTCCGCCAGGGAGGACGCCAGCTGGGCGATCGCCTCCTGGTCCTCATCTCCGAGGTGGCGGTAGTTCTGAATAATGGTGCTTTCATCCAGGCTCAGGCTGCCCTCGGACAAGCGCGAGCGCTCGCCGGTCAACACATAAAGCAGGTCAACGCCGTGGCGCCCGATGGCCATCAGGTAATCCGATTTGGGCACCCGCTCACCGCTCTCGTAACGGCCCTGGGCGTTGGCTTCAACACCGCCAATGGCACCGAATTCCTGCTGGGAGAGCCCCAACGCCTTGCGCTGTTCTTTCAAGCGCTCACCAAAGGTCTGCATAACCATCCTCATTCAACAAGGTGATGGTTTTACGACCGTATCGGCCGCAGAAGGTGCACTTTGTTTGCCCACACCATTGCCAGCCCCCGGGCAAAAGATTAACCTGCGCGCCCTTTCCACACTTTTGCCAAGGAGATCCACCATGCAACAGCTGATCACCCCTTGCAGGACGTGCCTGGTTTAAACGCTGCAACCGCTACCCGCTAGCGCCTTCGCTTAACCCCCGCTTCGTCCTGCCACTACCTGAATATTTTTTTCCAATCAGGAATTGGACATGGACACTTGCATCCGTCATTTGTCGAACGGCGTCTCTCTGATCGCCTCCGACACCACCTGGATCGAAGACAAAGCGCTCCAGCAACTGCACACCACCGCACAACTGCCCGGCATGCGCCAGGTCGTCGGCATGCCCGACCTGCATCCAGGCCGGGGCTATCCGGTGGGCGCAGCATTTTTTTCCACCGAAGTGGCCTACCCGGCGCTGGTGGGCAACGACATCGGCTGCGGCATGGCGCTGTGGCAAACCGACCTCTCCAGCACTCGCCTCAACCTCGACAAGCTGGAAAAGAAAATCGGCAATATCGACCTGCCCCTGGATGAGCAGTGGGATGAACAACGCGCGCAACTGGCATTGCCCGTCAGCGGTCATGAGCACTCCCTGGGTACCATCGGCGGCGGCAACCACTTCGCCGAACTGCAACAACTCGATCAGGTCCATGACGCCGACACCCTGCAAGCACTGGCACTGGACCCGAAAGCCTTGCTGCTGCTGGTGCACAGCGGCTCCCGAGGGCTGGGAGAGGCCATTTTGCGCAGCCACGTCGACCAACACGGCCACAACGGCCTGTTGATGACCAGCACCGCCGGCGCCCAGTACCTGGAGCAGCACGACCAGGCCTTGCGCTTTGCCGAGGCCAATCGACGGCTGATCGCCGAGCGCCTGCTGCACAATCTGCGGGCCAAGGGCCAGCCGCTGCTGGATATCAATCACAACCTGGTGTCTGCGGCGCAGGTCGACGGCGTATCGGGCTGGCTGCATCGCAAGGGCGCCACGCCATCGGACCAGGGTCCGGTGGTGATTCCCGGCTCTCGTGGCGACTACAGCTACCTGGTGCAACCGCTCCCCCAATCGTTCAGCCTCTACTCCCTGGCGCACGGCGCCGGGCGCAAGTGGCTGCGCAGCGACTGCAAGGGCCGGCTGGCAACGCGCTTCAGCTTCGATCAACTCAAGCGCACCCAGCTGGGCAGCCGAGTGATCTGCGAGGACCGCGGCCTGATGTACGAAGAGGCTCCCGAAGCCTACAAGAGCATCGACAGCGTGGTGGGCAGCCTGCGCGACGCCGGCCTGGTGAAGATCATCGCCCGACTCAAACCGGTACTGACCTACAAACGCCGGGGGTGCTGCTGATGATGTTGCTACAGCTGTCCTCCGCCCAAGGGCCTGCCGAATGCGAATTGGCAGTAACCCACGCATTACGCCGCCTGCATCACGAAGCCGAAGCGCAGAACGTGCGCCTCGGCATCATCGAGCAGGTTGCCAGCCAGGCTCGCGACGCCCATCGCTCGGTGCTGGTCAGCCTGGATGGCGAGCACGCCGCAAACCTGGCCCGACGCTGGACAGGCACCCTGCTGTGGATCTGCAAAAGCCCTCTGCGGCCCGCACATCGACGCAAGAACTGGTATTTCGCCGGCCAGCCATTCAGCGCCCCTGAAGAAGCCGAAGGCGGCGAGATCCGCTTCGAGGCCATGCGCGCTTCCGGCCCTGGCGGGCAGCATGTGAACAAGACCGACTCCGCGGTACGTGCCACCCATGTAGCGACCGGCATCAGCGTCAAGGTGCAGTCCGAACGCAGCCAGCACGATAACAAGCGCCTGGCTCGTCTACTGATCCAGCAACGGCTTGCCGATCGGCAAGAGCAATCCGTACAGGAACTGCGCTTGCAGCGTCGTGACGCCCATCACCGGGTTGAACGGGGCAATGCCGTGCGCACCTTCAGTGGTAGCGCCTTCACCCCTCTGGACTGACCCGCCCTGGTTCGGGAAGCCGATCGTCACGACGGCTCCCCGAACCAGGTTGGTGGCTACAGAGGGCAATACGTAAAAGATCTTGAACCGGTGACCGATGCGGCAAATGCAGAGGACGCTGAAGACATGGAGCAGAGTCCCGATGAACAACTACTTCGATAGCCCCTTCAAGGGCATCACGCTTGATCGGCAAGTCACCCACCCGAATATTCGAGTAGGTCGTTTCAGCTACTACTCAGGCTACTACCACGGCCATAGTTTCGATGAGTGCGCGCGCTACCTGCCCCACGAGGAAGGTGCGGACAAGCTGATAATCGGCTCTTTCTGCTCAATCGGCTCGGGAGCCGCATTCATCATGGCCGGCAACCAGGGGCATAGAAGCGAGTGGATCAGCACCTTTCCGCTCTACTGGATGCCCGAGGAACCGGCCTTCGCGGGCGCGCAGAATGGATATCAAGCCGCAGGCGACACGGTGATAGGCAATGACGTCTGGATCGGTTCCGAAGCCATTGTCATGCCGGGCATCAGGATCGGCGATGGCGCCGTGATAGGCACTCGAGCCCTGGTGACACGGGACGTGGAACCCTACGCAATCATCGGCGGTAACCCCGCCAAGACGATTCGCAAGCGCTTCGATGATCGGCGTATCGAGATGCTTGTGGAAATGCAGTGGTGGAACTGGAGCAGCGAGCAGTTGAAAGCAGTGATGCCACTGATGACCAGTGCCAATGTCGAGGCGCTGTTTGAACATTGGCAGGAGCACATCCGCCCCGACTGATCACTGGCCAAGATCGCAGCGAGCGCTGCAATGCCAGTGGGCTTCTTGGCGGATCGTGCAAAGCCATCAAAATGGCCAGAAACAAAAAAGGGGCTCACCTTTCGGTGAACCCCTTCTAGACCGCCCAGCAGAGCGGATTTTGTTTGGTAGGCGCGATTGGACTCGAACCAACGACCCCCACCATGTCAAGGTGGTGCTCTAACCAACTGAGCTACGTGCCTGCTGTGAGGCGGCATTCTACGGAATTCCAAAGGGGTGTCAACACCTTTTTTGCAGCTAAGCCTATGAATATGCGAATTTTTTAATTTTCGTGGGATGAAGAAGTTTTTTCTTCTGTCTGGCAGCTCATTTGCAACTCAGGTAGCATCGGCGCACTCGTAAAATATATTAAACACATGAGGTCGCAGGATGGCGAACATTCCCTACCCACAGTCCTATTACGCGGCATCGGCCAATGCGGCTCCGGAACGTCCGATGCTCCAAGGCGAGATTGAAACCGATGTCTGCGTGATCGGTGCGGGTTATACCGGCCTGTCCAGCGCCCTGTTCCTCCTGGAAAACGGCTTTCGTGTGACCGTACTGGAGGCCGCCAAGGTCGGCTTTGGCGCTTCAGGGCGCAATGGCGGGCAGATCGTCAACAGCTACAGCCGCGATATCGACGTGATCGAACGCAGCGTCGGCCCCAAGCAGGCACAACTGCTGGGGCAGATGGCCTTTGAGGGCGGCCGGATCATTCGTGAACGGGTGGCCAAATACCAGATCCAGTGCGATCTGAAGGACGGTGGTGTATTCGCAGCACTGACCAGCAAGCAGATGGGTCATTTGGAGTCGCAGAAGCGCCTGTGGGAGCGCTACGGCCACACCCAGCTGGAATTGCTGGATGAGCGGCGTATCCGCGAAATCGTGGCCTGCGATCAATACAAGGGCGGCATGCTCGACATGAGCGGCGGCCACATCCATCCACTGAACCTGGCACTGGGTGAAGCGGCTGCCGTGGAGTCGCTGGGCGGCACCCTCTATGAACAGTCCCCGGCAATCCGCATCGAGCGCGGCGCCAATCCGGTGGTCCACACACCCCAAGGAAAGGTCCGCGCCAAATTCATCATCGTTGCCGGCAATGCCTACCTGGGCAATCTGGTTCCGGAGCTGGCAGCCAAGTCCATGCCTTGCGGAACCCAGGTCATCACCACCGAGCCCCTGAGCGATGAGCTGGCAGCCAGCCTGTTGCCCCAGGATTACTGCGTCGAAGACTGCAACTACCTGCTGGACTACTACCGCCTCTCCGGCGACAAGCGCCTGATTTTCGGTGGCGGCGTGGTGTATGGCGCCCGCGACCCGGCGAACATCGAGGCCATCATCCGACCGAAGATGCTCAAGGCCTTCCCGCAACTGCAGAACGTGAAGATCGATTACGCCTGGACCGGCAACTTCCTGCTGACGCTGTCGCGCCTGCCCCAGGTTGGGCGCCTGGGGGACAATATCTACTACTCCCAGGGCTGCAGCGGCCACGGCGTGACCTACACCCACCTGGCCGGGAAAGTCCTGGCGGAGGCCCTGCGCGGCCAGGCTGAGCGCTTTGACGCCTTTGCCGACCTGCCTCACTACCCCTTCCCCGGCGGCCAGTTGCTGCGCACGCCATTCACCGCCCTGGGCGCTTGGTACTACAGCCTTCGGGACAAGCTCGGCTTCTGAAAGCCAAACCTCCTTACAAGCACAAAAAAACCGCCGAGCAGGCGGTTTTTTGTGTTCGATCAGCAGCAAGCAAAAGACGCTGCCAAAGAGCGATTCCCGAAAACAAAAAACCCCGGTCTTGCGACCAGGGTCTTTGCTATCGATGCGAAACAAGCTGTTGGCTTATTTCGTTGCTTCAAGGCGTTCAGTGATCCTTGAGGCTGATATGGCGCAGCGGACGGGACTCGAACCCGCGACCCCCGGCGTGACAGGCCGGTATTCTAACCGACTGAACTACCGCTGCGTATCGCTTGGACTTGCGTCCATGTGAACCGTTTAAATCATCTGATTGAAGAGCTTCGATGCTTCCTCAATCTCAAGCCAGGCGAACCCGACCTGGAAAATATGGCGCAGCGGACGGGACTCGAACCCGCGACCCCCGGCGTGACAGGCCGGTATTCTAACCGACTGAACTACCGCTGCGCGTCGGTTGGAGGCTTCCTTGGAAGCTTCCCTCTTTCTTGCGAAAGAGACTCAGGGAATGGTGGGTGATGACGGGATCGAACCGCCGACATTCTGCTTGTAAGGCAGACGCTCTCCCGGCTGAGCTAATCACCCTTTGCTTCGCTGAGGCCGCGAAATTTACGCAGGTAACGAAGCTAAGTCAATAGCAGGCTTGAAGTTTTTTTCAAAAACAGCAGCAAGCAGAAACTTCGCACCAAGAGCCAGAGGTGCTCCTCTTGGGCTTGCAGCCACAAACTCGCTACCACCCTTATTCCTGATAAATCATTTTCTTGGTCATGCCACCGTCCACCACGAATTCCTGGCCGGTGACAAAGCCCGAATTGCGGGACAGCAGCCAGGCCACCATGGAGGCCACATCTTCCACCGTCCCTACCCTGCCTGCTGGATGCTGGGCATGATCGGCATCGGATAACGGCTCTGCGCGACGCACCGCAGGATCCCGGGCATCGATCCAGCCGGGGCTTACCGCATTGACCCGAATCTCCGGCCCCAGGCTGATCGCCAGGGCATGAGTCAAGGCCAGCAGCCCCCCCTTGCTCGCCGCGTAGGCTTCGCTGTCAGGCTCCGATTGCCTGGCGCGGGTAGAGGCCAGATTGACGATGGCGCCGCCATGGGCGCGCAAATACGGCGCACAGTGCTTGGCCAGCAGCATCGGCCCGCCCAGGTTCACCGCCATGACACGATTCCAGTAGGCCAGATCCAGGCTTTCCAGGGTGATGTTGTGCGGGTCAGCCACAGCAGCATTGCAGACCAGGGCGTCGAGACGCCCGAACTGCCCCAGCACCTCAGCCACCCCCTGGGCCACTTGCACTTCATCGGCCACGTCCATGGTGATGAACCAGGCGCTTTCACCCAGCACCTTGGCCACCTTGGAGCCACGCTCACGATCGAGGTCGGTCAACACCACCTGCCAGCCTTCGCTGATCAGCCAGGCAGCGATACCCAGGCCGATACCCCGGGCCGCGCCGGTCACCAGCGCGACACGCCCGTTGCCGCCGCCCTGGGGCGTGGACAACTCGATCACAAGGCTGCCAGGCCGCGAGCCAGGTCGGCTTGCAGGTCGACCACGTCCTCCAGCCCCACCGCGATGCGGATCAGGCTGTCGCGAATGCCCGCCGCTTCACGCTCCTGAGGCGCCAGGCGCCCGTGGGACGTGGTGCTCGGATGGGTGATGGTGGTTTTGCTGTCGCCGAGGTTGGCGGTAATGGAGATCAGTCGCGTGGCATCGATAAAGCGCCAGGCGCCCTCTTTGCCGCCCTTGACCTCAAAACTCACCACCGCGCCAAAACCACGCTGCTGACGCTTGGCCAGCTCGTGCTGCGGATGGCTGGCAAGGCCTGCGTAGTGCACCTTCTCGACGCCGTCCTGCTGCTCCAGCCACTCAGCCAGGGCCAGGGCATTGGCACAATGAGCACGCATCCGCAGGTTGAGGGTTTCCAGGCCCTTGAGGAAGATCCAGGCGTTGAACGGGCTCAGGGTCGGCCCCGCGGTACGCAGGAAACCCACCACTTCTTTCATCTGCTCGCTGCGCCCGGCCACCACGCCGCCCATGCAACGACCCTGGCCGTCGATGAACTTGGTCGCCGAATGCACCACCACGTCCGCTCCCAGCTTCAACGGCTGCTGCAAAGCCGGAGTGCAGAAACAGTTATCCACCACCAGCATTGCGCCCTTGGCATGGGCCACCTCCGCCAACGCGGCGATATCCACCAGCTCGGCCAGCGGATTGGAGGGCGACTCGACGAACAGCAGCCTGGTATTGCTCTTGATCGCCGCATCCCAGCCGGACAGGTCCGCCAGAGGCACGTAATCGACTTCAACACCAAAGCGCTTGAAGTACTTCTCGAACAGGCTGATGGTGGAGCCGAACACGCTGCGCGACACCAGCACATGATCGCCGGCGCTGCACAGGCTCATGACCACCGAGAGAATGGCCGCCATGCCAGTGGCGGTCGCCACAGCCCGCTCAGCCCCTTCCAGCGCCGCGATGCGCTCTTCGAAGGAACGCACGGTGGGGTTGGTGTAGCGCGAATAGACGTTGCCCGGCACTTCGCCAGCAAACCGCGCCGCCGCATCGGCGGCCGTACGGAACACATAGCTGGAGGTGAAGAACATCGGGTCACCGTGCTCGCCTTCCGGCGAGCGGTGTTGGCCAGCGCGCACCGCCAGGGTATCGAACGCTACGCCTTCAAGGTCGCTGTCCAGCCGACCGGCATCCCAATCCTGACTCATGCCGCCTACTCCTAATGTCTTCTTAAAATGCTCGGATCAGTTGTTGTACAGATCGATGATGGCGCTGACCGCCTGGGTCTTGGCCTTGGACGCATCGTTACGAGCGTTCTCGATCTTGTTCAGGTAGGCCTCGTCGACGTCGCCGGTAACGTACTTGCCGTCGAACACCGCGCAGTCGAAGGTCTCGATCTTGATCTTGCCACCACCGACCGCCTCGATCAGGTCCGGCAAGTCCTGGTAGATCAGCCAGTCGGCGCCGATCAGGTCTGCCACGTCCTGGGTCGAACGATTGTGGGCGATCAACTCGTGGGCGCTCGGCATGTCGATGCCATACACGTTCGGGTAACGCACGGCAGGTGCAGCCGAGCAGAAGTAGACGTTCTTCGCGCCCGCTTCACGGGCCATCTGGATAATCTGCTTGCAGGTGGTGCCACGGACGATGGAGTCGTCCACCAGCATCACGTTCTTGCCGCGAAATTCCAGTTCGATCGCATTGAGCTTCTGGCGTACGGATTTCTTCCGCGCCGCCTGGCCCGGCATGATGAAGGTACGGCCGATGTAGCGGTTCTTGACGAAACCTTCGCGGAACTTGACCCCCAGATGGTTCGCCAGCTCCAGCGCCGCAGTGCGGCTGGTATCCGGAATCGGGATCACCACGTCGATATCGTGCTCAGGGCGCTCGCGCAGGATCTTCTCTGCCAGCTTCTCACCCATGCGCAGGCGCGCCTTGTACACCGAGACGCCATCAATGATCGAATCCGGGCGGGCCAGATATACGTGCTCGAAGATGCACGGCGTGAGTTGCGGGTTGGTGGCGCACTGGCGGGTATAGAGCTTGCCCTCTTCAGTGATGTAGACCGCTTCGCCCGGAGCCAGGTCGCGAATCAGGGTGAAACCCAGCACATCCAGGGAAACGCTTTCCGAGGCGATCATGTATTCCACGCCTTCGTCGGTATGACGCTGGCCGAAGACGATCGGACGGATACCGTGGGGGTCACGGAAACCGACAATGCCGTAGCCGGTGATCATGGCCACCACCGCGTAGCCACCCACGCAACGGTTGTGCACGTCGGTGACGGCGGCAAACACGTCTTCCTCGGTAGGCTGCAACTTGCCGCGCTGGGCCAGCTCGTGAGCGAACACGTTGAGCAGCACTTCAGAGTCGGAGTTGGTGTTGACGTGGCGCAGGTCGGACTCGTAGATCTCCTTGGCCAACTGCTCCACATTGGTCAGGTTGCCGTTGTGCGCCAGGGTGATGCCGTAAGGCGAGTTGACGTAGAACGGCTGAGCCTCGGCCGAGGTCGAGCTGCCCGCGGTTGGATAGCGGACATGGCCGATGCCCATGTGGCCTACCAGGCGCTGCATGTGCCGCTGCTGGAACACATCACGCACCAGGCCGTTGTCCTTGCGCAGGAATAACCGGCCATCATGGCTGGTCACGATACCGGCAGCGTCCTGGCCGCGGTGCTGGAGGACGGTTAGCGCGTCATACAGCGCCTGATTGACGTTCGACTTACCGACGATACCGACGATGCCACACATGCGACGCAACCCCTACTTAATGAAACTGAACTGAACCCATCTTACTGAGGCGTTTTGGCCGGTAAGAGGTGCTCCTTGAACGGTATTTCAGCGGGTACGCTGATACCGCTGGCCAGCCACTGACTGCTCCACCCCAATATGAGGTTCTTGGACCAGTCTGCAACCAATAGAAATTGTGGCACCAGTCGCGACTGTTGCCACCAGGAATCCTGCTGTACCGGCCCCAGGCTCAGGAGCCCGATCGCCACGACCACCAGCAGCGCGCCACGCGCAGCGCCGAAGGCCATGCCGAGGAATCGATCGGTCCCGGAGAGGCCGGTGACGCGAATCAACTCGCCGATGAGATAGTTGACCATTGCCCCCACCAGCAAGGTGGCGACAAACATGATTGCGCAGCCCGCGATCACGCGAGCCGAGGGAGTTTCGATATAACCGCCAAGGTACTCGGACAGTGAGCCACCAAACATCCAGGCAACGACTCCTGCGATGATCCAGGTAAGCAACGACAAGGCTTCTTTGACGAAACCGCGGCTCAAGCTGATCAAAGCGGAGATGGCGATTATTGCAACGATCGCCCAGTCAACCCAGGTAAATGGCACAGTGCAGCCTACAGACGGATAAGGCGGCGCATTTTAACAGAGCGCTTGGCTGTCGGTAAGCTGCGATTCACTGTGCTTTTAAAATCAAGCGGATAGCCTTA
Source organism: Pseudomonas sp. GW823-FHT03E05 (assembly GCF_058796855.1). Lineage (NCBI taxonomy): Bacteria > Pseudomonadati > Pseudomonadota > Gammaproteobacteria > Pseudomonadales > Pseudomonadaceae > Pseudomonas > Pseudomonas sp. GW823-FHT03E05. Next base: position 279,944 of record NZ_JBXAJB010000009.1, read on the forward strand.
GCCACGCTCTGGCTGGAAGCGCACCACGAAGCCCTTGAGATTATGCTGACGCCCCAGCAGGTCACGCAGGCGATCAGCTTCGGCGCGCTCGATCAGCGGCCCGACAAATACCCGGTTCTTGCCTTCGGCGGAACGGATATAGGCGTTATAACCCTGGCTGCGCAGGGTTTTCTGCAGGTTTTCCGCGCTTTCACGGCTCGACAGACTGGCCAGTTGCACCGACCAACTGACGGACAAGCCATTGGCATCGACCCGGCTCTGGCTGGTATCGGGCTTGGCACTGGCCACGGGCTGCGGCGGAACCGGAGCCGGTGTCGGCGCAGGCTTGGCCACAGGCGCAGGCTTGCTGGCCACGGTCGGAGCAGGAGCCACCACCGGGGCCGGTGCGATCGGGGTCGATGGCGCTTGTTGCACCACAGGCTCGTGCTCGTCGGCTGGCACAGAGCCCTCGGGCAGTACCTGAGGCTCAGGCACAACTACCGGCTCGACCTGGACCTGCGGCATGGCCGCGGCTTGCGGCGCCGACGGCACATCCACCGTCACATGACGCTGCTCATCCTCGCGCGAGAACAGCATTGGCAGAAAGATCACCGCCAAGGCCACCAACACCAGTGCTCCGACCATTCGCTGCTTGTAGACGTTATCCAGCATTGCCATGTGCAGCTTCCTCCGTGGAGCGCCGGGCGAGCCACTCAAGCGCCTCGGCAACACAATAAAAAGAACCGAACAGCAGAATTTCGTCATCTGCAGTGGCTTGCGCGCATTGCGCTTCCAGCGCGGCAGCCACACTGGAATAGGACGCTACCGGAGCACCAAGGTTCTCCAGAGCCTGCTGCAAATCCTCCACCGGGCGCGCCCGCGGCGTATCCAGAGGCGCTACCGCCCAGTGCCGGACCGCCCCTTTCAGGCAGCCAATCACGCCCTCCAGATCCTTGTCCGCCAGTAGCCCGAACACCGCCAGACGCTTGCCCGGCACAGGCCGGCGCGCCAGGCGCTCAGCCAGGTACTGGGCGGCATGGGGGTTGTGACCGACGTCCAGCAGCAGGTTCAGGCGCTTGCCCTGCCAGTCGACCTGCCGGCGATCCAGACGCCCGGTAACCCGGGTCTGGCGCAAGGCCGCGCTGATCCGCTCCGGCTGCCATGGCAAACCGGTGAGCAGATAGGCCTGCAACGCCAGAGCGGCATTTTCCATAGGCAGATCCAGCAATGGCAGGTCTTGCAGCTCGACCGGCTTGCCCTGGGCATCCAGGCCACGCCACTGCCAATGCTGGTCAGTGCCCCCAAGATCAAAGTCCCGCCCCCGCAGGAAAAACGGGCAGCCCAGCTCCCGCGCCTTGTCCAGCAAGGGTTGCGGCGGATCCAGGTCGCCACATAGCGCCGGAGCGCCAGGACGAAAGATCCCGGCCTTCTCGAAGGCCACGGATTCGCGGGAATCGCCCAGGTATTCGATGTGATCGACACCAATACTGGTCACCAGCGCCAGGTCGGCATCCACCAGATTGACCGTATCCAGGCGGCCACCCAACCCCACCTCCAGGACCACGGCATCCAGCGCCGCCTGCTGAAACAGCCAGAACGCTGCCAGAGTGCCCATCTCGAAGTAAGTCAGGGTGACTTCGCCGCGCCCCGCCTCTACCGCAGCAAAGGCTTCGCACAACTGCTCGTCAGTGGCCTCGACGCCATTGATCTGCACCCGCTCGTTATAGCGCAGCAGGTGCGGCGAACTGTAGACCCCCACCTGCAGGCCCTGGGCCCGCAGCAGGGAAGCGACAAAAGCGCAGGTAGAGCCCTTGCCATTGGTACCGGTGACCGTGACCACCCGGGGCGCCGGCTTGCCCAGCCCCATCTGGGACGCTACCTGCTGCGAGCGCGCCAGCCCCATGTCGATGGCCGAGGGGTGCAACTGCTCGAGGTAGGCGAGCCATTCGCCCAGGGTACGTTGGGTCATAGGTTTGCTGGAGCCGGCGGCACCACGATCGGCTCGACCGGCGCCGCGACGAATTCCGGCGTCGGCAGGCCCATCAGCTGAGCCAGCAGATTGCCCAGGCGCGGACGCAGTTCCTGACGGGAGATGATCATGTCGATCGCACCATGCTCCAGCAGGAACTCACTGCGCTGGAAACCTTCAGGCAGTTTTTCCCGCACGGTCTGCTCGATCACTCGAGGACCGGCGAAGCCCACCAGGGCTTTTGGCTCGGCGACAATCACGTCGCCCAGCATCGCCAGGCTGGCGGAAACGCCGCCGTAGACCGGGTCGGTCAACACGGAGATGAACGGGATGCCTTCTTCACGCAAGCGCGCCAGTACCGCGGAGGTCTTGGCCATCTGCATCAGAGAGATCAGGGCTTCCTGCATCCGCGCACCACCGGAGGCGGAGAAGCAGATCATCGGGCAGCGATTTTCCAGGGCGTAGTTGGCGGCGCGCACGAAACGCTCGCCGACGATGGCGCCCATGGAGCCCCCCATGAAGGAAAATTCGAAAGCCGAGACCACCACCGGCATGCCCAGCAGGGTGCCACTCATGGAGATCAGCGCATCTTTCTCGCCGGTCTGCTTCTGCGCAGCGGTCAGGCGGTCCTTGTACTTCTTGCCGTCGCGGAACTTCAGACGGTCCACTGGCTCCAGGTCAGCGCCCAGTTCGGCACGGCCTTCGGCGTCGAGGAAGATATCGATACGGGCACGCGCACCGATGCGCATGTGGTGGTTGCACTTGGGGCAAACATCCAGGGTCTTTTCCAGCTCCGGACGATAGAGCACCGCCTCGCAGGATGGGCACTTGTGCCAAAGACCTTCAGGCACCGAGCTTTTCTTCACCTCGGAACGCATGATCGAAGGGATCAGTTTGTCTACTAACCAGTTGCTCATGCTTTCTTTCTCCAGTACCGGCGGCCCGAACGCTCTGGTTCGCAGCCCCGTGTATGCCCTTGAGCTAAATTCATGTGTGCGGCGATGATCAGTTCGCTGCCGCGGTCAGCACCGGGCTCGACCTGCCTGCAACGAACCTTTCCTCAGCCATCCCGACAACCCGCTCCAGAGCGGTTGCCACTCGATTCCGACCCCGCCTGAAGGCGACGCCTGCCTGTTTTGTACAGTGGTGTTATGGACGGCGGCAGACTGCCAGCCGTCACATCGACTCGTTGCTGCGACGCACTGCCTGCATAAATGCCTGAATCTTTGCCGGGTCCTTGATGCCCTTGCCCTGCTCCACCCCGCCGCTGACATCCACCGCATACGGGCGCACCCGGGCGATGGCTGCCGCCACGTTATCTGGCGTGAGGCCACCGGCAAGAATGATCGGCTTGCTCAGCCCCTGAGGAACCAGGGACCAGTCGAACGCCTCGCCGGTTCCACCCGGCACGCCTTCGACATAGGTATCCAGCAGAATCCCGCTGGCCCGCGGATAGGCCAGGCAGGCCGCCGCGATGTCATCCCCGGCCTTGACCCGCAACGCCTTGATATAGGGCCGGTGATAGCCCTCGCAATCAGCCGCCGACTCATCGCCATGAAACTGCAGCAAGTCCAGCGGTACGGCGTCGAGGATCTCCCCCAGCTCGCAACGACTGGCATTGACGAAGAGGCCGACGCTGGTCACGAACGGCGGCAAGGCGGCGATGATTGCCCGCGCCTGCTGCACATTCACCGCCCGCGGGCTCTTGGCATAGAACACCAGGCCGATGGCATCGGCCCCCGCCGCCACTGCTGCCAGCGCATCTTCTATGCGGGTAATCCCGCAGATCTTGCTGCGAACAGCTGGCATGTCATGAACCTCGGGGGCAAATCCGGAAAGTCCCGGATGGTAGCAAATGCTTTTCCGGGCGTCAGCCGTCAAGTTCCGAGAATCCGCTGAGGAAATGTGGCCCGATGTATCGCTCGGGCAACTGGAACTCGTCCTTGTATTCGACCTGCACCAGGTACAGACCAAAAGGATGGGCGGTGACGCCGCCGGTACGCCGGATCCGGCTTTCCAGCACTTCTCGCGCCCACTCCACCGGCCGCTCGCCGGCACCGATGGTCATCAGCACCCCGGCGATGTTGCGCACCATGTGATGCAGGAAGGCGCTGGCACGAATATCCAGGACGATCATCTTGCCGTGCCGGGTGACCCGAAGGTGATGGATCTCCTTGATCGGCGACTTGGCCTGGCACTGCCCGGCCCGGAACGCGCTGAAATCATGGGTGCCCACCAGGAACGCGGCAGCCTGGGCCATGCGCTCGATATCCAGCGGCCGGTGGTTCCAGGTGATTTCTTCGTTGAGATGGGCTGGACGGATCTGATCGTTGTAGATCACATAACGGTAACGCCGGGCGATCGCCTTGAACCGTGCGTGAAAATGCGCGGGCATCTCCTTGGCCCAGCTGACGCTGATGTCGTGGGGCAAATTGATATTGGCCCCCATCACCCAGGCCTTCATCGAACGCACGGCCTGAGTATCGAAATGCACCACCTGCCCGCAGGCATGCACCCCGGCATCGGTGCGTCCGGCACAGGACACCACCACCGGAGAATCCGCGACCCGGGACAGGGCCTTCTCCAGGGTTTCCTGGACACTGGGCACACCGGAAGCCTGACGCTGCCAGCCGCGGTAGCGCGAGCCCTTGTATTCCACACCCAGGGCGATTCGGGAAAAGCCTTCGGCTGCCATTTCGGCGGCCGGGTTATCTATATTTGCCAAGAACTTACAGCCTGCTGATATGCGCAAAGGCGCTCATTATAGGGCCGCAGACAATAGACGCCACGGGCTGTCGGGCTTTGTTTGCAGATTGATCAGCCATACAGCCGCCCACAGGGCGATTGCATCCGCCCCCGGGCAAACGCTATATAGTTTTTTATATATCGAAAACAACAAAGCCCCCCCCCTGATCGAGAACCGATGAATGATCGCAACCAGCAAAGAAGCCGTAGGCCTGGCCTACAGCCTGGAGGGCATGCTCCATGCCAAGCGCATGACCTGGGAGGCCATCGGGCAGATCGCCCGGCAGGTCAAGCCAGGCATGCAGGAATCCGCCGCCAGGGAAATGGGCCTGGAAGTCCTGCGGGAGATGGGTATGGAGCGAATCTGGCATCCGCTGCTGATCCGCTTTGGCGCCAATACCCTGAAAACCTTCAAGCAACGCTCCGATGGCGATCCGCTACTCCAGGAAAACGATCTGTTCTTCATCGACCTGGGCGTGGTCTGGGATCGCCATGAAGGTGATTGCGGGGCGACGTTCGTGGTCGGCGACGACGCTGAAATGCATGCCTGTGCCGCCGCGGCGAAAAGCCTGTTCGACCAGGTCCACGACCACTGGCAGAGCCACCAGATGGCTGGCCCTGAACTCTATCGCTATGCACAGGAACAGGCCCGAGCCATGGGCTGGGTACTCAATCTGGATATCAAGGGCCATCGGGTCAGCGACTTTCCCCACGCCATCTACCGCGCTGGGGACCTGGGAGATTTCGCCGCCTGCCCGCAAGTGGGTCTGTGGATCCTGGAAATCCAGATCTCCCACCCTACCCGGCCCTTCGGTGCCTTTTACGAAGACCTGCTGGCCTGAGCCTCACCGCCACCGCAGCGCCACCAACAAAAACGGCAGCCTCATCGGCTGCCGTTCTGTTCAAGCATCAGGTTGCTTCAGGCCAGTCGCCCCAACATCTCCTGGGCTTCGCTCTTCTGCCCTTCGTTACCTTCGCTCAGCACCTCACCGAGGATGTCCCGCGCACCGTCGTTATCCCCCATATCGATATAGGCCTGGGCCAGATCGAGCTTGGTGGCCACCTCGTCGCTGCCGGAGAGGAAGTCGAAGTCCGCCTCATCAGGCGCTGCAGCGGCATCCTCGGCAGTGAAGCTGGGGATCGCCGGCTCCGGCTGATCAAGGCTCTGGCTCAGACGATCCAGTTCAGCGTTGACATCATCCAGCTCGGAAGTGAAGGCGTCCTTGGAGTCCGCGCCAGCATCCAGCTCATCGGCCAGGGACAGATCGAAGTCCGCCGACAGGTCCAGGTCATCCAGGGCCGGGTCAGTGACGGTAGGCACGTCGCCTGCCGGCAGGTCCTTGAGGTCGTCATCCAGGCTCAGCAGGAAATCTTCATCGCTCGGCTTCGCCGCCGGTAGATCAGCCCCCAGGTCCAGATCGAAATCACCCAGGTCGTCCAGGTTTTCCTCGGGAGCAAGCTGCTGCTCGAGCACCGAGCCAAAGCTCAGGTCGTCATCCAGCGGGAAGTCTTCCAGCTCGGTTTCAGGTTCAGGGGTGAGCACTGCCGGTGAAGCCGCCTCCAGGTCATCCAGGCTCAGGTCAAAATCCGCATCCAGGCCTTCTACCGGAGCAGCCGGCTCAGGCGCTGGCGGTTCGTCCTGCAGCAGCTCCTTGACGTACTCGGCATCCAGTTCGGCTGCCACGGCCGCAGTGGCCAGGCCAGCTGCCGCCGCTACCGCGACCATTGCCGGGAAGCGACTTTTCAGTTGCTCGACCTGAGCGTGGTTATCGCCATTGGCCACCAACTGCCGCTCCTGGGCGACAAAGGCGCTGCGGTCCCCCTGATGCGCGTAGACCTCCATCAGCTTCAGACGCAGATCACTGCGTTGCGGCTCCAACTTGACCGCTTCTTCGAGAATCGCCGCGGCCTGGTTCAGGCGGCCGGCATCGATGTGATTCTGAGCCTGGCCCAGCACATCGGTGGCGCGCTCGACCGGGGCTACCGGAGCGGGCGCCACCACCGGCGCTGGAGCTGGAGCTGGAGCTGGAGCTGGAGCTGGAGCGAGATTAACGCTTGGGGCTGGAACCTCAAGGCCTTCGAAGCTGCTTTCCGGCAGGTCCATTTCCTCGGTGAAATCGCTCTCCTCCGACAGTGCCCGCGCCATGCGCAAGTGCTTCTCCGCTTCCTGCTGAGCCTTGCGGCGACGAGCCAGCAACAGCAACAGCAGCAACAAGGCCAATACCGCACCACCACCCACCAGCCCCAGCAGGATCGGGTTGGTCAGCAGATCGGAGTATTTATCCTCGTCGCTCTTGGCGGGAACGGCATCCTCAGCAGGCTTGGCAGCCGGCTCGCTGGCCGGGGCCGCTGGCGCCACCACTGGGGCTGGCGTTTCGGGCTTGGCCACCAACTCAGCTGGCATTGCCGGAGCTGGCTGGGCACTAGGTACCGCAGTACCTGCGCCCTCGGCCTGCATCTTGGCCAACTGGTTGTTCTTCAATTCGATCAGGCGCTGCAGCTTGTCCAGCTGGCTTTGCAGGTCCGCCATGCGCTCCTTGAGCTCGGCGTTGTCACGACGGGTTGCGTCGAGGCTTTCCTGAGTCACCGCCAGCTTGTTGTTCAGCGCCTTGGCATCGCCGGCTGCGCCCTTGCCCCGGGTCTTGCCGTTTTCAGCGGACACCAGGCTCAGGTTGTCCTTGGTGTTGACCTGCTTGGGCGTCTTGTCGGCACCGGCGCGACGAGTCGCGTCCACCTGCTGCTGGCCACGGGCACCGGCGCGGCGGCCCTGGCGCCAGGCAGCATTCTGCGCCGCCACTTCAGCAATTGCCTTGGGCTGCGGCAGCGCGGTGCTCTGCACCACATCGGGCAGGCGCAGCACCTTGCCGGTCTTCAGCCGATTGATGTTGCCATCGATAAAGGCATCCGGGTTCAGCGCCTGGATCGCCAGCATGGTCTGCTGGATAGAGGCACCGTTGCGGTTCTTGGCGGCGATTTCCCACAAGGTGTCACGGGCCGAGGTGGTGTACTGCTCCGGCTTGCCGGACTTGTTGGCGCGGGTGACCGGGGCACTCACCGCCGGGGCGCCTACTGGCGCGCTCTGGGCAGCGGCGGCGGCCTGCGGGGAGAATTTCGATGGGTCCAGCAGCACACTGTAGTCGCGCAGCAGGCGGCCGTTGGGCCACATCACCTGCACCAGGAACTTGACCATCGGCTCCGACAGCGGCTGGCTCGAGGTCACCCGCAGCACGCTCTTGCCGCCGGGATTGAGAATCGGGGTGAAACGCAGGTCGTTGAGAAAGGCCTGGCGATCAACGCCGGCCTTGGCGAACTCTTCTGCCGGCGCAAGGCTGGGCACTACCTCGGCGGCAGTGAGGTCCTTGACATCGAGCAATTCGATTTCTGCTACCAGAGGCTGGTTCAGACTCGACTTCAGGGTCAGCTCCCCAAGCCCAAGCGCCTGCGCCATACCGGAGGACAGCGCCGAGGCGGCCGCTATTGCTAACACCAGTTTGCGAACTTGAACCATAGCCTCATCCTTTGTTTGAACATTCCTCGGCCAGCGAGAAGGTTTTGTAGCGGCTGCCAACAGGCATTGCGCGGGACCATCAACGACCACGACGCGCGATTATTTCTTGCATGCCCCGGGAGCACCTGACGGCCACTCACCTCCAGCAACTTGCCAAGCATAGCGCCCAGCTAGATTCATTCTGCAAATTGTTGCCAAGTATCTTTTACAGCAGGTCTTTTATCAACAATTCAGCCAGCTGCACAGCGTTCAAGGCCGCACCTTTGCGTACGTTATCCGAGGTCAGCCACAGATTCAGTTCCGTCGGGTCGTCGACCCCGGAACGAACCCGCCCCACATAGACAACATCCTGGCCCACGGCGTCACCCACGGCAGTCGGATAGTCGCCCGCCTCCACCAGCTCCAGGCCGGGGGCCGCTTCCAGTGCTGCATTGACTGCCGCCAGGTCAACGGCGCTGCCTGACTGCAGAGTCACGCTATAGCTATCGCCAAAAAATACCGGCGCTTGAATGCAAGTGACAGAAATCTTTAATAAAGGCTGCCCCAGCACCTCGCGCAACTCCCGGACCAGGCGCTTTTCCAGCAGGGTATGGCCCTGGGCGTCTGGAGTGCCGACCTGGGCCAGCAGGTTGAAGGCCACTTGTCGATCAAAAAAGCGTGGCTCCATGGGGCGCACATTCAACAGTTCGGCCGTCTGCCGGGCCAGCTCGCTGACGGCCTCACGGCCCTGGCTGGAGATCGCCAGGCTGGCGGTCAGGTTGACCCGCTGGATGTCCAGCAAGCCTTGCAACGGCGCCAGCGCCACGGCCAGGGCGGTAGCCGAAGCGCTCGGGCTGCTCAGTTGCAATGGTTTTTTCAAGCCGGCCAGCACCTGGGCATTGACTTCGGGAACGACATTGGGCGCCTGGGCCGAAGACAAGGCACCGGAAAGATCGATCACCGCGCAGTTGGCCGCCGTGGCACGCGGGGCAAAACTCAGGGTCACCGCCGGGCCGGCCGCGAAGAATGCCAGCTGGACCTTGCTGAAATCGAACTCGTCGACTTCACGCACCCGCACGTTCTTGCCGCGGAACGGCACCGAATGACCGGCCGACTCGCTACTGGCCAGCAGGTGCAGGTTGGCAACGGGGAAGTCACGTTCTTCCAGAATCTGCACCAGGGTTTCGCCGACAGTACCGGTGGCACCGATCACGGCAATATCAAGGGAAGGAGTCATGGTGCTACCTCAGGCGAAACGGGGGGAGCGGCACTTTACCCGGCACGGGGTGGCGAGGCAATTCGCGGGGGGAGCTGTGGCTGGAACGAAGCACTCTTGGCGGGCAAGCCCACTCCTGCGGTGGGCATGAAAAAGCCCGCGCCTTGTGCAAGGGGCGGGCTATTTCAAGCGCTCAGAGAATCAACGCTCCAGCAGGATCCGCAGCATGCGGCGCAGCGGCTCGGCCGCCCCCCACAGCAACTGGTCGCCGACAGTGAAGGCGCCCAGGAACTGCGAGCCCATGTTCAGCTTGCGCAGGCGGCCCACCGGAATGTTCAGGGTGCCGGTGACCTTGGTCGGGCTCAGCTCCTGCATGCTGATATCACGCTGGTTCGGCACCAGCTTGACCCAAGGGTTGTGCTGGCTGATCAGCCCTTCGATATCGGCGATTGGCACATCCTTGTTGAGCTTGATGGTCAGCGCCTGGCTGTGGCAGCGCATGGCGCCGATGCGCACGCAGATACCATCCACCGGGATCGGGCTCTTGAAGCGACCGAGGATCTTGTTGGTCTCGGCCTGGGCCTTCCACTCTTCACGGCTCTGGCCGTTGGGCAGTTCCTTGTCGATCCACGGGATCAGGCTACCGGCCAGCGGCACGCCGAAGTTCTCGGTCGGATAGGCATCGCTGCGCATGGCTTCGGCCACTTTGCGGTCGATGTCGAGGATGGCGCTGGCCGGGTTGGCCAGGTCATCAGCGACGGCCGCGTGGGTCGCGCCCATTTGCTTGATCAGCTCACGCATGTTCTGCGCGCCGGCGCCGGAGGCTGCCTGGTAGGTCATGGCGCTCATCCACTCCACCAGACCGGCTTCGAACAGGCCGCCCAGGCCCATCAGCATCAGGCTGACGGTGCAGTTGCCACCGATGTAGTTCTTGGTCCCGGCATCCAGTTGCTGGTCGATGACCTTGCGGTTCACCGGGTCAAGGATGATCACCGCATCATCTTCCATGCGCAGGCTGGAAGCGGCGTCAATCCAGTAACCCTGCCAGCCGGCTTCACGCAGCTTGGGGAAGACTTCGCTGGTGTAGTCGCCACCCTGGCAGGTCAGAATCACGTCGAGGGTTTTCAACTCTTCAATGCTGTAGGCGTCCTTCAGCGGAGCAATATCCTTGCCCACCGACGGCCCCTGGCCACCGACATTGGAAGTGGTGAAAAACACCGGTTCAATAAGATCGAAGTCCTGCTCTTCCAGCATCCGCTGCATGAGCACGGAACCGACCATACCGCGCCAACCGATCAGACCTACACGTTTCATCGCAACTACACCTATACAAAAGTGGGCCACTGTCTGTGCAGTGGGCCCGAAAGATTACAGATTCCGCAGCGCGGCGACTACTGCATCGCCCATTTCCTGCGTACCGACTTTGGTGCAACCGGCCGACCAGATGTCGCCGGTGCGCAAACCCTGGTCCAGGACCCGGCTCACGGCCTGCTCGATGGCGTCCGCGGCCTCGGTCAGGTTGAAGCTGTAGCGCAACATCATCGACACCGAGAGGATGGTCGCCAGCGGGTTGGCAATGCCCTGCCCGGCGATGTCCGGCGCCGAACCGTGGCATGGCTCGTACATGCCCTTGTTGTTGGCGTCCAGGGACGCCGACGGCAGCATGCCGATGGAACCGGTGAGCATCGAGGCTTCGTCGGAAAGAATATCGCCGAACATGTTGTCGGTGACGATCACATCGAACTGCTTCGGCGCACGCACCAGTTGCATGGCGGCGTTGTCCACGTACATGTGGCTCAACTCGACATCCGGGTAGTCCTTGGCCACTTGCTCGACCACTTCACGCCACAGTTGGCTGGACGCCAGGACGTTGGCCTTGTCCACCGAGCACAGCTTCTTGCCGCGCACGCGGGCCATGTCGAAGCCGACCCGGGCAATACGGCGGATTTCACTCTCGCTGTACGGCAGGGTGTCGTAGGACTGGCGTTCTCCGTTTTCCAGTTCGCGGGTGCCCCGTGGCGCGCCGAAGTAGATGCCACCGGTCAGTTCCCGAACGATGAGGATGTCCAGGCCGGAGACGATTTCCGGTTTCAGGCTCGAAGCATCGGCCAATTGCGGGTAGAGGATCGCCGGGCGCAGGTTGCCGAACAGGCCCAGTTGCGCACGAATCTTCAGCAGGCCGCGCTCAGGGCGGATGTCACGCTCGATCTTGTCCCACTTCGGGCCGCCCACGGCGCCCAGCAGCACCGCATCGGCGGCCCGGGCACGATCCAGGGTCTCATCGGCCAGGGGCACACCGTGCTTGTCGATGGCCGCACCGCCGATCACGTCGTGGCTCAGCTCGAAGCCCAGGCTGTACTTGTCGTTGGCCAATTCCAGGACCTTGACCGCCTCGGCCATGATTTCCGGGCCAATACCGTCACCGGGGAGAATCAGAATCTGCTTGCTCATGCGTTCCTCGTTTGCTCTGTCGGCACGCCCGCAGGCGTGCCCGGAAAAAGTCTATCGCTCGGCCCACAGCACCAGTACATCTGTACTGAACGAACCATCGACCGCAATCTCAAAATATTCACGCACTTCGTTACCCATTGCCTGCTGCAACTGGCGGATCGCCCCCCGCAACGGCTCGGGAGTGCGCATGCGCTCGACCCAGGAGCTGTACTCCAGGCGCAGGCGCTGGCGGCTGGTACTGCGGGTGTGCAGGCCGGCCTCGCTGACCTGGCGCAGCCATTCACCCGCCGAATAATCGCGCACATGGCTGGTATCGCGCAGCACTTCGACGCTTTGCAGGTAAGTGTCCAGCAGCGGACTGCCCGGCGACAAGACATCGATGAACGCCGCCAAGCCGCCCGGCTTCAGTACCCGGCGCACTTCCCGCAGGGCCAGGCCCAGGTCGCTCCAATGGTGGGCCGAGTAACGGCTGAAGACGAAGTCGAACTCGCCATCGGCGAACGGCAGGCGCTCGGCGGCGCCCAGTACGGTGCGGATGTTACCCAGCCCGCGCTCCTGCGCCGCCCCTGCCACCACATCCAGCATCTGCTGGGAGAGGTCGTAGGCCACCACTTCCCTGACCTGCGGCGCGACATGAAAACTGACGTGGCCGGCACCGCAGCCCAGGTCCAGGAGCCGGGCTGTGCCCTTGCCTGCCACCTCGGCCTGCAGCAAGGCGAATTCGGCACCCTGAGCGTGCACGGTGCTGCTCAGGTAAGCCGAAGCCTGCTCGCCAAATTGCTTCTGTACTACCTGGCTGTGGGCGTTGCTGGTCATGGGGCGATCCTTTTGGGCAAGGGAAACGGCGTTCGCTGGCAAGCCAGCTCCTACAACGCCATCCGTAGGGGCCGGCTTGCCGTCGATCAGGCAATCAGGCGTCGCGGAACAGCCAGGGCTGGCTGGCGCGATGCTTGGCCTCGAAGGCGGCGATGGCGTCGCCGTCCTGCAGGGTCAGGCCGATGTCGTCCAGACCGTTGAGCAGGCAATGCTTGCGGAAGGCATCGATCTCGAACTTCAGCACCTTGCCGTCGGGGCGGGTCACGGTCTGCGCTTGGAGGTCGATGCGCAACTGGTAGCCCGGAGTAGCCTCGACCTGCTGGAACAGCTCGTCGATTTCAGCGTCGCTCAGGATGATCGGCAGCAAGCCGTTCTTGAAGCTGTTGTTGAAGAAGATGTCGGCGTAGCTGGGCGCGATAATGCTGCGAAAACCGTACTCCTCCAGGGCCCACGGCGCGTGCTCGCGGCTGGAGCCGCAACCGAAGTTCTCCCGGGCCAGCAACACGCTGGCACCCTGGTAACGCTCGGCGTTGAGCACGAAATCCTTGTTCAACGGGCGCTTGGAGTTGTCCTGGTAGGGCTGGCCCACGTCCAGGTAGCGCCATTCGTCGAACAGGTTGGGGCCAAAGCCAGTGCGCTTGATCGACTTGAGAAACTGCTTGGGAATGATCTGGTCGGTGTCGACGTTGGCACGATCCAGAGGCGCGACCAAACCATTGTGCTGAGTGAAAGCTTTCATGCTGCGCTCCTTAGATCAATTCACGGACGTCGACGAAACGACCGCTGACAGCGGCGGCGGCGGCCATGGCCGGGCTGACCAGGTGGGTACGCCCACCGGCACCCTGGCGCCCTTCGAAGTTGCGGTTCGAGGTCGAGGCGCAATGCTCGCCGGACTCCAGGCGGTCCGGGTTCATCGCCAGGCACATCGAGCAGCCCGGTTCACGCCATTCGAAACCGGCTTCGAGGAAGATCTTGTCCAGGCCTTCCGATTCGGCCTGCGCCTTGACCAGGCCCGAGCCCGGCACCACGATCGCCTGCTTGATGGTGGAAGCCACTTTGCGGCCCTTGGCGATGACCGCGGCGGCGCGCAAGTCTTCGATCCGCGAGTTGGTGCAGGAGCCGATGAAGACGCGGTCCAACTGAATGTCGGTGATCGCCTGGTTGGCGCTCAAGCCCATGTACTTCAAGGCGCGGACGATGGAATCGCGCTTGACCAGATCCATTTCCTTGGCCGGGTCCGGCACGTTCTGATCCACGGCCAAAACCATTTCCGGCGAAGTGCCCCAACTGACTTGCGGCTTGATCTGTGCGGCATCGAGCTCGACCACGGTATCGAACTTGGCGTCGGCATCGGACACCAGGTCCTTCCAGGCCTCGACGGCCAAGTCCCATTCGGCGCCCTTGGGGGCGAACGGACGTCCCTTGACGTATGCCACGGTCTTTTCGTCCGCTGCCACCAGGCCGACACGGGCACCGGCTTCGATGGACATGTTGCAGATGGTCATGCGGCCTTCGACGGACAGCTCGCGAATCGCGCTACCGGCGAACTCAATGGCATGGCCGTTACCGCCAGCGGTGCCGATCTTGCCGATCACGGCCAGGACGATGTCCTTGGCGGTCACGCCGAAAGGCAAGGTGCCTTCCACGCGCACCAGCATGTTCTTCATTTTCTTGGCCACCAGGCACTGGGTGGCGAGCACGTGCTCCACCTCGGAGGTGCCGATGCCATGGGCCAGAGCGCCGAAAGCCCCGTGGGTCGAGGTGTGGGAGTCACCACAGACCACGGTCATGCCCGGCAAGGTGGCGCCCTGCTCCGGGCCGATCACGTGGACGATGCCCTGGCGCACGTCGTTCATCTTGAATTCGACAATGCCGTATTCATCGCAGTTGTCGTCGAGGGTCTGTACCTGAAGGCGGGAAACCTGGTCGGCGATCGCTTCGATCCCGCCCTTGCGCTCCGGCGTGGTCGGTACGTTGTGGTCCGGGGTGGCGATGTTGGCATCGATTCGCCATGGCTTGCGCCCGGCCAGACGCAGGCCTTCGAAGGCTTGCGGCGAGGTCACTTCGTGGATGATGTGACGATCGATATAGATCAGCGCCGAACCATCGTCGCGCTGCTTGACCAAATGCGAATCCCAGAGCTTGTCGTAGAGCGTCTTGCCGGCCATCGGACCATTCCTCATCAGCTTGTTTCTATGCCCCGGGCTCCGATCGTGCGCCGATCAATAACCCTTTGGCTTGTGAGGCCGATCCTATGGCGTTAGATTAAATAACTCAAATTCATATTTTTCATGCTTTGGATAACCAACTGGAATGCAACTATGGACCTGGCCAACCTCAACGCCTTTATAGCCATCGCCGAGACCGGCAGCTTTTCCGGCGCCGGCGAACGCCTGCACCTGACCCAGCCAGCCATCAGCAAACGCATCGCCGGCCTGGAGCAGCAACTCAACGTGCGGCTGTTCGACCGCCTGGGGCGGGAGATCGGCCTGACCGAGGCCGGGCGTGCCCTGCTACCCCGGGCCTACCAGATCATCAATGTGCTGGATGACACCCGCCGCGCCCTGACCAACCTCACCGGCGAAGTCAGTGGCCGCCTGACCCTGGCCACCAGCCATCACATTGGCCTGCACCGCCTGCCGCCATTGCTGCGGGCCTTCACCCGGCGCTACCCGCAAGTGGCCCTGGACATCCAGTTCCTCGACTCCGAAGTGGCCTACGAGGAAATCCTCCATGGCCGCGCCGAACTGGCAGTGATCACCCTGGCCCCCGAGCCCCACTCCCTGGTCAAGGCCACTGCGGTCTGGGACGACCCGCTGGACTTCGTCGCCGCGCCGGAACACCCGCTGGTCAGCAGCGGCCAGGTGAGCCTGGCGGATATTGCCCTGCATCCCGCAGTTTTCCCCGGCGGCAATACCTTTACCCACCATATTGTCCAACGCCTGTTTGAAGCCCAGGGCCTGACGCCGAACATCGCCATGAGTACTAACTATCTGGAAACTATAAAGATGATGGTGTCCATCGGCCTGGCCTGGAGCGTGCTGCCACGCACCATGCTCGACGACCAGGTGGCGCGCATTCCTTTACCGGGCATACAGCTGCACCGCCAGCTAGGCTATATCCTGCATACCGAACGGACACTTTCGAACGCTGCGCGGGCTTTCATGGCCTTACTGGATGCACAAGTCGATTGGCCAGGGAACCCGGCATAACACTCCGGGTATCGCCCGTGCCACGCCGCAGCGCCATGAGTATCCCGCACCCGACGAATGACTCAGCTCAAGGCCTGACCTCCATGCCCAAACCCGCTGACCGTATTCCGCCCTTGCCGCGTATCCATGCTGTCGACCCCCGGGAGTCGGAGCAAAGCTGGGAAAACGCACCGCAGCTGCTCGCCGCCCTCAATGGTGCGCGCCTAGGGGCCTGGTATTGGGATATTGAAAGCGGGCAGATCAGTTGGTCCCGGGGCACCCAGGCGCTGTTCGGCTTCGACCCGCGCCAGCCCTTGCCGGAAAACCTCGAATACCTCGACCTGCTGCCCATCGAGGACCGGGCCAGGACGATTCGCGCCTTTCATTCAGTGCTGGCCGGCGCGCCGCTGGAACACGCCATGCACCACCGCATCCGCTGGCCCGACGGCAGCCTGCACTGGCTGGAGATCAACGGCAGCGTGTTACCGGACAAGCACGGCAAGCCGCGAATGATCGGGGTAATCCGCGAGATCACCCACCAGCGCCAACGCGAAGAAGCCCTCAGCAGTTCGGAAAAGCGCTTTGCCACGCTGTTTCACCTGTGCCCCAACACCGTGCTGCTGACCCGCCTGGAAGATGGCCTGATCAGCGAGGCCAACCAGTACTTCGAAAGCCAGTTCGGCTGGCCCGCCGAGCACGTGATCGGCCGTACCACCCTGGAGATCGGCCTGTGGGTCAACCCCGAACAGCGCGCCCAACTGATCAAGGCGGTCCAGAAGAAGGGCCAGGCCGCCAGCCTCGAAGTGCAATTTCGCGCCAGCAACGGGCAGATCCATGACGGCATCCTCAGTGCCCAGAAGGTTGAACTGGAGGGCAAGGCCTACCTGCTCAGCACCTTTCTCGACACCAGCGAGCGCAAACGATCCGAACAGGCGCTCAAGGACAGCCAGGAGCGCCTGGACCTGGCCCTGGATTCGGCGCAACTGGGCACCTGGGACTGGCACATTCCCAGCGGCATGCTCTACGGCTCGGCCCGCGCCGCGCAATTGCACGGCCTGGAACCCATCCCCTTCCATGAATCCTTCGACGCCTTCTTCGAAGGCGTACCCACCGAAGAGCGCAACTCCATGCGCGATGCCTACCGCAGCCTGCGCGAAGGCCCGGCGGGCAACTATCAACTGACCTACCGGGTGCAACTGGAGGACGGCAGCTCGCGCTACCTGGAAAGCCGCGCCCGCCTCTACCGCGACGAACAGGGCAGCCCGCTGCGCATGGCCGGCACTCTGCTGGACATCACCGAGCAGGTGGAACGGGAACAGCGCCTGATCACCTCCGAAGAGAAATTCGCCAGCCTGTTCCAGGTCAGCCCCGACCCGATCTGCGTGACCTTGCTGGAAACCGGTCAGTTCATCGAGATCAACTCCAGCTTCACCCAGACCTTCGGCTGGACCCTGGACGAAGTGCTCAACCGCAGCGCCGAACAGATCGGCCTTTGGGAAGACGCCGCGCCGCGCCTGCGGCGCATCGAGCAGGTGATTCGTGAACAGGCGCTGAATAATGTGGCAGTGGTGGTCCACCACAAGAACGGCCAGCCGCTGACCTGCATCATTTCCAGCCGCCTGATCACCGTGGACAAGCAGCCCTGCATCGTCACCAACCTGCGGGACATCACCCAGCAGCAGCGCTCGGAGGCGGCCCTCAAGGCCAGCGAAGAGAAGTTCGCCAAGGCCTTTCACTCCAGCCCTGATGCCATCAGCATCACCGAGCGCGACACGGGCCGCTATCTGGAAGTCAACGATGGTTTCTGCCGCCTGACCGGCCACCGCAACGACGAGGTGATCGGCCGCACCATGTACCAGATCGGCATCTGGGCCGAAGAAGCGCAACTCTCCACCTTGCTGGCGGAGCTCCAGATCAAGGGCCGGGTGCACCACCTGGAAATGCTCGGGTGCAACAAGCGCGGGGAAATCCTCACCCTGGAAGTCTCGGTGGAACCCATCACTCTCAACGAAACGCCCTGCCTGCTAATGACCGCCCGGGACGTCAGCCTGCTGAAGAACGCCCAGGCACAGATCCGCCACCTGGCTTACCACGACCCCCTGACCAACCTGCCCAACCGCGCCCTGCTGATGGACCGCCTGAGCCAGCAGATTGCCCTGCTCAAGCGCCATAACCTGCGCGGTGCCCTACTGTTTCTCGACCTCGATCACTTCAAGCACATCAACGATTCCCTGGGCCACCCGGTGGGCGACACCGTGTTGAAAATCATCACCGCCCGGCTCGAAGCCAGCGTGCGCATGGAAGACACCGTGGCACGCCTGGGCGGCGATGAGTTCGTGGTCCTGCTGAGTGGCCTTGAGGGCACGCGCAACGAAGTCAGCGAACAGGTCCGCCAGTTGGCCGACACCCTGCGCGAACTGCTGTCCGAACCGATGTTCCTCGATGGCCAGCGCCTGCAGGTCACCCCGAGCATCGGTGTGGCACTGATTCCCGACCACGGCTCGACCCCCACCGACCTGCTCAAGCGCGCCGACATCGCCCTTTATCGGGCCAAGGATTCAGGGCGCAACACCACCCAGATGTTCCACAACACCATGCAAAAAGCCGCCAGCGAACGCCTGCGCATGGAAACCGACCTGCGCCTGGCCCTGTCCCGGGGCGAATTCAGCGTGCACTTCCAGCCCCAGGTGGACGCCCGCGACAACCGCATCGTCGGCGCCGAAGCCTTGGTGCGCTGGCAACACCCGGAGTTGGGCGCACAGTCGCCGACCGAGTTCATCAAGGTGCTGGAGGACAGCGGCCTGATCCTCGAAGTGGGCACCTGGATTCTCGACGAGGCCTGCCTGGCCTTCAGCCAGTTGATCGATCAGAAACTGGTGGATCCCCAGCACTTCAGCCTGTGCGTCAACATCAGCCCGCGGCAGTTCCGCCAGACCGACTTTGTCGAGCGGGTCGAACACAGCCTGCACGCCTACGCACTGCCCTCGAGCCTGCTGAAGCTGGAGATCACCGAAGGCATCGTGATCCAGAACCTGGAAGACACCATCAACAAGATGCGCCGGCTGAAGAAACTCGGAGTGAGCTTTGCCATGGACGACTTCGGCACCGGCTACTCGTCCCTGACCTACCTCAAGCGCTTGCCGGTGGACACCTTGAAGATCGACCAGTCCTTCGTCCGCGATGCGACCCACGACCCCAACGATGCGGAAATCATCCGGGCCATTGTCGCCATGGCCCGCAGCCTGAACCTCAAGGTCATCGCCGAAGGCGTGGAAACCCCGCAGCAGCTCGAATTCCTCCAGGGCCTGGAGTGCCACCTGTACCAGGGTTTCCTCCATAGCAGGCCGTTGCCGCTGAGCGAATTCAAGAAGCTGCTGGAATGACAGGCACGAAAAAGGGCGCCACCAGGGCGCCCTTTTTTTGCAGCGGTCTTAGTGTTGCAGAGCCGCCTGCTGCGCACCGTTGATCGGGATGCGCTTGGCTTTGGCCTCTTCCGGCACAACCCGCAGCAGGTCGATATTCAACAGACCGTTGCTCAGGGCCGCGGCCTTGACCTCGATATGGTCGGCCAGGCGGAAGGACAGCTTGAATGCACGCTGGGCAATGCCCTGGTGCAGGTAAGTGACGCTTTCATTGGCATCGCGCTTGCCACCGCTCACGGTCAACACGCCTTTTTCCACTTGCAGTTCCAGGTCTTCTTCCTGGAAACCGGCGGCGGCAATGACGATGCGGTATTGATCGTCAGCGTGTTTCTCAACGTTGTAGGGTGGGTAGCTGCTGCCTGGTTCGTTGCGCAGTGCCGACTCGAACAGATCATTGAAACGGTCGAAGCCGACAGAGGAACGGAACAGTGGAGCCAAGGAAAATGCAGTACTCATGGGTGTTTCTCCTGATTATTCAGCGAGTGGTTATCTCCGCGACCCGAATTCGGCATCGCGTACCCAAGAGATAGGGATGGGCTCCAGCGTTTCAAGACATGCCTTAAAAATTTTTTACGCCGCCTCGCTCCGGGGCATGCCCAACAGGCGCCCGACCTGATCCAGCTCGGTTTCCCGGCGCAGGGCGGTGAACAGTTCGACCGCTTCCGGATAGTTGCGGGTCAGCATCGCCAGCCATTGCTTCAGGCGCCCCGGCGCCGAACGCGGGGTCAGTTGCACCACTACCTGAGCCCAGAAATCCTGGAGCATCGGCTGCAGGTCGGCCCAGGACATTTCCACCACTTCTTCACCGGCCCGGGCTGCGGCGATCTGCCGGGCCAGATCGGGACGCGAGACCAGCCCGCGACCCAGCATGATGTCCTCGACGCCGCTGATTTCCCGGCAACGGCGCCAGTCCTCGACGCTCCAGATATCCCCGTTGGCGAACACCGGCACCTTGACCACTTCCTGCACCCGCGGGATCCACTCCCAATGGGCCGGCGGCTTGTAGCCGTCGACCTTGGTCCGCGCGTGCACCACGATATGTTCGGCGCCACCCTCGGCCAGCGCTGTGGCACAGACCAACGAGCCATCCGGGCTGTCGAAGCCCAGGCGCATTTTCGCCGTGACCGGAATGTGCGCCGGCACCGCACGCCGCACATGCTCGACGATCTGGTTCAGCAGCTCGGGCTCCTTGAGCAGCACCGCCCCGCCCCGGGACTTGTTGACGGTCTTGGCCGGGCAACCGAAGTTCAGGTCGATGACCTCACTGCCCAGCTCACAGGCCAGGGCCGCGTTCTCTGCCAGGCACACCGGGTCCGAACCCAGCAACTGCACTCGCAGCGGCACGCCGGCCGCGGTGTGTGCACCGTGCAGCAGTTCGGGGGCGAGCTTGTGGAAGTAGGCAGGCGTCAACAGGCGGTCATTGACGCGGATGAACTCGGTGACACACCAGTCGATCCCGCCAACACGAGTCAGTACATCCCGCAGGATGTTGTCGACCAACCCCTCCATGGGCGCCAGGGCAATTTGCATGAAACACACTCGACAAGAAAACGGGCAAAAAAACGTCCGCCAGTTTACTGGGTTTCGACCTTCAGCAGGAGTTTTACAGGGGCGAGCCAGCCGTTGCAGGCGCCTTCGCTGGCAAGCCGGCGCCTGCACGGGCACAGGGAGGTATCAGGCGCCCTGCAGGGCCGGGCCGTAACCGTCCAGGAACTCGGCGGGCATGCGCTTGGGCTTGCCGGTGGACAGCTCGATGCAGACAAAGGTGGTCTGGGCCCGCAACAGGGTCGTACCGTCGCTCGGGCGCATCAGTTGGAAACGCCGGGTCATCTTCAGGCGCTGGTCCCAATCGACGATCCAGGTGGCCAGTTGCAGCTCATCGCCTTCATAGGCCGCCGCCAGGTAATCGATCTCGTGCCGCACCACGGCCATCGCCCGGTCCAGGCGCCGGTATTCGGCCAGGTCCAGCCCCAGGCGTTGCGAATGTCGCCAGGCGCAACGCTCCAGCCAGGTCACGTAGACCGCATTGTTGGCGTGCCCGAGGCCATCGATATCCTCGGCGGCCACCTGCAGATCGATGACGAATGGCGTTGCCAGATCCCAACTCATGCCCGACTCCCGGTCAGTTTTTTTGACCGGGGCAGTGTAACGGATGCTCAGGCCGATTGGCGCGCTTGCAGATGCCGTCCACTGACCAGCGCCACCACCGCATCCACCACGCGGGAGTCGGCCAATATCCGCTGGTGGCCACCTTCACTCAAGCGCAGGAGACGGCTGTCGAACCAGGCCTGGTGGATGAGCTCCGATTCCTTGACCGGAACGAAGAGGTCATCTTCGGCGTGAATGATCAGGCCGGGCATATCCAACTGATACTGGGCCACGTCCATGGAGGCGGCGCGCATTCCGACCTTCTTCTCCACCTGGCGGATAAAGGCGGAACGCGCCCTGGGCGGCAACCGCATGTAGCTGGCAAAACCGCGCAACACGGCCAGGATACGTGCCGGCGCGGCAATACTGACCAGGGTTTCGGTGCGCAGGCCCAATTGCACCGCGAGCATGGCGCTGGCACCGCCCATGGAGTGGCCGATCACCGCGCGCAGGGGCGGCAATTCGGCTGCTGCCTCCAGCATCGCCCGGGCAAACAGTGCCACGTTTGCCTCATCGCCCGGGGAACGACCATGGGCCGGGCCATCCAGCGCCACCGCAGTATAACCGGCGGCCACCAGGGCCTCGATCAGGCTGGCAAACTGCGTGGGCCGCCCTTCCCAGCCGTGCATCAGCAATACCGTCGGCCCCTGGCCCCAACGCAAGGCTGAAAGCCCGAAACGCAAGGTCAGGCGCTCGGCACGCGCCAGCAGGGGCAACTCCCACTTTCGTGGCGGCAGCTCGCGAGGGGTCATGAATAAATGACGCATCCGATTCGCCGCCCATTGCGGCGCCACCCACCCCAGAGTGCCATTGACGCCACGAATCCAGCTCAATCTGCTCATCACCTACCTCGCCGTTGCACTTCAGGTCATAGCACCGCCGACTTGGCGGCACGCAGCAAACGATCGGACAACTCGCCGGGCCCCAAGGCCCGCGCCAGGGACAGGCCGCCAACCATCAGCGCCATGTCGGCCAGGGCCTTGTCGGTATCTTCGGGGCTGGCAGCCAGTTGCGCGACCATCAGCTCCATGTGTTCGTTCAAGGCCTTGCGAAAGCTCTCGGGCAAACGCCCCAGTTCGCCGACCGAGGCTGGAATCGGGCACGCCTGCTCGGTGGAATCGCGGTGTTTGCGCGACAGATAGAACGCCGCTGCCAACGCCCGGCGCTCTTCGCCGCTGAGGCTTGCATCCATTTCATCGAGCAGGCCGCGTCGATGGGAAAGCAACTGAGTGAAAGCCTCCAGCATCAGCGCATCCTTGCTCTCAAAGTGCGCATAGAAGCCGCCTACAGTCAGGCCGGCAGCCCCCATCACCTCACCCACACTCGGTTCGGCCGGGCCGCGCTGGATCAGTGCAGAACTGGCGGCCTGGAGAATACGTTCGCGGGTTTGAGCTTTTTTGTCGTTCATCGTTACCTCCGAATATTACGGAAAAAATATTATTCTCATAATAATTTTCCGCAAGTCGCCAGTGTGACCGTCGGTCAGAAGCGCAGGCTGAGGAAGAAAGAGAAATTGGCCGAAGGCCAGAAAAACAAAAGGGTCATTCAATGATTGAATGACCCTTAAAAATCCCGCAGAGCGGGTAAACGTGGCGTCCCCTAGGGGACTCGAACCCCTGTTACCGCCGTGAAAGGGCGGTGTCCTAGGCCACTAGACGAAGGGGACA
>NZ_JBXAJB010000010.1:0-285220 GCF_058796855.1 Pseudomonas sp. GW823-FHT03E05
CTGGCGTCCCCTAGGGGACTCGAACCCCTGTTACCGCCGTGAAAGGGCGGTGTCCTAGGCCACTAGACGAAGGGGACGCAAACCCTTCTGACAACTGACCGGCGCTGAGTACCGATCGATTCAAGGCCGGTGTGGCCAGGCCTTGAACTGCAAATTTGGTGGAGCTAGACGGGATCGAACCGTCGACCTCTTGCATGCCATGCAAGCGCTCTCCCAGCTGAGCTATAGCCCCTCATCGCTGAGGACGGGGCGAATCTTAAGGGGCGATCGGAAGGCTGTCAATTTTTTTTCCGTTTTTTGAAAAAAAATTTGCCGGGATAACAATCACTTACCGCCCCGCCCGGAAAACCCGGGGTTTTGCGGCCCTCTGCGCCTGCGGCGAGTCGCACAAAACACTCGCCGCAAGCCTCAAAGAACCACCAGAAGCCGCCATCAACCCGCCTGGCGCTTGAGTTTCAAGCGTAGTCGAAAAGCTCCCCGCCCCTGTCGGCTGCCCTTGGGCAAAAACGCCTCAGGCGATGGCGCCGAGGAGTTTTTCCCATTCCTTGTTTTCTTTCTTCGACACACCACCCAGCAGATCGATGGCCTGGCGCAGACGGAAACGGGTCAGGTCCGGACCGAGGATCTCCATGGCATCGAGCACCGACACCGAACTGGCCTGGCCAGTAATGGCGGCAAACATCAGCGGCATGGCATCGCGCAGTTTCAGTTCCAGAGACTCAACCACCGCCTGGATGGTCGCGGTGATGCTGTCTTTCTCCCACTGACGCAGGCTTTCGAGCTTCCACAGGATCAATTGCATCAGCTGACGCACCTGATCGCCGGACAGCTTCTTGGACTCGAAAAGCTTGGCATCCGGGTTCACGCCACCGGCGAAGAAGAAGCCGGCCAGCGGTGCGATCTGGCTGAAGGTCTCGACCCGGCCCTGTACGTGCGGTGCGATCTTCATCATGTAATCGGGGTTCAGCGCCCAGGTCTGCACCCGGCTGGCGAACTCCTGCACCGGCAGGTCACGCAGCCACTGGCCGTTGAGCCAGGACAGCTTCTCGATATCGAAGATCGGCCCCCCCAGGGACACCCGCGACAGGTCGAAATTGTCGACCATTTCCTGCAGCGAGAACTTCTCGCGCTCGTCCGGCATCGACCAGCCCATGCGGCCCAGGTAGTTGAGCATGGCTTCCGGCATGAAGCCCATGCGCTCGTAGAAGGTTACCGAGGTCGGGTTCTTGCGTTTGGACAGCTTGCTCTTGTCCGGGTTGCGCAGCAGCGGCATGTAGCACAGCTGCGGCTGCTCCCAGCCGAAGTACTCGTAGAGCAGGATCAGCTTGGGCGCCGACGGCAGCCATTCTTCGCCGCGCAGC
The DNA here is from genome assembly GCF_058796855.1 of Pseudomonas sp. GW823-FHT03E05. Taxonomy (NCBI): domain Bacteria; kingdom Pseudomonadati; phylum Pseudomonadota; class Gammaproteobacteria; order Pseudomonadales; family Pseudomonadaceae; genus Pseudomonas; species Pseudomonas sp. GW823-FHT03E05. The sequence goes on from NZ_JBXAJB010000010.1 coordinate 1,362, forward strand.
ACGTGGGTGATGCCCATCAGGTGGTCGTCGACCACGTTGGCCAGGAAGTAGGTCGGCAGGCCATCGGTCTTCATCAGCACTTGCATGTCCATGCGATCCCACGGGATCTCGACATCGCCGCGCAGCATGTCCGGCACCACGCAGACGCCTTCGGTAGGCACTTTCATGCGGATCACGTGAGGCTCGCCGGCCGCCAGGCGCCGGGCCACTTCTTCCTTGGACAGCAGCAGGGCCCGGCCGTCATAGCGCGGGGTTTCGCCACGGGCCATCTGTTCGGCACGCATCTGGTCCAGCTCTTCGGCGGTGCAGAAGCACGGGAAGGCGTGGCCCAGGTCCACCAGTTGCTGAGCGTACTTCTGGTAGATGTCGCCACGCTCGCTCTGGCGATACGGGCCGTGAGGGCCGCCAACGTCCGGGCCTTCGCTCCAGTTGATGCCCAACCAGCGCAAGGCGTCGAAAATCTGCTGCTCGGACTCCCGGGTCGAACGCAACTGATCGGTGTCTTCGATACGCAGGATGAACTCACCGCCATGCTGCTTGGCAAAGCAATAGTTGAACAAAGCGATGTAGGCGGTACCTACGTGGGGATCCCCGGTAGGCGATGGCGCGATGCGCGTGCGGACGGTGGTCATGGCATGTCTCGAAAGGAAAGAAAAACGAGGAATAAAACAGGGGGCGAATGGTAACAGGCGACGGCAGCCCCGCTCCAGTGAGGAGGGCATTTAAGCCAAGGTTGCGACTCCAGGCCGCTGCCAGCCTGTTGAAGGGCCAATAATCAGCCCATGGCATTTACCGCCCAGTGGCTATATGCCAGATTCGCCCGCTGATAGATCTCCTTACACTTTTATTGAATACAGCCAGCCCATGCCAGCCCAACTCAAGCGTCGCCTGTTTGTCTTTCTGTCCCTGGTCCTGTTGATTGCCCTGGGTTTTCTTGCCCACTGGTGGTTCCACGGGCGCTTTTACGAGACCACGGACAACGCCTACGTGCAGGGCGAGATCACCCGGGTCTCCAGCCAACTGAGCGCGCGAATCGAAGAAGTGCTGGTGCAGGACAACCAGCATGTGGAACAGGGCCAGTTGCTGGTACGCCTGGAAGGGCAGGACTTCCAACTGGCGGTGGACCGCGCCCAGGCCGCCCTGGATACCCGCGAGGCCGAACGCCTGCAGGCCCAGAGCAAGCTGACCCAGTAAGCCAGCCTGATTGCCGCGGGCCAGGCCCAGGTGGCGTCGAGCCAGGCCAGCCTGGGTCGCTCGCAGATCGACCTGTCTCGGGCCCAGACCCTGCGCAAGCCCGGTTACGTCTCCGAGGAGCGGGTCACTACCCTTTCCGCCGACAACCATATCGCCCGCTCCCAGGTAGCCAAGGCCGAAGCCGACCTGCAGGGCCAGCGCCAGCAAGTCAATGCCCTGAACGCCGAGATCAAGCGCCTCGATGCACAGATCGCCAACGCCCGGGCCGACCTGGCGCAAGCACGACTGAACCTGACCCGTAGCGAGATCCACGCCCCCATCAGCGGCCTCATCGGCCAGCGCGCCGCACGCAATGGCCAGGTGGTGCAGGCCGGCGCCTATCTGCTGTCGATCGTTCCGGACCAGGACATCTGGATCCAGGCCAACTTCAAGGAAACCCAGATTGGCCACATGCAGCCAGGGCAAAAGGCCGAGCTGACCTTCGACGCCTACGGCGATACACCGATCCAGGCCCGGGTCGACAGCCTGTTCGCCGCCTCCGGCGCGCAATTCAGCCTGCTGCCGCCGGACAATGCCACCGGCAACTTCACCAAGGTGGTACAGCGCATTCCGGTCAAACTGACCTTCGCAGCCGACAATCCCCTGCGGGGCAAGATCCGCCCCGGCATGTCGGTAACCGTGAAGGTCAACGTCAAAGACCCCGTCGATGGCCGGTGATCAACTGCTGCGTCCGGTGGGCGAACCCACCCGGCGCGACTGGATCGCGGTGATGAGTGCCATGCTCGGCGCCTTCATGGCGGTGCTCGACATCCAGATCACCAACTCCTCGCTCAAGGACATCCAGGGCGCGCTGTCCGCTACCCTGGAGGAAGGCTCGTGGATCTCCACTTCCTACCTGGTGGCGGAGATCATCATGATCCCCCTCACCGCCTGGCTGGTGCAGCTGCTCTCGGCCCGGCGCCTGGCGGTCTGGGTCTCGGTGGGCTTTCTTATTGCCTCCCTGCTCTGCTCCATGGCCTGGAGCCTGGAAAGCATGATCGTGTTCCGCGCCTTGCAGGGCTTTACCGGTGGCGCCCTGATCCCCCTGGCGTTCACCCTGACCCTGATCAAGCTCCCCGAGCATCACCGGGCCAAGGGCATGGCCATGTTCGCCATGACCGCCACTTTCGCCCCCTCCATCGGCCCGACCCTGGGCGGCTGGCTCACGGAAAACTGGGGTTGGGAGTACATCTTCTATATCAACGTGCCGCCGGGCCTGCTGATGATCGCGGGCCTGCTGTATGGCCTGGAAAAGAAGGAAGCTCACTGGGAACTGCTGAAAAGCACCGACTACGCCGGCATTCTCACCCTCGGCCTGGGCCTGGGTTGCCTGCAGGTATTTCTTGAGGAAGGCCACCGCAAGGACTGGCTGGAGTCGAGCCTGATCGTCACCCTGGGCAGCATCGCCCTGATCAGCCTGGTCACCTTCGTCATCGTCCAGGTCTCCAGGCCCAACCCGCTGATCAACCTGGGCATCCTGCGCAATCGCAACTTCGGCCTGTCGAGTATCTCCAGCCTGGGCATGGGCGTTGGCCTGTACGGTTCGATCTACCTGCTGCCGCTGTACCTGGCGCAGATCCAGAACTACAACGCGCTGCAGATCGGCGAAGTGATCATGTGGATGGGGGTGCCGCAGTTGTTCCTGATTCCCCTGGTGCCCAAGCTGATGCAGTTCATTTCACCGAAATGGCTGTGCACCCTGGGCTTTGGCCTGTTCGGCCTGGCGAGTTTTTCGTCGGGGGTGCTCAACCCGGACTTTGCCGGGCCGCAGTTCAACCAGATCCAGATCATTCGCGCCCTGGGCCAGCCGCTGATCATGGTCACCATCTCGCTGATCGCCACGGCTTATATACAGCCCCAGGACGCGGGATCGGCCTCCAGCCTGTTCAACATCCTGCGCAACCTCGGTGGCGCCATCGGCATTGCCCTGCTGGCGACCTTGCTGGATGCCCGGACCAAGACCTATTTCGACTACCTGCGCGAAGCCGTTGTGCCCAGCAATCCGCAGGTGGCGGAACGCCTGGCAACCCTCACCGAGAAGTTCGGCAGCGAGACCGCAGCCCTGGGCAAGCTCAGCGAAATCACCCACCAGCAGGCACAGATCATGGCCTACAACGACGCCTTCCATTTCGTCGGCATTGCCCTGGGCATCAGCATGCTGGCGATCCTGCTGACCAAGGCCCTGCCCAAGGGCCTCAAGGCCGGCGAAGCCCACTGACCCACGAATTGCCTGTAGGAGCTGGCTTGCCAGCGAATAGACTCCCAACCCTTGCACAGGATTTGAGGGTCTCTTCGCCGGCAAGCCGGCTCCTACGAGGGATCGAGCGTCGTTAGACGGTGAGCAAGCGCTCGCGCAGCTTGGTGATTTCGTCGCGCATCTGCGCCGCGGCTTCGAACTCCAGGTCGCGGGCCAGTTGGTACATCTTCTCTTCGAGCTGGCGAATGCGCTTGGTGATCTCGCTGGGCGAGCGCAGTTCGTTTTCGTAGCGGGCGTTTTCCTCCGCGGCCTTGGCCATGCCCTTACGTTTCTTGCTGCGCGAACCGGGCACGGTGGCGCCTTCCATGATGTCGGCAACGTCCTTGACCACACCCTTGGGGGTGATGCCATTGGCCAGGTTGAAGGCGATCTGCTTGTCGCGACGGCGCTCGGTCTCGCCAATCGCCCGCTCCATGGAGCCGGTGATGCGGTCGGCATAGAGAATCGCCCGGCCATTGAGGTTACGCGCGGCCCGGCCGATGGTCTGGATCAGCGAACGCTCGGAACGCAGGAAGCCTTCCTTGTCGGCATCGAGAATCGCCACCAGGGACACTTCCGGCATGTCCAGGCCCTCACGCAGCAGGTTGATCCCCACCAGCACATCGAAAGTGCCCAGGCGCAGGTCGCGGATGATCTCCACCCGCTCCACGGTGTCGATGTCCGAGTGCAGATAGCGCACACGCACGCCATGGTCGGCCAAGTAATCGGTAAGGTCCTCGGCCATGCGCTTGGTCAGGGTGGTCACCAGTACCCGCTCTTCCACGGCCACACGCTTGGTGATTTCCGACAGCAGGTCGTCCACCTGGGTCAGGGCCGGGCGCACTTCCACTTGCGGGTCCACCAGCCCGGTGGGGCGCACCACCTGCTCCACCACGCGGCCGGCGTGCTCGGCCTCATAGTTGCCCGGAGTGGCCGAAACGAAGATGGTCTGCGGGCTCACCCCTTCCCACTCGTCAAAACGCATTGGCCGGTTATCCAGAGCCGATGGCAGGCGGAAGCCGTACTCAACCAGGGTTTCCTTGCGCGAGCGGTCGCCCTTATACATGGCGCCGACCTGGGGCACGCTGACGTGGGATTCGTCGATCACCAGCAAGGCATCCGCCGGCAGGTAGTCGTACAAGGTAGGTGGCGCCGCACCAGCGGGACGCCCCGAGAGGTAGCGCGAGTAGTTCTCGATGCCGTTGCAGTAGCCCAGTTCGAGGATCATCTCCAGGTCGAAACGGGTGCGCTGCTCCAGGCGCTGGGCTTCCACCAGCTTGTTGTTGGAGCGCAGGTATTCCAGGCGCTCCTGCAACTCCACCTTGATCCCTTCGATGGCGTCCAGCAGGGTTTCCCGCGGGGTCACGTAGTGGCTCTTGGGGTAGAAGGTGAAGCGCGGCAGTTTGCGGATCACTTCACCGGTCAAGGGATCGAAGGCGCTGATGCTTTCCACTTCGTCATCGAACAGCTCGATGCGGATCGCTTCCAGGTCCGACTCCGCCGGATAGATGTCGATCACATCGCCACGCACGCGGAAGGTGGCGCGGGCGAAATCCATGTCGTTGCGGGTGTACTGCAAGTCCGCCAGGCGGCGCAGCAGGGCGCGCTGATCGAGTTTGTCCCCGCGGTCCACGTGCAGGACCATCTTCAGGTAGGTTTCCGGGCTGCCCAGGCCATAGATGCACGACACCGTGGTGACGATGATGGCGTCCTTGCGCTCCAGCAGCGCCTTGGTCGCGGACAGGCGCATCTGCTCGATATGGTCGTTGATCGAGGCGTCCTTCTCGATAAAGGTGTCGGAGGACGGCACATAGGCTTCGGGCTGGTAGTAGTCGTAGTAGGAAACGAAGTACTCCACCGCGTTGTTCGGGAAGAAGGCCTTGAACTCACCATACAGCTGCGCCGCCAGGGTCTTGTTCGGCGCCAGCACCAGGGTCGGGCGCTGCACCTGGGCGATCACGTTGGCGATGCTGAAGGTCTTGCCCGAACCGGTCACACCGAGCAGGGTCTGGTGGGCCAGCCCGGCCTCGATGCCTTCGACCATCAGGCGGATGGCTTCCGGCTGGTCGCCGGCGGGCTGGAAGCGGGTGACTAGCTGGAATTCAGACATAACGTACCTCTGGGATCATTCGTGCGCGGCAATACCGTACAGGAACAGGAAAGACCGCGTACGACCCATGTCGCCGAGGAAAAAAACCGGAATATCCTTGATGTGGAGCCGATTACCACAGCTTTCAAGGCAAAGGTCCTACACCCGCTGACACCCTGGTTATTGCAATAAGACTAACGGTCGAAAAATAAAGCGAAAAACTTGGCGCAAAAGGTCAATAGCCTGTCGCCCCACGCGATGATGGCCTCTATACTAGCTCCCCGTTTGTGCACCGCTCTAGTGCATTCGGCTGGAGCGCGACACGTCCCTCCACACTCCATTCAGAGCCGCCGTAAAAATGAGCCTGTTCTCCGCTGTCGAAATGGCACCACGCGATCCTATCCTGGGCCTCAACGAAGCATTCAACACCGATACCCGCACCGATAAGGTCAACCTTGGGGTGGGCGTGTACTGCAACGAGGAGGGACGCATTCCGCTCCTGCGCGCCGTTGTCGAAGCCGAGACGATTCGCGCCGCCCAACATGCTTCCCGTGGCTACCTGCCGATCGACGGCATTGCCGCCTACGACCAGGCGGTACAGAAGCTGCTGTTCGGCAACGACTCGCCACTGCTGGCCGCTGGCCGCGTGGTCACCACCCAGGCCGTTGGCGGCACTGGCGCCCTGAAGATCGGTGCCGACTTCCTCAAGCAGTTGCTGCCCAACGCCGTGGTCGCCATCAGCGACCCGAGCTGGGAAAACCACCGCGCCCTGTTTGAGACCGCCGGCTTCCCGGTGCAGAACTACCGCTACTACGACGCTGCCACCCACGACGTGAACCGTGCTGGCCTGCTGGAAGACCTGAACGCCCTGCCGGCCCAGTCGATCGTGGTGCTGCACGCCTGCTGCCACAACCCGACCGGTGTCGACCTGAGCCCACAGGACTGGAAAGACGTCCTGGAGGTGGTCAAGGCGAAAAACCTCGTGCCCTTCCTCGACATGGCCTACCAGGGCTTTGGCGACGGCATCGACGAAGACGCCGCGGCGGTGCGCCTGTTCGCCGAGTCGGGCCTGACCTTCTTCGTTTCCAGCTCGTTCTCCAAGTCGTTCTCGCTGTACGGCGAGCGCGTTGGCGCCCTGTCCATCGTCAGCGGCTCCAAGGAAGAAAGCGCCCGCGTGCTGTCCCAGGTCAAGCGCGTGATCCGCACCAACTACTCCAACCCGCCGACCCACGGTGCAACCATCGTCGCCGCCGTGCTGAACAGCCCGGAACTGCGCGCCCAGTGGGAGCAGGAACTGGCGCAAATGCGCCTGCGGATTCGCGGCATGCGCACCCAGATGGTCGACTTGCTGGCCAAAGGCGCCCCTGAGCACGACTTCAGCTTCGTCGGTCGCCAGCGCGGCATGTTCTCCTACTCTGGCCTGACCGTTGAGCAAGTGACCCGCCTGCGCAACGAATTCGGCATCTACGCCCTGGACACCGGCCGCATCTGCGTCGCCGCGCTGAACCAGAACAACATCCATGTCGTGACCCAGGCCATCCTGCAAGTGATCTGATTCACGACAGCGCCAACGAAAAGGGGAAGCCGGCAGGCTTCCCCTTTTTCGTTGGCGATACGTCATTGCCCTGCCCGCCCCCACAGCCTCTAGACTGTGAGCCTATGCCCCCCTTGCTGAGCGAGATCCCGATGAAAAACGATGACCTGCGGGCCGACCGCGACGAACTGGAGCATTACCTGCCCCGCTCGCAGAAACGCGAAAAGAGCCTGGTGCTGCAAATTGCCCTGGGCGTATTCCTTGGCGGACTGGCCCTGTGGCTGGTGCAACTGGCCGCAACCTCGCTGATGGCCAAGCTGATGCTCGGCACCCTGACCTTCGGCGGCTGAACCGCCCTACCCCTGCAATTGAGCCAGGCGCTGGCTGGCGGCATCGTCGAACGCCACGTACAGCGCCTCGGCCACCTGGCTCTTGATGGCCTTGGCACTCTCCAGCCCCAGGACAAAACCTTCGGCCTTGCCGCCGGCACGGTTCAAATCCATCGCCGATCCGGCCTGGGTAATGGCGTCCAGCAACTTGCCGGCCTGGGGGCCGACCCCTTTGGGCAGGCTGATCTGCTCGATGCTCATGACAGCACCTCGCAGCGCAGCGCGAAACAGACAGAAGGATGCTGGGATAAATCGAAGCGGATCATAAAGGCGTACCTATGCGGCTGAAGGCCGGCAGCGCGTGAAACCACTTCCGGGGCGCCATGGTAGCCCCTATCGGATGCGCCAGAGACGTGCAGACCGATAAATCCCGCAAAGTCCTGCCAGCCTTTCATTCAGATCCTCGTCGCGCTGAAAAAATATTTCTCGACTTGTTGACTTCCCTTTCTGAATCAGTAAGATACGGCGCATTCCGCGATAGCTCAGTTGGTAGAGCAAGTGACTGTTAATCACTGGGTCCCTGGTTCGAGTCCAGGTCGTGGAGCCATCTTCCTACACTGATTTGCCTTGATCCTCATGAGAGCGCCCTGCTCCTGCGGCAAATCAGCTCAAGCAGTATCCCCCTTGCAAATGATTGATCCGCCTGTCATCCCGACATGCGGATAGACGCTTCATGCACGCCTGGAATCCTCCTTCGCCAACCCGGTTGCATTGCCGCAAAGGCCTGACGTAGGCTGTGCGCCTCTTTATCCAAGCAGTCAGACCCCGCGATGTTCCTGCCCGCACAGTCACCGTGCCCTTCCCCCTCGATGAGCCCTTCGGCAACCCTGGCTGTTGCCCAACTTGACTGTGCGATCAACCGTCGACGCCGTAGCGTATTGTTTGCCTTCACCTTCTCCCCGCACCCGGGCCCACGCTGATCGCGATTGAACCCGGCGCCACCCCGCTAGCCCCTCTGCTTCCACCAGGGCATCTGCCCGGCAATCGCCCGCACGTCGGCCTGCGATGTCCTGCAGCGCCCGCAATAACTGTCTTTTTTGGCGCCTGATGCTTCAGGCGCAGGTCTTGATCATGAACAAAGCCTTGTTAGCCGCCCTGATCCTGGGCATCTCCATTGTCGGCCTGAGCATCGGCTCCACGGTGCCGATCCTTGCCCTGCGCCTGTATCAGGCCGGCGCCTCGAACAACCAGATCGGCATCATGTCGGCGCTGCCCGCCGCAGGCATGATGCTCTCGGCCTTCCTGGTCAATGCCCTGAGCCAACGCCTGACCCGGCGCCAGATCTACCTGCTGTGTTTCAGCCTGTGCGCCTTGAGCGTGGCCGCCCTGGAACTGCCCGGGGCCAGCCTCTACAGCCTGGGCCTGGCGCGGGTCGCCATGGGCCTGGGGGCGGGGCTGATCATCATTCTCGGGGAAACCTGGGTCAATGAAATGGCCGAAGACGCCACCCGCGGACGCCTGGTAGCGGTCTACACCACCTGCTTCACCTTCTTCCAGCTCCTGGGCCCGGGCCTGGTTTCGCTATTGGGCACCGAGGGGCCCGCCGTGCTGGGCATCGTCAGCGTCGGTTATGCGGTGGCGATCGCCGTGGTCTGGCTGATCCTGCCCCTGGAAGACCAGCAGCCGCTGCATGCCGAAAGTCGCACCTTTTCGGTACTGGGCTTTATCCGCATCGCGCCGGCGCTGTGCGTGGGCATCCTGTTCTTCGCGTTTTTCGACAGCGTGGTGCTGTCGCTGTTTCCGGTGTACGCCGCCACCCATGGCTACAGCATCAAGCTCGCGGCCTTGATGGTGACCATCATTCTGTTGGGCGACACCGCGTTCCAGTTCCCCCTCGGCTGGCTTTCGGACAAGCTCGGGCGCCCCGGGATCTACCTGAGCTGCGGCATCATTGCCCTGCTAATCGGCCTTGCCCTGCCACTGCTGATGCAAACGACCACCCTGCTCTGGCCGAGCCTGGTCATCCTCGGCGCCGTGGCCGGCGGCATCTATACCCTGGCTATCGTGCTGATCGGCCAGTCCTTCAGCGGCGCCGACCTGGTGACTGCCAACGCCAGCGCCGGGCTGCTCTGGGGCATCGGCAGCCTGCTGGGCCCCTTGCTCAGCGGCGCGGCCATGAGCGGCGGCAGCTATGGGCTGCCCCTGACCCTGGCGGCGGCCGCCGCAGTGGTGGTGGTCTTCGCCCTGTCCCTGGTACGCCAGGGGCAACTCAGCAAGGCTGCCAACTGAAATACCGCGGATGCGGCCCGTGATCATTCACAGGCCGCATCTTTGTCATTACCATCGCGCGATCCGCACTCCCACCTCATGGATCCCTTCGCGATGGACCGACTCCTGCGCCTCCTGCCCCTGTACGGCCTGCTTTCCCTGTTGCCCCTGCCAGCCCTGGCCGAAGCCCCGGTGGACTGCGCCACCCTCAGCGACAACGTCTCCCTGGAAGCCGGCGAATATCGCCCGCCCCTCGAAGCCAAGGTGATAGGCCAGGGGCGGCTGCACTTTCACAGCGGGCCGAATGCCACCTGCCTGAACAAGAAGCTCTACGTGATTCCCGGTGATGGCCTGACGGTGTACGCCTCCAGTGGAGACGGCTGGGCCCAGGTCATGTACATCGCCAAGGACGGCGAGGACTACACCGGCTGGGTCGAGGAAAAACGCCTGTTGCTGGGCAAGCACTATGGCGCAAGCGGCGCCGAGCTTCCCGATGAGGTGGCTGCATTCATCCAGCGCCACGAAGCCTGCGAGCACTTTGCCGGCGAGGAGGCCTACGACGAGGAACGCCGGGTCTTCCTGGAGAAAGCCGTGAATGAGGTCTGCACAGGCCATGATCAGCAGCTCGCCAGCTTGCGCCAGCAGTACCAGGACAACCCCGACGCCCTGCAGGCCCTGAAGCCGCTGGACAACCTGGAATAACCGACTGCAAAAAAAACGGCGCCCTGAGGGCGCCGGTTTTTTTCATGGCCGCGGTACTCGACTTCAGTGAGTGGCCTCGACACTGCCGCGCGCATGGCTCGGCTGCGAACCATCGCCGGCCTGGTTCGGTGAGTGGCCCGGCTCCTCTCCTACCAGAGGCACTTCATTGCCCTCGGCATCGTGCAGCTTGCCGCCGCTGAAGTAGTCACCCTCACGCAGTACGGCAACGTCCTGGAAGCGCAGGCTGCGCTCGGTGCCGGCGACGAACACCGACTGCTGGTCGGAGTTGCCCGCGGTGAAGTGGTTGAACGCCAGGTTCAAGAGGATCGCCATGATCGCCGAGGAGCTGATGCCCGAGTGGAAGATGGTTGCGAACCAGCTGGGGAAATGATCATAGAAGCTCGGCGCGGCAATCGGGATCATGCCGAAGCCGATGGAGGTGGCAACGATGATCAGGTTCATGTTGTTGCGGTAGTCGACCCGGGACAGGGTCCGGATGCCACTGGCCGCCACGGTGCCGAACAGCACGATACCGGCGCCGCCCAGCACCGAAGTCGGCACCGCGGCAATCACCCGCCCCATGAACGGCAGCAGGCCGAGGATCACCAGGAACAGCCCGCCGGTGGCCACCACGAAGCGGCTCTTGATGCCGGTGACCGCCACCAGCCCGACGTTCTGGGCGAAGGCACTCTGGGTGAAGGAACCGAAGATCGGCGCAATCATGCTCGACAGCATGTCGGCGCGCAGGCCGTTGCCCAGGCGCTTGGAGTCGACCTTGGTGTGGATGATTTCACCCACGGCGAGGATGTCCGCCGAGGTTTCCACCAGCGTCACCATGACCACGATGCACATCGACAGGATCGCCGCGACATGAAAGGTCGGCATGCCGAAGTGGAATGGCGTGGGCAGGCCGAACATCGGCCCTTGGGTGACCCCGGAGAAGTCCGCCATGCCCAGGAACAGCGCGATCACCGTACCGATGATCATGGCCAGGAGAATCGACAGACGGGAAATCGCCGCGCTGCCGATCTTGCTCAACAGCAGCACCAGCACCAGGGTCACCGCCGCCAGGCCGATGTTCGACATGCTGCCGAAGTCCGGGGCCCGACTGTTGCCACCCATGGCCCAGCGCGCCGCCACCGGCATCAGCGTCAGGCCGATGGTGGTGATGACGATGCCAGTGACCAGCGGTGGAAAGAATTTGGTGATCCGCGAGAATACCGGTGTGATCAGCAGGCCGATCAGCGAGGCGACGATCACCGCACCGAGAATCGACTGGAAGCCGCCCTCGCCGCCGCTGGTAACAATCGCCACCATGGTCGACACGCCCGCGAAGGACACCCCTTGCACCAACGGCAGCTTGCAGCCGAAAAACGGCACGCCAAGGGTCTGCAACAAGGTTGCCAGCCCTCCTGCGAACAGCGAAGCGGCGATCAGCAAGCCGATCTCCGAAGGCGACAGGCCAGCCGCCTGGCCGACGATCAGTGGCACGGCAACGATGCCGCCATACATGGTCAGCACGTGTTGCAGGCCATAAGCCATGTTTGCGCCAACACCCAAATTTTCGTCTTCGGGCCGCTGTTGTGAAACCTGGGGGGTATTCATGGTGTGGGGTTCCCTGTTTTTGTTATGGGCACACTGTATGCAACATCCAAGACAACTGTCCATAGGATTGTATACAGTTTTCCATTCTGAATTTCCCCACCCATCAACCCCGGCTATTGCGCGCAAGGCCCTCGGATATTGACTCCGTGCCGGCCTTTAAAGGCGGCCCAGAGCCCTCGTTGAAACCAACCCAGGGCCGATCCGCCGCTCTTCAACCGAAGGTTTGAGGGCTGCTCTACTGGTTGAAAAAACAGGATAAAAAAGCCGATCCCGTTGCCGGATCGGCTTATCTGCTGCTCGTAGGGTGCGATCCGTTGGCCGGAACCCGGATCTTGTACACATTGGGTGCAACACGGCCCTACCGTTGGCCGGGCCGGCGACGGCAAACGCGGCAACTGCAACTGGACGGCCGTGTCGACAACCGACCGGAACCGCGGACACCGCCTCGCTGTTGGGGAAGCCGTGAAATCAGGCCTCTAGCAACTGCTCGAGAACCCGCGGCAGTTCGGGGTGGGCCGGCAGGCGCAGGGCAAATTCGTCCTGCAACAGGCTCATCAGTTCCCCTGCATCGGTGATCTGCCGCCGCTCGCTGGGCTGCCCCATCCGATGCAGGGCGTAGCTGCCATTGTTCAAGGTGCGGCGTATTCCCGGCCCCATCAGCGCCACCTTCAATTGGCCGAGGAAAGGAGAGTCCGGGTGGGTCGAGACGTACCAGTTACCCATCTCGTAATCCACATCGCCCTGCAGTTGCAGGTCAAAAACGTACATCGCCCGCCATTCATCCATGACCTTGGCGCGCAAGGTGTAGCTGCCTTCGCGCAGGGTGATGCGATACGGCTCGTGGGGCGTTGCCTGTTCTTGCTCGGTATCCAGCAGCAAGGGCGCGGTGGGCACCATGCCGCCAAAGCCGACATCGACGATGTAGCGCTGGCCCTCCAGGTGCACCAGCGCCAGACGGTGGCTGCGAGCGGTCAGCGCATCTTCCGGCGCCCCCATCACCACCCGCCCGGTGATGCCCCGGGCATCGAAACCCAGGTGCTGCAACAGCACCAGGAAGGCCTGGTTGAGTTCATAGCAGTAGCCGCCGCGCCCCTCGTGGAGAATCTTGCGCTCCACCGAGGCCAGGTCGATGGGTACCGGAACCCGCAACAGGGTCGAAAGGCTTTCGAAGGCAAAACGACAGACATGGCGCCATTGCAGCTCCCGCAGGGTTTCCAGGGTCGGCGCTGGCGCCTGTGGGTAGCCCAGTTGCTGCAGGTACAGGTCGAAGTTCATCAGGTGCGGCTGGCTCATGCACAAATCCTTGAAATGAGGGTCGCCCAGGGTCGCGACAGGCCCCGGCAGGTCGGCGTTATGTATAAGCCAGAAGCGGCAAGCCCGGACAATCAATTCGGCTGATATTTTTTATCGCATTGGCCCCGGATTGGCTCTTGCCAAGCGTCGAGGGCGACTCTGTAATAAGCGCCCCGTCGCTCCCGCTGGAGAACTCTGCGCCATGCACTCACTGGAAGGCCCGCGAATCATCCTGCGCCCGTTGCAACGCAGTGATGCCGACGCCCTGGTCAACGCCGCCCGGGACGGTGAGCTGTGGAACCTGCCTTTCACCGTAGTGCCCTCCCCCGACACCGTCGAACGCTACCTCGACGTGGCGCTCGAGGGCCGTGATGCCGGTAGCGTACTGCCGTTCGCTACCGTGCTCAGGAGCACGGGCGAAGTCATCGGCTGCACGCGTTTCTGGAAGATCGACCGGCACAACCGCAAGCTGGAGATCGGCAGCACCTGGATCGCCAGCCGCTGGCAGCGCAGCTTCGTCAACACCGAGGCCAAGTACCTCATGCTGTGCCATGCCTTTGACGACATGAACTGCGTGCGGGTGCAGTTCACGACCGACGAGATCAATCACACGTCCCGCGCGGCGATCCTGCGCCTCGGCGCCCGACAGGAAGGCATAGTGCGGCACGAGCGCATCATGCCCGACGGACGCAAGCGCAATTCCGTGCGCTTCAGCATCATCGACGACGAGTGGCCCGCCGTGCGCCAGCGTCTGCAACAACGCCTCAGCCAAGCCTGAGGCCTCACCCTTACAAGCCCCACAAGGATGTAGCCATGCCCGTCGATTTCACCCTACGCCCAGCCCAGCGCGAGGACGCGCTGTGCATCAGTGGCCTGGCCACCCAGGTCTTTCTCGACACCTATGCCACCGACGGCATGCGCAGCGACCTGGCCGAGGAAGCCCTGAGCGTCTACGCCCCGGAACAGTTCCGCCAGCGCCTTGAGGATCCCCACAGAAGCCTGTTGCTGGCCGAGCGTAACGGGCACCTGCTGGGCTTCGCGGAAATCGCCGGCAACACCCGGCCGCCGCTTGCCGGCCTGGCCGATGGGATGGAGTTGGTGCGCCTGTACGTGCAGCGCCATGCCCATCGGCAAGGCGTTGGCCAGGCGCTGCTGCAACAGGTGGAAGAACGGCTGCAAGCCAGCGACAGGCCCTGCCTGTGGCTCGCCGTCTGGGCACAGAACCACAGGGCGCAGGCCTTCTATCAGGCCCAGGGCTACGTCTGCGCCGGTAGCACCGCCTACGAGTTTGGCGGCAACGCCTACGCCAACCAGGTGTTCTGCAAGCGCTGGTAGCCGTCAGCGATCGGAGCGCTGCAACGGCTCCCCCACATGGTCCGCCGCCAGCGCCATGGCCCGATTGCGGCCCGTGGCCTTGGCTTGATACAGGGCCGCATCGGCCCTTTCGATAAACATCTCGATGCTGTCGCGGCCCGTCGGCACGAAGGCGTAGCAACCCAGGCTAACCGTCACGCAGCCCACCGGTGAGCCGGAATGGGCGATGTTGCGCTGCATGACACTGCGGCGAATCTGCTCGGCCATGGCCAGCGCGCCATGAATGTCGGTGTCGGGCAGCAACACCGCAAACTCTTCGCCACCATAGCGCACGGCCAGGTCAGCCTTGCGCTGGCAGCAGCCCTTGAGCGCCTGGGCTACCTCGGTCAGGCAGTGATCGCCCGCCACATGCCCGTAGGTATCGTTGTAGCGCTTGAAATAGTCGATATCGACCATGACCAGGCTCAACGGGCTGCGTTGCCGCGCACCACGGCCAAACTCCACGGTCAGGGCGCGCTCGAACAAGCGGCGGTTGGCCAGGCCGGTGAGGCTGTCATGGGTGGCGATCACCTCCAGGGCCTCCTGGGCCTCGCGCAGATCTGCCTCGATCCGCTCGTTGTTGCGCACCTGCTGCACGAAGACCCAGCCGAACAGGCCGACCCCCAGCAGCACCAGGGCGACGATGGCCGTGGACTGGTAGGCCGAGGCATACCAGCCCTTGAGCACCGAGTCCTTGGAGTTGGCCGCGGCCACCACCAGGGGATAGGCCTGCAACTGCCGATAGCCGTACAGGCGCGTCACCCCATCAACAATCGAGGTGATCATGGCGTTGCCGGTGGTGGCCTCGGGCAAGTACTTGCTGAAGATCTCGCCGCGGGCCAGGGAAGCACCGATCTGCCGCTCTTCGAACGGCCGCCGCGCAATCAGCGTACCGTCGGACAGGGCAAGGAACATGGCGCCCTGCTCGTCGATATTGAAACTGGTGAAGAACTGATCGAAATACGCCAGCTTGATGCCTGCCATCAGCACCCCCTGGAAATTCCCCTGGCTATCGTTGAGCCGCCGCGAGATGGGAATGATCCATTCGCCATTGGCCCGGCTGCGGATGGCCGGGCTGATGTGAGCCAGCAACGAAGCATTCTGCTGATGGAAACGAAAGTAGTCGCGGTCTGCCACATCGTTGCCATGGGGCGAATCACCAAAGGAACTGACCACCCACTGACCGTCCCGGTCATAGAGAAATACCCCGCTGAGCTGGGTCAGGGCCTGCACCCGCCGGGCGAATATGCCCTGCAAGCGGGGCTGCTGTTCAGGGCCATCGCCCAGGGCCTGGATCCACTCGGACAGGCTCATCAGCACCAGGTCGGCTTCCATGAAAGTGTCTTCGGCCTGCTGGGCGATGGCCCGGGTCAGGTTGGTGGAATTGACTTCCGCCTGCATCAGGTCGTGACGCCAGGACTGTTCCAGTTGCAGGTACAACAGCCCGCACAGGCACAGAAACACGGTTGCGATGAAGGCCACCGCAGCCTTGAGCAGCGGCAAGCGCTTCAGGGTTCCACCAGGGGGATGATGAGGATCGTAGATGGGAACAGGCAAAAGGGTCGTCCTGACGGGAGTGGCCTGGGCTACAGGGCGGGTCCCTGGTTGTTTTCGAGACTGGCTGAACGGCCAGCGCCCTGCACAGTATAGGTTTTCTGGCCGCTGACCCGGGCCGGGAGCTCAGGCAGCAACCTTGAACGGCCCGGCTCCACCCTGGGGTTATCGGCCACCGCGAGCAATGCTTAAAGTGCCGATCGACGGCTCGAGCAATATTCGACAAACACCTCGGAAAGCGCCGCCAGCACAGTCTGGTCCGCTTCGGGCGCGGTGAACAGACGGTACTGCGCATCCGGCAACGGTGGCAAACCGTATTCCTCTCCCAGGGCACACAGCCCTGCCCCCAACTGGCTGGCCGCCATGGGTGCTATGGCGAACCCGGACAGCACGGCGGCGCGCAGGGCCCAATTGCTGCTGCAAAGCATAACCGTGCGCTGGGCAATGCCGGCCTGGGCCAGCCGGCCCAGGGCCGCGGCCCGGTAGGGGCAAGGCTCGGGAAACAGCGCCAAGGGCAAGGGGTCGGGCAAGAGCCCGGCAGGTTGCACCAGCCCGGCCCAGACCAGCGGTTCGGACCAGAGCAGGCGGCCAGGCTCGGCAGTTTCGCACAGCGAGCCCACCACCAATTGCAAATTGCCCTGGGCCAGCAGATCCAGCAGCGTACCGGGAATGCCAACCTGCACATCGAGCCGGATACCTGGGTAGCGCCCGGCAAAATCCTGCAGCGCACGCAGCAGCCGGGGGTCGGCAAAATCCTCGGACAGGCCCACCCCCACGCGCCCGTGGAACGGCACCCGGGTCAGTTCGGTCCAGGCGTCGCGATTCAACGCCAGGATCGCCCGGGCATAGGCCATCAACCGCTCGCCATCGGCAGTCAGCTGCTGCGAGCGGGTGGTGCGCTGGAGCAGCGGCTTGCCGACCTGCTGTTCCAGGCGCCGCAGGTGGCCGCTGACCGCGGACTGGGTCAGGTGCAGCTTGAGGGCCGCACGGCTGAACCCTTGTTCATCGACAACAGCAACAAAGGTGCGCAATAGCAGGGCATCGAACATATTTCAGAATGAAATCAATAAGGCTTGAATCGACAATTTATATTTAAAAACAAGCTATGTTGCAATGACGGTCATCCCAACCCCAAGAGATTCGTCCATGACCCGGCTCCTGCACATTCAATGCTCGCCCCGCCTGCGCCGCTCCGCCTCCCTGGAAATCGCCCACGGCTTCATCCAGAGCTACCGACAGCAACGGCCGGACACCGAGGTCACCACCCTGGACCTGTGGAGCCTCGATTTGCCGGAACTCGATCAGACGGCCATGGACGCCAAATATGCGCAACTGGCCGGCCAGCCCCTGGGCAATGCCGAACAGCGGGCCTGGGCCCGGCTCCAGGCGCTGGCAGAGCCGCTGCACCAGGCCGACCTGTTGGTGCTTTCCATACCCCTGTGGAACTTCAGCATTCCCTACAAGCTCAAGCACTTCATCGACCTGGTTTCCCACCAGGGCATCCTCTTCAGCTTCGACCCCGAGAACGGCCTGCAAGGCCTGCTGCGCAACAAGACGGCGGTGGCGGCCTACGCCCGGGGCCTGGACTTTTCTTCCCGCTCCAGCACACCAGCGCCGGCATTCGATTTCCAGAAGCCCTATATAGAGGCCTGGCTGAATTTCATCGGGATTGCCAACCAGCACTCGCTGATCGTGGAAAAGACCATCCTCGGCCCGGACATCGACCAGGCCTCGCGACAGGCGGCCGCCGAGCAGGCACAGGCCCTGGCGCAGCAACTGGCGGCCCGCCAGTACTGAACCATACCCGGGCCGGCGCCGCGCAGGAGCCTGCCCGCCTGGCCCACCCTGCTCTTTACCGCCGAGCCCAGGCATCCGCAGTGAGCATTACCCTCGCGGGTGTCTTGCCACTTATCCGACTGCGCCCGCCGCTCATCAAAAAAAGCTGTAACGACACCTTCACTTCCTGCATTTCGGGTCTATAAACAATTCACAAAATCCTTCGCTTCGAATCACCACCCGTTCACCCATGCCCTTGTCGAGCATGGGGTGGTGCTGGAAGCTGGCCCCAAGGAGCGGGAGTTGACCGGAAGTACCACGCTGCACCGTTTCACCTTCAGGCCCTGGCGTCATCGCGAGCTGCTGCGGGCACTGATCGAACGCGAAGTGATAGGCCGCTACCGCGGCTCGATCGCCGGCCTGCTCTGGTCCTTTCTCAACCCCTTGCTCATGTTGCTGGTGTACACCTTCGTGTTCAGCGTGGTGTTCAAGGTGCGTTGGGGAACCGACAACGACTCGAACACCCAGTTCGCCCTGCTGGTGTTCACCGGGATGATGGTCTTCAACCTGTTCTCCGAATGCCTCACCCGAGCCCCCGGGCTGATCCTGAGCCACGTCAACTATGTGAAGAAGGTGGTGTTCCCCCTGGACATGCTGCCCTGCGTGATGCTCGGGGCGGTGCTGTTCCACACGCTGGTGAGCTTTGCCGTCTGGCTGCTGTTCCACCTCCTGGCCTTCGGCCTGCCGCCGCCCACCGCTCTGCTGTTTCCCCTGGTGCTGCTGCCCCTGGTGCTGTTCACCCTCGGGCTGTCCTGGGTCCTCGCCTCCCTGGGGGTCTACCTGCGGGATGTTGGCCAGGTCATCGGTGTACTAATGTCGGCCCTGCTGCTGATGTCGGCGGTGTTCTATCCGCTGAGCGCCCTGCCCGAGGCCTACCGGCACTGGCTCTACCTGAACCCCTTGACCCTGGTGATCGAGTCCTCCCGCGACGTACTGATCTGGGGCGTGGTGCCCGATCTCGGCCTGTGGCTGATAGAGCTGAGCGTCGCGCTCGGCGTGGCCTTCCTGGGATGGGCGTGGTTCGAAAAAACCCGCCCGGGGTTCGCCGATGTGCTCTGAACTGGCGATCAAGGCCCAGGGCCTGGGCAAGTGCTACCCGATCTACGACCAGCCCCGCGACCGCCTGCTGCAACTGCTGCTGCCCCGCGGCAAGCCGCGCTATCGCGAGTTCTGGGCCTTGAAGGACGTTGCGCTGGAAGTGCGCAAGGGCGAAACCCTGGGCATCATCGGCCGCAACGGCAGCGGCAAGTCGACCCTGCTGCAACTGATCTGCCGCACCAGCACCGCCTCCACGGGCAGCGTGACCAGCCATGGGCGGATCGCCGCCCTGCTGGAGCTGGGCTCGGGGTTCAATCCAGAGTTCAGCGGCCGCGAGAACGTCTACCTCAACGGTGCGGTATTGGGCCTCAAACGCGCGGAGATCGAGGCGCGTTTCGACGAAATCACCGCCTTCGCCAACATCGGCGAATTCATCGACCAGCCCACCAGGACCTATTCCAGCGGCATGCTGGTGCGCCTGGCCTTTGCCGTTTCGGTGTGCGTGGAGCCGGATATCCTGATCGTCGACGAAGCCCTGGCCGTCGGCGATGCCTCCTTCCAGTTCAAGTGCCTGGAACGCCTGGAACGCCTGACCCGACAAGGCATGACCCTGCTGTTCGTGTCCCATGACATGAGCATGGTCAAGCGCTTCTGCAACCGCGCCCTCTACCTGCGCGACGGCGAAATCCGCGCCAGCGGTGCACCGGAGGCGATGGCCGAGCTGTACCTGCTGGACATGCGTGACGAACAGCGCCGCTGGGCCAGCGCGGGCGCTGTTCAGGTCAGCGCCAAGACACCACTCAACCCGGAGCACGGCATGGCCTTCGGCACCCCTGAAGGGCGGATCACCTCAGCCGTGTTCAGCAATACCGGGGCGCTGTACTCAAGCTTTGCCCACGGCGACATGATCGAAATCGCCATCGATGCCCAGGTCAGCGACGCCATTGCCCGCCCCAACATCAGCCTGACCATCCAGGAAGCCCGGCTGCTGGTGGTCAGCGGGGTGAACGTCGCCCTGCAATGCGGCGAGTCCCGGCAAGGCTGGCGCAGCGCCTCGGTGTACCTGCGATTCGCCGCCAACCTGGCGGCCGGGCGCTACCACATCACGCTCAAGCTGATGAATGGCGAAACGGAAGAAACCTCCCACCTGATTGAAAAGCAGGTGGCCCTCCTGGCGTTCGACACCTTGCCGGGCAACAAGCACTTCCTGGGAATCGTCGACTTGCACATCGAACCTGTCACCCGCCCATCGCAGCAGCCCCTGGCAGTCGAGGAGCGTTCATGAGCGACAAGCAATGGCAAGTCGCGATCTTCGGTACCTTCGATGTAGCCAACTACGGCGACCTGCTGTTCCCCCTCATTGCCGAAGCAGCATTGCAGGCGCGCCTGGGCAAGGTGCGCCTGCACGCGTTCTCCTATCACTCGCGCAGCACGCCGCAATGGCCCTACCCCGTCACCTCGGTCAGTGAACTGCCCCAGCTCATCGATAGCCTGGACGCAGTGCTGATCGGCGGCGGCTTCATCATTCGCTT
Source organism: Pseudomonas sp. GW823-FHT03E05 (assembly GCF_058796855.1). Lineage (NCBI taxonomy): Bacteria > Pseudomonadati > Pseudomonadota > Gammaproteobacteria > Pseudomonadales > Pseudomonadaceae > Pseudomonas > Pseudomonas sp. GW823-FHT03E05. The sequence continues at coordinate 21,964 of NZ_JBXAJB010000010.1, forward strand.
CGACAAGGTCATCGCTGCCGACTACTACCCGCCCGACCCGCAGATCCATCACCCCACCGGGTACTGGCTGTCGCCTGCGCTGATGGCCCTGCAACACAATGTGCCGCTGATCTGGAACGCCCCCGGCATGCACTGCAACCCGATTCCATCCTGGGCGGCCCCCCTGGTCAGGCTGACCCTGGAGCAAAGCCCCCACGTCCGGGTGCGTGACACCCTGTCTGCAAACACCCTGTCCGCGCTGAGCGAGCAGACCCAGGTCGAGGTACTGCCGGATACCGCCTTTGGCCTGCCCAGCCTGATCGACCGGCAGCAACCCTCGGCGGCCTATCGCCAACTCTGTGCCCAGGCCGGCCTGACCGGGCCCTATCTGGTGGTGCATGCGATTGCCGGCCTGGAGAGCTTTCTCCAGCTATGGAAAACCCACAACGCGCTGTTCAGCCAGTGGCAGCTGCTGCTGTTGCCCATCGGCCCGGTGCTCGGGGACCATGAGTCGATTCTCGGGGCCGACCTGCCACGGGCCGTGCGCCTGCCGGCCTGGCCAGAGCCACTGCTACTGGCGGAGATCCTGGCCCAGGCCCAGGGCGTCATCGGCCACAGCTATCACCTGGCGATCACCGCCCTGGCCTTCGGCGTACCGGCCTTCTGTTCGGCCAACCTGAACCAGGGCAAGTACACCGCCTTGCGCGCATACCGCGGGATCCGCCCCCTGCCCGCCGAACAGCCCATCGATCCCCAGTGGTTCCTGCAACACCTGAGCGAAACGGGGCCCTGCCCCGAGGTGATCGCCGCGCAAGAACAAGTGCAGCGCCATTGGGACCGGGTAGCCGAACTGATCGCCCAGGGCCCGCGCTCCACCAGCCAGGCGCTGAACCGCTTCTGGCAGGCCCTGCCCGGCCTGCTGGAGGCCCCCCACCCGGACTGTCGCGAGGCAATCCTGAGCAAACAGGCCGAACTGGATGCGCTGAAAATCCAGGTACAGCAGTTGACGCTACTACGCCGCCACCAAACGGAACTCACCAGTCGGGTCGATGCCGAGCTGGGTCGAATCCATCGTTCCAACTCCTATCGCCTCACCGCGCCGTTACGCTCCCTGCGGCGCCGCCTGCAACATTTATTGGGAAGATGAATACGATGCTGAATCTGCCAATGCTGACCAGAGCCCCCTTGCACACTCAGCCCTTTCGCTGGGGGCGGATCACCGAACTGTATTCGCCCGCGGACGCCGCGGCCCTGGTAGCGACCTATCCCCGTGACTCCTTCAAGACGGTGTCCGGCTATGGCGGAGAAAAGGACTACGAGTACCAGGCACGGCAACTGGTGGAAATGGGCACCGGGCGCATTATCCACGAGCAGCACCTGAGCCCGGCCTGGCGCAGGCTGGCCAGCGAGTTGACCGCACCGGACTATCGCCTGGCGCTGTCGACGCTCACCGACATGGACCTCAGAAACGCTCCCATGGAGGTCAATGTCTTCCACTACGGGCCGCAGGCCTGCCTCGGTCCGCACCCGGACCTGGGCGACAAGCTGGTGACCCATATCCTGTACTTCAACGATTCCTGGAACATCGAGGACGGTGGCTGCCTGAATATCCTGGGCTCTGCCGACCCCACGGATGTGGTCGCGGTGATCCCGCCCCTGGTGGGCACATCGGCAGTACTGGTACGCGCCGAGAACTCCTGGCATGCGGTGACGCAGGTGGTAGCCAATTGCCGGACTTCACGGCGCAGCATGACCGTGACCTTCTATCGGCCCGGCTCCCTCAGCTCAATGTGGCCAAGTGGCGACCAGAGCCCACTGCACAACTATGAGCCCGCTCATGACTAAGTCCCACTCGCAGGACCAGGAGTCGACCCTGCTGCGGCTCGAGCACGCACAGGCCATCCTTCAGCGCGATGCCGCCCTGGCGCATATCGAACATATGCGGCGCTCGCGTTCCTGGCGCCTGACCCGCCCCCTGCGCATGCTGATGCAGCTGCTGCGGCACGGGGTGATCAACGACGAAAGCGAGTACCCGACTCACCTGCCCTCTCTCGTCCAGCCTCTGCCAGCTTCCATCCCCTTGGAGCCCGATATCGTGGAGGACTCAGCACCCGGCTCTGCTGCTCAGCATTTTGACCTGCTGTGCTTTGCCAATATCGACTGGTCCGCCAGGTTCCAGCGACCACAGCAACTGATGACGCAGTTCGCTATCCAGGGTTATCGGGTGTTCTACATTATCCTTTCGCCGCTACCCGCGGCAGAGCGGCCCTATACGGCGCACCCAGTCGCTCCCGGGGTCTTCGAAGTCACCCTGCGCGGGCATGCACGGCAGGACTATTACGCCACCTGCATCACCGAAGGCAACCTGCGCGCCAATGCAGAGGCGTTGCAGGCCCTGGTGAGCGACTACCGGATCAAGACGGCGGTGTCGGTGGTTCACCTGCCCTATTGGACGCGCCTGGCCCTGCACCTGCGCAAGGCATACGGCTGGCCCGTGCAATACGACTGCATGGACGAATGGCAGGACTTTCCGAACATCGGTCAGCCCTTGCTGGCCCAGGAACAGGTACTGGTGGAACAGGCTGATCTGGTAACCGTCACCGCCTCCGTGCTGTACGACAAATGGGCCAGTACCAGCCGTCGCTGCCAGTTGGTTAGAAACGGGGTGGACTTCGACTTCTTTGCCCGATGCTGTACACCCAATACTCTGCTGGAGGAGCTTCAAGGCCCGATCATCGGCTTCTATGGTGCCCTGGCCGAATGGGTCGATTTTGAGCTGGTGGCGGCCATCGCCCGACAACGACCAGAGTGGAATCTGGTGCTCATTGGCGATGTGTTCGTCCGTGACCTGGCCGGCCTCGACCGCTTGCCCAATGTGCACCTGCTGGGCCGCAAGCCTTACTCGCAGATGCCGCAATACCTGTACCACTTCGATGTCTGCATCATTCCTTTTCGCCTCTACAACGTGACCCACGCGGTGGATCCGGTGAAGTTCTACGAGTTCATCAGCGCCGGCAAACCCGTGGTCGCAGTGCCGCTGCTGGAGATGCAGATCTACGAGCCTTACCTGTATTTCGCCGACGGGCCGTCTGCCTTTGTCACGCAGATCGAAAGAGCCCTTGGGGAAACCGATCTGCAGCGCTGGAACCAACGGCTGGCACTGGCCAGGGAAAACGATTGGCGGCAACGCTTCGAAGACACGCGCGATGCGCTGGTCGAACTGTTTCCGAAGGTCTCGGTAATCATCGTCACCTACAACAATGTGCAGCTGACCCGCGGCTGCATCGACAGCCTGCTGCGCAATTGCGCCTACCCGAACCTGCAACTGATCATCGTCGACAACGCCTCGCAGGACTCCACCCGCAACTACCTGCGCTACCTGGCCCGCAGCGAACCCAATGTGAGCATCGTGCTCAACGAACAGAACCTGGGTTTCGCCGCCGCCAACAACCAGGGCCTGCGCCTTGCGCAGGGCCACTACCTGGTCCTGCTCAACAACGACACCGTGGTGCCCAAGGGCTGGCTCGCGCCCCTGCTGCGCCACCTCGACGACCCGGAGGTGGGGTTGGTGGGGCCGACCACCAATGCGGTGGGCAACGAGGCCCGGGTCAGCATCGACTACCAGGACCTCGACGACATGGAGGACTTCGCCGACCGGCGCGCCAGCCAGTACCGCGGGCGCTGCTTCGACATCCCGATGCTGGCCATGTTTTGCGTAGCGATGCGCCGCGAAGTGCTGGATCAGGTGGGCTGGCTGGATGAAGCCTTTGGCATCGGCATGTTCGAAGACGACGACTACAGCCGGCGAGTCCAGGCCGCCGGCTTGCGCACCGTATGCGCCGAGGACAGCTACATCCACCACTACGGCCAGGCCTCGTTCAAGGCCCTTATCGCCAGCGGCGAATACCAGCGGTTATGGGACAAGAACCAGGCCTACTTCGAAAGCAAGTGGGGGCCCTGGCAACCCCATCGTCAAGCACGCCGCAGAGCGAACGCCGACGCCACGGGAATGAAGCTCACCGACTGAATCTGCAGCCCGATACACCCACAAGGAAGATGCCGAACGTGCTGAAAAAAATAATTCAACAGCTCAGTGGTCGGGCAGTCGCAGCCCATGTTCCCCCGGACGACATGAGCGAGGAGCAGCGCAAGGCGCAGACCGCCGAGCACTGGTCACAGAACCAGGCCGGCTCGGATGCGTTTTCTGCGGATGTCTACTGGCTGGCAGTGCCTGCGGTGCAACAACGCCATCAGCAAAAGGCCACGGCCAGCAGCGGTCATGCTCACTGGGTACCCTATTGCCTGAACACCTTTCTGGCGGGCCGGTTACCGGTGCCGCGTATGCTGAGCATCGGCTGCGGCACCGGTACCCTGGAACGCGAGCTCTACAAACTCCAGGCCTTCCAGGACTGCGACGCCGTGGATATCGCCCCGGCGGCGCTGGACACCGCCCGGGCAGAAGCGGCGGCGCTGGGGGCCCGGACCCTGCACTACAGCCTTACCGACGTCGAGCGGGTGCAACTGCCCAGCGCTCATTACGACGCCGTCTGGTTCAACGGTTCACTGCATCACATTCGCCAATTGGAAAAGGTCTGCGCCAATGTCCGCCAGGCCTTGAAGGCGGACGGCTGGCTGTTCTTCAACGAGTATGTCGGCGCCAATCACTTTGCCTTTGACCAGGCCCAGTGCGCAGCCATCAGCCATGCCTTCGCCCTGATTCCCCCGGCCATGCGCCGCTCTTTCGTCCAGGGTTCCTACGGTCAGGTGCAGAACAACGTACCGCTCCCTGATCCACAAGAGGTGGTGAAGGTTGATCCGTCCGAGGCGGTGCGCTCCCAGGACATCCTCAAGGTGGTGGAACAGCACTTCCAGATCCAGGCCCTCAACACCTGCGGCGGCACCCTGCTGCAATTTCTGCTGCATGGCATCGCCGGCAATTTCAAGGCCGATGATCCCCAGGCGATGCGGGTGCTGCGGATGCTGTTCGACATCGAAGACGGGCTGATCGAGTCGGGCACCCTGAACAGCGATTTCGTGATCGTTGCCGCGACCCCGAAACAGTCGGAGTCCGTGCCTTGACTCGCTCTGTATCCGGGGCGCGGCAATGAGCACCGCCCTGTTCCAGCGCTGGCGCCGCGTCTATCACCGCCTGCCGCTGCCTTACCTGCTGAAAGCCTTGATCCAGCGCCTGTATCACGGCGTGCTGGGACCTGGCTGGCGGGCCCTGCGTCGGCATCAGCGGGCCGCCAAGAGTTTCGTACCCGCTTGTAGCGTGCTACCGGCGGCCGACCCGCAATGGCCGGATTACGTGGTCTGGGGTGCCATCGACTGGGATTTCCGCCAGCAGCGTCCCCAGCACCTGGCCCGCGGCTTGAGCACCAGCGAACGCCGGGTTTTCTATGTCTCGGCCAGCCTGGAGGACGACGCTCGCGACGGTTTTACCTTGCGCCCGCTGGATGACCGAGGGCGGCTGTTCGAAGTGCGGCTGTTTGCACGCACAGCCCCGCTCCTCTACCACGCTGCCCCGCAAGAGGCCGTGGTCCAGCAGTTGCGTCGCAGCATCGGCGAGTTATTGAGCTGGGCCCATTCGAGCCAGGTGATCTCCCTGGTCCAGCACCCGTTCTGGGCCCCCGTGGCCGGGGCGCTGCCGGCCAGCCGCCTGGTCTATGACTGCATGGACGACCATCAGGGCTTCGGCAACAACGCCCCTGACCTCCTGCAACTGGAGCATGAGCTGCTGCGCGAGGCCGATATCACGCTGTTTGCCTCGGCGTGGCTGGAACGCCACTGGAGTCGGCACTGCCCGCCTGCAAGCACCGGGCAACGCTCCGTATTGCGCAATGCCGCCGACTTCACCTATTTTTCCAAGCCCCCGGCCCAGTGTTATCAAGACCCGCAAGGCCGTCCCGTGATCGGCTACTACGGCGCGCTCGCCCAGTGGTTTGATGTGGATCTGCTGGCCGCCATCGCCGAAGCCTTCAGGCACTGCACGATCCTGCTGATAGGCGCAGATACCGGGCGGGTTGGTGCGCGCCTGCAGCGCCATGCCAACGTCAGGCTGACCGGTGAAATCCCCTACGCACAGCTGTCCGCCTACCTGCAGGCCTTCGATGTCTGCATCCTGCCGTTTCGCATCGAGGCACTGACCCTGGCCACCAACCCGGTCAAGGTCTACGAATACCTGAGTGCCGGCAAGCCGGTGGTGGCGGTGGATCTGCCCGAGCTGCAGGAGTTCGGCCAGCAGGTATCCATTGCCAGGGATACCCCCTCCTTTATCGAAGCCATCGCCCAGGCGTTGCAGGAACCTGCCTGCGACAGCACTTCCCGCCAGCGCCAGGAATTCGCCGCACAACAGACTTGGGAGCACCGGGTAGAACAGTTGAAGGCCCTGGTTGAAGGCGAGCAAACCGGGCCCCTGATCAGCGTGATAATAGTGACCTACAACAACCTGGCATTGACCCGTGCCTGCCTGGCCAGCCTGGCCGCCGATGCTCTGGGCCGCAATCTGGAAATCATTGTCGTCGACAATGCCTCCACCGACGGCAGCGTCGAATTCCTTCGGCAGTGGGTCAGCGACAGCGCTCACTCGCTCATCCTCAACCCCGGCAACCTGGGTTTCTCCGCGGCCAACAATCAGGGCCTGGCCCGGGCTCGGGGCGAGTTCCTGGTCTTGCTCAACAACGACACCGAGGTCACCACTGGCTGGGCGCAGACCCTGCGCCGCCACCTGCAACGCAACCCGGGGCTCGGCCTGATCGGGCCGGTAACCAACAACATCGGCAACGAAGCGAAGATCGAGATCAGCTACCGCAGCCTCGAGGAGATGCCTGGCCGCGCCCGCCAATACACCTGGCGCCATGCCGGCCAGCTGGTGCCCTGCGCCACCCTCGGTTTCTTCGCGGTCATGATGCCCAGGTCGACCTATGAGCGCGTCGGGCCCCTGGATGAAGCCTTCGGTCTGGGCTTTTTCGAAGACGACGACTATTGCCGCCGGGTCGAGCAAGCAGGGCTGTCCTGCGCCTTTGCCGAAGACGTGTTCATTCATCACCATCTTTCTGCCTCGTTCAGCCAGATGCCCGGCAGCCAGCGCCAACAACTGTTTGAGCGCAACAAGGCCCTGTACGAGGCGAAATGGGGCCGACCCTGGACTCCCCACACCGCCAGGGAGCCATCATGAGGCTGGTCTATCTGTCACCGGTCAGCTGGCACAGCTTCGCGCAGCGCCCCCATGAACTGGTGCGCCAGTTCCATGCGGCCACCCAGGCCCCCGTGCTGTGGGTCGAACCCTATCCCACGCGCTTGCCGGTACTGGCCGACTTGCTTACCCGCCCGCCATACCAGGGCCCGACCGTCGCCGTGCCGGACTGGCTGACCCTGGCCAGGCCCCGGGCCCTGCCCATAGAGCCCCTGCCCGGCTCGGGCTGGGTCAATCGCCTGTTCTGGCAGGAGCTCAAGCAACAGATCCGCCATTTTGCCCAGGCACCGACCCAGCTCGGCATCGGCAAACCCTCGAGGCTGGCCCTGCAACTGCTGCAGGAACCGATCTTCGCCGGCAGTTTCTATGACGTCATGGACAACGTACCGGCGTTCTATCGCGGCTGGTCGCGCCGTGCCATGCACCGGCGCCAGCACCAGACCGCCCGGGCTGTGGTCACCGCCCTGGCCTCTTGCACGACTTTGCAGCGCTACTGGCAACGGCAACAGGTCGATACCCGGCTGCTGCTCAATGGTTGCGCCAGCGAACGCCTGCCCGCCCTGCCCCTGTCCCGGCGCGCAGCACATGGAACACGGCCGGTGTTCGGCTACATCGGCACCCTCGCCAAGTGGTTCGACTGGGAATTCGTGCTTGCCCTGGCCGTGGCCTTTCCCGGGGCCGAGGTACGCCTGATCGGCCCCCAGCACGGACCTTCGCCCAGGGCACTGCCGGACAATATCCGGTGCTTGCCGGCGCTGTCCCACGAGGCCGCGCTGCAAGCCATGGCCGAGTTCGATGTCGGCCTGATCCCGTTCAAGTGCAACGACATCACCCGCTACGTCGACCCGATCAAATATTACGAGTACCGGGCCCTGGGCTTGCCAGTGGTCAGCACCGCATTCGGCGAAATGGGCACCAGGCGCCATCTTCCGGGAGTGTTTCTCAGCGACAGCCTCGACGACATCTCCCGAGTGATCCACCAGGCGCTGACGTTTACCGAGCCCCTGGCCGAGACCCTGAAGTTCCGCGAAGCCAACTCCTGGGCAAAACGCTTCGAGGGGGCCCATGCCGCGTTCCTGTGATGTGGTGGTGGTCAACTACAACGCCGGCCTTCTGCTGGAGGACTGCGTGATCTCGGTGCTGGCCCAGGACATCAACCGGCTGGTGCTGGTAGACAATGCCTCCCATGACGGCAGCCTGGAGCAGGTTGCCACCCGGTTCGCTGCCGATGAACGCCTGCTCATCCTGCGCAACCCAAGCAACACCGGCTTCGCCGCGGCCTGCAACCTAGGCGCCAGTCACTGCGAGCAGCCACACATCCTGTTCCTCAACCCCGACACCGTATTGCAACCGGGCGCCTTGCAAGGAATGATCGACGCCCTGCGCCACACCCACGATCTGGGCATGGCAGGTGGCCTGCTGTGCAACTTCGACGGCAGCGAACAGCCCGGTGGACGTCGGGTCTTCCCCACCCCACGGCGAGCAGTAGTACGCGCCCTTAACCTGTCGGGCCTGGCCTGGCTCTCGCCGCGACTGTTCTCCGACTTTCTTCTGCACCGCGAGCCCCTGCCCAGCCGTCCGACGCAGGTAGAAGCCATTTCCGGCGCCTGCATGCTGGTCAAGCGCAAAGCCCTGGACAGCGTCGGCGGCTGGGACGAAGGCTACTTCCTGCACTGCGAGGACCTGGACCTGTGCATGCGCTTTCGCCAGGAAGGCTGGAAAGTCTGCTTCGTACCCCAGGCCAGGATCTTTCACGCCTGGGGCGCCTGCAGCCGCACCCGCCCGGTGTTCGTCGAATGGCACAAGCACCGGGGCATGATCCGCTTCTATGGCAAGTTTTTTCGTGAGGACTATCCCCGGGTCCTCTCCTGGAGCATCTGTGCAGGTGTCTGGCTACGTTTCAGTTTCGTGGTGGGCTACCACTGGCTGGCGCAGCTGGGACGGATACTCGGACAACCTCGCTAGTCCGGCAATGGCTCAGAGCACAACGTCGGCGTGGCACTTCCTGATAAACTGCGCCAATTCGTCACCCCGACAACCGCCATGACCACAGGCGGTTGCCCCGCAAAGCGACAAACATCCCATGCCCTTTACCGCTTCAAGCCCTTCCCGTTCAGAACCTTCCCGGCGCTTCAGTGTGGCGCCGATGATGGATTGGACGGATCGTCACTGCCGATTCTTCCTGCGCCTACTGTCCAAGCACACCTTGCTCTACACCGAAATGGTCACCACGGGTGCGCTGCTCAATGGTGATCACGAGCGCTTCCTGCGCTACCACCCGTCCGAGCACCCTCTGGCGTTGCAACTGGGGGGCAGCACGCCGGCGGATCTCGCGGCGTGCGCGCGCATGGCCCAGGAGCATGGCTACGATGAGGTCAACCTCAACGTCGGTTGCCCCAGCGACCGGGTGCAGAACAACATGATCGGTGCCTGCCTGATGGGCCATCCGGCGCTGGTGGCCGATTGCGTGAAAGCCATGCGCGATGCGGTGTCGATTCCCGTGACGGTCAAGCATCGGATCGGTATCAACGGTCGCGATAGTTATGCCGAGCTATGCGATTTCGTCGGCCAGGTCATGGAAGCCGGATGCAGCAGCTTTACCGTGCACGCACGAATCGCCATTCTCGAAGGCCTCTCGCCCAAGGAGAACCGGGACATTCCCCCGCTGCGCTACGACGTGGCGGCGCAATTGAAGGCGGATTTCCCACAGTTGGAAATCATCCTCAACGGTGGGATCAAGACCCTCGAGGCCTGTCATGAACATCTGCAGACTTTCGATGGGGTGATGCTGGGCCGTGAGGCCTATCACAACCCCTATCTGCTGGCCGAGGTAGACCAGCAGCTGTTTGGCAGCACTGAGCCGGTGATTTCCCGGGCCGAGGCGCTGGCCCGGTTGCGCCCCTATATTGCCGAGCACCTGGCTGCCGGGGGCGCCATGCACCACATCACGCGCCATGTCCTAGGGCTGGGCACGGGCTTCCCCGGTGCTCGCAAGTTCCGCCAGCTGTTGTCGGTGGATATCCACAAGACCCATGATCCGCTGGCCCTGCTGGATCAGGCCGGGCAGTTGCTGGAAGGACGTTAAGCGTCGGCCGGGTTGAACCTGGCCGGGCTTTTGGCATCGTATCTACTGGACAGTGCCCCAGCATTCAAACGACTGTTTTCAGGTCACGGACTTTGGGGCCGCAGTTAGCATTCCGCGCCCTTGAGCGCCTGACAGCGCTCGGGTAATGTCGTCAGACCCATAGGACAGAGCACGCTCATGACTTCCAAGCTGGAACAACTGAAGAAAATCACCACCGTAGTGGCCGATACCGGTGACTTCGACGCCATCGCCCGGGTCAAGCCGGTGGATGCCACCACCAACCCTTCGCTGCTGCTCAAGGCTGCGGCCATCCCGGGTTATGCCGATCTGCTGAATGCCTGCGTCAACGACTGCAAAGGCGATGTCGGCCTGGCCAGCGACCGTTTCGGCGTGGCTGTCGGCCAGGAGATTCTCAAGGTCATTCCGGGCCGTATTTCCACTGAGGTGGACGCCCGCCTGTCGTTCGATACCGAAGCCATGCTCAAGCGCGCCCATCGGCTGATCGAGCTGTATGACAAGGCCGGCATCGGCCGTGATCGGGTGCTGATCAAGATCGCCTCTACCTGGGAAGGCATCCGCGCCGCCGAAAAGCTGGAGCGCGAAGGCATCCAGACCAACCTCACCCTGCTGTTTTCCTTCGCCCAGGCCGTGGCCTGCGCCGAAGCCGGGGTGTTTCTGATTTCGCCATTCGTAGGGCGGATCTACGACTGGTACAAGAAGGCTACCGGCAACGACTATCAGGGCGCTGACGATCCGGGCGTGCAGTCGGTTACCCGCATCTACAACTACTACAAGGCCAATGACTACAAGACCGTGGTCATGGGGGCAAGCTTCCGCAACCTCAACCAGATCGAGCAACTGGCCGGCTGCGATCGCCTGACCATCAGCCCGGATCTGATTGAGAAGCTTGCCGCCGACACCGGCAAGCTGGAACGCAAGCTGAGCCCGGGCAAGACCGGTGAAGCTCGCCAGAGCCTGAACGAAGCACAGTTCCGCTGGGCCTCCAACGAAGACGCCATGGCCACCGAAAAGCTGGCTGAAGGCATCCGCCAGTTCGCCCGCGACCAGGAAAAGCTCGAAGCCCTGCTGGCTGCAAAGCTCTGATCGCTTCGCGTCAACGCAAAAAGGGCGAACCCTCACAGGCTCGCCCTTTTTTGTGCACTAGCGTTTCAGTCGATCAGTGACGCTCCAGGGCATTCACCAGATCGTGAAAGGCTTCACGGTTGGAGTCATTAAGGCCCATGAGGATCTTGTGCGCCTCCAGGACCTTGACCCGTACCACTTCTTCCGACTGGTCCTGGGACGGCAGGTCGGTCAGGCATTCCGGACAGGGAATCGGGCGATCGACGATGTTGAACACTTGATCGAAGCCCATGGACTGCAACAGCCTGGTAATGTCTTCGTGGGTGGTGACGACGGTGGGCAACAGACCGACTTTCTGCCGCGACAGGATCGAGAGCTTGGCCAGCAGGCCCAGGGTGGTGCTGTCGATGCTGCGGGTTTCTGTCAGATCGATCACGATCGCCGAAAAATTCAGCGCGGTGAAAATCCGCTCAATAGTCGCATCCAGCGCCGAACACAGGGTCAGGCGCACTTCACCGACGAACTTCAGGACGAAGGTGCCATCCTGCTCGGCGAACTGGATTCTACCGGTACTCATTGAAGGTTCCTGCTCAACACTAACAGGGCGATATCATCCGGCATCTCCCCTAGCGTGGCCAATCCAAAAACTTGCCGCAAGCCATCCAGGCTGCCGCCCGCTGCCCTCACCCGTTCGGGCAAGGCTGCTTCTTTCTCTTTGAGTGTAGGCTCGGGCAAAAGGTCCAGGATGCCATCGGACATCAGCGTCAGGCTGAACACCGGCGGCAGCTCCAGAATGTGGTCTTCGTAGGCGGCCTCGTTGAACAGGCCCACCGGCAAACCACGCCCTTCCAGATAACGCACACTGTCGGGGGTGTACAACACCGGCAACGGCAAGTGCCCGCCAATGCTATAGGTCAACAAGCCAGTCTCCTCGTCGATGACTCCACCGACCATCGTGACGTGTTTGCCCAGCTTACAACTGATCAGGCCACGGTTGATATGGCCTAGCACTTCCGAAGGCTTGAACTCCGGCAAGGTGCCATTGCGCTTGGACTCGAACAGCAAACGGGTGGTCATGAACTTCAACAGCACGGTGACAAAGGCCGACGACGCACCATGACCGGAAACATCCGCCAGGTAGAAGGCCACCCGGCGCTCGTCGACACGGAAATAGTCGACAAAATCACCCGACAGGTACAACGACGGGATGATCTGGTGGGCAAAGTTGAATTCGTCAATCGACCAGGGGCTGGTCGGCAGCATGTTCATCTGCACCTGTCGACCGGCGTTCTGGTCTTCCTGGAGCAGATTGAGGCTGGCTTCGAGCTCGCGGTTGGCGGCTTCAAGCTTCTCTCTGTAACGCTGGTTTTCCAGCAACAGGCGAGCACGATCCAGGGCGCGGCGCACCGAGTGCTCGAGCACGGCCAGATCTTCCAGCGGCTTGATCAGGTAGTCCGCCGCGCCCAGGCGCAGGGCTTCAACCGCATCGTTCATGACGCCCGCACCCGAAACCACGATCACCGGGGTTTGCGGGGACAGTTCGGTCACTTGACGGATAAGCTCGAGACCGCCCATCTGCGGCATGCGCAGATCGCAGATCACCAGATCGGGGTTGTCGCGCTCGAATACCTGAAGACCCTGCTGGCCGTTAGCGGCCTGCAGTACGCTGAAGCCACTGTCTTCCAAATAGGCCGCGAGGCTCGCGCGCACTACTTCGTCGTCATCGATTATCAGCAGCGTGGCACTGGTTTTTTGCATGTGGGCAAACGGCGCCAGAATTAGGTTGGCGTAGGTGCTCTGGCCTGGGGCCTGAGGCACGCTACTGGATTCGCTTTCTAGCCACTCTGCAAGCCAGGCCAGGACCTTGAGCCCTGCACGCCCGACCATCAGAGGTGCCCTTCTAAGGCGCAGACGGTACTCCCATCCGCGGGGCGTTTCAAGCTCATGCCGATGGTCGCCTGACGTCTTTACACCGCAAATCACCGGGAGTTATAAAAACCGCTAAAACCGCAACTCAATCGCAGGATGGAACCCATGAACCAAAACCAGCGTGACTACAGCGAAAAGCGCGATTACATCCGCATGCGGGTGGATGCAGAGGTCACGCTGATCCATCAGGGGCAGGTGATCGAAGCGGTCTGCATCGATCTTTCCAGCAGCGGCATGCAGGTTCAGGCACCACGTTCGTTCCAGGTCGGCGATCAGTTGAGTGTACGTATCGACTCAGAGCACGCAGCCCTCAGGGGGCTGGAAGCAGAGACAGAAGTGGTATGGGTCAACCCACAAGAAGGTGGCGGCCAGAAACTTGGACTTACAATCCTTAAAATGAAGTAAAGATTCCAACCCATGAAAAAGGCGGCCATCAGGCCGCCTTTTCAGTTTGTGCAGGACAGTCGAGCTTAGAAGTCGTCTTCGACCTTGCCGTCCTTGATCTTGAATTCGCGATTCTGCAGGTAGGCATTGCGAATGAAGGTGTATTTGTCACCGCGAATCAGCTTGTCCGCCGAGAGCAGGCTGGCACGGGTATCGACGACATCCACACCCATGGTGATGTTGCGCGCGGGGATGTCATTCATGTAGCGGTAGGGTTCGGTGTAGCTGTCGACATACTTGGCCGGCGCATCACGCAGGGTGCTTGGCCCCAGCAACGGCAGCATCACGTAGGGACCGCTGCCCACGCCCCAATGACCGAGGGTCTGGCCGAAGTCTTCGTCATTGCGCTGCAGGCCCATCTTGGTACCGACATCAAAGAAGCCCGCCAGGCCCAGGGTGGTGTTCATCAACAGTCGCGCAGTGTCGACACCGGCAGCACCAGGTTTGGCCTGGAGGATGTCATTGGCGAGGTTGCCGACATCACCGATGTTGCGAAACATGTTGTGGATGCCATCTTCCAGAAACTGCGGAGTGACGGCCTGATAGCCCTGTGCCAGAGGCTTCAGGGCATAAGTATCCAGCGTATCGTTGAAGGTGAAGATGGGACGGTTGATGCTTTCCCATGGATCATCTTCGGCCGCCTGGGCAACCAGGGGAGCCAGCGTCACACCGGCACTCATACATAGTGGAACTAGATAACGGCTCCAGCGCATAGCAGGAAACTCCTTCGATTGTTCTCTCGTGGGGCTATGCCCTGAGGATAAGTTCAGGAGTATAAAGCGGATATGCCGGTTTAGGCAGCATCACCGCAAACCGTCTTCAGCCGGGGTTCAGCCAACCTTGCTGCCATTCACCGTACTGTCACCTGCATGTCATGTTCTGCCGCTAGCCTCCAAGGGTATTTCAAGGACGCTGACATGCCCCACGCCGACGCCTCAGTGCAACCCGCCCGCCCATTGACTGCCGTACTCTTCGGCCTCAGTGGCTGCCTGGTGGATTTCGGCGCGCGGATGCGCCAGCAAGCCACGGACAAACCTGATCCGGAGCAAGCCCAAGCCACACCTGGCGCACTGGAAACGCTGCGGCGCCTGCATCAGCAAGGCATCCCCTGCGCCTGGCTGGAGCAACTGCTCCCCGCCAGTAGCCGCCAATTGGCTGCCGTCCTGCCGGACTGGATCACGCCGGCACCTCACTCCCCCGCCCCCTGGCCTGCACCCGATGCCTGCTGGCAGGCGCTGATGGCGCTCAACGTCAAAGGCATCGACGGCTGTGTCTTGGTCAGCGGCGAACCCCAACTGCTGCAGTCGGGCCTCAATGCCGGCCTCTGGACCATCGGCCTGGCCTCTTGCGGCTCCCTGTGCGGCATGACCCCCAGCGAATGGCAGGCCCTGAGCCAGCAGGAACGGGAATTCAAGCGTGGCAAGGCCACGGTGCAGCTCTTCGGCCTGGGGGTGCATTCGGTCATCGACCATCTGGGGGAGTTGAACACCTGCCTGGCGGACATCGAACTGCGCCGGCTCAAGGGTGAAAAACCCTGACATAAGCCTGTTGATCAGGATCATGCACAGCGCCTGGGAGTGGATTACTCTAAGCCGTGGGCATGGACCTTTGACTCGACAGCGCGGTCCATCCCTGTGCCTATCAATAAAGGGAGAACGCCATGCCTGCCCGCGAACTGCAAGAACAACTCGACACCCTGCGCGAGCAATTGGAACAGAACCCACCGCTTTCCGAAGCCGAGCGCAACAATCTGCAAGAGCTGATGCAGCAGATCGAACTGCAACTCAAACTGGAGACCGGCACCCAGGACGCCAGCCTCGCCGACGGCGTCAACCTGGCCGTGGAACGCTTCGAACTGGAGCACCCGGCGATTGCCGGAACCCTGCGCAATATCGTCCAGACCCTGGGCAACATCGGCATCTGAGCCCCCCCGGTAGCCAACCCCACAAAGCAAAAGCCCCGCTCTCGGAGCGGGGCTTTGCTTTTACTGGCGTACCAACCGGTGATTGGCGAAATCCGCGGTTTCGGTACTGCGGTAAGGGTTGATATCCAGCCCACCGCGGCGCACATAACGCGCATACACGGTGAGTCTCTCCGGCTTGAGCAAGCGTTGCAGGTCGAGAAAGATCCGCTCCACGCACTGTTCGTGAAAGTCCGAGTGCTGGCGGAAGCTCACCAGATAGGCCAGCAGGCTGGCGTGATCCAGAGCCGCGCCCCGGTATTGCACCACCACGCTGCCCCAGTCCGGCTGGCTGGTTACCGGGCAGTTGGACTTGAGCAGATGACTGTGCACGCTCTCCTCCACCACGCGCGAAGCATCGCAGCGCAGCAGTTCGGGGCGCGGGTGCTCATAGCTATCGACACTGATATCCAGATCATCGATACACACCCCAGGCAGCGCCACCACGCCTTCGGCCTCGACCTCCTGCAGGCTGCGGATCCGCACGCCTACCGGCTTGCCGGCAGCAGCCGACAGATCAGTGCGCAAGGTGGCCTCAAGGGTCGCCCGATCATCGAACGGCGTCTGGTTCAGCGAATTGAGGTACAGCTTGAACGACTTGGATTCGATGATGTTCGGCGAATCGGCGGGAATGCTGAACTCACCGATAGCCACTACCGGCTTGCCCGACGGCAGCAGCCAGGACAACTCGAAGCAGTTCCAGTAGTCCACGCCCTTATAAGGAAGGGTATCGGCACTCAAGCCCAGCTCGGCCCATTTTGCCGCCCGGGGAATCGGGAACAGCAAGGACGGGGTGTAAGTGGAGACGTATTCACTGGACTTGCCCAGCGGCGAATGTTCGGCTGCGGGATGCATGGCGGAAACCTGACTGAAGAATCAGCGGATTCTATCAGCCTTTGCTCCCGCCTTTGAGCCCCGGATGCCTATGGGGTGACCGTCAGCTTGCCCACCATCCCGGCCTGGTAGTGCCCTGGAATGTTGCAGGCGAACTCCAGGTTGCCGCTCTTGCTGAAGGTCCAGGTCAGTTCCGCCTGCTTGCCCGGCTCCACCAGCACGCTGTTGGGATCGTCATGCTGCATGCCATGGTCCATGCCTGCCATCGAGCCGTGGCCCATGGCTCCATGATCCATCGCCTTCATGCCGGTCGGGGTGAGCATGCCGCTCTGCTGCATCTTGAGCATTTCCTGCTGGTGCTCGGCATGCATGGCCGCGTTGCCCAGATTGAACTCATGCAGCAACTGCCCCTTGTTGATCAGCACGAATCGCACCGTCTCGCCGGCCTTGATCTCCAGGGCCTTGGGATTGAACGACATGTCCCCCATCACCACCTCGACACTGCGAGTGGCCTTGGCCGCAGGCGCCGGCTGGCCAAAATCGTAGGAGCCGGCCGGCGAGGCCCAGAGCGGTGCACTCAACAGCATCAGGCAGCCCCCCAGGATCGACCGGCTTCGCCACAACAGGTTTTGCATACTCATCATCAGACTCCAACAAGATCGGGATTCAGCCTGTGGCACACTCTAGAGCCCTGCCGCTGCCAGCCAGCTGACATGCAGATTACAACTTTGTCAGCTTGCACTGCCCTGGCCTGCTGCACGGTATAAAGCCCGGGTTCCAACCGCCACGAGTCCCACCATGAAACTGCTGATCGTCGAAGACCAACCCAAAACCGGCCACTACCTGCGCCAGGGCCTGAGCGAGGCCGGCTTCAACGCCGAACTGGTGGCCGACGGCAGCACCGGCCAGCACCTGGCCCTGACCGGCGACTACGCTCTGCTGATTCTCGACGTGATGCTGCCGGGTCGCGACGGCTGGCAGATCCTCCAGGCGGTGCGCAGCGCCGGGCTGGAGATGCCGGTACTGTTCCTCACCGCCCGGGATGCCGTGCAAGACCGGGTGCACGGCCTGGAACTGGGGGCCGACGACTACCTGGTCAAGCCTTTTGCCTTCTCCGAACTGCTGGCCCGGGTCCGCAGCCTGCTGCGCCGGGGCAGCGCCGTGGCCCAGGAAACCAGCCTGCAACTGGCAGACCTGCGCCTGGACCTGATCCGCCGCCGGGTAGAACGCGGCAGCCAGCGCATCGACCTGACCGCCAAGGAATTCGCCCTGCTGGAAATGCTCCTGCGGCGCCAGGGCGAAGTCCTGCCCAAGTCGCTGATTGCCTCCCAGGTCTGGGACATGAATTTCGACAGCGATACCAACGTCATCGAAGTAGCCATCCGCCGCCTGCGCCTGAAGATCGACGACGATTTCCCGAACAAACTGATCCATACCGTACGCGGCATGGGCTACGTGCTCGAAGAGCGCCAGGCCTGATGCGCCGCCTGTCCCTGAGCGGGCGCCTGGCGCTGCTGTTCGCCGCCTGCACCGCAGTGGTCTCATTGTTGGCGGGGGTGTTGTTCAGCCGCGCCAGCGAAGCCCATTTCATCGAACTGGATCAGCAACTGCTGGACGGCAAGCTGCTGGCCCTGCGCAGCGCCTTGCAGGATGTCAACGAGGCCGGTGACTTCTCCCCGAGCCAGGCCAGGCTGCAGGACGAACTGAGCCACCAGCCGGACCTGCAGCTACGAGTCGGCGACGTCAATGGCCAGCTCTGGTTCGACAGCGCCCCCGGCCTGCCCGCCTCTCTGCCTGGCGGTGCCGGCTTGCGCAGCCTGGAGCAGGCCGGCACCGCCTACCGTCTCTACACAGCAGCGCTGAATCCCGGCCAGGCGGCCTCGCCGCAATTGACCCTGATCCTCGACATCACCCATCACCAGCACTTTCTGCAGCGCATGCAACACCTGATCTGGCTCACCGTGGGCCTCTCGGCCCTGGCCACTGCCCTGCTCGGCGCCTGGGCCGCCCGCAGTGGCCTGCGCCCGTTGCGGCGCATGGGCGCGGTGGCCGCCGGGGTCTCCGCCAGTTCCCTGACCCAGCGCCTGCCCCAGGAACAGATGCCCGCCGAGCTGGCGGAACTGGCCAGCAGCTTCAACGCCATGCTGGGCCGTCTTGAAGAGTCGTTTCAGCGCCTCTCGGCATTTTCCGCCGACATCGCCCACGAACTGCGCACCCCTTTGTCGAACCTGCTGACCCACACCCAGGTCACCCTGACCCGCCCCCGGCCGCTGGAGGACTATCGCGAAGCCCTGCACAGCAACCTGGAGGAGCTGCAATGGATGGCGCAACTGGTCAACGACATGCTGTACCTGGCCAAGGCCGACCACGGCTTGCTTACACCCAGGCGCGAAGCGCTGGAGCTGGCCCAGGAAACCGACATGCTGCTGGAGTTCTATGGCCCCCTGGCCGAAGACGCACAGATCGAACTGACCCGTGAAGGCCAGGCCGGCTTTGCCGGGGACCGCAGCATGCTGCGCCGGGCGTTGTCCAACCTGCTGGACAATGCCCTGCGCTTCACTCCGGCCGGGGGCGCGGTCAAGGTGCGCATCAACGAAAGTGCCGGGCACCTGAGCCTGAGCATCGAGAATACCGGCGAAGGGATCGCCAAGGATGTACTGCCGCGCCTGTTCGACCGTTTCTACCGGGCCGACCCGGCACGGCGCGAAGGCAGCAGTGAACATGCGGGGTTGGGGCTGGCGATCACTCAGTCGATCATTCGTGCCCACGGCGGGCAGATCCGATGCGAATCGGCGGCGGGCTGGACCCGTTTCGTGATCGAGTTGCCAAGGCAGGATTGAGGGACTGTTCGCCGGCCAGCCGGCTCCTGCACCAATCGGACAGGAGCCGGCGGCCGGCGAAGGCGGGTCTCAGGAGTAGCGCAAAGCGTGGGCCGGCTCGACCTTGGACGCGCGCCAGGCCGGATACACGGTCGCCAGGAAGCTCAGAACGAAGCCGGCACCACAGATCAGCACCACGTCGCCGCCCTGCAGTTCAGAAGGCAGGTTACTGACGAAATACACATCGGAGCTGAAGATCTGCTGGCCGCTGATTCTTTCCAGCCAGCCCACCAGCTCACTCACGTTCAGCGCCGCGATTACCCCCAGCACCCCACCGATCAGGGTGCCGACGATACCGATCACCGTCCCCTGGACCATGAAGATCGCCATGATCTGCCGTGGTGTGGCGCCGATGGTGCGCAGGATCGCGATGTCCGCCCCCTTGTCATTCACCACCATGATCAAGGTGGCGATGATGTTGAATGCCGCCACCGCCACGATCATCAGCAGTAACAGGCCGATCATGGTCTTTTCCATCTTCATCGCGCTGAACAGGCTGCCCTGGGTGTGGGTCCAGTCATCGGCGCGGAAGTCCGCCCCCAGGCCCTTGGCGATATCCGCCGAGACCTTTGGCGCGGCATACAGGTCCTTGACCGCCAGGCGCACGCTCTGCACCTGGTTCGGCTGCCAGTGCTGCATTTCTGCAGCATCGGCCACATGAATCAGGCCCATGGAGCCATCCAGCTCGGCCCCCACCTTGAATACCCCAACCACGTTGAGGCGTTGCATGCGCGGGGTGATCCCCCCCGGTGCAGTGCTCACTTCAGGCACGATCAGGGTCAGCTTGTCGCCGACGTTCAGGCGAAAGCGCCGGGCCGTGATCTCGCCGATCACCACGCCGAACTCGCCAGGTTTCAGGTCTTGCAGGCTGCCCTGGACAATATGCTGGGCAACGATGGACACCTTGCCTTCCTGGGCCGGATCGATGCCGCTGATCTGGATCGGCTGCATCGCCCCCTTGTAGGAGAGCATGCCCTCCATCTCAGTAAAGGGCACCGCGGCGGTGACTTCCGGATTCTTCAGGGCCGCCGCGGCCACCGGCTGCCAGTCATCGATGGGCTTGACCCCAACGATAGTGGCGTGGGGCACCATGCCGAGGATGCGCGAGCTCATTTCCCGCTGGAAGCCGTTCATCACCGACAGCACCACGATCATCGCCAACACGCCCAGGGCGAGGCCGATCATCGAGGTCATGGAAATGAACGAGACAAAACGATTGCGCCGCTTGGCGCGGGTGTAGCGCGTGCCGATAAAGATCGATAAAGGTCTGAACATGGGCAAGGCACCCTGGAAAGATTAATGACCCGGCATCGACAGCCCAGCCGCCGACGCCGTGTGCGGGCGCATCAGATGGCGACCAGGTGACCTTCTTGCAGGTGCAATACGCGGTCCATCTGCCTGGCCAGGTTCATGTCGTGGGTCACCACCAGGAAGGCGGTGCGCATCGAGGTACTGAGCTCCAGCATCAGGTCCTGAATTCCCTGGGCCGTGTGCGAGTCGAGGTTGCCGGTGGGCTCATCGAGCATCACCAGCCCCGGCTTGTTCACCAGCGCCCGGGCAATGGCCACCCGCTGGCGCTCGCCACCGGACAGCTCGGCCGGTTTGTGCTCCAGCCGATGGCCGAGCCCGACCCGCTCCAGCAGCGCGGTGGCACGCTGACGGGCTTCCGGGATCGGCGTGCGGCCAATCAGCAGCGGCATGCAGACGTTCTCCAGCGCGGTGAACTCCGGCAGCAGATGGTGGAACTGGTAGACGAAGCCCAGGGCGCGGTTGCGCAACTGGCCGCGGGCCTTCTCGCCCAGCGCCGAAAGCTCCTCGCCCGCCAGCCAGACGCTGCCCTTGGATGGCGTATCCAGGCCGCCCAGCAGGTTGAGCAAGGTACTCTTGCCCGAGCCGGAAGTGCCGACGATGGCCACTCGCTCACCCGGGTGCAGCTCCAGTTGCAGGCCAGACAGGACCACCACCGATTCCGGGCCTTCCTCATAGGACTTGCCCAGGTCGCGGCAGCTCAGGATTGCTTTTTCACTCATGCCCAACTCACTCATAACGTAGCGCCTCCGCAGGCTGGGTGCGCGCCGCACGCCAGGCTGGATACAGGGTGGCGAGGAAACTCAGGACCAATGCCGCGCCGCAGACCATCAACACATCCTCGGCCATCAGTTGCGACGGCAGGTAGTCGATGAAATACACGTCGGCATTCAGGAATTTGTGGCCGATCAGGCCTTCAAGGGCAGAAATCGCGGCACTCACGTTCAGCGCCGCCAGCATCCCCAGCACAGCACCGATCAGGGTGCCGACCACGCCGATCACCGTGCCCTGGACCATGAAGATCGCCATGATGGTTCCCGGCGTCGCCCCCAGGGTGCGGAGGATGGCGATATCGCCCTTCTTGTCGTTCACCACCATCACCAGGGTCGAGATGATGTTGAACGCGGCCACCGCGACGATCAGCAGCAGCAACAGGCCGATCATGGCTTTTTCCATGCGGATGGCCTGGTACAGGTTGCCGTGGGTACGGGTCCAGTCGCGGGCGTAATAGTGGTTCTCACCCAGCTGCTGGGCGATTTCCCAGGCGGTGCGCGGGGCCTGGAACAGGTCGTCGAACTTCAGCCGCAGGCCTTGTACCTGATCCGCCTTCCAGCGGTGCAGGCGACCCAGGTCCTGGAGGTTGGTCAGGCCCAGGTAGCCGTCGATCTCGCCGGCGCCGACATGGAAGATGCCCACCACGGTAAAACGCTTCATCCGTGGGAACATCCCGGCCGGGGTCACCGTGACTTCCGGGGCGACGAAGGTCAGCTTGTCTCCCAGGCCGACACCCAGCTTGGTTGCCGCCTTGTCACCAATGACAATGCCGAAGCTACCGGGCGCCAGCGCGTCCAACTGCCCCTGCTGCATGAAGTGGTCGATGATCGACACCTGTCGCTCCTGCTCGGGGTCGATGGCATTGAGCAGCACCTTCTGCACCTGGCCGTTGTTGGTCAACAGGCCCTGCATCTGGGTGAACGGTGCCACCGCCAGCACTTTGGGGTTCTGCTTGACCTTGTCGGCCAGGCTTTGCCAGTCGCTGATGGGTTCGCCGGATTCGATGGTGGCGTGGGGCACCATGCCCAGCACGCGGGTGCGCATCTCATGATCGAAGCCGTTCATCACCGACAGCACCACGATCATCACGATCACGCCAAGGGCGAGTCCGATCATCGAAGTCAGGGAAATGAATGACACAAAATGATTGCGACGCTTTGCACGGGTGTAACGCGTGCCGATAAAAGCAAACAGAGGTCTGAACATGTCGGGGCTTGTGCAGAGGAAAAGAAGACGTCCTTGTGGCGGGGCCTGGTAAGCAGCTTTACACTCAGACCACTGCCTCTACCATGGGTTCGCCATGTCGACATTAGATGAAGAAGATCGCCGCGAATACTACCGTATCGAGGACACGATCGCACTGGAAATTAGCCCCTTGTCCGCCCTCGACGCGGCGAGCAAGGAAGTGTTGCAGGATGAGTCCCCACTGTTCAATCTGCTCAGTGAACTGCACCTGAGTGAATTCGAATCCCAGCATCTGCTGCGCCAGGTCAGCGAGCGCGATCGCACCCTGGCCAGCTACCTCAAGGCCATGAACAAACGCATCGACCTGCTCAGCCAGGTGGTGGCGCAAACGGTGTTCGGCAAGTTCGGCGAGCCGCAGCGGGTCATTCTGTCCGAGGGCGGCATCGAATTCAGCCATCACCAGTGCTACCCAACCGGCAGCCATCTGGCGGTTAAGCTGTTGCTGATGCCGCAGGCCCTGGGCCTGCTGCTGCGGGCCAAGGTCACCCACTGCGAGCCCCAGAGCTTTGGCACCTTCGAGATCGGCACCGAGTTCGAAGCATTGACCGATGCCCAACGCCAGCTGCTGGCGCGCTATATCCTGCAGAAACAGGCCCAGCAACGCCGCCAGGCCCGGGAGCAGAGCGACCCCGCCGCCGGCTGAGCAGTACGCCCGACCCTCTCTTAAGGAACAACATCCGTGAAGGAGCAATTGTGACCCTGATCTATGGCCATCGCGGCGCTAAAGGCGAAGCACCGGAAAATACCCTGACCAGCTTTCAGGAGTGCCTCAAGCACGGCGTGCGCCGTTGCGAGCTCGACTTGCACCTGTCCATGGACGGCGAGTTGATGGTGATCCACGACCCGACCCTCAAGCGCACCACAGACCGGCGCGGCAAAGTGGTGGAGCATTCCGCCGCCGAGCTGGTGACCTACGACGCGCGCAAGGGCGGCCCGGGCTGGGTCAACCCCTGCCCCATTCCGCGCCTGGAAGAGCTGTTCGAGAAATGCGACTTCGAGCACTGGCAGCTGGAGGTCAAGAGCGCCTCGCGCACTCGCGCCGCCACCACGGTGCTGGCGATTCGCGAAATGGCCCAGCGTTTCGGCCTGCTGGACAAGGTCACCGTGACCTCAAGTTCTCGGGAAGTATTGAAGGCCGCCGTGGAGCTGACCCCGGACCTGTCCCGCGGACTGGTAGCCGAATACGCCTGGCTCGACCCATTGAAGGTCGCCCAGAGCTATGGCTGCGAGATTCTGGCGTTGAACTGGACGCTGTGCACCCCAGAGCGTCTGCAACGGGCGCAGCGCCAGGGCTTGCATGTGTCGGTATGGACGGTCAACGAGCCTGCGCTGATGCGCAGGCTCGCCGACTTCGGCGTAGATAGCCTGATTACAGACTTTCCCGGTTTGGCCAGCGCCACCCTCGAGAATCGCTGAAATCGGTCTCCCCGGCCGGCTCAGGCCACCGGCCGGAGCCGCTCAAAAAAGCCGGTTGAGGCCATCGTATGCCGCTACCCGATAGGCTTCGGCCATGGTCGGGTAGTTGAAGGTGGTGTTGACGAAGTACTTCAGGGTGTTGAGCTCGCCCGGCTGGCTCATGATCGCCTGGCCGATGTGCACGATCTCCGAAGCCTGGTAGCCGAAGCAATGGACGCCGAGGACTTCCAGGGTTTCCCGGTGGAACAGGATCTTCAGCATGCCTTGAGGCTCGCCGGCGATCTGCGCACGGGCCATGCCCTTGAAGAACGCCTTGCCCACCTCGTAAGGCACCTTGGCCTGGGTCAGTTCCTGCTCGTTCTTGCCGATGGAGCTGATCTCGGGAATGGTGTAGATCCCGGTCGGCACGTCGTTGACGAAGCGCCAACTGCCGTTGTCGACAATACTGCCGGCCGCGGAACGACCCTGGTCGTGGGCGGCACTGGCCAGGCTCGGCCAGCCGATCACGTCACCGGCCCCGTAGATGTTCGGCACGCAGGTGCGGTAGTTCTCGTCGACTTCGATCTGGCCGCGGCTGTTGACCTTGACCCCGATGTTCTCCATGCCCAGCTTGTCGGTATTGCCGGTACGGCCGTTGCACCAGAGCAAGGCGTCGGCCTTGATCTTCTTGCCGGACTTGAGGTGCAGGATCACGCCGTTGTCCACACCTTCAACGCGGTCGTATTCCTCGTTGTGGCGCACGGTGATGTTGTTGTTGCTGAAGTGGTAGCTCAGGGCCTGGGAGATTTCAGAATCCAGGAAGCTCAGCAACTGGCCGCGGTTGTCCACCAGCTCCACCAGAACCCCCAGGCCACTGAAGATCGAGGCGTATTCGCAACCGATGACCCCGGCGCCGTAGACGATGAGTTTGCGCGGGGTGTGGCCGAGGCTGAGGATGGTGTCGCTATCGTAGATACGCGGGTGGCTGAAATCGATATCCGCGGGGCGATAGGGGCGCGAGCCGGTGGCAATGATGATGTGCTTGGCTACCAGCTTTTCCACCACGCCGTTGGCGCAGACCACTTCCACGGTCTGCTCGTCGGCGAAGCTGCCAGTGCCGAAGAACACATCGACCCGGTTGCGGGCGTAGTAGCCGGTACGCGAGGCCACTTGCTTGGAGATGACCTTCTCGGCGCTCTTGAGCACGTCCGGGAAGGAGAACCAGCGCGGCTCGCCAATGGCCCGGAACATCGGGTTGGTGTTGAACTGCATGATCTGCCGGACCGAGTGACGCAGGGCCTTGGACGGGATGGTACCCAGGTGGGTGCAGTTGCCGCCGACCTGGCGACGGCTATCGACCATCGCCACTTTGCGTCCTGCTTTCGCGGCGTTCATCGCCGCACCTTCTCCAGCGGGGCCTGAGCCCAGCACCACTACGTCGTAGTTGTAGACAGCCATGCGTACTCCTCAGAACAGGCCGAGACACCCTTCTGGCGTCTCCGGCTAAATCATGCCGCGGCCAGCGGCATGAAGGATCAATTTGGCTCGGTTACGAACCCGGGCACAGTCTATAGAAGCGTCAACGCCGCGCACATTAACCCTTGGTCGCGTCGTAGGCTACTTTTGCCTGCACTACAGGCTGCGCAACAGCGCACCAGGTTATTGTTTTTGCCCGGCCAGCAGCGCATCGAAAGCCGGGTTGCTGCGTGTGACGAAACCTGTAGCGCTGCGCATCACAAAAAATCCGGCGATGCCGTGTTTTTCCGCGTAGTCCCAGCCCGCCTCCGGGCCGAGTATCAGCAACAGCGTCGACAGGCCATCGGCCATCAACGCCGAAGGATGAATCACCGTTACCGAGGCCAACGGGTGGGCGATGGGTTGGCCGAGCCGGGCATCGAAGGTATGGGAGTAACGCTGGCCGTCCTGCTCGAAGTAATTACGGTAGTCGCCGGAAGTGGAAACGCCAAAACCATCCAGGGCGATCACCCGCTGGGCTACCTGCTGGTCATCACGCGGCTCCTCCAGGGCTATCCGCCATGGTGAGCCGTCGGGCTTGCGACCCACGGCCTTGAGCTCACCGGTGGCTTCGGCAAGGAAGCTGTCGATCCCCAGTTGCGTGAGCCGGGCAGCGATGCGGTCCACCGCATAGCCGGCGGCGATGCTGTTGAAATCCACCTCCACCGGCGCATCCTTGCACAGCTCCTGCCCTTCGATACGCAGGTGAGCGTGCCCTACCCGCTGCCGCACCTCAGCCAGGGCTGACGCGCCGGGAACCTTTTCCTCGCGCCCCTGAGGGCCAAAACCCCAGAGATCCAGCAGCGGTTCCACCGTCAGGTCGAAGGCGCCATCGCTGTCCCGGGACAACTGCTCACCCACTCGCACCAACTGCAACACCGGCTCCGGCATCGGCTGGCAGCTATCGGCGGGCAAGGCGTTGAAACGCTCGATGTCCGAATCGCTGCGATAGGTGGACATCTGCCCGTCGACCTCCGCCAGAATTCCCTCGACCTCAGCCTGTACCAGGGACGGCGCCGGCCCCTGGGCGTGACGCACATACTGCACCGACCAGGTGCTGCCCATGGTCGGCCCGGAGAGGCTTTCCAGGCGCTCGCCGCCACAACCGGCCAGCAGCACCAGCGCGGCGTACAAAGCGCTCCATCGCGATCGTTGCTTACCCGACAAGGTGTTCCTCCCGATCAACCGCCCTGCTGGGCCAGCTGGCAGTACAAATGGCCATTATGCGACAGACGGAGGCCGCCTGCCCGGCGTCCCACCGCCTTGGCTACGGGCAGAACCTTGATCTAGAGCCGCCCTGCCACCCCAAGAGTTTTTGTTGCCGGATGGCTTTCATACACATATCGTTACAAAACTGTTCAGCGTGCAGCCTCGAGCCCCGACTTTGCAGTAAGGGACGCATAACGACCAGGGATTGCTAACAAGACAGCCAAAGTGAGTGAAAAAAATGTCCACGACCACGGGCAAAGGCAAGGCGATCTTTCGCGTTGTCAGCGGCAACTTTCTCGAGATGTTCGACTTCATGGTCTACGGCTTCTACGCCACGGCGATTGCCAAGACCTTCTTTCCTGCGGACAGCGCCTTCGCCTCGTTGATGCTGTCCCTGGCGACCTTTGGCGCGGGCTTCCTGATGCGCCCCCTGGGAGCGATTTTCCTCGGTGCCTACATTGACCGTCACGGCCGTCGCCAAGGCCTGATCATTACCCTGGCACTGATGGCCGCGGGCACCGTGCTGATTGCCTGCGTGCCGGGCTACGCCACCCTTGGCGTCGCCGCGCCCTTGCTGGTGCTGCTGGGTCGCCTGCTGCAGGGCTTTTCCGCCGGCGTCGAGCTGGGCGGGGTGTCGGTGTACCTCGCCGAAATCTCCACGCCGGGCCGCAAGGGCTTCTTCGTCAGTTGGCAGTCGGCCAGCCAACAGGCCGCAGTGGTCTTCGCCGGCCTGCTGGGCGTAGGCCTGAACCACTGGCTGAGCCCCGAGCAAATGGGTGACTGGGGCTGGCGCGTGCCGTTCCTGGTGGGCTGCATGATTGTTCCGGCGATCTTCATGATCCGTCGCTCCCTGGAAGAGACCCCGGAGTTCCAGGCCCGCAAGCATCGCCCTTCGCTGCAGGAAATCGTCCGTTCCATCGGCCAGAACTTCGGCATCGTCATCGCCGGCATGGCTCTGGTGGTGATGACCACCGTGTCCTTCTACCTGATCACCGCCTACACCCCGACCTTCGGCAAGGCCGAATTGCACCTGTCGGACTTCGACGCCCTGCTGGTAACCGTGTGCATCGGTCTGTCGAACTTCTTCTGGCTGCCGGTCATGGGGTCACTGTCGGACAAAATCGGCCGCAAGCCGCTGCTGCTGGGGGCGACCATCCTGGCCATCTTCACGGCTTATCCGGCACTGTCCTGGCTGGTGGCCAACCCCAGCTTCAGCCACCTGCTGATCGTCGAGCTGTGGCTGTCTTTCCTCTATGGCTCGTATAACGGCGCGATGGTGGTGGCCCTGACTGAAATCATGCCGGTGGAAGTGCGCACCACGGGTTTCTCCCTGGCCTACAGCCTGGCCACCGCGACCTTCGGCGGCTTTACCCCGGCAGCCTGCACCTACCTGATCCACGTCCTGGGCAATCAGGCGGCTCCGGGCATCTGGCTCAGTGGCGCGGCGGTGCTGGGGCTGATCGCCACCCTGGTGCTGTTCCGCGGTAATCGCCACGAACTGCGTACCGCGCAAGCGGCAACAGCGCGCGGCGCCTGAGACAAACGCTTCGCTGGCAAGCCAGCTCCTACGGTTGCGCCGACCTGGCTTGCCGGCGCAAAGCCACAAACAAAAACGCCCCGACAAGTCGGGGCGTTTTCATTTCAGCAGTCGCTTAGCGTGGGAACGCTGGCGGGTTGACCCCGGCCATGTCTTCCATCACGCGCACTACCTGGCAGCTGTAACCGAACTCGTTGTCGTACCAGACGTACAGAACAACGCGGTTGTCCTGAACGATGGTCGCTTCAGCGTCGACCACACCGGCGTGACGCGAGCCCACGAAGTCGGTGGACACCACTTCCTGCGAGTTGACGAAGTCGATCTGCTTGTGCAGGTCGGAGTGCAGCGCCATGTAGCGCAGGTACTCGTTCATCTCTTCACGGGTGGCGGCTTTCTCGAGGTTCAGGTTGAGAATGGCCATCGACACGTTTGGCGTCGGAACGCGGATCGCGTTACCGGTCAGCTTGCCGGCCAGCTCAGGCAGGGCCTTGGCAGCAGCAGTAGCAGCACCGGTCTCGGTGATCACCATGTTCAGCGCGGCGCTACGGCCACGGCGATCGCCCTTGTGGAAGTTGTCGATCAGGTTCTGGTCGTTGGTGTACGAGTGAACGGTTTCGACGTGACCGTTGATGATGCCGAACTTGTCATTCACAGCCTTCAGCACCGGCACGATGGCGTTGGTGGTGCAGGAAGCGGCGGACACGATCTTGTCGTCAGCGGTGATTTCGTTGTGGTTGATACCGTGAACGATGTTCTTCAGCTTGCCTTTGCCTGGCGCGGTCAGAACAACGCGATCGATACCCGGGCAGGCCAGGTGCTGGCCCAGACCGTCGGCGTCACGCCATACACCGGTGTTGTCCACCAGCAGAGCGTCCTTGATGCCGTACTGGGTGTAGTCCACCTCGGTCGGGTTCTTCGCGTAGATGACCTGGATCAGGTTACCGTTGGCGGTGATGGTGTTGTTTTCTTCGTCGATGGTGATGGTGCCGTTGAACGAACCGTGCACCGAGTCGCGACGCAGCAGGCTGGCGCGCTTGGTCAGGTCGTTTTCGGCGCCCTTGCGCACCACGATGGCGCGCAGACGCAGGCCGTCGCCACCACCGGTTTTCTCGATCAGGATGCGCGCCAGCAGACGGCCGATACGACCGAAGCCGTACAGGACTACGTCAGTGCCTTTGCGGGCCGAAGCATTTTGCTGGCCAACCACATCAGCCATTTCTTCGCGAACGAACTGCTCGGCGCTGCGGCCATTGCCTTCGTTACGGAATTTGAACGCCAACTTGCCCAGGTCTACCGATGCCGCGCCGAGCTTGAGCTCGCTCATGGCTTTAAGCAGAGGGAATGTTTCGTGGACGGAGAGTTCGCTATCGTCGGAGGAACGGTGGCGAGCAAAGCGGTGAGCTTTGAGAATCGCGATGACAGACTGGTTGATCAGGCTGCGGCCATAGATCGAGCTCACCACGTTGTTATTGCGGTAGAGCTGACCGATAAGCGGAATCATCGCTTCTGCGAGTGCTTCACGGTCGATCCATTCACCAAGACACTGGTCGGGCTTCTGAGTCACGGGAACCTTCCACATGTAGGGGCAGAAAAAAGGGGCTACATTATGCCGCCCAGTTCCTGTCGTAGCAATGCGCGCCTGTCGTGCGGAACGTAACAAAAAGCCCTTGCAAAAAAACACCACTGTGCTGGAGACCAGTAAAACCGCGGCTTCCAGCAGCGTCAATTTTTTGGACATCACACCAGCCTGTCTGTAACCCTCCGTAACACCAGCCACAATCGGCACTACATTTCAGGTCAAGAAGCGCATTTTGTTGTCATAGCCACTACATTTGCCCCAACCAGCGTATTAGACGCATCAGCCACTGACAGTGGCTGCCCGGGGCCGTTACAATTACCGACTTTGTCGCAACGCTTGGAGCTTGACCGTCCGTGCCCGTCCTGCGTCTACCGCTACTCCCTGCCGCCGCCGGCAAACAGCATTGGGGCAACTTGCCCGGTGCCGCCCTGAGCCTGGCCATCGCCGAAGCCGCCAGCGCTGCCAAGCGCTTCACCCTCCTGCTGACTGCCGACAGCCAAAGCGCTGACCGGCTGGAACAGGAGCTGAGCTTCTTCGCCCCGGATCTGCCGGTGCTGCATTTTCCTGACTGGGAAACCCTGCCCTACGACCTGTTCTCGCCGCACCAGGACATCATTTCCCAGCGCATCGCCAGCCTCTATCGGCTGCCGGAGCTGGAACATGGCGTGCTGGTGGTGCCGATCACCACTGCCCTGCACCGCCTGGCGCCCACCCAGTTCCTGCTGGGCAGCAGCCTGGTGCTGGACGTCGGCCAGAAGCTCGATGTGGAACAGATGCGCACCCGCCTGGAAGCCAGTGGTTACCGCTACGTGGACACCGTCTACGAACACGGCGAATTCACCGTGCGCGGCGCACTGATCGATCTGTTTCCCATGGGCAGCAAGCTGCCCTATCGCATCGACCTGTTCGACGACGAAATCGAGACCCTGCGCACCTTCGATCCGGAGAACCAGCGCTCCATCGACAAGGTCGACTCGGTGCGCCTGCTGCCGGCCAAGGAGTTCCCGCTGCAGAAAGAAGCGGTGACCCGCTTCAAGGCGCGCTTTCGCGAACGCTTCGATGTGGACTTCCGCCGCTGCCCGATCTTCCAGGACCTGAGCAGCGGGATTACCCCGGCCGGTATCGAGTACTACCTGCCGCTGTTCTTCGAAGAGACCTCGACCCTGTTCGACTACCTGCCTCAGGACACCCAGGTGTTTTCCCTGCCGGGCATCGAACAGGCCGCGGAAAACTTCTGGAACGATGTACGCAACCGCTATGAAGAGCGCCGCGTCGACCCTTCGCGCCCGCTCCTGCCCCCGGCCGAACTGTTCCTGCCAGTGGAAGACTGCTTCGCCCGGCTGAAGAACTGGCCGCGAGTGGTGGCCAGCCAGCAGGACATCGAGACCGGTGTCGGCCGCGAACGCTTCCCGGCCCACGAGCTGCCGAACCTGGCCATCGAAGCCAAGGCCAACCAGCCGCTGGCAGCACTTTCGGGCTTTCTCGACGAGTTCCCCGGGCGAGTGCTGTTCACCGCCGAATCCGCCGGCCGCCGGGAAGTGCTGCTGGAGCTGCTGGAGCGCCTCAAGCTGCGGCCCAAGACCGTCGACAGCTGGCCGGACTTCGTCGCCAGCAAGGAACGCCTGGCAATCACCATCGCCCCGCTGGACGAAGGCCTGGTGCTGGACGATCCGGCCCTGGCCCTGGTGGCCGAAAGCCCGTTGTTCGGCCAGCGAGTAATGCAGCGTCGGCGCCGGGAAAAGCGCGCCGATGCCAACAACGATGCGGTGATCAAGAACCTCACCGAGCTGCGTGAAGGTGCGCCGGTGGTGCACATCGACCATGGCGTCGGTCGCTACCTGGGCCTGGCCACCCTGGAAATCGACAACCAGGCCGCCGAGTTCCTGACCCTGGAATACGCCGAGGGCGCCAAGCTTTATGTGCCCGTGGCCAACCTGCACCTGATCGCCCGCTACACCGGCAGCGACGACGCCCTCGCGCCCCTGCATCGCCTAGGCTCGGAAGCCTGGCAGAAGGCCAAGCGCAAGGCCGCCGAACAGGTGCGCGATGTGGCTGCCGAACTGCTGGACATCTATGCCCGCCGCGCCGCCCGCGAAGGCTATGCCTTTGCTGACCCGAAGGCCGACTACGCCACCTTCAGTGCCGGCTTCCCCTTCGAGGAAACCCCGGACCAGCAGAGCACCATCGAAGCGGTGCGCGAGGACATGCTGTCGGGCAAGCCCATGGACCGCCTGGTATGCGGCGACGTGGGCTTCGGCAAGACCGAGGTGGCCATGCGCGCTGCCTTCATCGCAGTCCACGGCGGCAAGCAAGTGGCGATCCTGGTGCCCACCACCCTGCTCGCCCAGCAGCACTACAACAGCTTCCGCGACCGCTTCGCCGACTGGCCGGTGACCGTGGAAGTGATGAGCCGCTTCAAGTCCACCAAGGAAGTGAATGCTGCGGTGGCGGACCTGGCCGAAGGCAAGATCGACATCGTCATCGGCACCCACAAGCTGTTGCAGGACGATGTGAAGATCAAGAACCTGGGGCTGGTGATCATCGACGAAGAACACCGTTTCGGTGTCCGCCAGAAAGAGCAGCTCAAGGCGCTGCGCAGCGAAGTCGACATCCTGACCCTGACCGCCACGCCGATCCCGCGGACCCTGAACATGGCCGTCTCGGGCATGCGCGATCTGTCGATCATCGCCACCCCGCCGGCCCGGCGCCTGTCGGTGCGCACCTTCGTCATGGAACAGAACAAGAGCACGGTCAAAGAGGCCCTGCTGCGCGAACTGCTGCGTGGCGGCCAGGTGTACTACCTGCACAACGACGTGAAGACCATCGAGAAATGCGCCGCCGACCTGGCCGAACTGGTACCCGAGGCGCGGATCGGCATCGGCCACGGGCAGATGCGCGAACGCGAACTCGAACAGGTGATGAGCGACTTCTATCACAAGCGCTTCAACGTGCTGATCGCCTCGACCATCATCGAGACCGGCATCGACGTGCCCAGCGCCAACACCATCATCATCGAGCGCGCCGACAAGTTCGGCCTGGCCCAGTTGCACCAGTTGCGCGGTCGGGTCGGGCGCAGTCACCACCAGGCCTACGCATACCTCTTGACGCCACCGCGCCAGCAGATCACGCCGGACGCGGAAAAACGCCTGGAGGCCATCGCCAACACCCAGGACCTGGGAGCCGGCTTCGTCCTGGCCACCAACGACCTGGAGATCCGTGGCGCTGGCGAACTGCTGGGCGACGGCCAGAGCGGGCAGATCCAGGCCGTGGGCTTCACCCTCTACATGGAAATGCTCGAACGCGCGGTGAAGGCCATCCGCAAGGGCGAACAACCGAACCTCGACCAGCCACTGGGTGGCGGCCCGGAAATCAACCTGCGCCTGCCGGCACTGATTCCCGAGGACTACCTGCCGGACGTGCACGCGCGCCTGATCCTCTACAAGCGCATCGCCTCGGCCACGGACGAAGACGGCCTCAAGGACCTGCAAGTGGAGATGATCGACCGCTTCGGCCTGCTGCCGGAGCCGACCAAGAACCTGATCCGCCTGACCCTGCTCAAACTCCAGGCCGAGCAACTGGGGATCAAGAAGGTCGACGGCGGCCCACAAGGCGGCCGCATCGAGTTCGCCGCAGATACACCGGTAGACCCACTGGCCTTGATCAAACTGATCCAGGGCCAGCCCAAACGCTACAAATTCGAAGGCGCAACCCTGTTCAAGTTCATGGTGCCGATGGAGCGCCCGGAAGAGCGCTTTAATACATTGGAGGCACTGTTTGAGCGCCTCACCCCGAAATCTGCTTGAAGGACGCCCCATGCGCCTGTTCCGCTCCCTGACCCTGCTCGTGGCCCTGGTCGCGCCAACGGCCTTTGCCGATGACCTGTACCAGGTGGAAATGATCCTCGTACGGCAGAACGCCGAGCCGCTGATCGTCAGCCGTGCAGCCCCCGAAGACTGGGCCGCCGGCGCTCAACGGCTGAGCCCGGACAGCCTGCGCACCCCAGCCCTGGGCAGCATCGTGGAAAAGCTCGGCGCCAGCGGCAGCTACAGCGTGCTGTTGCACAAGGCCTGGCAACAGACCCTGGGGGAAACCCCGGTAAAGGTTGCCCTCAGCGATGGCCCGGAACAGTTCGGCCAGTTCCCCATCGAAGGCACCCTGAGCCTGAAGCTCGGGCGCTTCACCGATGTGGACGCGGACTTCTGGGTCAACCAGATCGACAGCAACGGCCTGGTCACCAGCAGCGAGCGCCTGAAACAGCAGAGCCATACCAAGAATGGCCAGCTCAACTACCTGGACAACGGCCACCTGGCGCTGCTGATCAAGATCACCTCGCTGACCGCACCGGCACCGCGCCCCGCTCCAACTGAAATTCCGGACTGATCGAAGTCCCTATGACCCCGCCCCTGACCAAACCCCTGGCCCCCTCCTGGGTCAACCGCTTCAAGGAACAAGCCTTGGAGCGTGGCCGGCGCTACGCCCTGGAAAAACGCGTGCGCATCGCCACGGCCGGAGACAGCGCTATCACCGCCAGTTGCGAAGGCTCCGGTGGCACTATGTACCGGCAGACCATCACCCTGCGCGAATCGAGCAAGGGCAACCTGCTGCTGATCGACGCCCACTGCACCTGCCCAGTACGCAGCAACTGCAAGCACATCGCTGCGGTGCTGCTACAAGTGGAGGAAACCCTGGCCTACCCGGCGGCAGTCCAGGACGCCGAACTGCTGGAAAAGCTCTCCGCAGTCCTCGACAGCCGTCGCCCCGCCGCCCTGCCCCAGGTACTGCTGGAGGACGTGCACCCGGTGCCGCGGCTGTGGCTGGCAAGCATCGAGTTCAGCGCCTTCGAACCGCGCAACGGCAAGATGCAGCGCTACATCCAGCACCGCGCCGCACTGTCGTTCAACTACAGGGGCGAATACGCCAGCGGGCAGAAGAACACCGATGTGATCATCCGCCAGGAACACCAGAGCCTGCGCATCAAGCGCCAGCCCGAGCTGGAACAGGGCTGGCGCGAGCAATTGCGAGGCCTGGGCTTCAAGATCGCCACCCGGCAGAGCAAGGCACTGCCGGAAAGCGCCGGCGAGCTGTTCGAGATGGTCAACGACAGCGCCTGGCTGACCTTCACCCTCAACGAACTGCCCAAGCTGCGCAGCCAGGGCTGGGAGCTGCAGATCGACGAGGGCTTCGGCTTCGACCTGACGGCGGTGGACGACTGGTACGCCAGTGTCGACGAGGCCCCGGGCCGCGACTGGTTCGACCTGGAACTGGGGATCATCGTCAACGGCGAGCGCTTGAGCCTGCTGCCGATTTTGCTCAACCTGATGCGCTCGCACACCGAGATCCTCAATCCGGAGCGCCTGGCCAAGCGCCGCGACGACGAGCTGATCCTGGTGAACATTCCCAATCGGCCCAACTCCCTGCATGGCCCGCTGCAAGTGGCACTGCCCTATGGCCGCCTGAAGCCGGTACTGGCAACCCTGGGCGAGTTCTATCTGCAAGAACCCGGCGATACCACCCTGCGCTTGAGCAGCGCCGACGCCACCCGCCTCAACCCGTTGCAGGACCTGCCACTGCTATGGGAAGGCGGCGAACACATTCGCACCTTCGCCCAGCGCCTGCGGGACATCCGCGACTACTCGGCACCGGCGCCCCAGGGCCTGAATGCCACCCTGCGCCCCTATCAGCTCGAAGGCCTGAGCTGGATGCAGTCACTGCGCCAGCTGGAAGTGGGCGGCATCCTGGCCGACGACATGGGCCTGGGCAAGACCCTGCAAACCCTGGCGCACATACTCAGCGAGAAGAACGCCGGGCGCCTGGACCGCCCCTGCATGGTGGTAATGCCCACCAGCCTGATTCCCAACTGGCTGGACGAGGCCGCGCACTTCACCCCGCAGCTCAAGGTACTGGCGCTGTATGGCGCCGGGCGCAAGAAACACTTCGCCCAGCTGGGCGACCATGACTTGCTGCTGACCACCTATGCGCTGCTGCCCAAGGACATCGAACTGCTGGCGGCCCAGCCCCTGCATGTGCTGATCCTCGATGAGGCGCAGTACATCAAGAATCCGTCGAGCAAGGCCGCCCAGGCCGCTCGGGAACTCAATGCCCGGCAGCGCCTGTGCCTGTCCGGCACGCCGCTGGAAAACCATCTGGGGGAGCTCTGGTCGCTGTTCCACTTCCTCTTGCCGGGCTGGCTCGGCGATGCCAAGAGCTTCAACCGTGACTACCGGGTACCGATTGAAAAGCACGCCAGCGAAGTGCGCCTGCAGCACCTCAACGGCCGGATCAAGCCCTTCCTGCTGCGCCGTACCAAGGAGCAAGTGGCCACCGAACTGCCGCCCAAGACCGAGATCATCCACTGGGTCGAGCTCAACGAGGCGCAGCGTGATGTCTACGAAACCATGCGCCTGGCCATGGACAAGAAAGTGCGCGACGAAATCACCCGCAAAGGTGTGGCGCGCAGCCAGATCATCATTCTTGAAGCCCTGCTCAAACTGCGCCAGGTGTGTTGCGACCTGCGCCTGGTCAACGACTCGCCACCCACACGGGGCAGCTCCTCAGGCAAGCTCGACAGCCTGATGGAAATGCTTGAAGAACTGTTCGAAGAGGGCCGGCGGATTCTGCTGTTCTCGCAGTTCACTTCGATGCTGAGCCTGATCGAGGCCGAGCTGAAACGGCGCAACATCGCCTACGCCTTGCTCACCGGCCAGACCCGGGACCGGCGCACTCCGGTACGGGACTTCCAGAGCGGCAAGCTGCAGATTTTCCTGATCAGCCTCAAGGCCGGCGGTGTCGGCCTCAACCTGACCGAAGCCGATACGGTGATTCACTACGACCCGTGGTGGAACCCGGCCACCGAGAGCCAGGCTACCGACCGCGCCTATCGCATCGGCCAGGAAAAGCCCGTGTTCGTCTACAAGCTGATTGCCCGAGGTACGGTGGAAGAAAAGATCCAGCACCTGCAGCAGGAAAAATCGGACCTGGCGGCAGGCGTGCTTGATGGGCGCAAGGCCGGTGACTGGAAGCTGCAGAGCGACGACATCGAAGCCTTGTTCGCCCCACTGCCGGACAACAAGGGCGGCCGCTGAGACCGGCCACGTGCGGGGGCATCCAGAATTGCCCGGAGCCCCCTTGCGAAGTCGTCAGTCGATCAACTGGGCATCCTTGAGGGCACCCAGCGCCGCCAACCAACGCGGATCCTGCTTGTACTCGATATTGGCGAAGGCCTGGCCACGCATCCGCGCGATGCGTGGCGAAGGCTGCACCTTGAGGCGCTGCACGGCACTCAGGGCCAGCTCGGCGGCAGCACGGTCATTGCATACCAGCCCCATGTCGCAACCGGCGGTCAGCGCCGCTTCGATCCGGCTTGCCGCGTCCCCGACGACATGGGCGCCGGCCATGGACAGGTCATCGCTGAAGATCACCCCGTCAAATTGCAGCTCGCCACGCAGGATGTCCTGCAACCAGTAGCGCGAGAAGCCGGCCGGTTGAGGGTCGACTTGCGGATAGATGACGTGCGCAGGCATCACTGCCGCCAACCGCTTGCTCAGACGAGCAAAGGGCAGTAGGTCCTTGGCACGGATTTCATCCAGACTGCGCTCGTCATTGGGGATCGCCACATGAGAGTCGGCCTCGGCCCAGCCGTGCCCGGGAAAGTGCTTGCCGGTAGCGGCCATGCCGGCGCTGTTCATACCGCGGATAAACGCACCGGCGAGCAACGCCGCCTGCTCGGGGTCGCCCTCGAAAGCCCGGCTGCCCACCACCGCGCTGCGCTGGTGATCGAGGTCCAGTACCGGGGCGAAGCTCAGGTCCAGCCCCACCGCCAGGACCTCGGTGGCCATGACCCAGCCACACTGCTCGGCCAGGTACTCGGCATTCGGATTGTCGGCCAGGGCACGCATGGCCGGCAGGCGCACAAAGCCCTGGCGCAGACGCTGCACCCGGCCGCCCTCCTGGTCCACGGCCAACAACAGGTCCGGGCGAATCGCCCGAATCGCCGCGCACAGCTCCCGTACCTGGCGCGGATGTTCGATATTGCGGGCAAAGATGATCAACCCACCGACCTGCGGCTGGCGCAGGAGTTGGCGATCTTCGGCCGTCAGCCAGGTACCGGCGACGTCCACCATCAAAGAGCCTTGCAGGCCAGCAGTCATAGAAATTCCTTAAGCACTACGATGGCTTCCAGGCAACGCTGATCGAGCCGCATCCGCATGGATGCAGCCGGGCCGAGCAGCATCGGCGCAGGGAAGGCACGGGATATAGAACGAGAATCGGCATGGGCGGCTAGCTTAGCGGATGTAAGCTGTCGCGCCCACCCGTGGGTCAGGCCTTGGCGGCTGCCGGGGCCGATTTGCTGCGCGGCTTGAGCTGGGCGCTGGCCATGGCTTCGTCGGTGACGCCGGTTTCGGCACGCATGCCGGCGGCGAGGAACGGCACCATCAGGCGCATCACCTGCTCGATGGAGGTATTGACCCCGAAATCGGTTTCGGCGATAGCCCGCAGCGCCTTGATCCCGGACATGCTGAACGCGGCAGCGCCGAGCATGAAGTGCACGCGCCAGAACAGCTCGATGGGCGGAATACGCGGCGCCGCTTCGTTGACCAGCAGCATGTAGCGGCGGAACACCTTGCCGTACATGTCCTCCAGATAACGCCGCAAGTGCCCCTGGCTCTGGCTGAACGCCAGCCCCAGCAGACGCATGAAGATCGACAGGTCGTTACCGCTGCGCGGCTGCACTACCAGGGCCTGCTCGACGAGGATTTCCAGCAGCTCTTCCAGGCTCGGCTTGTTCTCCGGCCTGGACTGACGGCGCTCAAGCTCACGATCGAGACTGATGCAGAACGGGCCGAGGAAACGCGAGAATACCGCCTGGATCAAGGCCTTCTTGGACCCGAAATGATAGTTGACCGCTGCCAGGTTGACCCCGGCCTTGCTGGTGATCAGCCGCAATGAGGTTTCGGCAAAACCTTTTTCCGCGAACAACTGCTCGGCAGCATCGAGAATGCGTTCAACGGTTTCCGACTGGGCCATGGCTACTCCGCCTGACAAACACTTGTTTGAAACATACGTTTCAGGCTTTGCAATGTCAAGCCTGCCGGCCTCTGCGCAAGCCGTCCGGCGCGCTATTTAATCACACCTGCCGGCCACTGTAGCCAGCCTTCGGCGCAGGATTGCGGCCCCTGGATGACAACCGCTCGGCCGCCACAGGCAAAAGGAGGATTGCCAAGCGACGTCCACTGTATATAATCCCAGTCACTGTATAAAAAGACAGAGCGATCGACATGCTAAAACTGACGCCACGCCAAGCTGAGATTCTGGCTTTTATCAAACGCTGCCTCGAAGACAACGGCTACCCGCCCACCCGTGCGGAAATTGCCCAGGAACTGGGATTCAAATCGCCCAACGCCGCTGAGGAACACCTCAAGGCCCTGGCCCGCAAAGGCGCCATCGAGATGACCCCGGGTGCCTCCCGCGGAATCCGCATTCCCGGCTTCGAAGCCAAGGCCGACGATACCCTGCCGATCATTGGCCGTGTCGCCGCCGGTGCACCGATCCTGGCCCAGCAGCACATCGAAGAGTCCTGCAATATCAACCCGACCTTCTTCCACCCTCGCGCCGACTACCTGCTTCGCGTCCATGGCATGAGCATGAAGGACATCGGCATCTTCGACGGCGACCTGTTGGCGGTACACACCACTCGCGAGGCCCGCAATGGCCAGGTCGTGGTGGCGCGCATCGGTGATGAGGTCACGGTCAAGCGCTTCAAGCGCGAAGGCAGCAAGGTCTGGCTGATTGCCGAGAACCCTGAATTCGCCCCCATCGAAGTCAACCTGAAAGATCAGGATCTGGTGATCGAAGGCTTGAGTGTCGGCGTCATTCGCCGCTAAAGGAGGCTCCATGCAGTTCCCCCACACACCACAGCAAGCACAACTGCCACTGTTCGAGGCGTTCCTGGCCCAGCCATTGGCGCCCGCCCTCAAGGAAGTGGTCGAATCGCCCTGGAACAAAGATCCAGAAGCCTTCAGCGAGCTGTCGTTACGCGGCGCCGCCGGGAACTGCCTGAACCTATTGGCACCGATCCTTCGGGAACTCAGCCAGGACCAGGACGCGCGCTGGCTGACACTGATCGCCCCGCCCTCCAGCCTGACCCAAAGCTGGCTACGGGACGCCGGCCTGAATCGCGAGGGGATCCTGCTGCTGCACCCCCGGGGTAATCAAAGCCCGCAACAGCTCGCCTGCGAGGCCCTGCGCCTGGGTCGCAGTCATACCGTAGTCAGCTGGTTGAACCCGTTGAGCGCCAGCGCCCGGCAACAGCTGATCAGCGCCGCACGGACTGGCGATGCGCAGAGCCTGAATATTCGCCTGGGATGAAACACCGGGAAAGCGTGGGATTTACGCTTGAATGACACAAGGCTTCTCCAGGATTGAGAAGCCGGAACAAATGCGACGGATGACCGGAGAAACCCGATAGACGGGCTCAGTGCAGAACCCGCGGGCCATCTTCCTTGTCAATTTCACCTTCAACCAGTCGACCGGCCATCTGTACGCCGACGCTCAACATGGCCTTGGCCACTTCCACGTGCTGACCTTGCAGAAAGGCTTTGGCATCCTCGGAGAAATCCAAAGTAACCAGAGAACCCTCGTCCTCAGCTCTGCGCAGCTCGATACGGCCGTCTGGCAACTCGACAATTTCTAGAAAGGACGTTGGCATAAAGGTCTGGTCTCCACGAAAGGGCGGGATTATATCAGTCATCACCCCCGCCCCGCTCAGGATCTTGCAGGGGGATCGTGCCCCCTCACCAGGAATTACTTCCCGATCCTTGCAATCAACACCTAGCCACACCGACCCCAAGCCCGCGCCAGCCCCCTTCAGAAATTCGGCTTGTATTCAAAACCTGCCGAGGCCTGGCTGTCGGAAAACGGCGTGATCAGCGACTTCTTCAGGGCCAACCGATTGACCAGGGAGCCGGGAAACATCTGAATGGAGTTGTTGAAGTGCTCCACATTCAGGTTGAACAGGGTAATCGCCCCACCGATATTGCCTTCCTGCTCGGCAACCTCGCGCATCAGGTTGCTCAACAACTCGACGGACTTGAGGTCGGGGTAGGCCTCAAACGCAAGATTCAAACCGCCCAGCAAAGCCTTGGCGCCCTGGTCTACCGACTTGAGCGCATCACCGTCGGCTGCGGATGGCAAGCTACCAATGGCACTACGCAGCCCAACGATCTTTTCCAGCAACTGGCTTTCGTAGGCCTGGAAGCCAGCCACTTGCGGCTCCAGCATGTCCAGCACCTTGATCCTCTGGCGCTGGTAGGTCAGCACATCCGACCAAGCCCGCTGGGCACGGTTATGCGCACCGACAATCTTGTTGTAGTGCACATAGGCAAGAACGCCCAAGGCAATCGCGATGACCAGCAACAACTCCATACTCTACTGCTCCATTTCATCAGTGACCTTCAGCGGAAGATCGAAATTGTTGTCGTGCAGCTCCGCCAACTCATGCACCAGGGCCAGCACCGGAAACAGGTTAGGCAACGGCAGGCCCTGCTCGATATTGGCGTAGAAGCTCGGCAGATCGTCAAACGTGCCCGGATCCTTGTAGGCCATGACCTCGGCATCATCGAAGCTCAGACATAAATGGCCCTCGCTGGAGAATTCCAGATTCACCTTTTTCAGCCGCCGACGAAGTTCCAGCAAGAAAGCCAGGGTGGTGGGCGTTGCGAACTTCGCGCAAGCCAGCTCACTATCACCGGTGAAATTGAAGCTTCTGTTGAAGTCATCGGAAGTGGTCTCAAAGACTTTGCGCTTCTTGCTCTTGGTATTTGGCAGATCACTGCGCACCATCACCCCTCTGACCCAAGGAAAGTCCACCACCAGGCTGAAGCGATCGAAACTCTCATAGACCCGCTCGCTCTCGCCATCGGATTTGCGTTTGTAGTGGGAGTTCACGTAACGCAGATGGTGGAAGACAAAGGACAACTGATGCCGCGGGCCCTGGTAGGTCCCCCTGGCTGAAGCCTCGATACGGCGGCTGTCATTGCCGCGATCATAGTCGTCGAACTCACTGCTCAGTTGCGCGAAACGCTCATCGGCGGTTCCGCCCGGGTCCCAAAGGCCGTTACTGAGGAATGAACACTTACGGGCTATTTTCTGCGGTAACTCGTCTAACACGGCTTTACGACCCATCCAGGTATACAAGGTGGCAAAACCCAGGCAGGCCGTCGCAAACCACATCAGCTCCACACCCGCCATGGCCGGGATCGCCGACACAATAGCCAGCATCAACAGCAGCCAGGACTGGGCATGATCGAACTCCAACCCTCCCCTGAAGGACTGGAGCCTGGCGATGACCCTCAATAGATCCTCGTTGCTCTTGGCTCGAGCCACCTCTGCATTGCTAGTGGCCAACAACTTCACCAACTCGGCATCGTGCTTGAGAAACTGCATTACATTTCCTTGATCAAGTTGCCAGCCTCAGGAACATCTGGAACAGCAGCAAGAGCATGGCTGTCATGCGACTGCGCCAACCGATGCACCAGCTCCAGCAGTGAATACAGCTTCGGCAACTCGATACCCGCCTTGATCCGCTCGCGAAAGACCGCCAGATCACTCAGCGAGCCCGGATCGGCATGGGCAATGATGTCCGCATTATCAAAGCTCAGACAGAGCCGCCCTTGACTGGAAAATTCCAGATTGACCCGGTAAAGGTGGCGTGAAAGCTCCATCAGGAGGTCCAGGGTTGCTGGCCTGGCGAAGTGTTCGCAACAGGCCTGATCATTACCGCGCAGTACAAAGACCTGGTCGAAATCCTCGCGACCGGTCTTGAACGGCTGCCCCGCCAATGACACTTCCAGGGGACTGGAGCGAACCGTAATCTCTGTCACCCACGGGAAATCCAGCACCAGGCTGTAGCGGTTGTACGTGTCGTAGACAGTGCGATAGCTGCCGCCGGCACCAGGCTCTTGCCTGGAATTGACGTACTGCAGATGGTGATACTCGAACGTCAAAGACTGGCGAGGCCCCTGGTAGACACCCAGGAGCGAGTCCTGGATATGGCGTCGCTCATTACCCCGCTGGTAATCGCTGAACTCGTTGTTCAGCCTTTTCAGGCGCCAGTCGGCACTGCTGTCGGACTCGCTCAAGCCATGATGAAACATTACACACTTGCGCACGATGCTTGCCGCCAGATCAGTCAAGGAGCCAGAGGCCCCTTTGCTGACGTAATAGCTAAAGAAACACAGAGCCAGAAACACCCAGAACATCCCGCCCATGCCGTCCATCAGCAGCGCGACAGCCAGGGAGGCAAACGCCAGGACCAGAAGCGTTATTGCCTGCACATGGTCGAATTCCAGACCGCCGGGGAATATCTCCAGCCTGTCGAGCACTTCCAGC
This sequence comes from Pseudomonas sp. GW823-FHT03E05, assembly GCF_058796855.1. Classification (NCBI taxonomy): domain Bacteria; kingdom Pseudomonadati; phylum Pseudomonadota; class Gammaproteobacteria; order Pseudomonadales; family Pseudomonadaceae; genus Pseudomonas; species Pseudomonas sp. GW823-FHT03E05. The sequence continues at coordinate 65,300 of NZ_JBXAJB010000010.1, forward strand.
AAGTCAGTATTGGACTGGGCACGAACCACTCGCACCCGGCAATCGTTCAGCAGGCGAAGCAGCGCCTGGTCACGCAAGAAGAACAGCATGAATCTTCCTTGATCAAATAGTCACGCCGCCAATCAAGCAGCGCTCAGGATCAACACTCGTTAAGGCCATCCCTGAAACGAATGGCCAGGGCCTTGAGGTTCTGCCGCCAGCTTTCCAGCTCTTCCCGACTCAGTGCCTGCTCGGGCTCCTCTTCATCCAGATTGACCGCAATAATCAGTGGCTGGGTTACATCGCCCTTGGGCTTGTGCGGCGCCTGTGGCGGCTGAAACAGCTCGCTGTAAGCAGACAGCAGTTGCGCCAGCCAGGTTTGCGGGCTGTGCGCCAATTCCACCAGCTCTGCCAGCTCGGGAATGGCAATGCTTTGCAGCACTTCACGATTGAGGATCTGCTCGACCCGGGCCGCATTGGCCTGCGGCAGCCGATAGAACCCGGCAATTTCATGGCACAGCCCCAGCAAGGCCCCGTACAGGTGGAACAGCACCGACTCGCGCCCCGCCTGGACCTGCGCCTGGGCATTCATGGCCCGCCCTTCCTCAGCGCGTGCCAGGGCTTCGAGCGACAGACCGGCAAAGTAGATTTTCTGATTGGTACGGGTATAGAGCTCATGGGCCATATGGGCAGCCTCCACTGCGAAAAGAGAACCAGATGCAGACGGCACAGTTTCAGGGATCACTCCAGCTTGCCGCAAGCAAAAGAAAGGCCGCATGCCCCCTTGAAGGAGTCATGCGGCCCTGTTGGTCGCTACACCGAGAAGCTAGCCCTCGGCAGGCCAAGCACTTAGCGCTTGTCTTCGACCTTCCATTTACCGCCGTCGTAGAAGGCACGCCAGCCGGTCGGCTTGCCGTCGACTTCGGTCTGCACGTACTGCTCCTTGGTCTTGCGGCTGTAACGCACCACCGCAGGGCGGCCGTCCGGGTCCTTCTGCGGAGCTTCGCAGAGGAAGTGGTACTTGGGATCGATCTCATCCTTGTGCGGGATCAGTTCCAGCACCAACGGCGCACGGGTCTCGCGGTTTTTCGGGAACTGACTGGCCGCCAGGAACAGGCCCGAAGCGCCATCGCGCAGGATGTAGGTGTCGTTGACCTTCTCGCACTTGAGCTCGGGCATCTTCACCGGGTCCATCTTCGGCGGCGCCGCGTCACCGCTTTTCAGCAGCTTGCGAGTGTTCTTGCAGGTCGGGTTGGTGCAACCGAAGAACTTGCCGAAACGGCCGGTCTTGAGCTGCATCTCGCTGCCGCACTTATCACACTCCAGGCTCGGGCCTTCATACCCCTTGATCCGGTAGCTGCCCTCTTCGATCTCGTAGCCGGCGCAATCCGGGTTGTTACCGCAGATGTGCAGCTTGCGCTTTTCGTCCAGCAGGTAGGCATCCATCGCCGTACTGCAGATCGGGCAACGATGCTTGCCGCGCAGCACCAGGGATTCGGACTCGCCCTCGTCATCCGCGGCGATCTCGTCGCCCGGCACCAGGTTGACGGTGGCCTTGCAACGCTCCTTGGGCGGCAGGCTGTAGCCCGAGCAGCCGAGGAACACGCCGGTGGAGGCGGTACGGATCTGCATCGGCCGGCCGCAGGTCTGGCATGGGATATCGGTCATTACCGGCTGGTTGGCGCGCATGCCGCTTTCGGCGCCCTCGGCTACTTCGAGCTTCTTCTTGAAGTCACCGTAGAATTCGTCGAGGACGTTCTTCCAGTCGCGCTCGCCCTGGGCCACGTCATCGAGATTCTCTTCCATGCCGGCGGTGAAGCCGTAGTCCATGAGATTGGAGAAGCTCTCGGAAAGGCGCTCAGTGACGATGTCGCCCATCTTTTCCGAATAGAAACGACGGTTGTGCAGGGTCACATAGCCGCGATCCTGGATGGTCGAAATGATTGCCGCATAGGTCGAAGGACGACCAATGCCGCGCTTTTCCATTTCCTTCACCAGGCTGGCTTCGGAGTAACGCGCCGGGGGCTTGGTGAAGTGCTGGCTCGGATCGAGCTTGATCAGCTTCAGCACTTCGCCCTGGGCCATTTCCGGCAGCACATCGTCATCGCCCGGCTTGGCCATCTGCGGCATGACCCGGGTGTAACCGTCGAACTTGAGGATGCGGCCCTTGGCACGCAGCTCGAAGTCGCCAGCGGCGACGCTGACGGTGGTGGACAGGTATTGCGCCGGCAGCATCTGGCAGGCGACGAACTGGCGCCAGATCAGCTCGTAGAGGCGCTCAGCGTCACGTTCCATGCCCGACAGCTTGCTTGGGTGGGTATTCACATCGGACGGACGAATCGCTTCGTGCGCCTCCTGGGCCCCTTCCTTGCTGCTGTAGACATTGGGCGAAGCCGGCAGGTACTTGTTGCCGAACTCGTCTTCGATATAGGTACGCGCCATCGCCACGGCATCGGCCGAGAGGTTGGTGGAGTCGGTACGCATATAGGTGATGTAGCCGGCTTCATACAGACGCTGGGCCATCATCATGGTCTTCTTCACCCCGAAGCCCAGGCGATTGCTCGCAGCCTGCTGCAGCGTGGAGGTGATGAACGGCGCCGATGGCTTGCTGCTGGTGGGCTTGTCTTCACGCTTGGCGACGCTGTAGGCCGAGGCCTTGAGCTTCTCCAGGGCGGCCATGGCCTGTGCTTCGTTGAGCGGCTTGAAGGCTTCACCGTTTTCACGGGCCACTTCAAAACGCACATTCGAGCCCTTGGCAGTGCCCAGGTCAGCGTGTACTTCCCAGTATTCTTCCGGGATGAAGGCACGAATCTCACGCTCGCGCTCCACCACCAGCTTCACGGCTACCGACTGCACGCGACCGGCAGACAGGCCACGGGCGATCTTCGCCCACAGCAGCGGCGAAACCATGTAGCCCACCACGCGGTCGAGGAAGCGTCGCGCCTGCTGGGCATTGACTCGATCAATGTCCAGCTCGCCCGGCTGGGAGAAGGCTTCCTGGATCGCCTTCTTGGTGATTTCGTTGAACACCACGCGCTTGTAGCGGCTGTCATCACCGCCGATGGCTTCCCGCAGGTGCCAGGCAATGGCTTCCCCTTCGCGGTCCAAGTCCGTTGCGAGATAGATGGTGTCGGCATCCTTGGCAAGGCGGCGCAGCTCTTCGATGACCTTTTCCTTGCCAGGGAGGATTTCGTACTTGGCTTTCCAGCCGTGCTCGGGATCGACGCCCATGCGCGACACCAGCTGCTTGCGAGCCTTTTCCTTCGGCGACAGAGCCGGGGCTTCGCCCGCAGCGGCCTTGCCACGCTTGGCGGCTGGCTCCTTGGCGGCACTTGCCGAACCGCTGGTGGGCAGGTCTCGGATATGGCCGATACTCGACTTCACCACGTATTGGTTACCCAAGTACTTGTTGATGGTCTTGGCCTTAGCCGGGGATTCCACAATGACCAGCGATTTGCCCATGGATCAGAAAATTCCTGAATTCGAGAAGTGAAAGGCGGTTGGCGCCTGACGCGGCACCGCTATATATAGTGGCAACAGGGTGAGGTCAAGCGCAGGGTACTGCGCGACCTGTACTCATGCCGGTGAAAAAAGACTGGGTTCGGCCTGCACCAAAGCAAAGCGCGGGACCTGCTCGCCGTCAACTTCGACCGACTCCAGGAACATGCTCAAGGGCCGCACCCAAAAGCCGTAATCCCCATACAGGGCTTGGTAGAACACCACTTCTTCTTCCGTTTCCGAGTGCCGCGCCACGCTGAAAACGCGGTACTGCGGCCCCTTGTAATGCTGATAGAGCCCGGGTTGTAACTGCATGCTCTGGCCCTCGTGCAATTTTTTCAAAATAAAGACAAACAAATCTTCAGAAAAACAAAAACCGGGGCACTGGGCCCCGGCTTCCATCAACCCAACGCTTAAACGCGTTCGAAGACGGTCGAGATACCCTGGCCAAGGCCGATGCACATGGTGGACACCCCGAAGGTGCCGCCATTCTGCTTCATGACGTTGAGCAGGGTCCCGGAGATACGTGCGCCGGAGCAACCAAACGGGTGACCCAGGGCGATCGCGCCGCCGTGCAGGTTAACCTTCTCGTTCATCTTGTCGAGCACTTTCAGATCTTTCAGCACTGGCAGGGCCTGTGCAGCGAAAGCTTCGTTGAGCTCGAAGAAGTCGATATCGTTGATGCCCAGGCCCGCGCGCTTCAGGGCTTTCTGCGTGGCCGGTACTGGACCATAGCCCATGATGGCCGGATCCACACCTGCAACGGCCATCGAACGAATCACCGCCATCGGCTGGATACCCAGGTCCTGGGCACGCTGGGCCGACATCACGATCATGCACGAGGCACCGTCGGTGATCTGCGACGAAGTACCGGCAGTCACGGTACCACCTTTAGGGTTGAACGCCGGCTTCAGGGCCGCCAGGCTCTCCAGGGTGGTCTCGGGACGGATGGTTTCGTCGTAGTCGAACAGTTTCAGGAAACCGTTCTCGTCGTAACCCTGCATCGGGATGATTTCATCCTTGAACTTGCCTTCCACAGTCGCCTTGTGGGCGAGCTGGTGGGAGCGCACGCCAAAGGCGTCCTGCTGCTCACGGGTGATGCCGTGCATCTTGCCCAGCATCTCGGCGGTCAGGCCCATCATGCCGGAGGCTTTGGCTGCGTACAGGGACATGTGCGGGTTCGGATCGACACCGTGCATCATGCTCACGTGGCCCATGTGCTCGACGCCGCCGACCACGAACACGTCACCGTTGCCGGTCATGATCGCTTGCGCGGCAGTGTGCAAAGCACTCATGGACGAGCCACACAGGCGGCTGACGGTCTGGCCGGCCGAGGTGTGCGGGATCTGGGTCATCAGCGACGCCATGCGTGCGATGTTCCAGCCCTGCTCCAGGGTCTGGTTGACGCAGCCCCAGATCACGTCCTCGACTTCCGCCGGGTCGACCTTGGCGTTGCGCTCCAGCAGTTTGCTGATCAGGTGCGCCGACATGTCTTCGGCGCGGGTGTTGCGGTGCATGCCGCCCTTGGAGCGGCCCATCGGAGTACGACCGAAGTCGACAATCACGACGTCTCTAGGATTCAAGCTCATATGTTCACTCTCGCTCTAGTGTGGGCGCTTAACCGAAGAAGCTCTGGCCGTTCTTGGCCATTTCACGCAGCTTCGCGGTCGGGTGGTACAGCGCGCCCAGATCGGCGTACTGGTCGGCCAGGGCAACGAACTCGGCAACACCGATGGAATCGATGTAGCGCAGCGCACCGCCACGGAATGGAGGGAAACCAATGCCGTAGACCAGGCCCATGTCAGCTTCGGCAGCGGTTTCAACGATGCCGTCTTCCAGGCAACGAACGGTTTCCAGGCACAACGGGATCATCATCCAGTTGATGATGTCTTCGTCGGTGACTTCACGCTGCTCGTAGACAATCGGCTTGAGCACTTCCAGCACCGACGGATCGGCCACCTTCTTTTGCTTGCCCTTCTTGTCGGTTTCGTAGGCGTAGAAGCCCTTGCCATTCTTCTGGCCCAGGCGCTTGGCTTCGTAGAGCACGTCCACGGCCGAGCGGCGATCGTCCTTCATGCGATCCGGGAAGCCTTCGGCCATGACATCGCGACCGTGGTGGCCGGTGTCGATGCCGACCACGTCCATCAGGTACGCCGGGCCCATTGGCCAGCCGAATTTCTCCATGATCTTGTCGATGCGCACGAAGTCCACACCGGCGCTGACCAGCTTGGCGAAACCGCCGAAGTACGGGAACAGCACGCGGTTGACCAAAAAGCCCGGGCAGTCATTGACCACGATCGGGTTCTTGCCCATTTTCTTGGCGTAGGCAACGGTGGTGGCAACGGCCAGCTCGCTGGACTTCTCGCCACGGATCACTTCCACCAGCGGCATCATGTGCACCGGGTTGAAGAAGTGCATGCCGACGAAGTTTTCCGGACGCTTGAGGGCCTTGGCCAGCAGGCTGATGGAAATGGTCGAGGTGTTGGACGCCAGGATGGTGTCCTCCTTGACCTGGCCTTCCACTTCAGCCAGCACGATCTGCTTGACCTTGGGGTTCTCGACCACGGCTTCAACCACCAGGTCGACGTTGCCGAAGTCACCGTAGGACAGGGTCGGACGAATGCCGTTGAGCACTTCAGCCATCTTCGCGGCGGTCATGCGGCCTTTGTCAACGCGGCCCACCAGCAGTTTCGCGGCTTCCGCCAGACCCTGCTCGATGCCGTGTTCGTTGATGTCCTTCATCAGGATCGGCGTGCCTTTGGAGGCCGACTGGTAGGCGATGCCGCCACCCATGATACCGGCGCCGAGTACGGCGGCCTGCTTCACGTCCTTGGCGATTTCGTCGTAGGCCTTGGCCTTTTTCTTCAGTTCCTGATCGTTCAGGAACAGGCCGATCAGGCTTTGCGCAGCAGAGGTCTTGGCCAGTTTGACGAAGCCGGCGGCCTCTACTTCCAAGGCTTTGTCGCGGCCAAAGTTGGCGGCTTTCTGAATGGTCTTGATCGCTTCGACCGGTGCCGGGTAGTTCGGGCCAGCCTGGCCGGCCACGAAACCTTTGGCGGTTTCGAAAGCCATCATCTGCTCAATGGCGTTGAGCTTGAGCTTTTCCAGCTTAGGCTGGCGCTTGGCCTTGTAGTCGAACTCGCCGGAAATGGCGCGCTTGACCAGCGCCAGAGCGGCGTCCTTGAGTTTGTCGGGAGCAACCACGGCGTCGACGGCACCGACTTTCAGCGCGTCTTCAGCACGGTTTTCCTTGCCGGCGGCAATCCACTCGATGGCGTTGTCGGCACCGATCAGGCGCGGCAGGCGCACGGTACCGCCGAAGCCCGGGTAGATGCCCAGCTTGACTTCCGGCAGGCCGATCTTGGCACTGGCAGCCATGACGCGGTAGTCCGCCGCCAGGCACATTTCCAGGCCGCCGCCCAGGGCGATGCCGTTGATCGCGGCAACGGTTGGCACGTTGAGGTCTTCGAAATCGCTGAAGATCTTGTTGGCTTCGAGGTTGCCTGCCACCAGCTCCGCATCCGGCAGCTTGAAGTTGTCGACAAACTCGGTGATGTCGGCGCCGACGATGAACACGTCCTTGCCGCTGCTGACGATCACGCCCTTGATCGAAGCATCTGCCTTGATGGTGTCAACAGCCTGACGCAATTCGTTCAGGGTTAGACGGTTGAACTTGTTGACGGACTCACCCTTGAGGTCGAAATTCAATTCGACGATGCCACTTTCAAGAGCCTTAACCGTGATGGCTTTACCTTCGTAAATCATCAACTGATCTCCACGATATGGAAGCTGAACAGTACACGTCGGACGCTGACTTCTGGCATGGCACTAACGTCACCGTCGATGCTAACGCCAATCCGCCAGGCACACCCGCCAACGCGATAGTCGGGATTCTGTATAGAGCCGCCTGCGATGCAAACGCTCATTTCATACGCCCGTTTGATTTGGGTACGCCACATTCAGGGAAAATCCAGCAATTGTCAATCGTCCAAAATGCTGTTTGAAACGCGACTTTGCGGTCACTCCATTGCTCCCTGAACGATCAACACGCCCCTGCATTCATAACCATTCATAGGATCTATATTTAGAAAATGCGCCCTAAATCTCCCACTGAATGGGAGAAAGAGCGACTACGCTGGGAAAATATCTGAAGAAGCCGCACAGTTTGTGCGACAGGGGTACCGCCCCATTCTGCAAGAGGCCACCCCGGGTGGCAGCCACGAGATTACCGGCCTGCCTGGCCATCCCCGCCCGATGCTGATATCGGGCTTTTTATTGCCGGCTGCCCGCGATTGCCGCGCGCACCCTCCCCTGGATGACTCAGGCCAACGCCTTGAGCACCGAGGCAATATCCTGCAAAACACTGACCTCGCCACGCTCGTTCCAGTACAGGGCGATCATCTGCTTGTCCGCCTCGACCTTGAACACCCCTGCCGGCAAGGCCTGGAAGTGCTTGAGCAGTGGCTCATCGACACAGGGCTCGCGCCACTGGTTGACCCAGTTGCCCGGCGCGATCTGCCAATAACTCCAACACACAGGCTGCCCGCTGCGCCGTGGCCGGTGATACTGCGGGCAAGGGTTGGGCGGCTCCTGGCCCAGCCAGTGCGGCCACTCCTGAGGGGCCAGTTGCATGGCCAGGCCCATGCGTCGCGCCTCCATGCGCAAGGCGATCAACCCGCTCTGGCGACGAGAAGGTCGCAACCACGCCAGCGGACTGAGAACTACCGCAAGGATTGACACCACTATCCAGACCGTCATATCTGTACTCTCGATTTTTGATGAGCGGGACCTGGGTCAAACCAACCCGCTTGAAACCAGCCATACTTGAAGCTATTGCAACCCTCAGGAGGAGCACCTCATGCCCTACCACCATATTCTGGTCGCCGTAGATCTAACCGAAGAGTGCGATCCTGTTATCCACCGTGCTCGCGAGCTGTCGGTGAGCAATGGAGCCAAGCTGTCCCTGGTGCACATTGTCGAACCCATGGCCATGGCCTTCGGGGGCGACGTCCCCATGGATCTTTCGCAGTTGCAGCAGCAACAGTTCGACCAGGCCCGGGAGCGTCTTGATCGGCTGATCAACAAGTACCCGGAGCTGACCAAGGAATACAGCCACCTGACCTACGGCCAGCCGCGCCAGGAAATCCATCACCTGGCCAAGGAACAGGAATGCGACCTGATCGTGGTCGGCAGCCACGGCCGACATGGCCTGGCCCTGCTGCTGGGCTCCACCGCCAATGACGTCCTGCACGGCGCGCCTTGCGACGTGCTGGCCGTGCACCTGGTCAAACGCTGAACCCGCCCCGAGGGTTGCCGGCTCCCAAAAGCTGGCAAGCGCACTGAAAAAAAGCCCGACTTTGCAGTCGGGCTTTTTTATCAGCAACCGGTCACTCAGGCATCCAGTTCGGCCCAGCGCTCGACCATCTGCTCCAGTTCGGCATTCAACTGCTCAAGGCGGGCAATTACCGCTGCAGTTTCCGCCGCCGGGCGCTGATAGAAACCAGCGTCGGCCATTTCCGCCTCGACCCCGGCGATCTGCTGCTCCATGGCATCGATCTGCCCCGGCAAAGCCTCAAGCTCGCGCTGCAATTTGTAGCTGAGCTTCTTTTTCGCCGCCGGCGCCTCCTGGACAGGAGCCGGAGCCGCCTGTACCGGTGCCACCACTGCAGAATTCAGCTCGGCCTTGCCGGACTTGTTCTCGGTCACCCCCAGCAACCGCGGCGAACCGCCCTGGCGCAACCAGTCCTGGTAGCCGCCGACGTACTCGCGCACCTTGCCTTCGCCTTCGAAGACCAGGGTGCTGGTCACCACGTTGTCGAGGAATGCCCGGTCGTGGCTGACCATCAGCACAGTGCCCTGGAAGGTCAGCAGCACCTCTTCCAGCAGTTCGAGGGTTTCTACATCCAGGTCGTTGGTCGGTTCATCGAGCACCAGCAGGTTGGCCGGTTTACTGAACAGCTTGGCCAGCAGCAACCGCGCACGTTCGCCGCCAGACAACGCCTTGACCGGCGTGCGAGCACGCTGCGGGCTGAACAGGAAGTCGCCGAGGTAGCTCAGCACGTGGCGGCTCTGGCCATCGATCTCGATGAAGTCGCGACCTTCGGCGACGTTGTCGATCACGGTCTTTTCCAGATCCAGCTGATGGCGCAACTGGTCGAAGTAGGCCACGTCGATACGCGTACCCTCTTCCACCTTACCGCTGCTGGGCACCAGGCCACCGAGCATCAGCTTGAGCAGCGTGGTCTTGCCGGTACCGTTGGCGCCCAAGAGGCCGATGCGGTCGCCGCGCTGCAGGACCATGGAGAAGTCCTTGACCAGGAACGGACCGTCCGGGTGAGCGAAGCTGACGTTCTCCAGCACCATCACCTGCTTGCCGGACTTGTCTGCGGTTTCCAGCTGGATATTGGCCTTGCCGGTACGCTCGCGACGTTCGCTGCGCTCGACACGCAGCGCCTTGAGGGCGCGCACGCGGCCTTCGTTGCGGGTGCGCCGGGCCTTGATGCCCTGGCGAATCCAGACTTCCTCCTGGGCCAGGCGCTTGTCGAACAGCGCGTTGGCGGTTTCTTCCGCCGCCAGCATGGCTTCCTTGTGCACCAGGAAGCTGGCGTAGTCGCCGTTCCAGTCGATCAGGCCGCCGCGGTCCAGTTCGAGGATGCGGGTGGCCAGGTTCTGCAGGAAGGAACGGTCGTGGGTAATAAAGAGGACCGCCCCCTGGAAATCCTTCAGCGCCTCTTCCAGCCAGGCGATGGCACCAATGTCCAGGTGGTTGGTGGGCTCGTCGAGCAGCAGCAGGTCCGGCTCGGACACCAGGGCCTGGGCCAGCAGCACGCGACGACGCCAGCCGCCGGACAACTCGGCGAGGGTCTTGTCGGCCGGCAGCTGCAGGCGGCTCAGGGTGCTGTCCACCAATTGTTGCAGGCGCCAGCCGTCACGGGCTTCGAGGTCGTGCTGGACGTGCATCAGTTTTTCCAGATCGGCGTCGGTGACGATGTTCTGGCTCAGGTGGTGGTACTGGGCCAGCAACTCGCCGACACCGTCCAGGCCCTGGGCGACCACGTCGAACACGGTCCGCTCGTCGGCCACCGGCAATTCCTGGGGCAATTCGCCGATCTTCAGACCGGGTGCGCGCCATACGGAGCCGTCGTCGGGCTTCTGATCGCCCTTGACCAGCTTCATCATGCTGGATTTGCCAGTACCGTTACGGCCGATGATGCACACCCGCTCACCACGGGCGATCTGCCAGGACACCTTGTCCAACAACGGCATGGCGCCGAAAGCAAGGGACACATCGCTGAATTTGAGCAGGGTCATGTTCTTCTCCAAAAACCGGGCGCGCATTCTACCTGAGTTGAGCCAGCAGAAGGCCGGGTATTTCGCCCACGAGGGCGCTCGCGGCACATTTGTTGCCAACTGATGCCAGCAGGCCGGCAAAGCTTTCACCGGTTGCTGGCAAAAGGCTAAGCTAGTGAGCAATCAGTGTTGGCCCTGTCGGCACTTGTCATGATTTCTCTGCCCGGATGTCTCATGCGCAGTCGCCTTTTCAGTGTTTTATCTTGCCTGCTTCTTTCCACCACAGCCGTCCACTGCGCCCAGGCGGCAGACCTGACTCTACAGCGCCAGTATTACGATGAAGCCAAGCGCGCCCTGGCCAAAGGCGATTCCGGCCCCTATTTCCGTTATGCCGATGCGCTGCGCGACTATCCGCTGGAGCCGTACCTGGCCTACGACGAGCTCACCGCCCGGCTGAAATCCGCCAGCAATCCCGAGATCGAGAAGTTCCTCGCCGAACATGGCGACCTGCCCCAGGCCAACTGGATGAAACTGCGCTGGTTGCGCTGGCTGGCCGAACGCGGCGACTGGGCGACCTTCACCAAGTACTACGATCCGAAACTCAACTTCACCGAACTGGACTGCCTCAATGGCCAGTACCAGCTGGGGCACAACCTCAAGGCCGAAGGCTACGCCGCCACCGAGAAGCTCTGGCTGACCGGCAAATCCCAACCTGCTGCCTGCGACGCGTTGTTCGCCCAGTGGGCCGCCGAAGGCCAGTTGACCGAACAGAAGCGCTGGCAGCGAGCCAAACTGGCCGCCGAGGCCCGCAACTACCCCCTGGCCAACAGCCTGGTAAAGAGCATGACCACCCTGGCGCCCCAGGGCCGCCTGCTGGTGGACGTGGCGCAAAAACCCGAACTGCTGAGCCAGCCCTCGCGCTTCCAGCCTGCCGATGAAGCCATGTCCGACGTGGTTGGCCTCGGCCTGCGCCGCCTGGCGCGCCAGGATCCGGACAAGGCCATGGCCCTGCTGGATGGCTATGCCAGCAGCATGCACTTTTCCCGTGACGAAAAAGTGGCCATCGCCCGCGAGATCGGCCTGACCCTGGCACGGCGCTTCGACAGCCGCGCCCTGGACGTGATGACCAAGTACGATCCCGAGCTGCGGGACAACACCGTCTCCGAATGGCGCCTGCGCCTGCTGCTGCGCCTGGCGCGCTGGGAAGACGCCTACCAGCTGACCCGCAAGCTGCCCCAGGATCTGGCCACCACCAACCGCTGGCGCTACTGGCAGGCCCGTAGCCTGGAACTGGCCGAACCGAAGAACCCTCAGGCCCAGGTATTGTTCAAGGGCCTGGCCCGGGAGCGGGATTTCTACGGTTTCCTTGCCGCCGATCACGCCAAGGCGCCCTACCAGCTCAACAACCAGCCGCTGATGCTCAGCCAGGCCGTGATCAACAAGGTACGCAACACCCCGGGTGTACGCCGCGCCCTGGAGCTGCATGCCCGCGGGCAGATCGTCGACGGCCGCCGCGAGTGGTACCACGTCAGCCGGCATTTCAACCGCGACGAAATGGTTGCCCAGGCCAAGCTGGCCTACGACCTGAAATGGTACTTCCCGGCCATTCGCACCATCAGCCAGGCCCAGTACTGGGATGACCTGGACATCCGCTTCCCCATGGCCCACCGCGACACCCTGGTGCGCGAAGCCAAGGTTCGCGGCCTGCATTCCAGCTGGGTGTTCGCCATTACCCGCCAGGAAAGCGCCTTCATGGACGACGCCCGTTCCGGCGTCGGCGCCAGCGGCCTGATGCAACTGATGCCCGGCACCGCCAAGGAAACCGCGCGCAAGTTCAGCATTCCCCTGGCCTCGCCCCAGCAAGTGCTGGACCCGGACAAGAACATCCAGTTGGGCGCCGCCTACCTGAGCCAGGTCCACAGCCAGTTCAACGGCAACCGGGTACTGGCTTCCGCCGCCTACAACGCCGGCCCCGGGCGGGTGCGCCAGTGGCTCAAGGGGGCCGACCACCTGAGTTTCGATGTCTGGGTGGAAAGCATTCCTTTCGACGAAACCCGCCAGTACGTGCAGAACGTACTGTCCTACTCGGTGATCTACGGCCAGAAGCTCAATTCGCCGCAGCCCCTGGTGGACTGGCACGAACGCTATTTCGACGATCAGTAAGCACCGACCCACAACAAAAAATGCCCGCAGCAATGCGGGCATTTTTGTATCTCCCCCAACACCCCCCAATACCAGTAGCCGCTGCCGAGCCTGCGACCGGGCGCGAAGTGGCCGTAAAGCGCTCGCTACGTTGGCGAGGACTACGTGCTCGTGCGCAGCCTCGCAGGCTCGGCAGCGACTACAGGGCTCAGGGATGCGTGGGCTCAGCCATCGCTGAATTGCAGGGCCGCCAGGCGCGCATACAAGGGGTTGCTGGCAATCAGTTGCTGGTGGGTACCCACCGCGACCAGCCTGCCCTGGTCCATGACCGCGATCCGGTCGGCATTCTTCACCGTGGCCAGACGATGGGCGATCACCAGGGTGGTGCGGTTCTTCATCAGGCTGGGCAAGGCTTGCTGGATCAGGTGCTCGCTTTGCGCGTCCAGGGCGCTGGTGGCTTCGTCCAGTAGCAGTATCGGCGCGTCCACCAGCAAGGCCCGAGCTATCGCCAGACGCTGACGCTGGCCGCCCGAAAGGCCAAGCCCGGCATCCCCCAGGTGGGTCTGGTAACCCTCGGGCATCTGTTCGATGAACTCATGGGCATAGGCGATCTTCGCCGCTTCCTGGACCTGGGCCAGGGTCGCCTCGGGATTGCCGTAGCGAATGTTCTCCTCGATGCTGCCGTAGAACAGCGCCGGGCTTTGCGAAACCAGGGCGAAGCAGCGACGCAAGTCCAGCGGGTCGAGCTGGGTCAGGGCCACGCCATCCAGCAGGATCCTTCCCTGCTGCGGGTCGTAGAAGCGCAGCAACAGATCATAAAGGGTGGATTTACCAGCCCCGGAAGGCCCCACCAACGCCAGAGTCTCTCCGGACCGGATGCTCAGGCTCAAACCATCGATCGCGAAGCGGTCGGGCCGCGACGGATAGGAAAACCGCAGCCCGTCCAGCTCCAGATCACCCCGCACCCGCGCCGGCAGGCTTACCAGCCCGTCGGCGGGCGGCTGGATGATATTGTCCGCCCGCAACAATTCGGCAATCCGCTCCGCCGCGCCGGCCGCGCGCTGCAACTCGCCGATCACTTCGCTCAGGGTGCCGAAGGCACTGCCGACAATCAGGCTGTAGAAGACGAATGCCGCCAGCTCGCCGCCGGAGATGCGCCCGGCAATCACGTCCATGCCACCGACCCAGAGCATCACCCCCACCGCCCCCAGCACCAGGACGATCACCAGGGTGATCAGCCAGGCACGCTGGACAATCCGCTTGCGCGCCGTGTCGAACGCCTGCTCCACGGTCACGGCAAACCGCCGTTCATCCTGGGGTTGGTGGTTGTAGGCCTGGACCGTCTTGATCTGGCCGAGGGTTTCCGAGACATAGCTGCCGACATCGGCAATCCGGTCCTGGCTCAGGCGCGACAGGCTGCGCACCCGCCGACCGAAGATCAGGATTGGCGCCAGCACCAGCGGCAAGGCGATGACCACAATGCTGGTGAGCTTGGGGTTGGTGACAAACAACAGCACGATCCCCCCCAGCACCATCAGCGCATTGCGCAAAAACAGCGACAGCGAAGACCCGATCACCGATTGCAGCAAGGTGGTGTCCGCGGTCAAGCGCGACTGGATTTCCGAGCTGCGGTTGTTTTCGTAGAACCCGGGATGCAGGTAGATCAGGTGATTGAACACCTGGCGCCGGATATCCGCCACGCAACGCTCGCCAATCCACGACACCAGGTAAAAGCGCACGAAGGTACCCACCGCCAGCGCCAGCACCAGCAGCAGGAACAGGCCGATGGACTGGTTCAACAGATGGGGCGATTGAGTCATGAAGCCCTGGTCCACCAACAGGCGAATGCCCTGCCCCATGGACAGGGTAATGCCGGCGGTAACTATCAGTGCCAGCAAGGCGCCCAGCGCCTGCCAACGGTAGGGAGCGACAAAGCGGCTGGCCAGATGCAGCGCCCGGCGGTGACGAGAAGAAAGCATGCTGTTCATCCATTGACGCACCGGCGAGCCGTTCGTTGCAGCAACGGCAACGAGATGAATTCGCAGGAACTTTGGTAAATCACAATGAGTCAGGTTGATTATGACCGCTGACACTAGAGCCTAGAGATTATCGGTCTAATCCGTGGCTGGCACTCCCCGGGCATTTCTGTTGGAGTGAAGTCGCCGGGCCAGCCCTCGCGGCGGTCTGTAATAGCTTGGTCACCCGGCCATTCTAGAGTAAGCACACAACCTGATGAGGAGACAGGCCATGTCCTTGCAACACAGCAGCAATGACAAGATTCAAGTGATCCGTACCCAGCCGAACCAGTCTCTGGGGTGTGCCATCATCGACGCCCAGGGTCGCGAAGTACCTATTACTGAAGACATGATCCAGAACGCCTGCCGCGAACTGGAAAAGCGACTGGTCAAGCCTGCTCGGCAAGATTGACACACAGCCTCACGTCCTCTTGACCCGGCCTTGCGGCCGGGTTTTTTATGCGCGGTTTCAGGCTTCCCTGGCACCCAAGGCACGGACGATCCGGCTCAAGGCCGCGGACTCGCCCTGGATGCGCACTTCCAGGCCGTCGATCTCGCGGCGCTCCGGATAATGCTTGCGCAGACCATCGAAGGCGCTGCGCTGCTGAGCTACATCGTCCGACAGGCTACGGCGAAAATCCGCATCGTCACGACGCGGGTCATACACGGCACGGCAGATCATCGCCAGGGCCCAGGCCGGGTCCGCATTGGCATTCAGGCTGACCTGAGGCACCCAGGGCGCCGGCAGCAAGGCCGACAGGCTGACCTGCTCGGCCTGCCCGAGGAAACGGCAGTAGGCCTGGTAGATCTGCGCCGTGCCCCGTTGCTTGCCGTCCAGGCTGTAACCGGCGATATGCGGCGTCGCCAGCACGCAGAGGTCCGCCAGGGAAGCATCCACCGTCGGCTCCTCCTCCCAGACATCCAGCACCGCCTGCAAGTCCTCGCGCTGGCGCAGCACCTCAGCCAGGGCCCGGTTATCCACCACCGGGCCACGGGCCGCGTTGATCAGCCAGGTGCCGTGCCTGAGCCGGTTCAGCCGCTGGCGATCCAGCAGGTGCCAGGTGGAGTCTTGACCGCTCTTGGTCAGGGGTGTGTGCAGGCTGATGACATCGCAACGCTCGAGCAACTGCTCCAGGCTGACATAGTCGCCGCCTTCCGCCGCCTGCCGCTGCGGATCGCAGACCAGCACATTCCAGCCCAGGCCGCGCAGCACCTCGATCAGGCGCCCGCCCACTTCACCGGCACCGACCACGCCATAGCAACGCTGCGCCAAGTCCACGCCTTCGATCTCGGCCAGGGTCAGCAGGCTGCCCAGCACATAGTCCACCACGCCCCGGGCGTTGCAGCCCGGGGCGCTGGACCAGGTGATCCCGGCCTGCTGGAAATACTCCAGGTCCAGGTGATCGGTGCCGATGGTGCAGGTGCCGACAAACCGCACCGGGCTGCCTTCCAGCAACTGGCGGTCGACCTGGGTCACCGAGCGCACCAGCAACACATCTGCCTGCTCCACGGTCGCCCGGTCGATGGCGCGCCCGGGGAAACGCCGGATCTCGCCGAAACCGGCAAAGAACTCTTCGATCAGGGGGATATTTTCGTCGGCAACAATCAACATGGCAGGCTCCTCTGGCGGAGCCGCAGTGTAGGCGCAGATGCCAGGCCGGGCTAGCGCGGCATGCGCGCGAACCGGCATTTTCACCACCCCCGGCGCTTACAAATCCACAACACGGGATGTTTTCCTGACTGAGATGTCAACGCGTAGACTGTCGCGTCCTGCGCAACACCACCTATGGACGCTACGCCCCGTGAATTCCGTGACTGACTCCCCTGCCGCCACCGCCACCAGCCGCCCTGCCCGGGTCGGCCGTGAACTGCATGACCTGCTGGTACTGGCCCTGCCCATCATGATTGCCCAGGTGGCCACCACCGCCATGGGCTTTGTCGATGCCGTGATGGCCGGCCGGGTCGGCCCGCGGGATCTGGCAGCCGTCGCCCTGGGCAACTCGATCTGGATTCCGGTGTTCCTGCTGATGACCGGCACCCTGCTGGCCACCACGCCCAAGGTGGCGCAGCGCTTCGGCGCCGGCAACCTGCACGAGATTGGCCCGCTGGTGCGCCAGGCACTGTGGCTCGCCGTGGTGGCCGGGATCTCGGCCCTGCTGATACTGATCAGTGCCGAGCCGGTGCTGCACCTGATGAATGTCGATCCGGAACTGATCAAGCCCTGCATGGGCTACCTGCACGGCATCGCCAGTGGCTTGCCGGCGGTAGCGCTGTACTACGTGCTGCGCTGCCTCAGCGATGGCCTGGGCCGCACGGTGCCGAGCATGGTCATCGGCCTGGGAGGCCTGGCCCTGAACATCCCCATCAACTACATCTTCATCTATGGCCATTTCGGTGTACCGGCCATGGGCGGCGTCGGTTGCGGCTGGGCCACGGCCATCGTGATGTGGGCCATGATGCTGGGCATGGCCGGCTGGATTTTCTGGGCACCGGCCTACCGCAAGATCCAGTTGTTCAGCCGCTTCGACTGGCCGCAAGGGGCGATGATCGGGCGCTTGCTGAGCATCGGCCTGCCCATCGGCATTGCAGTGTTCGCCGAATCGAGCATTTTCGCGGTGATCGCCCTGCTGATCGGCAGCCTGGGGGCCACGGTGGTGGCCGGGCACCAGATCGCCCTCAACGTCAGCGCCCTGATGTTCATGATTCCCTACTCCCTGGCCATGGCGGTGACCGTGCGGGTCGGCCAGGCCCTGGGCCGCCAGCAACCCCGCAATGCGCGCTTCAGCGCCGGCGTCGGCATGGCCACGTCACTGGCCTACGCCTGCCTTTCGGCGAGCCTGATGTTTTTCCTGCGTGAGCCCATCGCCACCATCTACACCACCGACCCGATGGTGATTCAGGTCGCTTCGATGCTGATTGTGTATGCGGCGCTGTTCCAGTTTTCCGATGGCATCCAGGTCACGGCGGCCGGCGCATTGCGCGGCTACCAGGACACTCGGGTGACCATGATCCTGACCCTGTTCGCCTACTGGGGGATTGGCTTGCCGGTGGGCTACGCCCTGGGCCTGACCGACTGGTTCGGCCCGGCGCGGGGCCCGAGCGGCCTGTGGGAAGGCCTGATCGTGGGCTTGAGCTGCGCGGCGCTGATGCTGTCGATCCGCCTGACCCGCAGCGCGCGCAAGCAGATCCGCATCAGCCGCTCGGCGGGTTAATCGAGCTTCTTGCGGATCCAGTAGAGGTAGGTACCTGCCTCTTCCTGCTGCGCTACCAGTTCATGGTCGAGAAACACGCAGAACTTGGGAATGTCGCGGCGGGTGGAGGGGTCGGTGGCAATCACCTTCAACAGCCCGCCCGGCGGCAGGTCGCGGATGTGCTGGTGCAGCATCATCACCGGCTCCGGGCAGTTGAGGCCGGTGGCGTCGAGGGTGCCGTCAACCGGCGTATCGATAATCTGACTCATGAATCACTCCTGAAACTGGCCGGCATTGTCGCGCAATACCGCCATCGGTTCATCTGTTGCTGTCGTTCCACGGCCCCGATCCTGCCGTAGGAGCTGGCCTGCCAGCGAAGGCATCCTCACGCCTTGCACCAGTGTGGGGCCTTTTTCGCCGGTAAGCCGGCCTCTACCAGGAAGCGGGTGGTGTTGCAGGTACTACGCCGATTTGGGCTTTTTCAGATCCAGGCGCCGCAGGTGGCAGGTGACTTCCTCGCGGTCGTGGTACAGCTGCTTGCAGCCAATGGCCACGCGAATGCCCCGGGCCTTGAAGCCTTCTTCGATGCGCTCCAGCAAGCGCTTCACTTCGGCATAGCGCTGCTTCATCGGCAGCTTGAGGTTGACCACCGCCTCGCGGCAGTGCCCCTCGCCGATCCAGGTCTCCAGCAGCGCGGCGTTGCGCGCCGGTTTCTCGACGATGTCGCAGACCATCCAGTCCACCGGCTGCCTGGGCTTGTAGGTAAAGCCGTCCGCCATCAGGTGCTGCACCAGGCCGGTGTCCATCAGGCTTTCAGCCATGGGGCCGTTGTCCACGGCGGTCACCAGCATGCCGCGGTTGACCAGTTGCCAGGTCCAGCCGCCCGGGGCAGCCCCCAGGTCGACGCCGGTCATGTCGCCATGCAGACGCTCGTCCCACTGGTCCCGAGGAATGAAATGGTGCCAGGCCTCTTCCAGCTTCAGGGTCGAGCGGCTCGGCGCTTCCCGGGGGAATTTCAGCCGTGGAATGCCCATGGGCCACATGGCCGAGTTGCCGGCATCAGCCAGGCCGACGAAGACTTCCCGACCGCTCTTGAAGGTCAGCAACAAGCGCGGCTTGGTCGCGTCGTCCACCAGCTTGCCGGCAGCGGCCAGGGCCTTGCGCAGGGGGGCTTCGAACTTCTTGCAGAAGTTGGACAGCTCCTTGCCATCGTTGGTGTCCACCACTTCCAGCCACAGGCTGCCGCACTGCGGGAAGTTGGCCAGGTAGGCAAGGATCACGCTGATGCGGTCGGTTTCCGGCAGGTCGATGAAACCGCCCCGGGCCCACTGCCGGGGAAAGATCAGCTCCGGGAAGCGCAGACCCTGCATCAGACGCTGGGCCCCGTCGTCCTCGGTGCAGATGAACTCGGCGCAGGCGGTGCTGGGCTTGGCCTTGGCATAACCGGCGACATTCAGCCGGGCCGCATGGTCGGCGATCTCGGAGCAGACTTCGCCCTCGAAGCCGGGCCGGCAATGGATAAACAGGGTGTTCATTGAATCTCCTGGGCAAATGGCGATGAATCGATGCGCAAACCTGCCCTGTAGCAAAGCCTGTCACGAAAACCGGCGCATGATAACCGAGTTCGGAACCTTGGACTGAGCCCAGCAGTCCAGTGATTAGCTATAAGCCCCAAACAGAGCTAGGTTAACTCTCTGTCCGTATCACAGGCCCGTAGCCGTGCGGGCCACAAGGAGTCATTCAATGCCATCCCTCGATAGCCTGAAAACCCTTAAGACCCTAAAAGTCGACGACAAGACTTATCACTATTTCAGCCTGCCGGACGCCGCCAGGAGCCTGGGTGATATCGACACCCTGCCCATGTCGCTGAAAGTCCTGCTGGAAAACCTGTTGCGCTGGGAGGACGACAAGACCGTCACCGGCGCCGACCTCAAAGCCATCGCGGCCTGGCTCAAGGAGCGCCGCTCCGACCGCGAGATCCAGTACCGCCCCGCACGGGTGCTGATGCAGGACTTCACCGGGGTGCCGGCGGTGGTCGACCTGGCCGCGATGCGCGCCGCCATGGCCAAGGCCGGTGGCGATCCACAGCGGATCAACCCGCTGTCACCGGTGGACCTGGTGATCGACCACTCGGTGATGGTGGACAAATTCGCCAGCAGCAGCGCCTTCGAGCAGAACGTCGATATCGAGATGCAACGCAACGGCGAGCGCTATGCCTTCCTGCGCTGGGGCCAGAGCGCCTTCGACAACTTCAGCGTGGTACCGCCGGGCACCGGCATCTGCCACCAGGTCAACCTGGAATACCTGGGGCGCACGGTCTGGACCAAGGACGAGGACGGCCGCACCTACGCCTTCCCCGACACCCTGGTGGGCACCGACTCCCACACCACCATGATCAATGGCCTTGGCGTACTGGGCTGGGGCGTGGGCGGGATCGAAGCCGAGGCGGCGATGCTCGGCCAGCCGGTGTCGATGCTGATTCCCGAAGTCATCGGCTTCAAGCTCACCGGCAAGCTCAAGGAAGGTATCACCGCCACCGACCTGGTGCTGACGGTGACCCAGATGCTGCGCAAGAAAGGCGTGGTCGGCAAATTCGTCGAGTTCTACGGTGACGGCCTGGCCGACCTGCCCCTGGCGGACCGTGCCACCATCGCCAACATGGCGCCGGAATACGGCGCCACCTGCGGTTTCTTCCCGGTGGATGACATCACCCTGGACTACCTGCGCCTGTCCGGGCGCCCCGACGAACTGGTGAAACTGGTGGAGGCCTACAGCAAGGCCCAGGGCCTGTGGCGCCTGCCGGGCAAGGAGCCGGTATTCACCGACAGCCTGGCGCTGGACATGGGCACCGTGGAGGCCAGCCTCGCCGGCCCCAAACGGCCGCAGGACCGGGTTGCACTGCCCAACGTTGCCCAGGCTTTCACTGACTTCCTCGACCTGCAGTTCAAACCCACCAGCAAGGAAGAAGGCCGCCTGGAAAGCGAAGGTGGCGGTGGTGTGGCGGTGGGCAACGCGGACCTGGTGGGCGAAGCCGACTACCAGTACGACGGCCAGACCTATCGCCTGAAAAACGGTGCCGTGGTGATCGCGGCCATCACCTCCTGCACCAACACCTCCAACCCCAGCGTCATGATGGCCGCCGGCCTGGTGGCGAAGAAGGCCGTGGAAAAAGGCCTGCAACGCAAACCCTGGGTCAAGAGCTCGCTAGCCCCAGGCTCCAAGGTGGTGACCGACTACTACAAGGCTGCCGGCCTGACGCCCTACCTGGACCAACTGGGCTTCGATCTGGTGGGCTACGGCTGCACCACCTGCATCGGCAACTCCGGCCCGCTGCAGGAGCCGATCGAGAAAGCCATCCAGCAGGCCGACCTCAGCGTGGCCTCGGTACTGTCGGGCAACCGCAACTTCGAGGGCCGGGTGCATCCACTGGTGAAAACCAACTGGCTGGCCTCGCCGCCCCTGGTCGTGGCCTATGCCCTGGCGGGCACGGTGCGCATCGACATCAGCAGCGAGCCTCTGGGCCAGGGCAAGGACGGCCAGCCGGTGTACCTGCGGGACATCTGGCCCAGCAGCAAGGAGATCGCCGACGCCGTGGCCCAGGTCAACACTCGGATGTTCCACAAGGAGTACGCCGAAGTGTTCGCCGGGGATGCACAGTGGCAAGCCATCGAAGTGCCGCAGGCCGCCACCTATGTGTGGCAGGACGACTCCACCTATATCCAGCACCCGCCGTTCTTCGATGACATCGCCGGCCCGCTGCCGCAGATCACCGATGTCAGCGGCGCCCGGGTACTGGCCCTGCTGGGGGACTCGGTGACCACCGACCACATCTCCCCGGCCGGCAACATCAAGGCCGACAGCCCGGCTGGCCGCTACCTGCGGGACAAGGGCGTGGAACCGCGGGACTTCAACTCCTACGGCTCACGGCGCGGCAACCACGAAGTGATGATGCGCGGTACCTTCGCCAACATCCGCATTCGCAACGAAATGCTCGGCGGCGAGGAAGGTGGCAACACCTTGTACATTCCCACCGGCGAGAAGTTGGCGATCTATGACGCAGCCATGCGCTACCAGGCCGACGGCACGCCGCTGGTAGTGATCGCCGGCCAGGAATACGGCACCGGTTCGAGCCGCGACTGGGCGGCCAAAGGCACCAACCTGCTGGGAGTCAAGGCAGTGATCGCCGAAAGCTTCGAACGTATCCACCGCTCCAACCTGGTGGGCATGGGCGTCCTGCCCTTGCAGTTCAAGCTGGACCAGAACCGCAAGAGCCTGAAGCTGACCGGCAAGGAAACCCTGGACATTCTCGGCCTCAGCGGTACAGAACTGACGCCGCGGATGAACCTGACCCTGGTGATCACCCGTGAGGATGGCAACCAGGAGAAGATCGAGGTGCTGTGCCGCATCGACACCTTGAATGAAGTGGAATACTTCAAGTCCGGCGGGATCCTGCACTACGTTCTGCGGCAACTGATTGCCTCCTGACGCTGCCTGAAAAAAACACCGCCTTCGGGCGGTGTTTTGCATTGGGCTGCCGTGCCAGGACGAGGTGGTTATACTGCGCGCCCGCCAAATCTGACTCACTGGTCGCAATGGCGACTACAGATCCGGCGCAGTACTACGTCTCTGCAATACCCATTCTTACGCAACAAGGATTCCCCATGACCGCTCTGCCATGGATGTACCTGGCACTTCTTTCCATTGGCTACGCACTGGCCCTGAGCTACGGGCAACTGGGCCTGCTGGCCGCCCTGTCGATCTTGCTGCTGTTGGCTGCCGGCTTTGCCGTGCGCCAGCAACGCAGCCGCGTCGGCCAGTACCTGGGCCACGGCCTGTTCGTGGTGCTCGCCCTGGCCCTGGCCATGCACTGGCTGCCTGGGTTCTACAATGGCCGGGCCATCGACCCGCAACGCTTCACCGACGATGCCGTGCCCTTCTCCCTGTACCTGAACCAGGACAAGCCGCTGATCGGCTTCTGGCTGCTGCTGGTATGCCCGTGGATTGTTGCACGCCGCTCCTTGCGCCTGTCGATCTGTGCCATGGCGCTGGCGTTGGCCTTGACGGCGATTGCCGCATTGGGCGGCGCTGCGTTGTTGGGCGTCATCAGTTGGGCGCCGAAGTGGCCGGAACAGGCTTGGCTATGGGTTTTGAATAACCTGCTTCTGGTGACGCTGGTGGAGGAAGCGCTGTTTCGCGGGTACATCCAGGGCGGGTTAAGCCGTCGGTTCAAGCAGTTGCCGTATGGGGAGAATCTGGCGCTGTTTTTGGCGGCGTTGCTGTTCGGGTTGGTGCACTTAGGTGCGGGATGGCAATGGACGTTGCTGGCGACTATTGCTGGCGTCGGGTATGGACTAGCGTATCGGTTCGGGGGGTTGGGGGCCGCGGTTGTTACGCATTTCGGGCTGAATTTGCTGCATTTTGGGTTGTTTACTTATCCGATGTTGGCTTGAACCTGCAGCGTCAAAAAACGTTCAAAGCGCATGCTGCAAGGCCCAGGCACGCACCAAGATTGATATAGTGTCAGAAGGATTAACAAGCGCCATTTTATTGAATGTGCAAAACGGACTCTAAGCCATCGAAGGAGAGGCGGTGTGACGGCGAAAAATGTACTGGTTATTGGGGGCGCCGGTTATATAGGTTCTCACATGGTGAGAATGCTGACTGAAGAGGGCTTGGGAGCCGTCGTGCTCGACGACCTGAGTTCCGGGTTTGCCGACACCGTGCCTCAGAGCGTGCCTCTTATTGTCGGGGACGCTGGTAATCGCGAACTCCTCGAGCAAATTTTTCAGGAACATGAGATCGACGCAGTAATGCATTTTGCTTCCTACATTCAAGTGGGGGAATCGGTCCTGCAGCCTGCGAAGTATTACGAGAACAATCTGAGCAAGACCCTCGCCTTGCTGGCGAGCATGGCGCACCATCAGATCAAGAACTTCATATTTTCATCTACTGCGGCCATTTTTGGGAGCCCTACCAATGGCGCTATTTGCGAGGCTCACCAAACCGTTCCGATAAATCCTTATGGCCGATCCAAGCTCGCAGTCGAGCAGGTTCTACCTGATTACGAACAGGCCTACGGTATACGTCACGTGTGCCTGCGGTACTTTAACGCTGCAGGCGCTCAACCAGACGGTTCGCTAGGCGAGCGCCATGAGCCGGAAACGCACTTGATACCTTTGGCAATCAATGCCGCCCTGGGCAACGGCCCTTCGCTGAAAATTTTTGGCGATGACTACTCAACTGCCGATGGCACATGCGTGCGCGACTACATTCACGTCTGCGACATAGCCGCCGCCCACCTGTCGGCATTGAATCATTTGCGAAATCAGGGCGACTCCCTGAAGCTGAACCTGGGGAACGGCGCCGGCTATAGCGTTAAAGATGTTCTGAATAGCGTGCAACGAATCACTCGCCAGGCAGTTCCTCATGAGTTTGTAGCCAGGCGCATGGGCGACCCATCAGTGCTCGTCGCGGACTCCGCACAGGCAAGGAAGGCTTTGAACTGGACCCCACGTTACCCTGCTTTAGACGATATCATTGCCCATGCCTATGCATGGCATTCGTCCATGTAACGCAAATGACGCAATCTTTTCAGAATTAAGGATGAATCAATGGCAGGGCCAACATTATCTGTAGTCATTCCTTGTTATAACGAGGAAGACGGGATTCTCGAGTTGCACCGACGAGTTACCGCCGTCTGTACAGAGCAACTTAACGATGACTACGAACTCGTCCTGATCAATGATGGATCCAGGGATTCAACGTGGAAAATCATGCAGGATCTGTCGCAAATTGATCGCCGCGTGGTTGCCATCAATCTCTCACGCAACCATGGTCATCAACTTGCATTGTCAGCCGGCTTGCAACTCTGTCGGGGCAATCGGGTTTTCATCCTCGACGCCGACCTTCAGGATCCTCCAGAACTGCTATCAAAAATGATGGAACGAATGGACCACGGATGCGACGTTGTCTACGGCCAGCGGATTAAACGCGACGGCGAGACGATGTTCAAAAAGGCTTCGGCTCACTTCTTCTATCGCATGCTTAACCGGATGGTAGACATCGACATCCCTGCAGATACCGGGGACTTCCGCCTGATGAGTCGTCGAGCCGTCGACTTGCTGAACGGAATGCCTGAGCATCATCGCTTTATTCGCGGAATGGTCAGTTGGATCGGTCTTAAGCAAGAAGCCCTTCCCTATGAGCGCGCAGCACGATTCGCCGGGGAAACAAAGTACCCGTTGTCGAAGATGATTAAGTTTGCAATAGATGCAATCACCGGATTCTCTGTACGCCCTTTGCGCATGGCATCGTATTTAGGCATTGGCTTCGGGGCGGCCACAGTACTGCTATTGGGTTATGTGTTGCTTCACTACTTCACAGGCAACAGTGTAGAAGGATGGACATCCCTGGCAGTGATCATGCTGGCGCTGGGCAGCATGCAGTTATTTGTTGCTGGTGTCATGGGAGAGTATTTGGGAAGACTCTATATAGAAACCAAAGGCCGACCTTTGTTTATTATTCAAGAGATAGTCTCATCTCTGGACAAGGAGATCAAAACGGAGCCCAACAAGGAGACATCGAATTGAGCGATAATATCAACCCGGATAAAGATCAACGCGTACGTGCCGAATTCGATCTACTTGCTGACGAGTACCATGATCAGCATAAAGAGAACGTCGCAATTACCGGCGAAAACCCGGAGTTTTTTTCTGAATACAAAATTGCAGACTTGGCAGCGCTAGTAGCAGATCAAAAACTGCCCTCGGCCTCTGTTTTTGACTTCGGCAGCGGTATCGGAAACTCATTACCCTTCTTCAGAAAATATTTCCCTGGCAGTGCGATTACTTGCGGGGATGTCTCATCTCGCAGTATTGAAATCGCAAAAATCAGATTCCCCGGTGACGAAAGATACGTACAGATTGAAAACACTATCCCTTTGCCTACACACAGCCAGGATATCGTATTCACAGCTTGCGTCTTTCACCATATACCGCACGAAGACCATGATCACTGGTTAAAGGAGTTGCTACGTATCACCAAACCAGGAGGAATTCTAACGATATATGAGCATAACCCGCTGAATCCACTGACCGTAAAAGCGGTGAACACCTGCCCCCTTGATGTAAACGCAAAACTGATTCTGGGGCGGACTATGGCGAAGCGCGCAACTGCCGGTGGCTGGGCAAAACCCAGCGTTGACTACAAACTTTTCTTTCCGGCCTTCTTGAGCTATCTGCGCCCGCTGGAGCGGAAGTTGAATTGGCTCGCACTAGGTGCTCAGTACCGTATGTCTGCGCGAGCGCCAGAATGATTGCACTGGCCATTCAGACGATGAAATTCTTACTTGTCGGCGTGTTAAACACGCTGACAGGTTTGGCCGCTATCTATGCAATCATGTACTTTACATCCCTCGGCCCGCTGACGGCTAATGCTGTGGGTTATGCCGTAGGCTTGGCCATTAGCTTTATCCTGAATAGCATCTGGACATTTAAAAGCACGAACCCTGCGAGGCACTCGTTCCCTAAATATATACTGTGCGCCATTATCGCCTATTTATTGAACGCAGCTGCAGTGTTACTCGCGTTAAACGCCCTGAAAATCAATCCTTACATTGCGCAACTCTGTGGAATAGTAATTTACAGCACCGTGATGTTCATCGCCTGCAAATTATTCATCTTCAAAAATAACGCAAGTTAAAAAAACACAAGGTACATTCCAGGATGCAAGAAGCATTGCGCCAAAACAAAAAGCCATTACTAAAAAAACTGGGAATTTACATTGGCCTTCTGATAATTCTACCGATGGTGCTAGGCTACTATGTTCTAGGGCTTAACCATTGGGACATGTCGATCCCTATGATATATGGAAATGGGGATGACATATGGCAATTGACCCTGACGAAAGTATTAACCGATACGGGATGGGTGCTTAGCAATCCATTCCTAGGAGCACCAGAAGTTGCAAGCTGGCATCACAATGCCGCCGCACAAACCAGCGCACTGCACTCAGTCATCATGCTGGGTCTAAACTTTTTTATCAAAGACCCAATTTACCTTCAGCAATTCTACTACCTGCTGAACTTTTCATTGATCGCACTCACATCTTTCACTGCTTGCAGACTGCTTAATATCTCTAGGCTCTGCGGGGTTTGTGTCGCCTTCCTATTTGCCTTTACTACCTTCAGAATAAATTTTCTTATTTACTCTTTTATACCCAATTATTTCATAGTTCCTCTTGCCCTCGTTTCTGTAATATGGACTCTACAGGGAAAATTTGATCACATACTTTTGGCAGCCCCCAAAAAACTTATAACTGATCGTTTTTTTCTGCTCGGCGCACTTTTCATTTTACTCATAGCGATATCCGATGGGTACTACGCGTTTTTCATACTACTCACACTCGGATTTTCAGCTGGTGCCCGAGCTGTATTGGTGGGCTGGAAAAAACCTATCCTGCTTACCCCCTCTACCATCTATATTTTGCTGCTTGTCGCAGCGTCATTACTGATACAGCTACCACTCTACACTTACAAAAAAAATCATCACAGTGAGTTTTACCCCACGGGAAATACAGCGGATCCCGTGTTGATAAAGCACCCTTTTGAGGCTGAAGTTTATAGCACAAGCCTGAAGCAACTTATCGCTCCCGCCACCAATCATAGAATACCGTCAATCGCAAAAGCAGGAGAGAAAATCCTAAGCTCTAATACCGCCGCAAGAAAATACTCATCCGTTGCCGCAGTCTCTCTCGGCCTTTTGGGATCACTATTACTTGCGGCAGCACTCACCGCTCTAGCACTTCCCATACTCAGAAAAGCTGACACCTCCGCCACAACCAATAATCAATTGAGCTTGATCGACACCCTACTCCCCTTAATCCTATTTTCATTGCTGTGCTGCATATTTGGAGGCATTGGCACTCTGGTAGCTTTGATATTCCCTACCATCCGTGCCTATGATCGTTTCGCCGTACTCCTTATTTTCTTCCTACTATTATTCGGCGCCCGAATAGCTGATGGATGGCGAGATCGCAAAGAACAAAAAGGACGAATGATCGCTTCAGTACTGATTCTAACTATTACTATCGTAGGACTGTTCGATCAGATCCCTGCGACTTCGAACCGCAGAAATCAACCCTTTGCAGATCAGTATAAAGCAGAGCGCAATTTCGTTAGCCAGTTAGAACAGACCATTCCAAAAAACTCAATGGTCTATCAATACCCTTACGCTCAATATTTACGCGAAAGCCCTTACTACGGGTGGGGCGCTTTTTCCCAAGTCCGCCTTTACCTAAACTCACACACAATTCACTGGAGCAATGGTGGCGCGAAAAATAGCCCAGCAGATGACTGGAATTACAGGATATCTAAACTCACTTTCACGCAACAACTGACCGAAATCGAAGCATTGGGTTTCAAATCTATTGTAATCGACCGAACTGTCGTCAAAGGCGAGGAGTATTCGGCAATTCACCAAACCTTACAGGCGCGTAACTACAAGGTAGTCGAGGACGACGCGAGCAATCTTGCCTACGCACTCCTGGATGATCCTGGATACCGTATACACTACGAACCTGACTACAAAAATATCAGCACTATTGAAATCAATTCAAAAGAAGCGGCAAACAAAAATCTTTACCCTATATTGTTAAACCGGGACATGCTTGTCGCCTTTATCCATAGTTACCCTGGAAACATCCCAGTTACTGTCGACAACAAGACGCACCCAGAATTATTTCTGGACGGAACAGTATTAACAAAGGGCACGGGTGATTCTGCGATTACTCCACTTGAAGCCATGAAAGGCAGTCTCTCCTGCACCCGAGAAGAAGGTACATCTTCATATAAAAACCTGACATTGACTTTAACCAATGAAAGTAACTTCAACTGGAGCATAGGGGCAGGACAATTCCCGATAAAAATCGGATATCACATTGAAAGAACAGATGGAGCAGTCACTCAATGGGACAATGGATATCGTGCATCGAGTAATCGCGTTCTACCGCCGGGCGAAAGCGAGACGCTAACAGTCCCTCTCAGTGCCCTCCAGTTACCGAGCGCTAGCAAGACCGAATCATCACAGTTACGATTCGCTCTGGTACAGGATGGCAATGCCTGGTTCTCTAACATCAGTTGCACTATTCCGCTTTGATGGCGAGCGTTGCCCCCTAACGGCCAGAGATCCAGCTGAAGGCAGTGCTCGTCCCCCACAGATCTTTAGATCCGATTAAAGCCCGGCCCTGCCCCCCCCACGGGATCAGAGCCGGGTAGAGTAAGCAGCAGTGCTCACGATTACTCATGTGATAAAGTTTCGCACTCTGGGGAGAACCACCTCCTAACGGTTGCTCCTATTGCTCACGGCCTCCCGAGAATAAAATTAAATCGCCCCGGACTCTCTAGACACCTTGCAAACTCATTGCGTAACGCTTTTCAAACTCTACCGGCGACAGTTGTTTGTTGAAGCCATGCCGACGTTTAACGTTGTAGAACATCTCGATGTAATCGAACACATCACTACGAGCATCTTCCCGCGTGGTGTAGGTTTTCCGCCTGATCCGTTCCCGTTTCAGAAGCTGGAAATAGCTCCCGGCCACAGCATTGTCATGACAGTTGCCTCGGCGACTCATGCTGGCAATCAAATTAAAGCTGCGCCAATCGGAGCTGCTGTACTGGCTACCAGGCCGAAATGAACCATCACCTCTTGCTTCGGTTTACGCCTCCAAACCGCCATCAACAACGCATCAATAGCTAGATCACTGGTCATCTGCGACTTCATTGACCAGCCAACGACCTGACGAGAAAACAGATCCAGCACCACCACCAAATACAACCAGCCTTCATACGTGCGAATGTAGGTGATGTCGATGCCCCAAACTTTGTTGGGTTCTACGGCATCGAACTGGCGCTTCAGCAAATTGGGCGAGGCGACCGCTGGCTTACCGCCGTACTTTACCGGGCGACGTCGATAACCTGTCTGAGAGCGCAGTCCCGCAAGACGCATTAGCCTCGCCACACGGTGCCGACCACAGTCTTCACCGACCTCGCGCAGATCGTCATGGATTTTGCGACAGCCATAAACGCCGCCGCTCTCCAGCCAGAAATGCTTGATCAAACCCACCAGTCGCTGGTCGTCTTTGGCACGTACAGATTGCGGCTCAGCCAGCCAGGCGTAATAACCGCTGGGATGGACTTTCAGCGCCAGGCAAAGCCGTCGAATCGAATAGTCGCCCGCGCGCAGCTTGATAAAGGCGTACTTCAGCCGCACTCCTTGGCAAAGTATGCGGCGGACTTTTTTAATATGCCTGCTCTTCAGTGACGCGCTTGAATTCCGCTCGCAGGCGACGCAATTCAGCGTGCTGATCATCATCCTGCTGCCGTTCTACTTGAGGTTTGCTGTAGCGCTTTATTCAGGCATAGAGGCTATGCGTCGACACGCCGAGACGGGCAGCTACCTCAGCAACGGGTAGCTTGTTTTCGGTCACTTGATTGACTGCTTGGATTTTGGATTCTTCGGGATAACGTGGGTTGCTCATGGCACCTCCTGATTGGCCTCATTCTAAGGCAAAGAGGTGCCTACGAAACTCGGGGCGATTCACATCATTTTTTGTGGCGAAAACTACCCCGTGCAGAATTTGGTTAATCCATCCTAATTCCGAATCCGGAACGAAAAACAGATCAAAAAAGTCATTTTCACGGTTAGAATCCCCCCCATAAACTGAGTAACCACAAGGATTTTTCCAAGACATGAAGTACCGTTCAGATATTGATGGACTCCGGGCGATAGCCGTCCTGAGTGTGGTGATTTTCCATTTGAATGTCGGATTACTTCCTGGCGGATTTGTCGGGGTCGACATATTTTTCGTGATTTCTGGCTACCTTATTTCGAAGATCATCTACGCAGAGACTAGCAACGACTCATTCTCCATCGCGAATTTCTACGTAAGACGAGCACGCCGGATCCTGCCTGCCTTTCTGTCGGTGATAGTCACAACATCGATTGCCGCCTATTGCCTACAGTATCCAAGTGAACTTGCAAACTACGCAAAATCCGCTATCGCCTCAGCGCTTTTCTCCGCAAACATCTACTTCTATGCCACCCTCAATTATTTTTCGCCCTCCGCGGATGAGATTCCGCTTCTGCACCTTTGGTCACTTGGTATCGAGGAGCAATTCTATATCTTCTTCCCGTTAATCATCCTGGGACTTTCGAAAGTTTCAAAACGGTTGATACCCGCAACCATCGTTATCATGCTGGCTGTATCGTTGTTTTTCTCGCAGCAATTACTCTCTACAAACCCAACCGCGTCGTTTTATCTTCTGCCGTTTCGTGCATTCGAGCTTCTTATCGGGAGTTTGATTGCACTTCCTGCGCTACACCTAAAAAAACCTCCGATAATCTCGCTATGCCTGTTTGCGCTGGGCATGGCCGGATTGGCTTACCCAATATTCTTCTACAATAGTCAAACCCCGTTCCCTGGAATCGCCGCAGCCCTACCGTGCTTAGGCGCAGCGCTCATTATCATGGCTGGCGAGCAAGGCGACAGGATGTCGATGCTCTTGGGCTCCCGACCGATGGTATTCGTGGGAAAAATATCGTACTCCCTGTATCTCGTTCACTGGCCTTTGATTGTATTCGCCAAACGCGCATTCCCTAATGCAGACAAAGAGATCGCCGCACTGGTGATTTTTGCAATGGCCATTCTTTTAGCTTGGTTAAATTACAAACTGATTGAGCAAACTTTCCGTTACGCAAAAAAGCAATGGACGCCTGCACACATCTTGTCAGTCGCATCTATGTCTCTTTGCCTAGTGGTAGCCATAGGATGGTTCATCTCACACAAACACGGCTTCCCCTCATCTTCCCAAAGTCGAATCGATCAAGTGCTTACGACGATGTCCTACAATCCAACTAAGGATTATCAAGCGGGGGAATGTTTTCTAGACCCGGATCAAGATCCCGCTAAAACGGACCTCCTACGTTGTGTACCCTCTGGAAAAAAGAAAATGGCGCTTCTTTGGGGAGACAGTCATGCCGCACACCTCTATATGGGGCTACGTAAAACACTTGGCGAACATAACATCTCACTTGGGCAGTTAACGGCCTCAGCATGCGCTCCGATTCTAGGCATGGATATGCCGGCACGCCCTTACTGCAAGAATGCAAACGAAATATTCTTAAAAAAAATCGAGGCCGCTCGACCCGATATTCTAATCATTACTGCCGGCTGGCCAATATCGCCCGAATACATGGCGTCCTTAGATCGAACGCTGGATAAAGTAGACACCTTGAACTTGACTAAAGTGGTTGTAATAGGTGAAGCGCCACTTTTCAAACGCAGCGTTCCCTTGATCATGATTGATAGGATAAAAGGCAAGATGTTCAACTTCAACTCGTCAAATGATGTTGATTGGGAGGTCATGCAACGGTCCGAGGCTGCCGTCAGTGAGGTGGTCTCTCATCACAACCGTATTGCTTATGTATCACTGACAAAAGCGGTATGCCCTAACGGGTCCTGCCCAATGGCATCTCCCGATGAAAAACCCCTGATCTATGACATCGTGCACCTGACACCAGAAGGATCAGGTCTATACGCCAAGGAAATAACACCGTTGATCGTAAATTAATGCCTCAATACGTTATCAATACGACTTTAGTCATCGCAAAAGTATCCAGTGGCGAACAGGATGTTCGTGTGAGATATCTGACCACGTTACCGCAGGCCCAGCCCGGACTATCGAGAGCCTCATCAGTTTCGGGCAGATCTGTGGGGGTATCTCCCAACGAACACCTGGCGCGCCCATGATCAAAGAAAATCCATCGCGCGGCAATACGACCTGATATTTGACGCTGACAATCTGAACTTGTCTGGCCCAGGCTGTGTCTTTACCTGAACAAACATGGCCTTTTGCAGAGCAATGTCAGAAGGTTAACGTTTACGATGCAGCGTCCACTGGACTCACCCCAACCCGATCAGCGGCCAGTGCCGCGTCAGTGGGCAAAATGTGCCAATGCCCTTGTCGGGGAGGAAAAAAAAATACGACGTGGTAACATCGCCGATGTAACGCAGCACCTCTGCAGAAGGGCTACAGGAAGAGGCGGTTGCCAAAACCGACCTCACTGTTACCCTTCCCCCATACAGACCCTCTAGGCAGCGCGAGATGAGCTAATGTCTTGATTTTGATTAAAGTAGGTCGCTGGTGAACGATACAAAGTGGGCAAATAGCCATCAACCCAAGTTTACCGAATGGCACTTTGACAGGATACAAACCCACAGTCCTCCGACCAGAGTGGACAACAGAAAACGGAGCTCGCAATTACCGTGCTGGGATTAATAAAGGCGACTTTCGACCTGAGCTCCCCTTCTGAGATGAGTGTGTTGTACGTGGGGCAAAAAGGCTTGCTTGACCGCACGCTGCGCAGGGTACCGATAACTTACCTTGATGGCGGCGCAGGACGAACGGATGCAGGGTGAAGGTGAATTTGCGAAGCTTTCCAAATAATTAGGATGATCAAATGTCTGCAACAAGCGTCAAGGCATCAGTACAGGGTTCCGTACCACACTTCGCCGGAAAAAAAGTTTGGATTACAGGGCACAAAGGAATGCTTGGCTCTGCTGTAGTCCGGAATTTTAAAGACGAGGATGCCCAACTACTGCTGACGTCTAGGGCCGATTTGGATCTTACCAACCAGGCTGCTGTATACGATTGGATGGCAGAGCACCGCCCGGACTATATCTTTCATGTCGGCGCCAAGGTCGGCGGCATTCATGCCAACGCAACGCTGCCTGCATCGTTCATTTACGACAACTTGATGATTCAAACGAACGTCATCTCTGGCGCTCACAAGTTCGGGACCAAAAAATTACTCTTTGTCGCCACCAACTGCACCTATCCCAAAAATGCAGCACAACCTATTACCGAAGAGACGCTACTCACGGGCCCTTTGGAAGATAGTATCCGCGCGTACGCTGTCAGCAAAATTGCTGGCATTGAAATGTGCCGGGCCTACCGCAAACAATATGGCTGTGACTTCGTCTCCGTTATCCCGCCAAATCTTTATGGCCCCGGTGACAACTACCACTCTCAACACAGCCATGTCGTTGCGGGAATTCTCCGTCGTACGCATGCGGCCAAAGTCCTGCAGCAGAAAGAGTTCGTCGTTTGGGGCGATGGCACTCCACGACGCGAGCTCCTGCATGTTGACGACCTTGCCGACGCAATGAAGTGCGTAATGCTCGCGCCAACCACTGACGACCTCTACAACATCGGCTGTAATCACGATATCGCCATCGCCGACCTTGCTGCGATGATTGCGGAGGTCGTCGGCTATGAGGGAAAAATCGTTTACGACACGAACAAACCAAATGGCACTATCCGCAAGCTACTGGATAGCAGCAAGATTAGAGCGCTTGGATGGAAACCTAAAATTGATGAAAAAACAGGGCTCAAAAGCGCCTACGAGGACTTCTTGAACTTGCTTGAGTCGCCGACCCCGGACGCACGTATCGACATCTGATGCAAGCACCGCAGGCGAACCGTCATCTTTTAATTTCCTACATTTGGATCCAATGTAATGAACAATGATTTCCCTCTGCCCGAGGGTTTATTTGGTCGCTTCGGAGTTGTAAAACTTTGGCCAGGTATTAAAACCGCAGAAGATGAGTGCATCGCACGTCTAAAACTGGCAGCCAAAGCCATTGGGGTTGAATGCGTTGAAATCCTCGCCGATGGCGGCTTCGTCTCCGCTCCGGATATAAAAGCGTCCAAGGCGAATGTCGATTTTGTGATTCACCTCCACTACGACACCCCAAAGCGCTACGACGCGTTTTCCTTTGTCGCACTCTGGAACCCGCTGAAGTTCTACCATGAGTGGGGCTATCAACGTTGCTCGCGCAACCTGACCACGCACGATGACTTCCTCAGTTGCAGCTCCATTGCCGCCGATGACCATGTGGCCCGAATGGTACGTGGCGCTACGACGCACTTACCCGCGCACTTCAAGCTGTACCACTCCACCCCCCAGATCGTACATGAACCTTCGCTGGGTGACGGCAAACTGTTCTACGCCGGTATTAACTGGGAAGCGATCGTCAGCAGTCGTCAATCGCGCCAGCAGGAAGTGCTCAAGCGACTCGACCCTACCGGTCTGCTGAAAATCTACGGCCCAACTATTTTTCAGGGCGTACGTGTCTGGGAAGGTTATCAGAGCTACGTTCGAGAGATTCCGTTCGACGGAAACTCCATGATCAACGAGATCGCCAAAGCGGGGGCGGCACTGGTACTGTCCTCCCAGGCCCACCGCGACTCGGAAATGATGTCGAACCGTCTGTTCGAAACCATTGCTGCTGGCACCCTTGTCATCTGCGATGAGAATCCTTTCGCGCAAAAATTCTTTGGCGATTCACTTCTTTATATCGACAGCCGGTCTCCGATGGAGCAGATCTACGGCGATATCACAGCCCACCTCAGCTGGATAAAAAGCAATCCCGAAGAGGCCATGGCCAAGATCAAAAAGGCACAGGCTATCTTCAACGGCCATTACTCGCTGATCGGCAGCTTGAAGGAACTGTACAGTGGCCTGAAGGAGCGCAAGCAACAATTAGTCACACGACATCTTGGGACCGAAGGCGAAAAAACACATATCAGCCTAAACCTCTTGATGCCCGAGTACTCTACTGCGGCTCTGAAAGCACACGTCGAAAGTGTCCGCCATCAGGATTACAGAAACTTCACCGCCACGCTGGTCATCGATAAGGTAATCGCTGGCAGCCTGAAACCGGAAATTTCAAGAATCCTCAGCGCCTCGCCTATTCCGATTCAGATAAAGGAAGTTGAAGCCTACAGGTACGGCATTCATCCTGGAATCAAGAGCAAACGTCCGCTAGGAGAAATTCTTCAGGAACTGGTAAACGACGCAGCGGAATCCGACGCGATCATATTTGTCGCACCGAATGAAAAGCTGTTCTTCAACCACCTGACCGTTCTAGCTGGCGCCTTGCAAAGCGACGATCAAGTGAACTGCGCGGCAACCGCGGTGATCATGGACGATGGTCACTCGCCTGTGCATACCGTTCACGAGTTGATCGACTTTGGTCATGTGGACGCTGCCGGCCCACCCGGATATGGCCGCTTCATTTTCAGGACTGCGTCGCTCCCTGCCGACCTGGGTATCGCACTCCATTATCTTGACGGGCGGCCACTGGCGGCAATGATCAGCGGTAAAATCAAGCACCTGCTGCCTGCTACCGTCACATTGGATATCCGTCAGTCGTTCCCCGAAAGAACTTGGGATGAGGCCGCAGAAACCGAACTAATCAAGGATTTCAATCCTGGAGTACTTAAGGTTTCGGCAGGGTTCTACATGCCTGAAGTACCCACCCCTGTCGTCGTAGAGTCGCCGCGGCAGCACATCGCCCGGCTGTTCCTTAACAAGGCATGGGTCAAGGCTCAGATCCAGGCGATCAAGACCCAAGGCTTCAGGGCTCGCTTTGAAATACTGAAGCGGAAGCTGAGATGAACCCGCACTCACCCGCCCCCGTCTCGCTGTTGTCACTGATCAAAAGCGTTTGGTCAAACTGGCACCTGATCCAGCAAATGACCAAACGGGATGTCATCGGACGATACAAAGGTTCGATGATGGGTATTCTGTGGTCATTCGCGAACCCGATACTGTTGCTGGTGATTTACACGCTGGTCTTTTCAGTCGTGTTCAAGGCTCGCTGGGGAACCGGCGAGCCTGGCAGCAAAGGTGAGTTTGCGATTCTGCTATTCACCGGAATGATCGTTCATAGCTTGTTTGCCGAGACATTGACTCGGGCCCCCACGCTAATTTTGAGCAACGTAAGTTACGTAAAGAAGGTGGTCTTCCCTCTGGAGATTCTCCCTATCATTGCCATGGGCACCTCCTTCTTCCACGCGTTGGTCAGTATTGGCGTATTGTTGGTCGCACAACTTCTGGTTCACGGCACCATCCCCTGGACAGTCGTTTTTCTGCCACTGGTGATAGCACCGCTGATCGTGCTGTCTTTAGGCCTGGCCTGGATACTTGCATCGCTTGGGGTGTATTTACGCGATGTCGCCCACCCCATTGGCCTGCTTATGACCTTGCTGCTGTTCGCCTCTCCGGTTTTTTACCCCATTTCCGCTCTACCCGTCGAAATCCAACCTTGGCTGATGCTCAATCCCCTCACCTTCATTATCGAGCAAGCCCGAGCGATACTAATCAGTGGTTCAATGCCTAACTTCGCTGGCCTCGCAGTTTATGCTGTTGTGGCCTTGAGCTTTGCTTGGGCGGGATATGGCTGGTTCCAGAAGACCAGAAAAGGATTCGCGAATGTCCTCTAATGAATTCGCAATTCGTGTGGAAGCCGTTTCCAAGCGATTCGAAATATTTGAACACCCTCGTGATCAACTCAAGCAATTCATTTACCCGAGGCTGCGTCGCCTGCTCCGCAGGCCAAGTCGTAACTACTTCAAGGAATTCTGGGCTCTTCGCGAAATTTTCCTTGAAGTTCGCAAAGGCGAGTCCTGTGCAATCGTCGGACTGAACGGCAGCGGTAAAAGCACTCTCTTGCAAATCATCACCGGCACCCTCACCCCCACTACAGGTAAGGTGAGCATCAACGGTCGTGTAGCTGCTTTACTTGAACTGGGGTCAGGCTTCAATCCTGAGTTCAGCGGCCGCGAAAATGTTTATATGAACGGAGCACTACTGGGCTTCAGCCGTCGTGAAATCGAAGCAAAAATACCCGACATAGAGGCGTTTGCTGATATTGGTGAGCACTTCGAACAAGCCGTTTCATCGTATTCCAGTGGCATGCAAATGCGTGTCGCCTTCGCCGTTTCGACGGCGTTCGAGCCCGACATTTTGATTATTGATGAGGCGTTGGCGGTAGGCGATGCCTACTTTCAGCAAAAGTGTTTCCAACGCCTGGAAAGCTTTCGCGCACGCGGGGGGACGTTACTGTTCGTGTCCCATGATGCCAACACGGTCAAACACATTTGCAACAAGGCTTTGCTACTGAGCCATGGCCGAACACTCAGTTTTGGTGCACCTCGAGACGTGATCGATTTGTATCAAGGGTTGGTTGCCAAAAAAACCGACATGAGTAGCGGCGAGGTATCTATCGATCAGAGCATTGCTCCTGCAACTGAGAGCCTCGAAGCGATTGAGCGCCCCAAGGCGTGGACAAAAGCTACAACCATCACGACCAACGGCGACGCCGAACTTATCGACTTCGCCCTCCTGAACGCCGAAAACCAGCCTGTCACCCACATTGAAAGCGAAACTCAGTTAACCGTTCGATACGTGGTCAAACTGAACAAGGACTTCGAGCGCCCTGCCTATGGCCTTATAGTCAGGGACCGTTTGGGACGCTCGATATTTGAGACCAGCACTTTTGCCTTGCAAATGCCCGAAGCGCCATGCGAAGAAGGCGCCCAGGTCCTCGTAAGATTCAACCTCAATCTGAATCTAAAGGCGGGTCAATATTCATTTTCGGTGGGTGTTGCAAATAAAGGTTTCTCTAGAAGCGAATTTGAAGAGTACAGCTTGCTGATGCATGACGTTGAACAGCTGCAGGTTACCGAATCGCCGCTGGCAGCGTTCTATGGCGGGATTTTCAATATGCACCCGGTTGTCTCAGTGGATTTATTGGAAGAAAAACAAAATGTCTGATCTCAATACACTGTCCCAACAGCTCGCAGAAGCCCTGCAAGAATTGAAGGCTTTGAGCGAGCGTCAGATTCACTTTGAAACGATTCTTCTGAACAAAGGCCTTTCGACTGAGGACGTAGGAAGTTTTAACCCCCTACTACGTCGCAATTTCGTCAGCAATGCTGACGCAGCCCAACAAAAGCACTTGATGCATACGTGGAAACATAACTCCCCACGAGTGCTTGAGCCTTCAGATTTGGTGGAAAGCGGGTTTCGTGCGTTTTCGCAAAATGATGAAGACGGAATCTTGTTGCGCCTATTCACACATATTGGCTGCACCAATCGCTATGTCATCGAAATTGGCAGCAACTGCAGCGATTCTGATGTTGGGATTCCGGAAAACCTGTCGACAAATTTGCTGGTCAATCATGGCTGGCATGGAACAATTTTTGAACTCGATGCAACTGAGTGCAGCAGAATGCGTTACTTTTTCGCGCGCACAGCTTCGACGCGGCATTACCATTGGACTCGAGAGGGCGAAACCGAATACTACTCGCCGAAGATCGTTCAGCAAGCCATTAGCCCGGAAAATATCAACGGCCTGCTCATGGCAAACAACCCGGAACCGGAACCCGACCTCTTCATCATCGACATCGATGGCGGTGACTTCGCAGTCATGGAAAACCTGCGTGACATCAGACCTCGCGTAATTGTCGTAGAGTTTGAAAAGCGCTTTCGCGAACGGCACAGCGTCGTCCAGCGTGACCGAGAGCAATTCAACCGTAGATGGCAGCAATCAGGGGCAGCAAGCCTGACCGCCTGGACGACCCTTCTGAAGCCAAAGGGCTACGAACTCTGCGCAGTGGGAACCTGCTGCTTCAATGCTTTCTTCGTACGCGAAGACATCGCCAAAGGCAATTTGACTGCTCTGAATCCAAAAGAAGCATTTGACTCCCATCCAGTATTTTCAGCGATTGATGATGCTTTCTGGCTTATGCCTGACGAAAGCTGGCAACCATTTTAAATTTGCACCTGCGGCAAAGGAATGGGCCTCAGTGGCGGGGCAGCATCGGAGGTGTAGCTTCTCGATCAGGGCCTGCAGAGACTAAATACAGAAATCTTGGCATACTTGCGTATATACGCCTATATTTGTTGTCGCTATATATAAAGGATAGCAAGGACAGTTCAAGGCAACGCTTCTGATGACTTGAATCAATGCACTTTAATATTTCAACCGTGTGAACAATCTAGCAAAACTTTTGCTTTTTTTCGTAACCATCACAAATCTGTCTGTGATACTCGCCAGATCAGTTTGCCTATACTCTTCTTTCGAAGAGAAACCTCGTGCCTAATCGATATCGAGGAATATTGCAGAGTGATACTACGCTGGTGCTTGCCAAGCATCGCTGCGATAGCGTCACTCAACGTCACATCCCTCTCACTGCCAGCTTCAAGACATGCTCCCTAGGCAAAAGAGGCAAAGTGCCATCCTTCGATTAGGACTATCAAGCCAGGCAAACTCGATCGAGAGGATTAAGTGATTCGTTCTGGATCAAAAAAATTTGCACTTCGGCAATAACGAGCTCTCAAAAAACCAATGCATTTCCAGTGGCGGTATGAGGGAGATGTCTGATTTTCTGGCGATAAATGTCCAACTTCGCCGTGATTTTCAGCCACAAGCAATTAAAGCCGCCTGCCCATACACCGTAGAAGTCACAAGCTACCAGGATACATTGAGAATTCAGCCCCATTGAGGCAGTATAGACGATCGTGATTTGGGCCCGGATCGAGCAAATTGATCATGCGGAACTATCTACCCGCTTACGTACCTAAAGAAGATTTTTTGAATCAAATACGTTAAGAGAAGCATATGAAAAAAGTTGCGCTTATTACTGGAGTAACAGGTCAAGACGGATCCTACCTGGCCGAGTTGCTTCTCGAAAAAGGTTACGAAGTGCACGGTATAAAGCGCCGGGCATCATCCTTCAATACCGACCGTATCGATCACCTTTACCAAGACCCCCATGAGTCAGATCGTCGCTTGGTCCTGCACTATGGCGACATGACCGATTCGACCGGCCTGATCCGCATCATCAAACAAATACAACCCGACGAAATCTATAACCTGGCTGCCCAGTCCCACGTTGCGGTCTCGTTCGAAGAGCCAGAGTACACTGCCAACTCGGACGCGCTGGGTGCCTTGCGTATCCTTGAGGCGATCAGGATCCTGGGGCTCGAGAAGAAGACCCGCTTCTATCAGGCTTCAACCTCCGAACTGTACGGCTTGGTGCAGGAAACTCCACAGAAGGAGACCACACCTTTCTACCCACGCTCCCCTTATGCAGTAGCAAAGCTGTACGCATACTGGATTACCGTCAACTACCGGGAAGCGTACGGTATCTATGCCTGTAACGGCATTCTCTTCAACCACGAAAGCCCGGTGCGCGGCGAGACCTTCGTCACTCGCAAGATTACCCGTGCACTCGCACGCATCAAGCTGGGCCTGCAAGACTGTCTGTATCTGGGCAACCTTGATGCACTGCGCGACTGGGGCCATGCGAAAGACTACGTCGAGATGCAATGGCTGATGCTGCAGCAAGAAACTCCGGAAGACTTCGTTATTGCAACCGGCAAGCAATACAGCGTTCGCGACTTCGTCAACGCGGCAGCGAAACACGCCGAAATCGACATTACCTGGAAAGGTCAGGGCGTCGATGAGAAAGGCTACGACGCAACCGGTAAATGCATAGTTTCCGTGGATCCGCGGTACTTCCGTCCAACCGAGGTGGAAACATTGCTGGGCGACCCAACCAAAGCGAAGCAGAAACTGGGATGGACGCCTAAAATCACCTTTGAGGATCTGGTCAATGAAATGATGACCGAGGACCTCAAGTCAGCGACCCGTGATGAGTTGGTAAAAAAGCACGGCTACTCCGTTTACGATTACCACGAGTAATAGTTAGGTGGATAAACGCGCCAAAATATACATCGCAGGCCATGCCGGTATGGCTGGCTCTGCGATCCAGCGGCGGCTATCCGCCGCTGGATTCAGCAATTTCGTCACCCGTTCGCATGCTGAACTTGATTTGACTCAACAGGCTGCTGTCGATGCTTTTTTCGCAACAGAAAAACCTGAGATTGTGTACTTAGCAGCCGGCAAGGTAGGCGGAATCAAAGCCAACAACAACTTTAGAGCTGAATTTATATATCAAAACCTGATGATAGAGGCGAACGTAATTCACAGCGCTTGGAAACATGGCGTCGAACGACTTCTTTTTTTGGGCTCCAGTTGCATATACCCACGGGACTGCCCCCAGCCGATCCACGAAGACCACCTGTTAACCGGACCGCTGGAACAAACCAATGAACCTTACGCCCTCGCCAAGATCATGGGTGTAAAGATGTGCGAGAACTACCACCGCGAATACGGTGCAAAGTTCATAGCCGTTATGCCGTCAAATCTTTATGGCCCCAATGACAGCTACAACCTGGAAAACTGTCATGTGCTGCCGGCACTGATTAGCAAAGCCCATGAAGCAAAAATTAGCGGCGCATCAGAGTTAATAGTTTGGGGTTCGGGAAAGCCAAAGCGCGAGTTCCTTTTCGTCGAAGACATGGCCGATGCTTGTCTACACTTGATGGAATCCAACGTTGACAGCGGACTATTCAATGTTGGAATGGGCAGTGATCTATCCATCCGCGAACTAGCAGAGTTAATTATGGAGGTGGTCGGGTATAACGGGCAGATCGTATACGACCAGAGCCAGCCTGACGGTACACCCCGTAAACTACTCGACATCACTCGCCTAAAGAACTTGGGATGGGCTGCCAAAACGCAACTGCGTGAAGGTATAGCATTGACCTACCAAGATTTTCTCAGCCGTCTGGATCGCCACTGAATGCATCAACCCTTGGTTACGATTACAGTCCCCTCCTTCAATCAAGGGCGTTATCTCGACGACGCCTTAAGGTCCATATTTGAACAAAATGTCCCTGTGGAGGTGTTTGTTCTGGATGGTGGTTCCACCGATAACTCGGTGGAAATCATCCGTAAATGGGAACACAAGCTAGCTGGTTGGCGCAGCTATCCAGATAAAGGCCAAGCAGCTGCTATCAACGAAGGTATCCTTCAAGGTAAAGCACCGTATGTCTGCTGGCTGAATAGCGATGACTGGTTCGAGCCGGACGGACTAAAACGACTGATCAGTGCCATTGAAACAGCACCTGAGGCCTCAGCCGTTTATGGGAAATGCTGGAACGTTATTCAAAATACCGGAAAACGCAAACCGGTTTGGGTTGAGCCGTTCAGCGAGCGCAGGCTAGCGCTTCGCTGCATTATTTCCCAACCAGCGACGCTGATTCGACGATCCGCATGGCTGAATATTGGCGGCGTGAACCCCTCCTTGCATATGGCTATGGACTACGATCTTTGGTGGCGACTCTTCAAAATAGTGGGCCCTCTCAAATATATCGACGCGTTTGTAGCGGTCAATCGAGAACATGAAGCGACCAAAACAAAAACTTTGCGCCGCCGCCATTATCAGGAAGCTATGGCGGTGGTGCGTAAGTATCACGGTAGCGTTCCCTT
This sequence comes from Pseudomonas sp. GW823-FHT03E05, assembly GCF_058796855.1. Taxonomy (NCBI): domain Bacteria; kingdom Pseudomonadati; phylum Pseudomonadota; class Gammaproteobacteria; order Pseudomonadales; family Pseudomonadaceae; genus Pseudomonas; species Pseudomonas sp. GW823-FHT03E05. The sequence continues at coordinate 108,660 of NZ_JBXAJB010000010.1, forward strand.
AAAGTGGTGGCTTTTTCAGCCCTACGCCGTCTGGCTCAAATCCATCTTTCCATAGCCGGAAGTTACCATGCGCATTCTGCATTTTTTTAAAACCGCCCTTCCTGACACCATGGGCGGCATAGAGCAAGTGATTGATCAAATTTGTCAGCAGTCTCATCGTATGGGGGCGACCTGCGAAGTCCTTACGCTGTCTCCCAACCCAATTCCAGCCACAATAGAAATGAACGGTTATCGGGTTCATCGCGTTAAAGAAAACCTTAATATTGCCTCAACAGGCTTTTCGTTAGAGGTTTATTCGAAGTTTAAAGAACTTGCGCGGAATGCGGATATCATTCATTACCATTTTCCATGGCCATTCATGGACTTGATCCACTTTGCCAGTTGCACCGGAAAACCCAGCGTTGTTTCATACCACTCTGACATCATCAACCAGAAATTTCTCTTAAAGCTCTACCGCCCACTCCAAAATATATTTCTGCGTAGCGTCAACCGGATCATTGTCTCATCCCCCAACTACCTGGAATCAAGTGCTGAGCTTTCTGCATTTCATGACAAAACCACAATTATTCCTATAGGTCTCAACAAGGAAAGCTACCCAATCCCCTCCACTGCTCTAACGACACGCTGGGCGGAAGAAATGAGCGAGCGGTTCTTCCTGTTTGTTGGCGTATTGCGCTACTACAAAGGGCTTCACACATTGATGGAAGCTCTCCAAGGCACTGGATACCCTATGGTCATCGTAGGAGATGGACCAAAGAAACAAGAACTCATGGCGCAAGCAAAAAGTATGGGGCTTCAAAACGTCCACTTTTTGGGCCGTCTTCCAGAAGCAGACAAAGTCGCGCTAATTCAACTTTCAACAGCCATCGTATTCCCCTCGCACCTTCGTTCCGAAGCGTTCGGAGTGTCACTACTGGAGGGGGCAATGTATGGAAAGCCGATGATCTCGTGCGAGATTGGTACGGGCACTACGTACATCAACATTGCCGGCGAAACCGGGCTGGTAGTTCCACCAGAGCACCCGACAGCGCTTCGCCAAGCGATGCAACACCTTTGGGACAACCCGCAAGAAGCATTGGTAATGGGCGAAAAGGCGCAGAGTCGTTACAACCTGCTATTCACGGGGGAGCAAATGACACGAGCCCACATCGAGGTCTATCAGGACCTGCTGAACACGTAATGAAACACCAGCCCGATTTGACTCGGGCTAATGATTAGCGGATTACCTACTGCCTTCAGCTCGACCGTAGCTATCCTCGAACCTGACAATATCATCTTCCCCTAGGTAATCGCCGCACTGCACCTCAATTAATACCAAGTCAATCATCCCCGGGTTTTGCAGACGATGCGTGTGCCCAGCACGTATATACGTGGACTCATTGGTATTGAGCAAGAACCGTTGTTGGTCGTTAACGACCAATGCCATACCACTGACCACAATCCAGTGCTCACTGCGATGGTGATGCATTTGGAGCGACAACGAGCCTTGAGGTTTTACGACAATGCGCTTGATCTTGAAGCGAGTGCCCTCTTCCAAGGTAGTGTAAGCCCCCCAGGGACGCTGCACCGTAGTGTGGTCCAAGTGCGAGCAATGACCGTTTTTCTTCAACTGCGCAGTGATTACCTTGATGTCTTGGGCATGGTCCTTGTGCGCGACCAACAAAGCATCCGGCGTATCGACAATGATCAGGTTTTCAACCCCGACTAACGCGGCCAGTCGACGCTGGCTGCGCACGTAGTTGTTGGTGGAGGCATGAAGGATGGCTTCGCCTTCGATACGGTTGCCTTGCTCGTCCGCTGGCGAGAGTTCACTCATGGCCTTCCAAGAGCCAATGTCACTCCAGCCAATATCACAAGGTATGGTCGCCACTTTGTTTGAGCGTTCCATCAGTGCGAAATCGAGGGAAATGTCCGGTACTTTGGCAAAGCTTTCCGGCTCCAGATGCAGGCTGCGATGGCTGCTGCCTTGCATCACACCGGAGCCAGCAAGGCATAGATCTACGGCGCTGGCGACATCCGGCGCACAGAGCGCCATTTCTTCAATAAGTGTGCCCGCACGGAAACAGAACATCCCGGAGTTCCAGTAATACTCACCGGACGCCAGGTAGTCTTTCGCAGTATCCAAATCTGGTTTTTCGACGAAACGCTTGACCTTGAAGCCGTTGACTAATGACGCGTCGGTATCTTTTTGAATGTACCCGTAGCCAGTTTCCGGATATTCGGGCTTCACCCCAAAAGTCACCAGCCAGCCGTCCCGGGCCTGCTGCGATGCAGACTCGACTGCTGCAGCGAACGCCGCCTGATTGTCGATCAGGTGGTCCGCCGGCAACACCAGCATAATCGCGTCAGGGCCGTGAGTTCGGGCCACTTCCTGCGCCGCTAATGCGACCGCAGCAGCGGTGTTGCGGCCAAAAGGCTCGAGTACGAAACCCAAGTTGGTGTAGTTCGGCGCAGTGGCAACATATTCATCAAGGGTTTTGAAGTAGAGATCACGGTTTGTGATCGTCAATACTTCTGTTACGTCATTTAACGCCAAAGCGCGACTGTATGTTTTTCGAATCAAATTGCCACCATCGGGCAATTCGATAAACGGCTTGGGATGAGCAGTACGTGAAACAGGCCATAGACGGCTGCCTGAACCGCCACAAATAATGACTGGAACGAGTGTCACGCTGTACTCCTTTACTAAATATCACATCATTTATCAGGCCAAAAACTCACCAACATAAATACTGCGGGCTCGAAGGAAGCGACTTAGAGCCTAGCTGACCCTAGACAAACCTAACCGAGAAAATGCTGGACATGAAGAAAAGCAAATCACTTTTCTTACAAAAATAGGGGCATATTCTTCACTGGATGGTAATTTTTGTCTAGGAAAAGCCGGATCTATACCCGCGCAGCTACCCGTATTCAGATGGATAAAAACTGACCTACCATTCACAACGGCTCACTTCATTGAAGATTAAGACACACCGCCTTACAAATCGTGTCATTGATCTTTATTACTTTTCTCTCGGATTTCGCACGCATCGGGATATTACGACGTACAAAAAGCTCGCAAACCGTCACCGGACATTTAGAGAAATTTCCTTCAACTATTCCGGAAACCTGCCGATAACCGATGAAAGCCTTGCGGATTGAAAACTCATGCGTAATAACCAACCCGTTACCCAGCGCGAACGTACCTTCCCCGCTCAGCAACGATTGATCTCCACCACCGACGCCAAAGGCGTGATCACCTACTGCAACGACGCCTTTGTCGAGATCAGTGGGTTCTCCCGTGAAGAACTGGTTCGCGCACCGCACAACCTGGTACGTCACCCTGATGTGCCGGCGGCGGTGTTCGCGCACATGTGGGGCACCTTGAAACAAGGCTTGCCATGGATGGGCATCGTCAAGAACCGCTGCAAGACCGGCGACCACTACTGGGTCAACGCCTATGTGACACCGATCTTCGAAGGCAGCCAGGTGGTGGGTTACGAGTCGGTCCGAGTCAAGCCCACCGCCGAACAGGTGCGCCGCGCCGAAGCCCTCTACCAGCGCATCAACACTGGCAAGTCGGCCATTCCCAAGCGTGACAAGTGGCTGCCTGTGCTGCAGGACTGGCTGCCGTTCATCCTGGTCAGCCAGCTGAGCTTCATGATCGGTGCCTGGCTCAACTCCCACTGGGGCTTCGCCCTGGCCGCCGCGCTCTCGGTGCCCCTGGGCCTGCTGGGCCTGAGCTGGCAGCAGCGCGGCCTCAAGCGCCTGTTGCGCCTGGCCGAGCAGACCACCTCCGACCCGCTGATCGCTCAGATGTACACCGACAGCCGCGGCGCCCAAGCCCGCCTGGAGATGTCGATCCTGAGCCAGGAAGCGCGCCTGAAGACCTGCCTGACCCGCCTGCAGGACACGGCCGAGCACCTCAACGAGCAGGCCCGCCAGTCCGACACCCTGGCCCACAACAGCTCCAGCGGCCTGGAGCGCCAACGGGTCGAGACCGAACAGGTGGCCACCGCGGTCAACCAGATGGCCGCCACCACCCAGGAAGTGGCCAGCCACGTGCAACGCACCGCCGACGCAACCCAGGAAGCCAATCGCCTGACCGGCCGTGGCCGCGATATCGCCGGGGAAACCCGCGAAGCCATCCAGCGCCTGTCGGTGGTAGTGGGCGAAACCGGGCTGACAGTAACCCAACTGGCCAAGGACAGTGACGAAATCGGCGGCGTTGTCGACGTGATCAAGGGCATTGCCGACCAGACCAACCTGCTGGCCCTGAACGCAGCCATCGAAGCCGCCCGCGCCGGTGAAATGGGCCGCGGCTTTGCCGTGGTGGCCGACGAGGTGCGTCAGTTGGCACAGCGCACCAGTGAGTCCACCGGGCAGATCCATACCCTGATCGCCAAGCTGCAGCAGACAGCCGCCACCGCCGTGCAGACCATGGACGCCGGTCATCGTCAGGCCGAAGAAGGCGTGGCCCGGGTGCTGGAAGCCGACCAGGCACTGGTGGGCATCAGCGAAGCGGTGGCCAACATCACCGACATGACCACCCAGATCGCTGCCGCCACCGAAGAGCAAAGCTCGGTGGCCGAAGAGATCAGCCGCAACATCAGCACCATCGCGCAACTGGCGGACCAGACTTCGGAGCAGGCCCAGCATTCGGCCGAGCTCAGCGAAGCGCTGACCCGCACCGCACACACCCAGTACTCGCTGGTGGAGCGCTTCAACCGCTAAGCCCCCTAGGGCCGGCAACAAAAAACCGGAAGCCAAGGCTTCCGGTTTTTTTATGCCCGAAAATCCACCCGACAACCGTAGGAGCGAGCTTGCTCGCGATAAATCTTCACCGCGCTCCAAATTCGAAGGCCGGGTGAACGTTTCGCGAGCAAGCTCGCTCCTGCAGGATCAGCTCAGCGCTTTCAGGAAGGCAGCAACCTTGAGCGCCGCAGATTCCAGATGCTGCCCATGGCTGAAACCCGAGGCCTTCAGGGGCTTGAGATCGTGATCAGCGGCCGCCAGCCAGTACAACTCAATACTGGCTGCCAATGTATAGGCCTCGACCGCCTGGCGATTGCCCAGGGCGTCACGCTCGCCCTGCACGATCAGGCTCGGCACTGACAGATCGGCCAGATGCGCCACCCGCGGTTTTTCCGGTTTGCCGGCGGCATAGAACGGATAGCCCAGGCACACCAATGCATCGGCCTGCAGTTCATCAGCCAGCAAACTGGCCATGCGCCCGCCCATGGACTTGCCGCCCACCGCCAACACCCCAGTGACATAAGGTCGCACCAGGGTATGCACCTCGCGCCAGCATTCCAGCAGCCTGGGCGCCGGGTTGGGCGGGCGTTTGCCGCTGTCCAGGCGCCGCTGGGCCATGTAGGGAAACTCGAAGCGCAAGACGTTCACCCCATGCCCCGCAAGGCGTACAGCAATATCGTTCATGAACCCACTGTCCATGGGCGCGCCGGCGCCATGGGCGAGGATCAGGGTCGGCGCCGACTGCACCTCGACGCCCTGCGCGACATCCCACAACCAGCCCCGCTCCCGCACACACTGCGCCCATTGACCCCCGTCAATACTGGCCTTGTGCTCATTGCTCATGCTTGCCTCGCTTTTAGTCTGCCTATAACTCCAGACGAAGTGAGCGCGCCTTGCCGTGCGCAGTCGCTTTCACTTCAACTGAACCGTGGATGGGGAACCATGAACACTTCTATCAGTACCGCCTACAACTACAAGGTGGTCCGCCAATTCGCCATTATGACGGTGGTGTGGGGCATCGTCGGCATGGGGCTCGGGGTTTTTCTCGCTGCCCAGTTGGTCTGGCCCGAACTCAACTTCGACTTACCGTGGACCAGCTTCGGCCGTCTGCGGCCATTGCACACCAACGCGGTGATCTTCGCCTTCGGCGGCTGTGCGCTGTTTGCCAGCTCGTTCTACTCGGTGCAACGCACCTGCCAGACCACGCTGTTCGCGCCGAAAATCGCCGCGTTCTGCTTCTGGGGCTGGCAACTGGTGATCCTCCTGGCGGCCATCAGCCTGCCACTGGGCTACACCAGCTCCAAGGAATACGCCGAACTGGAATGGCCGATCGATATTCTGATCACCATTGTCTGGGTGGCCTACGCCATCGTGTTCTTCGGCACCCTGATGCAGCGCAAGACCAAGCACATCTATGTGGGTAACTGGTTCTTCGGCGCGTTCATCATCACCGTGGCCATCCTGCACATCGTCAACAACCTGGAACTGCCGGTCAGCTTCACCAAGTCCTACTCGGTGTATGCCGGTGCGACCGATGCGATGGTGCAATGGTGGTACGGCCACAACGCCGTGGGCTTCTTCCTGACCGCGGGCTTCCTGGGGATGATGTACTACTTCGTACCCAAGCAGGCCGAGCGCCCGGTGTACTCCTATCGCCTGTCGATCGTGCACTTCTGGGCACTGATCACCCTGTACATCTGGGCCGGTCCGCACCACCTGCACTACACCGCGCTGCCGGACTGGGCTCAGTCCTTAGGGATGGTGATGTCGCTGGTTCTGCTGGCACCAAGCTGGGGCGGCATGATCAACGGCATGATGACCCTCTCGGGCGCCTGGCATAAGCTGCGCAGCGACCCGATCCTGCGGTTCCTGGTGGTATCCCTGGCGTTCTACGGCATGTCGACCTTCGAAGGTCCGATGATGGCGATCAAGACCGTCAACGCCCTCTCCCACTACACCGACTGGACCATCGGCCACGTACACGCCGGCGCCCTCGGCTGGGTAGCGATGATCTCCATCGGCGCGCTGTACCACCTGATCCCGAAAGTCTTCGGCCGCGAGCAGATGTACAGCACCGGCCTGATCAACACCCACTTCTGGCTGGCTACCATCGGCACCGTGCTCTACATCGCTTCGATGTGGGTCAACGGTATCGCCCAGGGCCTGATGTGGCGTGCGGTCAACGAGGACGGCACCCTCACCTACTCCTTCGTCGAAACCCTGGTGGCCAGCCACCCAGGCTTCATCGTGCGACTGGTGGGTGGTGCGATCTTCCTCAGCGGCATGTTCCTGATGGCTTACAACACCTGGCGCACCGTGCGTGCCGCAGTGCCAGCCGAAGTCAACGCCGCTGCGCAGATGGCCTGAGGAGTCCGCCATGAAACACGAAACGATTGAGAAAAACGTCGGCCTGCTGATGCTGCTGATGGTCTTCGCGGTGAGCATCGGCGGTCTGACCCAGATCGTCCCGCTGTTCTTCCAGGACGTCACCAACAAGCCGGTGGAAGGCATGAAGCCCTACACCGCCCTGCAGCTGGAAGGCCGCGACATCTACATCCGCGAAGGCTGCGTACAGTGCCACTCGCAGATGATCCGTCCGTTCCGCGCCGAGACCGAGCGTTATGGTCACTACTCGGTGGCCGGTGAAAGCGTCTGGGACCACCCGTTCCTGTGGGGTTCCAAGCGTACCGGTCCGGACCTGGCCCGGGTGGGCGGTCGCTACTCCGATGACTGGCACCGTGCGCACTTGTACAACCCGCGCAACGTGGTGCCCGAGTCGAAGATGCCGGCCTACCCATGGCTGGTGACCGCACCGGTGGACAGCAGCCACACCGAAACCAAGCTCAAGGTCATGCGCACCCTGGGCGTGCCGTACACCGACGAAGACATCGCCGGCGCCACCGCCACGCTCAAGGGCAAGACCGAAATGGACGCCCTGGTCTCCTACCTGCAAGTGCTTGGCACTTCGATCAAGAGCAAGAGGTGAGCCATGGGTTTTGAACTCGATAGCGGCATGATCCGCGGCCTCGGGACCCTGGTGGTGATGATCGCCTTCATCGGCCTGTCGATCTGGGTGTTCAACTCAAAGCGCAATCCCGAGTTTGCCCAGGCCCGCCTGCTGCCCTTCGCCGATGACCCGATGCCGGGCACGGCACCGGCCGGTAACACAACTGATGACGCTCAACCTCAAGAGCCTGCAACAAGGAGCATTCGGCCATGACCACCTTCTGGAGTACGTGGATCTGCGTACTGACCATTGGCAGCCTGATCGGCCTGACCTGGCTGCTGGTCGGCACCCGCAAGGGCGAGACCAAGGGCAGTGTCGACCAGACCATGGGCCACGCCTTCGATGGCATCGAGGAGTACGACAACCCCCTGCCGCAATGGTGGTTCCTGCTGTTCGCCGGGACCCTGGTGTTTTCCGTTGGCTACCTGATCCTCTACCCGGGTCTGGGCAACTGGAAAGGCATCCTGCCGGGCTATGAAGACGGCTGGACCCAGACCAAGGAATGGGAAAAGGAGATGGCCAAGGCGGACGTGAAGTTTGGTCCGATCTTCGCCAAATTCGCGGCCATGCCGGTGGAAGAAGTGGCCAAGGACCCGCAAGCGCTGAAAATGGGCGGACGCCTGTTCGCCTCCAACTGCTCGGTCTGCCACGGTTCCGACGCCAAGGGTGCCTTCGGCTTCCCGAACCTGGCGGACGACAACTGGCGGTGGGGCGGCAGCGCCGACACCATCAAGGCCACCATCATGGGCGGCCGCATGGCGGCCATGCCGGCCTGGGGCGAAGTGCTCAAGGAAGCAGGCGTGAAGAACGTGGCAGCTTACGTTCGCCACGACCTGGCCGGCCTGCCCCTGCCAGCCGACAGCGATGCCGACCTGGTAGCCGGACAGCAAGCGTTCAGCACCACCTGCGTAGCCTGCCACGGCGCTGACGGCAAAGGCACCCAGATCATGGGCGCGCCCGACCTGACCCAGCCCGCCGGCTTCATCTACGGCACCAGCCTGGCCCAACTGCAACAGACCATCCGCCATGGTCGCCAGGGCCACATGCCAGCGCAGAGCGAACTGCTCGGCAATGACAAGGTACAACTGCTGGCCGCCTACGTTTACAGCCTCTCCCACGGCAACAAGCCACAGGCTGAAAACACCCAGTAAGACGAGTCACGGCAAGCTGCGGGTTCCCGACTTGCAGCTTGCCGCTCGTGGTTCAACTTCCCGCTCCTTTGCGACCAAGTGTCGCACCCTCTCCCGAAGCGCGTTTGCACTCATCTGATTCAGGTCTAAGCTTGCCCCGATGGGGACTGGCACGGGCTGGTCACAGGCCAACGGTATCCGTGACGTTCGAAGCTTCTGCTCGATGACAGGCCGCAAAGGCTGGTTTATACCGGCTGTCGACTCTCTTACCGCCTGTCAGCTGATCCATCAGCTTCCACACACCCGGTTACAACCGACCTGACACCCCCCGTTTCCTGTCCATGGCGACAGCTTGTCCGAGGGCAATTTTTTATCCCTACTCGGCATAGGGAAAGGCCGCAGAATCAGGCATGGAACGCATTGACCCAGGTCATAGCGCGTTGCAATGACCCCCTGCTTTCTCCATACTTGCGACCGATTTTTATCCCTAATAAAACACCCAAACCGTGGAACCTTAGAATGAGCACAGCAATCAGTCCGACTGCTTATAACTATAAGGTAGTCCGCCAGTTCGCCATCATGACGGTGGTCTGGGGGATCCTTGGCATGGGGCTCGGTGTCTTCATCGCCTCACAACTGGTATGGCCGGAGTTGAACTTCGGTCTGCCGTGGACGACGTTTGGACGCCTGCGCCCGCTGCACACCAACCTGGTGATCTTCGCCTTCGGTGGATGTGCATTGTTTGCCACCTCTTACTATGTCGTGCAGCGAACCTGCCAGACGCGACTGATTTCCGACAGCCTCGCGGCCTTCACCTTCTGGGGTTGGCAAGCGGTGATCGTCGGCGCGATCGTGACCCTGCCACTGGGTTACACCACCACCAAGGAATACGCCGAACTGGAATGGCCCCTGGCTATCCTGCTGGCGATCGTCTGGGTCACCTACGGCCTGGTATTCTTCGGCACCATCACCAAGCGCAAGACCAAGCACATCTACGTGGGCAACTGGTTCTACGGTGCCTTCATCGTGGTGACCGCGATGCTGCACATCGTCAACCACGCTTCCCTGCCGGTCAGCTTCTTCAAGTCCTACTCGGCCTACGCCGGTGCGACTGATGCGATGATCCAGTGGTGGTACGGCCACAACGCCGTGGGCTTCTTCCTGACCACCGGCTTCCTGGGGATGATGTACTACTTCGTACCCAAGCAGGCCGAGCGTCCGATCTATTCCTATCGCCTGTCCATCGTGCACTTCTGGGCGCTGATCACCCTGTACATCTGGGCCGGTCCGCACCACCTGCACTACACCGCGCTGCCGGACTGGGCCCAGTCCCTGGGCATGGCCATGTCGATCATCCTGCTGGCGCCAAGCTGGGGCGGCATGATCAACGGCATGATGACCCTGTCGGGCGCCTGGCATAAGCTGCGCACCGACCCGATCCTGCGCTTCCTAGTGGTATCCCTGGCGTTCTACGGCATGTCGACCTTCGAAGGTCCGATGATGGCGATCAAGACCGTCAACTCGCTCTCGCACTACACCGACTGGACCATCGGCCACGTACACGCCGGCGCTCTGGGCTGGGTAGCGATGATCTCCATCGGCGCCCTGTACCACCTGATCCCGAAAGTCTTCGGCCGTCAGCAGATGCACAGCATCGGCCTGATCAACACCCACTTCTGGCTGGCTACCATCGGTACCGTGCTCTACATCGCCTCGATGTGGGTCAACGGCATCACCCAGGGCCTGATGTGGCGTGCAATCAACGATGACGGCACCCTCACCTACTCCTTCGTCGAAGCGCTGCAAGCCAGCCACCCGGGCTTTATCGTCCGTGCTCTGGGCGGTGCGTTCTTCGCCACCGGCATGCTGATCATGGCGTACAACGTGTTCCGCACCGTTCGCGCCTCGAACCCGGCTGAAGCTGAAGCCGCTGCTCAGATCGCTGTAGTTGGAGCTCACTGATGAAGCACGAAGTAGTCGAGAAGAATATTGGCCTGCTGGCCTTCTTCATGGTCATCGCCGTCAGCATCGGCGGCCTGACCCAGATCGTCCCGCTGTTCTTCCAGGACGTCACCAACAAGCCGGTGGAAGGCATGAAGCCGCGTACCGCGCTGGAACTGGAAGGCCGCGACGTCTACATCGCCAACGGCTGTGTCGGCTGCCACTCGCAGATGATCCGTCCGTTCCGCGCTGAAACCGAACGCTATGGTCACTACTCGGTGGCTGGTGAGAGCGTCTGGGACCACCCGTTCCTGTGGGGTTCCAAGCGTACCGGCCCGGACCTGGCCCGAGTGGGCGGTCGTTACTCCGATGACTGGCAGCGTGCGCACTTGTACAACCCGCGCAACGTGGTGCCCGAGTCGAAGATGCCGGCTTATCCGTTCCTCGTAGAAAACAAGCTCGACGGCAAAGACACCGCGAAGAAAATGGAAGTCTTGCGCACGCTCGGCGTCCCTTACACCGACGAAGACATCGCCGGTGCCAAGGATGCCGTGAAGGGCAAAACCGAAATGGACGCGCTGGTGGCCTATCTGCAAGGCCTGGGCACCATCATCAAAAGCAAACGGTGATCTAGATGGATATCGGGATGATTCGTGGCCTGGGCACCCTTGTTGTGATGGTGGCCTTCATCGGTTTGGCGCTCTGGGTGTTCAGCCCCAAGCGCAAGTCCGAGTTTGAAGACGCAACCTTGCTGCCGTTCGCGGATGATCCCGACGCCATCAAGCACGTCGAGCAAGCTTCTAGGAGTAACAAAGAATGACTACGTTCTGGAGTCTGTACGTCACAGTCCTCAGTCTGGGTACCATCTTCGCCCTGACCTGGCTGCTGCTGTCGACCCGCAAGGGCCAGCGCGCCGAGCAGACCGACGAGACGGTCGGCCACTCCTTCGACGGGATCGAGGAGTACGACAACCCCCTGCCGAAATGGTGGTTCATGCTGTTCGTCGGCACCATCGTCTTCGCCCTGGGCTACCTGGTGCTGTACCCGGGCCTGGGCAACTGGAAAGGCGTTCTGCCGGGCTACAACTACCTCGATAACGAGAAGCAGACCCCGTTCGCCAACGGCCAGTCCGGCTGGACCGGCGTCCACGAGTGGGAAAAGGAAATGGCCAAGTCGGACGCCAAGTTCGGTCCGATCTTCGCCAAGTACGCGGCCATGCCTATCGAAGAAGTGGCCAAGGACCCGCAAGCCCTGAAAATGGGTGGCCGTCTGTTCGCATCCAACTGCTCGGTCTGCCACGGTTCCGACGCCAAGGGCGCCTATGGCTTTCCCAACCTGACCGACGCCGACTGGCGCTGGGGCGGCGAGCCGGAAACCATCAAGACCACCATCATGGGCGGTCGCCACGCAGTGATGCCGGCCTGGCTGGACGTTATCAAGGAACAAGGCGTCAGTGACGTTGCCGCCTATGTCCTGACCAACCTCGACGGCCGCAAGTTACCGGAAGGCCTGAAGGCCGACCCGGTCAACGGCCAGAAGCTGTTCGCCGCCAACTGTGCGGTATGCCACGGTCCGGAAGGCAAAGGCACCCCAGCCATGGGCGCGCCTAACCTGACTCACCCGGCAGCCTTCATCTACGGTTCGAGCTTCGCCCAACTGCAGCAGACCATTCGTTACGGCCGTCAAGGCGTGATGCCAGCGCAGGAACAACTGCAAGGCAACGACAAGGTTCACCTGCTGGCGGCTTATGTCTACAGCCTGTCCCACGGTGACAAGCAGGCCGACGCCGAGTAAGACCGACGCCTGAAAGCAACACCCAACGGCCCCGCCGATCAACATTGGCGGGGCCGTTTTGTTTGCGCCTGGCATCGGCTGACGCTCGACGGCGGATCACCCTTTCCGGCAACCCGGTAGCCAGGATTCGACGATATGGCGGACTTCGAGAGCTGCGGCGTACGCCTGCTCACTCCCTGGAAGAATTGAACGGCGCGACGTGCAAAAGGGTCCATAATCCACAAGTCAATTGATTCAAGTCATTACACCATCAGTTGATTTCTCCCAACGCGACCAAAGGTCGCACCCTTGCGCTAGAGCTACAGGCGTATCATTGCGCCACTGCAACACCCCTTTTGACCGCGGTCGGCACGCATCGACCGAGGCATTTTTCCACTGCCGTGGGATGCAATGATGAGCAACCAGATTCCCGTACAAGACGTTACCCCGCCTGCCAAAAACGCGACCAACAGCGTCGATCTCTACGCCTCCAGGGAAAAAATCTACACCCGCGCCTTCACCGGCCTGTTCCGCAATCTGCGCATGCTTGGCGGCGCCGGATTGTTCCTTCTGTACTTCGGTACCGTGTGGCTCAACTGGGGCGGCCACCAGGCTGTCTGGTGGAACCTGCCGGAACGCAAATTCTTCATCTTTGGCGCCACGTTCTGGCCCCAGGACTTCATCCTGCTCTCGGGCCTGTTGATCATCGCCGCCTTCGGCCTGTTCTTCATCACCGTCTATGCCGGCCGCATCTGGTGCGGCTACACCTGCCCGCAGAGTGTCTGGACCTGGATCTTCATGTGGTGCGAAAAGGTCACCGAAGGCGATCGCAACCAGCGCATCAAGCTGGACAAGGCGCCCATGAGCGCCAACAAGTTCCTGCGCAAATTCAGCAAGCACAGCCTCTGGCTGCTGATCGGCTTCGTCACCGGCATGACCTTCGTCGGCTACTTCTCGCCGATCCGCGAACTGGTCATCGACTTCTTCACCGGCCAGGCCGATGGCTGGTCCTACTTCTGGGTCGGCTTCTTCACCCTGGCCACCTACGGCAACGCCGGCTGGCTGCGGGAACAGGTGTGCATCTACATGTGCCCCTATGCACGCTTCCAGAGCGTGATGTTCGACAAGGACACCCTGATCGTTTCCTACGACCCACGCCGTGGCGAAGCCCGTGGCCCGCGCAAGAAAGGCGCCGACTACAAGGCCCAGGGCCTGGGCGACTGCATCGACTGCACCATGTGTGTCCAGGTCTGCCCCACCGGCATCGACATCCGTGACGGCCTGCAGATCGAATGCATCGGCTGCGCAGCCTGCATCGACGCCTGCGACAGCATCATGGACAAGATGGAGTACCCCCGCGGGCTCATCAGCTACACCACCGAACACAACCTCTCGGGGCAGAAAACCCATAAACTGCGCCCGCGCCTGATCGGCTATGCCCTGGTGCTGCTGGCCATGATCAGCCTGCTGGTTGCGGCATTTTTCATGCGTTCGCTGGTGGGCTTCGATGTCAGCAAGGACCGGGTGCTGTACCGCGAAAACGCCGAAGGCCGGATCGAAAACGTCTACAGCCTGAAGATCATGAACAAGGACCAGCGCGATCACACCTATGTGCTGGACGCCTCCGGCCTGCCGGACCTGAAGCTGCAGGGCAAGCGCGAAATCCACGTGGTGGCCGGCGATATCGTCAGCATGCCGGTGGAGCTGTCGATTGCTCCCGAACAGCTGCCATCGACCACCAACGAGGTGAAATTCATCCTCAAGGATGCCGACGATGACAGCGTCCATGTTGAAGCCAAGAGCCGGTTCATCGGCCCACAAATTCGTTAAGAGAAGTGATCATGCCCGCAGCCACCGCCGCAAGCCCCTGGTACAAGCACCTCTGGCCCTGGATCATCATCGGCATCCTCGCCTGTTCCGTGACCCTGACCCTGTCCATGGTGACCATTGCCGTGAACAACCCGGACAACCTGGTCAACGACAACTACTACGAGGCCGGCAAGGGCATCAACCGCTCCCTGGACCGCGAGCTGCTGGCCCAGACCCTGAAGATGCGCGCCAACGTGCACCTCGATGAGCTGACCGGCGAAGTCGAACTGCGCCTGAGCGGTGACAGCCAGCCCAAGACCCTGGAGCTGAACCTGATCTCGCCCACCCAGCCGGAAAAGGACCGCAAGATCACCCTGGCCCGCAGCGAAACCGAACACGGGCGCTACATCGGCCAGTTGACCGACCAGGTCGAAGGGCGGCGCTTCGTCGAACTGCTGGGGGTCGAGGGCGACAAGACCTGGCGCATGTTCGAAGAAGAACAGGTCAGCCATGACAAGGACCTGCTGCTGGGCGACGAGCCCCTGCAAGGTGCCGAAGACCTGAACTGAGCAGTACCTGCCGTACATCGCCGGCCCGTCGCCTCCCCTGCCCTTGCAGCGGGACCGGTGCGCCGGCGATGAGTTTTTCCCACATTACAAAGACCGCCGATGACCACGCCACTGCCTTGCTACCACTGTGCCCTGCCGGTTCCTGCCGGTAGCCGGTTCACCGCCGTCGTGCTTGGCCAACCCCGGGAGTTCTGCTGCCCGGGCTGCCAGGCAGTGGCCGAAGCCATAGTCGCTGGCGGTCTGGAGCACTACTACAGCCATCGCAGCGAGGCCTCGGCCAACCCTGAAGCCCTGCCCGTGCAACTGGTGGACGAACTGGCGCTGTACGACCGCGCCGACGTGCAGCAGCCCTTTGTCCGGCACGAAGGCGAGCTGGCGGAAACCACGCTGCTCATGGAGGGCATCAGTTGTGCCGCCTGCGGCTGGCTGATCGAAAAACACCTGCGCAGCCTGCCAGCGGTGGCCGAAGCCCGGCTCAACCTGTCCAACCACCGCCTGCACGTGCGCTGGGCCGACAGCCAACTGCCCTTGAGCCAGGTGCTCAGCGAGCTGCGCCACATCGGCTACGCCGCCCACCCGTATCAGCCGGATCGAGCCTCCGAGCAACTGGCCAGCGAAAACCGCCTGGCCTTGCGCCAGCTGGGCGTCGCCGGCCTGCTGTGGTTCCAGGCCATGATGGCGACCATGGCCACCTGGCCGGAATTCAACATCGACCTGAGCCCCGAGCTGCATACGATCCTGCGCTGGGTCGCGCTGTTTCTCACCACGCCCATCGTCTTCTACAGCTGCGCACCGTTCTTCAAGGGCGCCATGCGCGATTTGCGCACCCGCCACCTGACCATGGACGTCTCGGTGTCCCTGGCCATCGGAGGGGCCTACCTGGCCGGCATCTGGACCTCCATCAGCGGCATTGGCGAGTTGTATTTCGATGCCGTCGGCATGTTCGCCCTGTTCCTGCTCGCCGGACGCTACCTGGAACGCCGGGCCCGGGAGCGCACCGCGGCGGCTACCGCGCAACTGGTCAATCTGCTGCCAGCTTCCTGTCTGCGCCTGGATGAAGACGGCCAGAGTGAACGCATCCTGCTCAGCGAATTGCGCCTGGGCGACCGGGTGCTGGTGCATCCCGGCGCAGTACTGCCGGCAGACGGCAAGATCCTCGACGGCCAATCGAGCATCGACGAATCCCTGCTCACCGGTGAATACCTGCCGCAGCCCCGTGGCCTGGGCGATAGGGTGACCGCAGGTACCTTGAACGTCGAAGGTGCGTTGACAGTGCAGGTCCAGGCCCTGGGCCAGGACACCCGGCTATCGGCCATCGTGCGCCTGCTGGACCGGGCCCAGGCAGAGAAACCGCGGCTGGCGGAGGTTGCCGATCGTGCAGCCCAGTGGTTCCTGCTGTTCTCGCTGATCGCCGCGGCCGCCATCGGGCTGCTGTGGTGGCAATTAGACGCCTCACGGGCGTTCTGGATCGTCCTGGCCATGTTGGTGGCGACCTGCCCTTGTGCGCTGTCCCTGGCCACGCCCACAGCGCTCACCGCCGCCACCGGCACCTTGCACAAGCTCGGCCTGCTGCTGACCCGCGGCCATGTACTGGAAGGCCTGAACCAGATCGACACAGTGATTTTCGACAAGACCGGCACCCTCACCGAAGGGCGGCTGGCGCTGCGTTCCATCCGGCCATTGGGGGCCCTGTCCAGCGATGACTGCCTGAGCCTGGCCGCAGCCCTGGAAAACCGTTCCGAGCACCCGATCGCCCGGGCTTTCGGCCGTGCCCCAGTGGCCGCCGAGGAAGTTACCAGCAGCCCCGGCCTGGGCCTGGAAGGCCTGGTGGGCGATCAGCGTCTGCGCATCGGGCAACCAGCCTACGTTTGCCAGCTCAGTGGCTGTACCGTTCCGCCCATGCCCGATGAAGCCGGCCAATGGCTATTGCTCGGTGACAGCCAGGGGGCTCTCGCCTGGCTGGTGCTGGACGACCGCCTGCGCAGTGATGCTCCGGCCCTGCTGGCGGCCTGCAAGGCTCGTGGCTGGCACACCCTGCTGCTGTCCGGGGACAGCTCGCCGATGGTCGCCAGTGTCGCTGCCGAACTGCAGATCGACGAAGCCCGGGGTGGCCTGCGCCCCGATGACAAGCTGCAGGTGCTGCAACAGCTGCACCAGCAGGGCCGCAAGGTGCTGATGCTCGGCGATGGGGTCAACGATGTACCGGTGCTGGCCGCCGCCGACATCAGCGTCGCCATGGGCTCGGCCACTGACCTGGCCAAGACCAGCGCCGATGCGGTACTTCTGTCCAATCGCCTGGATGCCCTGGTGCAGGCCTTCAGCCTGGCCCGCCGCACGCGCCGGGTGATCATCGAGAACCTGCTCTGGGCCGGGCTGTACAATGGCCTGATGCTGCCGTTCGCCGCCCTCGGCTGGATCACTCCGGTGTGGGCGGCGGTCGGCATGTCCATCAGTTCCCTGACCGTGGTGCTCAACGCCCTGCGCCTGACCCGCATGCCGCGGCCGGCCGACAGCGCCGACGCCCCCGAAACCCGCCCGTTGCCGGCCTGAGCCGCCGGGCCTGGAGTCCAGATGCCAGCTCTTTACGTGATGATCCCGGCCGCCCTGCTGATCGTGGCCATCGCCATCTACATCTTCTTCTGGGCGGTGGACAGCGGCCAGTACGACGATCTCGACGGCCCGGCCCACAGCATCCTGTTCGACGACCAGGACCCAAGCCACACCGCCGCGGTGGATGAGGCCAAGGGCCAACCGAGCAGCGAAGCCGACCCCGGCAGAAAATCGGAACCGCCCCATGCTTGAACTGGCCCCTCTGCTGGTCTCTGCGCTGATCCTCGGCCTGCTGGGTGGCGGCCACTGCCTGGGCATGTGCGGCGGCCTGATGGGCGCCCTGACGCTGGCCATCCCCCCGGAACAGCGCAGCCGACGCCTGCGCCTGCTGCTGGCCTACAACCTGGGCCGCATCCTCAGCTACGCCCTGGCCGGCCTGCTGCTGGGCCTGGCGGGCTGGGCTGTAGCCAACAGTCCACTGGCGCTGTTCATGCGAGTGCTGGCCGGGTTGCTGTTGATTGCCATGGGCCTGTACCTGGCCGGCTGGTGGAGTGGCCTGACCCGCATCGAAGGCCTTGGCAAGGGCTTGTGGCGGCATATCCAGCCGCTGGCCAGCCGCCTGTTGCCGGTTTCCAGCCTGCCCCGTGCATTGCTCCTGGGGGCGCTGTGGGGCTGGCTGCCGTGCGGCCTGGTGTACAGCACCCTGCTGTGGTCGGCGAGCCAGGGCAGCGCCCTGGACAGCGCGCTGTTGATGCTGGCCTTCGGCCTGGGCACCTGGCCCGTGCTGCTGGCCACCGGGCTGGCAGCCGAACGGATCACCGCCTTGCTGCGTCGGCGCAGCGTACGCATGGCTGGCGGCGTGCTGGTCATTCTCTTCGGCATCTGGACCCTGCCCGGTCCTCACCAGCACTGGCTGATGGGCCACTGACCTCAGGGAGGCGCCCGGCAACCGGGCCTGCACGCCTCGTCGGCACTGCTCCGACGGCTCCCGAACACCCTTGATACAAGTCAAGATGGCCCTGGCCTGAACCTCCTAGACTCGCGAACACTGCCAGCCTATCCGGGGGAATTCCCGCATGCTCGACGCCATTCGTTGGGACACAGATCTGATCCGCCGCTACGACCTGGCGGGACCGCGCTACACCTCATACCCGACCGCAGTACAGTTCAACAGCCAGGTCGGCGCCTTCGACCTGCTGCACGCCCTGCGCGACAGCCGCAAGGCGCAGCGCCCGCTGTCGCTGTACGTGCACATCCCGTTCTGCGCCAACATCTGCTACTACTGCGCCTGCAACAAGGTCATCACCAAGGATCGCAGCCGCGCCCTGCCCTACCTGCAGCGCCTGGAACAGGAGATGCAACTGATCGCCTGCCACCTGGCCCCCAACCAGCGGGTGGAACAACTGCATTTCGGCGGCGGCACCCCGACCTTTCTCAACCACGATGAACTGCGCCAACTGATGGCCCTGCTGCGCAAGCACTTCAACCTGCTGGACGACGACTCCGGCGACTACGGCATCGAGATCGATCCCCGGGAAGCCGACTGGTCGACCATGGGCCTGTTGCGGGAGCTGGGTTTCAATCGGGTCAGCATCGGCCTACAGGACCTGGACCCGGCAGTGCAACGCGCGGTCAATCGCCTGCAAAGCCTGGATGAAACCCGGGCGGTGATCGAAGCGGCCCGCACCCTGCAGTTCCGTTCCATCAACATCGACCTGATCTACGGCCTGCCCAAGCAGACCCCGGAAAACTTCGCCCGCACCGTGGAAGAAGTCATCAGCCTGCAACCGGACCGGCTCTCGGTGTTCAATTACGCCCACCTGCCGGAGCGTTTCATGCCCCAGCGGCGGATCAACGGCAGCGAACTGCCTGCCCCGGCGGAAAAGCTGCAGATGCTGCAACGCACCATCGAACAGCTGACGGCTGCCGGCTATCGCTACATCGGCATGGACCATTTCGCCCTGCCCGATGATGAACTGGCCATTGCCCAGGAAGAGTCCACCCTGCAACGCAACTTCCAGGGCTACACCACTCATGGTCATTGCGACCTTATTGGGCTCGGTGTTTCAGCCATCAGCCAGATCGGCGATCTCTACTGCCAGAACAGCAGCGACCTGACGCACTATCAAAATGCCTTGGCTGGCGCACAACTGGCCACCAGTCGCGGCTTGGTATGCAATGCCGATGACCGTCTGCGCCGGGAAGTTATTCAGCAACTGATCTGCAACTTTAGTCTTAAGTTCGAAGAGATCGAACAGGCTTTCAATATCGACTTTCGCGGCTACTTCAATGAACTCTGGCCGGAACTGGAAGAGATGGCCGACGACGGCCTGATTGAACTTGGCAGCGAAGCAATCATCGTGCTGCCAGCCGGTCGCCTACTGGTGCGCTCGGTGTGCATGGTGTTCGATGCATACCTGGGCCAGCAGAACCGCCAGCGGTTTTCCCGGGTGATCTAGGATTTCATGATCAAGGATGCAGCCTTCATCACCTGCTCAGGGCTCAAGCCCGCTTCTTTCATTGCCTTGGCCAGGGAGGCATTGGCGGTCAGCAAACCGCCGTTGAGTATTGCCAGGGCAGATTGCAGGCTGCCGATCCGGACCTTGGTTTCTTCTGGGCTCAGGTGCTTGTCGGCCATGACCGCCTGGAGCTGGGCGAGGGTCTCGGCAATCTGTTGTTGCAATTTTCTGATCATCTTGAGGATCTGCTGAATGTTTTCCGGCAGGCCGCTTTCCTCGATATCACTGTCACGCCCTTTGGCGGCGGCGGATTTGTTCAGGCCGGCGCCAGACAGCGACACTTTGACGCCCTCCCCGATCACTGGCTCTGCAACTAATGGAGAAACTCTTAGTTGCTCGTCAACCTGACTTGTCGAGGGCTCTTGAAGTGACTGCAAGTTATTGCTGCCATTAGTAATAGCGCCAACGGACGACATAATTTCAGCCTTCCAAGTTACTTTCGTTAACAGGTTATCGACCCATAAAAGGATAGCTTTACGACTAACAGTCAATACGGCACGGACTGGCCGGAACCTCCTCCCGTGAG
The DNA here is from genome assembly GCF_058796855.1 of Pseudomonas sp. GW823-FHT03E05. NCBI lineage: Bacteria > Pseudomonadati > Pseudomonadota > Gammaproteobacteria > Pseudomonadales > Pseudomonadaceae > Pseudomonas > Pseudomonas sp. GW823-FHT03E05. Next base: position 129,218 of record NZ_JBXAJB010000010.1, read on the forward strand.
TTACCCTTACGGCTTATGTGTGTTTTCCCACAAGGATTCTAGAATGTCCGAGCCAGTTAAACTGCGCGCTCACAACCAGGCCCATTGCAAGGATTGCAGCCTGGCACCCCTCTGCCTGCCACTTTCGCTGAATTTGGAAGACATGGACGCGCTGGACGAAATCGTCAAACGTGGCCGCCCATTGAAAAAAGGCGAATTCCTGTTCCGTCAGGGTGACGGCTTCGACTCGGTGTACGCCGTGCGTTCGGGCGCCCTGAAAACCTTCAGCCTGAGCGACAGCGGCGAAGAACAGATCACCGGTTTCCATCTCCCCAGCGAGCTGGTAGGCCTGTCAGGCATGGACACCGAAAGCCATCCCGTCTCGGCCCAGGCGCTGGAAACCACCTCGGTGTGTGAAATCCCCTTCGAACGCCTCGATGAGCTGGCACTGCAACTGCCACAGCTGCGTCGCCAGCTGATGCGGGTCATGAGCCGGGAAATCCGCGATGACCAGCAAATGATGCTGCTGCTGTCGAAAAAGACCGCTGACGAGCGTATCGCCACGTTCCTGGTCAACCTGTCCGCGCGCTTCCGCGCCCGGGGCTTCTCGGCCAACCAATTCCGCCTGAGCATGTCGCGCAACGAAATCGGCAACTACCTGGGCCTGGCGGTGGAAACCGTGTCCCGGGTGTTCACCCGTTTCCAGCAGAACGAGCTGATTGCCGCCGAAGGCAAGGAAGTGCACATCCTCGATCCGATCCAGCTCTGCGCCCTCGCCGGCGGCTCGGTGGAGGGCTGATCCACAGCCTGTGCGGCTGAGCCAGGCGGCTCGGTCGCGGGTATACTGGCGCGGCCTATTTGCCCGCCAGGACACCTGAAGATGGCCTTCGATTCCTTCGACATCAAATCCCTGATCCGCCCCGTCATCGACTTCCCGAAACCGGGCGTGATCTTCCGCGACATCACCCCCCTGTTCCAGTCTCCCCGGGCCCTGCGCCTGGTGGCGGACAGCTTCGCCCAGCGTTATGTCGAAGAAGACTTCAGCCACATCGGCGCCATGGACGCACGGGGTTTTCTGATCGGCTCGATCATCGCCTACCAGTTGAACAAGCCGCTGATCCTGTTCCGCAAACAGGGCAAGCTGCCGGCCGACATCCTGGCCGAGGGCTACCGGACCGAGTACGGCGAAGCCTTCATTGAAGTCCACGCCGACAGCCTGTGTGAAGGCGACTCGGTGCTGTTGATCGATGACTTGATCGCCACCGGGGGCACCCTGATCGCCGCCGCCAATCTGGTACGGCGCATGGGGGCGAAGGTCTATGAAGCCGCGGCGATCATCGACCTGCCGGAACTGGGCGGCTCGCAGAAGCTGCAGGACATGGGGATCCCGACCTTCTGCCTGACCCAGTTTTCCCTGACCGAGCGCTAGCCTGCACCTACAGCCCCATCTGCTTGCTGATGATTTCGTTCATCACCTCGCGAGTGCCGCCGCCGATCGACAGAATGCGGTTGTCGCGATACAGGCGCTCCACGAGGCTTTCGCGCATGTAGCCCATGCCACCGAGGATCTGCACCGCATCGTGGGTAATACGGTCGGCGGTATCGGTGGCGAAGTTCTTGGCCATGGAAATTTCCTTGATCACACTCTTGCCGGCGGCCATCTTCGCCGCCTGGCGATAGGTGAACTCCCGGGAAACCTCCAGGGCCGTGGCCATCTCCGCCAGACGGTGCTTGAGCACCTGGAACTTGGCGATGGGCTTGCCGAACGCCTCCCGCTCGCGCGCCCACTTCAGGCTTTCCTCCAGGGCCATCTGTGAGGTCATGTTGGCCATCAGGGCCAGGGCCAGGCGTTCGCTCTGGAAGTTGCCCATGATGCAGGCAAAGCCCATGTTCTCGGCGCCGATCAGGTTGCCCACCGGCACCCGGCAATCGTCGAAGAACAGCTCGGCGGTATCCGAGGCCCACCAGCCCATCTTTTTCAACTGCCGACCCACAGTGAAGCCCGGCGTGCCCTTTTCGACCAGCAACAGGCTGATACCGCCGTAGCCAGGTTCGCCGGTGCGCACCGCAACGGTGTAGAAGTCGGCGCGCACGCCACTGGTGATGAAGGTCTTGCTGCCACTGAGCCGGTAATGATCGCCATCGCGCACGGCGCGGGTCTGCAGGTTGGCCACGTCCGAGCCGCCACCGGGCTCGGTGACCGCCAGGGCGCTGATCTTCTCCCCGGACAACACCAGCGGTGCGACCCGCTCGCGCAATTCGGGGGGGGCCCATTTGACGATGGGCGGCAGGCCGATATCCAGGGAACCGAGGCCCGCCACCAGGCCGCCGGAGCCACTGCGCATCAACTCCTCGCTGGCGGCGATCTTGGCGAACAGATCACCCTCATGGCTGCCGCCCAGGGCCTCGGGGTAACCGATGCCCAGAAGCCCGGCGGCCCCGGCCTTGAGGTACAGCTCACGGGGGAAACTGCCCGCCTCCTCCCACTCGTCGATCTGGGGAAGGATTTCACGCTCGACGAAACGTCGCACGCTGTCGCGGACCAACTGGTGGCTGGGGTCGAAGTATTCCTGGCAGGCAGACATCGGCAAGCTCCTCTGAAGGGTCGAAGGAACTTACCAAGCGCTTGCTTGGTTTTCAAGAGAATGCGTGGCGCATCCTTCGCCAGTCAGCCGGCTTCCGCAGCCTTACAACGCTATGGGTTTGCGACCGGCAAAGGAGTGAGCCAGGGTGCCGCCATCCACCAGTTCCAGCTCGCCGCCCAGAGGCACGCCGTGGGCGATGCGCGAGGTGATCAGGCCCTTGTTGGTCAGCAGTTGGGCGATGTAGTGCGCAGTGGCTTCGCCTTCCACCGTCGGGTTGGTGGCCAGGATCACTTCGCTGAAGCTGCCCTGCTCCTCGATACGCGCCAGCAACTGCGGAATGCCGATGGCCTCCGGGCCCAGGCCATCCAGAGGCGACAGGTGGCCTTTGAGCACGAAGTAGCGCCCGCGATAGCCGGTCTGCTCCACCGCGTACACATCCATCGGCCCTTCCACCACGCACAGCAGGGTGTCGTCGCGACGCGGGTCGGCACACTGCGGGCACAGCTCGTCTTCGGTCAGTGTCCGGCACTGGCGGCAATGCCCCACGCCTTCCATGGCCTGGCTCAAGGCCTGCGCCAGGCGCAAGCCGCCACTGCGATCACGCTCGAGCAGTTGCAGGGCCATGCGCTGGGCGGTTTTCTGACCCACGCCCGGCAAGGTGCGCAGGGCATCGATCAGTTGGCGAATCAGGGGGCTGAAGCTCATGGGCAAAGGTCCGACAAAAACAACGAGACGCGGTTTATACCCGCGCCTCGGGGTAGCGTCAAATGCTCGCGTCCGGGGCGACCTTGACCACCAGCTTGCCGAAGTTGCGCCCCTCCAGCAGGCCAATGAAGGCTTCTGGTGCCTGCTCCAGTCCCTCGACCACGTCCTCCTTGAACTTGACCTTGCCTTCGCGCACCCAGGGCGCCATGGCCTTGATGAACTCCGGATGGCGGTCGCCATAGTCGTCGAAGACAATAAAGCCCTGGATGCGTACCCGCTTGGTGAGCAAGGTGCGCTGCAGCAGTGGCAGGCGATCCGGCCCCGGCGGCAGCGCCTGGGCGTTGTACTGGGCGATCAGCCCGCACAGGGGAATACGCGCCCTGGGGTTGAGCAGGGGCAGTACCCCGTCGAAGACCTTGCCACCGACGTTTTCAAAATAGATGTCCACGCCCTTGAAGCAGGCCTGGGCCAGTTCGTCGGCAAAGTCGGGGCTCTTGTGATCGATGCAGGCATCAAAACCCAGCTCCTCGACCACATAGCGGCATTTGTCGGCGCCACCGGCCACGCCCACCACCCGCAGCCCCTTGAGCTTCGCCACCTGCCCCACCACCGACCCCACGGCGCCGGAGGCCGCACCCACCACCAGGGTTTCCCCGGCCTTGGGCTGGCCGATGTCCATCAGCCCCATGTAGGCGGTCATTCCGGGCATGCCGAGCACACCCAGGGCCATGGAAGGGCTGGGCAGGCCAGAGGGCACCGGGATCAGGTTGCGGCCATCGCAAATGCAGTGGCTCTGCCAACCAGTGGCGCCCACCACCAGGTCGCCCTCCTGGAACTTGGGGTTGAGCGAACGCTCGACCCGGCTCACTGCACCGCCGGTCATGACCTCGTCTATTTCCACTGGCGCCGCATAGGACGGGGCATCACTCATGCGCCCGCGCATGTAGGGGTCCAGGGACAGGTAGAGGGTCTTCAACAGCACCTGGCCATCAGCCAGTTCCGGCAAGGCCACCCGCTCCAGGCGGAAATTCTCCGGGACCGGCGCGCCTTCGGGCCGAGAGACCAGTACCACGCGCTGATTGAGGGTCAATGTTTGCGGCATCATGGACACTCCTTTAGGGAAGGTTGAATGAAAGGGTATAGGTTGCAGACCCTGTGAATAGCATCACGTTCGATGTTTCTGCAGATGGATCTGCTGTGGCCTTCGCCGGCTAGCCGGCTGCTACCCACCGCGCAGTGCTGATCGCCAGGGCAAAAAAAAGCCAGGCTCAAGGCCTGGCTTTATGTAGTCCATCCGATGCGCTTGCGCGAATCAGAACGGCAATTTCATGCCTGGAGGCAGTTGCATGCCGGCGGTCATGCCGGACATCTTTTCCTGGCTGTTGGACTCGATCTTGCGCACGGCGTCGTTCACCGCAGCGGCAAACAGGTCTTCGAGCACTTCACGGTCATCTTCGCTGACGCCTTCCAGCAGGCTCGGGTCGATGCTCACGCGCTTGATGTCATGACGGCCGGTCATGACTACGGTGACCATGTCGCCGCCAGCCTTGCCGGTGACTTCGGCATTGGCCAGTTCTTCCTGCATCTTGGCCATTTTTTCCTGCATCTGCTGTGCCTGCTTCATCAGGCCGGCCATGCCACCTTTCATCATGGGAATTACCTCAAAGTACGGGGATGGAAACGGCGCCCGGCCCCTGGCCCGGCGCCCTTTGAATGATCAGCCCTGAGCCGCCAGGGCCTCGACAGGTTCAATAGTATCGTGGCGCACCACTGCACCGAACTCCTGGACCATCCGCTGGATGAACGGATCACCATGGATCGACTCCTCGGCCTCGCGCTGACGATCGGCACGGCGCCGTGATGCAGCCTGGGCCGGGGTTTCCTGCTCGGGCTTGATCAGCTCGATCGCCAGGGTCAGGGTACGCCCGTGGTACTGGTTCAGGGCGTCGTTGAGGCGACGCTGCTGGGTGGCGTTGAACAGTGCGCTGTGGGCCGGGTCCAGGTGCAGCAGCCAATGGTCGCCGTCCACGGACATCAGGGTGCAGTTGGCGGCGATGCTGCCGGTCATGCCCGAGATCGGCAGTTTCGGGAACAGCTGCAGCCATTCCAGGGCCAGGCCAGTGGCCGGCTTGGCAGCAGGTTCGGGCTCGGGTTCCGGCGCCGGATCGGCTGCGTGCTCACTGGCCAGTTCGTCCAGGTAGCTGTAGGCCGAATCCATGTCCGGCTCGATATAGTCCTCGTCCAGCGGCGGCTCGTCGTCCAGGTCGATACCCGGAGTGGCGGCGTCGACCTCCGCCACCGTGGGTTCCGGCACCGGGGCGCTGACCCACTCCGGCGCGTCCGGCACCACGCTGTCCGGCGTCGGGGTCGGCATCGGCGTCAGCTCAGGCTGCTCGGCGGCCACCTCCAGCACCGGCTCGACCGCTGGCTGCTGTTCGATCTGTGGCTCCACCGGATCGTTCCAGGGCAGGTCGACCACCGCTTCGGCAACCACCGGCTCGGGCTCGACAGCGACCGCTTCGGCCACAGGGGGCGCGACAGGTTCGGGCACGGCAACAGGTGCTGGCGCCACTGGAGCACTCACAACCGGAGCCGGGGCAACGGTCGCTACAGGCACGGCAGGTGCCGGCGCCGCCACGGCTTGGGCGGAATCAACTGTGGCCTGGCTGATCCCCACTGGCTTTAGCGGCTGTCTCGGTGCATCCGCGGTATCGGCTGGGCGGAAGGCCAGCATTCGCAGCAGGACCATTTCAAAGCCGCCGCGCGGGTCCGGCGCCAACGGCAGGTCGCGTCGACCGATCAGGCCCATCTGGTAATAGAACTGCACGTCTTCGGCAGGCAGGGCCTGGGCCAGGGCCAGCACCCGGTCACGATCGCCGTGCCCGTTGTCGACCCCTTCCGGCAATGCCTGGGCAATCGCCACCCGGTGCAACACGTTGAGAATTTCCGAAAGCACGCCGTTCCAGTCCGGCCCCTGCTCCGCCAGGTGCCGCACCGCCTCCAGCAACGCCTTGGCGTCGCCGTTGATCAGCGCATGCAGCACGTCGTAGACCTGGCCGTGATCGAGGGTGCCGAGCATGGCCCGCACATCGGCCGCCATGACCTTGCCTTCACCGAAGGCAATCGCCTGGTCGGTGAGGCTCATGGCATCGCGCATCGAGCCATCGGCGGCGCGGCCCAGCAGCCACAGGGCGTCATCCTCGAACGGCACGTTCTCCACGCCCAGGACGTGGCTCAGGTGCTCCACCACCCGTTCCGGGGTCATGTTCTTGAGGGAGAACTGCAGGCAGCGCGAGAGGATGGTCGCCGGCAGCTTCTGCGGATCAGTGGTCGCCAGGATGAACTTGACGTAGGGCGGCGGCTCTTCGAGGGTCTTGAGCAGGGCGTTGAACGAGTGGCTGGAGAGCATGTGCACTTCGTCGATCAGGTAGACCTTGAAGCGCCCGCGGCTCGGTGCGTATTGCACGTTATCCAGCAATTCACGGGTATCCTCGACCTTGGTCCGGCTCGCGGCGTCGATCTCGATCAGGTCGACAAAGCGCCCCTCATCGATCTCGCAGCACACCGAACAGGTGCCACAGGGCGTGGAAGTGATACCTGTTTCACAGTTCAGGCATTTGGCAATGATTCGCGCGATGGTGGTCTTGCCCACCCCGCGAGTGCCGGTAAACAGGTAGGCGTGGTGCAGCCGCTGGCTGTCCAAGGCATTGATCAGAGCCTTGAGCACATGGGTCTGGCCGACCATTTCGCGGAACGAGCGCGGACGCCATTTACGTGCAAGAACCTGATAACTCATCGAAAACCGTCGCAACTGGAAAGCGGAAGCCGGTAATGCTAGCGGAGCAAGGGCGAAATTGCATCCGGCGCGCTCGTCTAATCTGTCTAAGCTTGCATTTTGCAAAGGATTGCTCGCCCGCCGACACCCTGGAGACTGTATGCGTTTGACCTGGTGCGCCCTGTTTCTCTTCAGCGCCAGCCTGGAAGCCGCAGAGCCGCCCCTGCGCTTTGCCATCGCCGACAGTTGGACCATGCCGGCCATCGAGGTCGAAGGCGACCAGCCCACCGATGGCATCCTTTTCGACACCATGAACAGCCTGGCCCGGCACCTGGGTACCCCGGCGCAGTTTCATGTCCTGGCCCGGGCCCGGGTGCAGAACGCCATGGCCCAGGGCGAAGTCGACGTGCGCTGCTACGCGGCCCAGGCCTGGCTGCCGAACCTCTCTGGGGATTACCTGTGGAGCGTGCCGCTGTTCATCCAGCGCAACCTGCTGGTGAGCACCCATCCGGAGCCCTCGGCGGTCAACCTGCAGCAACTGTCGCGCCAGCATATCGGCACCGTCCTCAGCTACACCTACACCCCCTTGCAGCCGCTGTTCGACACCAACCAGCTGATACGCGACGACGCCCGCAACGAGGAGCAGGTGCTGCAGAAACTGGTGGTCGGGCGTTACCGCTACGCCATCGCCAGCCAGTGGACCCTGGACTGGTTCAACAAGACCCAGGCCACCGGCAACCCGCTGTACAGCGTCGCGGTGCTGCAGGAGCAGGCCGTCGGCTGCTATGTACGCAACGATCCGAGAGTGCCGGCCCAGCGCATCCTGCGCACCCTGTTGCGGATGAAGATGTCCGGCGAGATCGACGCCATCATCCAGCGTTACGTCGGCCCCCAGGACGACGCTCAGCCTCCCGACATCGCCTCGCCCTGAAGCTCGTCGCTTCGCCATGCCCGCGGTGGCTCAAAGCTGCGCACCCAATCCAGCACCGCCTCGGCGGGCATTGGTGGCGCAATGAAATCCCCCTGGGCGACGTCGCAGCCAAGGGCCATCAAGCGCTCGCCATGCGCCAGGCTTTCCAGCCCCTCGGCCACCACGCGCCGGCCAAAGGCCTGGGCCAGCCCCACCAACGCCTGGATCAGCGCCTGATCGTCCGCGTCGTGCAGCATGTCGCGCACGAACAGCCGGTCGATCTTGATGGTCTGGGTGCGCAGGCGCTTGAGGTAGCTGAGGGACGAATGGCCAGTGCCGAAGTCCCCCAGGGAGAACTGCACGCCAAATCCCTGGCAGGCATCGAGGCAATCGCTGACCCGCTGGATATTGTCGATGGCTACCGACTCGACGATTTCCAGGTCCAGCAACGCCGGCAACACATCCGGATAGCGATCGAGCATGTCCTTGAGCCGCTCGACGAAGTCCGGGCGCTGGAAATGCCGGGCCGCCACGTTCAGGCTCACCGGCCAGCCCAGCCCCGCCTGCTGCCAGCCTTGCAGGCGGGTCATCACCTGGTCCATGACCCATTCGCCGATCTCGACGATCAGGTCGGTCTCCTCCACCTGCTGCAGAAACTCCTGGGCCCCCAGCATGCCGCGCTGCGGGTGCTGCCAGCGCAGCATCGCCTCGAAGCCCACCACCTCACCGGTACGCATGTTCACCTTGGGCTGGAAGTACAGGCGCAACTCGCCTGCAAGCAAGGCCTGGCGCACCTGCTCGACGGTCTGATAGGTGACCATCACTTCACGGTCGCGCAGTACATCGAACAGGTGGAAGCGGTTGCGTCCGCTCTGCTTGGCCACGTACATGGCCTGGTCGGCGTGGCGCAACAAGGTGTCGGCGTCGTGGTTGTCGGTGGGGTACAGGGTCACGCCGATGCTGGCGAAGACGTTGATGTCCTTGCCCTGGATCGAGTACGGCTGGGAAATGGTCGCCAATACCCTTTGCAACGCCGCGCGCAGCTCCAGCATGTCGCGCACGTAACGCAAAATCAGCACGAACTCGTCGCCGGCCAGGCGAGCCACCACGTCCTCGCCGCGGATGATCGAGCGCAGCCGCGCAGCCACCTCCACCAGCAGCAGGTCGCCACAGGCGTGGCCATAGCCGTCATTGACCGCCTTGAAGCCATCCAGGTCGAGCATGCAGACCGCCAGGGGAATATCCTGCGCCCGGGAGAAATCCAGAGCCTGGTGCAGCAGGTCCGAGAGAAAGGCCCGGTTGGGCAGCCCGGTAAGCACGTCGTGGCCGACCCGCCATTGCAACGAATGCAACAGCTGACGCTTTTCGCTGACATCGAAGCGGATCGACACATAACGCACCACCTGCCCGGAGCGCTGATCCACCAGCGGCACCATGGTGCTGTCGACCCAGTACAGGCTGCCGTCCTTGGCGCGGTTGCAGATCTCGCCCTTCCACACCCGGCCCTGGGTAATGGTCTGCCACAACTCGGCAAAGAACTCCGGCGGATGCAGCCCGGAACTGAGCATGCGGTGGTTGGCGCCGATCAGTTCTTCACGGCTGTAGCCCGAGACCTGGCAGAACAGATCGTTGACATAAGTGATGCTGCCGCCCAGGTCCGTCTCGGAGAAGATGGCGGCGGCATCGACGGCCCTGCGGTATTTCTCATCCATGAGTCGAACTCACTGTCGCTAGCGGTTGAACCGCTCGACCAGGGCACGCAACCCGGAAGAGATGTTTTCCAGCTCGGCGCCGCGAACCACTCCGGCGCTGGCATTCTCGGCAGTGCGCTGCACAGTGACGGCGACACTGTTGATCTGTTCGGAGACCGATTCGGCTACATGGGACTGCTCCTGGGATGCCGCGGCCATTTGCTGGCTCATATCGGTAATGCGCTCCACTGCCGCTCCGATGCCTTGCAGCGCCTGCTGGGCCTGGACCACCTGCTGCACGCCCTGCTCCGCCTCCTCGATGCCCAGGCTGGCGATCTGCACGGCTTCGTCGGCCCCGGCGCGCAGGCTCTGGATGATGCCCTGGATCTGCTGGGTCGACTCGCGGGTCTTGCCGGCCAGGGCCCGCACCTCATCGGCGACCACGGCAAAACCACGGCCCTGCTCACCAGCTCGGGCTGCCTCGATGGCCGCATTCAGGGCCAGCAGGTTGGTCTGGTCGGCAATCGCCTGGATCATGCTCGCCGCCACCATGATCTCCTGGGTCTGCCCGGCCAGATCGCCCACGGCCTGGTTGATCTGCGTCACGGTGCGCGCCAGCAACTGGATGGCATCCCGCGAGGTGCCGGCCACCTCGCTGCCCTGCCGGGCCAGCAGGTTGGCGGTGTGGGCTTCGCTGGCGGTGTGCTGGACGTGTTCAGCGACCTCGGTGATTGAAGCAGCCATCTGGGTCATGGCGGCCGCGGTCATGTCGGTTTCCGCCCGCTGCTCCAGCAGCGCCGACTCGGTGCGGCTGGACAATTGGCTGGAATCGGCCGCTGCGGTAGCCATCTGCCGGGCCAGATCGCTGAGGCGGGTCAGGGCGGTCTTTAGGCGCGCCTCCTCACTGATCAGGATCATCTGCAACTGCGCCGCCGGCCCCAGTGCTTCGCTGTAGGCCAGGGCGCAGATCGGATCGGCAAAGGTGTTCGGTGTGCTACTGACAATCTGCTTGAGCTGCTGCCCCAGGCGGCGCTGGGCCAGCAGCCCGACAGCCACGAAACCCGCGACCGTACAGCCCTGGGCGGCCAGCATCGGCAGCCAGTGGAAGGCGGCCAGGCAGCCTACCGCCACCGCCACCGGCAGCAGCAAGGGCCGGGCTGCGGCCTCGATGCGGCGCCAGGCGCAAACCGGCGCCTTGTCGGCCCGCAGGCGCGCATACAAGGTTTCGGCGCGGCTGACCTGCTCTCGGCTTGGCTTGACCCGCACCGACTCGTAGCCCACCAGTTTTCCGTCCTCCAGGATCGGCGTGACATAGGCGCTGACCCAATAGAAATTGCCGTTCTTGCAACGGTTCTTCACCACACCCATCCAGCTCTGGCCGGCCTTCAGGTAACCCCACATCGACTCGAACACCGCCGCCGGCATGTCCGGGTGGCGAACCAGGTTATGGGTGCTGCCGATCAGTTCGGCCTGGCTGAAACCGCTCATCGCTGCGAACTCGGCGTTGCAGTACGTGATGTGACTGTTGATGTCGGTGGCGGATATGAGCCGCTGCTGGTCGGGAAAGGTCTGCTCAACAGAGGTGACCGGCAAATTGAGACGCACTTTAGAACTCCATAGACAGCCTGCGATCAACAGTTACCGGCACCCGGCAAGAGGCTGATTCGCGATGTACTTTCCTGGCGGTACGGCTCAATCGGAAGGTTCGCCCTGATTGCAGCCGTACAGCGGTTTGCGCGGCAGTTGACCATCGATTCGACGGAGATCAACTAGGATCAGATGAGGCGTCAGGTGGGGACGGCGGACGGAGCGTTGGCGGGATTTACGAGACGTTCGAGCCTCTGCCAAGTCCTTGGTTTAGGTGAACAAGGGAAATGCAATGATTTCTTGTTTCATAAACCAGCCTTCTGAAACTAGATCACCAAATACCTGTCCGAAGCGCCGATTCTACGAAATGCATCACATTTTGCAAAGCAAGGTGATGAACCATGGTGTTGTCTAATGCCAATATTTATCGTTAAGTTCTTGATTCTAAATGGGAATTGAGCGATGCAAATTTCAAGTTTGGGTGCAGCCATCAAGCGCTATCGAAAGGTAGCGGGGCTTACTCAGGCTGAACTAGGTGAAAAAACCGGTTTTGACCCAAAAACCATCAGCCGCTTCGAAACCGGCACCTACACCCCCAGCGTTGAAGCTCTATTTCTGCTAGCCGAAGTACTGGGAGTGAAGCTGAAAGCCTTCTTCGCCGATCTGGGCGACGAAGAGGAACAGCGGGCTTATTTGTTCGGTGTCATTCACAAAGCCACCCCGAAGGATCTGGGAAAGCTGATAGCAGCGGTAGACCAGGCCTTGTCCAAGCCTTGAGCCCCGCAACAAATCAACTCCAAGAGGCAGGTTTATCGACACCGATAAGCCGGCCTCTTTTTCAATCGACGACTCCTGACAGGAACTGACAGGCCAGCCCCCTAAGCTTGCGCCCAATGCACCATCCAAAGGCCTCTGGAGTCGCCATGATCACCAACACCTATTTCCTGCTCTACGTGGACAGCCCTGCCCTCAGCGCAGAGTTCTATAGCCGCTTGCTGGATAAACCGCCGGTGGAATCCGGCCCGACTTTCGCCTTGTTCATCCTCGACTCGGGGATCAAGCTTGGCCTCTGGTCCCGACACACTGTCCAGCCGAGCGCTCAGGCCGCCGGCGGTGGCGGCGAACTGGGCTGGGCCGTGGACAGCCGCGAAGCGGTGGATGAACTGCATCGGCACTGGCAAGCCCTGGGCATGACCATCGCCCAGCCGCCGACCCAGATGGATTTCGGCTACACCCTGGTGGCCCTCGACCCGGACGGCCACCGCCTGCGGGTGCTGTACCTGACCATCGACTGAGTCGCCAGCCCTGAAACGGCGCCGGCATCGGCGCCCGACCCTGCAGCAAAATAAAACCGACCGCCACATTGAGCCGCCCGGCACTCATCGTTATCCTCCCCGCCAACTTGTCACAAAATGTAAGGGAATACGATGAAGTACCTGCGCCTCCTCATGGCCATGGCCGCCCTCTGCGCCATGCCCTTTCTTGCCAGCGCCGCCACCGCGCCCGAGAGCAAGGACGCCGAACCCCAGACCGCCGAACAGTTTCTCGCCTCGCTCTCCCCACGCCACGGCAACATCAAGCTGCCCGGGGATATCGCCAGCCTCGATCTGAGCAAGGAGTTCTACTACCTCAACCCCAAGGACACCGAGAAGCTGCTCACCGAGGGCTGGGGCAATCCACCTGGCTTCACCACCCTGGGCATGATCGTGCCCAGCGCCGTCAGCCCGCTGTCCGCCGAAGGCTGGGGCGTGATCATCAGCTACAAGAACGATGGGCACATCTCCGACGACGACGCCGCGAAGATCGACTACCAGGACCTGCTCAAGCAGATGCAGGAAGCGGACGAGGAAGACAACAAGCAGCGCCAGGAACAGGGCTACGGCGCCATTCACCTGTTGGGCTGGGCCGAGCAGCCAAGCTATGACGCGCAATCGCACAAGATGTACTGGGCCCGTGAACTCAAGGCCGAAGGCGCCCAGAGCCACACCCTGAACTACAGCATCCGCGTGCTGGGCCGCGAAGGCGTGCTGGAACTCAATGCCGTGGCTTCAATGGACGACCTGGACACCATCAAGCGCGAGATTCCCAAGGTGCTGGCCTTTACCAACTTCACCGACGGCAACCGCTACGCCGACTACAACCCGAGCACCGACAAACTGGCTTCCTATGGCCTCGCCGCCCTGGTGGCCGGCGGCCTCGCCAGCAAGGCCGGGCTCTTCGCCAAGCTCGGCGTACTGCTCCTGGCCGGCAAGAAATTCATCGTCCTGGGGGTATTGGGCCTTGCCGCCTTCATCGGCCGCCTGTTCAAGAAAAAGAGCTGAATCCCGCCCGGCAGCGCCCCGCCATTGCGCGGCGCTGGCACTTGCAAGGCCGGCACTAGCGGCCTTGCCCGGCAGGCACCTCATTGGCAGGTGTCGCCGACAAGCGCCGGCGCCACCGCCAACGCCAACGCCCGTCCAATTGCATCGCCATCACGCTACCCAGCACCACCGCCGCCCCCAGCACCACGCTGGACTGCAGAGTTTCGCCCAGCACCGTCGCGGCCAGCAGCATCGCCACCGGCGGAATCAGGTACATGGCGATCGACGCGCGGCTGACCTCGACCCGAGCCAGCACATAGGCCCAGGCCAGGTAAGCCAGTGCACTGGGAAACAGCCCCAGCAACAGCACCGCCAGGTTCACCCGTAGTGATGCCTGGGCCACCGCCTGCGTCAGCCCGGGGGCATACACCAAGAGCAGTAGCGTACCGCCCCAGACCATGTAGCAGACAGTGGTCAACACCCCATAGCGCCCGGAAAAGCGCCGCTGCAAGACGAAGTACAGCCCCCAGGAAAACGCCGCCAGAAGCACCAGCAGCCCTCGCGGCTCGATCGCCCCCAGGCCCTTGCCACCGGCCACCACCAGCACCGCCCCCAACAGCCCGATCACCACACAAAGCCAGCGCCAGCCACTGACCGGCTCCCTGAGCCAGAAAAACGCGATCAGCGTGCTGAAGATCGGCGCGGACTGCGCCAGCACGCTGGATGCTCCGGCGCTCAGCCCTTGCTGGCCGTAGTTGAGGCTGACGTGATGAAAAGCGATGGCGAAGAAACCCAGTACCAGCAACCAGGGCAGGTCGCGCCAGCGCGGCAGGGAGATCTTCAGCACCAGCGCCATTGCGGCCATGAACAGCGAGGCAATCAGGAACCGCAGCAAGGCCAGGTGCCCGGGGCTGTAGTCCTCCAGGCCGATATGGATACCCACCGGCGAATAGGCCCAACACAGAATCACCGCAGCGGTGGCCAGCACCAGCTTGAACAGGGGCGAGAGCATCACGACACAGATATCCAGAGGCAAGAAGAGGACCTGCAGTGTCCCGCCCTGCACAACTCACCACAATTAACCGATACTGAGGTTATTCCTCACTGGAAATGAGCAATGGAACTGACCCAACTGAAAATGGTGAAGGCTGTGGCCCGCACCGGCAGCATTGCCCGAGCGGCCGAGCAACTGCATTGCGTGCCGTCCAATATCACCAACCGCCTCAAGCAGCTGGAAGGCGAGCTGGGCACCGAGCTGTTTACCCGGGTCGGACGCGGCCTGCGGATCAGCCCCGCCGGGGAAATCTTCCTCGGCTACAGTGAACGCATCCTGGCCCTGGTGGATGAAGCCAAACGTGCGGTGGACAACCAGGCCGAACCCAGCGGCCTGTTGCGCCTGGGCTCGATCGAGTCATGCGCCGGTGGGCGCCTGCCTCCCCTGCTGGCGCAATACCACAAGCGCTATCCGAAGGTGAGCGTGGAGCTGGTGACCGGAACCTGGTCGCAACTCTTTGAAGAGCTGCTGCACCAACGCATCGACGGCGCCCTGGTGGCCATCGACAGCCTGCCGGCCAAACTGCAACAGACCGTGCTCTACCACGAACCGCTGGTGCTGATCTCCAGCGGAAACAGCGCCCCTATCCGCAGCGCCAGCGACTTGCAGCACCACAACCTGTTCATGTGGCCGCCGGGCTGCCCCTATCGCCGCGCCCTGGAAAACTGGCTGGGCAGGCACGGTCTGAACCTCCCCATCACCGGCTATGCCAGCTGGGGCACCATCATCGGCTGCGTCAGCGTGGGGGCCGGGGTCTCGCTGATACCGGAAGGGGTGCTGGAGCGCTATTCGCAATCGGCCAACCTGAGCGTGCAGCGCTTCGACGACCTGCTACCGGTGGATAACCGTTTTGTCTGGCACAAGGATGTACAACACCATGGCGCCAGGGACGCCTTTGCGCAGTTGCTGCGGGAGCAGCTGGGGGCCTGACAGCCCGCAGCAACCTTGCAGGCAACACCGAGCATTTGGACACAACGAGGCAGTCACGATGACTGAGCCCCCATCAGGGCGTCGATAAAGGGGGCCTTCTGCGCAAGGTACTCGCCAATGCCCTCGCGATTGCTGGCCTCAAGCCGAAACTTCAGATCCTGATACTGTTGGCGGATGCCGCTGTCCTGACGCAACAGATCGCGAAAGCGCAGCATGCGCCCCACCTGCTCATGACCGGCGACACAGACATGCACCTTGTGGGTGCGTATACCCTCTACATCGCGACGGTAAAAATGATGCCCGGGGGACAGATTGCTACCCCGGACATACCCCAGGGTCGCCATGAAGGCATTGCGCGCAGCTTCATCCACCTGCTCCGCGACCACCACTAGCAGATCGATTTCCGGCTTGGCCGCCAATCCTGGAACAGCAGTGCTCCCCACGTGATGAATATCCATCAGCTCGCAACCGAAGCCTTTGGCTATGCGCGCCTTCTCCCCTGCAAATGCCGCAGGCCAATGATCGTCATAGGGGGAGATCTTACTGGTTAGCGCCATGACCACTCCTTGATGCAAAGGCGTTGGATATTCCAGGAGCCCGCCGCCCGAGCCAACAGGACACAGGGATTGGCGAACCACAAACAAGGCGCACGACAACGGCACGTCAACAGAAATACTGCACGAGCTCGAAGGTTGGCAGGAATTTTGATTCATCTCGCTGAGGACCAACGAGGGGCGTTATGGAGGCAACCCCACCAGCCACACCCCGGCACACAATGTTCCCGCTGTGGCTGCTGCCTTCCGGCTCTGACCAGGTTCACGGGTAATCGTTGCGGGGGGACCGATGGGGTCACCATAACGACGCTCGCCTGACGGCGAGCCGCGCCATTGTACCTATCTGAGTCGAACTTACAACCGCTGGCTGCAGATTAAAATTCGATGGGCTTCAAGCACTTGGCCGTGGCCCACCTGCCGTGGGGGCGAACTTGCTGGCGAAACAGGCATCGCGGTGCATCAGGGAAATCGCGCTGGGGCCTTCGCGGGCAAGCTCGCCCCTACAGGACGGTGAGGATCAGTCCAGGGACAGGACTTCGTCGGCGCGGCCGCCTTCCTGCTGGATCACCAGGTGGATGAAATGCAATTTGGCAATCACCGCGGGCGGCAGGATGAAGGGGTAGAAATCCGGTTGGCCCATGCTGCGGGACAGTTCGTTGAGCATGCCCGCCAGTTCGATCCAGGCGTTGACGAAAGCCAGGAACGCCGGCCCGCCTGGATGCTGCGGATCATAGAGGCTGCTCAAGGGAAACGGCTGGTAGTCGAGGTCGACGTCCCGGGCGCTCATGCCGAAACCCAGGGCGGTGTCCACTGCGTCCACCATGTGCAGGTAGTGAGCCCAGGTCTCCGCCCAGTCTTCCCAGGGGTGCATGGTGGCGTAGGCGCTGACATGGCTTTGCTGCCAGCCAGCCGGCGCGCCCTTCTGGTAGTGCCGCTCCAGAGCTTGCGCGTAGCTGTAGCGTTCATCGCCGAAGAGGCTGCGAAAGGCTTCCAGCCAGGGGCTGTTGGCTATCAACCGGTCCCAGTAGTAATGCCCCACTTCGTGACGGAAATGCCCGAGCAGGGTGCGGTAAGGCTCATGCATCTGGGCACGGATCTTTTCCCGGTGGGCGTCGTCGGCTTCCTTGATATCCAGCGTAATGAGGCCGTTGGCATGCCCGGTAACCGGCGCCCTGCCCTCCAGATCAACACCGATGAAATCGAAGGCCAGCCCGGCCTGCTCATCCTCGCCCTTGGGGATCACCTGCAGCCCCAGGTCAAGCAATTGTGCTACCAGCCGGCGCTTGGCAATTTCCACCTTGCGCCAGCGCTCCGGGTTCTCGGCTATGGACAGGTCGGGAATGGTGCGATTGAGCTTGCAGGCCACGCACAGGCTGTCGGTCAGATGCGCCGGCAGCAGCCAGTTGCAGGCTGCCGGGGTATCGAGGTTGGCGCAACGCCTGAAGGCGCCGGCTTCGGGCTTGGCATCCAGCACCCAGGTATCGCCCGCCGGCCCGGGCTGCAGGGAAGACAGCAGACCCAGGTGTGGTGCATAGCCAAGCATTGCCGAACAGGCCAGGCACTGGCTGTTGCGAAAGAACAGCGATTGCCCGCAGCGGCAGGACCAGAGTTTGCTGTTACGTGAACGGTCGCCGACGAAGGGTGCGGCGATCCGGGAACTGAGCTGCTCGAAGAAGCGGTACATGGCGAATCCTCCCTGGGGCTTGCCAAGACTAGATCATGGGCAAGCCTGTGGGGTTCCAAGATTCGTACCACTGCGCCGCTGGCGACGAGGCGCACCCGAAGGCACGGCAGCGGCTACAGGTCAGGTCGGGACGCCGTGCTCGGTCAGGAAAGCCACGAAGGCCTGTTCGTCCAGCACCTTGAGCGCCAGTTCGTTGGCCTTGGCCAGTTTGGAACCGGCGCCGGGGCCGGCCACCACGCAGTGAGTCTTCGCCGAGACCGAACCCGCCACCTTGGCACCAAGGCTTTCCAGCTTGTCCTTGGCCACGTCGCGGCTCATCAGTTCCAGGGAGCCCGTAAGCACCCAGGTCTGCCCCGCCAGCGGCAGGCCCGCAACCACCTTCTTCTCGCTCTGCCAATGCATGCCAAAGGCCTGCAGCTGCTGTTCGATGGCCTGGGCCAGTTGTGCGTTGGCCGGGTTGTCGAAGAATTCACGCACCGCCTTGGCCTGCTTCTCCGGCAGCGCCTGGCGCATGTCCAGCCAGTCGGCCTCGATCACGCCTTGCAGTGAGCCGAACTTGTCGGCCAGTTTCTGCGCGGCGCCCGGGCCTACTGAAGGGATGTTGAGCTTGTCGAGCATGCCGCCCAGGGTGGTGCTGGCGGCGAATTCGGCGCCCAGTTCGCCCTGATCCTGCAGCACCAGGCCGCATTGATCTGCCGCCAGCAGGGAACCGATGACTTCCTGGTTATGACTGTCCTCAAAGAAGCTGTGGATTTCGTGAGCCACTTCCAGACCGACATCCGGCAGATAGGTCAGCACTTGCGGCAGTGCCTGCTGAACCCGTTCCAGGCTGCCCAGGGAGCGCGCCAGGACCTTGGCGGTTTCCTCACCGACATCCGGGATACCCAGGGCATAGATGAAGCGCGCCAGGGCCGGACGCTTGCTGTCTTCGATGGCCTTGAGCAGTTTGTTGCTGGACACCTCGGCAAAGCCTTCCAGGTCGATGATCTGCTCGTATTTGAGCCTGTAGAGATCAGCCGGCGAGGCAATAAGGTTCTCGTCCACCAACTGTTCGATGGTCTTGTCCCCCAGGCCTTCGATATCCATGGCACGACGGGACACAAAATGGATGATCGCCTGCTTGAGCTGGGCCCCGCAGGCCAGCCGGCCAACGCAGCGATACACCGCACCTTCGCTGACGGTTTCCCGGCCCTTGCTGCGCTTGACCAGTTGCGTGCGCTCTACGTGGGAACCACAGACCGGGCAGCTCTCGGGGATCTGCACCGGGCGGGCGTTCTCCGGACGACGCTCGGTCACCACTTGCACCACTTGCGGAATCACGTCGCCGGCACGGCGGATGATCACCGTGTCACCGATCATCAAGCCCAGGCGCGCCACTTCATCCATGTTGTGCAAAGTAGCGTTGGATACAGTGACCCCGGCCACCTTGACCGGCTGCAAGCGCGCCACCGGCGTCACGGCACCGGTACGACCGACCTGGAACTCCACGTCCAGCAGCTCGGTGAGCTCTTCCATGGCCGGGAACTTGTGGGCGATGGCCCAGCGCGGCTCCCGGGCACGGAAACCTAGTTCCCGCTGGGAGGCGATGCTGTTGACCTTGAACACCACGCCGTCGATCTCATAAGGCAACGCATTGCGCCGCTCGCCGATCTCGCGGTAGTAGTCCAGGCATTCGTCGATGCCCTTGGCCAGCCGCAGTTCACGACTGATGGGCATGCCCCACTGCTTCAACCGTTCAAGGTTGCCGATATGGGTGTCGGCGATGTCCGCGCTGACCTGGCCCAGGCCATAGCAGCAGAACTCCAGGGGCCGACTGGCGGTGATCTTCGAGTCCAATTGACGCAGGCTGCCCGCCGCTGCGTTGCGCGGGTTGGCGAAGGTCTTGCCGCCCGCTTCCAGTTGCGCAGCGTTCAGGCGCTCGAAGCCGGCCTTGGACATGAACACTTCACCGCGCACTTCCAGGGTTGCCGGCCAGCCACTGCCTTGCAGCTTGAGGGGAATGTTGCGCACGGTACGCACATTGACGCTGATGTCTTCACCGGTGGTGCCATCGCCACGGGTGGCGCCGCGCACCAGTACGCCATCCTGGTACAGCAGGCTGACTGCCAGGCCATCGAGCTTGGGCTCGCAGCTGTACTCCACCGCCGCGCCGCCACCGAACAGATCACCGGCCGGCAGGTCCAGGCCTTCGTTGACCCGGCGATCGAACTCGCGCATGTCGACTTCCTCGAAAGCGTTGCCGAGGCTGAGCATGGGGATTTCATGACGCACCTGGGTGAAGGCCGAAAGCGCTGCGCTGCCGACACGCTGGGTTGGCGAATCGCTGGTCACCAGTTCAGGGTGCTCGGCTTCCAGGGCCTTGAGCTCACGGAACAGCCGGTCGTATTCCGCATCCGGGATGCTGGGTTCATCCAGTACGTGGTAGCGGTAGTTGTGCTGGTCCAGCTCAGCGCGCAGCTCAAGAATGCGGGTTTCGGCGGCGGTCATGGGGTTCTCTCACAAAGCAAAAGAGCAGCCTAGGCTGCTCGATCTGAAGATTGGGGCAAGGACTTCGCTGGCAAGCCAGTTCCTGTACAAGCCAGCCCCTACATGGAGGGGCTGGCTTCAGGAGCTTAGCGCTTTTGGGTCAGGGCGCGGCGTTCGAATTCGACGATGCGCTGGCGGTAGTGTTCGATGGTCTGGGCAGTCAGGACGCTGCGTTGATCGTCCTTGAGCTCGCCATTGAGCTCCTGAGACAACTTGCGCGCCGCCGCCACCATCACGTCGAAGGCTTGCTTGGGGTGACGCGGGCCCGGCAGGCCGAGGAAGAAGCTGACAGCCGGGGTGCTGAAGTGGTCGATATCGTCCAGGTCGAACACGCCCGGCTTGACCGCGTTGGCCATGGAGAACAGCACCTCGCCGTTGCCAGCCATGCTTTCGTGGCGGTGGAAAATATCCATCTCGCCAAAACGCAGGCCGCTTTCCAGGATGTTCTGCAACAGGGCCGGCCCCTTGAAGCCGGCAGCGTCGCGGCAGATCACGCTGATCACCAGCACTTCTTCGGCTTGCGGCTGGTCCTTGTCGCTGTGGCTCGCGGACTTGCTTTCCTCGGCCGGGAAATCATCGTCGCGGCTGCTGAAGCTCGGGCCACTGTCCAGATCCAGGTCCAGGTTGAGGTCGCCCTGATGCGGCTCGCCACCGCGCTTGCCGCGCTTGGACGAAGAACTTTCCCGCGGTTCGCGGGCAGGCATGCTGACCGACGGCAGGTCATGCTCGTCCAACTGCGGCTCTTTATGGGTATCCAGAACGCGGGGCGGGCCCAGCAGCTCGGCACTGCCTTCATCGTCCGGCAGATTGGAAAGACTTCGATCAAGACGGAACTTCAACTTCCCCTTGCCGCCGCGCATACGCCGCCAGCCATCAAAAAGAATACCGGCGATAACAATAATGCCGATGACGATCAGCCACTCGCGCAGACCGATTTCCATGTAATCCCGTGCCTCTATAAAAAATGCTGAAAAATAAGGGGTTTACAATCTGCAAACCGCTTTAAAACGTGGCGCCAACTCTATGTTCTGAATGGCGTTTTGCCCACGCATAGGAAAAATTGACATTAAACTAGCACGACCAAAGGCAACTTTACACCGTCTGTCGCAACGGCTAGGGCCAATATATCGATTGGCCAGCTGGGGAATGGGAAAAATCCCCCCTACTTGCCCCCCACAGTCGCCTCAGTCGCCCGGACTCAAGCGTCCACCATCGCCATCGCCTCCTCGACATCCACGGCTACCAGGCGCGAACAACCGGGTTCGTGCATCGTTACCCCCATCAACTGATCAGCCATTTCCATGGCGATCTTGTTGTGGGTGATATAGATGAACTGCACGGTCTGCGACATCTCTTTAACCAATCTCGCGTAGCGTCCAACGTTAGCGTCATCCAGCGGTGCGTCAACTTCGTCGAGCATGCAGAACGGCGCCGGGTTCAACTTGAAGATGGCAAATACCAGGGCCAATGCGGTCAATGCCTTTTCGCCACCGGAGAGCAAATGAATGGTGCTGTTCTTCTTGCCCGGAGGACGCGCCATGATCGTTACCCCTGTATCGAGTAGATCTTCGCCCGTCAGTTCCAAATAAGCGCTGCCGCCACCGAAAACTTTTGGAAAGAGTGCCTGCAAACCGCCGTTGATCTGATCAAAGGTATCTTTGAATCGATTACGGGTTTCCTTGTCGATCTTGCGGATCACGTTCTCCAGGGTTTCCAGGGCCTCCACCAGGTCGGCATCCTGGGCATCCAGATAGCGCTTGCGCTCGGACTGCTGCTGATACTCGTCGATGGCCGCCAGGTTGATTGCGCCCAGGCGCTGGATCCGTGCGGCAATCCGTTCCAGCTCTTCTTCGGCGGCCTGCTCGCTGGCTTCTGCGGTCAGGGTCGCCAGCACGCCGTCCAGGTCGTAGCCGTCGGCCAGCAGTTGCTCCTGCAAGGTCTTGCGGCGCACGGTCAGGGCTTGCCATTCCATGCGCTGCTGCTCCAACTGGCCACGAATCAACTGCGACTGCTGCTCGGCCTGGTTGCGGCGCTTCTCGGCATCGCGCAGTTCGCGGTCGGCATCTTCCAGGGCGATCTGCGCGGTCTTGAGCTCCACATCCACGGTCATGCGTTTTTCCAGCAGCTCTTCGAGCTTCAGGCGCAACTCTTCCAATGGCGCCTCGCCTTCTTCCAGGTTGAGGCTGAGTTGTTCGCGCTTCTCGGTCAGACGCTCGGATTGCAGCTCCAGACGTTCCAGAGCCTGCCGGGTGGAATCGTGCTGGGCCTTGAGCGAGCCCATGCGCACTGCCAACTGGTGGGCGTGATCCTTGTGCTGGCGTGCTTCCTGGCGCACCCGGTCAAGACGCTCGCGCAGGCTGTCGCGCTGGGCCAGTAGCAGCTCACGCTGCTCGGTGTCCAGAGCCATGCTGTCGAGAGCGTCCTGCAATTGCAGGCGCGCCTCCCCAATCTGTTCGTGTTCCAGCTCGCGCTGTTCGCCAAGCTCCACCAGTTCTTCATCGAGACGGGTACGCCGCAAGGTCAGTTGTTCGGCCTTGGCCTTGCCGGCAGACAGCTTGGCCTTCAGCTCACCTTGCTGGCGGGCTTCGTCCTGCAGCAGACGGCGCAGATGCTCACGACCGTTCTCCTGCTGGCGCTGCTGGGCCCGCAGGTTGAGCAACTGGCTTTCCAGGGCCTCGACACTGGCTTCGCGCTCATCGCGCTCCTGAGTCAATTGCTGGATTTCCTGGCCCCGGGCCAGCACGCCGCTTTCCGCTTCGCTGGCGCGGCGCACCCGCAAAAAATGCCGGCCGACCCAGTAGCCATCGCGGCTGATCAGGCTCTGTCCGGCAGCCAGTTGCCCACGCAGGGCCAGGGCCTGTTCGAGGTTTTCCACCGGCTTGACCTGACCCAGCCAAGGCGACAGATCCACCGTGGATTCCACCTTGTCCAGCAGGCTGCCGGGGATGCGCATTGCATCGCCTTGCTGGCTCAGCAGGCGCAGATCGCCTTGCTGGAAACCCGCGAGGTCAAGACCGGTAAAATCGTCCACCAGCACCGCCTGTAGATCGGCGCCAAGCACGGTTTCCACCGCCAGCTCCCAACCTGCTTCCACATGCATGCCATCGGCCAGGCGCGGGCGTTCGGCCAACTGCTGCTCACGCAACCACTCGGCGGTGCCCGTGGCGGGATCCAGTGCGGCCTGCTGCAAGGCTTCCAGGGAAGCCAGCCGGCCATTGAGGCGCTGCAATTCACCCTGAGCCTGCTGCTGTGCCTGGGTTGCCTGCTGCAATTGCTGGCGCAGTTGTTCCAGGCGCTCGACCTGGGACTCCTCGCTGGCTTGCAGGTCTTCCAGGGTCGCCTCACTGGCAGCCAGTTGTTCGTTGAGTTCGAGGATCGCCGCGTCTTCCGGGTCGGCCGAAAGCAACTCGCGCTCCTCCCCCAGGCGCCGCTGGCGCTCGGACAGCCGCTCCATGCTGCCTTCGAGCTGCTGGATGCGTGACTGCTGCACTTCCGCCTGGCGCCGCGGTTCCGCAGAACTCAGGTTGAAGGCGTCCCACTGCTCCTGCCAGCCGTGCATGGTGGTTTCGGCTTCTTCCAAGGTTGCAGCGGCTTCTTCGGCTGCGGCGGCGGTGACTTCCTGCTCGGGTTCGAGCATCGCCAGCTCTTCCCCCAGGGTCGCCAGCAAGGTGCGGTCGTGCCCCAGGTGCGACTCGGTTTCCAGGCGCGCGCGCTCGGCTTCCTTGAGGTCGTCCTGCAACTGCCGCAGGCGCTGCTGGCCATGCTGGATGCTCTGCTCGACCCGGGCGATGTCACCGCCCACCGAATAGAAGCGCCCCTGCACCAGATTGAAGCGTTCGGAGAGCTCGTGGTGCCCGTCGCGAAAGCGTTCGATAGCAGCATCGGCGTTGCGCTGCTCGGCCACCAGGGCCTCGAAGCTGACTTCCTGGCTACCGATCACCGACTCGCGCTGGCCCACCTGCTCATTCAGGGCTTGCCAGCGCAGGGCCGACAGTTGCGCCTTGAGCTGGCGCTCCTCGGCCTTGTACTCCTGATACTTCTCGGCGGCCTGGGCCTGGCGATGCAAGCGTTCGAGCTGACGCTCCAGCTCTTCGCGCAGGTCGGTCAGGCGGGCGAGGTTCTCGTGGGTGCGGCGGATGCGGTTTTCCGTCTCGCGCCGGCGCTCCTTGTACTTGGAGATGCCCGCGGCTTCCTCGATGAAGTTGCGCAAATCCTCGGGCTTGGCTTCGATCAGCTTGGAGATCATGCCCTGCTCGATGATCGAGTAGCTGCGTGGCCCCAGGCCGGTGCCGAGGAAGATGTCGGTGATATCCCGACGGCGACATTTGGCGCCGTTGAGGAAATAACTGTTCTGGCTGTCGCGGGTCACCTTGCGGCGAATGGAGATTTCCGCATAGGCGGCGTACTCGCCCACCAGGGTGCCATCGGAGTTGTCGAACACCAGTTCGATGCTGGCCTGGCTCACCGGCTTGCGGCTGGTGGAGCCGTTGAAGATGACGTCGGTCATCGACTCGCCGCGCAGGTTCTTCGCCGAACTTTCGCCCATGACCCAGCGCACGGCGTCGATGATGTTCGACTTGCCGCAGCCATTGGGCCCGACCACCGCCGCCATGTTACTGGGGAAGTTCACCGTGGTCGGATCGACGAAGGACTTGAACCCCGCCAGCTTGATGCACTTGAGTCGCACGTTTACGCATCCGCCAACGCAGATACCACCAGATCGCTGCTGCGCTCGGCGTAGGCCGTCAGCACCTGGCGGATCTGCACCAGGTCACGGGCCAATACCGCGGCCAGCAATTGCTCGAACAACGCCAGGTACTCGCTCATGGACGCCTTGCGCTGGTCCAGCGCCAGGTAATAGGCGCGGCTCATGGCCGGCTGCAGGTTCTCGACAGTCTCCTGCAGGTAGGGGTTGTTGGCGAACGGATAGGCCGCGCGCATCACGCTGAAGCTGTCTTCGACGAAGGCGCGGATGTCCTGGCGTTCATAGGCACTCTCCAGGCGCTGCTGGATCTGCAGGAATGGCGTCATGTCGCTCTGCTGTGTCCAGCCGCTGGCCACCGAGTTGCCCAGCAGGATGTACAGCTCGCTCATCAGCGTGCACAGGCTGCGGACCTTGTGCTCGGTGAGCTCGGTCACATGGGCACCACGGCGCGGCAGGATGGCGATCAGATGGCGGCGCTCGAGGATCAGCAAGGCCTCGCGGACCGAACCACGGCTGACATTGAGGGCCAAGGTGACCTTCTGTTCCTGAATGCGCTCCCCAGGCTTGAGATCCCCGCGAATGATACGTTCGGCGAGGTGGTGAGCAATTTGCTCGGCGAGGCTGTCCGGCGCCTTGAACGTCATGGTTTTCCTTCAAAATCTTTAATCGGCACAAGCCGCGCAGTGTAGCGCAATTGCCACTTCATCGCGGAGTGCCCAAGGGGCGGAATTTGGCACGAAATAAGCAAATTGACCGTGATCCGAGCAATTTTCCATAGCCGTTCATACTTGAATTGTTGGAGTCGAAAATTTCCTGACCTTGAAGTCAGAAAATCATTGACCGAAAAGTCAGACATGACTAAATTCGGCTGACGTCGGTTAACAACAATAATGAGTCTGCGAGGCCTTCCGTGATCCAGTTTTTACTCAACCAGGAACTCCGTAGCGAGCATGCCCTGGACCCCAACCTGACCGTGCTCAACTATCTGCGCGAGCACTTGGGCAAGCCCGGCACCAAGGAAGGCTGCGCCAGCGGCGACTGCGGCGCCTGCACCGTGGTGGTGGGCGAGTTGCAGACGGATGCGCAAGGCGGCGAAAGCATTCGCTATCGCAGCCTCAATTCGTGCCTGACCTTCGTTTCCTCCCTGCACGGCAAGCACCTGATCAGCGTCGAAGGCCTCAAGCACCAGGGGCAACTGCACAGCGTGCAGCAGGCCATGGTCGACTGCCACGGCTCGCAGTGCGGCTTCTGCACCCCGGGCTTCGTCATGTCGCTGTTCGCCCTGCAGAAAAACAGCAGCCAGCCCGACGCCCACAAGGCCCATGAAGCCCTGGCCGGCAACCTCTGCCGCTGCACTGGCTACCGGCCGATCCTCGCCGCCGCCGAGCAGGCCTGCTGTGGTGGGCAGAGCGATCAGTTCGATGCGCGCCAGGCCGAGACCATCAGCCGCCTCAAGGCCATTGCGCCCAAGGACACCGGTGAGCTCAACAGTGGCGACAAGCGCTGCCTGGTGCCGCTGACGGTGGCTGATCTGGCCGACCTTTATGACGCCTACCCGCAAGCCCGGCTGCTGGCCGGCGGCACCGACCTGGCCCTGGAGGTGACCCAGTTCCACCGCACCCTGCCGGTGATGATCTACGTCGGCAACATTGCCCAGATGAAGCGCATCGAGCACTTCGACGATCGCCTGGAAATCGGCGCCGCCACCGCCCTCACCGACTGCTACGACGCCCTGCGCGCCGAGTACCCGGACTTCGGCGAACTGCTGCAGCGCTTCGCCTCGCTGCAGATCCGCAACCAGGGCACCCTGGGCGGCAACATCGGCAACGCCTCGCCCATCGGCGACTCGCCGCCGCTGCTGATCGCCCTGGGCGCGCAGATCGTCCTGTGCAAGGGCGAAGTGCGCCGCACCCTGGCCCTGGAAGACTATTTCATCGATTACCGGGTCACCGCCCGCCAGGAAAGCGAGTTCATCGAGAAGATCATCGTGCCCCGGGCCAGCGCCGAACGGCTGTTCCGCGCCTACAAGGTCTCCAAGCGCCTGGACGACGACATTTCCGCGGTCTGCGCGGCTTTCAACCTGCGCATCGACAACGGCGTGGTCAGCGATGCGCGCATCGCCTTCGGCGGCATGGCGGCGATCCCCAAGCGCGCCAAGAGCTGCGAAGCCGCACTGATCGGCGCGCCCTGGAATCAATCGAGCATCGAGCGGGCCTGCGCCGCCCTGGCAGAAGACTTCACCCCGCTCTCGGATTTTCGCGCCAGCAAGGAATACCGCCTGCTGAGCGCGCAGAACCTGCTGCGCAAATACTTCATCGAACTGCATGCACCGCACATCGAGACCCGGGTGACCGCTTATGTCTAATCATCACAAGGTCGAGAAGACCCAGGCCGAACTCACGGCCCTGTTTCACCAGGACCTGACCAGCGGCGTCGGCCGCAGCGTCAAGCACGACAGCGCCGACAAACATGTGTCCGGCGAAGCGGTGTACATCGACGACCGCCTGGAATTCCCCAACCAGTTGCACGTCTACGCGCGACTGTCGGATCGGGCCCACGCCAAGGTCATCAGCATCGACACCGCCCCCTGCTACGCCTTCGAAGGCGTGCGCATCGCCATTACCCACGAGGACATTCCCGGCCTCAAGGATATCGGCCCGCTGCTGCCCGGCGACCCGCTGCTGGCCATCGACACCGTGGAGTTCGTCGGCCAGCCGGTGCTGGCGGTGGCCGCCAGGGACCTGGAAACCGCGCGCAAGGCGGCCATGGCCGCGATCATCGAATACGAAGATCTGGAGCCGGTGCTCGACGTGGTCGAGGCCCTGCGCAAGCGCCACTTCGTGCTGGACAGCCACACCCACCAGCGCGGCGACTCGGCCAGCGCCCTGGCCAGTGCCGAGCACCGCATCCAGGGCACGCTGCACATCGGCGGCCAGGAGCACTTCTACCTGGAAACCCAGATTTCCTCGGTGATGCCCACCGAAGACGGCGGCATGATCGTCTACTGCTCGACCCAGAACCCCACCGAAGTGCAGAAGCTGGTGGCGGAAGTGCTGGACGTCTCGATGAACAAGATAGTGGTGGACATGCGGCGCATGGGCGGCGGCTTCGGCGGCAAGGAAACCCAGGCCGCCAGCCCCGCCTGCCTATGCGCGGTGGTGGCACGCCTGACCGGCCAGCCGACCAAGATGCGCCTGCCACGGGTCGAAGACATGCTGATGACCGGCAAGCGCCACCCTTTCTACGTCGAATACGACGTGGGCTTCGACAGCAGCGGGCGCCTGCACGGCATCCAGCTGGAACTGGCGGGCAACTGCGGCTGTTCACCGGACCTCTCGGCATCCATCGTCGACCGTGCCATGTTCCACTCCGACAACTCGTACTACCTGGGCGATGCCACCATCAACGGCCACCGCTGCAAGACCAACACGGCGTCGAACACTGCCTATCGCGGCTTCGGTGGCCCGCAGGGCATGGTCGCCATCGAGGAGGTGATGGACGCCATCGCCCGCCATCTGCACCTGGACCCTCTGGCGGTACGCAAGGCCAACTACTACGGCAAGACCGAGCGCAACATCACCCACTACTACCAGACCGTCGAGCACAACATGCTCGAGGAAATGACCGCCGAACTGGAAGCCAGCAGCCAGTACGCCGAGCGCCGCGAAGCCATCCGCCTGTACAACGCCAACAGCCCGATCCTGAAAAAGGGCCTGGCACTGACCCCGGTGAAATTCGGCATTTCCTTCACCGCCAGCTTCCTCAACCAGGCCGGCGCGCTGATCCATGTCTACACCGACGGCAGCATCCACCTGAACCACGGCGGCACCGAAATGGGCCAGGGCCTGAACATCAAGGTGGCGCAAGTGGTGGCCGAGGTGTTCCAGGTGAACAGCGACCGGGTGCAGATCACCGCCACCAATACCGACAAGGTGCCCAATACCTCGCCCACCGCCGCTTCCAGTGGTGCCGACCTGAACGGCAAGGCCGCGCAGAACGCGGCGCAGACCATCAAGTCGCGCCTGGTGGAATTTGCCGCGCGCAAGTATCAGGTCAGCGAAGAAGATGTGGAATTCCACAACGGCCATGTGCGTGTCCGCGAGCATATTCTGACCTTCGAGGAACTGATCCAGCAGGCCTATTTTGCCCAGGTGTCGCTCTCCAGCACCGGCTTCTACAAGACCCCGAAAATCTACTACGACCGTGCCCAGGCCCGGGGCCGGCCGTTCTACTACTTCGCCTTCGGCGCGGCCTGCGCCGAGGTGATAGTCGACACCCTGACCGGCGAGTACAAGATGCTGCGCACCGACATCCTGCATGACGTCGGCGCCTCGCTGAACCCGGCCATCGACATCGGCCAGGTCGAGGGCGGCTACATCCAGGGCATGGGCTGGCTGACCACCGAGGAACTGGTGTGGAACACCAAGGGCAAGCTGATGACCTGCGGCCCGGCCAGCTACAAGATCCCGGCAGTGGCCGACATGCCCCTGGACCTGCGAGTCAAGCTGGTGGAAAACCGCAAGAACCCGGAAGACACGGTGTTCCATTCCAAGGCCGTGGGCGAACCGCCGTTCACGCTGGGTATCGCCGCCTGGTGCGCGATCAAGGATGCGGTGGCGAGCCTCGGCGACTACCGCCATCAACCGCAGATCGATGCGCCGGCGACACCGGAGCGAGTGTTGTGGGGCTGCGAGCAGATGCGTCGCTTGCAGGTGACCAGGACCACGGATCAGCAAGCCGAGCTGGCGCCGCTGTAACGGCCCGCGTCGGCAAGCCGGCTTGCCGAGGAAGAGGCCCACACAGACAACCAAGATGTCGAGGTGAACATGTACAACTGGATCAGCGCCCTCGCCGACCTGCAGACCCAGGGTGAACCCTGCGTGCTGGTGACCATCATCGAGGAGCTCGGCTCGACGCCGCGCAATGCCGGCTCGAAAATGGTGGTCAGCGCCACCCAGGCCTTCGACACCATTGGCGGCGGGCACCTGGAATACAAAGCCATGCAGATCGCCCGGGACATGCTCGCTGCCGGCAAGCAGGCGACCCATCTGCAGCGCTTCAGCCTCGGCGCCAGCCTCGGTCAGTGCTGCGGCGGTGCCACGGTGCTGCTGTTCGAACCCATGGGCCAGGTGCAGGCGCAGATCGCCGTGTTCGGTGCCGGGCATGTCGGCCGCGCGCTGGTGCCACTGCTGGCCAGCCTGCCCTGCCGGGTACGCTGGATCGATTCCCGGGAGCAGGAGTTTCCCGAGCAGATCCCCCCTGGAGTACGCAAGATCGTCAGCGAAGAACCGGTGGACGAAATCGACAACCTGCCCGCCGGTAGTTATTGCATCGTCATGACCCATAATCACCAGCTGGACCTGGAGTTGACCGCGGCCCTGCTCAAGCGCAACGATTTCACCTATTTCGGCCTGATCGGCTCGAAGACCAAACGGGTCAAGTTCGAACACCGCCTGCGTGACCGCGGTTTCGACGCCGAAACCTTGCAGCGCATGCGCTGCCCGATGGGGCTCGGCGAAGTCAAAGGCAAGTTGCCTGTGGAAATCGCCATCTCCATTGCCGGCGAGATCATCGCCACCTATAACGCCCATTTCGGCCAGCCCAGCGCCAGTGCCGAACCCATTGCCAAACTGCTGCCGGTATCACGCCGCAGCCAGGCTGCAAACTGACACGCCACACACTGAGAATCCCCCATGCCTTTGACTCGCAAAGCCTACCGTGCCGCCATCCTGCACAGCATCGCCGACCCGGCCGAAGTCGGCATCGAAGCCTCCTATGAGTACTTCGAAGACGGCCTGCTGGTAGTAGAAAACGGCCGGATCAGTGCCCTCGGCCACGCCAGCGAACTGCTGCCCGGGCTGCCCGTCGGGGTGCAGGTCGAGCACTATCCCGATG
This sequence comes from Pseudomonas sp. GW823-FHT03E05, assembly GCF_058796855.1. Lineage (NCBI taxonomy): Bacteria > Pseudomonadati > Pseudomonadota > Gammaproteobacteria > Pseudomonadales > Pseudomonadaceae > Pseudomonas > Pseudomonas sp. GW823-FHT03E05. The sequence goes on from NZ_JBXAJB010000010.1 coordinate 160,098, forward strand.
CCCTGATCACACCGGGCTTCATCGACACCCATATCCACCTGCCGCAGACCGGCATGGTGGGCGCCTATGGCGAGCAGTTGCTGGACTGGCTCAACACCTACACCTTCCCCTGCGAAAGCCAGTTCGCCGACCCGGATCACGCCAATGAAGTGGCGGACATCTTCATCAAGGAACTGCTGCGCAACGGCACCACCACCGCCCTGGTGTTCGGCAGCGTGCATCCGCAGTCGGTCAATGCCTTCTTCGCCGCCGCCGAGAAGCTCGACCTGCGGATGATCGCCGGCAAGGTGATGATGGACCGCAATGCCCCGGACTACCTGACCGACACCGCCGAATCCGGCTACCAGGAAAGCAAGGCGCTGATCGAGCGCTGGCACGGCAAGGGCCGCCTGCACTACGCAGTCACCCCGCGCTTCGCCCCCACCAGCACCCCGGAGCAACTGACCCTGGCCGGCCAGTTGCTGACCGAATACCCCGACCTCTACATGCAGACCCACATCAGTGAAAACCTGCAGGAAATCCAATGGGTCAAGGAGCTGTTCCCGGAGCGCAAGGGTTACCTGGACGTGTACGACCACTACCAGTTGCTCGGCGAGCGTTCGGTGTTCGCCCACGGCGTGCACCTGTGCGACGACGAATGCGCACGCCTGGCTGAAACCGGTTCGGCCGTGGCCTTCTGCCCCACCTCGAACTTCTTCCTCGGCAGCGGCCTGTTCAACCTGCCGATGGCGGAAAAGCACAAGCTCAATGTCGGCCTGGGCACCGACGTCGGTGGCGGCACCAGCTTCTCGCTGCTGCAGACCCTCAACGAGGCCTACAAGGTCATGCAACTGCAAGGCGCGCGCCTGAGCCCGTTCAAGTCGCTGTATCTGGCCACCCTCGGCGGCGCCCGGGCCCTGCGCCTGGAAGACAAGATCGGCACCCTGCATCCGGGCACCGACGCCGACTTCCTGGTCCTCGACTACCACGCCACTCCGCTGCTCAGCTACCGCCTCAAGCAAGCCAACAGCATTGCCGAAACCCTGTTCGTGCTGATGACCCTGGGCGACGATCGCACCGTGCTGCAGACCTTTGCCGCCGGCCAGCAGGTCCACCAGCGCTAACCCCGGAAAATGAAAATCCCCCGTTCGCCAGACGCGTACGGGGGATTTTTTTTGCCTGCATCCAGGCCCGGACTGCGAGCGAGCCTAGAAGGTCACTTCCATGTTCAGGGTCGGTGTCGAGGTGCGGCTGCCACGGCCGCCGTCCACCCCGAACTTGTTGTGCCAGTACTCGTAGCCGACACCCAGATACAGGTTGGGCTTGACGTTCTTGCCCGGCAGCACTGCCACCATCAACGAGGTACGCATCAGGGTTTCGGGGGCAGTGTCGCGGTAGTTGTAGTCGTGGCCCTTCTCCCCGGTGTAGTTGACGAAACCCTGGAACTTGGCAGCGTGGGTGCCGACTTCGAAAGGTCGCATCCAGGCCAGGTTGAGCAGGTAGGTGTCGTCGAAGGTGTGATCCGGGTCCTTGGCCCCGGGGATCCCGGAATGGTTGTTTTCCTTGTAGTACAGCAGGCTCAGGTCCAGCACCCCGACGGTGTTGAACTTAAGGGTCGGGCCGAAGACCAGGGCACGCTTTTTCGCCGACCCCAGGTTGTTGTTGCGGCTGGCGTCAAAACCCATGGTCAGCGCGTAGTCCTTGATCAGGCCGGTGCCCAGCGGCGTATCCAATACCCGGGAGGAATAGAGCTGGTGGCGATAGACCCCGTAGACCTCGCTGCTGCCCTTGTTGGTGCCCTTGCGCGGGTCGTCGTTGTCGGAGAGCAGCACATCCAGGTGCAGGTAGTTGCTGCCGTACTGGTAACCGCTGGCGTGGGTGAAGCTGTAGATGCGCTTGCTGATGTAGTGCGGGTTGTTCGGGTTGGTGAACTCCTTGCCGTATCGAAAGCCGACGCTGTTGTTCATCCACTCGAGGGCGGCCGCTTCCCCTGCTCCGATCATGCTCATCAGCAGGGTTGCGCCTTGTAGTGCCTTTTTCATTTTTATTATGTCCTGTGGCGGTGTGGCTTTAGGCAGCTTCGCTGGCTGCCGACCGCACGCAGTATCGACACAAGCGCTACAGCGCCCAAAGCACAGAATATCGACCAGGGCGCTGCCGAAATGGCAACACAGGCCCAGGAGGCCGGACTCAGAGCACCGGCTGGCCGAAGGCGCGCTCGGCCCGTTCGCGAAGAGCGATCTCCTCACTGAGCAAATGCGCCAGCGCCTCCACCGCGCTGGGCAGGTCGCGCCCGCTGCGGGCGTAGAGCCCCAGGTCGCTGTAGATGCCGCCCTGGTCGCTCAGGGGAATATGCAACAGCTCGCCCTTTTGCAGATCCGCCTCGACCCCGACCCGGGTCTGGAACGCCACCCCCATGTTGTGCCGGGCCATCTGCCGCGCCAGCTCCATGGAGTTGCTCTGCAGCGGCGGTTTGTCCAGCAGGCCCAGACGCTTGTGCAGCGGCGCCAGCAGGTGATGGATCGACAGCTCGCTCTTGGCCAGGATCAGCCCGTGCTCGGCACAGGTGGCGAAATTGACGCTGCCGCGCTCGGCCAGCGGGTGGTCCGGGCTGACCAGCGCCCCGAGGCGGAAATGCCCGACACTCAACTGGCGGATTTCCGCGGCCCGTGGCACAGCAAAGGCCAGGCCCAGGTCGGCGCGGCTGTTGATCAGGGCCTGGGGAATGGATTGCGAACCCTGCACGGTCACACCGATGGTCACTTGCGGGTAGTGATCACGCATGCGCTTGAGCACCGAGGGCAGCAGATCCACCGTGGCACCTTCGGCGGTGGCGATCTCGACGTGGCCGCTTTTCAGGCCGCGCAAGGCGTCGAACTCCAGGCGCACCCGCTCCAGGTCCTGCAACACCAGGTTGGCGTGACGGCTGAGAATCTCCCCGGCCATGGTCAGGCGCAGGCCGCCGGGCAAGCGCTCGAACAGCGGCGCGCCGATCTCGTCCTCGATCTTGAGAATCTGCCGGTTCACTGCCGAGGACGCGACATTCAAGCGCCGGGCAGCCTCGCGGATCGAGCGGCAGCGCCGGACCATGTCGAAATAGTGGATCGCGGAGGAATGAATACGTAGCGTTCTGCCGCTCATGCCGCGGGCTCCTTTCGCAGGGCGAGAGGCGAGCCTTGGCCGACTGCTGCCGGGCCATGCGCCTCGAAGCAGGCACTGTATACAATCTGAAACAAAAACCGCAACAAAATGCCCGAACCTAGGCCCTGCAAGGGGCCGCAGAAACAAGAATCCCTCGCTCCGTGCAGCACACGAAGCGAGGGATTGCTTGAAACGCAAGGCTTGCAGCTTAGAGCTTGGCGCTTGGCCGCCCCGGTTTCTTGGTCTGCAGCAAGTGCGAGAACACCGCATGCAGGTCGTCCGAGGCACTTTCCTCGTCGAGGTTGAGCTTGCTGTCGATGTGGTCCATGTGGTGCATCATCAGGTTCACCGCCAGCTCGCCGTCCCGGGCTTCGATGGCATCGATCAGTTGGGTGTGCTCATCGTAGGAGCAGTGCGAACGGTTGCCGCTTTCGTACTGGGCAATGATCAGCGAGGTCTGGGACACCAGGCTGCGCTGGAAGCTGATCAGCGGGGCATTCTTCGCCGCTTCCGCCAGCTTCAGGTGAAACTCCCCGGAAAGGCGGATACCGGCACCACGATCGCCGCGGGAAAAGCTGTCGCGTTCCTCGTTGACCATCTGCCGCAACTCCAGCAACTGCTCGGCAGTGGCATGCTGCACGGCCAGTTCGGTAATGGCCCGCTCCACCAGGCGCCGGGCGAGAAATACCTGGCGGGCTTCCTCGACGCTCGGGCTGGCGACGACCGCGCCACGGTTGGGCCGCAGCAGGACCACGCCTTCATGGGCCAGGCGCGACAGCGCACGACGGATGATGGTCCGACTGACTCCGAAAATCTCCCCCAGCGCCTCTTCGCTCAATTTGGTGCCCGGCGCCAGGCGCTGCTCGAGGATGGCCTCAAAGATGTGCGCGTAGACAATATCGTCCTGGGTTCCGCTGCGACCGGCTTTGCCTGCTCGCGGTTGTTTCTTGAGAGGTTGCAACTGTTCGTTCATGGGCACTCGGGTCGGGAGGACTGCGGCGATTTCAGCGTGACTTTAATACGCCACGGTGGGTCGCTGGCAAGTATCGCGTTAAAACAGGGGCACATTGTACACAACCCATGGCCATCACTAGCAAAAAGTGTTGTCGGGCCCGCGACTTGTTCAACGACTGTACGGCTATTTGTAGTCACGGCTGTATTGCAATGCAAAGTTACTTTTAAGTTTAGGCTTGGACCTTGAACCCCATTACTGGCCCATTGCTCGAGCCCGCCTCGATCAATGCGCGCCGGATGTGGTTTTTTGCGTCTTTCAAGAACAAGGAACAGCAGTAATGTCCGATGCCACTCCCGCGCAGCTACGCCCTCTGGCCGACACTTCGCCGTCTGCCATAGTGGCCGGCTTCATCGCCATGATGACCGGCTATACCAGTTCCCTGGTGCTGATGTTCCAGGCCGGGCAGGCCGCCGGGCTGACCAGCGGTCAGATTTCCTCATGGATCTGGGCCATTTCCATCGGCATGGCGGTGTGCAGCATCGGCCTCTCCCTGCGCTATCGCACCCCCATCACCATCGCCTGGTCGACCCCCGGCGCCGCCCTGCTGATCACCAGCCTGTCCGGAGTGACCTACGGCGAAGCCATCGGCGCCTATATCACCTGCGCCGTGCTGGTGACCCTGTGCGGCCTGACAGGCAGCTTCGAGCGGCTGATGAAAAAGATCCCGGCGTCCCTGGCGGCGGCCCTGCTGGCGGGGATCCTGTTCAAGATCGGCAGTGAAATCTTCGTCGCCGCCCAGCACCGCACCGGCCTGGTGCTGGGCATGTTCCTCACCTACCTGGTGGTCAAGCGCCTGTCGCCGCGCTATGCGGTACTGGCTGCGCTGCTGATCGGTACGGCCTTGTCCGGGGCCATGGGCCTGCTGGACTTCAGCGGCTTTCACCTGGAAGTGGCGACCCCGGTCTGGACCACACCGCACTTCTCCCTGGCCGCCACCATCAGCATCGGCATTCCGCTGTTCGTGGTGGCCATGACCTCGCAGAACATGCCGGGGATCGCCGTGCTGCGGGCCGACGGCTACAACGTCCCGGCTTCGCCGCTGATCACCGCCACCGGGTTGGCCTCGCTGCTGCTGGCGCCCTTCGGCTCCCATGGCATCAACCTGGCGGCCATCAGTGCCGCCATCTGCACCGGCCCCCACGCCCATGAGGATCACAGCAAGCGCTACACCGCGGCGGTGTGGTGCGGGATTTTCTACGGCATCGCCGGGGTCTTCGGCGCCACCCTGGCGGCGCTGTTCGCCGCCCTGCCCAAGGAGCTGGTGCTGTCCATCGCGGCCCTGGCGCTGTTCGGTTCGATCATCAACGGTCTGAGCATCGCCATGAGCGAAGTGAAGGAACGGGAAGCGGCGCTGATCACCTTCATGGTCACGGCGTCGGGGCTGACGCTGTTCTCCATCGGCTCGGCGTTCTGGGGAATTGTTGCCGGGGTGGTGACCCTGATGATCCTGAACTGGCGCAGCGCCTGAAGGGCTTCGCTGGCAAGCCGGCTTCTACACCGACCGGCGCTCGCTCACGCGCCGGGTTGCCGGCGAACGGCGCCCACGACAACGCCCGGGGCTGGCCCGTGGCAGAGGCAAGGATACAAAGGGGAAAATCGACAGGTTGCCTTCGGGCAACAACGCATGAGCGACCCGGACGGGTCGCTCATGCATGACATCACGCGACTGGGTTGATCGCGTTGTCCGGGTACCACACGTCCAGCAGCGGGCTGACTTCAACGGTGGTCAGCTCGGTGCGCGCCTTGAGCCAGGCTTCAACGGTGGCACGTTGCTCTTCGCTGACGGAACCGCGCTTGCTCAGGCAAACCAGACCGAAGTCGTCGCCGCCTACATAGCCCAGGCCGTTGGCTTCCATCGCTTCTTTGAGGAATGCGTCGAGGAAAGCGTCGATAGCTTCGTCAGCCAGACCTTCTTTGAAATCCAGGTTCAGCTCAAAACCCAGCTCCTGAAATTCATCTACGCAGAGTTTTTTGCGCAGACGGCGGGAACGGTTAGTGGCCATGGAACAATCCTCATAAGTAATAACGGGCGGCACTTTACCAGTTTAGGCCGGCGATTGCCTGACTCTATGAGGATGCAACCCTGCCATTGGTAAAAAAAATACCGCCCCAGCGGCCCGTGGCACGGCACAAGCCGCTATACCTTGGGGCATAATGCCGACACTTTCATGACCACTGAGGGATTTTATCTGCATGCCCTCGCCTTTTTTCCCCTCGACTGCAGGGTTCCATTTCATATGATCAAATCGTTGCGTCCTCTGTTGCTGGCCAGTGTTTTTCTCCCCCTGGCCTTTCCCGTTTCCGCGGCTCCGGTCAACACCACCCTGACCCCCAAGGTCCAGCAAGCCCTCAAAGCCAGCAAACTTCCGGATAACGCCCTGTCCCTGGTGATGATTCCCCTGAACGGCCCCGGCACCCCGACCATCTTCAACGCCGACGTATCGGTGAACCCGGCCTCCACCATGAAACTGGTGACCACCTACGCAGCCCTGGAAATGCTCGGCCCGACCCACCAGTGGAAAACCGAGTTCTACACCGACGGCACCCTCAGCGGCGGCATCCTCAATGGCAACCTGTACCTCAAGGGCGGCGGCGACCCCAAGCTGAACATGGAGAAGCTCTGGCTGCTGATGCGTGACCTGCGGGCCAATGGCGTACAGCAAGTCACTGGCGATCTGGTGCTGGACCGCAACTTCTTCGTGCAGCCGCAACTGCCGGAATTCAATGACGATGGCAACGACGAGAACAAGCCGTTCCTGGTCAAGCCGGACGCCCTGATGGTCAACCTCAAGGCCCTGCGCTTCGTTGCCCGCAATGACTCAGGGCGGGTCCTGGTTTCGGTGGAGCCGCCGATCGCCAAGATCCGCATCGACAACCAGGTCAAGGCGGTCAACACCAAGCAGTGCACCGGAGACGTGCGCTACAACCCCGTCACCCAGGCCGATGGCAGCGTGATCGTGACCGTCGGCGGGCAGTTGGGTGATGGCTGCAGTTCCCAGACTTACCTGTCGCTGCTGGACCACGCCACCTACACCGCCGGCGCGGTGCGGGCGATCTGGAGCGAGCTGGGCGGCAGCATCCAGGGCCAGGATCGCCTGGCCGTGGTACCCAAGGATGCCAAGGTCCTGGCCCGCGCCTTCTCCCCGGACCTCGCGGAAATCATCCGCGACATCAACAAATACAGTAACAACACCATGGCCCAGCAGTTGTTCCTGAGCCTGGGGGCCAAGTACCGCAACGAAGCCGATGGCGACGACGCCAAGGCGGCCCAGCGTGTGGTGCGCCAATGGCTGGCGAAGAAAGGCATCACCTCGCCGCACCTGGTGATGGAGAACGGTTCCGGCCTGTCGCGTGCCGAGCGGGTCAGTGCCCGGGAAATGGCCGGCCTGCTGCAAGCGGCGTGGAAAAGCCCCTACGCCGCCGAGTTCATTAGTTCGATGCCAATCGCCGGCATGGACGGCACCATGCGCAAGCGCCTCAAGCGCACTGCCATGTCCGGGGAGGCGCACATCAAGACCGGCACCCTGAACACCGTACGCGCCATCGCCGGCTACAGCCGCGACGACAACGGCAATACCTGGGCGGTGGTGGCAATCCTCAACGATCCACGGCCATTCGGCGCCTCTTCGGTACTCGACCAGGTCCTGCTGGACCTGTACCGCCAGCCGAAACTGGCGACCAGCGCTTCGGTGCTGTAAGCGGCGACGCTGGCGGCGGCAAGCCTTGCGCGCCGCCAGTGTTCACGGCTGTTCCATCAGGACCCGGTCCCGCCCCGCCTGCTTGGCGGCATAGACCGCAGAGTCGGCCCGCAGCAGCAGCTCATCTGCACCCTCCCCCGCACGCCAACTGGCGATACCGAAACTGGCGGTGACACTCTCCACCGGCCCGATCGGCGAACTGCGCACACCGTGCCACAGCTCCTGCGCCAGAATCAGCGCTTGCTGGCCGCTGGTGTCCGGGCACAGGACCATGAACTCCTCTCCCCCCAGACGGCAGAAGACGTCGATGCGCCGCAGGCGCCGGCCGATGCGCTCGCACAACCCGCGCAGCACCTGATCCCCCACACCGTGACCGTACTGATCGTTGATCCGCTTGAAATGGTCGATGTCCAGCATGATCACCGCCATGACGCCACCACCTCGCTCCAGGCGGTGCATCTCGGCCTGTAGCCGCTCCTGGAAATAGCGCCGGTTGTGGATACCGGTCAGGGAGTCGGTGACCGACAATGCCCGCAGTTCCTCCTCGACCCGCTTGAGATCGGAGATATCCGATATATAGCCGTGCCAGAGCACACCGCCGCCCCGCAGGCTTTCCGGGCTCGCTGCGCCGCGCATCCAGCGCACCCCCCGCTGCGGCAGGCAGACCCGGTACTCCTCGCGCCAGGGACTGAGCTGCTGCGCCGAAACCCGGATCGACTCACGCACCCGCTCCACATCCTCAGGATGGATGCGCTCGAATGCCGCCTCGGCATCCTGCTGCAGCAGTTGCGGCTCGATCTCGTAGATCTCGCGCAGGCCATCGCTGGCATAGGGAAAACTGGTATGCCCGTCGGCGTCCAGCTTGAACTGATAGATCCCGCCGGGCACGTGGGCGCTGAGCCGCTGCAGCAAGCGGTCACGGGCGGCCAGGGCTTCATGCACGCGCTTGCGTTCGGTGATATCGATGCAGATGGCCAGATGGCCGATCCACAACCCCTGGTCGTCGAGCACCGGGGTGGCCAGCATGTTGACTTGCAGATGGCTGCCGTCACGCCGCACCAGGGTCCATTCCCGGGCCTCATGCCCGCCGGCCATGCCCTCTTCCACCAGCATCGCCTGGGACACCGGGATGGCTTTGCCGTAACGCTGGGTGAGGCTCTGGGCCCAGCTTTCCAGCTCTTCGGGCAGGTGCAGGCTTTCCAGGGTCAGGTGCCCCACCGCCTCACTGCTGCTGTAGCCGAGCATCTGCTCGGCCCCGGCATTGAAAGTGCTGATCACTCCGCGCAGGTCGGTGGCAATGATCGCTACCTGAGTGGCGGCATTGAGCACGCAGCGCAACTGGCTGTGGGTGCCGCGCAACGCCTGCTCGCTGCTACGCAGCTCCTCGGTGCGCTGCTCCACCAGGGCCAGAGCCCGCTGACGCTGGCTGACCAGGACGTAGAGCAAGGCGCTGAGCAGCAGGCTGAGCATGCCGCCAAGGATCACCAGGCTACCCAGGGCTGAATGGTTGGCGTGCAGGAAGGCCGCGCTGGGGCGGATGTCCACTTGATAGTCCCGGTCCGCCAGGCGCAGCAGGCGGCTGGCGGTCAGGCCGCTGCTGATGGGCGGGTTGTTCGACTCGTAGAGCACCTCGTGCTGGCCCTCGGTGGACAGGTCGAGAATCCGCACCGACAGGTTATCGCTGGCAGGAACCGGCAGGCCGTCCGCCACCAGTTGCCGCAGGCTGATGATCGCCAGAACATAGCCGTAGGGCCGGCCCTGGGGGCCGGAAGCATCCTGCGCGCGCCTGACCGGCGCCGCCAGCAGCACCCCTCGCGCATAGGCCTGGTCCACGGCCACCAGTTGCAAAGGCGGAGAGACCGCCAGGCCATTGAGTTCCCGAGCACGTTCCAGGGTGGCTCGGCGCAGGGGTTGAGCCAGGAGGTCGTAACCCAGGGGCGACCCCAGGGGGCTCTGGGTCTGGCTGTACAGCACCGGCGCGTAGTCATCGTGCTCGCCGGCCGGCTCCATCTGGCCCGTGGCATTCAACTGCAAAATGGAAAAACCCGGCAGCCCCTGATCGCGAATCGACTGCTCGAACTCCGGGCGCTGGGCGCGGCTCACCAGAGGCGCCCAGGCATAGGCCTGGGTGCGGCGTAACAAGGGTTTGGCGTAGCCATCGAAATCCTGGCGGGTCACCAGGTCGGAATTGACAAAGAAGCGCCGCAAGCCGTCCAGGCGTTGCTCCTGGTCTTGAAAGCGTTCTTCGATGCGGCTGTAGCGTTCGCCGGCCAGCAACTGGAAGCGCTGGCGCACCTGCTGCTTGTTCAGGCTGTAGGTGGACCAGGCCAAGAGCCCGGTGAGGATGCCGCCCGCAACCAGGACCAGCACCGCCACCAGCCAGGCAGATACCTCTTCACTTATGAAACCCAGGATTTTCGGGCGTACAACATGCAGAGGCATAAGCAGAACTCATCACGCCAGCGAGTTTGGGCATCATCCGGACCAAGTGTGAGTTATAGCTATTAGCCACTAATTTGACCAGCGCTAAACAGCCCCCGAAACCTGAAAAAACAGGCCTCGGGGACATATCCGGCCATCAGCGCGCGGTGACTTTCCAGGCACGATGGATTTTGCCGTTACGGGCGAAATCCGGGTCGATGGTTTTCGCCGTGATCTCCTCGATCTGGTAGCGCGCGGCGAGGTTTTCATCCAGCTGGAACTTGCGGAAGTTGTTGGAGAAATACAACACGCCCCCCGGCGCCAGGCGCGCCATGGCCAGGTCCAGCAACTGCACCTGGTCACGCTGCACGTCGAACACCCCTTCCATGCGCTTGGAGTTGGAGAAGGTCGGCGGGTCGATGAAGATCAAGTCGAACTCGTCACGGCAGCTGTCCAGCCAGGCCATCACATCGCCCTGCTCCAGGCGGTTCTTGTCGGAGAAACCGTTGAGCGAGAAATTGCGGCGTGCCCAGTCCAGATAGGTTTTCGACAGGTCGACGCTGGTGGTGCTGCGCGCGCCGCCCTTGGCCGCGTGCACACTGGCGGTGGCGGTGTAGCAGAACAGGTTGAGGAAACGCTTGCCCGCCGCCTCTTGCTGAATACGCATGCGCATCGGCCGGTGATCGAGAAACAGCCCGGTATCCAGGTAGTCGGTAAGGTTCACCAGTAGCTTGATCCCGCCTTCACGAACTTCGGTGAACTGGCCCTGGGCACTCTGGCGCTCGTACTGCTTGGTGCCGCTCTGGCGCTCGCGACGCTTGATCACCACCCGGCTCTTGTCGACATTCAACGCCTGGGGAATCGCCGCCAGGGCATCGAACAGACGTGCCTGGGCCTTTTCCGGGTCCACCGATTTGGGCGCCGCGTATTCCTGCACGTGCACCCAATCCTGGTAGAGGTCGATGGCCAGGGAGTATTCCGGCATGTCGGCATCGTAGACACGGTAGCACTCGATGCCCTCGCGCTTGGCCCACTTGCCCAGTTGCTTGAGGTTCTTTTGCAGGCGGTTGGCGAACATCTGCCCACCCTCGCTCAGGCGCGCCTGCTCGACCACGGGAGCAGGAGCCGGGGCCGGCTTGATCGGGTTGCCATTCTTGTTGTACTGGCGCACGGGTGCTTCGTCCGCGGCGGCCTGGGCCTGCTCGCGTTCCACCTGGCGCTGCTCGGCGGTGCGGCGCTCGCCGGTGACGAACTGATCCGGCAGGACCTTGATCAGCAGCAGCTTGCAGGGCAAGGCGCCGTTCCAGAACGAGTACTGTTTGTGGCTGCGGATGCCCATGCGCTTGCCCAGGTCCGGGGCACCGGTGAACACCGCCGCCTCCCAGTTCAGGCAGGCCTGGCGCAGGCGCTCGCCGAGGTTCTGGTAGAGGTACAGCAGGCTGGCTTCGTCACCCAGGCGCTCGCCGTAGGGTGGGTTGCAGATCACCAGGCCTTTCTGGTTCTGATCCGGGCGCGGCTCGAAGGTGCCCACTTCGCCCTGGTAGATCTTGATCCACTCGCTCAGGCCGGCGCGCTCTACGTTGTTGCGGCCGGGCTGGATCAGACGCGGATCGGCTTCGTAGCCGCGGATCCACAGCGGTGGCTTGGCCAGGCCGGCCTGGGCCCGGGCCAGCGCTTCGTCGTGCAGCTTGCGCCACAGCGCCGGCACGTGGCCGAGCCAGGCGGTGAAGCCCCATTGTTCACGCTTGAGATTGGGGGCGATGTCGGCAGCGATCATCGCCGCCTCCACCAGGAAGGTGCCCACGCCACACATCGGGTCGGCCAGGGCGCCGCCTTCGGCAGCGATGCGCGGCCAGCCGGAACGGATCAGGATCGCCGCCGCCAGGTTTTCCTTGAGCGGCGCGGCGCCTTGCTGCAGGCGGTAGCCGCGCTGGTGCAGGCTGTGGCCGGAGAGGTCCAGGGAGAGGATGGCTTCGCCGCGGTCCAGGCGCAGGTGGATGCGCAGGTCGGGGTTGAGCTTGTCCACCGAAGGGCGCTCGCCGGTCGGAGTGCGCAGCTTGTCGACAATGGCGTCCTTGACCTTCAGGGCGCCGAAGTGGGTGTTGTCGATGCCCGAGCCATGGCCGCTGAACTCCACGGCCAGGGTGCCGTCGGCCAGCATGTGGTCCTGCCAATCGACATCCAGCACGCCGTGGTAGAGATCCTCGGCGTCCTTCATCGGGAAGCGCTTGAGCACCAGCAGCACCCGGTTGGCCAGGCGCGACCACAAGCACAGGCGATAGGCTGTCTCCATGTCGGCCATGCCGCGCACGGCAGAAGTGTGCTCACGCGCTTGCTCAAGGCCAAGCCCGACGGCTTCCTCGATCAGCAGGCCTTCAAGGCCTTTGGGACAGGTGAGGAAGATTTCGTAACGATCCGACATGGGAATACCAGGGCCTTTAGCAATAAGTGAACGGGCAACGCATCGCCCGTTCGTTTTTCAATCAAGCGCTTTTCTTCAAGAGCGCTCGTGTGGCGCGAAACTGCGCCGTCCCACCCCGGCAGGCTGGCTTTCTTGCAGGGCAAAAGAGCTTAGAGGCCGGGACAGATAAAAAGTCAGGGCAACAAAATGACATAAGTCGACCCTTCGTCGAATAGTAGTTGAGTGCAACCGTTCGACATTCTCACTAAAGCATTAACCTCATCATCTAGTGAGAGGCTGATCACAGGGGGCTTTGCGTGACAGGCACGATACAAAACCGCCCCAGGCTTATGGCCTGGACAGCATTATCGTTACGTCCTTATGACAAAACGATCATTCACTTGCTGTGACCTATTGGTTAGAACTCAACACAGGTTGGCGCCGCAACGGCGTCAACATCAAAGCTCGCGACGCCGGCAGCGAGCACCAACGGCAGAAGCAATCTGCCCGACCTCAACGAAGGTCGACGGGACATAAAGCAGTCAACAAGTGAGGGAAACACCCTATGAGAAGACTAAAGCGTGATCCGTTGGAAAAAGCGTTTTTACGCGGATATCAGTATGGCGTTAATGGCAAGTCCCGTGAGCTTTGCCCATTTACTCTACCGTCGGTGCGCCAAGCCTGGATTAACGGCTGGCGAGAAGGACGCGGCGACAACTGGGACGGTATGACAGGCACTGCGGGCATCCACAGACTCAACGAACTTCGCGCTGTCGGCTGATCAGGGCACATTCCGACACCTAAAACTTGAATAGATGACGACTTAACCACGCACGCCCCATCCGGGCGGCGGGCTTCGGCCCAGGGGCTCCTTCGAGGAGCCCTTTTTTATGCCCGCGTGCCGTCCTTCCCTCTCAGCCCATGGCCGCGATGGCATCCACCGACTCGCGAATCAGCGCCGGCCCCTTGTAGATGAACCCCGAATACAGCTGCACCAGGCTGGCGCCCGCAGCGATCTTCTCAGCCGCGTGCTTGCCTTCGGTGATGCCGCCCACGGCGATGATCGGCAAACGGCCGGCCAGTTCAGCAGCCAGTACCTTGACCGTGTGGGTGCTCTTTTCCCGTACCGGTGCGCCGGACAGGCCGCCGGCCTCGGCGCCGTGCTCTAGGCCTTCGACACCTTCACGGCTCAAAGTGGTGTTGGTGGCGATCACTGCGTCCATGCCGGTTTCAAGCAGGGCGCGGGCCACTTCCACGGTTTCCTCGTCGCTCATGTCCGGAGCGATCTTGATGGCCAGCGGTACACGCTTGCCGTGGATCGCAGTCAGTTCCTGTTGGCGCTGGCTCAAGGCCGCCAGCAGTTGCTTGAGCGACTCGCCAAATTGCAGGCTGCGCAGGCCCGGGGTATTGGGCGAGCTGACGTTGACCGTGACATAGCTGGCGTGGGCATAGACCTTGTCCAGGCAGATCAGGTAATCATCCACCGCCCGCTCCACCGGGGTGTCGAAGTTCTTGCCGATATTGATCCCCAGCACGCCTTTGTATTGCGAGGCCGCGACCCGTGCCAGCAGGTTGTCGACCCCCAGGTTGTTGAAGCCCATGCGGTTGATGATGGCCTCGGCCTGGGGCAGGCGGAAGATCCGCGGCTTGGGGTTGCCCGGTTGCGGGCGTGGGGTGACGGTGCCGATCTCGACAAAACCAAACCCCAATTGGGCGAAGCCGTCGATGGCTGCGCCGTTCTTGTCCAGGCCCGCAGCCAGCCCTACCGGGTTCGCAAACTCCAGCCCCATGACCTTGACCGGCATCTGCGCCGGGGCCTTGCACAACAGCCCGTTAAGGCCCAAACGCCCGCCCGCGCCGATCAGGTCCAGGGACAGATCGTGGGAGGTTTCCGGGGAGAGTTTGAACAACAGCTGGCGGGCCAGGGTATACATGGGCGGGATGAACTCGGTTGGCGGCGAAATAGGGCGCCGATTATAGCCGGCCCCGGGGCTTGCAGGCGAGGCGCGAAATGAAATCCCCACCGGGCTGGCATATGCCTTGCACTCTCTTGTGCATGCAGACCTCGGCCAAGGACGGCTGAGGTGCCAGGACAATGGCGTCGTCACCCGCCCCTGCTTCACCCGGCCGGCGGGTACGACGCTTTTTGATGCAAGGTGCCATGCCATGACCGATCTTCCCAACACCCCGTCGGCCTGGGTCAACGGCAGCGATGCCCCGGAAAAGTCCGCCATCGACCTGGGCTTCGCGGAGCAACATAGACCGAGCACCGACCTAGGACGACCCGCACCGGGAAGACAAATCGCAGGCAAAGAAAAACCCGGCCTAGGCCGGGTTTTTCCAAGCTACAAGGCTAATTACTTAGCTTGAGCTTCTACCGAGGCTTCTACGCGACGGTTAACTGCGCGACCAGCTTCAGTTGCGTTGTCGGCAACTGGGCGGGACTCACCGTAACCAACGGATTGAACGCGGTTAGCGCCAACGCCGTACTGGTTAACCAGAACTTGTTTAACGGCGTTTGCACGACGCTCAGACAGCTTCTGGTTGTAAGCGTCAGGACCGACGGAGTCAGTGTGACCTTCAACAACGGTGGTGGTCTGTGGGTACTGCTTCATGAAGTCAGCGAGGTTCTTGATGTCAGCGTAGCTGTTAGGCTTGACGACCGACTTGTCGAAGTCGAACTTCACGTCCAGCTCAACACGAACCACTTCAGCAACTGGAGCTTCTGGAGCTGGCTCTGGAGCTGGAGCTGGTGCTACTGGAGCTGGAGCGACTTTGCCGCCGCTGCCACCGAAGTTCACACCCAGACCGATGGTAGGAGCGTAGTCCCACTTGCCGTTGTCCAGCTTGTAGTCAGCTTCAACGCCAGCACGGGCGAACAGGTTGTCGGTGATGTACCACTTAACACCAGCGCCTGCAGTCAGGAAAGTCGACTGGTCGCGACCGCTGTGGCCGTCGGCCTCAACGTTGGTCATGCTCTTGTGAGCAACACCGCCGGAAACGTATGGACGCAGAGCGTCACCCACGGTACCAAAGTGGTACTGAGCGTTCAGGCCGAAGTTGTCGCCTTTGATTTTCTGGTTACCAGTACCGTCGTTGGAACGGGTGTGGTTGGTCTTGTCGTAGGTGGCGTTCAACGACAGATCGTCGGTCAGGAAGTAGCCGATCGATGCGCCTGGGTTGAAGCCGTCTTCAACGTGATTAACGCTGTCGTTGTACTGTTTTTTGTAAAACAGTTCACCCTCGACCGCGCCTTGGCCTTGCGCCAGAACGCCGAACGAAGTCACGGCAACAATAGAACCAATGGCAATGCCCAAGGTGTTTTTCAGTTTCATCCGTTAAATCCCCATCTGGTGATTGTAAAGCAGTCCCACATACCGGGGGACAACTCGGCGGTAAGTCTATCAGAACTCACCTAGACGTAAGAGATATTTGCGCCGAACTAAGTTTCAGCAATACCTGCAAATTTCTCACGCAATTTATCAAGAGCACGTTTGTAACGCATCTTTGTAGCACTCAACCCCATATGCATGATGTCCGCGATCTCTTGAAATTCCAGCTCTGCGACAAATCGTAGCACCAGAATTTCCCGATCAATCGGGTTCACATGCACCAACCAGCGATCAAGTCCACCCTTTTCCTCAGGTTTCGGCGCCTTCTCTTCAGACGCCTCCTCGAGGGGGTCAAGACTTAAAGCGTCCATCAACCGACGCTTGCGCCGCTCCTTGCGATACTGCGTGATGCATTCGTTGTACGTGATGCTATATAGCCATGTCTTGAACTTCGATTTACCCTCAAAGTTCTTAAGGCCATACAGCACCTTCAACATCACTTCCTGACAGACATCATCCGCATCCCGATCGTTCCCCAGATAACGTGCACAAACATTAAATAGGGTCCTCTGATAGCGCCGCATCAACTCTTCATAGGCGCGTGTTACGTGAAACAGCTCCGTATGTGAGCGCGCAACCAACTCCTCATCAGAGAGCTCACGGGGGTCATAGCGCGTGGATAGCGATTGGGTTTTATTCAAAACGAGTCGTGCCGACAGTCAGGTCAATGTCCGCCGCAGCCCGATGACGAGCATTTTGCGGCGGCATACATTAGCAGGGTTTGCCGGGTTAGCGGCTACTTACATGCTGCTCCAGCAGGATCCGATTGGAGAGAGAGACTAGCTCACCCTCATCGGTCAGCAATGTAGTTTTAACCGTGCCAATCTCTTCGATCTGGCCTTCGACCTCACCAACACGTACTTGTTGCCCAACCTGATACAACTCACGCACATAGATTCCCGCAAGAATCTGCCCGGCAATTTCCCGGCTTCCCAACCCCATGGCCAACGCAACAGCCAGACCAACGGTAATCAATACAATGACGATCACATGGTTGAGCAGGTCGGTTTTGACCTCCAACTGACTGATCGCCACGGAAATACTGATGATGATCACCAGCCCCTGGGCAATTCGCCCCAGGCCGCCGGCGTAATCCAGGCCTACGCCTTCTGCGGCGCCGCGCACCAGGCCATTGGCCAGTTGCGCCAGCAAAACCCCCACCAGCAGCACCAGCGCAGCACCGAAAACCTTCGGTAAATACAGCGCAAGCATATCGAGCGTAGCCGAAACTCGCTCAAGGCCAAGGGATTCAGCAGCAGAAACCAGAAAAATCAGCAAAACGAACCAATAGACGATCTTGCCGATCAGGGTCGAGATGGGTACCTGCAAACCCGCACGAGACAGCAACTTGGTCAGGCCGGTGCCGCCCATGAGGCGATCCAGGCCCAGCTTGGCCAGCAATTTCGAGAGCAGGGTATCGAGCAGCTTGGCCACCACGAAGCCCAGCAACAGCACCACCAACGCGCCGAACAGGTTCGGAATGAAGTTCGCCACCTTGGTCCACAAGGCGGTCATCGCCGTGACGAGGCTCTGCGTCCAGAGATCCAGTTCCATATTCAATCAGCCTTATCAGCAGTGCGAGCAGAAGATTTACGACGAGAAACCGGCGCAACATGAGCCGATCCGTTATTCAAGGCGATCATCAGCGCCGGCAGCCAGCGGCCCAGAAGGCTGAACAGATCCCCCGCCCCCACCTGACGGTTGGCGGTTTTCAGTACGCGGCCCAGGCAGGCATCGTCATCGCGGCTCGATGGCGAGGCTTTGAGCATGTCACGCAAAGACTGTTCAAACGGATCGTGCATACGCACCTCTGGTGATGTCTGAAAAAGACGCGATCAGATTTATTCGGGTCACATGAAGCATCATCACACCCAGCGCAAACGACGAAACAACCACCATTGCCCCACGGCCACCGCCACCAATAAAAGGCAGGCGATGATGAAACCATAAGGGCTGGCCGAGAACGGAATGCCGCCAACGTTGATCCCCAAAAGGCCGGTGAGAAAACTCATCGGCAGGAAGATCCCGGTAATGATCCCGAAGCGGTACATGGTGCGATTCATGCGCACGCTCAAACGCCGGTCTTCGGCCTCCAGCACAAGCCCCACGCGCTCTCGGGTCAATTCCAGCTCTTCCAGGTAACGGGTCAGACTGTTGTGCAACTCGTTCCAGTAATCACCATCATCCACGGCGAACCAGGGCAGTTTTATCCGGCTCAACTGGGCGAAGATATCCCGCTGCGGCGCCAGGAAGCGCTTGAGCCCGGCAGCCCGCCGACGGATCTGCAAAATGCTGCCGTGCTCGGGGGTATACCGTTCGTCGGCATCCAGCTTTTCTTCCTCGCCATCGACCACTTCCGAGAGGTCGCTGACCAGATTCTGCACCTTGTGGGTCAGGTACTCGGCCATATAAAGGAGGAGTTCGGCAGACGTCTTCGGCCCTCGGCCCTCGGCAAGCTGCACCAACAGCTCATCGGTGGCGCGCAACTGACGCAGGCGCAAGGAAATCACCCGCTGGGCAGAGGCAAAGATCCGCACCGAGACCATGTCTTCCGGCTCGGCCCCCGGGTTCAGGTTGATACCCCGCAGAAACAGCAGCAACTCCGAGTCCGGGAGCGCCAGCAAGCGTGGCCGGGTGTTTTCCTCCAGCAGCAGGTCACAGCTGAACTCGCTCAGGCCGCTGGAGCGACGCAACCAGGTCTGGGTCTGCGGATGACTGCGATCCCAATGCAGCCACAGGCTTTCATGGGCCTGCAGTTGCAGGTCGTCGAGCTCAGTCCGGGCAATCGAACGCGCACCGCCTTCACCATCCAGCACCAGGGCATGTACCAGCCCCCATTGCGCGTTTTCTTCCTCGAACATCCGCATCCCTTGTCAGGTCGATTGTTTATTCAGGCATTTTCAGCGGGCTTGGCGAAACGATCACGCCATTGTTGTCGGCGTAGACATACTCGCCAGGGCGGAAAGTCACACCGGCAAAGGTCACCGCCACATTGAGGTCGCCGATGCCGCGCTTGTGAGTCTTCATCGGGTGGCTGGCCAGGGCCTGGACGCCAAGATCGGTCTGGGCGATGACATCCACATCACGGATGCAACCGTAGATCACCAATCCTTCCCAACCGTTTTTTGCGGCTTTCTCGGCCAGCATGTCGCCCAGCAGGGCGCGGCGCAGCGAGCCGCCACCATCCACCACCAACACCTTGCCCTGCCCCTTGAGTTCCACTTGTTCCTTGACCAGCGAGTTGTCCTCGAAGCACTTGATGGTGACGATTTCGCCACCAAAGGAATCGCGACCACCGAAATTGCTGAACATCGGCTCTACCACCTGCACCAGGTCCGGGTAGGCGTCGCACAGGTCGGGAGTGAGGTAATGGTTCATCGAGAAACTCCTGTAACAGAAAGAACACGATCGAAGGTGTCGGTGCTGCCTTATATAGATACGCGCCCAGACCGCAGATGTTTAACCTGCAAGGCCTGATGAGCGAACCCGCCTGCCCCGTATTTTCGCAGCCAGGCCAGCGGAACGGAAAGCCGACTCAATAACTGAATGTGACCAGAACAGCGCAATGCGTCATATCTTAGCCGCAAGCGCTATCGAGCGAAATGCCCTTGTCAGAGCCTTCGCCTCAAACCGCAGCCACGGGTTCGGCAACAGAAACCAGCAATGGAGCCTGCTGATCCTTGAGCCAGCACGCGACCAGCGGCCAGACCTCAGTCTGCGCCGGTTTGCTCACCAGCATCTCGACGTGACCGAAATTACCGCTGAATCCCTGCTCGCGTCCCAGGCAGACAAATTGTTTCTGCTCGCTGCCCAACTGCTCGAACAACTTGCGACAGGCCCAGGTCGGATCCTGATGATCCCCTGCGGCACTGACTGCCAGTGCCGGCACCGTAACCTGCGCCAGGCCCGCCCACCAATCCTTGTCGGCATCGCCGAAACGACCAAACAATCCATGCCAGCGCATGCTCTCCAGAGCCAGCCCGATGGGCTCGTCCTCGGGGCCGCGCTTGAGCCGCGAGCCGGACAACTGAGCAAAGCGCTTGATCACCAGGCGCCCACCCCACTCCACCATCGGGATCTTCAAGGGCCAGTAGGTACGGCTGATCTGGGTACCGAAAAACGCCGCCGAAGCCACGCCCGCATCACCCAGGTACTGCCCGCCCAACGCCGCCGCCAGGGTAGTGCCGCCCAGGGAATGACCGATCCAATGGGGAACCTGCACACTTTGCTCACGGACGAAGGCGGCAATTGCCGGCAAATCGTACCGAGCGTAGTCGGCGACACGGTTCTTGCGGTAGTCGGCATTGCGGCGCGACAAACCGTGACCGCGCATTTCAGGAATCCACACATCGAAGCCTGCGCGGGCCAGATAGGCCCCCAGCCCGATGCCCTTGGGCGAATACCAGAAACGTCGATTGGAAAAGCTGCCATGCAGCAGGACCACGGGGATCCCCCGGGCTTCAGGCTCATCGGCCAGCCCCAGGCGGGTGACGGCCAACTCCACGGAAGGGTCGGGACTGTTGCCGGGCTTCAAGCGATAGACATCTTCGCTGAGGTCGCCTCGACGCTCGGCACTGATCAAGGCGACCGGAAATAGGTTGCTGCTGCTTTGCATATTCTTCTTGCACAAAAAAGGGCGGCATCCAGAAGAAGCACGCCCTGCTTGAATCTTCAAGAGCCAGCCAGCCTTGCGACCGACCGACTCTGCACTCACCGATTACGCCGCGCCCTGACCTTCAGCCAGGAAGAACCAGGTTTCCAGTACCGAGTCCGGGTTCAGCGAAACGCTTTCAATGCCCTGCTCCATCAGCCACTTGGCCAGGTCCGGGTGGTCCGAAGGCCCCTGGCCGCAGATGCCGATGTACTTGCCAGCCTTGTTGCAGGCGGCAATGGCATTGGCCAGCAGCTTCTTGACCGCAGGATTACGCTCGTCGAACAGGTGGGCGATGATCCCCGAGTCACGGTCCAGGCCCAGGGTCAGTTGGGTCAGGTCGTTGGAGCCGATGGAGAAACCATCGAAGTACTCGAGGAACTCGTCAGCCAGAATGGCGTTGGACGGCAGTTCGCACATCATGATCACGCGCAGGCCGTTCTCGCCGCGCTTGAGGCCGTTTTCAGCCAGCAGATCAACTACTTGGCTGGCCTCGCCCAAGGTGCGCACGAACGGCACCATGATTTCGACGTTGGTCAGGCCCATCTCGTTGCGCACGCGCTTCAGGGCGCGGCATTCGAGCTCGAAGCAGTCACGGAAGGATTCGCTGATGTAACGCGAAGCACCGCGGAAGCCCAGCATCGGGTTCTCTTCTTCCGGCTCGTAGAGCTTGCCACCGATCAGGTTGGCGTATTCGTTGGACTTGAAGTCCGACAGACGCACGATGACCTTCTTCGGTGTGAACGCCGCAGCCAGGGTGCTGATGCCTTCAACCAGCTTGTCGACGTAGAAGTCCACAGGATCGTGGTAGCCGGCAATACGCTTGTCGACGCTGTCCTTGATCTCTTGTGGCAGCCCGGCGTAGTTCAGCAGTGCCTTGGGGTGCACGCCGATCATGCGGTTGATGATGAACTCCAGGCGGGCCAGGCCCACGCCGGCGTTCGGCAGCTGGGCGAAGTCGAAGGCACGGTCCGGGTTGCCGACGTTCATCATGATCTTGAACGGCAGCTCCGGCATGGCATCCACCGAGTTCTGCTTGATATCGAAGCCCAGTTCGCCTTCGAAGATGAAACCGGTGTCGCCTTCAGCGCAGGAAACGGTCACGCCCTGGCCATCTTTCAGCAGCTCGGTGGCGTTGCCGCAACCCACTACTGCCGGAATGCCCAGCTCGCGAGCGATAATTGCTGCGTGGCAGGTCCGGCCGCCGCGGTTGGTGACGATGGCGCTGGCGCGCTTCATCACCGGTTCCCAGTCCGGGTCGGTCATGTCGGAGACCAGCACGTCGCCGGCCTGGACCTTGTCCATCTCGGACACGTCCTTGATGATCCGCACCTTGCCGGCGCCAATGCGCTGGCCGATGGCACGGCCTTCCACCAGCACGGTGCCGGTTTCCTTGAGCAGGTAGCGCTCCATGACATTGGCCTGGGTACGGCTCTTCACGGTTTCCGGACGGGCCTGGACGATGTACAGCTTGCCGTCGTCGCCGTCCTTGGCCCATTCGATGTCCATCGGGCACTGATAGTGCTTCTCGATGATCATCGCCTGCTTGGCCAGCTCGCTGACTTCAGCATCGGTCAGGCAGAAACGCGCGCGATCGGCGGCGTCCACGTCCACGGTTTTCACCGAGCGACCAGCCTTGGCTTCGTCGCCGTAGATCATCTTGATCGCCTTGCTGCCCAGGTTGCGGCGCAGGATGGCCGGACGACCGGCTTCAAGGGTGTTCTTGTGGACGTAGAATTCGTCCGGGTTGACCGCGCCCTGGACCACGGTTTCACCCAGGCCATAGGCGCCGGTGATGAAGACCACGTCACGGAAGCCCGATTCGGTGTCGAGGGTGAACATCACGCCGGCGGTGCCGGTTTCCGAACGCACCATGCGCTGCACACCGGCAGACAGGGCCACCAGCTTGTGGTCGAACCCCTGGTGCACGCGGTAGGAAATGGCGCGGTCGTTGAAGAGCGAGGCGAACACTTCCTTGGCAGCGCGAATCACATTGTCCACGCCACGGATATTGAGGAAGGTTTCCTGCTGGCCGGCAAAGGAGGCGTCCGGCAAGTCTTCGGCGGTGGCCGAAGAACGCACGGCCACGGCGATGTCGGGATTGCCCGCCGACAGTGCGGCGAAGGCGGTACGGATCTCGGTGTTGAGGCGCTCGGGGAACTCGGCCTCCATGATCCACTGACGGATCTGCGCGCCGGTCTTGGCCAGGGCGTTGACGTCATCGACATCCAGCGCATCGAGCGCTGCATGGATCTGGTCGTTCAGACCACTCAACTCAAGAAAATCACGATAAGCCTGAGCTGTCGTGGCGAAGCCACCAGGGACCGATACGCCCGCACCTGCGAGGTTGCTGATCATCTCGCCCAGGGATGCGTTCTTGCCCCCCACATGCTCAACATCGTGTTTGCCGAGCTTATCGAGGGAAACTACGTACTCTACCAAGGTGATCTCTCCACTAACTGTGTTGGAAAAGCTCAGAAGCCGGCTGCTCCAGGGAGCGTTTGCCCGCTATATGGCCTGGACCTGGAAAATAAGTGAGAATGCGGGCCATTCCCGGCCGACAAATCGCGCCTATCATATCCAAGAATCGTCACTAGCTTAAGGCCCAAGCCGCAAATGAAACGATCTGCTTTCTTTATCTCCGACGGTACCGGCATCACAGCGGAAACCCTCGGCCAGAGCCTGTTGGCGCAGTTCGAAAACGTTACCTTCAGCAAATTCACGCGGCCGTATATCGACAGCATGGAAAAAGCGCGGGCCATGGTACAACAAATCAATATAGCCGCCGAAAAAGACGGCCATCGCCCGATTATCTTCGACACCATCGTCAATCAGGACATTCGTGAGATCCTCGCGACCTCCAATGGTTTCATGATCGACATCTTCTCGACCTTCCTCGCGCCCCTGGAACAGGAGCTGAGCGAACATTCCTCCTACTCCGTCGGCAAATCCCACTCCATTGGCCACAACTCCAACTACATGGAGCGGATCGAGGCGGTGAACTTCGCCCTGGACAACGACGACGGCGCCCGCACCCACTACTACGACAAGGCCGACCTGATCCTGGTGGGCGTGTCGCGTTGCGGCAAGACCCCGACCTGCCTGTACATGGCCATGCAATTCGGCATCCGCGCGGCCAACTACCCGCTGACCGAGGAAGACATGGAGCGCCTGCAGCTGCCCAATGCCCTGCGCGCCCACAAGCACAAGCTGTTCGGCCTGACCATCGACCCCGACCGCCTCACCGCGATCCGCAACGAGCGCAAGCCCAACAGTCGCTATTCCAGCTACGCCCAGTGCGAATTCGAAGTGCGCGAAGTGGAAAACCTGTTCCGCCGCGAAAACATCCCCCACATCAATTCCACCCATTTCTCGGTGGAAGAGATCTCGGCCAAGATCCTCGTGGAAAAAGGCGTGGAACGGCGCTTCAAGTAACCTCTGCGCGACCGAAGGCGAGGCCCGCACTGCCCCTCGCCTGCCGCCCTACCAGCGGGACAGCCCGCTCTCCTGCTTCAAGGCCGCGGCCAACGCGGCAAAGCCGTCCTGTAGCCGACGATCATCCGCGGAGGTATTGCAGACACTGGCCCGGACGAATTGCGGCACCGCCGCCTGGCCCACGGCAAAGGCTTCGGCAGTGGCCACCAGGTATCCCTGATGCTTGAGATCCACCTCGATTTCAGAGGCACGCCACGGCTCCGGAACCCTGATCCAGAAATGCGGGCAACCCTCCGGACCGCGCCACTCCAGCCCCTGCAACACCTCCGTGACCAGCTCCTTGCGCCGAGCGATTTCGGCCATCTGCTGCTGACGCAGGCGCTCGGCAACTCCCGTGTCGATCCAGCCCGCTACCAGCTCCAGCGGCAAAGGCGTGGCCATCCAGCAGGTGGCGCGTACCGCTGCGGCCAAACGTCCCACCAGGGGCGACGGCGCATGCAGGAAACCGACCCGCAGCCCTGACGCCACGGCCTTGCTCAGGCTGCTGATCAGCACCGTGCGCTCCGCTGCGAAATGGGCCAGGGGCGCCGGGCGCCGCTCCATCAGCACGGCGTGGGTTTCATCCTCCAGAATCAACAGGTTATGCCGGCGACAGAGCTCCGCCACGGCCTCGCGCCGCGCAGCGGACTGCACCGCAGCCGTGGGGTTTTGCAGGGTCGGGGTGCAATACAGCGCTGAAATGCGGTGCTGCCGGCACGCTTCGTCCAAGGCCTCCGGCAACAGCCCCTGTGCGTCCATCGGCAACCCCAGGAGCTTGATGCCCAACATTCGCGCCGTGCTGATCAGGCCCGGATAGGTCAGGTGTTCAGTGGCCAGGGTATCGCCGGGCTTGAGCAGTGCCAGCAAGGCGACATGCAAGCCGTGCTGGGCGCCGTTGACGCAAATCACCTGCTCGGGATCCGCCTGCAAGCCATCCTGGGTCAGCCAGCGCGCACCCGCGGCGCGATACCGCGCCAGACCGGCCTCGGCGCTGTAACGGGCGATTTGCTGCAGTCCCAAAGGATCTTCTGCCAATGCCCGCAAGCCCTGAGCGATGAAATGGTTTTCCTGGCCGGGAATATGGGTGTTGCGGCTCATGTCGAACAGCGCCTCAGGCTCCTCGGCGACGTTGCGAAAGCCGCTGTCGCGCTGGCGCTGCAAACCGTCCTGGCGCACATAAGTACCATCGCCGACCCGTGCCACCACCTGCCCCAGGCGTTCCAGCTCGGCGTACGCGCGGCTGATGGTGCCAATGGTCACGCCCAGCTTGTCCGCCAGCAGGCGATGGGGCGGCAGTTTGCTACCGGGGGCCAGCGTACCGTCGGCAATGGCCTTTTCCAGGGTCTCGGCCAGTCGCTTGTACTTGGCGCCCACCCCTTCCTGCAATGCGGAACGCATCATTGACACTGTGTCAATACTTACTTTGACAGCCATCATTTTCACCAATAGCGTTGCTCAAGGGCTCAATTACCGCAAATGACTCGCCCAATATAGAGGTCAATTGCCCATCACGAAAGGAATGCCAGCGTGAATACCAGCACCGTCATATCCGACACCCGGGCCCTGCCCCGTCCCTGGCTTGCCACCCTGGTGACCTGCACCCTGTTCCTGATTGTCTGCCTGAGTTGGGGCACCACCTGGCTGGGCATCAAGATTGCGGTGCAAAGCGTGCCGCCACTGACCGCCGCCGGCCTGCGCTTTCTGATTGCCTTTCCGCTGTTCGCCTGTTTTGCCTGGCTGCGCCGCGAGCCGCTGATGTTTCCCAAGGGCAGCCGGGGCTTCCTGGCATTCGTCACCCTGTGCTACTTCAGCCTGCCCTACACCCTGCTCAACTACGGCGAGGTGCACGTTTCCTCCGGCCTGACCGCGCTGCTGTTCAGTTGCATGCCGGTGTTCATCCTGATTTTTTCCGCCCTGCTGCTGCGGGAGAAGATTCACCTGGCGCAACTGCTCGGCATCGCCATCGGCTTTGCCAGCCTGTTCCAGATCATTCGCGGCCAGGGCCTGCTCAGCGACCACAATGAACTCTCGGGAGTACTGGCAATTCTCGGCGCGGCGCTGCTGCATGCATTGTGTTACGTGGTCACCAAGAAACACGGCAGCGCCATCAGCGTCATCACCTACAACACCTTGCCGATCGGCATCGCCGGTCTACTGCTGTGCCTGGCGGGGTTGGGGATCGAGCACCCGGACTTTTCCGCCATCAGCCCGCGTTCCTGGGGCGCCCTGCTGTATCTGGGGCTGGCGGCTTCGGTGGGTGGGTTCATTGTCTATTTTTTCCTGCTGAAACGACTGAACCCGGTGATCCTGTCCTTCGTGTTCATCATTTTTCCGGTGTTCGCGGTGATCATCGGCGCCTGGTACGAAGGCCAGAGCCTGTCCCGGGACCTGCTGCTGTATTCCTCGACCTTGCTCGGCGGTTTCGCCATCACCAAACTGCCCCTGGACAAATGGCTGTCCGGAAAGCCCGCCCGACGCTAAAGAGATTCTGTAGGAGCGAGCTTGCTCGCGAAGGCTTTGAGGACACCGCGTCCGCCCAGCGAGCCCGCGTCATCATTGACGTTCATCGCGAGCAAGCTCGCCCCTACAAGGGTGGGTTTCAGATTACCAGCAGGTCGACGAACCGGTGCACCGGCGTCGCCTCAAGCCGCGCCTGATCCTTGCACAGCTGGAAAATCTGCGTCGAACGCTGGGCCGTGAAACGCGTGGCCAGGTTGGCCTTGAACTTGTCTTCCAGCAGCGGGATGCCTTCGGCGCGGCGGCGCCGGTGGCCAATGGGGTATTCCACCGCGACCTGCTCGGTGCTGGAGCCGTCCTTGAAGAACACCTGGATCGCATTGGCAATGGAGCGCTTGTCGGCCTCCAGGTATTCACGGGTGTAGCGAGGCTCTTCGACGATGTGCATCTTCTCGCGCAACTGATCGATGATCGGGTGCGCGGCATGGAAATCGTCCTCGTAATGCTCGGCCACCAGGGTGCCGAAGGCCAGGGGCACGGCGGCCATGTATTGCAGGCAGTGGTCGCGATCGGCGGCATTGGCCAGCGGCCCGACCTTGGAAATGATGCGGATCGCCGACTCATGGGTGGTGATGACGATGCGGTCGATTTCGTGCAGGCGGTTGCGCACCAGAGGATGCAAGGTCACCGCCGCTTCGCAGGCCGTTTGCGCATGGAATTCTGCCGGGAAACTGATCTTGAACAGCACGTTTTCCATCACGTAGCTGGCGTATTTCTGCGTCAGGCTGAACTGCCGCTGGCCCTCGGGTTTGAGCGCCAGGTCCTTGTTGGTATGGCTGAACAGCACGTCATAGAAGCCCCACTGCGGCGCCGTCAGGACGCCGGGAATGCCCATCTCGCCACGCAGGGCGATATCCGCCAGGCGCACTCCACGGCTGGAGGCATCCCCCGCCGCCCAGGATTTGCGCGAACCGGCATTGGGTGCATGGCGATAGGTGCGCAGCGCCTGGCCATCGACAAAGGCCTGGGACAGTGCCGCCAGCAACTGCTCGCGATTGGCCCCCATCAGCTTGGCGCACACCGCGGTGGAAGCCACTTTCACCAGCAGCACATGATCGAGGCCGACACGGTTGAAGGAGTTTTCCAGGGCAATCACGCCTTGAATCTCATGGGCCATGATCATGGCCTTGAGCACATCATTCATGGTCAGCGGTGCTTCGCCATTGGCCACGCGCTTTTGTGACAGGTGATCGGCCACCGCGAGAATTCCCCCGAGGTTGTCCGAGGGGTGGCCCCATTCGGCCGCGAGCCAGGTGTCATTGTAGTCCAGCCAGCGCACGATGCAGCCGATGTCCCAGGCCGCCTTCACCGGGTCGAGGCGATAGCTGGTGCCGGGCACCCGGGCACCGAAAGGCACCACGGTGCCTTCGACGATCGGCCCCAGGTGCTTGGTGCATTCGGGAAAACGCAGGGCCAGCAGGCCGCAGCCCAGGGTGTCCATCAGGCAATTGCGTGCGGTATCGAGGGCTTCTCGGGAGTCGATGGAATAATCCAGGACGTAATCGGCAATGTCCTGCAGGACCTGGTCGTAATCGGGACGGTTGTTCAGGTCAACGTTGCTGCTCATGTGCACTTCACTCCAGTACAGGATGGTAGGTGGTGTCGATTCCTCAGTGACAGGTTCAGGTCAATAACGGCATCGCAGGTCTGCGCCTGCTCAGCGATTCAATCACAACCAGCGGCTGTGGCGAGGGAGCTTGCTCCCGCGGGACAGCAAGCCCCTCCACAGCAAGCGCTTCTCTTCCTAGAAACTGTCTCCGGGCACTCGCACCCAGCCTTCCATCAGCACCCGCGCGCTGCGGCTCATGATGGCCTTGACCACCGTCCAGTCACCGCCGCTTCGGGTGGCTTCGGCGCCGACGCGCAAGGTGCCCGAGGGATGGCCGAAACGTACCGCGCTGCGCGCGCCACCACCGGCCGCCAGGTTGACCAGGGTCCCGGGGATCGCCGCCGCGGTACCTATGGCTACCGCCGCGGTGCCCATCATCGCGTGGTGCAGCTTGCCCATGGACATGGCCCGCACCAGCAGGTCGACGTCCCCGGCCTTGATCGCCTTGCCGCCGGAGGCCTGGTAGTCCGCAGGCGCGGCGACAAAGGCCACTTTCGGCGTGTGCTGGCGCTGGGCGGCTTCATCCAGGTGTTTGATCAGGCCCATGCGCAGGGCGCCATGGGCGCGGATGGTCTCGAACATCGCCAGGGCCTTGGGGTCGCCATTGATATCGCCCTGCAGCTCGGTACCGCGATAGCCGATGTCTGCCGCGTTGACGAAGATCGTCGGAATCCCGGCATTGATCAGGGTCGCCTTGAAGATGCCGACACCGGGCACTTCCAGGTCGTCCACCAGGTTGCCGGTGGGGAACATCGAACCGCCCGCACCCTCTTCCTCGGCTGCAGGGTCAAGGAACTCCAGCTGCACTTCGGCCGCTGGGAAAGTCACGCCGTCCAGCTCGAAGTCGCCGGTTTCCTGGACCTCGCCGTTGGTGATCGGCACGTGGGCGATGATGCTCTTGCCGATATTGGCCTGCCAGATGCGCACCACCGCCACGCCGTTCTGCGGAATGCGCGCCGGGTCCACCAGGCCGCTGCTGATGGCGAAGGAGCCCACTGCCGCCGAGAGGTTGCCGCAGTTGCCGCTCCAGTCGACAAAGGCCTTGTCGATGGCCACCTGGCCGAACAGGTAGTCGACGTCGTGGTCGGCCTTGATGCTCCTGGACAGGATCACCGTCTTGCTGGTGCTGGACGTGGCGCCGCCCATGCCGTCGATCTGCTTGTCATAGGGATCGGGGCTGCCGATCACCCGCAACAGCAGGGCGTCACGGGCTGCGCCCGGCAGTTGGGCCGCCTCGGGCAGGTCCTGCAGGTTGAAGAACACGCCCTTGCTGGTGCCGCCACGCATGTAGGTGGCGGGAATCTTGATCTGCGCTACGAATGCCATGAATTTCAGGTCCCGATAATGACCGGGGGCGGCGCCTTGCGGCCCGCCCCCGGTACGTTGCTTAGCTGGCTACTGCCGATTCCAGGAAGTCCTGGGCGAAGCGTTGCAGCACCCCGCCCGCCTCGTAGATCGATACCTCTTCGGCGGTGTCGAGGCGGCAGGTCACCGGCACCTCGAGCCGCTCGCCGTTCTTGCGGTTGATCACCAGGGTCAGTTGCGCCCGAGGCGTGCGCGCGCCGATCACGTCGTAGGTTTCAGTGCCGTCGATACCCAGGGTCTTGCGGTCGGTGCCCGCGAGGAACTCCAGCGGCAGCACGCCCATGCCCACCAGGTTGGTACGGTGGATGCGCTCGAAGCCTTCGGCGACGATGGCTTCCACCCCCGCCAGGCGCACGCCCTTGGCTGCCCAGTCGCGGGACGAGCCCTGGCCGTAGTCGGCACCGGCAACGATGATCAGCGGCTGCTTGCGCTGCATGTAGGTTTCGATGGCTTCCCACATCCGCGTCACTTTGCCTTCCGGCTCGATCCGCGCCAGGGAACCCTGCTTGACCTTGCCGTTTTCCTGGACCATTTCGTTGAACAGTTTCGGGTTGGCGAAGGTCGCGCGCTGAGCGGTCAAGTGGTCGCCACGGTGGGTCGCGTAGGAGTTGAAGTCCTCTTCCGGCAGGCCCATTTTCGCCAGGTACTCGCCGGCCGCGCTGCCCGCCATGATGGCGTTGGACGGCGACAGGTGGTCGGTGGTGATGTTGTCCGGCAACACCGCCAGCGGGCGCATCCCGGTCAGGCTGCGCTCACCGGCCAGGGCCCCTTCCCAGTACGGCGGACGGCGGATGTAGGTGCTCTGCGGGCGCCACTCATACAGCGGCTCGACTTTCGGGCCGGTGTCTTCGTGGATGGCGAACATCGGGATGTAGACCTTGCGGAACTGCTCCGGCTTGACCGCCGCCTTGACCATCGCATCGATCTCCTCATCGCTCGGCCAGATGTCCTTGAGGCGGATTTCCCGGCCGTTGGCTTCCAGGCCCAGCACGTCCTTTTCGATATCGAAACGGATGGTGCCGGCAATGGCGTAGGCCACCACCAGCGGCGGCGAAGCCAGGAACGCCTGCTTGGCGTAAGGGTGGATGCGCCCATCGAAGTTGCGGTTGCCCGAAAGCACGGCGGTGGCGTACAGGTCGCGGTCGATGATTTCCTTCTGGATCACCGGGTCGAGGGCACCGGACATGCCGTTGCAGGTGGTGCAGGCAAAAGCCACCACGCCAAAGCCCAGTTGCTCCAGCTCATGGCCCAGGCCGGCCTCTTCCAGGTACATGGCCACGGTTTTCGAACCCGGGGCCAGGGACGACTTGACCCATGGCTTGCGGGTCAGCCCCAGCTTGTTGGCGTTGCGCGCCAGCAGGCCGGCGGCGATCACGTTGCGCGGGTTGCTGGTGTTGGTGCAACTGGTGATGGCGGCGATGATCACCGCGCCGTCCGGCATCTGCCCCGGGGTTTCGGACCACTGCCCGGCGATGCCCTTGGCCGCCAGGTCGCTGGTGGCGACCCGGGCGTGCGGGTTGCTCGGCCCGGCCATGTTGCGTACCACCGACGACAGGTCGAACTGCAGGCCGCGCTCGTAGCGTGCGCTCTTCAGGCTGTCGGCCCAAAGGCCGGTGTGCCTGGCGTAGCTTTCGACCAAACGCACCTGCTCGTCTTCACGGCCGGTGAGCTTGAGGTAGTCGATGGTCTGCTGGTCGATGTAGAACATCGCCGCCGTGGCGCCGTATTCCGGGGCCATGTTGGAGATGGTGGCGCGGTCGCCCAGGGTCAGCGCCGCGGCACCTTCGCCAAAGAATTCCAGCCAGGCCCCCACCACTTTCTGCTTGCGCAGGAACTCGGTCAGCGCCAGCACCATGTCGGTGGCGGTGATGCCCGGCTGCAGCTTGCCGGTGAGCTCGACGCCGATGATGTCCGGCAGGCGCATCCACGAGGCGCGGCCGAGCATGACACTCTCGGCTTCCAGGCCGCCCACGCCGATGGCGATCACCCCCAGCGCATCCACGTGGGGGGTGTGGCTGTCGGTGCCGACGCAGGTATCAGGAAAGGCCACACCGTCGAGCACCTGGATCACCGGGGACATTTTCTCCAGGTTGATCTGGTGCATGATGCCGTTGCCGGGCGGGATCACGTCGACGTTCTTGAAGGCCTTCTTGGTCCAGTTGATGAAGTGGAACCGGTCTTCGTTGCGCCGGTCTTCGATGGCGCGGTTCTTGTCGAAGGCGTCCGGGTCGAAACCGCCGCACTCCACCGCCAGGGAGTGGTCGACGATCAACTGGGTCGGCACCACCGGGTTGACCAGCGCCGGGTCACCGCCCTGGTCGGCGATGGCGTCGCGCAGGCCGGCCAGGTCCACCAGTGCGGTCTGGCCAAGAATGTCGTGGCACACCACACGGGCCGGGAACCAGGGGAAGTCCAGGTCGTCGCGGCGTTCGATCAGTTGGCCGAGGGAAGCGTTGAGGGTTGCCGGATCACAACGGCGCACCAGGTTTTCCGCCAGTACGCGGGAGGTGTAGGGCAGGCTGTCGTAGGCGCCTGGCTTAAGCGCATCGACCGCCGCCCGGGCGTCGAAATAGTCCAGTTGGCTGCCGGGCAGCGTCTTGCGAAATTCACTGTTCATGGTCAGGGCTCGGTCACGGTAGTTTCAAAGGGAGCGCCTGGCACCGTGTTGAATGGGCATCTATCCCTTGCAGGAGCGAGCTTGCTCGCGATGACTGAATCAGGTCCGACATCGCTGTCGGCTGGTCCATCGCTATCGCGAGCAAGCTCGCTCCTGCAGGTGCTGCGGTGCATTCAATCAACAGTACCGGCGCCCTCCCGGTCAGCGGCGCTCGATTGGCACGAACTTGCGCTGTTCAACGCCGATGTACTCGGCGCTTGGACGGATGATGCGGTTGTTGGCACGCTGCTCGAACACGTGGGCGGCCCAGCCGGTCAGGCGCGAGCAGACGAAGATCGGTGTGAACAGCTTGGTCGGGATGCCCATGAAGTGGTACGCCGAGGCGTGGTAGAAATCGGCATTGGGGAAGAGTTTCTTCTGCTCCCACATGGTCTTGTCGATGGCTTCGGACACCGGGAACAGCACCTTGTCACCGACTTCGTCAGCCAGCTTCTGCGACCAGCCCTTGATCACCTCGTTGCGCGGGTCGCTGTCTTTGTAGATTGCATGGCCAAAGCCCATGATCTTGTCCTTGCGCTCGAGCATCCGCAGCAACTCGGCAGTCGCCTCCTCGGGGCTCTGGAAGCGCTCGATCAGCTCCATCGCCGCTTCGTTGGCGCCGCCGTGCAGCGGGCCGCGCAGCGAACCGATGGCCGCGGTGACACAGGAATAGAGGTCCGACAGGGTCGAGGCACAGACCCGGGCGGTGAAGGTGGAGGCATTGAATTCGTGCTCGGCATAGAGGATCAGCGAGACGTTCATCACCTTGACGTGCAAGTCACTGGGCTTCTTGCCATGCAGCAGGTGCAGGAAGTGGCCACCGATGGTCTGCTCGTCGCTGACGCAATTGATGCGCACGCCTTCGTGGCTGAAGCGGTACCAGTAGCACATGATCGCCGGGAAGGCCGCCAGCAGGCGGTCGGTGACGTCGTGCTGCTGGGAGAAATCCTTCTCCGGCTCGATATTGCCCAGGAACGAGCAACCGGTACGCATCACATCCATCGGATGGGCCTGGGCCGGTATGCGCTCCAGCACTTCCTTCAGCGCCTGTGGCAGGTCGCGCAGCTTGCTCAGCTTGGCGCTGTAGGCGGCCAATTGTTCCTGGGTCGGCAGGTCGCCGTACAGCAACAGGTAGGCGACTTCCTCGAACTGCGCATCGGCCGCCAGTTCGCGCACGTCATAGCCGCGGTAGGTCAACCCGGCACCGGCCTGGCCCACGGTGGACAGCGCGGTTTGCCCGGCCACCTGGCCGCGCAGACCTGCACCACTCAATACTTTTGCTTCGGCCATTGCTCTCTCCAATCTTGAATTTGTTAGGGACTTGGCAACTTCACGGGTCGGGGCTCCCCCGACAGTGCAGGAGCGAGCTTGCTCGCGATCCGGGCCCGCGCGCCCCAGCGAATCAGGGGCTGCGCGTTATCGCTGACGGCCATCGCGAGCTAGCTCGTTCCCACAGGGATTGATTCAGCCTTTCTTCTGCGCGAACAGCGCATCGAGCTTCTGCTCGAAGCTGTGGTAATCGATGCGCTCGTACAGTTCCATGCGGGTCTGCATGGTGTCGATCACATTTTGCTGGGTACCGTCGCGACGGATCGCGGTGTAGACGTTTTCTGCGGCCTTGTTCATGGCACGGAACGCCGACAGCGGGTACAGCACCAGGGAAACATCCACGGATTTCAACTGTTCGGTGGTGTACAGCGGTGTGGCGCCGAATTCGGTGATGTTGGCCAGGATCGGGGCTTTCACCCGATCGGCGAAGATCTTGTACATCTCGAGCTCGGTGATGGCTTCCGGGAACACCATGTCAGCGCCGGCCTCGATGCACGCCGCGGCGCGTTCCAGGGCCGACTCCAGGCCTTCCACCGCCAGGGCGTCGGTGCGCGCCATGATCACGAAGCTGTCGTCGGTACGGGCATCCACCGCGGCCTTGATGCGGTCGACCATTTCCTGCTGGGAAACGATCTCCTTGTTAGGGCGGTGACCGCAGCGCTTGGCGCCGACCTGGTCTTCGATATGGATCGCCGCGGCGCCGAACTTGATCATCGACTTGACGGTACGCGCCACGTTGAAGGCCGACGAACCGAAACCGGTGTCCACGTCCACCAGCAGCGGCAGGTCGCAGACGTCGGTAATACGACGCACATCAGTGAGAACGTCGTCCAGACCGGTAATGCCCAGGTCAGGCACGCCGAGGGAGCCGGCAGCGACCCCGCCGCCCGACAGGTAGATGGCCTTGAAACCGGCGCGCTTGGCCAGCAGGGCATGGTTGGCGTTGATCGCGCCGACCACTTGCAACGGCTGTTCGCTGGCGACCGCATCGCGGAAACGCTGGCCTGGAGTGCTCTTGTTGGAACTCATGACTCACCTCGTGGAGTGGCTGTCTGATGGGCGCTGTCCTGGTAGTGACGCGCGATATTGCGTTTCGAGGCGCCGATGTGGCGGCGCATCAACAACTCGGCCAGTTCGCCGTCGCGATCGGCAATGGCATCGAGAATCCGGTGGTGTTCGGCAAAGGCCTGGTGCGGGCGGTTGGGGGTCGCGGAAAACTGGATGCGGTACATGCGCACCAGTTGATACAGCTCGCCGCAGAGCATCTGCGTGAGGGTGCGGTTGCCGGCGCCCTGGATGATCCGGTAGTGGAAGTCGAAGTCCCCTTCCTGCTGGTAGTAGCCGACGCCGGCCTGGAACGCCGCATCGCGTTCGTGGGTATCGAGCACCCGGCGCAGTTCGTCGATTTCCTCGGTGGTCATGCGCTCGGCCGCCAAGCGACAGGCCATGCCTTCCAGGGACTCACGGATTTCGTAGAGTTCGATCAGCTCGGCATGGCTCAGGGACACCACCCGGGCGCCGACATGGGGCACCCGCACCAGCAGACGCTGACCTTCCAGGCGGTGGATGGCCTCGCGCAGCGGACCGCGACTGATGCCGTAGGTGCGCGCCAGCTCGGGCTCGGAGATCTTGCTGCCCGGGGCGATCTCGCCCTTGACGATGGCCGCCTGGATCCGCCGGAAGACGTTTTCGGACAGGGTTTCAGAATCGTCCTGTGCCTGCATCGGGTGTTCGAGTTGATCCAGCATATTGTCGACACCTTTAAAATCAATGAGGCAAAAATTAGCCAATACACCGAAAACAGTCAAAGGAAAAATAGAGATTGTCGACAATCGTCTAATAACCCTAAGCGCCAGGGCAAGACAAAAGGCCCGCCCCCGGCGCTGGCGCCATAAAACCAGCATGCTAGAATGCCGCCCGCATTGGCCTGTCATCTTTTTATGGCACGCATACGAGGGAGCTTGCGCAGCAATGCCGGTCGCCTTGAACTGAAGAACCCATGCCCATCAGGATCTATGAGACTCAAGGCCCTTCCCCTACTGCTCTGCCTGCTTGCCCTGCCCGGCATCAGCGCCGCCGCCGGCAAGACTGTCTACGGCTTGAATGAATACGCTCGGCTGTCCGGCATCGACCTGGAGGTCGCGGCCAAGCTCGACACCGGGGCCAAGACCGCTTCCCTGAGTGCCCGCGACATCAAGCGCTTCAAGCGCAATGGCGAGTCCTGGGTGCGTTTCTACCTGGCGATCGACGCCGCCCATTCCCATCCCATCGAACGGCCTCTGGCCCGGGTCAGCAAGATCAAGCGCCGTGCCGGCGACTACGACCCCGATGAGGACAAGAACTACACCGCACGGCCGGTCATCGCCCTGGATGTCTGCATGGGCAGCGCCTTGCGCAGTATCGAAGTGAACTTGACCGACCGCAGCGCATTCCAATACCCGCTCCTGATCGGCTCCGAAGCCCTGAAACGCTTCGATGCGCTGGTCGACCCCAGTCTTAAATACGCTGCTGGCAAACCCGCCTGCGCCACCGACGCTCATACCGCAGAGTAATTCCAATGCGCTCTCTTACCCTTCATCTGAAAGTCCTGATCGCCATCCTGGTGGTGCTGGGCATTTCGATCACGGCCTATCAGATCTTCGTGCTCGGCATTCCGGTGACCGAAGACGCTACCGACGATCTGTGGAATATCGATGCCAAGGTCGAGTTCGTCGCCAACGGCAAGGACCCGATCAAGATCCAGATGTTCGTGCCGCCCCTGAGCCGCGATTACGTGAGCCTCAACGAGAGCTTCATTTCCAACAACTACGGGGTGGCGGTTAACCGCGTCGACGGCAACCGCAAGGTCACCTGGTCGGCGCGCCGGGCCAAGGGCAACCAGACCCTGTACTACCGCCTGGTGCTGACCAAGCGCTACAGCGCCGAGAAAGCCAAGGTCAAGGGCCCGACCTTCCGTGACAGCATGGCCGTGGAAGGCCCGGAAAAGATCGCCGCCGACGCCCTGCTGGCGCCGATCCGCCAGCATTCGGCGGACGTCGAGACCTTCATCAGCGAAGCCATCAAGCGGGTCAACAACGCCAATGACGACAACGCCAAGCTGCTGCTGGCCGGCGATCCGTCCAGCACCAACAAGGCGAAGATTGTCGAGTTGCTGCTGTCCATCGCCCACGTGCCGGTGGAAAAGGTCCACACCATCCGCCTGGTGGCCGACCAGCCGCAGACCCCGGAGCTCTGGCTGCGCAGCTTCAACGGCACCGACTGGCTGTACTTCAACCCGGAAACCGGTGAGCAGGGCATGCCCAGCGACCGCCTGCTGTGGTGGACCGGCGACGACAACCTGATCACCGTCGATGGCGGCAAGAAAGCCAACGTCACCTTCAGCCTCAACAACAGCGAAATGAACGCCATTCGCCTGGCCAAGCTGACCGACGAGAACACCGACGCCAACTTCCTCGAATACTCGCTGTACGGCCTGCCGCTGCAGACCCAGCAGACCTTCATGATCATGGTGATGATCCCCATCGGCGTGCTGGTGATCCTCGTGCTGCGCAACCTGATCGGCCTGCAGACCCTCGGCACCTTCACCCCGGTGCTGATCGCCCTGGCCTTCCGCGAGACCCAGTTGGGCTTTGGCATCGTGCTGTTCACGGTGATCACCGCGCTCGGGCTGTCCTTGCGCTCCTACCTCGAACACTTGAAGTTGCAGATGCTGCCGCGACTCTCGGTGGTACTGACCTTCGTCGTGGTGCTGATCGCCGCCATCAGCCTGTTCAGCCACAAGCTGGGCCTGGAACGCGGCCTGTCGGTGGCGCTGTTCCCGATGGTGATCCTGACCATGACCATCGAACGCCTGTCCATCACCTGGGAAGAGCGCGGCGGCGGCCATGCGATGAAAGTCGCCATCGGCACCCTGTTCGCCGCCTCCCTGGCGCACCTGATCATGAGCGTGCCGGAACTCACCTACTTCGTCTTTACCTTCCCGGCGATGCTGCTGATCCTGGTGGGCTTCATGCTGGCGATGGGTCGCTACCGCGGCTACCGCCTGACGGAGCTGGTGCGTTTCAAAGCCTTCGTCAAGGCCGACTCCTGATGTTCGGCCTGTGGAAGACCTGGAAAGCCCTGGAAGCGCGGGGAATCATGGGTATCAACCGGCGTAATGCCGACTACGTGCTCAAGTACAACAAGCGCAGCCTGTACCCCATCGTCGATGACAAGATCATCACCAAGGAACGGGCGATCAAGGCCGGTATCCATGTGCCGGAACTGTACGGGGTGATCTCCACCGAGAAGGAAATCGACAAGCTCGGCGAGATCCTCAAAGGGCGCAACGACTTCGTGATCAAGCCGGCCCAGGGCGCCGGAGGTGACGGGATCATTGTGATCGCCGACCGCTTCGAGGGCCGCTATCGCACGGTGTCCGGCAAGATCATCAGCCACGAAGAGATCGAGCACCATATCTCCAGCATCCTCACCGGCCTGTACTCCCTGGGCGGCCACCGCGACCGGGCGCTGATCGAGTACCGGGTGACCCCGGACCAGATCTTCAAGAGCATCAGCTATGAAGGCGTGCCGGACATCCGCATCATCGTGCTCATGGGCTACCCGGTGATGGCCATGCTGCGCCTGCCGACCCGCCAGTCCGGGGGCAAGGCCAACCTGCACCAGGGCGCCATCGGCGTCGGGGTCGACCTGGCCACCGGCCTGACCCTGCGCGGTACCTGGCTGAACAACATCATCACCAAGCACCCGGACACCACCAACGCGGTGGACGGCGTGCAACTGCCCTACTGGGACGGCTTCATGAAGCTGGCAGCCGGCTGCTATGAGCTTTGCGGCCTGGGCTACATCGGCGTGGACATGGTGCTGGACCAGGACAAGGGCCCGCTGATTCTCGAACTCAACGCGCGGCCGGGGCTGAACATCCAGATCGCCAACGACTGCGGCCTGACCCAGCGCACCCACGCCATCGAAGCCCACCTTGAGGAGCTCAAGGCCCAGGGCATCGAGGAAAGCGTCGAGGAGCGGGTACGCTTCGCCCAGGAACTGTTTGGCCATATACCTGCCGTGGAAGGCTGATAGCGCCTGCCGCAGGGTGCGAACGGAAGGTCCTGCGGACCTTTTCGCAGCCTGCGGCAGCAGCTACAGGTCGGTGAATACGCCACGAACCGGGCAAACACCGACATCCCCTCTAGGAGCAACTCCTGCAGAGGCATACAATCGCCAACCGCGCTCCGATGGCTGATTTGCCCCGCATGTTGACCTGTTCCGTACACCCGCTCCCCTACCGCACCAACCCCGCCGAGTATTTCGCGGCAATCGAGCACGCCCCCGGCGCCGTGCTGCTGGACAGCGGCCGGCCCAGCGCCGAGCGCGGGCGCTATGACCTGCTCAGCGCCTGGCCCCTGGCGCAGTTGACCGTGGCCGCCGAAGAAAGCGGCAGGGGCTTTCTCCAGCGCCTGCGGGACAACCTGGGGCAACTGGGCCCGGCGCAACTGCCCGCTCCTTATGAATTGCCCTTCGCCGGCGGCCTGATCGGCTACCTCAGCTATGACTTCGGCCGCCATCTGGAGCGCCTGCCAAGCCAGGCCCGGGATGACCTGCAACTGCCCGATGCACGCTTTGGCCTGTATGCCTGGGCGCTGATCAACGACCACCAGGCAGGCACCAGCCAGCTGGTGTTCCACCCCAGCCTGGATGCCACCGAGCGCCAGCGCCTGATTCAACTGTTCAGCCAGCCGCTGCCCGCGTCGCAGCCGGCATTCAAGCTGACCGGCGCCATGCTGGCTGATCTGAGCGCCGAGGACTACCGCCAGGCGTTCCAGCGCATCCAGCACTACATCCAGGCCGGCGACTGCTACCAGGTGAACTTCGCCCAACGCTTTCGCGGCCAGTACCAGGGGGATCCCTGGGCGGCCTATTGCGCCCTGCGCGCCGCCTGCCCGACCCCGTTCTCGGGTTTCCAGCGGCTGCCGGAAGGCGGTGCGGTGCTGAGCCTGTCGCCGGAGCGCTTCGTCCACGTCAGCCAGGGCCGGGTGGAAACCCGCCCGATCAAAGGCACCCGCCCCCGCGGCCGGGAAGCTGCCGAAGACGCGGCCAACGCCGCCGAGCTACTGTCCAGCCCCAAGGACCGGGCGGAAAACCTGATGATCGTCGACCTGCTGCGCAACGACCTGGGGCGCACCTGCCGCATAGGCTCGGTACGGGTACCGGAGCTGTTCAGCCTGGAAAGCTACCCCAACGTGCACCACCTGGTGAGCAGCGTCACTGGCGAGCTGGCGGACGGCAAGGACGCCCTGGACCTGATCGCCGGCAGCTTTCCCGGCGGCTCGATCACCGGCGCGCCGAAGATCCGCTCGATGCAGATCATCGACGAGCTGGAACCCACGCGGCGTGCGCTGTACTGCGGTTCGCTGCTGTACCTGGACGTGCGCGGAGAAATGGACAGTTCGATCGCCATCCGCAGCCTGCTGGCCAAGGATGGGCAGATCTGTTGCTGGGGCGGCGGCGGAATAGTCGCGGATTCCGACTGGCAGGAGGAATACCAGGAATCCATCACCAAGGTGCGGGTGTTGCTGGAAACGCTGCAGGGGCTTTAGGGCCTCTTCGCCGGCAAGCCGGCTCCTACAAGCGCGCGTCGTTCTCCCACCCGTAGGAGCTGGCTTGCCAGCGAAGGCGTCGGCAGGATTTGTGAAAAATCCAAGGGTCTCTTCGCCGGCGAACCGGTTTACAGGCTCAGGGGACGATTGGAAGCCTTGATGAACTCCTGCTTCAGCTCGGCAAAGCTGTGCACCGCCGGGAACTGCGGGAACTCGCGGATCACGTTGTCCGGGGCGTGGAACAGGATGCCGGCATCCGCCTCACCGAGCATCGTCGTGTCGTTGTAGGAATCCCCCGCCGCAATCACCCGGTAGTACAGGCTCTTGAAGGCCAGCACCGACTGGCGCTTGGGGTCTTTCTGGCGCAACTGATAGCCGGTCACCCGGCCGCCGTCATCGGTGATCAGGCGGTGGCAAAGCAGGGTCGGAAAGCCCAGCTGGCGCATCAGGGGCTGGGAAAATTCATAGAAGGTGTCGGAAAGGATCACCACCTGGAAGCGCTCGCGCAGCCAGTTGACGAATTCCACCGCGCCGTCCAGTGGCTTGAGGGTGGCGATCACTTCCTGGATATCCGAAAGCTTCAGGCCGTGTTCGTCGAGAATCCGCAGGCGCTGTTTCATTAGCACGTCGTAGTCGGGAATATCCCGGGTGGTTGCCTTGAGGGATTCAATCCCGGTTTTTTCGGCAAAGGCGATCCAGATTTCCGGGACCAGTACACCTTCCAGATCGAGACAGGCAATTTCCACAAGACACTCCCATTGGTTCTGATTATTTAAATTGAGCGAGCAAAAGGACTGCCGAACTCTAGCGATTCGCCTGCACAGGCGCAACGCAGAGGAGCGCGCCAGGGCGGTGTGGATTTTGTTAAGATCGCCCCCCTATAGAGCGCACAGCGCCACCGACCTGTAGGAAACCGCCCTGATGACCCCATCGTTCGACGTCGCTGAACTCGCCGCGACCTATGCCAACAAGTCTGCCCAGGACATTCTCAAACTGGCCTTTGCCCAGTTCGGCGATGACCTGTGGATTTCCTTCAGCGGTGCCGAGGATGTGGTGCTGGTGGACATGGCCTGGAAGCTGAACAAGAACGTCAAGGTGTTCAGCCTGGATACCGGCCGCCTGCACCCGGAAACCTACCGTTTCATCGATCAGGTGCGTGAGCACTACAAGATCCAGATCGAGCTGATCTCGCCGGACCACAGCAAGCTCGAACCCTTCGTCAAGGAAAAGGGCCTGTTCAGCTTCTATAAGGACGGCCATGGCGAGTGCTGCGGTATCCGCAAGATCGAACCGCTGCGGCGCAAGCTGTCCACCGTCAGCGCCTGGGCCACCGGCCAGCGCCGTGATCAGAGCCCGGGTACCCGCAGCCAGGTGGCGGTGCTGGAAGTCGACACAGCCTTCTCCACGCCGGAGCGCACCCTGTACAAGTTCAACCCACTGGCACAAATGAGCAGCGAGGAGATCTGGGGTTACATCCGCATGCTCGAACTGCCCTACAACAGCCTGCATGAACGCGGCTTCATCAGCATCGGCTGCGAGCCCTGCACCCGCCCGGTACTGCCCAACCAGCACGAGCGCGAAGGCCGCTGGTGGTGGGAGGAAGCCACCCAGAAAGAATGCGGCTTGCACGCCGGCAACATCATCAGCAAAGCCTGACCCCCTTCCCTGCGGGCGCGCCTGAAGGACGTCCGCACTGAAAGCCAACCCGCAGCAAAACCTGTACACAAGAATGTCACCGTCGGTGCCATTTTTGTGTGCACTTCAAAGATTCCCCGCCCCAAAAGGTTACAAGCCTTTCCTGCGCCGATATCCATTGGGCGCCAAGCCGTGCCTGGCGAAAAATAAATACCTGTTCAAACGGTCAATTTTTAATCTCGTCTTTTCAGAAGGTTAGGAATAACCCATAACAAAACGAAATCAGCAGCCAATTTCATAGTCGTGAAATTGGCACAGAAGTGGCTTTAGTGGATTTATGTTTTGTATACAAAAAAACCAAAACATACATACACTAACCGTCCGCACGCCTGACCCACGACTCAAGCTGCAGATGCCCCGAACCCAGTGATTCCTCCCCTGTGACGAAGATTGTCGAGCCCCCTCGCTCAAGCACAGTCATCCAGGGCCGGAGTCAGGAGCATGCCGGAATGCGTACCAGCCCTTCCAACAACATCGCACTGGATCTGCCCTCCTCGCTGCATTCGCACAACGTCCAACAACCTGTCGCCGATGCGGCCCCCATCGCGCTCAGCCCACGCCTGCACAACCGCGACCTGGCACCGACCAAGGTCGAAGGCCGGCGCTGGGGTGGCTACAGCATCTTCGCCTTGTGGACCAACGATGTGCACAACATCGCCAACTACTCCTTCGCCATCGGCCTCTACGCCCTGGGCCTGGGCGGCTGGCAGATCCTGCTGTCCCTGGGGATAGGCGCGGCGCTGGTGTATTTCTTCATGAACCTGTCCGGCTACATGGGGCAGAAGACCGGGGTGCCGTTCCCGGTGATCAGCCGCATCAGCTTCGGCATCCATGGCGCGCAGATTCCGGCACTCATCCGGGCAGTGATCGCCATCGCCTGGTTCGGCATCCAGACCTACCTGGCCTCGGTGGTGTTTCGCGTGCTGCTCACGGCCATCCATCCGGGCTTCGCCGATTACGATCACAACTCGATCCTCGGCCTCTCGACCCTGGGCTGGGCCTGCTTCCTGGTGATCTGGCTGGTGCAACTGGCGATCCTCGCCTATGGCATGGAAATGATCCGGCGCTACGAAGCCTTCGCCGGGCCGATCATCCTGCTGACCGTGGCCTGCCTGGCCGCCTGGATGTACACCCAGGCCGACGGGCAGATCGCCTGGTCGATCCGCGAACCTCTGACCGGCAGCGAAATGTGGCGGCAGATCTTCGCCGGCGGCGCCCTGTGGCTGGCGATCTACGGCACCCTGATCCTCAACTTCTGCGACTTCGCCCGCTCCTCGCCGTGCCGCAAGACCATCAAGGTCGGCAACTTCTGGGGCCTGCCGGTGAACATCCTGGTGTTCGCCACCATCACCGTGCTGCTGTGCGGCGCGCAGTTCCAGATCAATGGCCGGGTCATCGAAAGCCCCACGGAGATCATCGCCTCGATCCCCAACACACTGTTCCTGGTCCTGGGCTGCCTGGCCTTTCTGATCGTGACCGTGGCGGTGAACATCATGGCCAACTTCGTCGCCCCGGCCTTCGTCCTCAGCAACCTGGCGCCCAAGTACCTGACCTTCCGCCGCGCCGGGCTGATCAGCGCGGCGCTGGCGGTGCTGCTCCTGCCGTGGAACCTGTACAACAGCCCGCTGGTGATCGTGTATTTCCTCTCCGGCCTGGGCGCCCTGCTCGGCCCGCTGTACGGGGTGATCATGGTGGACTACTGGATCCTGCGCAAAGCCCAGGTCAACGTGCCGCAGCTCTATAGCGAAGACCCGCAAGGCGCCTATTTCTACAGCCACGGGGTCAACCTGCGGGCAGTGGCGGCCTTTATTCCCGCGGCGCTGATCGCCATCGTGCTGGCCCTGGTGCCGGGTTTTGCCAGCGTCTCGCCATTCTCCTGGCTGATCGGCGCCGGCATCGCCGGGATGCTCTACCTGATCATCGCCAAGCGCCAACCTGGCTACGCGGACGTCAGCGGCGAAAGCATCGCCGTGGACAACGTCAGCCATTGAACCTGCCCGGCCCGGCGCGCCGGGCCTGAACTGCCCAACCTGCAAGGAACCCTCATGCGAATTCTCGTGGTCAACGTCAACACCACCGACTCCATCACCCAGGCCATCGCCCACCAGGCACAAAGCGTGGCAGCGCCGGGTACCGAGATCATCGGCCTGACTCCCTACTTCGGCGCCGAATCGGTGGAAGGCAACTTCGAAAGCTACCTGGCGGCCATCGCCGTAATGGACCGGGTGCTGGCCTACGACCAGCCCTATGACGCGGTGATCCAGGCCGGCTACGGCGAGCACGGCCGCGAAGGCTTGCAGGAACTGCTGAACGTGCCAGTGGTGGACATCACCGACGCCGCCGCCAGCACTGCCATGTTCCTTGGCCACGCCTACTCGGTGGTCACCACCCTGGACCGCACCGTGCCGCTGATCGAAGACCGGCTCAAGCTCTCCGGCCTTTATGACCGCTGCGCCTCGGTGCGCGCCAGCGGCCTGGCGGTA
This sequence comes from Pseudomonas sp. GW823-FHT03E05, assembly GCF_058796855.1. NCBI lineage: Bacteria > Pseudomonadati > Pseudomonadota > Gammaproteobacteria > Pseudomonadales > Pseudomonadaceae > Pseudomonas > Pseudomonas sp. GW823-FHT03E05. The sequence continues at coordinate 204,520 of NZ_JBXAJB010000010.1, forward strand.
CTGGAGCTGGAGGAAGACCCGCTGCGCGCCGTGGAAGCCATCGTGCGCCAGGCCGAACGGGCGGTGACCGAGGACAGGGCCGAAGTCATCTGCCTGGGCTGCGGGGGCATGGCCGGCCTGGATGAACAGATTCGCCAGCGCACCGGCGTGCCGGTGGTGGACGGAGTAACGGCAGCAGTGACCATTGCCGAGTCCCTGATGCGTCTGGGGCTATCCACCTCCAAGGTACGCACCTATGCCACGCCCCGGCCCAAGCGAGTGCTGGGCTGGCCCTTGCGGGCGGGGCGCTGAGGCCGGCGGTACATAGAGTCGTCAGGCCGGCTCCTACAAGGCGCTGAAGGCCTGAGCCAGGCCTTGCTCGGCGAACTGCTCAATGACGAAGTCGACGAAGGCCCGCGTCTTGCCCGGGAGCATCTTGTGCTCGGCGTAGTAGATCGAGGTAAAGCCATCGTCCACGTACCAGTCCGGCAACACCCGCTGCAAGGCCTCGGAACGCAGGTAATTGATGGCAAACGGCATGCTCACCAAGGCCAGGCCCAGCCCTTGGGCCGCGGCGATGCAGGCGGCCTCGGAATCGCTCATGGTCATGCTGGCCTTGAGCTCCAGCGGGCACATCAGCCCTCCCCGACCGGTCATCTGCCAGGTGCGGATGCGCCCGGTCTGGGGGGAGCGGATAAGAATCCCCCGGCAATGCCGCAGGTCTTCGGGCCCGTTGATCGGTGCCCGCCCCCGCAGGTAATCGGCGCTTGCCACCAGCACCCGGTGAGCCGGCGACAGCCGCCGGGCGACCACTCCCTGGGGCAATTCGAAACCGCCGCCAATGGCCGCATCGAAACCTTGGCCGATCAGGTCCACCTGGCGGTTGTCGAAATGCCAGTCGGGATGAATATCCGGGTAGCGGCGCAAAAAGGCGCCGAGCATCGGCACTATGTACAGCCCGCCAAACACCGTGCCCATGCTGACCTTGAGCGTCCCCGCCGGGCGCCCCTGGGCATCGGCCAGGGTGCTGACCGCGTTCTGGATGGTCTGCAGGCTGTCGGCGACTTCCGCGAGAAACAGGCGGCCGGCCTCCGTCAGGGTCAAGCGCCGGGTGCTGCGCTGGAACAGGCGCACACCAACCCGGGTTTCCAGCTTGGCCACACTCTTGCCCACCGCCGCCGGGGTCAGGCCGAGCCGCCGCGCCGCCTCGGCAAAACTGCCGACTTCAGCGCTGCGGACAAAACATTCGATACTGCTAAAGGCTTCCATAGAGGCCACTCTAAACTTCTGGTTTACACAGAGTATAGAAATTACCGGCTACACAGAGGCTAATCCGCGGCAGATACTCGCTCCAAGCACAAGGCACCCGGCCTTGAATCTCTGGAGAAGCACATGAGCACATATGACCTCAGCGGCAAAGTAGCCTTGATCCAAGGCGGTTCCCGTGGCATTGGCGCAGCCATTGTCGAGCGCTTGGCGGCAGAAGGCGCCAGCGTCGCCTTTACCTACGTCAGTTCGGCGAGCAAGGCCCAGGCCCTGCAGGACAGCATCATCGCCAAGGGTGGCAAGGCCCTGGCGATCCACGCCGACAGCGCCGACGCCGAGGCCATCCGCCGCGCAGTGAACGACAGCGTCAAGGCCTTTGGCCGACTCGATATCCTGGTCAACAACGCCGGGGTGCTGGCCATTGCGCCATTGGACGAGTTCAAGCTGGAGGACTTCGACCGGACCCTGGCCATCAACGTGCGCAGCGTATTCATCGCCACCCAGGAAGCCGCACGACACATGGGCGAAGGTGGCCGCATCATCAACATCGGCAGCACCAACGCCGACCGCATGCCCTTCGCCGGTGGCGGCCCCTACGCCATGAGCAAGGCCGCACTGGTGGGCCTGACCAAGGGCCTGGCCCGGGACCTTGGCCCGCGGGGCATCACCATCAACAACGTCCAGCCCGGCCCGGTGGACACCGACATGAACCCGGCGGACAGTGACTTCGCCGCGAGCCTGATGGACCTGATGGCTATCCGTCGCTATGGCCATGCCGAGGAAGTCGCCGGTTTCGTCGCCTACCTGGCCAGCGCCGAAGCGGGCTATATCACCGGCGCCAGCCTGACCATCGACGGTGGCTTCGGCGCCTGATACCCCACAAAAAAACGGGCCGCCGGTGACCGGCGGCCCGTTTTTCAGTGCCTTTAAAACAGCGGTTTGCTACCGCTCAGCCATCAGTCCCAGTGTAGGTGGGGCAAGCCGCAGGCAGCCGGCTGAAAGCCTTTGAGGGAACGGATGATTCCGTGGGCATGGGCAAACTTGCTATCGGCCATGGCCGGATCGGGCACTGCGATCACGCTCATGCCAGCGGCCCTGGCCGCGGTCACGCCAAACGGCGAATCCTCGAACACCAGACACTCGGCCGGGGCCACCCCCAGGCGACGGGCAGCCGTGAGGAAGATATCCGGCGCCGGCTTGGCCGCCGTCACTTCCGGATCGTCGGCGGTGACGATGGTGTCGAACAGCGCGAACCAGTCGCCATGGCGGGTGGTTTTCTCGCCGAACGACATCTGCGACGAACTGGTGCCCACGGCAATGGGGATCCGGTGTTCCTTCAAGTGCCGCACCAACTCTTGGGCCCCGGGCATGGCCTGGGCGCGGGGAAAGCGCTCACGCATCAACGGTTCGCGCATCACCAGGAACTCTTCGGCGCTGATGGGCAGGTCCAGGGCCTGGACCACATAGCGCGCCAGGTCGCCGGCTCCCCGGCCGATGATGTTCTGCTTGATGGTCCAATCGTAGGTGCGGCCATAACGCTCGGCGATCAACTGGGTGATTTCGGTGTAGATGCCCTCGGTGTCCAGGAGCAAGCCGTCCATGTCGAAAATGACGGCCTTGATCGGCCCCAAATCATTCAACTGTGCATTCATCGCATCTGATCCGTTAGCAAAAGTACATTCCAGGGAGCGGCTCAGGTACGGCCAGTTCTTCTTGGCAATTCATCAATTAAAGGATTCAGCAGCATAGCGGCGGGCTTGGGTCGGGAGCAACCGAGGGGGCTGGACGGCGGTTGCTGCGGACCTTAGTCGGCTACACCAGGCGGGCTCTTGTCGCCTTCTGGCGCCTCTTGCAGAGGTACGCGTGCATCGTCCTGCAATGAACCGGGGTCTTCATTCCCGGGGTCGTTGATCACCTCCGGCTCGTCGGAAGCGGGCTGTGCCTGGCCTGGCGTCTCGCGGGGCATGATCGTCTCCTTGAACATCGGGACTCAGAGCCTTGAGTATGGCGAAGCCTGGGGCAAGCCACACAAAAAACCCGGCACAGGGCCGGGTTTTCTTCAGGCAAGGCAGAATCAGTGACGCTTCTTGTGACCCATGCTGCTACCCAGGGCGCCACCGGCCGCGCCGCCGATACCGGCACCGACGGTCGAGCCGGTGCTACCGCCCAGGCGATTACCGATCAGCGAGCCACCGGCCGAACCCAGGCCACCACCGATGGCCGCCTTGGCCCGGCTGCCTTTGCGCGCCCCGGCCGCACTGCCTGCCGCACCGGCAACACCCGCGCCGATTGCCGCACCGGTGCTGCCACCGAGCTTCTGCCCGACCACATTGCCCAACGCGCCGCCAAGCCCGCCACCAATGGCCGCAGTGCCATCGCCGGCCATAGCGCCTTGAGCCAGCAGAAGTCCCACAACCAGGGCAGGTAGAGTTAAACGCATGACTTGAACCTCAAAGAAAGACTGTCGGACTGACAAGAAAGCCCAGTGCCACGCTGGCCAATTCGAGCTATCGCGGCCGCACCCGGGTTGCTCCCAGGTGCCTTGGACAGCTGATTTTAAAAGAGTTTTATCCCCGCGCAAAAAAAAGCCCGCTGGGGAACGGGCTAGGGATGCTGCTTTTAACGGATGGTTCGAGCCTACTCAGGCAGATGTGAAGATTATGTGAAAAGAGCCTGTCAGTGGGAGCAACACCAACAGATCTTGAGCTTCACTCATCCCGAGGCATCTTCAGCTCACCTTACCGAAAATGTTCAGACCGGGCCGCTGGCAGGCAACGCCTTGGAGCGTTACCAGTGCAACGCCCCGATCCCCGCCACAGAGGCTCGAACGCAGTTGCACTCAACGAATGCTGCGGATGCTGCCTTTATTGCCTTTGACCGTGACCGAGACTTTCTTGAAGACAAAGTAGTTTTCTTCACTCACTTCATAACGCGGAGCAACGATCAGGTCAGCGCCCGAAGATTTGACTGCCTTGAAAGCCGCGGCGGACTTGACCGCACTAACCGGATCAAAGCCCAGGCCGCCCAGTGCACCACTGCCGTCACCACCGTAAGCCACACCGTCGGCAAACTGGCTATCGCCACCGAACTTCAGGAAACCAAACAGGATGTTGACCGACGACTGACCGGAAATCGCTTCGCCCACTACTACATCCGCCTTCAGGTCAGCCTTGACCTGACTGTCGATTGGCGAAGATGACTGGCTGATGTTGTAGCTGGTGCAACCTGCAGCGGTGGCAACAAGAGCGGACAGTGCGAGGAGTTTGAAAATGGCTTTCACGTTTATTTCCTTATCACGCTACATATAAAAAGCATCATCGCTGGATGCGCAGCCCCGTTTGAGTCGGGATAAGGAACATATCGCTACTTATAACAAATTGAGATAAGAAAATTCCGAAACACACAGAAAACATCTTAATAAATAGCCCAAAAAGCTCCCTGGCGAACAATGGGACCTCGCCAATCTTTCCCCTGAAAAACCTCCAGGCAATAAAAAGCCCCGCATAAAGCGAGGCTGTCTGCACCCTGCGTTACCTTCTCTTCGGCAACACCCTGGGGAAAAACATCTTGTTGCTGGCTACAGGCACCGCCGCCTTTCTCTTGCTGACAACTGTGCCAGAAGATTCAACCTCTGCTTCGAATGCAGCCTGACCGCAACGCACCAAGTTGTTGATTGGGAACTCATCCCCGTTGTCTTCAATATAAGCAAGACTCCTCATACCCAGCTCCCTCCAACAACCGACCAGTACCGGCAAGCTCCTGATTGCCTGGAAAATACTGCTCGTCACGGCAGTTCAGACTAGACAGTCATTTGCCGACCCGCCGTTCAAAACAGACAGGCGCCGACGAGTGGCTGCACGCCATGGGCGACGATGGATCGCTGCACCTCCCGACCGCACGTAACAGCTGAAAATGGGCCGGTTGTCATCGGGTTACTGCAGCTGGCATTAAAGCTTTGAAGACCAGCCTGGAAGCATGTGCTCAAGCTCTACATTACTTCACCTGCCGCCACCATCTGAAAAACCCAGTTTTTTATATCTTTGTCAATAGTGCCGTTGAGCGACTGTGCGGGAAATAACGCGGTGCTAGGCTTTCCTGGCGTCACACCATGCGCGCGCCCGATCTGTTCAGGCTATTGATAAAGGCAGGTCAGGCTCAGGTATAAGCCGCTTGTCAGATGACTGAAAGGATTCGAACATGAAAAAGTCCATAACTGCTCTGGCCGTATCCGCGACGATCGCTTTCACCGCAACTGTCGCGAACGCTTCCGTACATCCAACCCCGATCAAGGCTCCGCAGACCGTCAATCAGGTGACAGCTTCTACTGACACCCCTTTCGGAACCCAAAAAGCAGCGGGCGAAATCCAGATGGCCAGCCTGGCCAGAAGCTGCTCCGATAGCCGATATTCCTGGTGGGAATACAGCGGCTGGGAAATCGTCGGCTGCCTCATAAGCGGCCAGTGGTAACTCTTCAGGCGTAGCTGGTGCGTGGCTTGCCGAATCAGCGCGCACCAGAGCCTGCTACAGGCCGCCCCGGGTCAACCCAACACAACTCCCCCTACCCGCTCCATCGGGCCATTTTTCAGACGCCAAAAACCACAAACCCCCGACTTTCTTTAGGAAAGTCAGGGGTTTGTGTTTGTAGAATGTGGCGGTGAAGGAGAGATTCGAACTCTCGATACAGTTTCCTGTATACACACTTTCCAGGCGTGCTCCTTAAGCCACTCGGACACTTCACCGTATCTCTTCAAACCGATTCAGTCTGTCGAGGCGCGCTAATGTAGTCGATCGCTTTTCAGATGGCAAACTTTTTTTTCAGAATTTTCATGCGCTTAAGCTCGATCCCCGGCCAAGGGCAATGCAGCCCCCATGCAATAAGGCAAACCGGCCATTCTTCAGCCTTGCCCACAACCCTATAGAAGAAACCATGCGTTACCTGCTGTGTGATGCAGGGCCCTTGGCGGCCTCGGGGCTGACTCACCAGTCAGTCATGGCGCTTTACCGCAGCTACCGTGGTGGGTAACTTCTGCAGCACTTCAATACAAGGAATTGCGTCATGAGTGAGTTGATTTCCTACCATCTCGAAGACGGTATCGCGACCCTGACCTTGAGCAATGGCAAGGTCAATGCCATCTCCCCGGACGTGATTGCCGCCTTTAATGCGGCGCTGGATCAGGCTACCGCCGATCGCGCGGTGGTGATCATCACCGGCCAGCCGGGGATTCTCTCTGGCGGCTACGACCTCAAGGTCATGACAGCCGGCCCCAAGGAGGCCGTGGCTCTGGTAACCCTGGGTTCGACCCTGGCCCGCCGCCTGCTTTCCCACCCCTACCCGGTGATCGTCGCTTGCCCGGGGCACGCGGTGGCCAAGGGCGCGTTCCTGCTGCTGTCGGCGGACTATCGCATCGGTGTCGAAGGCCCCTTCAGCATCGGCCTCAATGAAGTGCAGATCGGCATGACCATGCACCACGCGGGTATCGAGCTGGCCCGTGACCGCCTGCGTCGCTCGGCTTTGCATCGCTCGGTAATCAATGGCGAGATGTTCGACCCGCAAAGCGCGGTAGATGCCGGCTTCCTCGACAAGGTGGTAGCGCCCGATGAACTGCAAGGCGCCGCCCTGGCCGCTGCACGCCAGTTGAAGAAGATCAACATGGTGGCGCACAAGAACACCAAGCTGAAGGTGCGCAAGGCACTGCTGGATGCCCTGGACAACGCGATCATCCAGGACCAGGAGCACCTGGGCTGAAACCCGCGGATTTGCTACCTGAACCAGCCCGGCCTTCGCGCCGGGCTTTTTACTGCATGCCTTGCCAACAAGCCGCGACCGCTCTAGATCACCATCGCCAGCCATTGCTGGAAACATGTACTTAAACATCGCCCATCTCCCGGCTGAGAACGGCAATTGCCGAAAACAGTGCACATCCGTACACTGCGCCACCTTTTGTCCCCGGGTGGGCCGTTTAGATGCTGTATCTGCTTCGTATGTCGTTGATGGGCTTGCACTTTATCCTGGCAGGCAGCCTGGGCCTGCTGCTCGGCCTGTGCCGCCCATTCAACCCGGACAACAGCCGACTGTGCGCCCGCCTCTACGCCTGGCCGGCGATGTGCATCCTGCGCTTGCGGGTCAAGGCCGAGGTCGGCCCGCTGATGGACAAACCCCAGGGCTGCGTGATCATCGCCAACCACCAGTCCAACTACGACCTGTTCGTATTCGGCAACGTGGTGCCGCGAAGGACCGTGTGCATCGGCAAGAAGAGCCTGAAATGGGTGCCGCTGTTCGGCCAGCTGTTCTGGCTGGCAGGCAACGTGCTGATCGACCGTGGCAACCCGCACAAGGCCCGGCGCTCGATGCTCACCACCACCCACACCTTGCAGCACAAGGACACCTCGATCTGGGTCTTCCCGGAAGGCACCCGCAACCTCGGGGAAGAGCTGCTGCCCTTCAAGAAAGGTGCATTCCAGATGGCCATCGCCGCAGGCGTGCCCATAGTCCCGGTGTGCGTCAGCAGCTACATCAAGCACATGCGCCTGGATCGCTGGAACAGCGGCAAAATCCTGATCCGCTCGCTGCCGGCCATCCCCACGGCCGGGCTGACCCTGGACGACATGCCCCTGCTGATCGCCCAGTGCCGCGAACAGATGCGCGAATGCATCGCCAGCATGGACCGCCAGCTGCAGGCCGCCTGACCCCGGCGCCACAAAAAGCCCGCCTTGCGCGGGCTTTTATTTGTCCGCGAACTCCCTCGCGGCCAGTGACTCTGATGGAGCATTGCAGGCTAAGCTGCACCTTATCTGTCACCGCCCCCTTGATAAGAAGAAGTGAACCGGAACCATGGGTAGAGTTGTTGCTGCCGCCGTCTACAGCGGCGGAAAAAAAGTCACGGATATCAGCCTCGACGAAGGGGCCGCCTGGGCCGCCAAGCCCGGCCACTTCGTCTGGATCGGCCTGGAGGAACCCAACGCCCATGAGCTGGCCAACCTGCAGCGCCAGTTCAACCTGCATGAGCTGGCCATCGAGGATGCCCTGGAAAAGCACAGCCGGCCGAAGCTGGAAACCTTCGGCGATGCGCTGTTCATCGTCACCTATTCGCCGGTGCGCGATCAGGGCAAGCTGGAGTTCATCGAAACCCACATCTTTGCCGGCAACGGCTACATCATCACCGCGCGCAACGGCCACTCGGCCTCCTATGGCTACGTGCGCCAGCGCTGCGAGGCGCGCCCGCTGCTGCTGGAGCACGGTGAAGACTTCGTGCTCTATGCCCTGCTGGACTTCGTTACCGAGAACTACCAGCCGGTCAGCGAAGCCATCCATGCGGAAATCGACGAGCTGGAGCGCAACGTCCTCTGCGACTCGCTGAACGAACGGGACATCCAGCACCTGCACGGCCTGCGCCGCGACGTGCTGCGCCTGCGCCGGCATGTAGCGCCCATGGTGGAGATCAGCGAAGAGCTGCAGAAGCTCAGTTTTCCCTTTATCGACAAGAACATGCGGCCGTACTTCCGGGATGTGCAGATTCACGTCACCCGGCAGATGGAAGACCTCTCGACCCTGCGCGATATCGCCAGCCAGACCATCGAGATCGGCGTACTGCTGGAGGCTTCACGGCAAAGCATCGTGCAACGCAAGTTCGCCGCCTGGGCCGCGATCCTGGCGTTTCCGACGGCGGTGGCGGGAATCTACGGGATGAACTTCCAGAACATGCCGGAGCTGAGTTGGCACTACGGCTACTTTGGCGTCCTGGGTTTTATCAGCGTGGGTTGTGTCGGCCTCTGGGCCAGCTTCAAGCGTTCCGGCTGGCTCTGAAGGAGCGACGGCCCTGCGTCTTGCGGCAGGGCCATGGCCGGGTTCAGGCAGCCTCGGGCTTGTGAGCGACGAAACGCATCATCCACTCCGCCACAGTGGTGCCGTGATGGTCGTGCTCAAGGCTGGCCACGCCCTTCTGGTAGATCTGCTCGCCGAGAAACTCCTGGCGCAGGTCCAGCAAGGCGCGGGAATAGTCGTGGATGAACTCGGGGTGGCCCTGGAAGCACAGCACCTGATCATTGATATGGTAGGCCGCGAACGGGCAGAAATCGCTGGAGGCGATCACCGTGGCGTTCTCCGGCAAGGCAGTAACCTGGTCCTGATGGCTGATCAGTAGCGTCAGCTCCTCCACCACCGGGCTCATCCACGGCGCCTTGGCCGCCAGCTTGTAGCTGTGGGTACCGACACCCCAGCCCTGGCTCGCGCGCTCGCTCTTGCCCCCCAGTAGCAATGCCAGCAACTGATGGCCGAAGCAGATGCCCAACAGCTTGTCGCCACGCTCGTAGCGCCCCAGCAGGTAGGTCTTGAGGGTCTGGATCCAGGGATCGGTGCCGAACGAATCGGCCTTGCTGCCTGTCACCAGATAGGCGTCGAATTCCAGGTCATCGCTGGGGTACTCCCCCTGGACCACGTTGTAGACGCTGAATTGGGCAGCGATGGGCTGCTGGGAAAACAGGCGCTGGAACATCTGCCCGTAACCCTGATATTGATCGACCAGTTCGGGACGCAGGATATCGGTTTCAAGAATGCAGATGCGTAGCGACATAAAAAATTCCTGACAAGGCGATGGCAATAATGAACAGTCCAGAGCCTGCCTTGAAATACCACGGCAAGGCAAGCCCCGGATCAGCTCATTGAGCGCCTGTCGGCGTCAGAACAACTGGCCCAGGCGAGCCTTTTCCAGAAGCAGCGTCGGCGGCCGGAAACGTTCGCCATATTGCTCGGCCAGGTACTGCGCACGGGCGACGAAATCCTGCACCCCGTACTGATTGATGAACTGCAGGGCGCCCCCGCTCCAGGCGGCAAAGCCGATGCCGAAGATCGAGCCGATGTTGGCGTCCGCCGTGGAGTGCAACACTCCCTCCTCCACACAACGCACGGTCTCGATGGCCTGGACGAACAGCAGGCGATCCCGCACATCCTGGGGCGAGATCTGCCCGTCGGCCTTGTAGAAGCGCGTGCGCAACTGCGGCCACAAATGCTTCTGGGCACCGGCCGGATAATCGTAGAAACCGCCACCGGCCGCCTTGCCCGGGCGCTTGTATTCGTTGAGCAGCAGGTCGATCACGGCAAATGCCGGATGTTCGATGGCCGGCTTGCCCTCGGCCTGCAGGTCCTTGGCGGTCTGCTGGCGGATATGGCTCATCAGGCTCAGGGAAACCTCGTCGGAAATCGCCAGCGGCCCCACCGGCATCCCGGCCTTGCGCGCTTCGGTCTCGATCATCGGCGCCGCGATGCCCTCGCCGAGCATGGCGATGCCTTCGTTGGTGAAAGTGCCGAACACCCGGGAGGTGAAGAAGCCACGGCTGTCATTGACCACGATCGGGGTCTTCTTGATCTGCAAGACAAAGTCGAAGCCGCGGGCCAGGGTTTCATCGCTGGTTTTCGCCCCCTTGATGATTTCCACCAGGGGCATTTTTTCCACCGGGCTGAAGAAATGCAGGCCGATGAACTTGTCCGGGTTCGGCACTGCCGTAGCCAGGCCAGTGATGGGCAGGGTCGAAGTGTTGGAGGCGATCACCGCGTCACCGCCGACCACCTGCTGCGCAGCCCGGGAGACCTTGGCCTTGAGCTCGCGATCCTCGAACACCGCCTCGATGATCAGGTCGCAACCGGCCAGGTCGGCATCCTCGGCGGTGGTGCGGATCCGCGCCAGGGTGGCGTCCCGCTGCTCGCGGCTCAACTGCCCGCGAGCCACCTTTTTCTCCAGCAGCGCCGCCGAGTGGGCCTTGCCCTTCTCGGCCGCTTCGGGGCTGATGTCCTTGAGCACCACCTCGATACCCGCCACCGCACTGACATAGGCAATGCCCGCGCCCATCATGCCGGCGCCAAGCACCCCGAGCTTTTTCGTGACCTGCGGCGGCACGCCCTGTGGCCGTGAGCTGCCGGCATTGATCTGGTTGAGCTGGAACCAGAAGGTGCCGATCATGTTCTTCGCCACCTGGCCTGTGGTCAGCTCGGTGAAGTAACGGGTCTCGATCAGTTGCGCGGTGTCGAAATCCACCTGGGCGCCTTCGACGGCAGCGCAGAGGATCTTTTCCGGCGCGGGGAAGCAACCCTGGGTCTTGGTCCGCAGAATCGATGGGGCGATGGCCAGCATCTGCGCAACTTTCGGGTTCGACGGCGTGCCACCAGGGATCTGGTAGCCGCGCACATCCCAGGGCTGTTGCGCGCCCGGGTTGGCGAGGATCCAGGCCCGAGCCTTGGCCAGCAGGTCGTCGCGGTCCGTCGCCAGGGCATCGATCAGGCCTGCTTGCAACGCCTGCTGCGGGCGCACTTTCTTGCCTTCCAGCAGATAGGGCAGAGCCTTTTCCAGGCCCAGCATGCGCACCATGCGCACTACCCCGCCGCCGCCGGGCAACAGGCCCAGGGTGACTTCCGGCAGGCCGACCTGTACCGATTTATCGTCCAGGGCAACGCGATGATGGCAGGCCAGGCAGATTTCCCAGCCGCCGCCCAGGGCCGCGCCATTGATTGCAGCGACCACCGGCTTGCCCAGGGTTTCCAGGGCTCGCAGCTGGCCCTTGAGGGCCAGCACCATGTCGTAGAAAGCCTTGGCCTCGGGCCTGCCAACCTTGATCAGCTCATTGAGGTCACCGCCGGCGAAGAAGGTCTTTTTCGCCGAGGTGATGATCACCCCGGCAATCGATTCCCGTTCGGCCTGCAAGCGCGCCACGGCACCGGCCATGGCGTCGCGGTACAGGGCATTCATGGTGTTGGCGCTCTGGCCCGGCATATCGATGGTCAGGACGACGATCTGGTCCTGGCCTTTTTCGTAACGGATGGCATCGGTCATGAAAGGGATTCCTTGAAGTCGGGGCTCAGAGGCGTTCGATGATGGTGGCGATACCCATGCCGCCGCCGACACAGAGGGTCGCCAGGCCATAGCGCTGGCGCCGGGTTTCCAGCTCATCGAGCAAGGTGCCGAGGATCGCGCAGCCGGTGGCCCCCAGCGGGTGGCCCATGGCGATGGAGCCGCCGTTGACATTGACCTTGGCCGGGTCGATGGCCATGTCCTTGATGAACTTGAGCACCACCGAGGCGAAGGCTTCATTGACTTCGAACAGGTCGATGTCCTCGACCCGCAGCCCGGCCTTGGCCAGGGCCTTGCGGGTGGCCGGCGCCGGGCCGGTAAGCATGATGGTGGGGTCGGTGCTGGTGACCGCCGTGGCCACGATCCGCGCCTGGGGCTTGAGCCCCAGCTCGCGGCCCTTGGCTTCGGAGCCGATCAGCATCAGCGCCGCGCCGTCGACGATGCCCGAGCTGTTGCCGGGGGTGTGCACATGGTCGATCCGCTCCACATGGCTGTAGACCCGTAGCGCCGTGGCATCGAAGCCCATCTGCCCCATCATCTCGAAACTCGGCTTGAGCTTGCCCAGGCCCTCCAGGGTCGAATCGGCGCGAATGAACTCGTCATGGTCCAGCAGCACGATGCCGTTCTGGTCCTGCACCGGCACCAGGGATTTGGCAAAGGCCCCGCCAGCCCGGGCGCGGGCGGCCTTCTGCTGGGAGTGCAGGGCGAAGCGGTCGACGTCCTCCCGGGAGAAGCCTTCCAGGGTCGCGATCAGGTCGGCGCCAATCCCCTGGGGGGTGAAATGGCTGTGCAGGTTGGTCTCCGGGTCCAGCACCCAGGCCCCGCCGTCGCTGCCCATGGGCACCCGCGACATGGACTCGACGCCGCCAACCACCACCAGTTCCTCGAACCCGGAACGCACCTTCATCGCCCCCAGGTTGACCGCCTCCAACCCGGAAGCGCAGAAGCGATTGATCTGCACCCCGGCCACGCTTACATCCCAATCCGCAGCCTGGACCGCGGTCTTGGCGATATCGGCGCCCTGATCACCGATGGGCGTCACACAGCCCAGGACCACGTCGTCCACCTGGCTGGTGTCCAGTTCGCAGCGCTGCTGCAGGGCGCGCAACAGGCCCGCGGCCAGGTTCACCGGTTTCACGCTGTGCAGGGCGCCATCGGCCTTGCCTTTGCCGCGGGGCGTGCGTAACGCATCGAATATCAAAGCTTGGGTCATGACGTCCTCGAACCGCTGTGCAGGGGAAAATGTCGAGCTCCCACCTTAGGCGCGGCAGCGTCGGATTCAATGACCGATGCGCTCAGCCGCCTTGACGCCGACGCTCAGACGAACGGTAGGCAGCTAAGGGCTCTGCCGATGAAGGGTCGCGAGCTGTCTAGCCAGAGGGCGGCCAAGGCACGCCCGGGCCGATATATAGCCTTTTAATAAATCAGAAATATAAATTCATATGAATTGGATCTAAGCCAGAGGATTCAAGGCCCCTAAGGTAGAAACTGTAGGAAGTTCCAGACGGATTCTGCACTGGGGCAAGTAAGAAAAAGGACACATAGCCGGTTCATAGTGACTCGTAATGGAGTTCACCCACCGGCATGCATTGACGCTCAGGAATAACAACAAAAGGCATTCAGCCATGTTCAAGCATTCGAAAGTACGTCAGGCGGGGCTCATTCTTTTCGCAACCACACTGCTGTTGATCTTGCCGAATCTCACCAAAGTGATCGGCTGATCTGTGGCTGCTCGATCAACGAGACGGAAAATTGTCCCCGGTTCCTACCGGGGCACGGACTTGTGTGCCAGTCTTCCTGAGGAACACCAAGGGGAAGACTCATGCGCCATTGGATTGCACTCGCCACACTCCTGAGCGCCTTTCACGCTCACGCCGGAATCATCGACGTCAACCGCGCGGTGGACGAAATCAATGATGGGGCGTTGATCCTCGATCTGCGCAACGAGAGCGACTTTGCCGCCGGCAATGTGCACAACTCGCTGCAGGTCAATCTCGAACTGGAGGACGGCACCGGCATCAGCGCCGAGGGCCTGGCCTACCAGTTGCGCAAAGTGGTGCTGGACCCCAACGCCACCGTGGTGATCTACAGCGACACCAACCAGCACGCCCTTGAAGCCGAAGACACGCTGGTCAAGCACGGCTATTTCGGTATCGTGAACGGCGGCAACTACGAAGAGCTCCGGGACGCCCTGTTCGACCATGTGTCGCGACCGGACGACGTGCTTCCCGGCGACGAACCCACTGACGACGACCCGACGGCCATCAATTGAAAGTATTCCTCCTTGGCGCTGCCCTGCTGCTGAGCAGCCCGCTGCACGCCGCGCAACTGCTGATCGACCTGGGCTCCGCCAGCCACACCTGGCAGACCGAAGAACTGCTAAGGCACCCCCAGGCCCAGACCATTACCATCAAGGACGATGTGTCCTACAAGCGCGACATGCAGTACCGCGCCGTGCCCATGGCGACCCTGCTCAAGGGCCTGAAGGCCGAAGACCATCTTCAAGCCGTGGCCCTGGACGGCTTTGCCGCGGAGCTCAGCGCCGCGCCGCTGCTTGAACGCCAGGGCGCCCAGGCCTGGCTGGCCGTGGAGGACCCGAGCCGGCCATGGCCTGCGCTGGCTGCCGACAAACCCAGCGCCGGGCCTTTCTATCTGGTGTGGACCGATCCTGCCGCCGGGCATATCAGCCCGGAGCAATGGCCGTTCCAGGTGGCGCGCATCCAGCGCCTGGAGCCAGTGGCGCAGCGCTTCCCCACCCTGCTTCCGGATCCGCAGTTGGCGGCCACTGATCCGATCAACCAGGGCTTTGCCCTGTTCCAGAAAAACTGCCTGGCCTGCCACCGCCTCAACGGTGCCGGCGATTCACAGTTCGGTCCGGACCTGAATATCCCCTACAGCCCCACCGAGTATTTCAGCGGCGATTTCCTCAAGCGCTATATCCGCGATCCGCAAAGCATGAGGCGCTGGCCCCAGGCGAAGATGCCCGGGTTCAACAACAACGTCCTGCCGGATCAGGAGCTGGACCTGCTGCTGGGGTATCTTAGGCACATGGCGGGGCGCAAGCAGGTTCCCTGAGCCTTGCGACATCGCCTTTGCCACCTCTGGCGCCTTCGCCGGCAAGCCGACTCCTAGCGAAAACGCGTGTTACTGCTGGAGCACCCTGGCGTGCATCTGCTCACCGGCGGCGCCCCGGCGCATGCCGCGTACCGGGCAGGCATCCAGGTAGTCCAGGCCCACCGCCAGCTTGAGGTGGCGCTCGGGCCGCGCCAGTTGGTGGGTCACATCGAAGCTGTACCAGGCGCCTTCCAGCCAGGCTTCGGCCCAGGCGTGGCCAAGTAATTGCCCGCTGTCCTCGCGGTACAGATAACCGGAAACAAAACGTGCCGGAACGCCCAGGCTACGGGCACAGGCAAGGAAAGCGTGGGTGTGGTCCTGGCAGACCCCGGCGCGCCCGGCGAAAGCCTGCGCCGCGCTGGTGGCCACGTCCGTTGCCCCAGGCGTGTAGGCCATGAGCTGGTGCAGCCCATGCATCAGGTCGATCAACCCTGTGCGATCACGCCGCCTTGCGCATTGCCGGCCGGCGAACTCGCGCAGTTGAGCATCCGCCTCGGTCAGGCTGGTGAAACGCAGGAACGGCAAGGGCGACTGGCATTCATGCTCGGCCTCGCGCAGCTCATCGATATCCACTTGGCCACGGGCGCCGATGATCACTGCTTCGTGGGGCTCGTCCAGGGTCAGTACGTGCAGGATGTTGCCGAAGGGGTCCCGCTGCGCACGCACCGGTCGTGGCAGATCCAGCTGCCAGCAGAGCACTTGCTGGCGCTCGCTGTCGTGGGGTGTCAGGCGCAGGTACTGGATGCTGGCGCCTACCGGATCGGCGTAGCGATAGGTGGTTTCATGGCTCACGGACAGTCTCATGCCGCCTCCAGATAAGAGCGGTGAATCGCGTTGCCCAACTGGCGCACCAGGGGGATGAAGTCGGTCAGCCAGGCGTGCAGGCCTTCGTCGAGAATCTGATCGATACCGATGTAGCGCAGGCGTGCATCCATCTGCGCCGCCAGACGCTGGGCCGGGCGCCCGTTGTCGCCGGGCAGGCTGGCGAGGATCTGGTCGATCTCCTCGGTACAGGCCCGCAGCGAGCGCGGCACGTCGGCGCGCAACAACAGCAGCTCGGCCACATGCCGGGCACCGGGCGCCTCGCGATAGACCTCGGTGTAGGCCTCGAAGGAAGACAAGGCCCGCAGCAACGCACTCCACTGGTAATAGGCATGGGCGGTGCCGTCGCACACCGCATCGGCCTGGTCGCCGGCCATCTCGTAGCGTGCGTCCAGCAGGCGCAGGGTGTTGTCGGCGCGCTCGATGAAGGTTCCCAGGCGGATAAAGCGAAAGGCGTCGTTGCGCATGATGGTGCCGTAGGAAGCGCCACGAAACAGATGGGAGCGCTCCTTGATCCATTCGCAGAAGCGGTTCATGCCATAGGCACTGAGGCCCTGGCTGGCGATCTGGTGGATGTCCAGCCAGGTGGCATTGACGTTTTCCCACATGTCGGCGGTGATCCGCCCGCGCACGGCATGGGCGCAGGCCCGGGCCGATCCCAGGCAACTGTAGATACTGGCGGGGTTGGCCGGGTCCAGGGCGAAGAACTGCAATAGCTGCTCGGCGTGCAAGGCCTGGTGGCGGGCGTGGTAATCCTCCAGGGTGCCGGTGATCAGCAGTGGCATGGCCAGCTCGTGCAGGCCATCGCCGCGCCCGTCCTGGGGCATCAGCGACAGGGAATAGCTGACATCGAGCATCCGCGCCAGGTTTTCCGCGCGCTCCAGGTAGCGTGACATCCAGTACAGGTCCGACGCGGTTCGACTCAACATGGCAGGCTTCCTTAATCCTCGACCACCCAAGTGTCCTTGGTCCCGCCGCCCTGTGAGGAATTCACCACCAACGAACCTTCACGCAGGGCCACACGGGTAAGACCACCGGGCACCACACGGGTTTCACCACCAGAAAGGACAAAGGGCCGCAGATCGATATGCCGCGGGGCGATGCCGCTTTCGACAAAGGTCGGGCAGGTGGACAGCGCCAGGGTTGGTTGGGCGATGTACGCCTCGGGCCGGGCCTTGATCCGTACGCGGAACTCCTCGATCTGCGCCGCCGTGGCCGCCGGCCCCACCAGCATGCCGTAGCCGCCGGAACCCTGGGTTTCCTTGACCACCAGTTGCGCCAGGTTGGCCAGCACATGGGACAGCTCGGCGGGCCGGCGGCACTGCCAGGTCGGCACGTTCTGCAGAATCGGCTCTTCGTCCAGGTAGAAACGGATCATCTCGATGACATAGGGGTACACCGACTTGTCATCGGCCACCCCGGTGCCGATGGCGTTGGCCAGTACCACAGTGCCCGAGCGGTAGGCTGCCAACAGGCCGGGCACGCCGAGCAGGGAATCGGGGTTGAACGCCAGGGGGTCGAGGAAGGCATCGTCGAGGCGACGGTAGATCACATCCACCGCCTGCGGGCCGGCGGTGGTGCGCATGAACACCCGGTCGTCACGCACGAACAGGTCGGCACCTTCCACCAGCTCCACTCCCATCTCCCGCGCCAGGAACGCATGCTCGAAAAATGCGCTGTTGAAGCGCCCCGGGGTCAGTACCACCACCGTCGGATTGTCCAGGGGGCTGGAGCTTTTCAGGGTATCGAGCAACAGGTTCGGGTAATGGTCGATGGGGGCGATGCGCTGGGCGGCGAACAGCTCGGGAAACAGGCGCATCATCATCTTGCGGTCTTCGAGCATGTAGCTGACGCCGCTGGGGGTGCGCAGGTTGTCCTCGAGCACGCAGTAGCGGCCGCCGCCGTCGCGTACCAGATCAACTCCGCAGACATGGGCATAGACATCACCGTGCAGGTCCAGGCCCTGCATGGCCAGCTGGTACTGCTGATTGGCCAGGACCTGCTCGGCGGGAATGATCCCGGCGCGGATGATTCGTT
This sequence comes from Pseudomonas sp. GW823-FHT03E05, assembly GCF_058796855.1. Classification (NCBI taxonomy): domain Bacteria; kingdom Pseudomonadati; phylum Pseudomonadota; class Gammaproteobacteria; order Pseudomonadales; family Pseudomonadaceae; genus Pseudomonas; species Pseudomonas sp. GW823-FHT03E05. The sequence goes on from NZ_JBXAJB010000010.1 coordinate 222,576, forward strand.
GCTGGTGGTAGAGATCGGCCAGAAACAGGTTCAGCGCCCGTACCCGCTGGATGCACCCTTGTTCGATGATCCGCCATTCCCGGGCCGGGATGATGCGGGGAATGGTGTCGAAGGGAATCAGCCGCTCGGTGCCCTGCTCATCGCCGTACAGGGTAAAGGTGATGCCGGCACGGTGGAACAGCAGGTCGGCCTCGCGACGGCGGCGGGCCAGGAGTTCGTCGGGGGTATTGGCCAGCCAGCGGGCGAACTCGCGGTAATGCTCGCGAACCTGGCCGTCGGCCCCATGCATTTCATCAACAGCGCTGTGGTTCATGCCGTACTCCCTGTCACCTGCACACCCGGGCTTCGCCAGCCCTGTGCCTTCGGCACAAGCGCCCCAAAATCAGTCCGTTGCAGCCCAAGGCCGATGCCCGCATAACCGATGCATGCGGACCGCCCCTGCCCCGGCCATGGCTGGCATCGGTCTTGGCTATCACCAGCATAGTCAGAGTTGATTTCACTGCCCGCTGGCCGCTGGGGATAATCGCGCCTATCGAGCAAACACTTCGCCAAGCCTGATGAAGTCGCTGCTGCAACCTTGATGACGCCGATGACAACCGGGTCCGGGCTCTCCCGACCGGTTCCCTCTCCTGACCGGTCTTCCCTTTTAGCCACCCTCTCGGGTGGCTTTTTTTTACCTTGTGCGGGCCCCGAAAACACAATTGGCCGGCCCAGGGGCCAGCCAATTGTCTGTCTCGGTATATCTAGCGCAGGCTATACCAGCCGTCCACGGATCTCCTGTTTCACTCCCCAGCCCTCAATGATGCCGCCCAGGGGCTCGACCACCGCCTCGAAGTCCTGTTCAAAATCCCCGATGCCGCCATAGGTGGCGTACATCACCTTGCTCAGTTCCAGGTACCAGGCGCCGTCGTCACGCACGCTGACCTGGGCATTCAAGGATTCACCGCGAAAATGTCCTGCCGCCCTGCGTGCCCGCTCCTCATCCGGAAAAATGGCGTAGAACTCGATGGGATGGAATCGTGAAAAGTCGAAACCGCCTTCTTTCATGCGGCGCAGCACACTGCTGCTGATGTCTTCTTGAACGGCTGTGCTCATGAAACGTCCTCCTCAAACCGATGGATAGACTTTCCGTGTTTCCCGAACCGCCGGCCAAAGGGACCGGCATCACGACCCGGGGCGGGTCGTCAGGAAACAAGCATGGAGCTGACAAGATCAGAGCCTAGCGAAGAATTCGCTGATCTCGTTTGCAGATTAGCGCCTTGCTCTGGACGTCGCCAGAAATTGCTGCGAAGCGCGCTCTACCCTCTCTAGATCGGCGTGATACTGAGAATCTGAATGCTGTTCTGCTCTTTCAGGCTCTTGAGGGTGGGATCCTCGGTGCGCCCGTCCAGATCGTTCAGGTCCAGTTCGGCACTCACTGGCAACAACTTGGCCCGCACCAGTTGTGCGGCGCGTTCCATCGTCGGTTGCTGGTCGCAGTCGAAATGCTCGACGGACTGGACACCATGATCGTCAACGAAAGTGACTTGCCACTTTTGCATCAGTGCCTCCTCGATAGCCCCATGAGTGGGCTGACAACATCTCGACCCTGAGCAACGGGCAATCGTTCCACCGCGCTGCCGGAACACATCAATGACAAGGCCGCCCGAAGGCGGCCCTGGTAATGCTGGCAAAACTCAGCCGATCAAGGCTTTTCGGCGCGAGCCTTGAGTGCCTTCAGGGTGTTGAACGGCGCATCCACCACGAACTTGTTGGCCAGCCAGGACGGCACGCTGCCACCCGGCTCGGTGTGCACCTGGTAAGTCACTTCCACCTGGTCGGCGCCTTTGGGTACGAACTTCCAGTAGCCCTCGACCTGGGCCACCCGCACGAAGCCTTTCTCTTCAGGGATGTAGGTGGGGACGCCCTCCAGTTTGCGGGTCAGGCTGCCGTCGGCCGCTTCGCTGGTAGTGATGTGCAATACCGAATCACGGGCAGTGACTGGCCACGGGGTGTTGAACTGGGTGTAGGTCCAGCTTTGATCGCCCTCGTGCTTGAGCAGTTTCTGGGTCTTGCACTCATGGATCCAGGAGCAGGCGCCCGCCACGTCTTCCTGAAGCGCGCGGAGCTTGGCGATGGAGGTCTTCATGGTGGTCACACCACGGTAGGCCTTGTATTTGGAGCCGGCCACTTCACTCAAGGAGACCTTGATGCCGTCTTCATCCTTGGCGGTTTGCCAGTCTTCGGCGTGGGCCGTTGCCGACAAGAGCACGGTTAAACCACAGAGCACAGCCATTCGTTGCAGCGAACCCATTGTCTTATTCCTTATTGTTGAAGTTCCGTTCATTGAGAACACTCTATGCCGCGGTCACTTGTTCCCACCAGCCAATCAGGCGGATAGCTTCTTCGCGGCTTTCGCCACACACCTCGGGATCCGCCAGGAACGCCCCACACACCGCCGGCCGCTCCGGCAGGCCGAACAGCCCGCACAGGTGTTCGACAGAAAGATGCAGGCAACGTTCTCCCGCCGGCTTGCCCTGGGGCATTCCGGGAATCGGGGTGCTGATGGAAGGGGCGATGCAGCAGGCGCCACAACCTTCACGGCAGTTCATGAGGAAAAGCTCCTTGCGACAAGCAGAGTGTTGAATGACGCCCGCCAAGAGTAACCGCTAAAACAGCCGTTTAAAATTACTCAAAGAACGGATTTGACGCACAACCGTGCGTGACTGATCAGTCTCCGACAAAGTGTCGAGCCAACCCGTCACAGAAGAGGATGAAGAATTTACTGCTTGAACTCGAAATCCAGGGCCGCGCCTTCGATATCCCGACGCTCCTCGTTGCGCAGCTGCAATTGCATTTCATTGCTGAGCAAGCGGCCGTTGAGCTGGAACGGGCTGCTTTCCTTGGGCTTCTCGCCAAACATCTGCGGCAGCAGCGGCTCGCGCTTGGGTAGCGGCACACTGCCCACCGGCTGCAGGTGCTTGACCATTTCCGGCGGCAGGCTCAAGTCCACCTTGGCACTGGGCAACGGCTTCTTGATGTCCTGATAGGCCCATTTGGACTTGGGCTTGGCGGGCGCCTTCTTGGCCGCGGACTTGCTCTTGCTGGCACTGGCCGAAGGCTTGGCCTTGCTGGCCGGAGCCTTCTTGGCAGGGGCCGCCTTAGTGGCATGGGCCGCCCCGGCAGCCGGCTTGTCCTGGGAGGAAGCCGCCTGGACAGGAGCCACGAAGGCGGTTCCCAACAGACAGACACTTAACCAGAGGGCAGGTAGAAAGGCTTTCATGAAAGACAGGTAGATCGACAAAAGGTCCTCTATGCTCGCTTGTTGCAGGCCCCATGACAAGCACAGGGCCACACTGATTAAAATCCGCCCGCCGCCTCCTGGCACAACTGGCTGGCAAGCATTCCCAAAGTCATCAGGGCCCGCTCGGCCTCGCGATTCCAGGGCGTACCGCAGTTGAGCCGCACACAGTGGTTGAACTGCTCGGTGTTGCTGAAGATCAGCCCCGGGGCGATGCTGATGCCCTGCTGCAAGGCTCGCACATGAAGCTCCTGGGTGTTGACCCGCCCCGGCAGGCTGACCCAGAGAATGAAGCCCCCGTTGGGCCGGGTGATCTGCGTGCCCTCTGGGAAGTACTGCTGCACCGCCAGCTGAAAGGCGCTGAGATTCTTCCGGTATTCCTGGCGGATGTACCGTAAATGCCGGTCATAACCGCCGTTTTCCAGGTAGGCCGCAACCCCCATCTGGGTGACGCTGCACGCAGAATGGGTGCTGAAGGTCTGCAGGCGCTGGATCTCCTGCTGGTACTTGCCGGCAATCATCCAGCCGATGCGCACGCCGGGAGACAGGGTCTTGGAGAAGCTCGAACAGTAGATCACCCGATCCAGGCGGTCATAGGCCTTGAGGGCCTTGGTACGCCCCACCTCGAACATCAACTCGCCATAGATATCATCCTCGACCACCTGGATATCGAAATCCGATGCCAGGCGCAGCAACTGCTTCTGCCGCTCCTCGGGCATGGTGCCGCCCAGGGGATTGCTCAGGCGTGTGGTCAGCACCAGGGCCTTGATCGACCATTGGTTGGCCGCCAGTTGCAGGGCTTCCAGGCTCATGCCGGTGGACGGATCACTGGGAATCTCGATGACCTTGAGCCCCAGCAAGTCCGCCAGTTGCAGCAGGCCGTAGTAGGTCGGCGACTCCGCAGCAATCAGGTCCCCGGGCCGGGTCAGTACCCGCAATGACATCTGCAGGGCATCGACGCAGCCGTGGGTGATCACCACTTCCGACGGGTCGACCACCACCCCGGCATCGCGCATGCGAATGGCCACCTGACGCCGCAGTGGCTCGAAGCCCGGGCTGAACATGTAACTGAATGCCCGGGGGCTGTGAAACCGGGTGACCTTGGCCAACTGCTGGTGCAGCGCCCGCACTGGCAGATAGTCAACGCTGGGCACTGCGGCCCCCAACGGAAACACACCTTCGCGACGGGACTCCACCAGCACCTGCTGAATGATGCTGCTGCGGGTCACCAGCCCAGGGCGCTCGACCCGGGCGATATCCGGCGTGGGCGCGGTCAGCGCCGGCGTCTGGTGCACGTAGTAGCCCGACTGCGGGCGCGCGCGAATCAGCCCCTGGTCTTCGAGGTTGGCGTAGGCCTGGAGTACCGTGGCGTGGCTGACATTGAGCTGCGAGCTCATCTTGCGTACCGACGGTACGCGCTCCCCCGGCTGGTAGACACCACGGCGAATATCCTCAGCCAGTTGCTGAGCGATACGTTGATAGAGCAAGAGATTGGTCATGGCGCAGCACTCGATTTCACGGCGTTTTATTCTTGTGTGAAACAATACCGGCACAGTTTAGAAGTGTACTGGGACAGTTTCTACAATAGTCGAGGACACAGGGCAGTGAAAAGCATAACTGTAGGGTTTTTGTGAACCTCTTGGCAGGCATAAAAAAACCCGACGCGGGCAAGGCGTCGGGTTTTTCCGTGGCACTGGCGCAGCTTCAGCGAGAAGCGCCCAACTGGCCTTTTTCGTCGGAGAACACGATCTCTACCCGACGGTTCTGCGCCCTTCCCCGCTCGGAAGCATTGGCCTCCACCGGATAGTCGTCGCCATAGCCTTCGACCTGGATGCGTTTTTCATCGATACCCAGGTCCACCAGCACATCCGCCACGGCTTGGGCGCGGTCCTTGGACAGCTGCAGATTGCTCTGGCGCTCGCCGGTGTTGTCGGTGTAACCCTCGATGCGCACCACGCGCTTGGGGTTCAACTGGAGGAACTGCACCACCTTGAGCACAGTGCGGTTCGCCGAGTTCTTCAGTTCCGCTTCGCCGGTATCGAACAGCACATCCCCCAGAGTCATCACCAGACCGCGATCGGTCTGGGTGGTGGCCAGGCTGATGATCTGTTCTTCCAGCCATTTGCCCTGCTGCTGCACGCTGAGCAACTTGGCTTCGCGTAGGGCCAGTTGCAGGCGCTGGCGTTCCAGCTCGAGCTTGGCCGCACGCTCGTTATTGAGTGCCTGTTCGGTATGCTCACGGGCGATTTCGCTGTAGCGCCGACTCAGGTAGGCGTAATGCTCCACATCGCCACCGCTGCCCCAATAGGTGGAGAGGCGATCGGCACGTGCCAGGGACTCCCCGGCACGGATCACGTCCTTGGGCGCGATACGCAGCACGTTGGAGTCTTCCTTGACCTTCTGGAAGTCGTTACTGGCCTGCTGCAGGGCTTCTTCACTGTGCTGGCCAGCGCAGCCATAGAGTCCGGCGCATGCCAGGAGCACTGCACTGCCGATGATCCGGGTAGACAGATTCATTGGGCATCTCCCAGTTGCTTGCGCAGGCGAGTGATGCGGGTATTGAGTGCATTCACCTGTTCCTGGCTCTTGCGGGTCAGGACCTTGGCTTCGGCCAGGCGCGCATCCAGTTCGGCCTGTTCGGCGCGCATCCGCGCTTTCTTGTAGGACTCATCCTGCATGTTGCCCTGCGCCCGGGAGAACTTGTCTTCGGCCAGTTTCAACTCGGGCATGTCCTCGGCAGAAGCCCCCACGGCCTTGGCCTGCTCCAGCGTCTGCGCGGTGAGGCGCATCTGCTCGATGGGCGCCGGGTCGGTTGCACAACCCGCCAGGGCGAGAACAGCCATGGCGGCGAAAAGAGGTCGAATAGTCACACAAGATTCCTACTGTTTTGGGCTGCTGACGGGTTGCTGCAACTGGGCCTTCCAGCGCTCCAGATTGCGCTGCAGCAAGGTCTCCGTCAGACCGGACGCGGGCAATTCTGTCATCTTTTTGGCCAACTGTCCGCGCAACCATGGGTCATTGCAGGCGGAGTTATGGGACAGCGCAAGGAACAGCCCCGGTTTGTCGATGGGCTGGGGAAACGCCGCCAGATCCGCCGTCATGCCCAGGGTCTGGGCCATGGCCATGCCTGCGTAGCGAGGCGCCAGCACATAGTCCACCTCCCCCAGGAGCAAGGTCTGGAAGACCTGGGTCAGATTCGGCAGGCGCTTGAGTTGCAGATGCTCCTTGGCCATGGCGACAAAGGGCTGAGTCAGTCGGGCCTTTTCCGACACGGCGCCGGGATGGCCTGCCAGGTCTCCCGGCTGGGTATAGCTGAGGGTCGAATCCTTGCGGGTCCAGACCAGATAGTCGTTCTGCACCAGCGCCGGGTGGATGTAGTCCAGCGATTCCAGCTCATTGAAGGTCAGCGGTGCATCGGCGAGCAGGTCCATGCGCCCGGTGCGTACCTCGTCCAGCGCCTCGGAGCGCTTGCCGGCATACAGCACCTCGACCTTCAGCCCCAGCTCCCCGGCCACCTGCTGCAGCAGGTCGGCGCTGGCACCCATCAGGTGCTTGGGGTCCTGAGGGTCACGCCACAGGTAAGGCGGTGCATCGGGGCTGCCAGTGACCACCAGACGCTCGCACTTGCCCGCCGCCATCGACAACGATGGCAACAACGTCAGGCCCAACAGCACTGACCAGCCACTCATGCGGCGCAGATCCATGGCGAAACCCTCCCCCGGCAAAAAACACACATAAAAAAACCCGGCCAAAAGGCCGGGCTCTTTATAAGTGAAGACGCCGGATTAGACCAGCTTCTCCAACTCAGGTACGGCTTCGAACAAGTCCGCGACCAGGCCGTAGTCGGCTACCTGGAAGATTGGCGCTTCTTCGTCCTTGTTGATCGCGACGATCACTTTGGAGTCCTTCATGCCCGCCAGGTGCTGGATAGCGCCGGAGATACCGACGGCGATGTACAGCTGTGGCGCAACGATCTTGCCGGTCTGGCCGACCTGCATGTCGTTGGGCACAAAACCTGCGTCCACCGCAGCGCGGGACGCGCCGACAGCAGCGCCCAGCTTGTCGGCCAGGGCATACAGGTGCTTGAAGTTGTCGCCGTTCTGCATGCCGCGGCCGCCGGAAACGACGATCTTGGCTGCGGTCAGTTCAGGGCGATCGGACTTGGCCAGCTCTTCGCCAACGAAGCTCGACTTGCCGGCATCGTGAGCGGCGCCCACGGTTTCGACTGCAGCCGAACCACCTTCAGCGGCAACGGCGTCGAAGCCGGTGGCACGCACGGTGATGACTTTTACGGCAGCCGAGGACTGCACGGTAGCGATGGCGTTACCGGCATAGATCGGACGCTTGAAGGTATCAGCGCTTTCTACCGAGATGATTTCGGAGATCTGGTCTACGTCCAACTGAGCGGCAACCCGCGGCAGGATGTTTTTGCCGTTGGAAGTAGCGGCTGCCAGGATGTGGCTGTAGCCAGCGCCCAGTTCGGCCACCAGCGGCGCAACGTTTTCCGGCAGTTGGTGAGCGTAGGCGGCGTTGTCGGCCACCAGCACTTTGGCCACGCCAGCGATCTTGGCCGCGGCTTCAGCCACGGCGCCAACGCCCTGGCCGGCTACCAGTACATGCACGTCACCACCGATTTTGGCGGCGGCGGCAACGGTGTTCAGGGTGGCCGGAGCCAGCGCCTTGTTATCGTGTTCGGCGATTACCAAGATAGTCATGATCAGATTACCTTCGCTTCGTTTTTCAGTTTCTCGACCAGTTCAGCCACCGACTTGACCTTGATGCCCGCGCTGCGTGCAGCCGGCGCTTCGACTTTCAGGGTCTTGTTGGTGGAGGCGGTGGAAACGCCCAAAGCATCAGGAGTCAGCGTTTCAAGCGGCTTCTTCTTGGCTTTCATGATGTTTGGCAGAGACGCGTAGCGCGGCTCGTTCAAACGCAGGTCGGTGGTGACGATGGCTGGCAGGTTCAGCGCAACGGTCTGCAGGCCGCCGTCGATTTCACGGGTGACGTTGACCTTGTCGCCGGACACTTCGACCTTGGAGGCGAAGGTGCCTTGAGCGTAGCCGCTCAGGGCTGCCAGCATCTGGCCGGTCTGGTTGTTGTCGCTATCGATGGCCTGTTTGCCGAGGATCACCAGCTGTGGCTGTTCCTTGTCGACCACGGCCTTGAGCAGCTTGGCCACGGCCAGGGAGTTCAACTCTTCAGCGGACTCGACGAGGATCGCGCGATCGGCACCCAGTGCCAGGGCGGTACGCAGTTGCTCTTGAGCAGTAGCAGGACCGATGGAGACGACGACGATTTCAGTCGCTACACCTTTCTCTTTCAGGCGTACGGCTTCTTCCACTGCGATTTCGCAGAAAGGGTTCATCGACATCTTGACGTTGGCGAGGTCGACGCCGGAGTTGTCCGCTTTGACGCGAACCTTGACGTTATAGTCGACCACTCGTTTGACAGCTACAAGAACCTTCATGGATTCCTCGTTACTCTCCGGTGAAAAGAAAGTCGCCTAGGCGAGAACCTGGCGGTTGATGCTCATCGGCACAAGGGCACCTCCAAAAACGCTGGCGCACAAAAAGGTTGACCTTGCTCACGGGGTGATGACCGTTCGTCAGTGGTGACCGACGAGTCATTCATTATCGCGGCGTGTAGACTGCGCACTTTCAAGCTGCGCGCGCGTCACCTTTACTGCCTTTGCCCTGTCTTTAGAGGTGCTCTTGAAACCAACAGTCAGCCTACGGCGAGCGCAAAACCGACCGTATCTTGACCGGAACGCCTTTTCCGGTCAATACGGCAAAATAGCCGTTTATAAGCCGCGCTTCTTTGATTTATCTGGGCTGCGGCAAATTCAAACAAACGTTTGTATTGGACGCTGAGAGTGGTGTAGATATAATGCGCCGCCCAGAGAGAAAGGTCGGCCGTCCTCCCCTTCTCCCCCCCATGCGCGATGGGAGAAAGCGGGGATGCAACGCCAAACCTCCAATTAGAAAAAACCGTTGAGCCTTGAGTAGGAGATAGCCTAGTGGAACGCGAATACATGGAATTCGACGTGGTCATCGTCGGTGCCGGCCCCGCAGGCTTGTCCGCCGCTTGCCGCCTTAAGCAGAAGGCCGCTGAAGCCGGGAAGGAAATCAGCGTCTGCGTGGTTGAAAAAGGCTCCGAAGTCGGTGCTCACATCCTTTCCGGTGCCGTGTTCGAACCACGGGCCCTGAATGAATTGTTCCCGGACTGGAAGGAACTGGGCGCCCCGCTCAACACCCCGGTCACCCGCGACGACATCTATGTCCTGCGCAGCGGCGAAACCTCCACCAAGGTTCCAGACTTCTTTGTGCCCAAGACCATGCACAACGAAGGCAACTACATCATTTCCCTGGGCAATCTGTGCCGCTGGCTGGCCCAGCAGGCCGAGAACCTGGGCGTGGAAATCTACCCGGGCTTTGCCGCCCAGGAAGCCCTGATCGACGAAAACGGCGTAGTCCGCGGGATTCTTACCGGCGACATGGGTGTCGACCGTGAAGGCCAGCCGAAAGAGGGCATGTACACCCCCGGCATGGAACTGCGCGGCAAATACACCCTGTTCGCCGAAGGCTGCCGTGGCCATATCGGCAAGCAACTGATCAAGCAGTTCAACCTGGACAGCGACGCCGACGCCCAGCACTACGGCATCGGCCTCAAGGAAATCTGGGAAATCGACCCGGCCAAGCACCAGCCTGGCCTGGTGGTGCACACCGCCGGCTGGCCGCTGGATATCATGAGCAACGAGAACACTGGCGGCTCCTTCCTCTATCACCTGGAAAACAACCAGGTAGTAGTGGGCCTGATCGTCGACCTGTCCTACGCCAACACTTACCTGTCGCCGTTCGACGAGTTCCAGCGCCTCAAGCATCACCCGGTGCTCAAGCAGTACCTGGAAGGCGGCAAGCGCGTCAGCTACGGCGCTCGCGCCATCTGCAAGGGCGGCCTGAACTCGCTGCCGAAGATGGTGTTCAAGGGTGGCGCGCTGATCGGCTGCGACCTGGGCACCCTGAACTTCGCCAAGATCAAGGGCAGCCACACCGCCATGAAGTCCGGCATGCTGGCCGCCGATGCGGTAGCCGACTCGCTGTTCGCCGGCTCCGAAGGCGCCGACGAACTCAAGAGCTACGTCGATTCGTTCAAGGCCAGCTGGCTGTATGAAGAGCTGTTCGCCAGCCGCAACTTCGGCCCGGCCATGCACAAGTTCGGCCCGATCATCGGCGCGGGCTTCAACTGGATGGACCAGAATATCTTCGGCGGCAAACTGCCGTTCACCCTGCACGACACCAAGCCGGACTACGCCTGCCTGAAGCTGGCCAAGGACTGCGTGAAGATCGACTATCCGAAACCCGACGGCAAACTCAGCTTCGACAAGTTGAGCTCGGTGTTCATCTCCGGCACCAACCATGAAGAAGAACAGCCTTGCCACCTGAAGCTGACCGACCCGAGCATCCCGCTGAGCCGCAACCTGCCGCTGTACGACGAACCTGCCCAGCGTTACTGCCCGGCCGGCGTGTATGAGGTGATCACCCAGGAAGATGGCGAGAAGCGCTTCCAGATCAACGCGCAGAACTGCGTGCACTGCAAGACTTGCGACATCAAGGACCCGGCCCAGAACATTACCTGGGTCACTCCGGAAGGCGCCGGCGGCCCGACTTACCCGAACATGTAAGCCGGTGCGATAAAAGAAGGCCCCCTTTATGGGGGCCTTTTTCATGCCCGGGATTCGCTGGCACAGCACCCTGCAGGGGCCGGCTTGCCGGCGAAGAGCCCCCCAAGCCTTGCTCCGGCCCAAGGGCGCATTCGCTGGCAAGCCAGCTCCTACCAGGGGCGCGGTGTTTTCAGGCGGCGCGTTCTTCGCCCGGGTTGCGTTCGAAGTAGCGCTTGTACTCGCGACTGAACTGCGAAGTGCTCTGGTAGCCCACACGATGCGCCACCTGGGCCACGCCCAGCCCCTCTCCTAGCAGCAACTGCTGGGCCTTGAGCAGGCGCAGGCGCTTGAGGTACTGCACCGGCGACAGCAGGGTGCTGCGCTTGAAATGCTCGTGGAAGGTCGAGGTGCTCATGTTGGCGCAGCGGGCCAGGGTCTCGACGTTCAACGGCTCGGTGTAGTGCTCGTGCAGGTGATTGAGCGAAGCCGCAACCCGGGCGAATTGCCCCTGCTGCTCCACCAGCGCCCGCAGCGCATCGGCCTGGGGCCCGCGCAAAGCGGCAAAGAGTAACTCGCGCACCCGTGAAGGGCCCATGACCTTGCACTCCAGAGGATCGTGCAGGCAGCGCAACAGGCGTTCCACGCAACCACGCATGGCGTCGTCGAGCACAGCCGAAGTCATCGACTCCAGGGTCTGCGCCGAAGCCGCCCGGCCTTCGGTGACGCCCATGGCCAGCACCAGCTCGCTCAACACCGCCCGGTCGATGGCGATGGAAACCCCCAGCAGCGGCGCATCGGGCAAGGCGAAGGTTTCGCACTCGAAGGGCACCGACAGGGCCTGGATCAGGTAATGCCCGGCACCGTACTCCAGGGTTCGCGTGCCCAGGTAGGCCAGCTTGCTGCCCTGGGCAATGATCATCAGGCTCGGCTCATAGATCTGCGGGCCCCGCGCCACGTCGCAACTGGCCCGCAGCACCTGAACCCCGGGCAAGGCGGTGGCAACGAAACCGTCACGGCTGGCAAGGGGCTGGATCAGCGAGACCAGGGTGGCGTTGGCGTCCAGATGGCGGGTCAGCAGCATGGGGAAAACTTCACGGAAAAAGGGACGAAAACATCATCGCAGGTCTGTACGCCAATGCCGCGTGAAAACCGCCAATACCGGAGGAATAGGCATGACATGCCGAGGAATCGCCATGGTTGGCCCAGGGCCCGACGCCGAGAATGCCACGCCTCAATCGTCAATGCTTTTGCGAGGTTCACCATGTACACCGCCATCGGTTATGCCGCCCAATCGGCCACCACTCCCCTCGCCCCCATGAGCTTCCAGCGCCGCAGTCCGCGTGCGGACGACGTCGCCATTGAGATCCTCTACTGCGGCGTCTGCCACTCCGATATCCACCAGGCCCGCAACGAATGGGGCATCGCCGTGTACCCGCTGATGCCGGGCCACGAGATCGTCGGCAAGGTCACAGCCGTCGGCGCCAACGTCAGCAAGCACAAGGTCGGCGACCTGGTGGGCGTTGGTTGCATGGTGGATTCCTGCCGCCACTGCGAGGCCTGCGCCGCCGACCTGGAGCAATACTGCCTGCAAGGCCCGACCATGACCTACGCCACCCCGGACCGGGTCGATGGCAGCAACACCATGGGCGGCTACTCCGACAGCATCGTGGTCAGCGAGCACTTTGTGGTGCGCATTCCGGAGAAACTCGACTTGGCCAGCGCTGCGCCAATCCTCTGCGCCGGCATCACCACCTACTCGCCACTCAAGCATTACGGGGTCAAGCCCGGTGACAAGGTGGGGATTCTCGGCATGGGCGGCCTGGGCCACATGGGCATCAAGTTCGCCAAGGCCCTGGGCGCCGAAGTGACCCTGTTCACCCGCTCCGCGAGCAAGGCCGAAGAAGCCCGCCGCCAGGGTGCCGACCATGTGATCGTATCCACCGACGTGGCGCAGATGCAGTCGGTGGCCGGGCACTTCGACTTTCTCCTGGACACCATCCCGGTGCCCCACGACCTCAACCCCTACCTCGACACCCTGCGCTTCGATGGCGTGCATATCCTGGTGGGCCTGATCGAACCGGTGGACCCGGCGCTGCACGCCGGCAAGCTGGTGATGAGCCGCCGGGTGCTGGCCGGCTCGCTGATCGGCGGCATTGCCGAGACCCAGGAAGTGCTGGACTTCTGCGCCGAGCACGGCATCACCTGCGATATCGAAATGCTCGACATCCGCCAGATCAATCAAGCCTACGAGCGCATGATCAAGGGTGATGTGAAGTACCGCTTCGTGATCGACATGGCGACCTTGAAAGGCTGATTCTCGACACCGTCAAAGCATGGCTTGTCGCCGAGGGCGCCGATGGCGTGCGCCTTCGCCGGCACGCCGGCTCCTCCACGAGCCAGCTGGCGTCAGCCGCGAGCAAAGGCGCGCAGCACTTCGCCATCCATGCGGTACTTGACCCATTCCTCCTGAGGCTGGGCGCCCAGGGACTTGTAGAACTGGATCGCCGGCTCGTTCCACTCCAGCACGCTCCATTCGAAGCGCCCGCAATCATTGTCACAGGCGATCTGCGCCAGATGTCGCAGCAGTTGCTTGCCCGCCCCGCCGCCCCGTTGTTCCGGAGTGATGTAAAGGTCCTCCAGGTACAGGCAATTGCTGCCCAGCCAAGTGGAATAACTGAAGAAGAACACCGCAAAGCCGATCGGCACGCCTTCGCGCAGACAGATCAGGCCATGGGCCGTGGCCCCCTCGCTGAACAGGCTGCGTTCGATATCGGCGACGCTGGCGATCACTTCATGGCGGGCCCGCTCGTAATCGGCAAGTTCGGTGATGAACGCAAGAATCTGCGGGGCATCGCTGGGCAGTGCAGGACGGATTTCTACGGTCATCGACGGCTCTCTTGTTGGAATCAGGCAGCCATATTAGAACGGCGGCAGAAATACATGCACGACCATTTATGCCAAGCCCCCCCCCCGGCCCCGTTCCTTGCGCACGGCACTTACTCCGCTGCCGACTAACCCTGAGGCCTGCAGGAACACAACAAACACCGGGAGGCGCCATGTTAGAAAGCCCGACATGACTTCAAGCATAAAGAGGCACTTTCATGTCGGCGTGCACCCCGCAGCAGTCCCGGGTCTCGGCCCCGTTATTCGGCCTGTTCTGCCTGGGCAGCTACCTGCTGTCGCTGTCCTACGGCTCGACCTTTCTCCTGTCGCTGCTGATCGGCAGCCGTGGCGGCAATGAACACGATGCCGGCACGGTGATTTCCACAGCCATGCTCAGCACCTTTGTTGCGGTGATCGGCTCCGGGCACCTCTCGGACCGCCTCGGCGCCGCGCGCTCGGTGGCAGTGTTCGGCTGCCTGCTGGCGGTGGCCAGCCTGGGCTTTGCCCTGACCCCGGGGGTCGGCCCCGGCCTGCTGTTCTTCGGCCTGACCCTGGGCCTGGGCTGGGGGGTGTTCTATACACTGGGACCGATCATCGTGGCGATGCTGGTGGAGCCCGCGCAACGGGCCCGCTACTTCGCATTGCTGTCGGGCAGCATGATGACCGGCATCGGCTCCGGCCCCTTGCTGGGGCGCCTGGCCAGTGCCCTGGGCTACCCACTGACCAGCGCCTTTCTGATCGCCGCCGGCGCCAGCCTGCTGGGTGTGCTGATCTTCTGGCGGCTGGGCGGCCGGCTGCGCCAGCAGGCCAACCACCTGGGCACCGCGGCGGCTGGCATCACCTGGGCTGGCACCGCGCAGGTGCTGTCCTCCCGCGCCGTCTGGCCGATTCTCATGGTGGGCCTGGGAGGTTGCGTATTCGGCGGCCTGTCGAGCTTCCAGACCAGCTACGGCCCCTCCCGCGGCGTCGACTACTCGCTGTTCTTCCTCGGCTTCATGAGCGCCGCCATCGCCAGCCGCCTGCTGATCGCCGGGATCGTGGTCAAGCGCGATCCCTATCGTGCTGCCTGCCTGCTCTCGGGGCTGATGCTGGTGTCGATCCTGCTCTTTTTATTTGCTGTCGACAGCAGCGCCAGCTACCTGCTGGCTGCCGTGACCCTGGGGGTGGGCTATGGCCTGACCTACTCGGTGATCAACGGCCTGGCGGCCAACGAAGCTCCAGCCGGCTGCACCTCCCAGGCGTTGCTGCTGTTCAGCCTGTCGTACTTCATCGGGGTCTTCGGTTTTCCCTGGCTGGCCGGGCGGATCATCGTCGAAGCCGGCATCCCGGCGCTGCTGTTCACGGTGCTCGGCGTAGCGTTGCTGAACTGGCTGATCAGCCTTGGCCGCCTGGGCTTGCGGCGCCTGGGCCACTGGCGTATGGCAGCCGGTGCATAACACCGTTCGTCGATCATCAGGCACCAACCGGCCCCGGCAGCGGACCAATATCAGGTAACGACTCTAACGAATGGAGGCGACACCATGATCAAGGTCCAACTCTGCGCCCTGGCCCTGGCCGGGCTGCTGTCCACTGCTGCCCTGGCCGGCGCCACCGGCCCGACCAACCCGGTTGAAGGCCCGAAATCCCCGGCCACCCAGGGCACGCCGAAGATCAACATCAACCCACCGGCCATGGACGAAGGCTCATTGCCACCGGCGACCGGGACCGACCCGCGCATTCAGGGCAACGACAACGGCCGCCAGGGCGGTGTCGGCACCATGGACTCCAGCACACCCGACAGTGGCAAGACCGGTACCGGCTCGAAAACCACCACCGGCGGCTCAGGTTCTGAAGGCAGCAGCCAGTAACCGCCGGTTCAATCCAGCAGGCCCTGTGCGCCAGGGCCTTGAGGAGAGATGTCATGACTCGAGGAAGCAAAGCCAAATACACCCTGGCCCAGCGCCGCAAGGCCGCGGCCATCGAAGCCAGCTACGAAGAACGCGGGCTCTCGCCGGAGCAGGCCGAAGCACGGGCCTGGGCCACGGTGAACAAGCAGTCCGGCGGCGGTGAACGGGCGGGCGGCTCCGGTCGGGACAAAAGCCCGGCAGACAAGGCCCGGGCCCGCAGCGAGTCGGCCCGGCGCGCGGTGGCTACGCGCCACGGGCATGCCCGCAACAGCGCGGCGTCCCTGGGCACCCAGAGCAAGGACAGCCTGATGCGCGAAGCTCGGGCGAAGAAGATTCCGGGACGCTCGCGCATGCGCAAGCAGGAGCTGATCGAAGCCCTGAGCAAGGCCGGCTGACCGGCGGCCAACTGCTCGCCGCTGACTCAGCCGCGCGCCAGCAAGGCATCCACTTCGGCACTGCCCGGAGCGGTGGCCGGGCCACGCCGGGTGACGGCAATCGCCGCCGCGGCGTTCGCCCGACGAGCCGCCATCAGCGGCTCAAGGCCCGCTGCGAGCCCGGCGACCAAGACCCCGGCGTGAGCATCACCGGCGCCGTTGCTGTCCACCGCCTCCACCTTGAACCCCGGCACCTGCACCGCCTGCCCCTGGCGGCTGACCCAACAGCCGCGGGGGCCATCACGCAGCACCAGCAACGCCGCAGGTGACAACCAGCTTTCGAGCTGTGCCAGCGCCTGGGCAATCTGCGAAGTACCGGTCAATTGCAATGCCTCGGCGCGGTTGCTGCTCCAGATGTCGATCCGCGGCAACAGCGCCGCCATCAAGGGTGAATCTGCCGAACCGGCCAACGGCCCCGGGTCGAACATCAATGGGATCGAACGAGGCAGCGCCTGCAACCAGTCCAGCAGGGCCCGTGCCTTGCACTCCTGCAACAGGCTGTAGCCGCTGACATAGAGGTAATCCCCCGCCTCCACCCGGACCCGGGCCAGATCCTCGGCCGACAATTCACCCTCGGCGCCGATATGGGAAATGAAGGTGCGTTCAGCAGAGGCTTCGGTCAGGGCCACGCACAGACCGGTATCAGTCCCCCTGCCGGGCTCCAGGCTCATCTGTATGCCTTCGCCCTGCATCGCCGCCCGTGCCAGGTCGCCAAAGCGCCCCTGCCCGTGGCGCCCGAGGTAGACCACCGGCAACCCGTTGCGCGCCGCGGCGGCCATCACGTTGAAGCCGCCACCGGCCTCGAAGCCCGCAGATTGCGCGAGCACATCGCCTCCGGAGGCCGGCAGGCGCTCTACCGCCATCACCAGGTCGACTATCACCTGGCCGGTGTGCAGCAACCTAGGCATTGGCGTTCTCGACAAAGGCCGCGCGCCGGTCCCGGGCACCGCCCAGTAGAGCGTAACCGCCGCCGGCCACCAGGAAGGTGACGATCCAGCCCAGGCCGTTATGCCCCAGCCAGGAATCGGCCAGGGGCCCGGTGAACCAGACGTCTTCGACAGTGGTGCCGATGGTGGTGAAACAGAAGCCCAGCACAATCGCCAGCACCCAGGCGCCAAACGCTCGCCATTCGATGCCGCCCCGGTACCAGTAGGCGCTGCTCGGGCCGACGTTGAGCAGATCATCGGCGCTGTAGTGATGACGATGGATCAGGTCCACCACGAAGATCCCCACCCAGGCGGTGATCGGCACCGCCAGCAGGGAGATGAAGCTGATGAAAGGGCCATAGAAGCTGTCGGCAATCAGCATGAAATAGATCGAGCCGAGGAAGATCGCCACGATATCCACCAGCACCGCATAGACCCGCTTGACCTTGAGGCCCAGGGTCAGCGCGGTGAGGCCGGCGGAATACACAGAGAGGTTGTTGGACAGCAGCAGGCCACCAAAGGCCGCGACCAGGTAGGGCACCGCCATCCAGGTCGGCAGCATGTCGCGGATCGCGATGATCGGGTCCACTGCCGAGGCCAGGTGATCGTTGCCCACCGACAGCAATCCGCCCAGGGTAATCAGCAACACCAGCGGAATGCCGGCGCCAAACGCCGCCGAGGCCACCAGGCGCCCGGCCGTTACCGAACGGTGCTGATAACGCGACATATCGGCCCCGGAACTGGCCCAGCCAATCCCGGTCCCGGCGGCCATTGTGCCGACGCCGATGATCATCGCGCTCATGGGGGCCGGCGCGGCATTGAAGACCGCCGCCCAGTCGATGGTGGCGCAGAGGAAACCGCCCACCAGCACGTTCAGGGCACCAAAGCCGTAGGTGGCCCACTTCTGGATGACCAGCAAGGTGGCGTGGCCCAGGCCGGAGACGCTCAGGGTCATCAGCACGAAGATGCCGATGAACAGCAGGGTCAGCAGCGGCGCATCCTTGGCCGAGGCCGGGGTCTGGAACAGGATCGAGCTCAGGGACAGCAGGACGAAGGCCGCCGTGGTGGTATTGACCGTCTCCCAGCCAACCCGTGAAAGCATCGACACCAGGGTCGGGCCGATATTGCCCCGCACCCCGAAGATTGCCCGGGACAGGGTCAGGCTCGGCGCCCGCCCGCGCCGGCCGGCTACCGAGATCAGGCCGACCACGGCGAACGACCCCACCGACCCCAGGATGGCCACCAGCAGCACCTGCCAGATCGACAAACCGCGAAACGCCACCAGAGTCGCCCCCAGGGGCAGGCCGAGAATACTGATGTTGGCCGCGAACCAGACCCAGAACAGCTGCAGCGGGTGCCCGTCGCACTCTGCCTCGGGAACCGGCTCGATACCGCGGGTTTCCAGTTGCCCGGCGCCTGATCCGGCCGTGGATGAACTCATGATAAAACTCCTGTTGCCGTTGTTAGGGGTATTGGGCAATTTCGGAAGTCACAGAACATCCCGGCATTCCTGGCCGTGTCATAGCTTTCCATAGCGATCGGCAACATGGCCGCACACCGCGGCCTGTACCTTAAAGGCGGCTCAACGCAGCGCCAGCAGCTGTTCCACCAGAGGCTGCAGGTCCAGCTCATTGACCTTTCGCACCTGCCCGATCAGTTCGCCAGGCCAGATCTCCATCCCCAGGCAAGCGCCGAGCATGGCACCGAGAATCGCCGCGATAGTGTCGGTGTCGCCCCCAAGGCCCGCAGCCATGCACAGTGCCTCGAAGGCCGGCAATTGCCCCAGGGCCACTTGTCGGGCCAGGGCGAAACTCACCACCACCGATTCCTGGGAAGCCACCGAGGTGCCGATCAGCTCGTAGAGCATCCGCGCAAAGCCTTCCCGATCGCCGTCGACACGCAGGGTGCTGGTCCAGTCCAAGCGAGCACCGATGGTGGCACCCGCTACCCAGTGCCCCTGGGCCTGGGCCTGCCGGGCGACCTGCACACCAAGTGCCAAGGCTTCGGCCAGAGGCTGGCCGTTGATTCCGGCGGACACCACCGCCGCCACCGCCGCCGCGCTGGCAATGCCCAGGCTAGTGTTGTGCGTCACCTGGCAGGCCTCGACCACCGCCTGCAGAAAGGTCTCGGGCCGAGCCACATCGGCGGCGATGCCCACCGGCGTGATGCGCATGGCGGCGCCATTGGTGGTGCCATAGCGGCCCGCCTCTTCAACGGACTCCCCGGCGAGGATCATTTCAATGGCGCGTTTGGTGGAAGGCCCCAGCAGATCCTGGGAACCCTTGGCCTGCATCTGCGCCTCCCACTCGATCAGGCTCTGGGCCAGGGCCGCCGGAGCGATCCGGCCCTGCCCCCGGACCAACAGGCGAGCCACCAGGATCGCCTGCTCGGTATCGTCGGTAATGGAGCCCCGGGGCATGTTCGCGGCAATCGGCTGGTCCGGGCCGGCGTCCTCCAGGGTGCGGATGACGCCGAAGCGCTGCTGGATCTGTTCCCGGCTCAAGGATTGGGTCGGCATGCCCAGCGCATCGCCCAGGGCCAGCCCGTAGAAGGCGCCCAGGGCGCGCTGCAATGCATTCACCGCGGCTCTCCGAACTGCAGGTGCATGCGAAAATGCTGCGGGTCCAGCAGGCTTTCGACCTGCTCCATAAAGCGCCCCTGGCGGTCGTAGGTGGTACGCAGGGCCTTGAGGAAGACTTCGCCCGGCGCACGTCCGAGCAATTGGGCATCTTCAGCATTCAAGGGCTCGGCGCCGATCCACTGATCGCCGCGCTCGCCGATATAGCCGTAGGCGGCCAGGGTAATGGTCAGGGAATCATCGATCAGGCCGACCCTAGGCAGGCCTTCCAGCTCGCCGGAAGCCGGGATCAGAGAGCGCTCCAGGGACAGCACCCGGCCATCGGTGCTGCGGCGCCGGCGATCGAGGGCGATGAACTGGTCGGTGCCCAGGCGATGCTTGAGGTCCGGGCGCTGGATCGCCTCCAGGCGCAGCACCTCGGTGTTGACCAGCGCACCGCTGTCGGCCAGGGCCTGGGCCCAGCCATGATGCTGATCCAGGGCAACACCGTCGAAGGTGACGATGGAGCCTACGCCGCTTTGCGTGGCGATGTAGTTGCGCCGCTTGAGCTCGGCCAGGGCCTCGCGCAAGGTGCCACGGCTGACACCGAATTCTTCGGCCAACTGATGCTCGCCCGGCAGTTGAAAGCCGTCCTCCAACAGGCCGCTTTCAATACGCCGGATCAACTCGTCGACCACCCTTGTTTTCTTATCGAATCGGACATGTTTGATCATGTCCGGCTTGATACATGAAAGGCCCGAGCCAGAGCAAGAAATATCTTCTTACAGCCGTCTGAAACGCCCGTCAGGGTTCAAGACCAATGGGAAAGAACACCCCGCAACTCCACACCCCCAGCCAATTCTGGCCGTCGATCTGGCGGGTCTGCGCCAGCTCCACCAGTTGGTAGAAGACGTTGCGATGGATCAGCGCTTCAAGATTGTGTCGAACCAGGAGGTAAGGCGCCGGTTCCTGGGTCAGGGGGTCGATCACCACCCGCAGCGGGTGCTCGTCATTGGCGACCACCTGCTCCTCGACGTTGGTAGAAAAGCGCAGCACCTGAGCCTCGCCCTGCCCTTCGACCTCCAGGGTCACGGCGACGAAGGGTGCGTCGTCGACCTTGATGCCGACCTTCTCCACCGGAGTGATGAGGAAATAGTCATCGCCATCGCGGCGAATGATGGTGGAGAACAGCTTGACCATGGGTTTGCGGCCGATCGGCGTACCCAGGTAATACCAGGTGCCGTCGCGGGCGATGCGCATGTCGATATCGCCGCAGAAGTCGGGGTTCCACAGGTGGACCGGCGGCAGGCCTTTTTCAGCCTTGGGAATCTGCGCCAACAGGTCGTTGGCCTTGCCTGGACCACTCATACCGCTCTCCTCTCTCAATCAATCAGTCGCTCAGGCCCAGCAGGCCGCGCGCGTATTGCTGCAACGGCGGACCAAGCAGATCCTGTGGCTTGTTGTCGTGGAACGTCAGTAAACCGCCACGGCTGCGAATCCGCGCGGAATCGATCAGGTACTGGGTACTGGTTTCGATCAACATGATCTGGATGGTACTGGTATCCACCCCCAGGCGGTCCACGGCTTCCTGATCCAGCCACTCGTCAGAGTTACCGATACGGTCATCGGCCTTGGCGAAACGGGCGTAGAGCAGATAGTGCGCCCCCGCTTCCCGGGCTTCGGCCATGGCTTCATTCAGGCCCTCGGGCGCCTTGGCCCGACGCACCATGGGGAAATACTCGACAAAGCCGTTGAAGGCTTCCTCGGCTACCACGTTGGGCCGCGGATAAGCGCCACCCGGCGGTACGAAATGCCCCTGGGCAATGAAAATGAACGAATCCGGCTGAATGCGGAACGAGCTGGTGCGGCGTGTATCACTGTGATCGAGCACCCCCGCATCGCTCAGGTGATAGCGCACCCCTTCGCCCATATCACTGACATTCATGCAGCCGCCGAGTGCCAAAAAGGCCAGCAGCAAAACCAGGCTACGCATCCTACCCTCCAAAATCCGGTGACGGAAAACCGGCGAATGGCCACGGGATGCAGCTTCCGCGCCAGCTCCGCCAAGGAAGGGAATTCGTCGGCAAAGCGCCTCAGCCGCCAATGATCTTCATCACCGTGGCTCCACCGGAAAAGGCCAGCTCCTGCTTGTCCCCCAAGGCCTTGACCAGCAGCCGCTGCAAGGCCGGCAGAGCCTGATGGCGCGGCTTGTCCAGCAGGTCGCCGACATAGTGACGATTGCTCGAAGAAAGGCAGCCGTGCAGCCAGCCCGTGGAGGACAGCCGCAAACGCGAGCAGGTGCGGCAGAACGGCACGCTTTCGTTGGCGATCACGCCGAAATGACCGTGCCCGGGAATGGCGTAGCGCACCGCGGTAGCATCCACCGGCGCATCGGCCTGAAGGTATTCGTAGCGCTGGCCGATCAGGTCCAGCAACTGTTGCAGGCTGACAAACTGCTGCAGGAAAGCGTTGCCATCATTGGCCAGGTGGCCCATGCGCATCAGCTCGATGAAACGCAGCTCGTAACCCCGTTCCAGGCAGTAATCCAGCAACGGCATCACCTGATCCAGGTTCTGCCCGCGCAACGGCACCATGTTGACCTTGATCTTCAAACCGGCACTGCGGGCTTGCTGCATGCCATCGAGCACCGTGGCCAGGTCGCCGCCACGGGCAATGCTGCGAAAAGCCGTCGCATCGAGGGTATCGAGGGAAACGTTGATCCGGCGGATACCGGCCTCCACCAGCAACGGCAGCTTGCGCGCAAGCAATTGGCCATTGGTGGTCAGGCTGATGTCGTCCAGCCCCATGCGCCCCACCGCGCCCATGAAGGCTTCCAGCTTGGGACTGACCAGGGGTTCGCCACCGGTGATGCGCAAGCGCTCGATGCCCGCCGCTTCCATCAGGTACGCCACGCCGCGAGCCATTGCCTCGGCCGACAACTCGTCCTGGGCAGCCACCAGCCGCTTGCCGTTGGGCACGCAGTAGGTACAGGCGTAGTTGCAGGCAGACGTCAGACTGATCCGCAAGTTGCGAAAGCGCCTGCCTTGACGATCAACGATCATGGATGACTCCGGCGTAGGAAGGGAGAACCGGGCAAAACCTGACCCAAAAATCAGGTTTTGGCAAGTCCCATGCCTGAGTATATTCCTCGGACACTGCGCCATACAGTTTGTCGATGGCGCAATACAGCGGCTGAATGCCTTAGCTGTTCGAGGTGTCGGGGTCGCGCTTGCGCTTGTTGCCCATGCGCACACCGATGTCCATCAGGAACTGGAAGAAGCCTTCCTGATCTTCCAGCACATTGCTCCAGAACGGCGAGTGGTACAGCGCAACCGCACCATGCACCAGCGCCCACGAGGCACAGTAGTGGAAGTACGGCGGCACGTCTTCAAGCTTGCCTTCACTGATGCGACCCTTGATCAGCAGGGTCAGGCGCTCGAAGTTGGACGCACGGATCTTGTGCAGTTCCTCGACCATCTCCGGCACCTGGTTGCCCTTGACCACCTTCTCTTCCAGGCGGTCGAACAACCGATAGCGCTGCGGGTCACGCATGCGGAATTCGAAGTAGGCCCGGGACAGGGCTTCCTTGTCCTTGTCGACGTCGGCCGAGTGCAGCAGCTCGTTCAGGTCGCGCTCGTAGTCGAGCATCAGGCGCAGGTAGATCTCCGCCTTGGACTTGAAATGCTTATAGATGGTCCCTTTGCCGATACCCACGGCATCCGCAATCATCTCGACGGTGACACTGTCTTCACCTTGTTCGAGGAACAGCTTGAGCGCGGTATCGAGAATTTCTTGCTCGCGGCGACGAAACTCACGGACCTTACGAGGTTCTTTCTGCATAAGAAAAGGTCTGTTCGGGGTCAAAATCGAAGCCGCGTATTATGCCTAACTTGCGCCAAAATGCACGGATCATCCATCGTTGCTGGTGTTTCTGGCGCAAAAGCCGCCCCGTCAGAACCTTCCAGACAGGCGCCAAAAGCCAGGGAAATCCCGTGAATACGGGGCCGGGCCAGGGTTCAAATAGCAAACTTCCACAGCCGCCAAGCTCCGGATCAGACCGCGAAGTCTGGTTTTTCCCGCACCCAGCACCCTGGATTGCCCCACGCCCTGCGTGCGACGCAAAGGCCTCGATAAGTCGCAATTCCATCATTGCCCGGCTGATTCGTCGCTCAGCGGGGGCCAATGCAACTGCCGTCCCACAGCATCAGAGAAGCCCTATAAGAGCGGAAGAATAATCCGAAAGTATCGATGGCGTTGATAACTGCCAGCCGGGCAGGTACAGCAAACTGCAACAGATTATGTAGGCAACTTTCAGGAAAATGCGGCTATTTTTAGTCTTATCAGCTAAAAATCAGGTGATATTCAGCGATCGCGTCGAAAACTGCGATACAGGCAACCCAAATGAGAACTCAAGCGAAGCGCGCGTATTCCAAATTTGTTTAAAAAACGAGCAGGCGCAACTGGACTGAATGCAATAGTGATCAATACTTCAACTGTCGGCGGGACATCTCCCCCAAGTGAAACGCCGATCAAGGTACCGAAGGACCGCGTGCCTTAGTTTTACTCCTAATGGTCTTAACCCGGATTCACCCCCCAGAACCCGGGTTTTTTTTGCCCGCCATTCAGCGCCAGTGCACCGTGCGACCCAGGCTCAGCCCTTGACCCGCGCCAAGGGGAACAGGCGCTTGAAGTTGGCCGTGGTCTGCTGGGCAAAGGCTTCATAGCTTTCGCCCCGCAGCATCGCCAGGAACTCCGCCACCTCGCGCACGTACTGCGGCAGGTTGGGCTTGCCGCGATAGGGGATCGGCGCCAGGTAAGGCGAATCGGTCTCCACCAGCAGGCGGTCGGCCGGCACCTGTCGGGCCACGTCCCGCAGGGCATCGGCATTACGGAAGGTGACAATCCCCGAGAGGGAAATATAGAAACCCAGGTCCAGGGCCGCCTTGGCCATTTCCCAGTCTTCGGTGAAGCAATGCAGCACACCGGCATTGGGCAATGCCGCCTCGCGCAGCAGTGTCAGGGTGTCGGCGCGGGCGCCGCGGGTGTGCACCACCACCGGCTTGCCGGTCTGCTGGGCGGCCTGCAGGTGCAGGCGGAAGGATTCCTGCTGCAGCTCGGCGGCTTCCGGCTCGTAGTGATAGTCCAGGCCAGTCTCGCCAATGGCCACTACCCGGGGGTGATTCAGTTCATCCAGCAGCCAGTCCAGGGCCGGCGCTGCGCCGGGCTGCACATCCAGCGGATGCACGCCCACCGAGCAGTCGACATCGTCATAACGATCGGCCAGGGCCTTGACGTCCGCCGCGTTGTCGGCGCTGACACCGATGCACAGGAAGTGCCCTACCCCCCGCTGGCGGGCGGCAGCCAGCGCGGCATCCAGGGAGCCGTCATGAGCGGCGAGGTCGAGGCGGTCAAGGTGGCAATGGGAATCTACGAGCATAGGAGGCTACAACTACATCCGATCAATGAAAGGCCCGGGTTGTGGCGCCCGGGCGGAAACAACGCTGAGTCTAGGCGCTGCGGGTCAATTCTGGGTAGGCAGGGCCGCCCACTGCACCAGCAAGGCTTCCAGCAACAGCACGCGGTTGAGGTTGGCCTTGCTCAGGACCTTCTGGCGCTGGGCCAGGATCCAGTCCTGGATGTTCAGCACCTTGGCCTGGGCGGACTTCTGCGCCAGGTATTGCAGCACCTTGCGCATGTCCTGCAGGCCCAGTCCCTGCTCATCCTGGGTCAGTTGATAGCGCAGGACCAGGTTCGACCAGTCGCAGAACCAGTCGAACAGCAGCAACAAGGGAATGGCACTCCAGGATTCGGCCAGTTGCGTGGGCGACTGCTGCTGTTTCAGCAGCTTCTTCACCCCTTCCACCACTTGCGCCCGCTGCTCGCGAACACCCTGGGCCTGCAGGCTGACCGCTGCCAGCGGCGAACCGGCAGCCAGGGTCAAGAGCTCCACCCGCTCCTCCTCGGAGCAATCAGGCAGGGCCTGGGCCAGCCACTCAAGGCTCATGGCCTCGCTGGGCAGCGGGCAGGCCTGCTGCACGCAACGGCTCTTGATCGTGGGCAACAACCGGCTGGGCTGGTGGCTTACCAGCAACAGCACAGTGTTGCCGGAAGGCTCCTCGAGACTCTTGAGCAGGGCGTTGGCGGCGTTGATATTCATCGACTCCACCGGCTCGATCAGCACCACCTTGCGCCCCCCCAACTGGGCGGTCTGGACCACGAAGCTCACCAGTTCGCGGACCTGGTCGACCTTGATCGCCTTGTCCGCTTCCTCCGGCTCCAGCACGTAGTTGTCCGGGTGGCTGCCGGCCAGCAGCAACAGGCAGGACTTGCATTGACCACAGGCGTCCAGGCCTTCCGGGCGCTGGCACAGCAAGCGCGCCATCAGCCGCTCGGCCAGGGCCCGCTTGCCGATACCCGCCGGGCCATGCAACAGGTAGGCATGGGCATGCTGGGTACGCCCCGCCAATTGCTGCCAGAGGCTGTCCTGCCAGGGGAAGACTTCAGCCACGGGCGCACTCCAGCAACTGCGGCAACAAGCTGTCCAGGGACTGCTGGACCTGGGCCAGGGGCTGCGCCGCATCCACCAGCACATAACGCTGCGGCGCCGCTGCGGCGCGGGCCAGGAAGGCTTCGCGAACCTTCTGGAAGAAGGCCTGGCCTTCCTGCTCGAAGCGATCCAGCCGGCCACGAGCACTGGCTCGCGCCAGACCGACATCCACCGGCAGGTCGAAGACCAGGGTCAGGTCGGGGCGCAACTCGCCCTGGACGAAATCCTCCAGCGCAGCAATGCGCGCAAGGCTCAGGCCGCGGCCCGCGCCCTGGTAGGCGTAGGTGGAGTCGGTGAAACGGTCGCACAGCACTACCGCACCGCGCTCCAGGGCCGGGCGAATCACCGTTGCCAGGTGCTGGGCACGCGCGGCGAACACCAGCAACAGCTCGGTATCGGCATTCATGACCTCTTCCACCGGGGTCAGCAGTACATCGCGAATCCGCTCGGCCAGCGGCGTGCCACCAGGCTCACGGGTCAACAGCACCTCGATCCCCGCAGCGCGCAGGCGCTCGGCGAGGTACTCGCGATTGGTGCTTTTGCCCGCGCCTTCCGGGCCTTCCAGGGTAATAAACAAGCCAGTCACGGGCAGTCCTTAATCAATGTCATTGCGGGCTTTTCGCCGCGGGCTCGGGCACAGGCTCGGCAGGAGCCGGAGTCGCAGGCGGCTCGGGCGCAGCTTGCGGGGCGCTTGCCGGAGCCGTCTCCGGGCCAGGGGATGCAGGCGTCTCCGGCACCGGACCTGCCGCTTCGGGAACCGCTGGCGTGGCGGCTGGGGCCGGGCTGGAACGGTAATCGGCGCGACGCTTGAGCTGAAACTCGCGCACCGCGCTGTTGTGGGCATCCAGGTCATCGGAGAACACATGGCTGCCGTCGCCCCGCGCGACAAAATACAGGCTCTTGCCGGGCACCGGGTTGAGGGCGGCGTGGATCGCCTCGCGTCCGACCATAGCGATCGGCGTCGGCGGCAGGCCGGCAATCACGTAGGTGTTATAGGGCGTGGCTTCCTTGAGATGAGCCCGGGTCAACTTGCCGGTGTAACGCTCACCGAGACCGTAGATCACCGTAGGATCGGTCTGCAGCAGCATGCCAATCTGCATGCGACGCACGAACACGCCTGCGATCTGCCCACGCTCCTGGGGTACGCCGGTTTCCTTCTCCACCAGCGAGGCCATGATCAGCGCCTGATAAGGATCGCTGTAAGGCGCATCGTCGGCACGCTTGCTCCACTCCTTGGCCAGCACATCGTCCAGGCGGTCGTAGGCTTTTTCCAGGAGCTCGGCGTCGGTCATGCCCCGAACGAAACGATAGGTGTCAGGGAAGAAACGCCCTTCAGGGAAAACCCCGGGATGCCCGAGCTTTTCCATCACCTGGCTGTCGCTGAGCCCCGTCAGGGTCTGCTGCAATTTTTCGCTCTTGGCCAGGGCGCTGCGTACCTGGCGGAAATTCCAGCCTTCCACCAGGGTCAGGCTGTACTGCACCACCTCACCGCGCTGCCAGAGGCCGATCAGGCCTTCGGCGGTCATGCCCGGGGTCATGCGGTACTCGCCGCTGTGTAGAGGCTGGCCCGCCATATTGAAGCGCCAGTACAGGCGCAGCCAGAAGGCATCATCGAGCACACCCTCGGCTTGCAGACGATTGAAGGTGCCGGTGGGCGTCGAGCCGGCGGGAACATCGAGCAACTGTTCCTGGCTCAGGTTAAGCGGTTGTTCCAGGGCCGAGTGCAGTTTCCAGGCACTCGCACCCAACAGCAGTCCTGCCAGGACCAGTCCGGTTTCCAGCAGGAGCAGTAATTTACGTCTCACGAATCAAGCATCCAGTAGTGCGCGGGTAATGCCCTGCAGTTTACGGGTGAGCGCACCCGCCGACCAGCTCATCCCGGCACAGCCAAGCACTGGCCAGACGCCATAGACACTGTTGCAGACAAAGACTTCATCAGCCTGTTGCAGTTGATCGAGACTGATATCCCCGACTTGCGCGGGGATGCCCAATGACTCGGCCTGAAACAATATTTCAGCGCGCATCACCCCGGCCACGCCGCAGCGCCCCAGGTCAGCCGTCAGCAGCCGCCCCTGGCTGACCAGGAACAGGTTGCTGAACACGCCTTCGATAACTCGCCCAGAGGTATCTCGCATCAAGCCTTCGGCATGCTCGACATCACACCACTCGGCACGAGCCAGAACCTGCTCCAGACGATTGAGGTGCTTGAGACCGGCCAGCAGCGGCTGCTCGGCCAGGCGCGTGGTACAGGGAAACAGACGAATGCCTTGCTCGGCATGGGCCAGGGGATACACCGGCAATGCGGAGCCCTGGAGAATCCGCCGTGCAGCGGTTGCAGGATCGGCGGCATAGCCGCGCTGGCTGTCGCCCCGGGTCAGGATCAGCTTGAGCACACCCTCCCCCAAAGCCGCCGCATAAGCCTGCAGCTCACTGCGGATCAGGGCTTGATCCGCCGTCAGCGCCAGGCGCCGGCATCCTTCGGCCAGACGCTGCAGATGCCGCTCCAGCAGCTGCGGGCGCCCGGATTTGACGGCAATGGTCTCGAACAGACCATCACCGTAAGCCAGGCCGCGGTCCTTGAGCGACAGTGCGTCAGCCGGCTGACCGTCGACCCAGCTGTGCATCACTCGGAGAACCGGCGGAACACCAGGGAGCCGTTGGTGCCACCAAAACCGAAGGAGTTGGACAGCACTACGTCGATGTCCATGCTGCGCGCGGTGTGCGGCACGAAATCGAGGTCACAGCCTTCATCCGGCTCATCCAGGTTGATGGTGGGCGGCGCGGCCTGGCTGTTGATTGCCAGCACACTGAAGATCGCCTCGATCGCCCCCGCGGCACCCAGCAGGTGACCCGTCATGGACTTGGTGGAACTGACCGCCAGCTTGTAGGCGTGATCGCCGAACACGCTCTTGATCGCTTCGGCCTCGGCCAGGTCGCCGGCCGGGGTCGAAGTACCATGGGCGTTGATGTACTGCACCTGGTCCACGTTGAGTTTGGCGTCGCGCAGGGCATTGGCGATGCAGCGCGCAGCACCGGCACCATCGGTGGGAGGCGACGTCATGTGATAGGCGTCACCGCTCATGCCGAAGCCGATCAGCTCCGCATAGATGGTGGCCCCACGAGCCTTGGCGTGCTCCAGCTCTTCCAGAACCAGGGCGCCGGCGCCGTCGGACAGGACGAAGCCATCACGCCCCTTGTCCCAGGGACGGCTGGCGCGGGTCGGCTCGTCGTTGCGGGTCGACAGTGCACGGGACGCGCCGAAGCCGCCCATGCCCAGGCCACAGGCAGCCATTTCAGCACCGCCGGCGATCATCACGTCGGCTTCGCCGTAGGCGATGTTGCGCGCAGCCATGCCGATGCAGTGGGTACCGGTGGTGCACGCAGTGGAAATGGCGTAGTTCGGCCCCTGGGCACCCAAGTGGATGGACAGGAAACCGGAAATCATGTTGATGATCGAGCCAGGCACGAAGAACGGAGAAATCCGTCGTGGGCCGGAATCGTGCAGGATGCGGCTGGTTTCCTCGATATTGGTCAAACCGCCAATACCCGAGCCCATGGCCACGCCGATGCGTTCACGGTTGGCATCGGTGACTTCCAGACCGGCGTTGCGTACCGCCTGGAAACCGGCTGCCAGGCCGTATTGAATGAACAGGTCGAGTTTGCGGGCCTCTTTGACCGACAGGTATTCCTCGACATTGAAGCCCTTTACCGAGCCGCCAAAACGGGTGGAATAGGCAGAAAGGTCGGTGTGTTCGATCAGACCGATGCCACTTTGGCCAGCCAGAATGCCCTGCCAGCTGCTTGGCACATCCGTACCCAGTGGCGACAACATACCCATACCGGTGACTACGACGCGTCTACGCGACACAGCACTCTCCTTTTTCTAATGACGACACTTTGTATCAGGCCTAAAGAAAAAACCGCACGCCGTAACGGCAGTGCGGTTTTTCCATGACAGCAAAAGACGACTACAAACGATTAAGCCTGGTGGCTGGTAACGTAGTCGATAGCTGCTTGAACGGTAGTGATCTTTTCAGCTTCTTCGTCAGGGATTTCGGTCTCGAATTCCTCTTCCAGAGCCATCACCAGCTCAACGGTGTCAAGGGAGTCGGCACCCAGGTCTTCAACGAAGGAAGCGGTGTTAACAACTTCTTCTTCTTTAACGCCCAGTTGCTCAGCAACGATTTTCTTGACGCGCTCTTCGATGGTGCTCATACCTTGTTTTCACTCCTAATGGACAAATTCAGGCAGCTGGCCAGTGGGTAAGTGTATAGAAAGGCTTTTCAGCTTTTCAACTGAAAGCTTTGTCCCTCAAACCCTTTGGCCATCTGCCTATAAATTGATTGCAGCTTTATAACGGATTTTAGACAGCTCGTATGACATTTTTTTGAAGCAATCCGTCACATTTGACTCACATATACATCCCGCCGTTGACCGGGATTGTAGCCCCAGTAACGTATGCCGCACCGTCGGATGCCAGAAAAGCGACCACTTGCGCGATCTCTTGAGCCTGGCCCAGACGACCCAGCGGAATTTGCGTCAGCAGCGCTTCACGCTGCGCTTCCGGCAGTTCGCGGGTCATATCGGTGTCGATAAAACCTGGAGCAACCGAGTTCACCGTGATCGACCGCGAACCCACTTCACGGGCCAGGGCACGGCTGAAACCTTCGAGACCGGCCTTGGCGGCCGCGTAGTTTACTTGGCCTGCGTTGCCCATGGCACCCACAACCGAGCCAATACTGATAATTCGACCCCAACGAGCCTTGGTCATGCCACGCAGAACGCCCTTGGACAGGCGATACAGGCTGTTCAGGTTGGTATCGACCACGTCGTACCATTCGTCATCTTTCATGCGCATCATCAGGTTGTCGCGAGTGATCCCGGCGTTGTTCACCAGGATCGCCGGCGCACCGAACTGCTCGGTGATGCTGGCCAGGACTGCAGCCACGGACTCGTCACTGGTAACGTTCAGCTCAAGGCCGGTGCCCTGGATGCCATTTTCCTTGAGAGTGGCAGCAATGCGCTCGGCACCCGAAGCGGACGTGGCGGTACCCACCACGGTGGCGCCCATACGCCCCAGCTCAAGCGCGATGGCCTGGCCGATACCACGGCTGGCGCCGGTCACCAGTGCAACTTTACCTTGCAGACTCATGCAAGCTTCTCCTAGTTCAGGCCAACGCTGCACGGGCGGCAGCGAAAGCATCTGGGGTGTTCAGGTTAGAGGTCGACACGCCTTCGGCGCAGCGCTTGTTGAGGCCGGCCAGGACCTTGCCCGGGCCGCACTCGACCAGCTCGGTGGCGCCATTGGCTGCCAGAGTCTGGACCGACTCGACCCAACGCACCGGCTTGTACAACTGCTCCAGCAGGTCGCGCTTGAGGGTGTCCAGGTCGGCGGCCACAGCGGCACTGACGTTCTGTACCAATGGAATCTGCGGTGCCTGCCAGTTGATCGCAGCGATCGACTCGGCAAAGCGCTCGGCGGCCGGGCGCATCAGCTCACAGTGGGAAGGCACGCTGACCGGCAGCGGCATGGCGCGCTTGGCGCCCCGCGCCTTGCAGCCCTCGATGGCGCGATCCACAGCCGCCTTGGCCCCGGCGATCACCACCTGGCCAGGGGAGTTGTAGTTCACGGCGCTGACCACCTCGCCCTGCGCGGCTTCAGCACAGGCGGCGACCACATCGGCATCTTCCAGGCCGAGAATTGCAGCCATGCCGCCCTGCCCTGCCGGCACGGCTTCCTGCATCAACTGGCCACGACGCTCGACCAGCTTGGCCGCTTCACCCAGGGTCAGGCTGCCAGCGGCGACCAGGGCACTGTATTCACCCAGGCTGTGACCGGCGACGAAAGCCGGGCGCGCACCACCTTCGGCCAGCCATACACGCCACAGGGCGATGGACGCGGTGAGGATGGCCGGCTGGGTCTTGTCGGTTTGATTGAGCAGCTCTGCAGGACCTTCCTGGGTCAGAGCCCAGAGGTCGTAGCCCAGAGCATCGGAGGCTTCTTTGAACGTATCGAGGATCAGTGGGTACTGCGCGCCCAGCTCGGCCAACATGCCGAGGGACTGCGAGCCCTGTCCTGGAAAGACGAATGCGAGGGATGCAGACATGTAACAAGCCCCTAATGATCTTGTCGTCGGAGAATTGACGTCACACCGTGGTGGACGCAAGAAACTGACAGTTGGATGGCCAATTGAACTGAGCGGTCACATTTAAGCACTCCACAGGGAAAACGCCTAAAGCAACAAGTCTTCAAGACGCCCATGCAAGCGGCGCGGCAGGTCTTCCTGGATCTCGATCAACGCCCGCTGAATGGCACTCTGGAAACCTTGAACGCCTGCAGAACCATGGCTTTTCACCACGATCCCCTGCAAGCCGAGGAAACTCGCACCGTTGTGCCGCGCCGGCGCCAGATCCGCCTGCAGCCTGCGCATCAGCGGCAAGGCCAGCGCCCCAACAGCCCGGGACAGCAGATTCTGCCTGAACAAGGCTTCTATACGCGCGGCGATCATGGTCGCCAGCCCCTCGCTGGACTTGAGCAGGATGTTGCCGACAAAACCGTCGCACACCACCACGTCCGCCTCGCCCCGATACAACCCATCGCCCTCGACGAAACCGATGTAGTTGAGGCCGCGGGCCTGCTGCAGCAAGCTCGCCGCAAGCTTGACCTGCTGGTTGCCCTTGATGTCCTCGGTGCCGATATTCAGCAAGGCCACCCGCGGCCGCACGATGCCCAGGGTTTCCGCCGCAACCGAGCCCATGATGGCGAACTGCAACAGGTGCTCGGCACTGCAATCGACGTTGGCTCCCAGATCCAGCAATTGGCAATAGCCACGCTGAGTCGGGATGGCAGCCACCATCGCCGGCCGATCGATTCCGGGCAGGGTTTTCAGCACATAACGCGACAGCGCCATCAGCGCACCGGTATTACCGGCACTGACGCAGGCCTGGACCTTCTCATCGCGCAACAGCTCAAGAGCCACCCGCATCGAAGAGTCCGGCTTGCCCCGCAGGGCCTGGGAAGGCTTTTCGTCCATGGTGATCACCTCGCTTGCCGGGGTAATCGTCAGGCGCGCGCGATCCACAGCCGTTTGACCGGAAATCAGTTCTTCAAGAAGGGAGGGTTGACCAACCAGGGTCAGGTGCAGCGAGGGGGTAGCAGACAGACAAGCAATACTCGCCTGAACAATGCTGCGGGGACCGAAGTCCCCGCCCATTGCGTCAATCGCGATGACTTGAGCGGACAAGGATTACTCGTCAGCGCCCTTGTCGATCACTTTACGACCACGGTATACGCCTTCTGGCGATACGTGGTGACGCAGGTGAACTTCACCGGTGGTCTTTTCTACGGACAGGGTGCTAGCCTCGAGAGCATCGTGGGAACGACGCATGTCACGGGCAGAGCGGGATTTTTTGTTCTGCTGAACAGCCATAATTGATTAACTCCTAAACGTTTGGGTCACGCTTTAACTGCGCCAATACACTGAACGGGTTGGACCGCGTTACCTCGTCCTCGCTCGGTTCGGGCTCATCGAGCCCCGCCGGCTGCTGGCATTCTTCCGGATGATGAGCAGGCACGATTGGCAAGGCAAGCAAAAGCTCTTCCTCGACCAACGCCTGCAGATCCAAAGGATCTTCGCCCAGTTCCAGCACGTCATAACCTTTCGGCAACGACTGGGTATTCGCACCCTCCTTCACCACAGCGTAACTGCACTCACTGTGGATCGGCAGGGTGACCAGCTCAAGACAACGCTGGCAAACCATTTTGACTTCGACGTCGATGGAGCTGTGGATAACTACAGCTTTACGCTCGTCACGCTCGAAAACGAATTTAGCCTGCACCGTACCGACATTGTCGGAAAGCGGGTCGCAGAGTCTCTCCAAATCGGCCAGCAGCAGTTCACCTTGAAGGGTGGTGCCACGGTCAGCCAATTTGCGCGGGTCAACGTGAGGTGGAATCGGGTCATTCAACATAGGCGCAGCATTATAGGGATGCCCCAGGCCATGTCAAAGGAAATTCAGCCCTGTCCGTCACTTGCAAGCCTCGCTAGAATTCCCGGCCTGCCTCAGGAGACGCACATGCTGCCTTTATTACTCGCCTCAAGCTCGGCCTACCGCCGGGAATTGCTGTCCCGCCTGCGCCTGCCCTTCACCTGCAGCTCTCCTGACATCGACGAAAGCCATCGTCCCGGAGAGCCTGCCACGGCCCTGGTGAAACGCCTGGCCGAGGAAAAGGCCCGCGCCCTGGCAAGCAGCCATCCAGCACACCTGATCATCGGCTCCGACCAGGTCGCGGTGCTCGGCGAGCGCATCATCGGCAAACCCCATACCTTCGAAAAAGCCCGCCAGCAACTGCTGGACGCCAGCGGCGCCAGTGTGACCTTCCTCACCGGCCTGGCCCTGCTCAACAGCCAGACCGGCCACTGCCAGGTCGACTGCGTCCCGTTCACGGTCAACATGCGCACCCTGGACAGCACCCGCATCGAACGCTACCTGCACGCCGAACAGCCCTATGATTGCGCCGGCAGCTTCAAGGCCGAAGGCCTGGGGGTCAGCCTGTTCCAGAGCACCGCCGGCAGCGACGCCACCAGCCTTATAGGCCTGCCACTGATCCGCCTCGTGGACATGCTGCTGGCCGAGGGCGTAGAGACACCCTGAGCCGCCATAAAAAAGCCGGCACTCAAGCCGGCTTTTTATTGAGCAACACCCGATCAGCGCAAGGTTGGGCCCTGAAAGCCCATCCACATGGCAATCTGCTCAGCCACGCTGGCACCGAGCTTCTTCGAGAAGCGATCAAATGGCGACTCCTGGACGGTAAAGTCCACCACCTCTTTCTCGCCAATCACATCCCGCGCCACCGAACTGGTATTGCCCAGGCCATCGATCAACCCCAATTGCAGCGCCTGCTCGCCCGACCACACCAGGCCGGAGAACAGCTCCGGATGCTCCTTGTCCTTCAGGCGATCGCCACGGCCCTGCTTGACGCTGGCAATGAACTGGCGATGAGTGGTGTCCAGCACGCCCTGCCAGAACTGGGTCTCTTCAGGCTTTTGCGGCTGGAACGGATCCAGGAACGACTTGTGCTCGCCCGAGGTATAGGTGCGACGCTCAACCCCCAGCTTCTCCATGGTGCCGACAAAGCCATAGCCGGCCGCCGTCACACCAATGGAACCCACCAGGCTCGCCTTGTCGGCATAGATCTCGTCAGCAGCGCTGGCGATATAGTA
The DNA here is from genome assembly GCF_058796855.1 of Pseudomonas sp. GW823-FHT03E05. NCBI lineage: Bacteria > Pseudomonadati > Pseudomonadota > Gammaproteobacteria > Pseudomonadales > Pseudomonadaceae > Pseudomonas > Pseudomonas sp. GW823-FHT03E05. The sequence continues at coordinate 257,973 of NZ_JBXAJB010000010.1, forward strand.
AGCACCCGACGCCCCGAGATCCGAGATCACCGCGTAGACCTTGGTGTCCTTGTGCAAAGCCCGCAGACGACGAATCTCGTCATAGACGTAGCCGGACTGCACCGGGCTGCCGCCAGGGCTGTTGATACGCAGCACAATACCCTTGACCTTGGGATCATCGAACGCAGTACGCAGGCTGCCGACAATATTGTCAGCACTGGCCGATTCCTTGTCGGCAATCACCCCCGTGACATCGATCACCGCGGCGTAGCTACCGCCACGAGTGGCATTCTTTTCCATGGTCATCAGCGGCGTGAACAACGCCAGCGCCGCGAACAGGTAAATAAAGGTCAACAGCTTGAAGAAAATGCCCCAGCGCCGCGAGCGACGCTGTTCCTGGACGCTGGCCAACAGCGTCTTCTCCAGCAGTTTCCAGCTTTTATCATCACCACCTTCAGCGCCCGCCTTGCTCGGCGCCTTCCATTCGTCGGTCATGCCTGCTACCCCAGCAAAAACTTAATCGGCACCCTGGCTCAGCCAGGCGTGCAATTGAGGAAAACGGTCGATGGACAAGCGCGGCTCGAATGCCTGCAAGGCCTCGATGGACTGAGCACCGTAGCTCACGGCCACCGAATCCATTCCGGCATTGCGCGCCATCAACAGATCAAAGGACGAATCGCCAACCATCAAAGCCTGCCGCGGCCCAACCCCGCAATGAGCAAGGATTTCCTCCAGCATCAACGGATGAGGCTTGCTGGCGGTTTCGTCGGCCGCCCGGGTGATATCGAAATACCCTTCCCAACCATGGGCCTTCAACACTCGATCCAGCCCTCGCCGGGCCTTGCCGGTGGCGACAGCCAGCTGATATCCCTCATCCCGAAAGGCGTCGAGAGACTGCACCACACCAGCAAACAGAGGCGAAGGCTCTGCCTCGAGAGCAATGTAGTGATCCGCATAATGCTGACGAAAGGCTACCAACTGCCCATCATCTATTTCCGGATACAGTGTGCGAATCGCCTCTGGCAACCCCAGACCGATAATGCCCTTGACGGCGTAGTCATCGCGGCGAGGAAAGCCGGAACGATCAGCAGATGCATGCATCGACTCGACAATCCGACCAATGGAATCGGCCAGAGTGCCGTCCCAGTCGAAGATCAGCAGTTTGTAATCAGGGTGCACTCAGGCGCTCCACGGTCTTGGCCCACATCTCATCCACCGGGGCCTGCAATTTCAGCTCGCCGCCATCGGGCAGCGGCACCGTCAACATATAGGCATGGAGAAACAGGCGCTTGCCGCCCAGCTCACGGATCTCGCGAGTGAAATCGTCATCGCCGTACTTGCTGTCACCGGCAATGCAGTGCCCGGCATGCAGGGTGTGCACACGAATCTGGTGAGTACGCCCGGTCACCGGCTTGGCCTCGACCATGGTGGCGAAATCACCGAAGCGGCGCAGCACCTTGAACACGGTCAAGGCCTCCTTGCCCTCTTCGTTGACCTCCACCATGCGCTCGCCGGAGCGCAGGTTGCTCTTGAGCAGCGGCGCACGCACCTGCTTCACCGCCGTGGCCCAATGGCCACGGACCAGCGCCATGTAACGCTTGTCCACGCCATCGCCCCGCAGCGCGGCATGCAGATGACGCAGCATGCTGCGTTTTTTCGCGATCATCAGCAGGCCGGAGGTGTCCCGATCGAGGCGATGCACCAGCTCCAGCTCCTTGGCGTCCGGGCGCAACTGACGAAAGGCTTCGATCACCCCGAAATTCAAGCCGCTGCCGCCATGCACGGCAATCCCGGCAGGCTTGTTGATCACAATCAGGGCCTTGTCTTCGAAGACGATCGAGGCTTCCAGGCGCTGCAGCAGCCCTTGAGCCAGCGGCACCGGCTCATCGCGCTCGGGCACCCGCACGGGAGGCACGCGCACCACATCACCCGCTTGCAGCTTGTACTCGGGCTTGATCCGCCCCTTGTTCACTCGCACTTCGCCTTTACGCAAAATGCGGTAAATCAAGGTCTTGGGCACGCCTTTGAGCCGGGCGAGAAGGAAGTTATCAATACGTTGGCCGGCATATTCCGGCGAGACCTCAAGCAATTGAACGCCTGGAGTCGAGGGGGCAGTAGTCGTCATGGCGCGAATGATAACAATTTTTTATGGATTTGAAGCACTTAATGATTGCTGCTATAGTCGCGAACGCCGCCAAAAGCGGCTGGGCAGAGGAACAGCGGCAAACAGCCGGCCCTGACCAACGCAATTCATAAGGACGCAAGGCCGTCCTACGCAGTTTTCACTATCTAACGGAAGAGTTCGGCGTTGTAACAAGCGCAGGTGACATGAGGCCTGAAACCCGTAGAAAGCAGAGTGACTACTCGCCTTTTACGCAGCGATTAACGGCCAGTTCACAAAGTGCAGTCAGCGACAAACGATCCCGAGCGAAAGTTGCGGAAACAACGCCTTTAGCCATGATGCGTGACCTCCCCTTTCGGAGTTCACGGTAAATGCCAACCCGCTGCGGATTCTGCGCGCGGCAGCACCCGAATTATCAGGGATACGTGTAGGGTGGAGATGCACAACCGTCGGACTGTGTAGCATTAGGCTTTATCAAGACGCTTCATCTCGTCCACAGTCGCCGGTTGATTCCTCCTCCTGACAGACTTTTGCTTAAGCGGTGCCTTAGTCACCACAGCAAGCAGGACGCGTAAGTCGCGACTTCGTTCTTAGTTACCCGGACGAACCTCGCTAGACACTCGAGTGGTCAACCACTCCTGACGCACCTGACACCGACCGTGAGAAGTCGTGTGTGCCGAACGCCGTTTCCGGCAGCCCGGAAACCGACGGTACTACATGAAAAGAATGCTGATTAACGCAACTCAACCCGAAGAGTTGCGTGTTGCTCTGGTAGACGGCCAGCGCCTCTACGACCTGGACATCGAGTCCGGAGCCCGCGAGCAGAAAAAGGCCAACATCTATAAAGGCCGCATCACTCGCATCGAACCAAGCCTCGAGGCTGCCTTTGTCGATTTCGGCTCTGAGCGCCACGGCTTCCTGCCCCTCAAAGAAATCTCCCGCGAATACTTCAAGAAAGCCCCCGAAGGCCGCGTCAACATCAAGGACGTCCTGAGCGAAGGCCAGGAAGTCATCGTCCAGGTCGAGAAAGAAGAGCGCGGCAACAAGGGCGCCGCCCTGACCACCTTCATCAGCCTCGCCGGCCGTTACCTGGTACTGATGCCGAACAACCCGCGTGCCGGCGGTATCTCCCGCCGCATCGAAGGCGAAGAGCGCAACGAACTGCGTGAAGCGCTGAACGGTCTGGTGGCACCCGCCGACATGGGCCTGATCGTGCGCACTGCCGGCCTGGGCCGCAGCAGCGAAGAGATGCAGTGGGACCTCGACTACCTGCTGCAACTCTGGACCGCCATCAAGGAAGCGTCCCTGGATCGTTCCGCGCCATTCCTGATCTACCAGGAAAGCAACGTGATCATCCGCGCGATCCGCGACTACCTGCGCCAGGACATCGGCGAAGTGCTGATCGACAGCGTTGAAGCCCAGGACGAAGCCCTGACCTTCATCCGCCAGGTGATGCCGCAGTACGCCAGCAAGATCAAGCTGTACGAAGACAGCGTGCCGCTGTTCAATCGTTTCCAGATCGAAAGCCAGATCGAGACCGCTTTCCAGCGCGTGGTCGAACTGCCTTCCGGCGGCTCCATCGTCATCGATCCGACCGAAGCCCTGGTGTCCATCGACATCAACTCGGCCCGCGCCACCAAAGGCAGCGACATCGAAGAAACCGCCCTGCAGACCAACCTGGAAGCAGCGGAAGAAATCGCTCGCCAACTGCGCCTGCGTGACATCGGCGGCCTGATCGTCATCGACTTCATCGACATGACCCCGGCCAAGAACCAGCGTGCCGTGGAAGAAAAAGTCCGCGAATGCCTGGAAGCCGACCGCGCCCGCGTGCAGATCGGCCGCATCTCGCGCTTCGGCCTGCTGGAAATGTCCCGTCAGCGCCTGCGTCCATCCCTGGGCGAAAGCAGCGGCATCGTCTGCCCGCGCTGCAACGGCACCGGCATCATCCGTGACGTCGAGTCGCTGTCCCTGGCGATCCTGCGCCTGATCGAAGAAGAAGCCCTGAAAGACCGCACCGCCGAAGTTCGCGCCCAAGTGCCGATTCCGGTCGCCGCTTTCCTGCTCAACGAAAAACGCAACTCGATCACCAAGATCGAACTGCGCACCCGTGCCCGCATCGTCATCCTGCCGAACGATCACCTCGAAACGCCACACTTCGAAGTTCAGCGCCTGCGTGATGACAGCCCGGAAGCCAACACCAACCAGTCCAGCTACGAAATCGCAGCGGCCGCCGCCGAAGCCGAAGAAGTCCAGCCAACCGCCGCCACCCGCACCCTGGTTCGCCAGGAAGCGGCAGTGAAGACGGCCCCGGCCCGCGCCAACGCTCCGGTTCCGACCGAAGTCGTCGCTGCCCCTGTAGCTGCACCGGCTCCAGTGGCCGAACCAAGCCTGTTCAAAGGCCTGGTGAAGTCCCTGGTCAGCCTGTTCGCTACCAAGGAAGAGCCAGCCGCACCGGTCGTGGTCGAGAAGCCAGTGACCGAGCGCCCTGCTCGCAGCAACGAAGAACAGCGTCGCAATGGCCGCCAGCAGAGCCGCAACCGTAACGGTCGCCGCGATGAAGAGCGCAAGCCGCGCGAAGAACGTGCTCCGCGTGAAGAACGCGCACCACGGGAAGAGCGTCAGCCACGCGAAGTTCGCGAAGCCCGTGAAGAAGTTCAAGCGGTAGCCCGCGAAGAACGCGCACCCCGTGCACCGCGCGAAGAACGCCAGCCACGCGCCCCGCGTGAAGAGCGCAAGCCACGTGGCGAGCGTGAAGAACGTGTGCGTGAACTGCGCGAGCCTCTGGACGCCGCTCCAGCTGCAGCCGCTGCTACCGCCGCCGTTGTTGCCGAAGAACGTCCGGCGCGCCAGCCTCGCGAAGAGCGCCAGCCACGTGCGCCACGTGAAGAGCGCCAACCACGTGCCGAACAGGCTCAAGCCGCTGCCGCCAGCGAAGAAGAAGCGCTGCCGAACGAAGAGCAACTGCAGGAAGACGGCCAGGACAACGCCGAAGGCGAACGCCCACGTCGTCGCTCCCGCGGCCAGCGTCGTCGCAGCAACCGTCGCGAGCGTCAACGTGATGCCAACGGCAATGTGATCGAAGGCTCGGAAGAAAACGCCGAAGAGCCAAGCAGCGCCGATCTGGCTGCCGGCCTTGCGGTAACTGCCGCGGTTGCCAGCACCGCCATCAGCGCCAACGCTGAAGCCGAAGCTCACCAGCAAGCCGAACGTGCGACTGCCGCTGTAGAAGACAAGGCTCCGGAAGCCCCAGTGGTTGAAGCCACCACGCCGGTAGAAGCCCCAGTGGTTCCTGCAGTGGAAGTGGCTCCAGTGGCTGAAGAGCAGGCTCAGGTTGAAGTGGCTGCCGAACCGGCCGTGGTTGTCGAAGCCCAGCCTGTGGTTGCCGAACAACCGGCAGCAGAACCTGTAGCCCAGGCGCCAGTGGTTGAAGAAAAGGCCATCGAGCCGGTTCAGGAAGCCCCTGCGCCAGCCCCGGTTGCCGAGCCAGCAGTGGTGGTTGAAGAGCCTGTAGCGGCCCAGCATCCTGCCCAGGTTGAAGAGCCGGCTCCGGTTGCAGCACCGGTGGTGGCCGAAGAGCCTGCACCCGCTGTCGAAGCTGAAGCCGCGCCGGTCAGCACCCTGACCAGCAATGGCCGTGCACCGAACGACCCACGCGAAGTGCGTCGCCGCAAGCGTGAAGCCGAGCGCCTGCAGAAGGAAGCCGAGCTGGCTGCCGCTGCTGCTCCGGCTGAAGCCGTGGTGACCGCCGAGCCGGCTCCGGTAGAAGCGCCGGAGGTGGTCGAGGCCGCCCCTGCGCCAGCCAAAGAGACTGCACCGGCGCCAGTGGCCGAACCTGCAGTGGAAGAATCGGCCCCTGTGGCTGAGCAAGCACCGCGCGCTGTCGAGCACGCTGTGCATGCCGAGGAAGAACAGCACGAGCCTAAACCTCTCGTCTGATTCCAGCAGCCCATGAAAAAGCCCCGCCCGGGTAACCGGGCGGGGCTTTTTTATACCTGGAGCACCTGACAATCCGGAAACAGCAACGCCTGCGGAACGTCCACATCCCAGGTCACCCCCGGATCCGTCACCGGAACTTCCACCACCCGCCCCGAAGCGAACAGCGGCCGGGCTCCCCGATCACCAGACAGGCCCTGCAACGCTGCGCCATAAGACCGGCCAAAGCCCACCGGATGACCCAACTCATCCCCCAGCCGCGGCACGCTGATGCCCTCCTCGGTCATTGCCTCCATCACCCGACTGGCGGTGGCGGGCAGGATAAAGGGCATGTCCCCCAGCCAGACCATCCAGCCATGAGCATCGGCGCAGGCAGCCACTGCCGCGGCCAGGCTATGCCCCATGCCCACGGACTCAAGCACCAGTACCTGACAACCGTAGGCACGCGCCAGATCCACCACCTGGGGTCGATCCGCCGTGGTCACCAGTACTCGCTGGGCAACGTCCACCGGCAGGCTCACCAGCACCTGCTCCAGCACCGGCCGCTGCACCCCGTCACGCCCGCGGCAGGGCGCCAACAGCTTGTCCTGCCCGGCCCCGGCCACCTGGCGAAAACGCCTGCCCTGCCCCGCCGCCAGGATGATCGCGCAAGGCTTGCGGCTCACCTCACCGTCTCCGCCACTCGCACCGGGAGCTTCTTCTGCAGCGGTTCGACGCCATTTTTCAGCGCGACGATTTCCGCCAGCAACGACAAGGCAATCTCCGCCGGCGTATGGCTGCCGATGGGCAATCCGACCGGCCCGTGCAAGCGCTCGATGGCCTGCGCCGAAAGACCCAGCAGCGCCAGATTGTCCCGGCGTTTCTGGCTGTTGGCCCGGGAACCCAGGGCGCCGACGTAAAATGCCCGGGAGTCGAGCGCCGTCAGCAGCGCCATGTCATCCAGGCGCGGATCATGGGTCAGGGCCACCACTGCCGTGCGCTCGTCGGGCTCGATGCTCAGCACCGCATCGTCGGGCATCCCGGCGACAAAACGTCCATCCTGCCCCTCCCAGCCATGCACGAACTCCTGGCGCGGATCGCAGATCAGCACTTCGAAATCCAGCAAGCGGGCCATCTGCGCCACATAGCGCGACAACTGCCCGGCGCCGATCAGCAGCAAGCGCCAGCGCGGTCCGTAGATCGCCCGCAGGGTGACCCCGTCAAACGCCAATTCATCGCCGCGGTTCGCCGTCTTGAGCAGCACCTGGCCGGTGCCCAGGTTCAGCTCCCGGGCCACGATCTGGTGTGCCTCGCAGCGCTGGAGCAATTCGGCGACCCAGGCCGGGTCGCCAACCCGCTCTTCGGTGAGGCGCAAGGTGCCGCCACAGGGCAGGCCGAATCGCGCCGCTTCCTCCAGGGTCACGCCGTAAGTCACCAGTTGCACCGGCGGCCCGTGGCGAGACAGGCGCCCATCGCCCTGGCGGCTGATCAGGTCATCCTCGATACAGCCTCCGGACACCGAGCCGATCACCACCCCGTCGTCGCGCAAGGCCAGCATGGCGCCGGGTGGCCGCGGCGCGCTGCCCCAGGTCTGCACCACGCTGTACAGCAGCACGCCGCGCCCGGCGCGCCGCCATTCCAGGACACTGCGCAGGACATTCAGGTCGACGCTGTCCATCAGGCGCTCGCCTGCTGCCAGCCCTGCAACTGGTAGCGCACCGGCAGGTTGCGTATGCGCTTGCCGGTGGCGGCGAAGATCGCGTTGCACAGGGCCGGCGCAATCGGCGGCACACCGGGCTCTCCCACCCCGCCCAGGGGCACGTCCCCCGGCGGCGTCACCAGGTGCACCTGCACCTGTTTCGGCGCCAGGGACATGCGCGCCACTTCGTACATATGGAAATTGTCCTGCTGGACCTTGCCCTCCTTGAAGCTGATCTCCCCCAGCACCGCATTGCCCAGGCCCATGACGCAAGCCCCTTCGAATTGCGAGCGGATACGCTCGGGGTTGATCTGCGGGCCGCAATCCACGGCGATATCGGCCTGATGCACGATCAGCGTGCCATCGTCCTTCACTTCCACCTCGATCACCGCCGCCACATAGGTCACGAAGCTGTAGTGCACGGCCAGCCCCAGACCGCGCCCCTTGGGCAGCGAGCGCCCCCAGCCGGCCGCCTTGGCCGCGGTTTCCAGCACCGTGCGCAGGCGCCCGGTATCAATGGGGTAGCGCTCAGGGGATTCGCCGTAGTTCCACTCTTCGCTCAGGGTTCGGGGGTCGATCTGACGATCCGGCCCCAGCAGCTTGAGCTGGTACTGCAGCGGATCCTGGCCGGCCTTGTGGGCCAGTTCGTCGACAAAACTCTGGATCGCGAAGCCATGGGGAATGTTCGACACCGAACGGTACCAGCCGACCCGGGTATGGGCCGCGGCCTCGGGGTTTTCCAGGCGCACGTTGGGAATCGCGTAGGCCATGTTGGTAAAGCCCATGCCCAGCTCGAAGGCGCCTTCGTGATTCATCCCCGGGGCGAACAGCGCGGTGATGCTCGGCGCCACGGTGCGGTGCAGCCAGGCCGCCGGCAGGCCGTCCTTGTTCAGCCCGGCCTTGAGGTATTCCGCCGACACGGTATGGAAGTAGGAGTTGTGGATATCGTCCTCGCGGGTCCACTGCACCCGCACCGCCTTGCCGGGAAAGGCCTTGGCCAGGATCGCCGCCTCCAGGATGAAGTCGGGCTTGGACTTGCGCCCGAAGCCGCCGCCCAGCAGCGTGACGTTCACCGTGACCTGCTCGAAGCCGATCCCCAGGCGTTCGGCGATTCGCTCGCGGGTCACCTGTGGCGCCTGGCTCGGTGCCCACGCCTCGCAGCGACCGTCCTGGAATCGCGCCACGGCCACCATCGGCTCCATCGGCGCCTGGGCCAGGTGCGGCAGGTAATAGCTGGCCTCCAGGCTGCTCTCGGCGCCCTTCAGGGCCTCATCCAGGTTGCCGGTACTGCGCACCACCTTGCCCGGTTGCCGCGCCGCCGCCTCCAGTTGCTTGCGGTATTGGATGGAGTCGTAGCCAGCGTTGGCACCATCCTCCCACTCGATCCTCAAGGCATCGCGGCCCTTGATCGCCGCCCAGGTGTTGCTCGCCACCACAGCCACGCCGCCCAGGGGCTGGAACTCCGAAGGCAAGGGGCGGCTGTCGATGGGCACGACCTTGATCACCCCCGGTACCTTCAAGGCTGCGCTGTCATCCACCGACTTGACCTTGCCGCCATACACCCGGGGCCGCGCCACCGCCGCGAACAGCATGCCGTCGAAATGCACATCGGCGCCGTACACCGCACGGCCGTTGACGATGTCCTGGCCATCGATGGCCCGGGTGGCCTCCTTGCCGATGTAGCGGAACTCCCCGGGCTGCTTCAGGCGCAGGCTATCCCGGGCAGGCACCGCCAGGGCGCCTGCCGCAGCGGCCAGGGCGCCATAGCCCAGCTCACGCCCGGTGGGCTGGTGAACCACCTTGTGCAACTGCGCCCGACACTGCGCCAATGGCACCTGCCACTGCGCAGCGGCGGCCTGTTCCAGCATGGTCCGCGCAGCCGCGCCACAGCGGCGCATGGGCTCGTACCAATGACGCATGCTGCGCGAGCCGTCGGTGTCCTGGTTGCCGAAACGCACCTCGTCACCCGGTGCCTGGCGAACCTTGACCTGCGCCCAGTCGGCGTCCAGTTCATCGGCCACCACCATGCTCAGGCTGGTGCGCACGCCCTGGCCCATCTCCGAGCGATTGCAGATCACCGTGACGCTGCCGTCGCTGGCAATGCTCACGTAGACCTTGGGGTCATCGACCCAGCCGTGGGGCATGCCGTCGGCACCGAATTTCTTGTCCTCGGCAAAGGCCTCCTGCCAGCCCCAGCTCGCAGCCAGCACCAGGGCCCCGGTGGCCCCCACACCTTTGAGAAAGCCCCGGCGGCTGAGGTTGCTCAGGGCAAAATCCTGCGGTAGGCGGTTCATGCCTTGGCCTCCTGCAGATGGCTGGAAGCCTGTCGGATCGCGGTCTTGATCCGGTTGTAAGTACCGCAGCGGCAGATATTGCCGAGCATCGCCTCTTCGATCTGCTCGTCGCTGGGGTTGGGGTGGACCTTGAGCAAGGCAGTGGCCGACATGATCTGCCCGCCCTGGCAGTAACCGCACTGGGCCACCGCCGTATCCAGCCAGGCCTGCTGCACCACCTGCCCTACCGGGTCGGTATGCAGGTTGTCGATGGTGCTGACGTTCTTGCCCTGCACCGAGCCTATCGGCGTGATGCAACTGCGCGCCGGGTCGCCGTCGATATGAATCGTACAGGCGCCGCACAGGCCCATGCCGCAGCCGAACTTGGTGCCGTTGTAGCCCGCCACGTCGCGGATAGCCCACAGCAGCGGCATGTCCTCGGTGACGTCCAGTTGATGATCTTGACCGTTGAGCTTCAGGGTAATCATGGGCACGCCCGCATTTTCTGAGTGATGGGGTCGAGTCATCCGCCGTGCAGTACCGCGGCTGCGGTGCACGCAGATCGGCTCAGGCTAATCGGGCTCTCTTGTGAAGACAGGCTTCACCGGGCCTTTGGGAACAGCAGAAAGCTGATTCTTAGCCTGCTAAGTTAAGCCGCAATTAACAAAAAAGCCTTGCCCGAACGTCAGCCAGGCAAGGCTTTTTGCTATCCACCGCAAGCCGGCTCTCGCTAATAGAGGTTGGGCTCCATCTCCAGCTCGACACTGAAACGCTCGGCGATATCGCGCTGGATCCGCCGCGCCAGTTCCAGCAACTGCAGGCCGCTGGCGCCGCCATAGTTGACCAGCACCAGCGATTGCAAGCGATGGACCCCGGCATCCGCCTCGCGAAAGCCCTTCCAGCCCGCCTGTTCGATCAGCCAACCGGCCGCCAGCTTCACCTGCCCATCGGCCTGGGGGTAACCCACCAGCCCCGGATACGACTGCTTGATCTGCGCCGCCAGTGCCGCCGGCACCACCGGGTTCTTGAAGAAGCTGCCGGCATTGCCCAGCACGGCAGGGTCCGGGAGCTTCTCGCTGCGGATGCTGCAGATCGCCCGGCTGACATCGCTGGCCGTCGGCCGTTCGATGCCCTGCTCGCTCAGGCGCTGGCGCACCGGACCGTATTCCAGGTGCAGGTGATCGACACGGTTCAGGGCAAAGCGCACCCGCAGGATCAACCAGCGACCGGCCTGATGCTTGAACAGGCTGTCGCGGTACGCGAACTGACACTGCGCCAGGTCGAATTCCCGCAGCTCGCCGGTCTGCCGATCGAGGGCGGTCAGGCCGGCGAACACGTCCTTGATCTCCACCCCATAGGCGCCGATGTTCTGCATCGGTGCTGCGCCGACGGTGCCGGGAATCAGGCTCAGGTTCTCCAGCCCGGACAGACCCTGCTCCAGGGTCCACTGGACAAAGGGATGCCAGGTTTCCCCGGCCTCGGCCTCGACCACCACCCGCTGCCCGTCATCGCTGAGCAGGCGAATGCCACGAGTGGCCATGCGCAGCACCAGGGCCTGGATATCCGCCGTCAGCAGCAGGTTGCTGCCGCCACCGATCACCAGCAGCGGCAACTGGTGGGTAGCGCAATAGGCCAGGGCCTCGCGTACCTCGTCGTCGCTGTGGGCCTGGGCAAACCACTTCGCCTTGACCTCGACCCCGAAGCTGTTGAACGGCTTGAGGGACACATCGGCCTGAATGTCCAGGGTCATAGCCGCCCCTTCAATTCGACCACTAGCCGGTCGCAGGCATCCTCGATCAGGTCCAGCACCTGCTCGAAACCCTGCTCGCCGTCGTAGTACGGATCCGGCACTTCATCCAGCGCCGCCTCGTAGCGACGCAGGAACAGGTCCAGCTCGGCCTTGCCCCGGGCCGGTTGCAGGGCCTTGAGGTTGCGCAGGTTGCTCTGGTCCATGGCGAAGATCAGGTCATAGACAGCGAAATCGGCGCTGCCGACCTGCTGCGCCCGTTGTGCCGACAGGTCGTAGCCGCGCCGCAAGGCAGCCTGCTGGCTGCGCTTGTCCGGGGCCTTGCCGACGTGCCAGTCGCTGGTGCCCGCAGAGGCGACCTGCACCTGGTCACCCAGGCCGGCCTCGTGTAACTTGCGGCGCAGCACGCCTTCGGCGGTGGGCGAGCGGCAGATATTGCCCAGGCAGACGAACAGAACCCGCATCAGGCCTCCAGCAGGCGCCGAACGCGCTCAAGGTCTTCGGCGGTATCGACGCCGGTAGGCGGTGCTTCCAGGGCGTCGGCCACGTGGATCCGCACGCCATGCCACAGGGCACGCAGTTGCTCCAGGGATTCGGTGTTTTCCAGCCAGCACGGGCCCCAACTGACGAAGTCGTGAAGAAAGCCGGCGCGGTAGGCATAGATGCCGATGTGACGGCGATAAGGCACGCCTTCGGGCAGTTGCTCACGACTCTGGGCAAAGGCATCCCGGGCCCAGGGCAAGGTGGCGCGACTGAAGGTCAGGGCCAGGCCGTTGAGGTCGCTGACCACCTTGACCACATTGGGGTTGAACAGGGTCTGCACGTCCTCGATCGGCTCGGCCAGGGTGGCCATGCGCGCTTCGGTGTGGGCTGCCAGGTTGGCCGCTACCTGATCGATCACCGACGGCGGGATCAACGGCTCGTCGCCTTGTACGTTGACCACGATCGCATCCGCGGCCAGGCCCAGCTGGGCGGCGACTTCCGCCAGCCGGTCGGTGCCGGAGTTGTGATCTTCCCGAGTCAGCAGCGCCTCGGCGCCAAAGCCCTGGCAGGCCTCGACGATGCGCTGATCATCGGTGGCCACCACGACTCGCTCGGCGCTGCTCTTGCGCGCCTGTTCCCAGACCCACTGGATCATCGGCTTGCCGGCGATCAGTTGCAGCGGCTTGCCTGGCAGGCGAGTGGAGGCGTAGCGCGCCGGGATGACAACGGTGAAGGCGCTGCTCATTTGTCCAGGCGCTCTTCGGTGGTCAGGGTGCGCGCCTCGCTTTCCAGCATCACCGGGATGCCATCGCGAATCGGATAGGCAAGGCCCGCGCCCTTGCTGATCAGCTCGGTCTTGTCGGCGCTGAGTTTGAGGGGGCCTTTGCAGATCGGGCAGGCGAGGATGTCGAGCAGTTTGGTGTCCATGAGGATTCCCTGGATAAAAGCGAATTAAGGCAGCAGACGATCAGGCAGCAGGCGCATCAACTGGGTGTCGAACCAGGCGACGAAGGCCGGCGAAGGCTGGGCATCGACCGCCAGGTACCACCAGTCGTCTGTCGCGAAAGCCCGGCACTTGACCGCATCTTTCTCGGTCATGACCAGCGGCAATGACGGGGTGAAGGTCAAGGCCTGCGCACTGTATTGAGCGTGATCGGCAAATGCATGGGGAACAGGCCGCCAGTGTAGCGTTTCAAGGGTGTTGAAGAAACGCTGGGGATTGCCGATGCCCGCCACCGCATGCAGCGCCTGGCCGGGGGCGAAATGCTCCAGCGCACGACGCTCGCCACTGCGCAGGTTGACCAGCACCGAGGGCTTGAGATGAAAGGCGAACCCGTCGTCACGGTCATCAACTGCGCCGTTGTAGAGCACCGCGTCGACGCTCTGCAAACGCTCCGCCGGCTCGCGCAGCGGCCCGGCAGGCAGGCAGCGGCGGTTGCCCAGGCCGCGGGCGGCATCGATCAGCACCAGCTCCAGGTCACGGGCCAGGCGGTAGTGCTGCAGGCCGTCGTCGGAGAGGATCAGGTCCAGCGGCTCGGCGGCCAGCAGGGCCTGTACCGCGCGGCCGCGATCCGGATCGATCATCAGCGGCACGCCGCAGCGCTGGACGATCAGCAGCGGCTCATCACCGGCCACCGCGGCGCAATCTTCGGCGCTGACGCGCCAGGGCAGTTGCGCCGGCTTGGCACCGTAGCCGCGGCTGACCACCCCGACCCGCAACCCGAGGCGCTGGCAGTGCTCCACCAGCCACAGGATCAACGGCGTCTTGCCGGTGCCGCCGACAGTGATGTTACCCACCACGATCAGCGGCACAGGTGGTTGATAGATCGCCCCCTCACCGGCAAGAAAGCGCTGGCGCTTGCCCGTCACCACTCGGCGATACAGGCATTCCAGGGGGCGCAGCAGTTTCAGCGCGGGGTGGCCGTTGTACCAGGCATTGAGCAGGCGATCGGAAAGTGCCATCAGGGTGCCGGGTCCGCCTCGACGGTGGTCATGCGCAGGTGGCTGAAACCGAGCTTGCCGGCTGCATCCATGGCAGTGATCACCGCTTGATGCTGGGTCTTGCCGTCGGCGCTGATGGACAGCGGCAGGTTGGTGTCGCCCGCCGACTCCTTCTGCAGGGCCTCGATCAAGGTCTCCAGGTCATTTTTGGGCAGGACCTGGTTGTTCACCGAAAACACGCCGTCGGCGCTGATGGCGATATCCAGTTGCTTGACCTGCTGGTCTTCGGCCGGCGAGCCGCTGACCGCTTCCGGCAGGTCGACCCGCAGCTCGGTTTCCCGGGTGAAGGTGGTGGTGACAACAAAGAACAGCAGCAGGATGAACACCACGTCGATCAACGACGCCAGGTTGATGTCCACGGTTTCCCGGGGCTTGCGACGGAATTTCACGCTTTGCCCTCGGCCAGATCGACATCGCGGTCGCCCTGGATCACTTCCACCAGCTTGATCGCCTCCTGCTCCATGCCCACCACCAGTTCATCGACCCGGCGTTGCAGGAAGCGGTGGAAGAACACCGAGGGAATGCCCACCATCAGGCCGGCGGCGGTGGTGATCAGGGCTTTGGAAATACCGCCTGCGAGGATGTGCGCGTTGGTGGTCATGCCCGAGCCCATGAACGAACTGAAGATGTCGATCATGCCCAGCACGGTGCCCAGTAGCCCCAGCAGCGGTGCCATGGCGGCAATGGTGCCGAGGGCGTTGAGGTAGCGTTCCAGCTCATGGATGACCCGGGCGGCAGCCTCTTCGATGCATTCCTTCATGATCTCGCGGCCATGCTTGGAGTTGGCCAGGCCCGCCGCCAGAATCTCGCCCAGGGGCGAATCGGCGCGCAGTTCCTTGAGCTTTTCCTTGTTCAGCTGCTTGTCCTTGATCCAGCGCCAGACCTGCCCCAGCAGGTGGGGCGGGGTGACACGGCTGGCCCGCAGGGTCCACAGACGCTCGGCAATGATGCCCACGGCAGCAATGGAACTCAGAATGATCGGCAACATCATCCAGCCGCCGGATTTGACCAATTCCCACACAGTGACAGCCCCCTCGAAAAAGTGCGCCACTCTAACATAGGGGCCGGACGCACCGAAGACCGTGATGTCGCATGCTCACAGGCTTTAATAACCCACGGTTATTTAAGGCATTGCGAGCGGCTCACGCCAGAATCGCCGTTGCTCGCGAAGGCCATGCGCCGCCCCGAAGGCCCCCAGTTGCAGCCTCAGGGCACCCTGTTCGGCGCTGTCATAAATTGCCATGTCCAGGCGCCGATAGCGTGCCAGCACTTGAGGATGGGGGTGGCCGAAGGCATTGCCCCGCCCACGGGAAATCAGCACCGCGTCGGGGGCCAGCCGTTGCAGCAAGGCCATGGATGAAGAGGTGCGGCTGCCGTGATGGGGTGCCTGCAGCCAGTGGGTCCGCACCGCCAGCGGGCTGTCGAGCAAGGCTCGTTCGGCACGGGCGTCGATGTCCCCGGTGAGCAGCAGGCGCTCGCCGGCAGCCTCGACCTGGAGCACGCACGAAGCCTGATTGCCGTCGGTCGCCGCTGCCCATTGCCACTGGCGAAAGCGCACGCCATTCCACACCCAGCTCAGCCCACTGTCGCAAGGCCTTGCCTGCAGGCCCGCGGGCAAGGCGTCGGGCTGGCCACCGCGGACCTCGCCCACGGGCATTGCGCGCTGCACCGCCTGGGCGCCACCGGCATGGTCGTTGTCGGCATGGCTGAGCAGCATCAGGTCCAGCCGCCGGATGCCGAGCCTGTGCAGGGTCGGCACTACCACTCGCTCTCCCAGGTCGAACTCGGCGACCCGCGCGCCAGCGTCATACAGCAGGGCGTGATCACGGGTACGCAGGATGAATGACAGGCCCTGCCCCACATCCAGCTGCCAGACCTCCACCTCACCTTCGGGCACGCGCGCCAGGGGTGGCCAGACCGCCAGGAGCAACAGCGGCCAACCCAGAACCCGCATGGGCACGCCCCTGGGCAACAGCAGCAACAGGCAGCCCAGAGCATTCATGCCCCATAGCCACAGAGGGATCTGCGGCGGCACCCAGGCCGGCCACCCACCGGCAATCAATCCGAGCAAGCGGAACAACCCGTCCAGCAATCCACCGGCCAGCCACAACAGGCCCTCACCCACATAAGGCACCGGCAGCAGCAGGCTGCCGAGCAAAGCCGGCGGCAACACCAGAAAGCTGATCCAGGGCACCGCCAGCAAATTGGCCAGCGGCCCGCTGAGGCTGATAGGCAGCCCCAGAGCCAGCAACGGCGGCAGCAGGCCAATGGCGATCAACCATTGGGCCCGGGTCCAGCCCTGCCACCAGCTCCACGCCCCCAGGCGCCCGGCAAAGATCAAGATCAGGATTGCCACTGCGGCAAAGGACAGCCAGAACCCCGCCTGCAAGCTGGCCAGCGGCTCGGCCAGCAACACCGCATTCAACGCCAGCAGCAGGGGCCAGCCGGCCCGCAGATGGCGAAAGCGCATGCGCCAGAGCAGTACCAGGGCGACCATCACACAGGCGCGCTGCACTGGCACATCGAACCCCGCCAGCAGGCCGTAGCCCAGGGCGCCGAGCCAGGCCAGGGCACAGGCCCAGGGCAACCACGGCAAGCGCTCGGGCCAGAGACCATGGCGGGCCAGCCCGGCCACCGCGAAATAGATCACCCCAGCCAGCAGGCTGATGTGCTGCCCGGAAATCACCATCAGGTGGACGGTGCCGGTGTCCTGCAACAGCTGCCAGTCTTGCCGCGTCAGGCCGGAACCGTCGCCCATCACCAGCGCCGCCAGCCCCGCACCGCGCCCCTGTGCCTCGACCTCTAGCAAGCGCTGGCGCAATCCTTGCCGCCAGGCCTTCGGGGCCGGTGCCAGCAACTGCCCGGCCTTGACCGTGCCGGTGGCGCCGATACGGCGCGCCAGCAGCCAGGCCTGGTAATCGAAGCCCTGGGGATTCAACAATCCCATCGGCTGGCGAAGCTTGACCGCCAGCCGCCAGCGCTCGCCACTCTTGAGCGCCGGGCCCTCACGCCAGGCCAGCCGCATGCGCCGGGGCAGCCGCTCACGGCGGGCCTGGGCATCTTCCAGCTCGAAACGCACCACGCCGCCCGCCTGCTCCGGCAGGCCGCTCACCCGCCCCTCCAGCCAGCGGGTCTGTGACTCCAGGCGCGGCGCCAGGCGATCATCAAGGGCCGACTGCGCGGAGACACAGGCCCAGGTGAAACCGAACAGGAAAAATGCCACTGGATGTGTACGAAACGGCAACAGCATCAAGGCCAGTATCGCCATACACAGCAGCAGCCAGCCTGGGGGCAAGGCCGGCATGAAACCCAGCGCCAGCAGCCCCGCAGCCAGCGCCAGCATTGCGCTACGCATCCGCCCGCCCCTCCTTGGGAGTTCATACTCTTGGCTTAGTCGAGGATGGGCAGCGCGGCTTTATCATTTGTCACAATGTCTGAATTTTCGCCGACTAGAATCCGGTCATAATCGTCGCCTGACCCGACCGAGAAGCCTTATGCCCCGGCGCTTATTCAAACGTTACATGCCAGATCCGACCAGCATCCGGGAACACAAGTCCTTACGCTTTCTCGGCACCCTGCTGCATGACGCCAACCTCTGGCACCTCAATCGACACTCGGTGGCCCGGGCCATGGCCGTGGGCCTGTTCGCCGCCTTTATTCCCATTCCAATGCAGATGTTGCTGGCTGCGGTACTGGCCATCTGGCTGCGCGGCAATATGCCCATCAGTGTCAGCCTGGTCTGGTTGACCAACCCCATCACCATGCCGCCGGTGTTCTTCTGCACCTACCAACTGGGGGCCTGGCTGATGAACGTGCCGCCGCGCACCCTGCCCGACGAGCTGACCTGGGAGTGGATCAGCAGCCAGCTGGCAACCCTGTGGCAACCTTTCCTCCTCGGCTCGGTGGTGGCCGGGCTGGTGCTGGGGGCCACTGCCTATTGCCTGACCATGCTCTATTGGCGCTGGTGGGTCGCGCGCCAATGGTCCAGGCGCAAGCAGCAACGGCAATGACCAACGAAAACGGCCTCCCGAGGGAGGCCGTTTGCATGACGCACTAAAGGCATTTACTGACGCATGCCGCGCCCGCTCACCAGCAGCCGTGCGCAACCGATATACAGCACCAGGGTGGCCACCAGCATGAAGGTAATGGCGATGCTGATCTTGATGTCCGACACCCCGAGGATGCCGAAACGGAAGGCGTTGACCATGTGCAGCACCGGGTTGGCCAGGGACACCGTCTGCCAGAACGGCGGCAGCAGGTTGATCGAGTAGAACACCCCGCCCAGGTAGGTCAGGGGCGTCAGCACGAAGGTCGGGATGATCGAGATATCGTCGAAGTTGCGTGCAAAGACTGCGTTGATGAAGCCCAGCAGCGAGAAGATGGTCGCGGTCAACACTACCACCAGCACCGTGATGCCCAGGTGGTGCACCTGCAGCGTGGTGAAGAACAGCGACAGCAGCGTCACGATGACCCCCACCATCAGCCCCCGCAGCACCCCGCCCAAGGTGTAGCCGATGAGAATGGTATGGGGCGACAACGGCGAGACCATCAACTCCTCGATGGAGCGCTGGAACTTGCTGCCGAAGAAGCTCGATACCACGTTGCCGTAGGAGTTGGTGATCACCGACATCATGATCAGCCCCGGGACGATGTACTCCATGTAGGTGAAACCACCCATGTCGCCGATCTGCCGGCCGATCAGGTTACCGAAGATGACGAAGTACAGGACCATGGTGATGGCCGGGGGCAGCAGGGTCTGCGGCCAGATCCGGGTGAAGCGCCGGACTTCGCGATAGACAATGGTGTTGAGCGCCACCAGGTTGGGTTTGAACTCCGAACTCATACCGCCACCTTCGACAGATTCTTCTCCACCAGGGACACGAACAACTCCTCAAGACGGTTGGTTTTGTTACGCAGGCTCAGCACCTCGATGTTCTGCAGGGCCAGTTGGCCGAACAGCGCGGTGATGCCCACGGCCTTGTCCACCTGGACCTCCAGGGTATGGCTGTCCACCAGCCGGGTCGGATAGCCGGCCAGTTGCGGCGCCACGCTCAGGTCGTTCTTCAGGTCGAGGAGGAAAGTCTCCACATGCAGCTGGCTGAGCAACTGGCGCATGCTGGTGTTCTCGACAATGGTGCCGTGGTCGATGATGCCGATGTTGCGGCACAGCTGCTCAGCCTCTTCCAGGTAGTGGGTGGTGAGGATGATGGTGATGCCTTTCTGGTTGAGCTCGGTAAGAAAGCTCCACATGGAACGGCGCAGCTCGATATCGACCCCGGCGGTAGGTTCGTCAAGGATCAACAGGCGCGGTTCATGCACCAGCGCGCGGGCGATCATCAGGCGCCGCTTCATGCCACCGGACAGGGAACGCGAAGGCACATCGCGCTTGTCCCACAGGCCGAGCTGGGTCAGGTACTGCTCGGCGCGCTGCTTGGCGATCTTCGCCGGAATGCCGTAGTAGCCGGCCTGGGTCACGACGATGTCGAAGGTTTTCTCGAACTGGTTGAAGTTGAATTCCTGCGGCACCACGCCGATGCAACGCTTGAGCGCCGCCGGCTCACGATCCAGGTCGTGGCCGAAGACGCTCACCGTACCGCTGGTCTTGTTCACCAGGGTCGAGAGAATGCCGATGGTGGTGGATTTGCCGGCCCCGTTAGGGCCGAGCAGGGCGAAAAAGTCACCTTCGGCGACATCCAGATCGATACCACTCAGGGCCTGGAAACCGTTGCCGTAGGTTTTGGTTAGCTGCCGGATGGACAGAGCGGAACTCATATCGGATTCATGCACCAAGAAGGGGGAATTTTATAAGTAAGGGCGGCCCGAGCCGATTGCAACGACGCCGGACGCCCGCCATGTTGCGTGCCTGCGTCGTGCAAGTACAGTC
This sequence comes from Pseudomonas sp. GW823-FHT03E05, assembly GCF_058796855.1. Taxonomy (NCBI): domain Bacteria; kingdom Pseudomonadati; phylum Pseudomonadota; class Gammaproteobacteria; order Pseudomonadales; family Pseudomonadaceae; genus Pseudomonas; species Pseudomonas sp. GW823-FHT03E05. The sequence goes on from NZ_JBXAJB010000010.1 coordinate 278,073, forward strand.
ACCCGTATCGATAGTGGGTATTAAGTCAACGCGGTCATCACGGCCTGGCGATAGGCCGGGCGCTGTTTCAAGCGCTCATACCAGGCTTGCAGATGGGGCATGGAAGGACGCTCGATGGGCATCTCGAACCAAGCGTAGATGAAACTGCCGAGGGGAATGTCGCCCACGCCGATCTCCTGCCCGGACAGGTAAGGCTGCTCGCCCAGGGCCTGATCGACCCGCGCCAGCAGCTCGGCACACGTGGCCTTGGCGGCGTTGATCTGCGCCCAGTCCTGCTGCTCGGCCGGGGTGCGCAATACGCCCCAGAACAGATGCCGGAAGGGTTCAGCGAAGGTCGAGGTGGTCCAGTCCATCCACTTCTCGGCGCTGGCCCGCAGTTGCACGTCGGCCGGGTACCAGTGGCTATCGGCGGCGTAGCGCGCAGCCAGGTAGCGCACGATGGTATTGGACTCCCAGAGCACGAAGTCGCCGTCTTCAATCAGTGGAATCCGGCCATTGGGGTTCAGCGCCCGGTACGCCGGGGTGTCCACCACCCCAAAGGCGCCGCCGGCGTCCAGGGACTCATAGGCGAGCCCCAGTTCCTGCGCGCACCAGAGTGCCTTCCTGACATTCGACGAGTTCTTGCGACCCCAGATCTTCAGCATGACCATCCCTCAGTAATGAATGCCGGGGCAGTCTACGCCTGATCAGCCGCGACTCAAATCGCCGCGCAGGTCTGCCAGCACTTGCGGCTGCTGCGCGTCGAACAGGTGCGGGTAGCATTTTTCCAGGTGGCCGAAAAACAGCTCCTGCGGCACGTCGGCAAACTGCCCGTGGTCCACCAGGTACTCCATCGACTGTTCGCCCTGGCGATTGAAAGGCTGGAAAACGCTGTCCTCCAGGCCGTCGAAATCCAGCGGCGCCACATCGAACATTTCACACAATTGCCGGTTGAACGCCGGCGTGGCCTTGACCCAACGACCCTGCAGATAGAACTCGGTGTAGCCGTGCATGGCGAATACATCGCTGCGCAGCAGCTCCAGCAGCCTGGGTGTGGACAGGTGATTGCGCACATCGGCCAGGCCGATGCGCGCCGGTATCCCGCAATGCCGGGCACAACCGGCGAGCAAGGTGGCCTTGGGCACGCAATAGCTCTCGCCGGTGGCCAGGGCATGGCTGCCGCGCAAGGTCTGGGGATCACGGCTGAAACTGTAGAAGTTGTAGCGTACGGCCTCGCGCACCGCGTAATAGAGGCTGACGGCTTGCTGTCGGGGATCGCGGCTGGCACCGCGATGAGTTTCGGCGAACTCCACCACCGCCGGGTGGTCACTATCGATGAAGCGGCTGGGACGCAGGTACTCGTTCATGGGCATGACCTCCGAGAGGAAGCCTGAGTCTATCGAGGCGTCCGCCCCAGTGATAACGACGTATCGGCCAAAGATCATGGCCCCCACGATCAACCGGGCCTGGCCCGCAAGATACAGACTTGCATTGCACCCGCACTGCCCTGCTCACCCGCGCTGTCGAAGGCCGACTACGCTCTGAGGGTGATTTCACCCCTGGTTTCACGGAGGATTGAATATGCTGTTGTTGTGGATACTGGTTCTGGTGCTCGCAGTGGCCTACCTGGCCCATCGCCGTACCGCCCCCCTGCCCGCCCTCGGCGTGGTCGCCATCTACCTCTTGGCCATGGGCGCCTTTAGCCGTGCTCCCGGCTGGCTGCTGCTGATTTTCTGGGTGCTGCTGGCAGCGGTCGCCGTCCCTCTGCTGCTGCCCGATCTGCGGCGCAAGTATTTCAGTGCGCCGCTGTTCAGCTGGTTCCAGAAGGTTCTGCCGCCGATGTCCCAGACCGAGCGCGATGCCATCGATGCCGGCACCGTCTGGTGGGACGGCGAGCTGTTCAGTGGCCGCCCCGACTGGAATACCTTGCTGGCCTACCCCAAGGCCCAGTTGACCGAAGAAGAGCAGGCGTTCATCGACGGCCCGACCGAGGAGCTGTGCGCCATGGTCAGCGACTGGCAGATCGGCCAGCACATGGACCTGCCGGCCGAAGCCTGGGCCCACATCAAGGAGCACGGTTTCTTTGCCCTGATCATTCCCAAGGAGTTCGGCGGCAAGGGCTTCTCGGCCTACGCCCACTCCCAGGTGGCCATGAAGCTGGCCACCCGCAGCGGCGACCTGGCCTCCACCGTGATGGTGCCCAACTCCCTGGGCCCGGCCGAACTGCTGCTGCACTACGGCACCGACGAACAGCGCAATCACTACCTGCCGCGGCTGGCCCGGGGCGACGACATTCCCTGCTTCGCCCTCACCGGCCCCCTGGCCGGCTCCGATGCAGGGGCCATGCCCGACACCGGGATCATCTGCAAAGGCCAATGGCAGGGTGAAGAAACCCTGGGCCTGCGCCTGAACTGGGAAAAGCGCTACATCACCCTGGGCCCGGTGGCCACCCTGCTGGGCCTGGCCTTCAAGGCCCATGACCCGGACCACCTGCTGGGCGACCAGGAAGACCTGGGCATCAGCCTGGCACTGATCCCCACCGACACCCCCGGGGTGGATATCGGCCGCCGCCACCTGCCCCTGGGCGCGGCCTTCATGAACGGCCCGAACTCCGGCAAGGACGTGTTCATTCCCCTGGACTTCCTCATCGGCGGCCAGGAAATGCTCGGCAAGGGCTGGATGATGCTGATGAATTGCCTGTCCGTGGGCCGTTCGATCTCCCTGCCCGCGGTGGGCACCGGCGCCGCCAAATTCACCAGCCTGGTGACCGGCCAGTACGCCCAGGTGCGGGAGCAGTTCAACGTGCCCCTCGCCGCCTTCGAGGGCATCCAGGAGGCTCTGGCCCGCCTCGGCGGCAATGCCTGGCTGATGGACAGTGCACGCATGCTCACTGCCAACGCCGTGGACCTGGGGGAAAAACCCTCGGTGCTGTCGGCGATCCTCAAGTACCACCTCACCGAGCGCGGCCGCGAGTGCATCAGCCACGCCATGGACGTGCACGGCGGCAAGGGCATCATCATGGGCCCCAACAACTACCTGGGCCGCAGCTGGCAAGGAGCGCCGATCTTCATCACCGTGGAAGGCGCCAACATCCTTTCGCGCAACCTGATGATCTTCGGCCAGGGGGCAATCCGCTGCCATCCGTTCGTGCTCAAGGAAATGGCCCTGGCCGGTCGCGAAGACCACGACCAGGCGCTGCAGGAGTTCGACGCCCTGCTGCTCAAGCACATAGGTTTCGCCGTGAGCAACGCCGCCAGCACCCTGGTGCTGAACCTCGGCCTGGGCCACTTCGAACACGTTCCGGGAGACAAGGTCAGCCAGGGCTACTTCCGTGCCCTGAACCGCCAGGCCGCGGCCTTCGCCCTGCTGGCGGACTTCTCGATGATGCTGCTGGGGGGCGAACTCAAACGCCGCGAGCGCCTTTCCGCCCGCCTGGGGGATGTGCTCAGCCACCTGTACCTGGCGTCGGCAGCGCTCAAGCGCTACCACGACCTGGACTCCCCGGAATACCTGCGCCCCCTGCTCGCCTGGGCCATGGAAGAGAGCCTCGGGCATTCCGAACGGGCCCTGGACGAGTTGCTCAGCAACTTCCCCAACCGGGTGTTCGGTTGCCTGCTGCGGGTGCTGGTGTTCCCCTTCGGCCGTCGCCATACCGGGCCATCGGACCAGCTGGATGCCGAAGTGGCGGCGATCATCGGTCGTGCCCAGGGCGATCCGGCCCTGGAAGCGGTGCTTGCCGGCTGCTACCGCCCGCAATCCAAGGACGACCCGGTGGGCGCCCTGCAACATGCCAGCAACCTGCTGAGCGCCGTGCACCCGTTGCACAAGAAGCTCCACGAAGCGCTGAAAAGCGGCCAGGTCAAACCGGCTGCCGGCGAATCGGCCATCGACGCGGCGCTGGAAGCCGGCGTGCTGCAGGCCGCCGAGGCCCAGAGCCTGCACGAGGCCGAGGCGGCGCGGCGCAAGGTCATCGATGTGGATGATTTTGCCAAGGAGGAGCTGACCCTGAGCGAAGGCAAGACCCGCTAGACAGCCGCCTTCGGGGCAGGTCGATTATGAAACCGGGCGCGGGAGCTATATACTCCCGCGCCCGTTTTGCTCTTGAGGACCCTGTCATGTCCAACATCGTCGCCGATCATCTCGTCCTGCTGGACCACCTGCGCAGCATCCTGGTCGCCGTAGGTGAAGCCGAACAGGTGCCCGAGGAAAGCCACGCGCTGTTCCTGGAGCGCTTCGACGAACTGCGTGCCTCGCTGCCGATCGACCCGATCGAAAGCCAGTACCTGGGCCAGGACCTGCTGTGCCAGATCATGCAGCGCTACCCGCAGATCGCCCACCTGGTGCCTCGTGACCTGCTGTGGTTCTTCGCCGGTGACTGCCTGCACTACATGCCCGATGAAGAAATCGACCTGTACCAGGCCCTGGAAGAGCGCCGTTTCGAAGCCGAGCAGAACGACGAGCCCTTCGACTGGAACCAGGAAAAGCAGCTGCTGGCGCTTTCTGCCCAGGACAGCAAGCACTGATCACTGCACCCGGCGCAGCCAAGGCCCGCACGGTTCGCCCGGCGGGCCTTTTTCATGGGCGCCTTTTAGCGCCGGCCTGTCAGAGAATTCGCTGGCAAGCCAGCTCCTACAGCGGGCGTTCCGCTTTGCCCGGGCGGTTGAGGGTCGGCTCCTTGGCCAGGCACTCCACCAGGTAGTCGATGAAAACCCGCAACTTGGGCGGCAGGTAACGGGTCGGTGAATGCAGCAGCCAGGCACCGCCGTGGTAGGAGGCCAGGAAGGTCCACTCCGGCAGCACCTGGACGATCAGCCCCTGCTCCAGGGCATGGCGCGCGGTGAAGTACGGCAGGCTGCCGATCCCCAGGTGTTGCAGCACCGCATCCAGGCGCACCCCGGTGTGGTTGGCCGCATAGCGCCCGCGCACCCCCACCGTGACCGCCTTGCTGCCCTGGGTGAACTTCCAGCGCGCATCGCTGGGGGTCTCGCCCAGGTAGATGCAACTGTGCTGGCGCAGGTCCTGGGGATGGGCCGGCGTACCGTGCTCGGCCAGGTACTGCGGGGTGGCGCAGAGCAGGTGATCGATGCGCAACAGCTGGCGACCGATCAACCCGGGCGGCGGGCGATCGGTGATGCGGATCGCCAGGTCGACGTTGTCGTCGATCAGGTCGACATCGCGGTCCTCATGCAGCAGTTCCACATCGACCTGGGGATAGCGCCGCAGAAACTCCGGCATGTGCGGGTGCACCACGAAACGCCCCACCGCCTTGGGCACGCTGACCCGCACCACGCCTTCGGCTTCGTGGGTGAACTGGCCGCTGACCTCCATCACCGAACGGGCCGCACTGACCATTTCACTGCAACGCTTGAACACCTCTTCGCCACCGTCGCTCAAGCGCAACTTGCGTGTGGTGCGCTGCAACAACCGGGTGGCCAGGGCCTTTTCCAGGCGCGAGATGCTGCGGCTGACCGCCGAAGGCGAGGAGCCCAGCTGGCGTGCCGCCTCGGAGAAGCTGCCGGTCTCCACGACCCTGACGAAAATGGCCATTTCTGCCAGCAAAGGCAGGGGTAGATTTATGCTCATGACGCAATAGTCCATTGAGTTTCGAACGGATTATCACGCAATCGCCCAGGCAGCATAATAAAAAAACACTGAATTCCAGGGTTAGAGAAATGACGCGGCGCCTGTATTACGACAATGACCAGTTACTGACCTCCGTCGAGGTCCTGAGCTGCATCCCCCACGAACAGCAATTCGCGGTCACCCTCAACGCCACGCCCTTCCACCCCCAGGGTGGCGGCCAGCCCAGCGATACCGGCTGGATCGGCCAGGCCGCCGTTCTGCGGGTGGCCCAGGAAGGCGAGCAGATCGTGCATTACCTGGACCAGCCGCTGGAGCCGGGCATTTTCGAGGCCCGGGTCGATGAGGCCGCGCGCCTGTTCAACAGCCGCATGCACTCCGCCGGGCACCTGATCGGCCACTTCGTGCAAAGCCAGGGCTGGATACCGATCAAGGCCCATCACTGGCCAGGTGAAGGCCGGGTGTCGTTCAAACCGGCAGAGCAGCCCCGGGAGATCGACGGCGCCAGCGTGCAGGACGCGATTGCGCTGTGGATAGAGGCCGACCTGGAACGGCATAGCACAATGGCGGACGGTTCGCGCCAGATCAGCTTTGGCCAACTGCCGGCCTATGGTTGCGGCGGCACCCACGTCAGCCACCTGCAGCAACTGGGCGCGGTGCTCATCACCGCGGTCTCACTCAAGAAAGGCACCCTTTCGGTCAGCTACAGCCTCGACTGAAAACGGCCTGCCACTCAATCATCCTGCTTTGCGGAGTCCGCATGCTGTCCAACTATCTTGGCGAGTTCCTCGCCCTGGCCCTGGTTCACTTTCTCGCGGTGGTCGCTCCCGGGCCGGATTTTGCCGTGACCATCCGCCAGAGCGTGCGCTTTGGCCGCATGACCGGGGTCTGTACCGCCCTGGGCATCGGCGCCGGCATCTCGGTGCACGTGCTCTACACCCTGCTGGGGGTGGGCGCCCTGATGCACGCTACGCCCTGGTTGCTGAGCGCGGCCAAGCTGCTGGGCGGCGCCTACATTCTGTACTTGGGTATCAGCCTGCTGCGCAGCAAGGCCAAGACCAGCCTTCCCGGCGAGGCGCCCACCGATGAGCCCCAACAGACCTTGCTGCGAGCCTTTACCACGGGGTTTCTGACCAATGCCACCAACCCCAAGGCGACCCTGTTTTTCCTGGCGATCTTCACCACCCTGGTCAGCGCCACCACCCCACTGAGCATCCAGGCCCTATATGGCGCCTGGATGTGCCTGGTGAATGCGCTGTGGTTCGTGATCGTCGCGCTGTTCTTCTCCAGCTCTCGGGTGCGCTTGCTGTTCATGCGCCTGGGGCACTGGTTCGAGCGCTGCATGGGGCTGATCCTGCTGCTGTTCGCCGGGCGGTTGCTGCTGTCGCTGTAGACAAGGCAAACGACAAAGGCCCGCACAGGTGTACTGGCGGGCCTTTTTTCTGGGCACTGGCTGCAGTGTTGAATCGCAGGCAAACAAAAACGCCGCTCAATGAGCGGCGTTCTTGTGAATTTGGAGCGGGAAACGAGACTCGAACTCGCGACCCCGACCTTGGCAAGGTCGTGCTCTACCAACTGAGCTATTCCCG
>NZ_JBXAJB010000011.1:0-71884 GCF_058796855.1 Pseudomonas sp. GW823-FHT03E05
AGTAGGTCATCGTCAAGATTAAATTCCGAAACCCCAACTGCGCATGCAGTTGGGGTTTTGTTTTTGCGCGTGGAAAAACTTGCGCTATCTAAGTAGCCGCCAAGGCGCCATTGATCAGCCGCGATGGAAATCCCCTCAAAGTCCGTGGGTGGTTTTTGGTATGGTGCAGCTCTTTTTAAAGGACTTGAGTTCATCCGCACGGAACAGCGTCGACCTCTATTCACCGAGAAGCTGTAGCAATGCCCGAAGCGATTCCGATCAAGGACCACGAGAAAGAAAGCCGCCTGGTCAACAAACGGCTGCTGGCCTGTGCCGTATTGGTGGTGGCCATCACCTGCGCCCTGGTGGCGCGGATGTATTTTCTGCAAGTGGTGGAGTTCGACTACCACTCCACCGTTTCCGAGAACAACCGCGTCCATGTGCTGCCGATCACTCCCACCCGGGGGCTGATCTACGATCGCAACGGCGTGGTCCTGGCGGACAACCGCCCCAGCTTCAACCTGACGATCACTCGCGAACGCACCACCGACCTCAAGGGCGAGCTGGACACCGTGGTCGATCTGCTGCACTTGCCCCCGGAAGACCGCACGCTGTTCGACAAGGAGATGAAGCAGGCCCGTCATCCCTTCGTCCCCGTGACCCTGTTCTACGAGCTCACCGAAGAGCAGATCGCCGTGCTCGCGGTCAACGAATACCGGTTGCCCGGCCTGGACGTGGAAGCCCAGTTCGTCCGTCACTATCCCCTAGGCGCACACTTTGCCCACTCCATCGGTTACGTCGGGCGGATCAACGAGAAAGAAGCCAAGACCCTGGACTCGGTGGAGTACCGTGGCACCCAATCCATCGGCAAGACCGGCATCGAGAAATTCTACGAAGCCGAACTGCACGGCCATGTCGGTTATGAGGAAGTAGAAACCAACGCCCAGGGCCGGGTGATGAGAGTGCTCAAGCACACCGATCCGATCCCTGGGAAGAGCATCGTCCTGAGCCTGGACATCAAGCTCCAGGAAGCCGCTGAGGAGGCCCTGGGCGATCGCCGTGGTTCCGTGGTGGCCCTGGACCCGGCCACCGGCGAAGTCCTGGCCATGGTCAGCAAGCCAAGTTTCGACCCCAACCTGTTCGTCACCGGCATCAGCTTCAAGGAATACGCTGCGCTGCACGACTCCATCGACCGGCCCCTGTTCAACCGGGTGCTGCGGGGGCTCTACGCGCCGGGCTCCACCATCAAGCCGGAAGTGGCGATTGCCGGCCTCGATAGCGGCGTGGTTACCGCTTCGACCCGGGTCTTCGATCCGGGCTATTACCAACTGCCGGACTTCGACCACAAGTACCGCAACTGGAACCACAGCGGCGATGGCTGGGTGGACATGGACGCAGCGATCATGCGTTCCAACGACACCTACTTCTATGACCTGGCGCACAAGCTCGGCATCGACCGCCTGCACGACTACATGGCGATGTTCGGTCTGGGCGAGAAGGTCTCTCTGGACATGTTCGAAGAGTCTCCCGGCCTGATGCCCTCCCAGGCCTGGAAACGCGCCACCCGTCGCCAGCCATGGTTCCCGGGGGAAACCGTGATCCTTGGCATCGGCCAGGGCTATATGCAAGTCACGCCGCTGCAACTGGCCCAGGCCACCGCGCTGATTGCCAACAAGGGCGTGTGGAACCGTCCGCACCTGGCCAAGGCCATCGATGGCGTGGCCCCGGTGGACGAGCATCCGATGCCCAACATCCTGCTGAAGAATCCCCGTGACTGGGATCAGGTCAACCACGGCATGCAGATGGTGATGCACGATCCCCGCGGTATCGCCCGCGCCGCGGCAGCCGGGGCGCAGTACCGCATCGCCGGCAAGAGTGGTACGGCCCAGGTGGTGGCGATCAAGCAGGGCGAGCGCTATGACCGTCTCAAGACCCGCGAGCGCAACCGTGACAACGCCCTGTTCGTGGGCTTCGCCCCGGCGGAGCATCCACAGATCGTGATTTCGGTGATGATCGAGAACGGCGAAGCCGGTGGTCGGGTGGCCGGCCCCGTGGTGCGGCAGATCATGGATGCCTGGCTACTGGACCAGAACGGCCACCTCAAGCCGCAGTACGCCGCCCCGGCCAAGGCCCCTGGCGATCCCCACGTCTGAATCATTTCAACATCAGGCTACCCGGCACCGGCTCATGCTGACTGAGCATGTGCTGGATGCTCTGCAGAAACAGTACCTCGGCCCGGCTCATGCGCTGCTCGCGGTTCCACAGCAGGTGAATGTCGACATCGGCAATGCCTTCGTGTGGCGGCAGGCGCCACAGCAGCCTGGCGTCGACATCGGCGGCCACCACATGCTCCGGCAGGCAGCCGATGCCAAACCCGGCGATCACCAGGCGTCGTACTTCTTCCAGGCTCGGGGATGAGGCGACGATGCGCCCGCTGAAGCCCTGCTGATCGCGAAAGATGGTCAGCGGCGAGAGCATGCCGCCGATCTGGTCGCTGGTGAAACTGACGAAGTTCTCCCGTTGCAGATCGCCCTCGGCCACATCCCCGCGGCCGAACAGCGGGTGGTGCTTGCCGCAGAAAAACGCATAGCGCTGACGCAGGAACAGCCGCTGTTCCAGGCGCGGCTGTGGCCGGCGGTTAAGGCTCAAGCCCAGGGTCGCGGTCTTTTCCTGCAGGGCACTGACGATGTCCGAGCTGCGCATCACTTCCACCTCCAGATCGACCCGCGGGTGCTGACGATGGAAGTCGGCCAGGAACTCGTCGAAGCGTTCGCTGAAGATCCGGCTGATGATCAACAGCCGCACTTTGCCGATCACTTCGTCGGCGGGCTGTTCCAGCATGCTGCTGACCTGGGACATCTGGCCGTAGATCTCTCCAGCCAGTGCGAAGATCTGCTCACCCACTTCGGTCAGGGCAAAGCGTGGGCCGCGCCGGGCGATCAACTGCCGGCCCAGTTGTTCTTCCAGGCGCTTGAGGGCCTGGCTGACCGCCGGCTGGGTCAAGTGCAGGCGCGCCGCTGCACGGCTGATGCTCAGCTCCTGGCCAATCACCCGAAAGGTGCGCAACAGGTTCCAGTCGAGGCGGTCGTTGAGCAGGCGGCGGGCATCGCGGTCGGACATGGCAGGGGCTCTGGTGCGGGCGGTAGCTGAATAATAAGCCAGGATAATAATCGAGATAACCAATAGAAAATTGACTAATTATCCCCCGGAACGGATAAATCCACCCCAGACAGGTGCCAGCAGAAGCCCCTGCGCCCGACCCTTCCTCCTGCCAAAAAAATAATCAAGGGAGCCAACCATGAAGCCTTCCGCTTCGCCTCAGCCTCGCCGGGCTGCGGCCGCCGCCTTTATCGGCACCATGATCGAATGGTACGACTTCTATATCTACGCCACCGCCGCGGCGCTGGTGTTCGGTGCCTTGTTCTTCCCCTCCGACGACAAGCTGTTCAGCACCATGGCCGCCTTCGGCACCTTTGCCGTGGGCTTCTTCGCCCGACCTTTGGGGGGCATCATCTTTGGCCATATCGGCGACCGCATCGGCCGCAAGAAATCCCTGGTCATCACCCTGCTGATGATGGGCGTGGTCACGGTCTGCATCGGCCTGCTGCCAACTTATGCACAGATCGGTGCCCTGGCGCCGGTGCTGCTGATCCTGCTGCGCATCGTCCAGGGCATTGCCGTGGGCGGTGAGTGGGGCGGGGCGGTGTTGATGGCCGGCGAGCACGCGCCCAAGGGCCGGCGCAACTTCTTCGCGTCTTTCGCCCAACTGGGCAGCCCGGCGGGGCTGATCCTTTCGCTGCTGGCCTTCAGCGCCGTGACCCGCCTGCCCGAGGACGCCCTGATGAGCTGGGGCTGGCGCCTGCCGTTCCTGGCCAGTGCGCTGTTGCTGCTGGTGGGCCTGGCGATTCGCCTGGGGGTCAACGAGTCACCGGAGTTTCTCGCCAGCCGCGAGCAGGCGGCCAAATCGGTGCGCAAGGAACAGGCACCGGTGATGGAAGTGCTGCGCACGGCCTGGCGCCCGCTGCTGCTGTGCATCGGCGCCAATACCCTGGGAATCGCCGGGGTGTATTTCACCAACACCTTCATGATTGCCTACACCACCCAGCAACTGGAGATTCCCCGTTCGCTGATTCTCGAATGCCTGTTCGTGGTGGCGATCATCCAGTTCTGCATCCAGCCCCTGGCGGCCTGGACCGCCGAGAAAATCGGCGCCACTCGCTTTCTATGCCTGGTGTCAGTACTGGCCATGGTCTCGCCCTATCCGATGTTCGTGCTGGTGAGTTCCGGGCAGGCGCCGCTGATGATCCTCGGCATCGCCCTGGCGGTGGTGTGCATGGCTTCCTTCTATGCGGTGATCGCCGGTTACGTCAGCGGCATGTTCGAGACCCGGGTGCGCTACACCGCGATCTCCCTGGCCTATCAGGTCTGCGGTGCCCTGGCCGGCGGCCTGACCCCGCTGATCGGCACCTGGCTGGCCCATCGGTTCATTGGCCAATGGTGGCCGATGGCGGTGTTCTACAGCCTGATCGCTGCCGTTTCGCTGATCTGCGTGCTGGCCCTGGCACGCCGGCACGCTCACGCCCATCGCCTGGAAATGGCATCCCACGCCTGATTGTCTGGAGAATCTGATGATGTTGAAAATCAATGGCCAGCGCCTCTGGGCGAGCCTGATGGCCATGGCCGAAATCGGTGCCACGGCCCGTGGCGGCAACTGCCGCCTGGCCTTGAGCGATGAAGACCGGGCCGGTCGCGAACTGTTTGCCCACTGGTGCACCGAGGCCGGCATGAGCCTGAGCGTCGACCCCATTGGCAACCTGTTTGCCCGGCGCCCAGGTAGCGACCCGGACGCTGCCCCGGTGATGATGGGCAGCCACCTGGACACCCAGCCCGAAGGCGGGCGCTTTGATGGGGTCTACGGTGTGCTGGCCGGATTGGAAGTGGTACGCACGCTCAATGACCTCGGGATCCAGACCCGCAAGCCCCTGGAAGTGGCGGTCTGGACCAACGAGGAGGGCGCGCGTTTCACCCCGGCGATGTTCGGCTCGGCGGTGTTCACCGGGGTCATGGCCCTGGACGCCGCCCTGGCGGTGCGTGACGTCGATGGCATCAGCGTCGCCCAGGCCCTGCAGCGCACCGGTTATGCCGGCAGCCGGCCCCTGGGCGCAGCGGTGGATGCCTACTTCGAAGCCCATATCGAACAGGGCCCGATCCTCGAAGACAACGCCAAGAGCATCGGCGTGGTCAGCGGCGGCCAGGCCATCTGCTGGCTCGATGTGCAGGTCGAAGGCCTGGCGGCCCACGCTGGCACCACGCCGATGCCGCTACGCAAGGATGCGCTGTACGGCGCGGCGCAGATGATTCTTGCAGTGGAGCAGTTGGCAGCGGATTTTGCCCCCCTGGGCCTGACCACCGTGGGTGAGCTGAGCATCGCCAAGTCGTCGCGCAATACCATTCCCGGCCTGTTGAGCTTCACTGTCGACCTGCGCCACCACCAGGATCGGCAGATCGCCGCCATGGAGCAGCAGGTCGAGGAACGCCTGCAGGCCATCGCCGGCCAGCGCGGGCTCAAGGTCAGTATCAGCCGGCACTGGGTCAGCCCGGCCACGCCATTTGATGCCGAGTGCGTGGCGGCGGTGCAGCAGGCGGTGGATGGCCTGGGCTACCCTCAGCAGTCCATCGTCAGCGGCGCTGGCCACGACGCCATCTTGCTGGCCCGCTATTGCCCGACGGCCATGGTGTTCATTCCCTGTGTCGGTGGCCTGAGCCACAACGAAGCCGAAGACGTGTTGCCCGAGGACGTGCGCCAGGGCGCCGATGTATTGCTTAACGCCGTGCTGGCCCGTGCTGGCCAGGTTGAATAAGGAGAAGGTCATGCGCAGTTTTTTCCACCCCGAACAGTTGCTCCACCATCCACGCAGCTACTACTCGCGCGGTCAGATGCGCATACCCCAGGAGGTTCCGGAGCGCGCCCAGCGCCTGGTGCAGGCCGCACACTCCCTGGGTTTTGCCGTCGAGCAGCCACGGGATGCCGGGATGGCACCATTGCTGGCGGTACACGGCGCGCCGTACTTGGCGTTCCTGCAGGATGCGCACCAGGGCTGGAAGGACATCCCCGAAGACTGGGGCGATGAGGTGATGTCCAACATCTTCGTGCGTGAGCCCAATGCCCTGCGCGGGGTCCTGGCCCAGGCCGCGTGCTACCTGGCCGACGGCAGTTGCCCGGTGGGTGAGTCGACTTGGCGTGCAGCCTACTGGTCGGCGCAAAGTGCCGTCGCCGGGGCCCAGGCGTTGCTCGACGGTGAGCCGGCGGCCTACGCCTTGTGCCGCCCGCCGGGCCACCACGCCCGGTCCGAGGCGGCCGGGGGCTTCTGCTACCTGAACAATGCGGCGATCGCCGCCCAGGTCCTGCGGGACAAATACGCCCGGGTGGCGGTGCTGGACACCGACATGCACCACGGCCAGGGCATCCAGGAAATCTTCTACGAGCGCGCCGATGTGCTGTATGTCTCGGTGCACGGCGACCCGACCAACTTCTACCCGGGGGTGGCCGGGTTCGCCGAGGAGCGTGGCGCCGGGGCGGGGGAGGGCTACAACCTCAACCTGCCGATGGCCCATGGCGCCAGCGAAGGGGATTTCCTCGCCCGTCTGGAACAGGCCCTGGTGGCGGTGAAGGCGTTCGATGCCGAGGTGCTGGTGCTGTCTTTGGGGTTCGATATCTATGAACTCGACCCGCAGAGCAAGGTGGCAGTGACCCGGGACGGCTTCGCCATCCTTGGCCAGCGAATCCGCAGCCTGGGCCTGCCGTGCCTGATCGTCCAGGAAGGCGGCTATCACCTGGAAAGCCTGGAAGACAACGCCCGCGCCTTCTTCGCAGACTCTGGCGCCTGGGCCCTGTAGGCACCACCAGCCCCGCCCGCTCGCAGGAGCCGGCTTGCCCGCGAAAGGGGCCTTACGCCTTGCTCCCGACTAAAGGTCCTCGTTCGCTGGCAAGCCAGTTCCTGCACAAACTGGCATGCATTCGTCTTAGGAGCCGGCCTGCCGGCTAAGGGGTCTCAAGCCCTGCGCTCATCTCGGGGCCCTCTTCGCTGGCAGGCCAGTGCCAACGGGAGGGGGGGCGTGCGGTACTTGCCATTTGCTTTACGTTAACGTCAAGATGCTCGGGCGCCCGTACCACTGGCGCAGGTTTTGCTTGATCTCCAATGACAGGGTAAGCAATTCAGGGCTGCCCGATGATCCGGGCAAAGCCCCTTTACTGCCCCCTGAACCCGGTGTAGACATTGACCACGGCTTGCGTGCTTCGCGCAATCCAAGGGAGTGGAGCGGGATGCAGCGGGCGGACCGATTCGGAGCGCTTGATGACTCTTATAAAAACAATAAAGGGTGAGCAGCAACACGAAGCCCGGCTGGCCCGGGAACGGCTGCACCTGGAAGGCCAGATCCCCGACGGGGTTCTGCGTGCGGAAATCGATGCCTCATGGCGGCGCAGCCTCAGCCATGGCGTGCACTTTGGCAGCCAGCACCAACTGACCCTGGAATCCAGCGCCAGCCTCGAAGTGCTGCTGGCCAGCAACCGCCTGTTGCTGGACGCGGCGATCCCGGCCATCGACTACCTGAGCCAGCATCAGGGCAAGGACGGGATGATCATCCTGGCCAATGCCGACGCCACCATCCTGGCCATCGAAGGTCGCGCCGACCGTCTCAAGGACAGCGGCGTGCAGGACATCACCCTTGGCGCCTGCTGGAGCGAAGCCACCCGCGGCACCAACGCCCTGGGCACGGCCCTGGTGGAGGCCCGGCCGACCCTGATCGACTGCGGCGAGCACTACCTGGACCGTCTTAGCCATTTCTCCTGCACCTCGGTGCCCATCCAGTGCCCCCAGGGCGAGATTCTGGGCGTGCTCGACCTGACCCGCGAAGGCCCCCTGGGCCGGGCCCAGGACAGCACCGCGCTGCTGGCCATGGCGGTCAGCCAGATCGAAGCCCGGGTGTTCCATGCCACCTACCCGGAGCAGATCGTCCTGGCCTTCCACAGCCGCCGGCAATACCTCGAATCACCGTGGCAGGGGCTGCTGGCCCTGAGCCTGGGCGGGCAGATCCTCGCGGTCAGCGGCCAGGCCTGCCAGTTGCTCAACACCTCGCGCGCAGCCCTGGTGGGCCGGCGCTGCGAAGAGTTTCTCGGGGTCGATGGCTTGCAACTGCTCGCACGCCTGCAACAGGGCGCCGTGGGCAGCCTGCAAACCGCCAAGGGCGAGCTGTTCTACAAGGCCCTGCGGGCGCCGCAGCCAGCGCTCAACCTGCACCGCGCGCAACGCAGCGCTCCGAAAGCCGCAGCCATGCCCCAGGACCTGGAAGCCCTGGCCGGGGGCAACAGCCGCTACGCCCGCACCTTGCGCATGGCCCGTCAGGGCCTGGCCAATGACCTGCCGGTGTTGCTACTGGGCGAAACCGGCACCGGCAAGGAAGTCCTGGCCCGGGCCCTGCACCGCGCCGGCAGTCGCGCCGAGAAACCCTTTGTCGCGGTCAACTGCGCGGCGATCCCCGAAGGCCTGATCGAGTCGGAACTGTTCGGCTATCGCGAAGGCGCCTTCACCGGCTCGCGTCGTGGCGGCATGATCGGGCGCCTGCAACAGGCCCACGGCGGCACCCTGTTCCTCGATGAGATCGGCGACATGCCCCTGGCCCTGCAAGCCCGCCTGCTGCGCGTGCTGCAGGACCGCAAGGTGGCGCCCCTGGGGGCCGGCGAAGAACAGGACATCGACATCGCCCTGATCTGCGCCACCCACCGCGACCTCAAGCAGCAGGTGCAGGACAAGGCTTTTCGCGAAGACCTGTTCTACCGGGTCAACGGCATCAGCGTGCTGTTGCCGGCCCTGCGCGAACGCGAAGACCTGCAGCCCCTGGTGGACAGCTTGCTGGCCAAGCTCGGTGGCGCCCAGGTGAGCCTCAGCGATGAGCTGCGTCGGCTGCTGGCGGACTACCACTGGCCGGGCAATATCCGCCAGCTGGAGATGGTCCTGCGCACTGCCCTGGCCCTGCGCGAAGACGGTGAGTGCCACATCGGCCTGGAGCACCTGCCCGACAGCATGCTCGACGACCTCAATGCCAGTGCCCGACCGCAGACCGGGAGCATCCGCGAGAACGAGCTGGAGCTGATCCGCAGTGCCCTGGACAACCACCAGGGCAATGTCTCGGCGGCAGCGGACGCCCTGGGCATCAGCCGCGCGACCCTGTACCGCAAGCTCAAACAGTTGCGCGCCTGATGCGGCGCCTGATCACCCGGCTGGTGGACAGCCGCGACCCCCAGGCCCTGAGTGCCGCCCTGGGCTGGCTCTACAGTTTCGTGCGGCCCCACCGGCTGGCCATCGGCGGCCTGCTGGGGCTGTCGGTGTGCGCTTCCCTGCTGGTGCTGGTGCAGCCCTGGCTGACCAAGCTGCTGATCGACGACGGCCTGCTGGCCCGGGACTTCCCGCGGCTGGTGCTGATCGCCGCGCTGATGATCGGTGCCGGGCTGCTGGGCACCGTGCTCTCCGGGGTCAACCGCTACCTGCACACGCGCTTGTCCGGGCGCATCCTGTTCGCCCTGCGCGACGACCTCTATCGGCATCTGCAGCGCCTGTCGCCGAGCTTCTACGGCCAGCGGCGGATCGGCGACCTGATGTCGCGCCTGGATGGCGATGTGGCGGAGATCCAGCGCTTTGCCGTGGATTCATTGTTCTCCGCCGTGTCCAGCGTGATCGGTCTTGTCGTCGCCCTGGCCATGCTCCTGACCCTGTCCTGGCAACTGTCGCTGCTGGCCCTGGTGCTGATCCCCCTGGACGTGCTCTGGCTGCGCTGGATGCGGCGCAAGGTGGAGCGCGATGTGCGCCAGTTACGCGAGCGTTCGGCGGACATGTCCTCGTTCATGGTGGAAACCCTGCCGGTGATGAAGTTCATCCAGAGCGCCGGCCAGCAGCAGCGCGAGGCCCGGCGCCTGGATGGCCTTGGCCAGGGCTACCTGCAACAGCTGCTGAAACTGCAAGTCACCGAGTTCTTCACCCAGGCGGTGCCCGGTACCCTGACCTCGTTGTCCCGGGCCTGCGCCTTCCTGATCGGCGGCTACTGGGTGGTACAGGGCACCTGGCAACTGGGGGCGCTGATTGCCTTTTCCACCTACCTGGGCATGGCGGTGGGCCCGGTGCAGAGCCTGTTGGGCCTGTATGTGGCGATCCAGCGCATGACCGTGAGCCTGGGCCGGGTCATGGAGCTGCGTGGCGAGGAACCGGGCATCAGCAACCCCGAGGCGCCGCTGCCGGTGCCGGAGCAGGGCGAGCTGCATTTTCACGCAGTGCACTTTTGCCACCCGGGCCGCGGCTCGACCCTGCAGGGCATCGAGGCGCGTATTCCCTACGGCCGCAAAGTGGCCCTCAGCGGCACCTCGGGCGCAGGCAAAAGCACGCTCATCGACCTGTTGCAGCGCCATCACGACCCGCAGTCCGGGCAGGTGCTGCTGGGCGGCGTCGACCTGCGCCAGCTGGACCTGGCGCAGTTGCGCCGGCGGGTGGCGGTGGTCAGCCAGGACATCGTGCTGTTTCGCGGCAGCCTGGCGGACAACCTGGCCTACAGCGTGCCCGATGCCAGCCGCGAAGCCGTGGCCGAGGTGGCGCGGCTGGCGCAGTTGCAAGGGCTGATCGAGTCCCTGCCCGAAGGCCTGGACAGCCCCCTGGGGGAGCGCGGCCAGCAATTGTCCGGCGGGCAGAAACAACGCATCGCCATTGCCCGGGCCCTGCTCCAGGACCCGATGATCCTGGTGCTGGACGAAGCCACTTCGGCGGTGGACGAGGCCACCGAGCGCGAGGTGATCGAGGCCATCGACCACCTGTTCGCCGGGCGCACGCGGATCCTCATCAGCCACCGACCCTCGACCCTGGCCGATGCCGAACTGCGCTTCGAATTGCGCGATGGCGTACTGCATGCGCTGGAGGTGGCCCATGAAGCCTGAGCTGCGCATCGGCGTGATCGACAGCGGCCATGCCGCCCATCAGCGGGTGGCGGGCGGACGACGCTTCTTCCTGCAGCCCGAAGGGATAGGCCAGGGCCCCTTGCAGGAAGACGCCCTGGGCCATGGCAGCGCGATCATCGAGGCCATCGGCCAGCGCGCGCCGACGGCGCAGGTCTATGTGGCCCAGGTGTTCGACCGGCGCGCAGTCACCAGCGCCGCGCAAGTCAGCGCCGCGCTGCACTGGTTGCTTGCGCAGGACGTGCGCCTGATCAACCTGAGCCTGGGCCTGCGCCAGGATCGCGACCTGCTGCGCCAGGCCTGTGCCGCGGCCGAGGCCCGCGGGGTGCTGTTGTGCGCATCCAGCCCGGCCCAGGGCGAGGCGGTGTTTCCGGCCAGTTACCCCGGGGTGCTGCGCGTCACCGGCGATGCGCGATGCAGCGCGCAGCAGTGGTCATGGCTGAACACCGCCCAGGCTGATTTCGCCGCCTGCGTGCGCGGCAGCAGCCCGGGGCAATCCGGCGCCAGCCTGGGGTGCGCGGCCCTGAGCGGGCATATCGCGGCCTACCTGGGTGCCCACCCGCAAGCCGACACGGCCCAGGTCCGGCAGTGGCTGCAGGACAACGCCCACTACCAGGGGCCGGAACGCCGGCAACAGCCATGCACGCCATCCTGATCCTCGGCGCGGGGCCGGCCGGGGCCGCAGTGGCCCTGGGGCTGCGCCGCCTCGGCTACCCGGTGACCCTGGTCAGCGACTGGCGACGCTTTCCGGCCCTGGAAGGGGTCTCGCTGCGGGTGCTTGAAGCCTTGCGCGGTGCCGGCCTGGAACAGGCGCTGGCCCAGGCCCTGCAACCGTCCCAGCGGCGGGTGGCATGGAACGGTGCAGAACATGCGCAGAATATCGAATACCTGCTGGATCGCCCGGCCTTCGACCGCGGCCTGCGGGAGGCCTTGCGCGAAGCGCAGGTCAAGCTGATCGAGGGCCGGGTGCTGGGGGTACAGTCCAGCAAGGCCGGGCATCGGGTCCAGGTGCAAGGGCAGGGCGAGATGCGCGGCGAGTTCCTGGTGGAGGCCCGTGGCCGGCAGGCGCCGGTGCTGGACAAAGCCTTGCGCCAGGGGGGCGGCAAGGGCCTGCGCGGCCCGGAAACCGTCAGCCTGCTCAACCGCTGGCAGGGCCCTGGCGGCAGCGCCGCCAGCGCGGTGCACAGCCTGGAGGACGGCTGGGCCTGGATGGCCCGGCGTGAGGACGGCCAGTGCTACTGGCAGCTGACCCTGGATGTGGAGAGCGCCGGGCTGCCGGGCAAGGCGCAGTTGCTGGAGTACTGTCGCCAGCGCCGCCTGGGCTCGGCCATGGCCCGGGAATTCTTTGCCGGTGGCCAGGAGCAGCAATTGCACCTGCATGCCCGCAGCAGCACGGCGATCCTCAACCCCCAGGCCTGTGGCGCGAACTGGCTGCGGGTCGGCGATGCAGCCATGGCCGTGGACCCTTTATCCGGCAACGGCATTTTCCAATCCCTGTCCTCGGCGTTGCAGGCCCCGGCGGTGATCAACACCCTGTTGCAGCAGCCGCAACGTGCAGCGCTGGCGCAGCGTTTTCACGGGCAGCGGGTGGAACAGTTGTTCCTGCGTTTTGCGCGCATCGGCCGGGACTTCTACGCCGACGAGCAACGCTGGCCCGAGCAGCCGTTCTGGCAGGCCCGCCGGCAGTGGCCGGATTGCCAGCCGGCGCACCGTGCCGTGGACTTTTCGGCCTTGCGCATCGAGCGCGCCCCGGTGCTGCGCGACGGCCTGGTGGATGAAGCCGAAGTGGTGATCACCCCGGACCAGCCCCTGGGCATCTGGCATGTACAGGGCGTGGAACTGGCGCCGCTGTTGCGCCGTTTGCGCAGCCAGGGGGCGGCCCAGGCCCTGGCGCAACTGAGCCCGGACCAGAATCGGCTGATACGCAGCTGGTTGCTGGCCCAAGGCTACCGCCCCTGAACGGGGATCGTAGGAGCGAGCTTGCTCGCGAACCGCGCAGCGGCCATCCACCGGAGTGAACCCGCGGTCTTTTTCGCCGGCAAGCCGGCTCCTACAGGGGGCACCGGGAGCTGGCGCAGCCCCCGGGCTTGCACTGGTCAGCTACGGGGGTTGAGGTACACCCGCTGGCCGCCTTTCCAGGTTTCGCAGACCTTGATGTCGCGAATCCGGGTGGCCGGGAACTTCTCGTCCAGTGGGTCCTGCTCGAGGATCACGAAGTCGGCGAAGTTCTGGTCCTGCAGGGAGCCGGTCCAGGCCTCGGCATGGCACTGCCAGGCAGCGTCGTAGGTGATGGCTTTCAGCGCCTGCTTGCGGGTCAGGCACTGGCCCTCATTGAGGATGGGTTGCAGGCGCGGGTCATGGACGAACTGGTTGTCATGATTGCGGATGCCTTCCATCTTGCGGGTCACCGCCTGCTCCATCGAACGCAGGGGCCCCAGTGGGGTCACGGAATAGTCGCTGTGCAGGGAAATCCGCAGCTCGTGGTCCAGGGCCGACTTGCAGAGGTCGAGCATGTTGTGTGCCTTCTTTTCGAAAATGGCTTTATCGAAGGCGTAGCCCCAGTAGCCGACATGGCCAATCAAAAAGCTCGGCGACAGGCCCAGGCGCTGCATGGTTTCCAGGGTGCTTTTGCTCAGCAGCGAGCAATGTTCGATGCGATGGCGCTTGTCCAGGCCGCTCTGGCCCTGCAGGGCCAGGTCATAGGCCTGCAGAGTGAATTCGATGGCCTGGTCGCCGTTGGCATGGATCATCAGCGGCCAGCCTTTTTTCACCGCCGCGTGGATAAATTCCTGGTATTTGACCGGGAGTGTTTTCGGGGTGTCCTCGCCCTTGTCGCACAGATTGAAGTTGCCCACCGGGCGCTCTGTCTCGCAGCAGTAGGGCGCGACCTGATAGCCGGTCAACCCCTGGTTGGATCCGTCCGAGATCACCTTGATCGAGCCCTGATACATGTGCCTGGCCTCTTCCCGCGTGGCCGGCCGATAGGGCGGCAGCAGCTTGAGGGCTTCGAGCGAGTTGTTGCAGGCGGCGGCGTAGCCGATCCGCAGCGTTCTGGGGTGGGACAGGAAGTAGGCGTTCAATACCAGCTTCGACAAGGGGTCCATCATCGCGTCGTACAGCAGGGTGATCCCGCGGCTGGCCGCGGTGGTGAAGAAGGTGTCCAGGCGCTCGAAGATCTTCAGCATTGCAAGCTTCTGCCTGGCGGGAATCGACAGGATCCCGGCCACTATCTGGGTTTCCTGCAGCACGCCGTTCTCGACCATGACCCCGGTTCTTTCATGCACCAGATCCCGGGCCGCCGTGTTCATGTAGGCGGTGTGCATGGAGGCGCTGATCAGCAGCATCGGCCGCTTGGCCTCGATGGTGTCCAGGTAGCCCTCTTCGGGCGTGTCGCCACATTGCAGGGTAATGAGTTGGTTCAGGCCGCCCGGCACCACCTTGAACGGCATCAGCGCCGGATCGACCAGGTGCCCGAGGACCCAGCTCGTGCTGTCATCGGGGAGGTTGTTCTGGATGGTTTCCTTCAGCCAGCCCCAGGTATAGAGCGGCCGCAGGCGCTGGCTGTTTTTCTCTGGCGCCTGCTGGCTATCGCCGTCGTCGGGCTCGATGGCGCCCAGGTTCAGCCAGCCATCCATGGCGCAGCTCTGCACGATGTGGGCGTGGGGCTCGACCAGGCCGGGCAGCAGGGTCTTGCCGTGCAGCGACTGCTTCTTGTAGTCGATGCCCAGGGCCTGCATGCGGGCTTCGACGGCGGCCAGAGTGCCCGCGGCGACCACGTCGCCGGCATGGATGCCCAGGGCTTCGACCCGCTCATCCATGTTGCCGTCGCGCAAGGGGTAGATGATGCCGTCATGAAACACCAGGGACTCGCCGTTCGCGTCCCTGGCCGGGCCCTGTGCCGCGTTGGGGTGGCTGGCGATATAGCTGGCGGGGTCGAGGGTGTCTTTCAAGGCTTCCCAGACGGGGTTGTGGCAGCCGCACTGGATGTAATCGTGATCATTTCCATTTGATCCCATGATGCTTTCCTCGGGTTTTCGGTGGTGATGAGGCGTTGTGGGGGGATGAGCCCAGGCTCTTCAAACGAGGTGGCCAGCCGGCTCGGGCTGAGCGTAGCAGTGCTT
This sequence comes from Pseudomonas sp. GW823-FHT03E05, assembly GCF_058796855.1. Lineage (NCBI taxonomy): Bacteria > Pseudomonadati > Pseudomonadota > Gammaproteobacteria > Pseudomonadales > Pseudomonadaceae > Pseudomonas > Pseudomonas sp. GW823-FHT03E05. Next base: position 15,097 of record NZ_JBXAJB010000011.1, read on the forward strand.
TGCACGGCGAACAGGGCGGTCGTCGGGGGGGCGCCGGACCACCTCCGGCGCCCCGGGTGGGGCGGTTGGCGCGGGGCGGATCAGAGCTTGATCAGCACTGATTTCAACTCGGTGTAGTGCTCGATGGCCGCGTGGCCCATTTCCCGGCCAAGCCCGGACATCTTGTAGCCGCCAAACGGCAGTGCCGGGTCCAGGGCACTGTGGCAGTTGACCCACACCGAACCGGACTTGATCCGCGGAATCATCCGGTGCACCGCCGCCAGGTCGTTGGACCAGATGCTCGCGCCCAGGCCGTAGGGGCTGTCGTTGGCCATGCGCAGGGCGTCGGCCTCATCGTCGAAAGGAATGGCCACCAGCACCGGGCCGAAGATCTCTTCCTGCACCAGCGAATGCTTCTGGTCCACATCCACTATCACCGTCGGCTTGACGAAATACCCCGGGCCGAACTGTTCGCCGCCGCAGGCGATGGTGGCGCCGCTTTCGCGGCCCATCTCGATGTAGCGATAGACCCGCTCCTGCTGGCGCGCGGAAATCAGCGGGCCCATCTCGACGCTGGCGTCCAGGCCATTGCCCAGCTTCATGGCATTGGCGATGCCGGCGATGTCGGCTACCACCTGGTCGAAATGCTTGCGCTGCACATACAGCCGGGAACCGGCGCAGCACACCTGGCCCTGGTTGAAGAAGATCGCGCTGGCAGCCCCGGCCGCGGCGCTGGCCAGATCGGCGTCGGCCATGACGATGGTTGGCGACTTGCCCCCCAGTTCCAGGGTTACCCGGGTCATGGAGTCCATGGCGATCTTGCCGATTTCCTTGCCCACGGCGGTGGAGCCGGTGAAGGTCAGCTTGTCCACCAGGGGGTTGCGGGTCAGGGCGCTGCCGGCGGTGATGCCGGTGCCGGTGACTACGTTGAACACGCCGTCGGGGTAGCCGGCTTCCTGCACCAGCTCGGCCAGTTTCAGGGCGCTGAGCGGTGTTTCATCGGCGGGCTTGAGCACCAGGGTGCAACCGGTGGCCAGGGCCGGGCCGAGTTTCCAGCAGGCCAGCAGCAGCGGGAAGTTCCAGGCGACGATGGCGCCGACCACGCCCACGGCTTCGCGGCGGATAAAACTGTGGAACTGATCGTCAGGCATCAGGGGCAGCGAGACCTCGACGCTTGAACCCTCGATCTTGGTCGCCCAGCCGGCCATGTAGCGCAAGAAATCGATGGACAGTTGCACGTCCATGGCCTGGGCCACGGCGGCGCTCTTGCCGTTGTTCAGGCATTCCAGCTGGGCCAGCAGTTCGGCGTCGCGCTGCATCAGGTCGGCGAGTTTCCACAGCAGGTTCTGCCGCTCCCGGGGGCGGGTGCGGGTCCAGGGCGAATCGTCGAAGGCCTGGCGTGCGGCGAGCACTGCGCGATCGACATCGTCCACCGTGGCCCGGGGCACCAGGCACAGCTGTTCGCCGGTGGCGGGGTTGCGCAGGGGCATGGTCTGGCCGTCGCCGGCCTCGGTCCAGTGGGCACCGATCAGCATGCGCGGGGCGCGCTGGATAAAGGCCGTGGTAGCGGCGAGCAGTGGGGCAATAGCCATGGCGAAGCCTCTTGTTGTAGGTGAGGCAGGGGCTTTCGCAATGGCTGTGCCAGTTCCACCCAGGCGCCGCGGCCCCGCTATGGCGGGGCCTGGGGCGCAGCACCGGGGCTTGCGCGGCGGCAGTTTTTCGCAAACTGCGACAGCCCGGTGAGATTCAAGAGACGCATCGGCTGGCAGGTTCCGGGGGCCGGCAGGGGGCTCTAGATGTGCAGCCAGGCCAGGGTGCCCAGCAGCACGCTGCCGCCGGCCGCGCCGTAGGCGAGCTTCTTCAGCCATTCCTTGCGGGTCAGCAGGGTGATGGCCGCCATCGAAATGGCGATCTGGATCGCCATCATCGCCTGGGCCCAGCGATGGTGCTGGTGCAGCGCGGCTTCCGATTGCTCGTCCCAGTCCCGGGCCTCGGCTTCCAGGGCCTCGGCCTTGAGGCGCACCGCTTCCTTTTCCTTCTGGTAGCGCTGGGCTTCGATGCCGTAGTGCGCGGCATCGACTCCGGGAATGTGGGTCGCCAGCTCCGCCAGGTTCTGCCGGCTGGATTTGGCCTGGTAGTAGCTCCACTGGTTGGCGGCTTCGGTCTTTTTCATCGCGGCATTGTTCTTGTCCATCGCCGCCAGGCTTTCCGAGGAGCCGGCCTGATAGCTCAGGAGCGCTCCCAGGGTGGCCATGATCGCCGTCATCACCGCGATCTTGCTGGCGAAGCGGTCACTGCGCGCGTGGGCTTGTTCGCTCACGTGTTCCAGGTGCTTTTCGTGGGGGCTGGGCACATCGAATTCTTCGGTCATGGCGATCCGATCGGCTGGGTAGGGGGTGTTTCAAATTGTATCCATGGCCACTGGCGCCAGCAGGGCCAGTGTGAGTTCGTTCAGCTGGCCGACAGCCTGGAGCTGTGGGCCCAGGCCGGAAGGGCCGCGCTTGGGATCAAGGTTGACCATTTCGCGATAATCGAAAAGAAGTTCTCGTTAGACGGTCGCCAGCTGGCCTTTCTAAAGTAGGCGCTTCGAATCCGTGAGTACTTCCCATGCCCATTTACCCGAGGCCTGCATGGGCCCTGTGCGCCCTGTTGGCCGGTTGCACCCTGGGGCCGGAACGGCCGCCCGGCAGCACTGTGCCCCTGCCCGTGAGCCACCTGGACGCAACGGCCGAGCAGGGGCTCGACCAGTGGTGGCAACTCTACCGTGACCCTGGGCTCAATGCCGCGGTACAGGAAGCCCTGAGCCAGAACCGCGACTTGCGAATGGCTGCGGCCAACCTGCTTCAGGCCCGGGCGCTGCTGCGCGAAACCGATACCCTGCGCCAGCCTTCCACCCAGGTGACGGCCCGCGCCGGCTACGGCAGTACCGCCGACGACCAGTTGGAAGCCGCCTTGCAGGACAGCCAGCACATCCGCACCGGCAGCCGCTATGGGGTCGGCCTGGATGTGCAGTGGGAGGCCGACCTGTTCGGCCGCCTGCACGGCCTGGCCGATGCCGCCCGGGCCGATGCCGAGGCGGCCCGGGCCGCCGAAGATGGCCTGCGGGTGGTGGTGGCCGCGGAAACCACCCGTGCCTGGTTGCAGGCCTGCAGCTATGGCCAGCGCCTGCAGGTGGCGGGCGAGTCCCTGGCGCTGGTGGAGCAGGGCCGGGCCCTGAGCGGCCGGCTGTATCGGGCCGGCGCCGCGGTGACCCTGGATGTGGTGCGCGCCGAAGGCCTGGTGGGCCAGGTGCAGGCCAGCCTGCCGCCGCTGCAGGCCGGACGGCAACGGGCCCTGGCCGAACTGGCCGTCTTGCTGGGGCGCCCCCCGGGTGATGCACCGGCGGCGGCCCAGGCTTGTCGCCAGGCCCCGACCCTGGGGTCGCCCATGCCCCAGAGCGATGCCCTGGCCATGTTGCGTCGGCGCCCCGACGTGAGTCAGGCCGAGCGCCGGCTGGCGGCGGCCACGGCGCGCATCGGTGTGGCCCGGGCCGACCTCTATCCAAGGGTCAGCCTGGGGGCCGGGGTCTTCACGTCGGCGCACCACCCCGCGGGTTTCGATGACCGTGACGCGTCGGTCTGGCAACTGGGGCCGCTGTTGTCCTGGAGCTTGCCCAACCTCAATGCCGCCCGCGCCCGCATCGCCCAGGCCAGCGCCGGAGAAAGCGCGGCGCTGGCGGATTTCGACCGCAGCATCCTGGCGGCCCTGAAGGAGCAGCAACAGGCCCTGAGCGACTACCAGGCCGCGTTGCAGCGCCAGCAAGCCCTGCACCTGGCAGCCGAACGTGACCACCAGGCCTTGCGCCTGGCCGGGCTAGCCAGGGCCGCCGGTGCCTCCACGGCCCTGGATTACCTCGATGCCCAGCGCACCGATGTACGTACCCGGGCCGCGGCAGCGCAGGCCGATGCCGCCGTCATCGATACCCAGGTGCTGGTGTTCAAGGCCCTGGGCGGCGGCTGGCGCAGCGCGCCGCCGATTGTCCTGCCGCAGCCGAGCCGGGCTGCGGCCAACCCTTTCCCGCGAACCCCCAACGAGCCTTTGCAATGACCCAGACCCCTGTTCCCGCTTTCCCGGCGCAAGCCGTCACCCGCCGTCGCTTACTCGGTTATGCCGGGCTGGCGCTGGTGTTGCTGCTGATTCTGGCCTGGGGCCTGCGCTGGTGGTTCAACGGGCGTTTCCTGGTGGAGACCGACGATGCCTACCTGCGCTCGGACATCGTCACCATCGCGCCCCGGGTCGCCGGCTACCTGGTGGCGGTCGAGGTCCGGGACAACCAGCCGCTCAAGGCTGGCGACCTGCTGGCGCGGATCGACGACAGCGACTACCGGGCCCGGGTCGAACAGGCGGAAGCGGCGCTGCGCGAGGCCCAGGCCGAACAGCGTGCCGGGCAGGCGCGGCTGGCCAATCTGGCCGCCCGCCAGCAACAGCAGCAGAGCCTGATCGCCGAAGCCCAGGCCCGGGTCGGCGCCGCCGAGGCCGAGGCACAACGGGCCGGCCAGGAAGGGCGGCGGCAGCAGCACCTGGCCAGCCAGCAAGTCAGCAGCGTGCAGCAACTGGAAAACGCCGCCGCCCTGGCCCGTCAGGCCGATGCCGCCCTGGGCGCGGCCCGCGCCAGCCTGGCCGCGCGGCGCCAGCAGGTACAGGTGCTCGATACCGAACAGCAAAGCGCCCGGGCGCAACTGGACAAGCTCGAAGCGGGCGTGGCCCGGGTCACGGCCCAGCGGCAACTGGCCCGCATCGATCTGGCTCGCACCTTGATCCGCAGCCCGGTGGACGGTATCGCCGGCCAGCGGCGCCTGCGCCTGGGGCAGTACGTCGAAGTCGGTGCGCCGCTGTTGGCTGTGGTGCCTGAGGACGCCTATGTGGTGGCCAACTACAAGGAAACCCAGGTCGACGGCATGCGGCCCGGGCAAGCGGCGCGGGTCGAGGTCGACGCCCTGGGCGGCCATGTACTGGAGGGACGGGTGGAGAGTTTCGCCCCGGCTTCCGGCGCCGAATTCGCCCTGCTGCCGGAGGACAACGCCACCGGCAACTTCACCAAGATCGTGCAGCGCATGCCGGTGCGCATCCGCCTCGATCCGGGGCAGCCGCGACAGGCGCAGCTGCGCCCCGGGATGTCGGTGGTGGTGACCGTGGACACCCGTCATGACTAGTGTCCAGGCCGTATCGGAAGGCACCGGCGAGGCCGCCGCACAGGCAATCTCCCTGCGCACCTGGGTGGCGGTGCTGGGCAGCGTGGTGGGCTGCTTCATGGCCGGGATGAACGTGCACGTGACCAACGCTTCATTGCCGGACGTGCGCGGTTCTCTGGGCGCCACCTTCGAGGAGGGCTCGTGGATCACCACCGCCTACCTGGTGGCGGAGATCATCATCATTCCCATGACCGGCTGGCTGGTCTCGGTGTTTTCCATGCGCAGGGTACTGATGGTCGGCACCGCCGGTTTCGTGCTGTTTTCGATCGCCTGTTCCCTGGCGCCGAACATCCACAGCCTGATCTTCGCCCGGGTGCTGCAAGGGGCCTTTGGCGGGGTGCTGATTCCCCTGTCGTTCCAGCTGATTGTCACCGAGCTGCCGGCGGCCCGGCATCCCATGGGCATGGCCCTGTTCGCCGTGGCCAACAATGTCGCCCAGGCCGCGGGACCGTCCCTGGGCGGCTGGCTCACCGATGCCTATTCGTGGCGCTGGATCTTCTACCTGCAAGTGCCGCCGGGGCTGTTGCTGCTGGCGGCCATCGGCTGGTCGGTGCGGCCCCAGCCCATGGTCCTGGCAAAACTGCGCCAGGGTGACTGGGGCGGCATCGCCAGCATGGCCGTGGGCCTCTCGGCGTTGCAGATCATGCTGGAGGAGGGTGGCCGTTACGACTGGTTCGCCTCAAGCTTCATCAGCCATTGCGCGATCCTGGCCACGGTCGGCCTGCTGGCCTTCGTGGCCATCGAACTGCGTCGCGAGCAGCCGTTGATCAACCTGCGCCTCTTGGGGCGCTACAACTTCGGCATTGCCAGCCTGATGCAATTCACCTTCGGTGCGGTGGTGTTCGGCGTGGTGTTCCTGGTGCCCAACTACTTTGCCCAGATCCACGGCTACAACGCCCGGCAGATCGGCCTGATGATGATTCCCTACGGCCTGATCCAGTTCGTCATGTCGTTCGCCACCCCGCGGCTGATGCGCTGGACCAGCGCCCGCACCATCATCATTGCCGGGTTCGCCATCACTGGCATCGGCTGCCTGATGAACATCCACCTCAACCCCGATGCCTCGGTGAACGTCATCGTGCCCTCGCTGGTGGTGCGTGGTATCGGCCAGTCGCTGGTGGTGGTGGCGCTGGGGGTGATGGCGATCCAGGGGCTGGAAAAGGACCAGGTGGGCTCGGCCTCCGGACTGTTCTCCATGGTGCGTAACGTCGGCGGGGCCATCGGTATCGCGCTGTCCAGCCAGATCGTGGTGGAGCGCGAGAAACTCCACGCCCAGCGCATTGGCGAATCCGTCAGCCTGTTCGCCCAGGCCACCCAGGAGCGCCTGGTGGAACTGGTGCGCCTGCTGGCCCAGGCACCGGTGGAGTACGCAACGGCCCTGCATTCGGCGGCGCTGGCGCCCCTGCGCCAGCAAGCCCTGGGCATGGTGGACAAGGTGCTGCACCGCGACGCCCTGCTGCTGGCCTACAGCGATGCCTTCTTGCTGGCGGGGCTGGCCATGCTGTTGTGCGTGGTGGCCGGTGTGCTGCTGCGCCGGGCCTGAGCCCTCAGCGGTAGAACTCCGAAGGCGGCGTGCCGAACTGGCGCTTGAAGGCGGCGGCGAAGGCGCTCTGGCTGTCGTAGCCGTGCTGCAGCGCCACTTGCACCACCGGCATGCCTTCGGCCAGGCACTCCAGGGACATCAGCAACCGCGCCTGCTGGCGCCAACGGCCAAAGGTGATGCCGGTGTGGCGCTGGAACTGGCGATGGAAGGTCTTGGCGCTCATGGCCAGGCAGTCGCCCCATTGTTCGGCGGTGCGGTTGTCCGAAGGGTCGTCCGCCAGCGCCTGGCACACCCGCAGCATGCGCGGCTCATGGGGCCAGGGCAGGCTGAACGGCAGCACCGGCAGCGAGCGCATCTCATCGAGGATCAGGCGCATCAGGCGGCCGTCGCGGCTGTCCGGCGAATACTGCGTGCCGACCTGGGCGGCGGCCAGGATCAGCTCGCGCAGCAACGGCGAGACCTCGATCACGCAGTCATGCTCGGGCAGGCCGGCAATGGCATCGACATTGATGAACAGGCTGCGCATGCGCACCGCGCCGCGCATGCGTACCCGGTGCTCGACGCCGGCCTGCAACCACACCCCGCGGCTGGGCGGCACCACCCAGCGGCCGGACTCGGTGTCGATCACCAGCACGCCCTCGATGGCATAGGCCAGCTGCGAGCGTGGATGGCTGTGGGCAGGTATTTCATGGCCGTTGGGGTAATCCACGGCGATGCTGGTAACCGGCATGGACAGGCAGTCGATGGACGAGACAACAAGCAGATCGGACATGCAGCGCAGCGCCTCCGCCCCGGAAGGGATCATGGGGCGCTTATCATAGGTGAAAATGTCCATTTTGCGATAATCAAAGGGTGTTTAGCGCATTACATTCAGAAGATCGCTACCTAGACTACAGATCACTCCTTGCCCGCCGACGGTTGCAACCGCCCATGAACCCCCTGTTCCTGACCCTGCTACTAGCGCTACCCCTGCCTTACGGCCGGGGTCTGCCGGTGCTGCCAGGAACCTGGCACCCAGGCTGATCTCCCCCAGACTCCGGCCTCGAAGCGCTTTCCATGATGAAAGCAGGGGAGATCCATCGCGTTCTCCATTGTGCTTTCGAGGTCAGTATGCTCGCCCATCCCCATACCAAATATCGTGCCTTTGCTCCCGTGGACCTGGCCTCGCGCCAGTGGCCGTCATGTAGCATCACCCAGGCTCCGATCTGGCTGTCCACCGACCTGCGCGATGGCAACCAGGCGCTGTTCGAGCCGATGAACCGCGAGCGCAAGCTGCGCCTGTTCGAGGAACTGGTGCGCCTGGGCTTCAAGGAAATCGAAGTGGGATTCCCCGCCGCCTCGCGTACCGATTTCGAGGTGGTCCGCGAGCTTGTGGAACAGCAGCGGATTCCTGCCGACGTCACCCCCATGGTGATGACCCAACTGCGCGAGGACCTGATCCGCGAAACCGTACGCAGTGTGCAGGGGGCGCGCCGGGTCATCGTCCACCTGTACAACGCCATCGCCCCAGTCTGGCGGCGCGTGGTCTTCGGGCTTTCGGTGGACGAGGTCGAGGCCCTGGTAGAGCGCCATGTCAGGCTGTTGCGCGAGTTGACCGACCAGCACCCGGAAACCGAATGGGTGTTGCAGTACTCCCCCGAAACCTTCTGCATGGCGGAGCTCGAGGTGTCCCTGCGCATGTGCAACACCGCGATCCGTACCTGGGACGCCGGCCCGGGGCGCCCGATCATCATCAACCTGCCGACCACCGTCGAGGTGGCCACCGCCAACGTCTTTGCCGACCAGATCGAATGGATGCACAAGCGCCTGGAGCGCCGCGACCAGGTCACGCTGTCAGTGCACCCCCACAACGACCGGGGCACCGGCGTGGCCTGTGCCGAACAGGCGTTACTGGCGGGCGCCCAGCGGGTGGAGGGCTGCCTGTTCGGCAATGGCGAGCGCAGTGGCAACCTGGATCTGGTGACCCTGGCCCTGAATCTCTATACCCAGGGCATCAGCCCCGGGCTGGATTTCTCCGATATCGCAGCGGTGGCCCGGGTTGCCGAGGAGTGCACGGCGCTGCCGATCCATCCGCGCCATCCCTATGTCGGCGACCTGGTGTTCACCGCCTTTTCCGGCTCGCACCAGGACGCCATCGCCAAGGGCTTTGCCGCCCAGGCGGCCGACGGTTTCTGGGAGGTACCCTACCTGCCCATCGATCCGCAGGACCTGGGGCGGACCTACGACAGCATCGTGCGGGTCAACAGCCAGTCCGGCAAAGGCGGGATCGCTTTCCTGCTGCAGCGTGACCACGGCATCGTCATGCCCCGGCGCATGCAGATCGAGTTCAGCGCCATTGTGCAGAAGCTGGCTGATGCCAGTGACGCCGAGTTGAGCAGCGACGCTTTATGGGAGGTGTTCCAGCGCACCTATCTGGCGTGTGCAGAGGGCACGGCCGGCCTGCGGTATCTCGCTCATCGGTTGTTCGATGCCCCCGAGGGGCAGGGGATCGAGCTGCGGGTCGCCACCCCCGGGAACCAGGAGGCGTGCTTGCATGGCGTGGGCAACGGACCTGTCGCGGCGGCCCTGGCCGCCCTGGGCTTGCCGCTGCGCATCGACAGTTTTGAAGAGCGCAACCTGGGGGCGGGGGCCGATGCGCAGGCGCTGGCAATTGTCGAAGCGGTGTGGCCGGGCGTTGCCGGGTCACGTTTTGGCGCCGGCTGTCACGCCAATATCGTCACCGCGTCGGTGCAGGCCGTGATCAATGCCGCGGCGCGGTTTTATCCCGAGCAGGCGCCGGCATTCGTCCCCACCCAGGCATCGCTTGCGGAGCGGGCGGCTCCCTGAGTGACCCGCACCAGCAGTCGGCGCCCCAGGGGCCGGCCGCTGGAGCCCGGGCAAAAAAAAGCCCGCTGTAGCGCGGGCCAAATGGGATTCGTTAAGGAGTGATTGGCAATATAGGGGCGGCGAGGTGAAAGCACCGTGAAAAAAAAGTCGTGCAGGGATAAACCTCCAGCATCTTTGCCCAAGTCGTAGGGTGTTTTCGGATATGTCCGATATTACTGCCCCTGGAGCCCGCGTATATTCCCTCCTGCTCGCCCAGCCAAAGGGGGTACTTCGGTCTGGATGCCACTGCCGAAGTGATGGGCGAGCACCTTTTTCCCTCCTGCCGTTTCTTTCTCCCTGGCTGTTTCCTTCCCGCTTGGCCTGGCCAATATCCTCATCCCATTCCCTTCAGGGCAGATCGAGCCGGCGCCGGATCTCGGCCCACAGTTGCGGGTCGTCGAAGTCGTTGATCACGCGGTGGGCGCCGGCATCCAGCAGGGTTTGCGGGCGCTGGCTGGTGGCCAGGCCGAACGTGCAGATCCCGGCTTTTACCGCGGCTGTCAGCCCGGGTACCGAGTCTTCGAAGGCCAGGGCCTGGTCGGCGGTGGCCTGCAGGCATTCCAGGCCGCTCAAGTAGGGCAGGGGATCGGGCTTGGCCCGAGGCAACTCCTCGGCCACCAGCACCGTCTGGAAGCGCTGTCGCAGGCCCAGCACCTCGAGCATGTGCTCGGCATTGGCCCGGGGCGCGTTGGTGACCACGCACACGCCGATGCCGTGCTCCTGGGCAAAATCCAGCAGGCGCAGCAGGCCGGGCATGGGCATCAGTTGCGGGGAGAGTTGGCGAAAGCGCACTTCCTTGCGCTCGGCAAAGGCTTCATGTTCCGCCACGCTGCGCTCGGGGAACAGGTAGCGGCACATGTTGGCATTGGCCTGGCCGCTGACATGGGCTTCGAATTCTTCCTGGGTGAAGGTCCGGCCCTCCTCTTCCAGCAGCAGTTGCTGCAGGGCCAGCAGGTGCAGGGCGTCGGTGTCGGTCAGGGTGCCATCAAGGTCGAAGAGCAGAGCATTGAGCATGGGACAGTTCCTGTCGGGCCCCATCCGGGCCGGTTGGCTGAATCGATCAAGCCCGCATCCTAGCAGGCTTGATCCCAACCGTGACCGGTTCGCTCGGGGCCTCAGCCCTGTGCGTTGTCGCCTTCGCCCTGGTCTTCCACTTCGTCAGGCTGCGGGCAGTAGTCCTGGGGGTTGGCCGGCCACAGCACCTGGTCATGGCCGTCGTGCACCTGTTCGGCGCCGCAATCGACCTGGCTGACCTGGAAGCTCGGAGTGCCGTCCAGGCGATACAGGGCCTTGAGGCTGCGGGACTGGTCGTCGCCCATGCCTTCCACGGCATAGCCGAAGATGGCGCCGCGGGTTTCGTCCACCACCAGTTCCTGCCACTTGCCGGGGATCAGCCGCTTGCCCTTGAGGTCGTACAGCGCCGAGGTGGCCAGGGCCGAGGTGTCGTCGGTGGCCAGCAGGTAGTGGCCGCTGTTGTCCAGGCGGATGTCGACGTACTGGCCCGGCTCCAGCAGCACCTTGCCGCTGGCGTCCATCAGGCCCACGGTACGCACCTGGGTGGCCTGGCCGAACAGGGTGGCCTGCTTGGTCGGGCTGTTGGCGGTGCTGAAGACGAACAGGTCGGCATTGATCGCGCCGATCTGGGCGTAGGTGGGCTTGAACAGCTCGACGCCCTTGTCCACATCGAAGATACCGAAGGTGGCGCTGAACACGTTCTGCAGCACCGCGACCTGGTTCAGCCCCGGTACCTGCCGGAACATTCCCAGGGGGCTGAAGCCGGCCGGGTCCGCCGAGTCGTAGGCCGGCTGTACCTTCCATTGGCCCTGGCGGTCGATCAGCCCGGCCTTGCCGGAGCTGCCGTCGGCGTTCTTGGCGGTGACCAGCGCGCCCTGCTTGCCGAATACCTGGCAGGTGCCGAACTGGGCCTGGATCACGGTCTTGCCCTGGAAATCCATGTAGCCGCAGGGGCTGTCGTATTTTTCCCGGAAGGCCACCAGGCCGTCACCCGGTTCGCCCATCCAGTTGTAGGTGGCGGCGCTGATCAACTGGGCCTGGGCATCGGCCAGGGCCTTGCCCTGTTCGGTGCTGACCACCAGATGCTGGTTGGCAAAGTAGTCGATGCTGTCGAAGTCGATCTTCTTCTGCTCGCCGGTCTTGAGGTTCAGCGCCCACTTGTCGTTGCCGCGTTCGGCGATCATCCACCAGCCGCGCTTGGCGAAGTCATCGCGGACCATGCTGCTGTCATACAGGGCTTCGGTCACCACCTCGCCCTTGGCACTGAGAATGCCGCGCTTGCCGCCGATCTCGTAGACGATGAAGTCGTCGTTGCCGCCCACGTACAGATCGTCGAAGCGCGGTGGCTGAATCTGTTTGCCGCTCTGGTCGATGATGCCCAGCTTGCCGTCCTGGCCGAAGCCGAAGTAGCCCGGGGTCAGCAGCCGCAGGTCATCGGTGAAGGCGGCCTTGAGGGTCTGCTTGCCATCGGCGCTGCTGAGGTTCCAGGTACCGTCCTTGGCGAACAGGAAGGTCTTGTCCAGGGGCAGGGCGACCACGGCGTCGTAGTCGTTGTCGGCGCTGACCAGCACCTTGCCGTCCTGGTCCAGCACCGCGCATTCGCCATTGGCGCAGATCGGCATGACCATGGCCGCCGGCGCGGGGGCCGCAGCGACGGCTGCAGTCTTGGGACTGGTTTCTTCCTTGCATCCGACCAGGGTCAGGGCAGACAACGAGAGGATCAGCGAGCCGAGACGGGCACAGGCGCTTCTATCCATGAACTTCAGGTTCCTTGTAAGAGGGGAGGTGCGGCACACCCCATGGGACGGGGCAGGCAAAGCGGGGGTGATTCTGCGGCGCCGCCGGATAAATGCAAGATCCAATTGCAAAGAAAACCAGCGGTACAGCCTCGTCGCCGGCCTTGAGAGCTGTTCTGGCGCTGGCTAATCGCTGTCTCAGACTGAGACGTTTGTCTCGAAATTGAACGTCGGGTAACACCCGCAAGCTCGCCAGGGACCGGCGTCTTCGCCCAAGTCGTTGATTCCGGGTTCTTTTATAAGCTGGCACGCTCCGTGTATTGCATATCAGCAGACGTTTCTCTTGCCTCCATGACCGGGCGTGCCGGGCATGGCAGAAACCATAAAAACGACTCGCTAAAAATAAGAAAGCACCGTGGGAGGTTTGACGTTGATGAAGAGAAGACTGCGCCTGAGGCTCAGTGCCAGCCTGCTGGCCATTGCCACCTGTACCGCCTTGCATGCCCCTTCGAGTTTCGCCGCGCGGGATGCGCAGAGCATCCTCAAGGAAACCTGCCAGGGTTGCCACACCCCCGAGGCCGGGGAAGCCCTGAGCCGCATCAGCCACCAGCGCAAGACCCCGGAAGGCTGGCTGATGAGCATTGCCCGCATGCAGACCATGCACGGGCTGCAAATCAGCGATGACGACCGCCGCACCCTGGTCAAGTACCTGGCCGATACCCAGGGCCTGGCGCCCAGCGAGACCGACGGCGTGCGCTACGCCCTGGAGCGACGGCTGAACACCGTCGAGCATTTCGACGAACAGACCACCCAGATGTGCGCCCGCTGCCACTCCGGCGCGCGGATCGCCCTGCAACGCCGGCCGGCCCAGGAATGGGAGCGGCTGGTGAATTTCCACCTTGGGCAATGGCCATCCCTGGAGTACCAGGCGCTGTCCCGGGACCGGGAATGGCTGCCCACTGCCCTCAAGGAAATGGTGCCGCTGCTGGCCAAGCGTTATCCCCTCGACAATCCCGCCTGGACAGCCTGGCAACAGGCCCGCCCGCAAGCGGCGGCGCTGGCGGGGGACTGGAGCTTCAGCGGCCACCTGCCGGGCAAGGGCGAACTGGCCGGGGTGATGAGCGTCAGCGCCGGGGAAGGCGATCAGTTCAAGCTCAGCGTCAAGGGCCAGTACGCCGATGGCAGCCCGTTCAATGGCGAGGGCAGCGCGATCCTCTACAACGGCTATGAATGGCGCGGCAATGTCACCGTGGATGGCGTGGTCATGCGCCAGGTGCTGGCGGCCCAGGGCAATGCACTGCAAGGGCGGATGTTCGAGGCCGAGCACGACGAGCGCGGCCTGGACTTCATCGCCGCCCGGCAAGGCAGCCAGCGGTTGCTGGCGGTGCAGCCGGGTTACCTGAAGGCCGGTGAGGAGGCCGAGGTGACCCTGGTGGGCGCGGGCCTTGCGGGCACTCCGAGCTTCGGCAAAGGGGTGGAGGTCGTGCAGGTGCTGGAGCAGAGCCCCGAACGCATCCGCGTCAGGCTCAAGGCGGCGGCCAGCGCCCAGCCGGGGCTGCGGGAAGTCAGCGTCGGCAGCCTCAAGGGCGCGACGCTGGCGGTGTACCAGCGCATCGCCGAGGTCAAGGTGGTGCCGGCATTTGCCGTGGCGCGGATCGGTGACGGCGGCGGTTCGACGCCCAAGGTACAGGGCCGCTTCGATGCCGAAGCCTGGGGCAAGGGGGCCGACGGCAAGGTCTACCGCATCGGCGTGATGCCGGCGCAGTGGAAGGTCGAGGCCTTCGACGCCCAGGCGGCCAAGGATGAAGACGTCAAGTACGCCGGCAGCATGCAGGCCGACAGCGGCGTGTTCACCCCGGGGGATGCCGGGCCCAACCCGCTGCGCAAGATGTCCACCAACAACGCCGGCAACCTCAAGGTGATCGCTGCGGTGGAGGAGGGGGGCAAGGCCCTGACCGGTGAAGGCCAGCTGATCGTCACCGTGCAACGCTGGAACAATCCACCCATTCCCTGAGGGGCGTCGAGCGATACCGACAGACACTTTCAGGCAATGACCGCAGGCCCCGAACGCGGGGCAGGCACAGGAGGTTGTAATGGGCGCAATTCTGAATCTGGTGGAGCGCAACCTGCATGAAGTGCAGGTGGACGCCAACCGCATGCTGTTCCATATCCCCAGCAGTTCGCTGTTTGCCAGCGATGCCTTGACCGGCAGCATCATCGATGCGCTGCGTGGCCCGGGCTGTACCCCGGAAGACTTGATCCAGCGTCTGGCCGGCGCCTATGACGGTGCCGACGTCAGCGACACCCTGCGCGAGCTGATGGCCCTGGAACTGGTCAGCGACGGCTCGCCCCTGACCCCGGAAATCGGCGTCAAACGGGTCGAACGCACGGCGATCAATACCGTGGTGCTCAACGTCAATACCGGCTGCAACCTGAGCTGCACCTACTGCTACAAGGAAGACCTGGACAAGCCCTCGGCGGGCAAGAAGATGGGCCTGGACACGGCCATTGCCTCGGTGGAAATGCTGCTCCAGGAGTCCCCGGACGAGGAGCGCTACACCGTGGTGTTCTTCGGCGGCGAACCCTTGAGCAACCGGCCGCTGATCGAGGCCATGGTGGACTACTGCGAACAGCGCTTTGCCGCGGCCGGCAAGTTCGTCGAGTTCGTCATGACCACCAACGCCACCCTGCTCACCGAAGAGGTGGTGGACTACCTCAACGCCCACCGCTTCGGGCTTTCGGTGAGCATCGACGGGCCCAAGACCGTGCACGACCGCAACCGCATCACCGTGGGCGGGCAAGGCACCTATGACGTGGTGCGGCGCAAGGCGCAGATGCTTCTGGAACGCTACGACAGCCGGCCGGTGGGGGCGCGGGTGACCCTGACCACCGGGGTCACCGACCTTGAGACCATCTGGGATCACCTGTTCAACGAGCTGGGGTTCGCCGAAGTG
Source organism: Pseudomonas sp. GW823-FHT03E05 (assembly GCF_058796855.1). Lineage (NCBI taxonomy): Bacteria > Pseudomonadati > Pseudomonadota > Gammaproteobacteria > Pseudomonadales > Pseudomonadaceae > Pseudomonas > Pseudomonas sp. GW823-FHT03E05. Next base: position 30,419 of record NZ_JBXAJB010000011.1, read on the forward strand.
GGGTTCGCCCCGGTGACCTCGGGGGACATCAGCAGCTTCAACCTCAGCAGCGAGGAGCTGATCGAAGTCTTCGCCAGCATGAAGCGCCTGGGCCGGCGTTACCTGGCGGCGGCACTGGAGCACCGCAATATCGGCTTCTCCAACCTGCACCAGCTGATCACCGATATCCACGAGGGCCACAAGAAGGCGCTGCCCTGCGGCGCCGGGCTGAAGATGCTGGCGGTGGACCACAAGGGCGAGCTGAACCTGTGCCACCGCTTCACCGGCTCATCCCTGCCGACCTTCGGCAATGTGCATGACGGTGGGGTCAAGCAGATGGAGCTCAATGACTTCCTGTCCCAGCGCCTGGACCGCACCAACACCGGCTGCGACAACTGCCGCATCCGCAACCTGTGTTCCGGCGGCTGCTACCACGAGAGCTATGCCCGCTACGGCGACCCGGCGCACCCGACTTATCACTATTGCGAACTGATGCGTGACTGGGTGGATTTCGGCATCGAAGTCTACAGCCGGATCATGGCGCACAACCCTGCGTTCATCAGCAGCTACATCACTCCGCGCAAGGCTCACTGACATGAAACATCTCAAGCCGATCAACAACAAAGCTCAGAAACTGACCGAGGCCGCGGCCCAGGACCGTATCGAAGAAGTGCTGGCGATGAACTCCGTGGCCGGCTGCGCCTCGACCACCGACCCGGGCTGGGAAATCGATGCCTTTGGCGGCGTCTCGTCGCTGTGCCAACCGATGGAGGCCGACCTCTACGGCTGCTCCGACCCTTGCTGGTGGCCGGCCCAGGTGCCGGACATGATGAGCACCTACCCCGACTGGAACAAGGACGCCCAGGCCCCCAACGACAACTGGCGCAACCTCGGCACCGTCTTCCCCAAAGACAAGTAACCGGACAGCACAAGGATTCCAGCATGCGAGCTATCACAGTGTGCGGCCTGGCCGCCGGCGCGGTTCTCAGCGCCTGTTCTTTCACCGCCCTGGCCGACAAGGGCCTGGCCCTCAACAGCGGTCACGAGTACATGGTGACCACCAATTACCCGAACAACCTGCACGTTCTCGATCTGGCCACCGACAGCCTGTACAAGACCTGCAAGATGCCCGACGCCTTCGGCCCCGGCACCGTGCAACTGTCGCCGGACCGCAAGATCGCCTACGTGCTGAACAACCACTATGCGGATGTCTACGGCGTCGAGCTCGACAGCTGCAAGCAGGTGTTCCACGCCAGCATCACCCAGCATCCGGGGGAGAAGGCGCGCTCGATGTTCGCCTTCACCGTCAGCCACGACGGCAAGGAGCTGTACACCGTGGCCAACCCGACCCTGTTGCTCAATGACCGCTATGAGGTCAAGGAGCCGCGTCTGGATGTCTACGCCACCGATGCCGGGCTCGACGCCAAGCCGCTGCGCAGTTTCCCCGCGCCGCGCCAGCTGACCATCATGCAGAGTGGCGACGACGGCACCCTGTATGTGGCCGGGCCGGACCTGTACAAGGTCGACGTCAAGACTGGCAAGTTCGAGGTACTGATCCCCAGCCGCCACTGGAAACGCCCCAACTACAGCGCGCCGGACGTGCTCTACGTGTGGAACCAGCAGACCTTCCGCCATGACTTTTCGCTGCTCTACACCGCGGCGAAGTTCAAGGACAAGAAGCAGGACCCGGCTACCGCCGAGCCGCTGTACGGGCTGTTCAGCGTCGATCTCGCAACCGGCAAGACCGAGACCACCGACTTCGGCCCGCTGACCGAGATCTACTTCAGCGGCATGCGCTCGCCCACGGACCCCAACCTGATGTTCGGCGTGCTCAACCGCCTGGCCAAGTACGACATCAAGCAGAAGAAACTGCTCCAGGCCGCGACCCTGGAACACTCCTACTACTGCATCTCGTTCAACCGGGCCGGGACCAAGATCTACCTGGCGGGGACCTTCAACGACGTGGCGATCTTCGATGTGCAGAGCATGAAGCAGATCGGCAAGATCACCCTGCCGGGCGGCGACATGGCCATCACCACGGCGCAGATCTTCGTCCGCTGACCCCGCCGCCAGCCACCGGCTCCTGTAGGAGCCGGCTTGCCGGTGAACAGGCCGGCAAGCCGTGCAGGGCCCTCGCCGACGCCTTCGTGGGCAAGCCCGCTCCTACCGTGCGGGGACCGGGCAGCTCAAGTCGCCTTCCTTGCACTGCAGGTACTGTTTGAAACTCTCCACGCGGGTCTTGGTCAGGGCCGTGATGCAGTTGCTGTAGGCCACCGGATACAGGCTGCCACCTTCCACGCCCGAGGTGGAAAAACTGCACTCGGCATCGCGGAACGCCACCCAGGCGCGCTGGGCGCTGACCAGCAGCTTTTTGCTGTGTGGCTGGTCTTTCAGGCGCTGGTTGATCTGTTGGTAAAGGGCGTTCAGCTCCTTGTCCGCGGCCTTGTGCTGGACGTTGGCGCACAGGCTCATATCGGTCTGGGTGGTGTTGTTGCACTCATAGGCCTGGGCCAGTGGAGCAAGCAGCAGCGGCGCAAGGGCCAGCAACAGGATCGGACGCATGGAAAGTCTCGCAATCGGTCAATGAGGAAGAAACAGTCTAGCCGCGGCTGGGTTGCCACTCGGGCCAGCGTTGCAGCGCTTCGTCGGCCAGCCAGGGCACATCGTGGGAGGTCCAGATATGCACCTGTGGCGTCTGCCCCGGATCATCGTCCAGGGTCGCCACCCGCAGGATCACGTGGGGCTGCCCCGGGCGCTCCGCCAGCAGGTGAGAACCGCAGACCGAGCAGAAGTGCCGCAGCTTGCCCGGGGACGATTCGTAGGTGCTCAGGCGTTCCTGGCCCTGGGTCCACTGGAAGTGTTCGCGCATGACTCCGGCGGTCGAGGCAAAGGCCGCGGCGTGGGCCTTGCGGCAGGTCTGGCAATGGCAGTGGCCGATGGGCATGTCCAGGCGGTCGACCCGGTATTGCACCGCCTTGCACAGGCAACTGCCATGCAGCGGCCGGGCAGGCGCGCGACGCCGGGCGGCGGCCAGCAGGTCGTCGGCCATGGCCTGGATCTCCTCGCCCATGTGCAGCTTGGCCAGCCAGTGCGGCGGTATGCCCTGGGCCCCGTAGAAAGCTCCGGCCAACTGGCCGACGATGGCGGCGGTGGTGTCGGCGTCGTCCCCCAGGTTGGCGGCGGCCAGCACTGCTTCGGCATAGCTGTCGCTGTGCTGGAAGCACCAGAGCGCGGCCTCCAGGGAGTCGACGCAATAGCCGTTGCCGCGAATCTGGTCGCGGGTTTTATCCAGGTAATTGCCCTGGGCCAGGGCCGCGACCTTGCTCTCGCGAAAGCCCTGGGCGTCGAGCCGTTGCAGTTGCTGCTTGCTGGCACCGTCCAGGGCCTTGGCGATCAGCCCGGCCAACAGCTGGCAGCATTCGATGGCTTCGGCGGCGCCGTGGGTGGTACGCGAACTGGCCCCGGCAAACTCGCGGACCTGGGCCAGGTCGGGGTAATGGAACAGCACCACCGGCGCCAGGCGCATCAGCGAGCCATTGCCGGCGGTCTGCGGGTCGCTGGAGCCCGCCAAGGGCTGGCCGTGTTCCTGATAGTCGGCCAGGGCCTGGCGCACCGTCATGCCGATATCGAAGCATTCGCCGGTGGCGCTCAGGTAGCCCCATTGCCACCAGTTGAGGTAGCGGCCCATCTGGTCGGCGGGGTCGAAACCGTCCTTGCGCAACAGGCTTTCCCCCAGGCACAGGGCCATGGAGGTGTCGTCGGTCCACTGTCCGGCCTTGAGGTTGAACGGGCCGCCGCCCAAGAGATCGGTGACCGGGGGGAAACTGCCCCGTGGCTTGAATTCCACACTGGTGCCCAGGGCATCGCCACAGGCCAGGCCCAGCAGGCTGCCACGGTAACGGTCGGTGAGGGTGAGGGGCATGGCAGGTCCTTTGCAGAGGTATTGGCGCCGGCGACAGTAGCATTTTTCGTTCTGGGCAATCAGTGGGGCCTTCGGCCAGATAAAGGTTGCGCTCGATTCAGAGAGGTCTAGTGTTCATCACTGGAGGTGGCCCATGAATTCTTCAGATCGCATCGAACGCAAGATCCTGCTCAAGGCCGACCCGGCCCAGGTCTGGCAGGCGCTGAGCGAGGCCGAACGCTTCGGCCGCTGGTTTGGCGTGGCCCTGGCCGGCCAGCAGTTCATACCCGGCCAGCGGGCCCGGGGCGCGGTGACCTACCCAGGCTATGAGCACCTGACCTGGGATGTCCTGGTGGAGCAGATGCTGCCCCAGGAGCTGTTCTCCTTCCGCTGGCACCCCTACGCCATCGATCCCGCTCAGGACTATTCGGCAGAGCCCAGCACCCTGGTCCGGTTCGAACTGGAAGAGCACGCCGGTGGTACCTTGCTGCGGGTCACCGAGTCGGGCTTCGACGGCATTCCCGCCGAGCGCCGGCTCAAGGCCTTTCGCATGAACAGCCGGGGTTGGGACGAGCAGATGAGCAATATCGAGAACTACCTGCAGCAGGGTTGAAGCGCTCATCCCGGCATTGCTGTAGAACGAAGGCCTTGGCCTTGAGGACCTGGGCAAGGTCCTCACGGCCGGGACATAGGGAAATCCTTGCGTATGCGCTCTACTTCGCTGCTGAAGCCAAGCGCCGCGAACAGGGCACTTGCTTGTGCCGCACAGTGGTTGGCTTGCGGTTCTTCATCCAGAGCCCTGTGGACATCGGCCAGTCCTGACAGCGCTGTTGCCGTCAACTGGCGAAACTCTAAGATTTTTTCGTTGGCAAAGCAGTTTTCGTAAGTTTGCAAAGCTTGCTGATGCTTGTGTTCTTTGTGGTAGGCCTCGGCCAGGTTGACCTGTACCGTCAATTTATCTTTCAAGGTGCCATGGCTGATGGAAAGCACGCGGGCTTTTTCCAAGTGTCTGTGCATTTTTTCATACTGTTCTTGCAGCTTGTAGATGTTGGCCAGGTTGCCATGGTGGCGGATAAGAAACGACTTGTTGCCGCTGGACTGATCAATGTCTATGGCGCGTTTGAGGAGCTGTTCGGCTTCGTCCAGGTATGCACTCCTAGCGCTTTGCAAGAAGAGCTTTTTCTTGTTTATGGACAGGTTGCTCAAGGCGTTGGCTTGTATGGACTTCAGCTTGGCAAGGGCGGGGTCGGTTTGCGGTTGGTCCAACAGGTTTTCGATCTTCTCCAGCGCCAGTCGAAGGCAGGAGTCGGCCTCCCCCAGCTCACCCATGTGGTTGAAGCAGGCGCCCAGATTGTTCAAGTTCGACGTTTCAATGATTTTATTGTTGTTACGGATGGACAGCACTTGGGCCTGACGCAAATAGCTAATGGCCTCTTGCCATTTCCCCTGGTTTTTATAAAGCACGCCACGATTGCCGAGGGCGAGCTCCCTGACCTTGTCGTCGCAGTGACTCATTGCGAGCAACAAGTCGAATACCGTGTGGGCTTCGTCAAGCTTGCCTGTATTCATCAAGTAGATTGCATACTTGTTCAACAGTTCGGGATTGTCCTGTCCTGCCTGCGCAGCCTGTTCATAACAAAGCTTGGACTTTTCTTTGTTCAACGGCAGATATAGCTCCGCAATTTCCAGTAGCTCCTGAGCATATGAAGACTTTCTCTCCGTCAGCAAAGCGTCCAGTGCTGCTTCGGCCTTACTGAATTCCTGGCGCTCAAGAAGCAGGAGAATGTTCTTTTTCTCACTGTCTGCGGAATTTCTTATGTTGTTGAGTGCGTGATTGAACTGTTGAAGAAGTTCGGGCGGCAAATCGATGTGGTTGATGGTCAGGTCTCTGCCAGCCTGATTGTTATAGCTGCCAGCTCCGGACTGCTGGGTCTGAGTTATTTTTTGCTGTTCTTCTTGCCGGTGGTTATGTCTCGGCCTGCTTGCAGGTTGTTGCTGTTGTTGCCGCTGCGTTGATTCTGGACCTGCTTTGCCTGATTTTTTTTTTGGAAGAACAGGGTGATGAACGCCAAGGGTATCGCAATCCCAATACCACTCAAAAACCACTCCTTGTTGCTTAGAATCCATTCCATAAAGTGTTTGACTCCTTACTTTTCAAGTGTGCCGATCGCAAGAGTAAGCAGGGTGCTGCGAGCAGTTTGATGGTCCGATAGTATTTTTTGCCGGAGCACCCTAACACAGGGGCTGGAGCTTTGTGTACAGGGAGGAGAGTAGAGCGCTAGATCAACTTCAGACTCGGGTTTGTTCATGCATTTTGGGGGGAGGCGCTGGATGTAAGGCAGAACTTCATCCAACCGGGAGGAAAGGCGCGCAATAGCAGGGGCTGGGTTGCTGTCGTCAGTGGCCGCCTCAAGCGATAAGTTGCGAATCATATCCGGTAGCTTGAAACTTGCTGCTTACTACTGGGAGCTACTTCTGTGTTTGCAACCTATATGAAACGCTGGCGCCTGACGCCCGATGGCGATCCCATCGTCACCCCGGGCAGCCGCCTGTTGCCGGTGCGTCTGCAAGACGGTGCGCCGGCCATGTTGAAGATTGCCCTGGATGAACACGAGCAGGCCGGCAACCGGCTGATGGCCTGGTGGGCCGGGGAGGGGGCGGCGCGGGTTCATGCCCAGCAAGGCGATGCCCTGCTGATGGAGCGTGCCATGGGCAAGGGTTCGCTGATGCGCATGGCCCTGGCGGGCCAGCACGATGAGGTCAGCCATATCGTCTGCGCCACCCTGCAACAGTTGCACCGGCCACGGGCACAACCGCGGCCGCCGCTGGTGTCGCTGGATCGCTGGTTTGCCGACCTGCGCGAGGCGGCGCCGCAGCAGGGCGGGTTGTTCCTGCGCTGCCTGGCCGAAGCCGAGCACCTGTTGGCCACGCCCCGGGAACCGGTGGTGCTGCATGGCGATATACACCACGACAATGTGCTGGACTTCGCCGAGCGCGGCTGGCGGGTGATCGACCCCAAGCGGGTCCATGGCGAGCGCACCTTCGATTTCGCCAACCTGATCTGCAACCCGGACCTGCCCAGCGCCACCGACCCTGTGCGCTTTGCCCGCCAGGTGCAGGTGATTGCCCGGGCGGCGCAACTGGAGCCGCGCCGGCTGGTGCAGTGGGTGCTGGCCTTCAGTGGTTTGTCCGCTGCCTGGTTTCTCCAGGACGATCATCAGCCCGGGGCGCAGCACCAGCTCAAGCTCGCGGCTTTGGCCGCCCAGGCACTGGAGGGGTGAACTAGGGGTTTGCGTAAGTGCGGTATAGCGAATTTCCTACACGCGCTGTAATTCAATGCGCCTTCTGCGCACCGGGCTTTGTGTTTAATCTTCTTTCCCACAACTGCAGCGCAGGAAGCGCTCAGGATCAGGGAAGGTCGACCATGAGCACGGATGCTGCAGACAGGAAGTCATGATGGTCTTGGAAAAAACCCGCTTCGGCGGGTTTTTTTTCGTCCGGCATTTCGTGCCTGCAGCCTGGGTGCTGTGGCCACTTTGATACTTCATGCAGCGGAACATGAACGTGGCAGGTTCTTTTCAGCCCGACGCTAAGCGCGGGCTTCTGCAGGTGTGCTTAGCGGGTGATTTCGTTGCGGACCTTTTCCAGAGCCTGCTCCAGCAGCGGCAGGCCGATGGAGCCCAGGGCCAGGCGCAAGGCCTGGGGCACATGGGCGGTGGTGGCGAAGGGCTCGGCCGAGGTCACCGTTACCCCCTGATGTTCCAGGGCCGCCACCACGGCATCGGCCCGCCGTCCTTCCGGCAGTTTCAGCCAGAGAAAATACGATGAGCCATAGGCCTGGTAATCGCAGCCCTTGAGCACCCTCCGGGCCAGTTGCTGGCGGCTGCGGGCATCGTTGCGCTTCTGTTCTTCCAGGCTGTCCACCAGCCCCGACTCGATCCAGCGGCAGCCCAGGGTCACGGTCAGCGACGGGGTGCTCCACGTGGACACGCGGATCGCCCGTTCCAGGGCCGGGATCATCTCCAGGGGCGCGACGATAAACCCCAGGCGCAAGCCCGAGGCGACGCTTTTCGACAGCCCGGAAATATACAGCGTGCGCTCCGGGGCCAGGGTCTGCAGCGGCGGCGGGGCCGGTTCGGCGAGGAAGGCGTAGGCGCCGTCCTCGATCAGCAGCAGGTCATGCTCGCGGGCCAGTTGCGCCAGGCGCCGGCGTTCGGCCAGGGGCATCACCGTGCCCAGGGGGTTGTGCAGGGTCGGCATGCAGTACAGCGCCCGCACCGGGCGCCGGCGGCACAGGGCCTGCAGGGCGTCGAGGTCCATCTGGCCGTTGTGCTGGGGCAGCGCTTCGAGGTCCAGGCGATGGACCTGGGCCAGGGTCTTGAGGCCGGGGTAGGTCAGGGCGTCCACTGCCAGGATGTCTCCGGGCTGGAGTAGCGCCAGCAGGCTCACCGCCAGCCCCTGCTGGGCGCCATTGACGATCAGCACCTGCTCGGCGGCGACGCGGATCTCGCGGTTGCGCAGGTGCCGCGCCGCGGTCTGGCGTTCATGGGGGCGGCCGCCCTGGGGCGCGGAATGCAGCAGGGCATCCAGGTCGCCGGAGGCGGCTATCGCCCGCAGCCCCTCGCGCAGGCTTTCCGCCTGGCCGGGCAGGGACGGGTAGTTGAACGCCAGGTCCACCGAGGCGGCGCTGGCCGGGTGCTGTTCCAGGCCCATGCCCCGGGGCAGGCTGGTGTCGCGGACAAAGGTGCCGCGCCCGGGCTCGCCCACCACCAGGCCGATGGCTTCCAGCTCGTGATACACCCGCAGCGCCGTGGCCAGCGCCACCTGCTCGCTGGCCATCAGCGCCCGCACCGTCGGTAGCTGAGTGCCTGGGCACAGCTGGCCGGCGCGGATGCGCTGGGCGAAGTGATCGACGATGGTTTTGTAGCGGGTACGGCGCATGCTCGGCCACCTTGTGTATCTAGAACACTTTTTTGTTTGTATCAGATAGGGCGCCTAATCTAGCGGCTTTTGCGCAGGAGCGCTCACATGCCGGACCTTTCCACCCTGTCGATCTTCCTCGGCGCCGTGCTGCTGTTGCTGCTGTCGCCGGGACCCAACATGGCCTTCGTCATCAGCCACGGCGCAGCCTATGGCTGGCGCGGTGGGGTGGCATCGGGGCTGGGGATCGGCGCAGCGGATATCGGCCTGACCCTGCTCACGGCCACGGGCGTCACCGCCGTGGTGGCCAGCTGGCCGCCGGCGTTCGACCTGATCCGCTATGCCGGGGTTGCCTACCTGTTGTGGCTGGCCTGGAAGGCCCTGGGCCAGCGGGGGGGCCTGGACCTTGCCGATACACCCCGGGTGCCGCTGGCCACGGTGTTTGTCCGGGCCCTGTGCAACAGCCTGCTGAACCCCAAGGCGCTGCTGTTCTTCATGGTGTTCCTGCCGCAGTTCGTGCGCCCCGAGCACGGCAGCATCGCTGTGCAACTGGTGGTCCTGGGCTTGCTGCTGACCCTGGTCAGCGGGGTCTTCCATACCAGCCTGGGGATCTTCGGCGCGGCCTTGCGCCGTGGCTTGCCCGGCAGCGATTCGCGGCTGGCCCGCTGGCAATCCTGGCTGCTGGCGGCGGTGCTGCTGGCCCTGGCCCTGCGCCTGGCGCTGCTGGCGCGTCCGCTCTGATTCATCAGCCAATGGAGTTTGACCATGTACATCGCCGCCTTTATCTACCAGCCGGGCCAGCGCGACGAGGAGTTCCACCGCCTCAGTGCGCTGATCGACGAAATTGCCATCAGCCTGCCGGGCTTCGTCGGCGCCCAATCCTGGACCAGCGCCGACCAGGGGCTGATCAACGCCAGCTATTACTGGGAGGACGAAGCCTCGATCCAGGCCTTTGCCAGCCACCCCAGGCACATCGAAGCCAAGCGCCAGTACCGGCGCTGGTACGCCGGTTATCAGGTGGTGATTTCCAGGGTCGAGCGCACCTATGGCGATGGCGCCATCACCCAGTTGCTGGGCAATGCCCGCCAGGGCCCGGTGCGCCGTGCCTGAAGGCTCAGCCGGCTGCCAGCCGCGCGGCCGCGCGCAGGGTGATTTCCCGGCGCTTGTGCAGCGAATCCGCGGCGCGCTGGCGGGCCTGCTGCACCACGCTGGCGGGGGCCGTGTCCGGGCTGCCGGCATTGAACGGCGGCGCCGGTGCGTACTCCAGTTGCAGTTGCACCCGCTGCGCGGTGGCGGCGTCGAACAGTTCGGCGGCCAGGGTCAGGGCGAAGTCGATGCCGGCGGTGATACCGCCGCCGGTCAGCAGGTTGCCGTCACGCACCACCCGCTCATGCACCGGTATCGCCCCCAGCGGCGCCAGCAGTTCGTGGTAGGCCCAGTGGGTGGTGGCGCGCTTGCCCTGGAGCAGGCCCGCGGCGCCGAGCACCAGGGAGCCGGTGCACACCGAGGTCACGTAGCGCGCCCGGGCGGCCTGCTGGCGGATGAACGCCAGGGCCTGCGGGTCTTCCATCAGCGCCCCGACCCCGGTACCGCCGGGGATGCAGATCACATCCAGCGGCGGGCAGTCGGCGAAGCTTGTGGTGGCCTGCAGCACCAGCCCGGAGCTGGCCACCACCGGCCCCGGCTCCTTCCAGATCAGGTGCACCTGCACATCCGGCAGCGAGGCCAGTACGTCGTGGGGACCGGTCAGATCCAGTTGCTGGACCTCGGGGAACAACAGAAAACCTATCTGCACTGCCATTGCCTGTTCCTTGTGTCGATGAAGTGGACGGCTTGACTCTAGCGCTCTAGGATTTGGCGCATACGCCAACCAGCCCTCGATTTACGCCAACCATGCCCACTGCGCCGAAAAACGTGTTTGTCCTGGCCTTCGCCAATGCCCAGTTGCTGGACGTCAGCGGGCCGCTGCAGGTGTTCGCCTCGGCCAATGACCGGGCCCGCGGCCTGGGCCTGCCCTTGCCCTACCACCCGCGGGTGATTGCCAGCCCGGGCGGGGCGACCCTGAGCTCCTCGGGGCTGGCGCTGCTGGCCGAGCCGCTGCCGCTGCCGCAAGAGCCCTGCGACACCCTGATCGTTGCCGGTGGCTGGGGCGTCTACGAGGCGGCCCGTGATCCTGAACTGGTGGCCTGGGTGGCGGCCCGGGCTGCGGCGTCACGGCGGGTGGCGTCGGTCTGCACCGGGGCCTTTCTGCTGGCCGCCAGCGGCTGGCTGGACGGGCGCCGGGTGGTCACCCACTGGACCCGCTGCGAGCAGTTGGCCGAGCAATATCCGCAATTGCAGGTGGAGGCCAATCCGATCTTCATCAACGATGGGCCGGTGTGGACCTCGGCCGGGGTCACCGCCGGCATCGACCTGGCCCTGGCCCTGGTGGAGGCCGACCTGGGGCGCGCAGTGGCGCTGGAAGTGGCGCGGCAACTGGTGGTGTTTCTCAAGCGCCCGGGGGGCCAGTCGCAGTTCAGCGTAACCCTGTCGCTGCAGAACCAGGGCGGGCGTTTCGACCGGCTGCACGCCTGGATCGCCGAGCACCTGGACCGCGAACTGACGGTGCCGGTGCTGGCCGAGCAGGCGGGAATGAGCGAGCGCAGTTTCGTCCGTCACTACCGCGCCGACACCGGCCAGACCCCGGCCAGGGCCATTGAACTGATCCGTGTGGAAAGCGCCCGGCGCCTGCTGGCCGACAGCACCCTGCCGATCAAGCGTATCGCCGCCCAGTGCGGTTTCGGCAGCGAGGAAACCCTGCGTCGCAGCGTGCTGCGGGCCCTGGACGTGACGCCCCAGGCCTACCGCGAACGCTTCGCCAGCATTGCGCAGCCCTGAGCGCGGGTTTCAGCCTTCTACCAGGCTCAGTTGGCCGTCGGCATACAGCACTTCGCGGCCGATCCAGGCCGGGTCTACCTGGGGCAGTACCGCCGAGGGCTTGCGCAGTTCGCGCAACAGGGTCGAACCGTGGGACAGGCGCCCGCCCATGCGTGCGATCACTGCCCGGGCCTGCTGATAGTGGGCATGGCGCCCGGGGTCGAGGGTGTCCTCCAGCAGAATGTCGACCCCCAGCACGCCCTGGACCTGGCCCGGGTAGATCATGAACCCCGCCGCCTGCTCGCTGCCTTCGCGGCCGTCCTGCCAGAAGCTGCCGCCACGGTTGCGCACCTGCTCATGGGGGGCGAACCAGTAGCCGCGATCAGCCTCGGGCACGGCGTGGTGCAGGCGGAAGAAGATCCGCATCAGGTTGTCCCGGTACCACTCGCGCACTTGCAGGTAATAGCCGCGCATGCCCGGCAAGCCCAGGCGGTGGGCCAGGGTGATGGCCGGGCTCCAGTGCGGGAAGGCTTGCAACGGCAACTCGGCGCACTGCGGGCGCGGGGTGCCTGGGTCGGTTTCCCAGGGCAGGCGATGGGGGCTGTTGTCCAGGTTGTCGTAGGCGGTGGGCGGACGCCCCAGCAGCGCGCCGCCACTGCTGGCCAGGGCGGTGGCGATGCACAGGTTGCCCTGCACCACGAACACATAGAAGCGGCTGAACCAGTCTGCCAGTTGCTGGCCGTCGGCCCCGGCGGCGCGCAACTGCGCCAGCTCCCGGTCGAAGCGCCGCAGGCCCGGCTCCAGGCTCAGCAGGTGGCCGCGGGCGATGTGCTGCATGCGCAGGAACCGTGGCAGCGAGCGCAACAGGCGCAGGGGCCGCAAGGGCAGCTGCGGGGTGGCGCCGCCCACCTCGCCGGCATAGCTGGAGGAGGGCAGGCCCCAGTCGGCCAGCCGCGCCAGGAACAGGTCATTGTTGATATAGGAAGCACCGCCGAACACTGCGGTGAAGGGCTCGTTGTCCTGCAGTACACGGGCGTCCCAGCGCGCCATGATCGCCGGAATGCTCGCCGCCGCCCGGCGCTGGCCGTACTCGACGAAACGGCTGGGTTGCGGTGGCAGGATCTCGGCGATATTGGCCGCGGTCAGGTGCCGGCGCCAGCCGTAGTCGCTGATGGGGCGGTACTGCAGCAGCCACAGTTGCTGGCCGTCCCAGGCCCATTCCACATCACCGGGCACGTAGTGGAAGGTCTTGAGCACCCCTTGCAGGAAATCCCACAGGGCGTTGGCGCTCAGGCCCCGGGTGGTGGCGAAATGGCCGCTTTCCCAGGCCGCGCCCAGGCGTGAAAGGATCGCCCGCTGCGGGCTGACCTGACCGTCGGCAAGGCTTTCCAGATGGCCCTCGACCCACTCCAGTTCCACCGCCAGGTGACGGACGAAGGCAATCCCCGACAGGGTCGGCTGGATAAAGCGCTGCACCACCACTTCCTCGACCCCGGCATCGCGCAGTTCGCTGATGCGCCCGGGCACTTGCTCGCTGGGCACCCGCAGGTAAGTGGTGCTCAAGCCGGCATTGGCCGAGTCGGCCTGGTCCTCGCCGTAGCTGGAGGAACGCACCGCCCACAGCGCCGCAGGCTGGCTGGCGAGCAGGGCCGGCAGCTGCGGGTCGCTGGCGCTGTCCAGGGACAGGGCGCTGGGCACCGGCTGGCCGGCCAGCTCCGCCAGGCGCAGGCGGCCGCCCTTGGTGTGGGCGACGAAGCCGTTGTCGGCGGATTCCAGCCAGGCGACGAACTCGGCGGGGTGGTCGATCCAGGGGTAATGGCCCCAGCCCGGCCGCAGGCTGACCCGCAGGTCGGCCCGGGCCAGGATGGCCGACCAGGCTGCGGCCTGGGCAATCCCCAGCAGCCGGTCCTGGTCGCCCCAGACCAGTTGCACCGGGTCCTTGATCCACTCCAGCAGCGGCAGCGCGGTATCGGCCCGCAGTTGCTCCCACAGCGGTACGAAGGCCCGGCACCGACCATAGCCGGCGCCCATGCGCCGGTACTGCTCCTGGCTCCACGGCTGGCGCGAGAACTTGCCGGCAAACCACGTCGGTTTATGGCTGAGCAAACCGTGAATCAGCAAGCGCGCGGGCAGCGGCGACATCAACGCCGGCAAGCGCCGTTGCCAGAGAAAGGCCCCCACCGGCGACAACAGCACACTGCGGCAGAAGTGCCCCGGGCGGCGCTGCAAGGCGTGCAGCACGATCAGCGCGCTGACCCCCACCGCGACAATCCCCTGGCCCGGCTCGGTCATGCCCAGCAGGGCCTCGGCGTATTCACCCAGGTCCTGGCAGGGCGGCAGCGGGTTGTCGCCAAACCCCGGCAGCTCCAGGGGCTGCACCTGATAGCGCTGGAAGTGCGGCAGGGCATCGTCCCACCAGTCGGCGGCGCTGCCATTGCCCGCCAGCAGGTACAACAGGGGCTTGCTCATGGGCATTCCTCAGCTCAGGTCAGGTCGCGCAGGGCGGCGTCCAGGGTCGGGTAACGGAAGCGGTAGCCGGCCTGCAGCAGGCGCGCCGGCACTACCTTCTGGCCATCGAAGAACAGCTCGGCCATCTCCCCGGCCAGGGCCCGTACCGGCGCAGCCGGCACGTGCAGCCACACCGGGCGCTTGAGCACCTTGCCGACAGTAGTGGCGAAGGTGCCCTGGCTCACCGCTTCCGGCGCCACCATGTTGTAGGTGCCGGACAGCGTCGGGTCGTTCATGGCCCGGGCCATCACCTGCAACACGTCGTCGCGGTGCACCCAGCTCATGATCTGCCGGCCATCGCCCATGCGTCCGCCAAAGCCGAAATGGAAGGGCATCAGCAATGGCTTCAGGGCGCCGCCGGGACCGAAGACGATCCCCAGGCGCAGCACCACCTGGCGCACGCCGAAGCGGGTGGCCGGTTCGGCGGAGGATTCCCAGCGCGCGCACAGGTCGGCCATGAAGCCTTCGCCGCGCTCGGCGTTTTCATCCAGGCTCTGGCTGGCGTCGCGCACGCCATAGAAGCCGATGGCCGAAGCCTGGATCCACAGCTCCGGCTTGTGCTGGGCGTGTTGCAGCCAGTTGAGCAGGGCTTCGGTGGTGCCGACCCGGCTGGCCAGCAGTTGCGCCTGGCGCTTGGCCGACCAGCGCGGCCCGGCCACCGGGGCACCGGCCAGGTTGATGATCACGTCGAAGGCTTCGCCGTGGCCCAGCTTGCTCAGCGAGCGCAGGCAACGGGCGCGACCGTCGAACAGGTAGGCGGCGCGCAGCGGGTCCCGGGCCAGCACGCTGACCGTGTGCCCGGCATCCAGCAGTTGGTTGACCAGGGTCTCGCCGATAAAACCGGTGCCACCGGTGACCAGCACCCGCTTGCCGCTGCCACCGGCAAAGGGGTTGGCGCCCTGGCCCTGGCGTTGCAGGCGCAGCGCCGCCAGGCCGTCGCGGATGCCCGAGGCGGTGACGCCCACGGCGAACAGGCTCAGGGCCCAGCCCTGCCAGCCCAGGTCGATGGGATTCAAGGCACTGGGCAGGCGTGACCATTCCAGCAGTTGCAGGCCGTACAGGGCGAAGAAGGCCCCGGCGTTGATCGCCAGCACGGTGTGCATGATGCGTTCGATGGCCGGCAGCTTGCGGCTGCGATCCTCGACCACGAAGTCCCACAGGGTCAGGCCGATTTCCAGGGCGAACAGCAGGGCGATCACCAGGGCCCAGATGCCCTGGAACGCCAGGTGGGCGATGCCCATGAACAGCACGCCGTAGAAGCACGAGCGCAGGGCATGGATGCTCAGTTCCTTGCGGGCGCTGTGACGCTGCGGCAGGGCCACGGTGAGTTCGTGATGGTAGAGAGTATCCAGGGCGCCGAGCACGCCCTGGGCGAGCAACAGGGCGATAGCCCACTGCAGGATTGGCAAATCAGCCACGATGGTGAAGTCCTTTTACGAGGGAAGACGAGAGGTACGGCGGTCGTGGCGCTGCAGCCACAGTAACGGCGGCAGCAGCACCAGCAGGGCGAAGCTGTCGATCCACAGGTGGGCGGTCATGTTCATCTGCCAGGACAACCACATGTCCTGGGGCGCCCACAGCACAATCCCGGCCATCAGCCAGGCCCAGGCGGCAGGGGCCCGCAGGCGGTTGCCCAGGTGCACCAGCCCCAGCAGGAACAGCGAATAGCTTTGCAGGGTGGCGCCGAACAGCCCCAGCCACCAGATCTGCTGGGCCCGGGCCGGTGCCGGCGCGGCGGCGCCCCAGAAGGCCTGTTCGATGCCCGCGAGGTAATCGTTGAACAGGCCACTGTGGCCGGCCCAGGTCAGCAGCAGCCCGGCCAGCAGGTGGCCGGCGCCGACGGCATACAGCCAGAGCACCAGGGCCCGGCGCAGGCCGGGTCGGGGAGAAGCGGCGACGGATAACATTCCATGTCCTGTGGGGGGATCGAGGCCGCGAAGTGTACCGATTTTTTCCGGTCCATGGCGTGCGCCGGCGCCCATCTCAGGGCTTGCCGAGCAACTCCAGCAGCGCGTCGAGAGTGGCTTGCGGCGCTTCCTGGGGCAGGTTATGGCCGATCCCCGGGAGGATCCGCCGCTGATAGGGCCCACTGAACAGGCCGACATCGGGGTCCGGCTCGGTGGCCGGGCCGACGCCGTCGTCAGCGCCGCACAGGGCGATGGTCGGCACCCGGATCGGCGGTTGCGCCTCCAGCGCCCGCTCGATGCTTTCCAGGCCCGGGTCGCCCGGCACATAGCCGAAGCGATGACGGTAGGAATGGATCACCACCGCGACGAAGTCCGGGTTGTCGAAGGAGGGCGCGCTCAGGCCATAGAGCCCGGGCCCTTGTTTCCAGGTTGGCGACCACAGGCGCCACAACAGCTCGCAGAATTCCCGGCGGTTGGCCGTCAGGCCGTCCACCCCGCGCTGGGTATTGAAGTAGTACTGGTACCACAGCCGCAGCTCGGTCTCCGGCGCCCGGGGCTCGATGGCCCGGGGAATGTCCTGGATGTTGTAGCCGTCGGCGCTCATCAGGCCCTTGACCCGCTGCGGCCATAGCGCCGCGACGATGCACGCGGCGCGCCCACCCCAGTCGTAGCCGGCGAGGGTGGCCTGGGGCAGGTACAGGGCGTCCATCAGCTCCAGCAGGTCCCGGGCCAGGGCCGCCTGCTGCCCGGAGCGCATCACCTGTTCGTTGGCAAAGCGCGTCGGGCCGTAGCCCCGCAGGTAGGGAACGATGACCCGATAGCCGCGCTCGGCCAGGGGCGGGGCGATCTCGTCGTAGGCCCGCACGTCGTAGGGAAACCCGTGGAGCAGGATCACCGGCTCGGCGTTGCGCGGGCCATGTTCCTCATAGGCGATATGCAGGCTGGGGGTGCTGACCTGGTGCAGGGAGGCTGGGCTGGGCATGACGACTCCGGATCCGGTGGGCCGGGAAAAGCTAGCGCAAAACTTGCGTGCTGTCCTCAAGCTGCAGCGGCATGCAGCCCGTGGGCGTCGCGCCAGCAGCCGGCGGATGTCTTCCAGGGAACTGTGGCCCTACGGTTCGGAGCCCTTGATGTGCACGTAGCAGCGCAGGCCGGCGGTGAAGCTCATGAGGGGCCTGGTAAGGGAGCGCGAATGCGGACCCTAGCGCTGTGTGGCCCGCAAGATCGCCTTCGCCGGCAAGCCGGCTCCTACGCAACGGCGCTGCCACCTGAGGGCTGTAGGAGCTGGCTTGCCAGCGAAGGGGCCCGCAAGCCGGCCCCTAGAGTTCGTCGCTGCGGGCCAGGTGCTTGAAGTGATGCCGCCACAGGTCGATGCCCAGGCCGCCGCTGCGGTCCAGGGACGAACCCACGGTCAGGTCGGTGAGCAGGGTCGGCTGCAAGCCGGCATCGAACAGGGCAAAACCTGCGGCCAGCACGCAGGTGTCGGTCTGGATACCGCACACCAGCACACGCTCGGGGGCGAGGCTTTTGAGGTGCTCGAGAATCTCCGTCGTCGGCCCGTAGCCGTGCTTGATGAAGACCTTGTCGGCGGCCACCAGGCTCTGGTCATCCACCGCCGGCTGCCAGCCCAGTTGCCGGGCGAAGGGCGTGCGGCTTTCATCATGGCGCTCCACCGTGGCCACCGAGGGCATGCGCCCGAGCAGGCGGTTGATGCCGTCCACCAGCCACTGCGGAGGGTTGAAGCAGGGTTGCACGTCGATGATCAGCAGCACCTGGTTCATGACGCCTGCCCCAAACGGGCCGGCTGGCGCAGGCCGATGCAGTTGCCCCAGGGGTCCTGCACCTGGCAGATCGAGTCGCCGCCTTCAATGACCATGGGCCCGCGATACAGGCGCCCACCCAGCCCGGTCAGGCGCTGCACCTGGCCGGGCAGATCGGCGACCTGCCAGTACACCACCGTGCCCGCCGGCCCCTGGCCGACCTTGGCGTCGCAGGGGACGATTTCCAGGGACAGGCCCGCGAGCTGCAAATGGCCGAAATCATCCGGCTCGTGCAGCACCCGGCGGGCCTGGGGAAAGGCCTGGGCGTACCAATGGGTGGCGGCACGCCAGTCGGCGGCATGGATCATCACGGCGATGATCGGCGAGTCGGGCATGGGGCGAGTTCCATTTCTGTCGAGCACCAAGGGAAGAGCGCCCCGGTCTCAGCACCGGGGCCGGGATCAAGGTTGCCAGACGCTCTTGTCGCCACTCAAGCGCCGGTCGAGAAAACTTGCCGCGCTGATCAGCGCCAGGTGGGTCAGGGCCTGGGGCGTGTTGCCCAGGTGGCGGCCGTGGCTGTCGAACTCCTCGGCGTACAGGCCCAGGGGGTTGGCATAGCGCAGCAGTTGCTCGAACTCCAGGTGCGCCTGCTCCAGGCGCCCGGCCCGGGCCAGGCATTCGACGTACCAGAACGAGCAGGCGGCGAAGGCGCCTTCGGTGCCGGCCAGGCCGTCGATCTGGCTGTCGTCATTGCGGTAGCGGTAGACCATGCCGTCACGCACCAGGCTCTTTTCGATGGCATCCAGGGTCGCCAGCCAGCGCGGGTCCTTGGCGCTGACAAAGCGCACCAGGGGCATCAGCAGCATCGAACCGTCCAGGGCGGTACTGCCGATGTGCTGGACGAAATGCCCGTGCTCCTGGTTCCAGAACCGGCTCCAGATATCGTCGTAGATGGCTTGCCGGGTCTGGTCCCAGCGGGCGAAGGGGGCCGGCAGCGAACGCTTGGAGGCCAGGCGGATGGCGCGGTCCACCGCCACCCAGCACATCAGCCGCGAGTGCAGGAAGTGGTGCTGCTCGCCGCGCATCTCCCAGATGCCCACATCCTTGCTCTGCCAGCTGTCACAGACCTGGTCCACCACCTGTACCGTGTGTTTCCAGCCTTCGTGCGAGATGGCCTCGCCGTACTTGTTCACCAGGTACACCGCATCCAGCAGCTCGCCGAAGATATCCAGCTGCACCTGGTCGTAGGCCTGGTTGCCGATGCGCACCGGTTGCGCGCCGCCGTGCCCGGAGAGGTGCCCAAGCTCGGTCTCCGGCAACTCCTGGCGGCCGTCGATGCCGTACAGGATATTGAGCTTCATCGGTTGCCCATGGCAGTCGCTGACCCGGCCCCGCAGCCAGCCCATGTAGGCGTTGGCCTCCTCGACGAAACCCAGGCGCATGAAGGCGTAGACGGTGAACGAGGCGTCGCGTACCCAGGTGTAGCGGTAGTCCCAGTTGCGTTCGCCGCCGGGGCTTTCCGGCAGGCCGAAGGTGGCCGCCGCGAGGATCGCGCCATGGCGCCTGGAGGTCAGCAGTTTCAGCGCCAGGGCCGAACGGTTGACCATCTCGCGCCAGCGGCCGCGGTAGTTGGACTGGCCAATCCAGTCGCGCCAGAACTTCAGGGTGCGCGTAAGGTGCAGCTCGCTATCGCCGTGCCGCACCCGCAGATCGTCGACGCCACCGAGGATGAATTCGGCGCCCTGGCCCTGTTGCAGCACGAACTCGGCCCGGGCCGAGTCCCGTTCAAGGTAAAGCGGCTGGTCGCCCAGCAGGCGCAGCCCGGGCTGCCCGGGGGCTTCGAAGCACACCGAGTCGCCTTCCTGTCGTGCCCCGGTGGCGGCCCGGCCATAGTCCAGGCGCGGCGCGCAGTGCAGGCGCAGGGTGGCCTGGCCGCTGACCACCCGTACCCGGCGGATCAGCAGCGGCAGCTGCTCGGGGTCGTCGTCGATGGTCAGCAGGTCGGTGACTTCCACCACCGCCTCGGTTCCCAGCCAGCGGGTCTGCAGGACGTTGCTGTCGGGCAGGTAGATCTGCTGGCGCCGGGCGTCGGCCAGCACCGGTGCCAGTTCGAAGATCCCGGCGGCGGGGGAGTCCAGCAGCGAGCAGAAGATGCTCGGGCTGTCGAACTCCGGCCAGCAGAAGAAGTCGATGCTGCCCTGGTCGTCGACCAGGGCGGCGCTGCGCATGTCGCCGATGATGCCGTGGGCGTCGATGGGGCGTTGTGCCGTGGGATGCTGGTCAGCCATTGCCGCGAAACTCCGGATAGAGGCTCATGCCGCCGTCGATGAACAGGGTGCTGCCGACCACATAGTCGGAGGCGTCCGAGGCCAGCCATAGCGCGGCATTGGCCACATCCTCGGGGTCGCCGACCCGGCCGTAGGGAATCAGCTTGAGCAGTTCCTGCTCTGCCGCGCCCTCGGTGGCGGTGCGGTTGATGGCGGTGCGGATCGCCCCCGGGGCGATGCCGTTGATGCGGATCCGCTGCTGGCTGACTTCCTGGGCCAGGGTGCGCATCAGCATGTCCACGCCGCCCTTGGAAGCCGCGTAATTCACGTGCCCGGCCCAGGGAATCAACTGGTGCACCGAACTCATGTGGATGATCTTGCCCGCCGCCTTGGACACCCCGGCGCGCACCCCCTGGCGCTGGAAGATGTTCAGCGCCGCGCGAGCACAGAGGAACTGCCCGGTGAGATTGACGCCGATCACCCGGTTCCAGTCGTCCAGGCTCAGGCTGGCGGCCGGCCCATCCTTTTGCAGGCCGGAATTGGCCACCAGGATGTCGAGAAAACCAAAGGCCTCGATGGCCTGGGCGAACAGCGCCTCGACCTGGGCCTCATCGGCCACATTGGCGCCAATGGCAATGGCCCGGCCGCCTTCGGCATTGATCCGCGCGGCCAACTGCTCGGCCGGCGCGGCCTGGGAGTTGTAGTTGAGCACCACGCTGGCACCGGCCGCCGCCAGGGCGATTGCGGTGGCGGCGCCAATGCCGGAGCTGGCGCCAGTGACCAGGGCTACCTGCTGGTCGAGGGATATCTGCATGCACTGCACTCCTGTCGCCGCTGTCGAAGGCCGGGGCTGATGCGCCCATGCGACACGCAACGCATCAGTGGCCCCTGTTGTGCTGACCCCGGACGCGGTTCAGGAGTTCAGTTCAGCGCGGTGGTTGCAGCCCGCGCAGCAGCAGCTCAAGCGCTTGCAGGGCTTGTTGCAGGCGTTGCCCGGGCTGCTCGGCGGCGGCGATCCACAGCGCCGCGTCCACCAGGCTGCCGTTGATCAGGCGCGCCAGGGCCTGGCTCGGCGCGGGCGTGATCAGCCCGGCTTCGACCAGCGCTTGCAGGCGGCGGCTGAGGGAGTCGATGCAGTGTTCCTCGGCTGGCCGCCGTTGCCCCAGCACGGCCCGTGCATCCTGCAGGACGATGCGGCGGATTTCGGCTTCCTGGGCCATTTCCAGGTAGGCCCGGCAGCGCTGGGCAAAGCCTTGCCAGGGATCACTGGCCGCTGCGGAAATGGCCTCCAGGCGCTCATCCATTTCACTGTCGATCTGCTCCACCACCGCCGCCAGCAACCCCTGCTTGTCACCGAAGTGGTGATACAGCGCGCCCCGGGTCAGCCCGGCTTCGGCGGTCAGGTCGTCCATCGAGGTCTTGGCGTAGCCCAGGCGGGCAAAGGCCTGGCGCGCGCTGGCAATCAGCCTGGCGCGGGTTTGCTCGATCATCGCGGCGCGTGGGCGGCTGCTCATGGACACAGTTCTCCAACAAATGGCGGGTTGACATACGAGGCGTATGTTTACATGATTTTTAACATACGAGGCGTATGTGTTTCTACTGTGCCTGCCCTTTGTGGCAAGTTGCAGCCCCCCAAGGAGTCGTTGTAAATGGCAAACCCCTACCGCGAACTGTTCAAGGCCGCCGGCAGCCGGGCCTTTGTGCTGGCCGGGATGATCGCGCGCATGCCGATCTCCATGACCGGCATCGGCCTGATCACCATGCTGGCTCAACTGCACGGCGGGTACGCCCTGGCCGGCTCGGTGGCGGCGACGTTCGCCCTGGCCACGGCGTTCTGCGCGCCCCAGGTATCGCGCCTGGTGGACCGTTACGGCCAGAGCCGGATATTGCCCCTGGCCGCCGGCCTGGGGGGCGGGGCGCTGCTGGCCCTGCTGCTGTGCACCCGCTTGCAGGCCCCGCACTGGACCCTGTTCCTCTGCGCCGCCCTGGCCGGCTGCATGCCCAGCATGTCGGCCATGGTCCGTGCCCGCTGGACCGAGCTGTACCGCGGCCAGCCGCAACTGCAGACCGCCTATGCCCTGGAGTCGGTGCTCGATGAGGTCTGCTTCATTGTCGGCCCGCCCTTGTCGGTGGGCCTCAGCGTCGGCCTGTTTCCCGAAGCCGGGCCCCTGGCGGCGCTGCTGATGCTGGTGCTGGGGGTCAGTGTGTTCGTCATGCAGAAGAGCACCGAGCCGCCGGTCCATCCTCATGAGGAAGGGCACGCTGGCTCGATCATTCGCTCGGTGGAAATCCGCCTGCTGCTGTTGCTGATGACCGCCATGGGCACCATCGTCGGGGTGGTGGATGTGGTCAGCGTGGCTTTCGCCCAGCAACAGGGGCAGCCGGCGGCGGCGAGCATTGTGCTCTCGGTGTACGCCATCGGCTCATGCCTGGCGGGCATCGCCTTTGGCGCCCTGAAACTGGCCACGCCCTTGCCCCGGCTGTTCATGTACGGCGGCATCGCCACGGCGCTGACCACCTTGCCGCTGCTGCTGGCGAGCAACATCCTCGGCCTGTCCCTGGCGGTGTTCGTTGCCGGGCTGTTTTTCTCGCCGACCCTGATCGTCGCGATGGCCCTGGTGGAACGCAGCGTGCCGCCGGCCAAGCTCACCGAGGGCCTGACCTGGCTGGTCACCGGCCTGAGCATCGGCGTGGCCCTGGGGGCCGCGGGGTCCGGAGCGCTGGTGGACCAGTTCGGCGCCCGCAGCGGCTTCTGGCTGGCCCTGGCGGGCGGCGCGGTGGTACTGGGGGCGGCGTTGCAGAGCTATCGGCGCATGCGCTGAGGTGATCGGTGGACTAATTTGTTCCCCTCGTGCTGCGTTTCTTTAGCGTCCATCCGTCGAGGGAATAACCGTGACTCAGTTGAACCTGCTGTGCCTGCCGTATTCCGGCGCCAGCGCCATGGTCTACAGCCGCTGGCGCCGCAAGCTGCCGCAGTGGCTGCACCTGCAACCGCTGGAGCTGCCCGGGCGTGGCGCCCGTTATGCCGAGCCGCTGCACACCGACATGCGCGAGCTGGCGCGGCAGCTTGCCCTGGAAATCCGGGGCACGCTGCGCACCCCTTACGCCCTGTTCGGCCACAGCCTGGGCGCCTTGCTGGCCTGCGAACTGGCCCATGCCCTGCGCGCCCTGGGGTGCTCGGAGCCGGTGGCGCTGTTCGCCTCGGGCACTGCTGCGCCGACCCTGCGCACCGAATACGACCGGGGGTTTGCCGAGCCCAAGACCGATGAGCAACTGATCGAACAGTTGCGCACCCTCAACGGCACCAGTGAAGAAGTGCTGGCCAACCAGGAACTGATGAGCCTGACCTTGCCGATCCTGCGGGCCGACTTTCTCTTGTGCGGGCGCTTTCGCCCGGTGCAACGGCCACTGCTCAATTGCCCGGTGCATGTGCTGGGCGGCAAGACGGATCGCGCCACCACCGAGCAACTGATCGGCTGGAGCAAGGAAACCCACGGCAGTTTTTCGGTGGACATGCTGGCGGGCGGGCACTTCTTCATCCACGAGCACGAGGCCAAGGTGCTGAGCCTGCTCAAGGGCCATCTGGAGGTGCATCGCCGCCGCCACCTGCAACCGGTAGCCGCGGTTTCCTAGCGGCTACACACTCGCTCGCTGTAGCCGCTGGCGCAGGCTGCGCACGGCCCGCAGGGGCGCAAAAATCCCGGGTTCGCCAGGGGTTCGGCTGGCGATCGCCAAGCAAGGCCCGGCGGGCCTTTGTGCAGCTTCGCGGGCTCGGCAGCGGCTACAGGGAAGAGGGTGGGGCGGTTGGTGGGGCTCAACCCAGGGAGCTGCCCAGGCGCCAGTAGCCCATCAGGGTCAGGTTGCGACGCTCCTGGCCGCGCTCGTTGATCAGGTGGCGGCGAATGTTCATCACCGTGGCCGACTCGCCGGCCACCCAGGCGTAGAAATCGTTGTCCGCCGGTTGGGCGGTTTCCCAGAGGCGCTGTTCGTCGTTGCGTTCGGAAACCTTGATCGGCCGGCGCTGGCTGTTGGCCGGCGGCAGTTCGGCCAGCTCCCGGGCGGCATGGATCAGGGTTTCGCCATGGCGTGCGCCCAGCAGGTCCCGGGGCAACCAGTTGATCCGCGCCAGCGGGTGGCAGCGCAGGTCGATGCAATCGCTTTCATAGGGCACTTCGATAAACGCCTGCACATCCGGATGGTCCGGATAACCCTGCAGTTCTTCCAGAATGCCGGCAATCGCCGGCAGCGCGGTTTCATCGCCCATCAACAGCACCTTGCGGATCCCCGCCGGCGGCAGCCATTCATAACCACCGGGGTCGCCGCTGTAGGCCTTGTTCGGCACCACCATCTGCAGGCGGTCGCCGGGCCGGGCATGGGTGGCCCAGGCGGAGGCCGGGCCGTTGACCCCGTGCAGGACGAAATCCACATCCATTTGCGCAGGCTGCAGGCGCAGGGCGCGAATGGTGTAGGTGCGCATCGGCGGTTGCTGCTCGGCCGGCAGCTTGCGCCGGGCCGCCTGCCAGTCGCCTTCCACCGGCAGTTGCGAGGGCGTGCCATCGGCCCCGGGAAACAGCAGCTTGATGCGCTGGTCCGGTGCCAGGGTACGCGCCTGGGCGATGTCCTCGCCGGTGAACACCAGGCGGGCCATGGACGGGCTGAGGTGGATGCGCTGCTTGAGCTCGACGTTGATTACCCGGTAGCCCTTTGGCCTGGACCGGTCGATGCCGGTCAGTTTGCGCAAGCCTTGGGTGAGGAGGCCGGTCAGCGATTGAGCGGAAGACATGGGCGGGTACCTGCTGCAAGGGGAGGATAAGGAAGGAACGAAGGATGAGCGGGGTGATTTACTGCCGGCGGCGCCTGCCCAATCACCCTGAGGGGCCCGCAAGCGGGTTGTTCTGGCGCTGTGCGGGGTTAATTTTCCCCGGCCTTCATCCGTTCCGTAGGGATGACCGAGCCAATGCTCGATACCCAACAAGTAAGTACGGATGACTCCCGATGAATGCAGAAGACTCCTTGAAGCTCGCCCGCAGATTCATTGAACTGCCGCTGGAAAAGCGCCGGCTGTTCTTGAAGGCTCTGGACAAGGAAGGCGTCGACTTCTCTCTGCTGCCGATTCCGGCGGGGGTTGCGGTGCCTGATCGCCAGGCCCTGTCCTATGCGCAGCAGCGCATGTGGTTTCTCTGGCAACTGGATCCGCAGAGCGCGGCCTACAACCTGCCCAACGCGGTCCGCCTGAGCGGGCCGCTGGACCGGGCAGTGCTGGCGCAGGCCTTCGACTGGCTGCTGGAGCGGCATGAGAGCCTGCGCACGGTCTTTGCCCTGGAGGACGATGAGTCTCGGCAGCTGATCCAGGAGGCGCGGGTCGACATCGATTATCGGGAGCTCTGTGACCTCGACCCGGCGCAGCGCGAAACCAGGGTGCAGCAGTTGGCCGACGCCGAAGCGCGCCGGCCCTTCGATCTGCAACAGGGGCCTTTGCTGCGGGTCTGCGTACTGGGCCTGGGCGAACAGGAGCACGTGATGCTGCTGACCCTGCACCATATCGTCGCGGATGGCTGGTCGATGGGGGTCTTGATCGAAGAATTCCTGCACGCCTACGACAGCCTGCTCCAGGGTGAGGTGCCGAACGTCCCGGCGCTGCCGATCCAGTACCGCGACTACGCCCTGTGGCAGCGCAGCTGGCTGGAGGCAGGGGAGCAGGAGCGGCAACTGGACTACTGGCGGGCCAAGCTGGGGGACGAGCATCCGCCGCTGAAACTGCCCACCGACCATCCGCGGCCGGCCCATTCCAGCCGCCAGGGGCGCCGCCTGGATTTTGCCCTGGAACAACCCCTGGCCCAGCAACTGGGCGCCCTGGCGCGCCAGCAGGGGGTGACCCTGTTTGCCGTGCTGTTGGCCGGCTTCAAGCTGCTGCTATCGCGCTACAGCGGCCAGCAGGACATCCGGGTCGGCGTGCCCATCGCCAACCGCACGCGCCAGGAAGCCGAGGGGCTGATCGGCTTTTTCGTCAACACCCAGGTACTGCGTACCGCACTGAGCCCGCAATTGACAGTGCAGCAACTGCTGGCCGATATCCGCGAGACTACCCTGGGCGCCCAGGCCCATCAGGACCTGCCCTTCGAGCGCCTGGTGGAAGCCCTGCACCTGGAGCGCAGCCTGAGCCACAGCCCGCTGTTCCAGGTGCTGTACAACCACCAGCCCCAGGTCACCGAACTGACCACCTTGCACAGCCGCTCCGGGCTGCAAGTGCAGGCCTTGCCGCGCAACGAGCGCACGGTGCAGTTCGACTTGACCCTGGACACTTTCGAACGCGGTGGCCAGTTGCAGGCCGCCTTCACCTACGACTGCCAGTTGTTCGAAGCGCAGACCATCGAGCGCATGGCCGGCCACTGGCAGAACCTGTTGTGGGCGATGGTGCGCGAGCCGCAGTCGGCGCTTGCCGAACTGCCGCTGCTCAGTGCCCAGCAGCACCGGGGCTTCCTGGCCCAGGGGGCTGGCGCAGAAGAGGTGTTCAGCGCCGAATCGGTGCTCGAACTCTTTGCCCGCCAGGTCGCCGCGCAGCCCGAAGCACCGGCCCTGGTATTCGCCGGGCAGTGCCTGAGCTACCGCGAGCTGGACCTGCGTGCCAGCCGTCTGGCCGCAGCGCTGGTGGCGCGTGGCGTGGGGCCGGAAGTGCCGGTGGGTATCGCTGTGGAGCGTTCCCTGGAGATGGTGCTGGGCCTGTTGGCGGTGCTCAAGGCCGGCGGTGCCTATGTGCCCCTGGACCCGCAATACCCCGAACAGCGCTTGAGCTACATGCTTGAAGACAGCGGCGTACGCCTGCTGCTGAGCGAGACGGCGGTGCAGCCGCGGCTGCCGGTGGCGGCCCGGGTCGAGGTGCTGTTGCTGGATCAGGCACAGGCCTGGGCGCCGGACAGCGATCCGCTGGCAGCCTTGCCCGGGATGGCTGCCGGGAACCTGGCCTATTCGATCTACACCTCCGGCTCCACTGGTGCCGCCAAAGGCGTGAGCATCACCCACGGAGCCCTGGCCAACTATGTGCAGGCGATCATCCAGCGCCTGCCACTGGGGGCTGCGCGCACTATGGCCGTGGTCTCGACCATCGCCGCGGATCTTGGCCACACCACGCTGTTCGGCGCCCTGTGCTCCGGCAGTTGCCTGCACGTGATCGACCTGGATACCGGGTTGGACGCCGACGCCTTCGGCGCCTACCTGCACACCCACCAGATTGATGTATTGAAGATCGTCCCGTCGCATTTGCAGGCGCTGATGAGTGGCGAAGAACCGGCCCGTTCCCTGCCGCGCCAGTGCCTGGTGCTGGGCGGCGAGGCCTGCCCGGCGGCTCTGGTCCGCAGGATCGCGACCCTGGCACCGGAGTGCGCGGTGTTCAACCACTACGGCCCCACGGAAACCACGGTCGGCGCCCTGACCATGGCCGCCGCCACGCTGGCGGACGAGCGGGCGGTGGTGCCCCTGGGCCTGCCGCTGGCCAACGTCCGTGCGCGGGTGCTGGATGCATCCTTGCAACCGGTGGCGCCCGGCACTCCGGCCGAGCTGTACCTGGGTGGCGCCGGCCTGGCGCGGGGTTACCACCAGCGCGCGGCCTTGACCGCCGAGCGCTTTGTGCCGGACCCCTTCAGCGGCGACGGGCAGCGCCTGTACCGCACCGGTGACCTGGCGCGCTATCTGGACGGCGGGGTTATCGACTACCTGGGCCGCATCGACCATCAGGTGAAGATCCGCGGTTACCGTATCGAGCTGGGGGAAATCACCGCGGCCCTCAAGCAGTTGCCCCAGGTCGAAGACGCCGTGGCACAGGTGGTCAGTGTGGCGGGCGAGTCGCAAGTGGCGGCCTATGTGGTACTGGCCAAGGCTCAGGAACCGGAGGCGGCGTGGCAGGAGATCCGCCGGCAACTGGCGGTGGCCTTGCCCGACTACATGCTGCCCATGCATTTCCTGGCGTTGGCCGGCATGCCCTTGACCCCCAACGGCAAGCTCGACCTGCGGGCCCTGCCGCCATTGCAGCAGCAGGCGCCGGTGGAAGCCTTTGTGGCCCCGGTCAGCGAGCTGCAGCAGGGCATCGCGGCGATCTGGCAGGCGGTGCTCAAGGTCGAGCGGGTGGGCCTGGGCGACAACTTCTTCGCCCTGGGTGGCCATTCATTGCTGGCAACCCAGATCATGTCCCGGGTGCGTCGCCTGCTGGGGGCGGACGTGCCGCTGCGGGTGCTGTTCGAAACCTCGCGCCTGGACGAATTCGTCGAACAGGTACAGGCCTGCGCGGGCGCCGCGGCACTGCCGCAGATCGAGGTGCTGGAGCGTGATGGGCCCTTGCCGGCCTCCCATGCCCAGCAGCGGCAATGGCTGTTCTGGCAGATGCATCCGCAGAGCACCGCCTACCACACGCCGATCGTGGTCCGGTTGCAGGGGGAGCTGGACCAGGTTGCCTTGCAGCAGACCTTCGACGCCCTGGCCCAGCGCCATGAAGCGTTCCGCACCACTTTCACCCAGCATCAGGACCGTCTGTGCCAGGTGGTGCATGCGCAAGGCGAGATCAGTGTGGCCTGGGAGCGGCTGACGCCTGGCCTGCCCCGCGCGGCCGTCCAGGCCCGCGCCCTGGAGGAGACCCAGCAACTGTTCGACTTGGAGCACGGCCCCCTGTGCCGGGCCCGGGTGCTGCAGATCGCCGAGCAGGATTGCCTGTTGGTGGTGACCTTGCACCACATCATTTCCGATGGCGCTTCCATGAGTGTGCTGGCCCGGGAGTTCGTCGCGCTGTACCGCGGCTTGATCCAGGGGCAGGCACCGCAGTTCGAGCCGTTGAGCGTGCAGTACGCCGACTACGCCAACTGGCATCGCAGCTGGCTGGAGCAGGGCGAGCAGCAGCGTCAGCTGGATTACTGGCGCCAGCAACTGGGGCTGGAGCATCCGGTTCTGGAGCTGCCTCTGGATCATCCACGCCAGGCGCTGGTCACCCACCGCCAGGAGCGCCTGGGCCTGCGCCTGCCGACGGACCTGGAACAGGGGTTGCGCCGGGTGGCGCGGGAACATGACATGACCCTGTTCCAGCTGTTCCTGGGATCGTTCGCGTTGCTGCTGCACCGTTACTCCGACCAGCCGGATATCCGCATCGGGGTGCCGGTGAGTAATCGCCGCCACCAGGAAATGGAAGGGGTGATGGGCTTCTTCGTCAACACCCTGGTGATGCGCGTCGAGCTGGCGCCGAGCCTGCCGGTGGGGCAGTTGCTGCGTCAGGTCAAGGCCACGGCCCTGGCCGCCCAGGCCCATCAGGACCTGCCGTTCGATCGTCTGGTGGATGCCCTCAAGCCCCAGCGTGCGCTGGACCAGAACCCGTTGTTCCAGGTGATGTACAACCACCTGAGCATTGCCGGGGAAAGCACCGACGGCACCAGCCTGCCGGGCCTGCAAGCCGAGGAAATGGTCCTGCAGGGCGGTACCGCGCAATTTGACCTGACCCTGGAAACCCTGGAGACCGACGCCGGGATCAACGCTTCGTTCATCTATGCCGGCGAATTGTTCGAGGTCTCCACCGTCCAGAGCCTTGCCGATCACTGGCGCAATCTGCTGCAAGGCATGCTTGAACCGCAGCAAGCCCTGGGCGAGCTGCCGATGCTGGGCCAGGACGAGCAGCGCCGCATTCGCCAGGAGTGGGACCACACCGATGTGGTCTACCCGACCCATCGTTTTGTCCACCAGCTGTTTGCCGATCAGGCGGCCAAGGCGCCGGACGCCCCGGCGGTGTTCTTCGCCGAGCAGCGCCTGAGCTATCGCGAGCTGGATACTCAAGCCAACCAGCTGGCGCACAAGTTGATCGAGCTGGGCGTTGGCCCGGAAGTGCGGGTGGCCATCGCCATGCCGCGTTGCGCGGAAATCATGGTGGCCTTCCTGGCCGTGCTCAAGGCCGGTGGGGTTTATGTGCCGCTGGATATCGAGTACCCCCAGGACCGTCTGCGCTACATGATGCAGGACAGCGGCGCGTGGCTGCTGCTGACCCAGAACCATCTGTTGGATCGCTTGCCGATCCCCGATGGCCTGCCGACCTTGTCGGTGGAACGCGCCGCAGATTTTGCAGGCTACCCGGCCAGCGCCCCCCAAGTGGATCTGGCCGAGGAAAACCTCGCCTATGTGATCTACACCTCCGGCTCCACCGGCTTGCCCAAGGGCGTGGCGGTGTCCCATGGTCCATTGGCCATGCACAGCCTGGCCACCGGCGAGCGCTATGAAATGAGCCCGGCGGATTGCGAGTTGCACTTCATGTCCTTCGCCTTCGACGGCTCCCACGAAGGCTGGATGCACCCGCTGATCTACGGGGCCAGCGTGCTGATCCGTGATGACAGCCTGTGGTCGCCGGAATTCACCTACGAGCAGATGCACCGCTACGGCGTCACCGTGGGCGTGTTCCCGCCGGTGTACCTGCAGCAACTGGCGGTGCACGCCGAGCGTGACGGCAACCCGCCGGCGGTGCGGGTCTACTGCTTTGGTGGCGATGCAGTGCCGCAGGCCAGTTACGATTTGGCGTGGCGAGTGCTGCGGCCCAAGTACATCTTCAACGGTTACGGCCCGACTGAAACCGTGGTGACTCCTTTGATCTGGAAGGCCAAGGCGGGCGATCCGTGCGACGCGGCCTATGCGCCCATCGGCAATATCGTTGGCAACCGCAGCGCCTATGTGGCCGATGCCAACCTCAACCT
Organism: Pseudomonas sp. GW823-FHT03E05; assembly: GCF_058796855.1. Classification (NCBI taxonomy): domain Bacteria; kingdom Pseudomonadati; phylum Pseudomonadota; class Gammaproteobacteria; order Pseudomonadales; family Pseudomonadaceae; genus Pseudomonas; species Pseudomonas sp. GW823-FHT03E05. The sequence continues at coordinate 61,226 of NZ_JBXAJB010000011.1, forward strand.
TTTGCCGGTTGGCGTGGCCGGCGAGCTGTACCTGGGCGGCCTGGGCGTGGCCCGGGGTTACCTGGATCGTCCGGGGCTGACGGCCGAGCGTTTTATCCCTGACCCCTACAGCACCACCGGTGCCCGGTTGTACCGCAGCGGCGACCTGACCCGCTACCGTACCGACGGCCTGGTGGAGTATGTGGGCCGTGTCGACCATCAGGTGAAGGTGCGGGGCTTCCGTATCGAGCTGGGCGAGATCGAAGCGCGCCTGCTGGAACAGGACCCGGTGCTGGAAGTGGCGGTGATCGCCCAGCCAGGGCCGAGCGGCCAGCAGCTGGTGGGCTACATCGTGCCGGTGGACGCCGAGGTGGCGTCGAGCAACGAGCGCCAGGCGCAGTTGCGCGAGAGCATCAAGGCGCGCCTGCGCGAGAGCCTGCCGGACTACATGGTGCCGACCTACCTGCTGTTCCTCGAAGCACTGCCGCTGACACCGAACGGCAAGCTGGACCGCAAGTCGCTGCCGAAAGTCGATGCGCAGCTGATGCAGCAGACCTACGTCGCGCCGCAGAACCCGCTGGAACAACAGATCGCGGCGATCTGGGCCGATGTGCTGAAGCTTGAGCAGGTGGGCGTCACCGACAACTTCTTCGAACTGGGTGGCGACTCGATCATCTCGATCCAGGTGGTCAGCCGGGCGCGGCAGGCCGGTATCCGCTTCACCCCCAAGGACCTGTTCCAGCACCAGACGGTGCAAGGGCTGGCCACGGTGGCGGAGCAGGGCGAGGGCGGTTTGCAGATCGACCAGGGCCCGGTGCGTGGGCAAATGCCGCTGCTGCCGATCCAGCAGTGGTTCTTCGACACCCCGGTGCCGGAACGGCATCACTGGAACCAGTCGGTGCTGCTCAAGCCGCTGAAGGCTCTGAGTGCCGAGGCACTGCAGCAGGGCTTGCAAGCCTTGCTCGAACACCACGACGGCCTGCGCCTGAAGTTTGTCGAAGAAGGCGCAGCCTGGGTCGCGACTTATGCCCCGCTGGGGCAGGTGACTGCGGCACCGTTGGCGGCGACGCAGGCCGATGCGCTGCTGTGGCTGGCGGACGACGCCACTGAAGATTCGTTGCAAGCCCTGTGCGATACCGCGCAACGCAGCCTCGATCTGCAACAGGGGCCTTTGTTGCGTGCCGTGCTCTTCACGTTGCGTGATGGCACCCAGCGCCTGCTGCTGGCCATCCATCACCTGGTGGTGGACGGGGTGTCCTGGCGGGTGCTGCTGGAGGACCTGCATCAGGCCCTGGTACAGCAGGCCGCCGGGCAAACCATCAAGCTGCCGGCCAAGACCAGCTCTTCCCAGGCCTGGGCCGGCCAGTTGCAAGCCTATGCCCGCAGCGCGGCGCTGCAGCAAGAGCTGGGTTACTGGCAGGCGCAGTTGCAGGACGTGGATTCGGGCCTGCCCTGCGACCGGGCAACGGATCAGGTGGTGATCAAGGATGCCAGGAGTGTCAGCACCGAGCTGGACCCAAGCTATACCCAGCGCCTGTTGCAGGATGCGCCGGCGGCCTATCGCACCCAGATCAACGATCTGCTGCTCACCGCCCTGGCCCGGGTCATCACCCGCTGGACCGGCGACAGCAGCGCCCTGGTGCAACTGGAAGGCCACGGCCGCGAAGAGCTGTTCGACAGCATCGACCTGAGCCGCACCGTGGGCTGGTTCACCAGCGTGTTCCCGGTGAAGCTGACGCCGCAGCCGGCCCTGGCCGACTCGATCAAGCTCATCAAGGAACAGCTGCGGGCCGTGCCCAACAAGGGCATCGGCTTTGGTGCCCTGCGCTACCTGGGGGACGAAGCGGCGCAACAGACCCTCGCGGCATTGGCGGTGCCACGCATCACCTTCAACTACCTGGGCCAGTTCGATGGCAGCTTCGATGAGCCGGATGCCTGGTTTGCCCCCAGCGCCGAAGCCAAGGGTGCCGATCAAGGCGCCCAGGCTCCGCTGGGCAACTGGCTGAGCATCAATGGCCAGGTCTATGGCGGCCAATTGAAGCTGGGCTGGACCTTCAGCCAGGCGATGTTCGATACCGCCACCATCGAGCATCTGGCGGATGACTACGCCCGGGAACTCAAGGCGCTGATCGAGCATTGCAGCCAGCCCGAGCACCGTGGGGTAACCCCGTCGGACTTCCCGCTGGCGGGCCTGAACCAACAGCAACTGGACCAGTTGCCACTGGCCCTGGCCGAGGTCGAGGACCTCTATCCGCTGTCGCCGATGCAACAGGGCATGCTGTTCCACACCCTCTACGAGCAGGGCGCGGGCGACTACATCAACCAACTGCGGGTGGATGTGGACGGGCTCGTACCCGAGCGCTTCCGCCAGGCCTGGCAGGCGGCCATCGACAGCCATGACATCCTGCGCAGCGGCTTCCTCTGGCAGGGCGAGCTGCCGGCGCCGATCCAGGTGGTGCACAAGCGTATCCGCCTGGACTTTGTCGAGCATGACTGGCGGGCGAACGAGGCCGTGCCGGCCGCCCTGGATGGCTTGGCCGAAGAAGAGCGCCTGCGTGGTTTCGACCTGCTGGCCGCGCCCCTGCTGCGCCTGACCCTGGTGCGCACTGGCGAGCAGCGTTACCACCTGATCTACACCAACCACCACATCCTGATGGACGGCTGGAGCAACTCACGGCTGCTCGGGGAAGTACTGCAACGCTATGCGGGGCAGTTCGCGAGCCATGCGCCCGGGCGCTACCGCGACTACATCGCCTGGCTGCAACGCCAGGACGCCCAGCTCAGCGAGACCTTCTGGAAGCAGCAACTGGCGGTCCTGGATGAGCCAACCCGTCTGGCCCAGGCCATCAGCCGCGGTGGCCAGGCCCTGGCCGGCAAGGGCTACGCCGCCCATCAACAGCACCTGGACCTGCAACAGACGCAACGCTTGAGCGAGTTCGCCCGCCAGCAGAAGGTCACGGTCAACACCCTGGTGCAAGCCGCGTGGCTGTTGCTGCTGCAACGCTACACCGGGCAGGACAGCGTGGTGTTCGGTGCCACCGTGTCCGGGCGCCCGGCGGAGCTCAAGGGCGTGGAGCAACAGATCGGCCTGTTCATCAACACGCTGCCGGTCGTGGCTGCGCCGCGCCCGGACATGCCGGTCAGTGACTGGCTGCAACTGGTGCAGGAACGCAACCTGGCCCTGCGCGACTTCGAACACACGCCGCTGTACGACGTGCAGCGCTGGGCGGGCCTGGGGGGCGAGGCGCTGTTCGACAATATCCTGGTGTTCGAGAACTACCCGGTGTCCGAGGCCCTGGCCCAAGGTGCACCGGCCCAGTTGAGCTTCGGCATGGCGGCCAACCATGAGCAGACCAACTACCCGCTGACCCTGTCGGTGTACCTGGGGCAGACCCTGGCGTTCGACTACAGCTATGCCCTGGAGCATTTCGCCGAGGCGAACATCCGGCAACTGGCGGGCTACCTGGAGCAGGTGCTCATGGCGCTGGTGGAGCAGCCGCAGTCGAGCATCGGCGAGTTGGCGTTGACTGGCGCTACCGAGCGCCGCTTGATCGAGGAGCAACGCAGCCGTACTCCGGCGCGAGACCTGTCGCCGCTCTGCGTCCAGCAGTTGATCGAGGCCCAGGCCGCACGCACTGCGGATGCCGTGGCGCTGCTGTGCGCCGGCCAGCAACTGAGCTATGGCCAGTTCAACCAGCGGGCCAACCAGTTGGCCCATGCGTTGATCGAGCAGGGCGTGGGCCCGGATGTGCGGGTGGGCATTGCCGTGGAGCGCGGGCTGGACATGATTGTCGGCTTGCTGGCGGTGCTCAAGGCCGGTGGCGCCTATGTGCCGCTGGACCCCGAATACCCCCAGGAGCGCCTGCACTACATGATGCAGGACAGCGGCATCCAGCTGCTGCTGACCCAGTCGCCGCTGCTGGAACGCCTGCGCGACGGGGTGGAGGTACCCCACCTGTGCCTGGATCAGCAGGGCCTGGACGGCTACTCCCTGAACAATCCAGCGCCGCGGGCCCAGGCCGACAACCTGGCCTATGTGATGTACACCTCCGGTTCCACCGGCCGGCCCAAGGGTGTGGATATCAGCCACCGCGCCTTGACCCAGCACGCCCAGGTTTCCCGGGACTACTTCAACATGAGCGCGGCAGACCGTGGCCTGCAGTTCTCCACCTTCAACTTCGACGCCTTTGTCGAACAGCTGTACCCGGCGCTGATCTGTGGCGCCTCGGTGGTGATTCGCGGCAAGGCGCTGTGGGACAGCGAAACCTTCTACCGCGAGCTGATCGAGCAGGGCATCAGCATCGTCGATCTGAGCACCGCCTACTGGTTCATGCTGGGCAAGGACTTCGCCAGCCGCGAACCCCGCGACTTCGGCCGCCTGCGCCAGCTCAACCTGGGGGGCGAAGCCATGCCGGCAGAAGGCGTGGCGGCGTGGAAGAAGGCCGGCCTGAAACACGCCTGCCTGCTCAACACCTACGGGCCGACCGAGGCCACGGTGAGCGTTACCGCCCATGACTGCAGCCGTTACCTGCAGGACGGGCAAGTCTTGCCGAGCCAGATGCCGCTGGGCAAGGGCTTGCCGGGCCGCTCCATCTACTTGCTGGACAACAGCGGCAACCTGACCCTCAGCGGCGCCACCGGCGAGCTGATGATCGGGGGCGAGCTGCTGGCCCGGGGTTACCACGACCGTCCAGGCCTGACTGCCGAGCGTTTCATTCCCGATCCGTTCAGCAGCGATGGCGGTCGCCTGTACCGCTCCGGCGATCTGGCCCGCTATGACGCCGAGGGCGTGATCGAGTACGCCGGGCGCATCGACCACCAGGTGAAGATCCGCGGTTTCCGCATCGAAATGGGCGAGATCGAAGCGCGGCTGCTGGAGCTGCCACTGGTGCGCGAAGCCGTGGTGCTGGCCCAGGAGGCGGCCGGTGGTCCACAGCTGGTGGCCTACGTAGTGGCGGCCGCGGGCGTGGCGGTAGAGAGCCCGGAACAGCAGGCACAGGTGCGCGAGCAACTCAAAGCGGCCCTCAAGGAGGTGCTGCCGGACTACATGCTGCCGGCGCACCTGCTGTTCCTTGAGGCCCTGCCGCTGAGCCCCAACGGCAAGCTGGACCGCAAGGCCCTGCCCAAGGCCGACGCCAGCCTGTTGCAGCAGGCCTACATCGCCCCACAGAGCGAACTGGAACAGCAGGTCGCGGCGATCTGGGCCCAGGTGCTGGAGGTCGAGCAAGTGGGCATGAACGATAACTTCTTTGAACTAGGTGGGCATTCCTTGTTGGTAACCGCGATGGTCTCTCGAGTCCAGCTCAAGCTTGGGCGCCAGGTCAGTGTGCAGATGGCGTTTGAATTTCCCACCCTGGGGCTGTTCGTCAGCCAGTTGCAACAGACGCCCGGCCAGGTGCAAGGCGCCGACCTGAGTGCGCTGGAACTGTTGCTCGACGAAATGGAGGCTGTGTAATGGACAACACCACCGCGCTGAAAATTGTCAAAGGCTTCATCCTGCTGCCCCTGGAGAAGCGCAAGGTCTACCTGCAGAAGATGCTCGAACAGGGCATCTCCCCGGCCAACCTGCCGATTCCCGAGGTGCGCCTGAGCCAGGAGCGCCTGCCGCTGTCCTATGCCCAGCAACGCCAGTGGTTCCTCTGGCAACTGGCGCCCGAGAGCACGGCCTATCACATTTCCAAGGCCCTGCGCCTGCGCGGAAAACTGAATGTCGAGGCCTTGCAGCGCAGCTTCGACAGCCTGATCGCCCGGCATGAAAGCCTGCGCACGCATTTCGTCGAGGAGGCCGACACGGCGCTGCAGGTGGTCGCCCCCGAGGCGCGCCTGGAACTGGTGCGCCAGGCACTACCGGCGCAGGCGAGCCAGCAGCAGATCAATGCGGCCGTGCAGGACTTCGTCCAGGCCCAGACCCGGCAGCTGTTCGATCTGCTGGCCGGGCCGTTGCTCAGGGTCGGCCTGTTGCAGGTGGCCGAGGATGACCATGTGCTGGTCCTGACCCAGCACCACATCGTCTCCGATGGCTGGTCGATGCAGGTCATGGTGGATGAACTGATCGCGTTCTACATCGGTTTCTGCCAAGGGCAGACGGCGTCGTTGCCGGCGCTGCCGATCCAGTATGCCGATTACTCCCTCTGGCAGCGCCACTGGATGGAGGCCGGTGAAAAGGACCGGCAACTGGCCTACTGGACAGCGCAACTGGGCGGCGAGCAACCCTTGCTCGAACTGCCTCTGGATCGCCCGCGCCCCGTGGTGCAGAGCCATCGGGGCGGGCGCCTGGAGCTGACCCTGGAGCAGCCCTTGAGTGAAGCCCTGGGCAGCCTGGCCCAGCGGGAAGGGGTGACCCTGTTCATGCTGTTGCTGGCCTCTTTCCAGACCCTGCTGCACCGCTACAGCGGCCAGGCCGATATCCGCGTCGGTGTGCCCATTGCCAACCGCAACCGGGTCGAGACCGAGCGCCTGATCGGCTTCTTCGTCAACACCCAGGTGCTCAAGGCCGAGATCGACGGGCAGATGTCCTTCAGCCAGTTGCTGCAGCAGGTACGCCAGACCGCCCTGGCGGCGCAGGCGCACCAGGACCTGCCTTTCGAGCAACTGGTGGAGGCCTTGCAGCCGGAGCGCAGCCTGAGCCACAACCCGCTGTTCCAAGTGATGTTCAACCACCAGGTGGAAGCGGCGGGCGCAGGTAAACCCCTGAACCTGCCTGGCCTGAACATCGAGGCCCTGGACTCCCAAGGGCAGTCGGCGCAGTTCGACCTGACCCTGGACACCGTGGAAACCCAGGGCCGGATCGCCGCGTCCCTGGTCTATGCCACCGATGTGTTCGACGCCGCCACCATCGAGCGCCTGGCCGCCCATTGGCGCCAGTTGCTGCAAGGCGTGGCCAGCCAGCCGCAGCAGCGCATCGGCCTGTTGCCATTGCTGGGGGCCGACGAGCAGGCGCAGATCCTCGACCAGTGGAACCGGCTGCAGCAGGCATTCCCTTCCCGGGCCTGCGTCCATCAGCTCATCGAGGCTCAGGCCGCCAGGGCGCCCCAGGCCATTGCCCTGACCTTCGCCGGGCAGAGCCTGGACTACCAGCAGCTCAACGAGCGGGCCAACCGTCTGGCGCACAAGCTCATCGAGCAGGGCGTGGGCCCCAATGTACTGGTGGGGCTGGCGGTGGAGCGCAGCCTGGAGATGGTCATCGGCCTGCTGGCGATCCTCAAGGCCGGCGGCGCCTACGTGCCGCTGGACCCGGCCTATCCCCAGGACCGCCTGCAGCACATGATGCAGGACAGCGCCATCGCCCTGCTGCTGACCCAGGAGCATCTGCTGCAGGGCTTGCCGGCGTTTGCCGGCAGTACCTGGTTGCTGGAGCAGCCCCTGGACGGCTACCGGGTCGACAACCCCGAGGTCGGGGTGACGCCCGAAGACCTGGCCTACGTGATCTACACCTCCGGTTCCACCGGCAAGCCCAAGGGCACCTTGCAGCCACACCACAACGTCCTGCGCCTGTTCGCGGCCACCGAGCAGTGGTTCCAGTTCGGCGCCGAGGATGTCTGGAGCCTGTTCCACTCCTATGCGTTCGACTTCTCGGTGTGGGAGATCTTCGGTGCCCTGCTGTATGGCGGGCGGCTGCTGATCGTCCCCCAGGAGGTGGCGCGCTCGGCCCAGGACTTCTACCCGCTGCTCTGCAGCGAGGGCGTGACGGTGCTCAACCAGACGCCGTCGGCGTTCCGCCAGTTGATGCACGTGGCCTGCAGCGCCGAGCCTGCGCATCGGTTGCGCTACATCGTGTTCGGTGGCGAGGCCCTGGAGGTCAATACCCTGCAACCCTGGTTCCAGCGTTTCGGCGATCAGCGCCCGCAGTTGGTGAACATGTACGGCATCACCGAAACCACGGTGCACGTGACCTACCGTCCCTTGTCCGTGGCGGACCTGAGCCTGGCGGGGGCCAGCCCGATTGGCGAGCTGATCCCCGACATGTCCTGGTATTTGCTGGACAGCAACCTGCAACCGGTGCCCAAGGGCTGCATCGGTGAACTCTATGTCGGGCGTGCCGGGCTGGCCTGGGGCTACCTGAACCGCGGCGACTTGAGTGCGGCGCGGTTTGTCCCGGACCCGTTTGGCGAGGCTGGTGGGCGGCTCTACCGTACCGGCGATCTGGCGCGTTATCAGGCCGACGGTTCGGTCGGCTACATCGGCCGTATCGACCACCAGGTGAAGATCCGCGGTTTCCGCATCGAGCTGGGGGAGATCGAAGCGCGGCTGCTGGAATTGCCTGCGGTGCGCGAGGCGGTGGTGCTGGCCCCGGAAGGTCCCGATGGCCCGCAACTGGTGGCCTACGTGGTGCCCGCCGGCCTGGACTGGAACGGCCAGGATCCGCTTGCCGAGCAACTGCCCCTGCGCGACGCCATCAAGGCCGGGCTGCGCGAGCACCTGCCGGGCTACATGGTTCCGGCCCATGTGCTGTTCCTCCAGGCGCTGCCCCTGACCGCCAACGGCAAGCTCAATCGCGCTGCCTTGCCGGCCATCGACGGCAGCCTGTTGCAGCAGGCCCACGTGGCCCCGCGCAGCGAGCGCGAACAGCAAGTGGCCGGGATCTGGGCCCAGGTGCTGAAACTGGAAAAGGTCGGCTTGACCGATAACTTCTTCGAGCTCGGCGGCCATTCGCTGCTGGCTACCCAGGTGATGTCGCGCATCCGCCAGGAGCTGGGCATCGAGGCCCCCCTCAAGCTGTTGTTCGAAGGCGAGTCGCTGGAAGATTTCGTCCGCCTGCTGGGCCCGGAAACTGCCCAGCCACTCCAGCCGATTCCCCTGGTGGACCGGCAGCAGCCGCTGGCGGTGTCCTATGCCCAGGAACGCCAGTGGTTCCTCTGGCAGCTGGACCCCGACAGCAGCGCCTATCACATCCCCATGGCCCTGCGCCTGCGCGGCTCGCTGGATAGCCGGGCCCTGCAAAGCAGTTTCGATGCCTTGATCGCCCGCCATGAAAGCTTGCGCACGCACTTTGTCGAGAGCGCCCGGGGCCTGATCCAGGTGATCGCGGCCCAGGCCCGCTTGCCCATCAGCCAGCAGGACTTGTCCCTGCTGGTGGAGGCCGGCAACACCGATGACTTGATCAAGCAGGTTATCGACACCCAGGTACGTCAGCCGTTCGACCTGCGCCAGGGGCCGTTGCTGCGGGCCACCCTGGTGCGCCTGGCGGAGGACGAGCATGTGCTGGTGCTGGTCCAGCACCACATCGTTTCCGATGGCTGGTCGATGCAGTTGATGGTGGAGGAACTGATCCGGCTCTATGGCGCCCATAGCCAGGGGCAGCAGGCCGAGTTGCCGGCGCTGGCGGTGCAGTACGCGGACTACGCGGCCTGGCAACGCCAGTGGATGGAAGCCGGTGAGCGCGAGCGGCAACTGGATTACTGGTTGCAGCAACTGGAAGGTGGCGCTCAGGTTCTGGATTTGCCCCTGGACCATCCGCGGCCGTTGCAGCAAAGCCACAAGGGCGCGCGCCATGGCATCAGCCTGGATGGCGCCTTGCCGGGGGCCCTGAAACAGCTGGCCCAGCGTGAAGGGGTCACGCTGTTCATGCTGTTGCTGGCCTCGTTCCAGGTGCTGCTGCACCGCTACAGCGGTCAGGCGGACATCCGCGTCGGGGTGCCCACCGCCAACCGCAACCGGGTGGAGACCGAGCGCCTGATCGGCTTCTTCGTCAATACCCAGGTGCTCAAGGCTGAAGTCGATGGGCAACTGAGCTTCAGCGACTTTCTGCGTCAGGTCAAAAGAGCCGCGCTGCAGGCCCAGGAGCATCAGGACCTGCCCTTCGAACAACTGGTGGAAGCCCTCAAGCCGGAGCGCAGCCTGAGCTACAGCCCGCTGTTCCAGGTGATGTTCAACCACCAGGCGGCCGCCCGCCAGGACGCTGCAACCCTGGAGGTTCCAGGGTTGCAGGTGCAGATGCTCAGTGGCGAGGACAGCACGACCCAGTTCGATCTGAGCCTGGATACCTTCGAGTCCGAGGATGGCCTCTGGGCCTCCCTGACCTACGCCACTGACCTGTTCGAGGCGTCCACCATCGAGCGTCTGGCCCAGTCCTGGGTGCAGTTGCTGCAGGGCATTGTCCAGCAGCCACGTCAGCGCCTGGGGGACCTGCCGCTGCTGGGCGCTGCCGAGCAGCACCAGTTGCTGCACGAGTGGACCCCGGCCACCGGTGAGTTCCCCAGCGATGGTTGCGTGCAGCAGTTGGTGGAAGCACAAGCACTGAAAAGCCCGGAGTCCGAGGCCCTGTTGTTCGCTGGCCAGCGCCTGAGCTACCGGGAACTCAATGCCCGGGCCAACCGCCTGGCGCACAAGCTGATCGAGCTGGGCGTGGGGCCTGAAGTGCGGGTGGGCGTGGCCTTGCAGCGCACCCCGGAAATGGTCGTGGCGCTGCTGGCGGTGCTCAAGGCCGGTGGCGCCTATGTGCCACTGGACCCGGATTATCCCCAGGACCGTCTGGCCCACATGCTGCGCGACAGTCAGGCACAGATCCTGTTGACCGAAAGCGCCTTGCTGTCGCTGCTGCCATCCGTGGAGTCCTTGCAGACCCTGCAACTGGATGCCCGGCCGGGCTGGCTGGATGGCTACTCGACAGACGACCCGGCGCCACGCGCGACCCCGGACAATCTGGCCTATGTGATCTACACCTCCGGTTCCACCGGCCTG
>NZ_JBXAJB010000012.1:0-5105 GCF_058796855.1 Pseudomonas sp. GW823-FHT03E05
TTTGTGTGTTCGCAAACTTTCGGTTTGTATCGTCTTCACACACCGCAACTCGCTTCTTAAGCAAATTGCTTGGGTGTTATATGGTCAAGCCTCACGGGCAATTAGTATTGGTTAGCTCAACGCCTCACAGCGCTTACACACCCAACCTATCAACGTCGTAGTCTTCGACGGCCCTTTAGGGAACTCAAGGTTCCAGTGAGATCTCATCTTGAGGCAAGTTTCCCGCTTAGATGCTTTCAGCGGTTATCTTTTCCGAACATAGCTACCCGGCAATGCCACTGGCGTGACAACCGGAACACCAGAGGTTCGTCCACTCCGGTCCTCTCGTACTAGGAGCAGCCCCTCTCAAATCTCAAACGTCCACGGCAGATAGGGACCGAACTGTCTCACGACGTTCTAAACCCAGCTCGCGTACCACTTTAAATGGCGAACAGCCATACCCTTGGGACCGGCTTCAGCCCCAGGATGTGATGAGCCGACATCGAGGTGCCAAACACCGCCGTCGATATGAACTCTTGGGCGGTATCAGCCTGTTATCCCCGGAGTACCTTTTATCCGTTGAGCGATGGCCCTTCCATACAGAACCACCGGATCACTAAGACCTACTTTCGTACCTGCTCGACGTGTCTGTCTCGCAGTCAAGCGCGCTTTTGCCTTTATACTCTACGACCGATTTCCGACCGGTCTGAGCGCACCTTCGTACTCCTCCGTTACTCTTTAGGAGGAGACCGCCCCAGTCAAACTACCCACCATACACTGTCCTCGATCCGGATAACGGACCTGAGTTAGAACCTCAAAGTTGCCAGGGTGGTATTTCAAGGATGGCTCCACGCAAACTGGCGTTCACGCTTCAAAGCCTCCCACCTATCCTACACAAGCAAATTCAAAGTCCAGTGCAAAGCTATAGTAAAGGTTCACGGGGTCTTTCCGTCTAGCCGCGGATACACTGCATCTTCACAGCGATTTCAATTTCACTGAGTCTCGGGTGGAGACAGCGCCGCCATCGTTACGCCATTCGTGCAGGTCGGAACTTACCCGACAAGGAATTTCGCTACCTTAGGACCGTTATAGTTACGGCCGCCGTTTACCGGGGCTTCGATCAAGAGCTTCGCGTTAGCTAACCCCATCAATTAACCTTCCGGCACCGGGCAGGCGTCACACCCTATACGTCCACTTTCGTGTTTGCAGAGTGCTGTGTTTTTAATAAACAGTCGCAGCGGCCTGGTATCTTCGACCGGCATGAGCTTACGGAGCAAGTCCTTCACCCTCACCGGCGCACCTTCTCCCGAAGTTACGGTGCCATTTTGCCTAGTTCCTTCACCCGAGTTCTCTCAAGCGCCTTGGTATTCTCTACCCAACCACCTGTGTCGGTTTGGGGTACGGTTCCTAGTTATCTGAAGCTTAGAAGCTTTTCTTGGAAGCATGGCATCAACCACTTCGTCACCTAAAAGGTAACTCGTCATCAGCTCTCGGCCTTAGAATCCCGGATTTACCTAAGATTCCAGCCTACCACCTTAAACTTGGACAACCAACGCCAAGCTGGCCTAGCCTTCTCCGTCCCTCCATCGCAATAACTAGAAGTACAGGAATATTAACCTGTTTTCCATCGACTACGCTTTTCAGCCTCGCCTTAGGGACCGACTAACCCTGCGTCGATTAACGTTGCGCAGGAAACCTTGGTCTTTCGGCGTGGGTGTTTTTCACACCCATTGTCGTTACTCATGTCAGCATTCGCACTTCTGATACCTCCAGCAAGCTTCTCAACTCACCTTCACAGGCTTACAGAACGCTCCTCTACCGCATCACTTACGTGATACCCGTAGCTTCGGTGTATGGTTTGAGCCCCGTTACATCTTCCGCGCAGGCCGACTCGACTAGTGAGCTATTACGCTTTCTTTAAAGGGTGGCTGCTTCTAAGCCAACCTCCTAGCTGTCTAAGCCTTCCCACATCGTTTCCCACTTAACCATAACTTTGGGACCTTAGCTGACGGTCTGGGTTGTTTCCCTTTTCACGACGGACGTTAGCACCCGCCGTGTGTCTCCCATGCTCGGCACTTGTAGGTATTCGGAGTTTGCATCGGTTTGGTAAGTCGGGATGACCCCCTAGCCGAAACAGTGCTCTACCCCCTACAGTGATACATGAGGCGCTACCTAAATAGCTTTCGAGGAGAACCAGCTATCTCCGAGCTTGATTAGCCTTTCACTCCGATCCACAGGTCATCCGCTAACTTTTCAACGGTAGTCGGTTCGGTCCTCCAGTCAGTGTTACCTAACCTTCAACCTGCCCATGGATAGATCGCCCGGTTTCGGGTCTATTCCCAGCGACTAGACGCCCTATTAAGACTCGCTTTCGCTACGCCTCCCCTATTCGGTTAAGCTTGCCACTGAAAATAAGTCGCTGACCCATTATACAAAAGGTACGCAGTCACAGAACAAAGTCTGCTCCCACTGCTTGTACGCATACGGTTTCAGGATCTATTTCACTCCCCTCTCCGGGGTTCTTTTCGCCTTTCCCTCACGGTACTAGTTCACTATCGGTCAGTCAGTAGTATTTAGCCTTGGAGGATGGTCCCCCCATATTCAGACAAGGTTTCTCGTGCCCCGTCCTACTCGATTTCATGACTAAGAGATTTTCGCGTACAGGGCTATCACCCACTATGGCCGCACTTTCCAGAGCGTTCCGCTAATCTCAAAGCCACTTAAGGGCTAGTCCCCGTTCGCTCGCCACTACTAAGGGAATCTCGGTTGATTTCTTTTCCTCAGGGTACTTAGATGTTTCAGTTCCCCTGGTTCGCCTCTTGCACCTATGTATTCAGTACAAGATAACCATCTTATGATGGCTGGGTTCCCCCATTCAGAGATCTCCGGATCAAAGTCTGTTTGCCGACTCCCCGAAGCTTATCGCAGGCTACCACGTCTTTCATCGCCTCTGACTGCCAAGGCATCCACCGTATGCGCTTCTTCACTTGACCATATAACCCCAAGCAATCTGGTTATACTATGAAGACGACATTCGCCGAAAATTTGCATTCTTAATTAAAAGAGAACTCACAAATTTTACCTTAGCCTGATCCGTTACCAGTGAAAGTAACGTTCAGTCTATCTTTCTATCACATACCCAAATTTTTAAAGAACGATCTAATCAAAAGACTAGAAATCAACATTCAAAGTGAATGCTCATTTCTAAGCTTTCAGAAGCAGTTTATGGTGGAGCCAAGCGGGATCGAACCGCTGACCTCCTGCGTGCAAGGCAGGCGCTCTCCCAGCTGAGCTATGGCCCCATAACAAAATTGGTGGGTCTGGGCAGATTCGAACTGCCGACCTCACCCTTATCAGGGGTGCGCTCTAACCAACTGAGCTACAGACCCAATTTCGAGCTTGTAACTGTTAGCTTGGAGCTATCAGCTTGGAGCTTAAAGCTGCTTCTATCGTCTTCTTCAATGAATCAAGCAATTCGTGTGGGAGCTTATGAAGCAGCTGATGTCGTCGATTAAGGAGGTGATCCAGCCGCAGGTTCCCCTACGGCTACCTTGTTACGACTTCACCCCAGTCATGAATCACACCGTGGTAACCGTCCTCCCGAAGGTTAGACTAGCTACTTCTGGTGCAACCCACTCCCATGGTGTGACGGGCGGTGTGTACAAGGCCCGGGAACGTATTCACCGCGACATTCTGATTCGCGATTACTAGCGATTCCGACTTCACGCAGTCGAGTTGCAGACTGCGATCCGGACTACGATCGGTTTTATGGGATTAGCTCCACCTCGCGGCTTGGCAACCCTTTGTACCGACCATTGTAGCACGTGTGTAGCCCAGGCCGTAAGGGCCATGATGACTTGACGTCATCCCCACCTTCCTCCGGTTTGTCACCGGCAGTCTCCTTAGAGTGCCCACCATAACGTGCTGGTAACTAAGGACAAGGGTTGCGCTCGTTACGGGACTTAACCCAACATCTCACGACACGAGCTGACGACAGCCATGCAGCACCTGTCTCAATGTTCCCGAAGGCACCAATCTATCTCTAGAAAGTTCATTGGATGTCAAGGCCTGGTAAGGTTCTTCGCGTTGCTTCGAATTAAACCACATGCTCCACCGCTTGTGCGGGCCCCCGTCAATTCATTTGAGTTTTAACCTTGCGGCCGTACTCCCCAGGCGGTCAACTTAATGCGTTAGCTGCGCCACTAAGAGCTCAAGGCTCCCAACGGCTAGTTGACATCGTTTACGGCGTGGACTACCAGGGTATCTAATCCTGTTTGCTCCCCACGCTTTCGCACCTCAGTGTCAGTATCAGTCCAGGTGGTCGCCTTCGCCACTGGTGTTCCTTCCTATATCTACGCATTTCACCGCTACACAGGAAATTCCACCACCCTCTACCATACTCTAGCTTGCCAGTTTTGGATGCAGTTCCCAGGTTGAGCCCGGGGCTTTCACATCCAACTTAACAAACCACCTACGCGCGCTTTACGCCCAGTAATTCCGATTAACGCTTGCACCCTCTGTATTACCGCGGCTGCTGGCACAGAGTTAGCCGGTGCTTATTCTGTCGGTAACGTCAAAACAATCACGTATTAGGTAACTGCCCTTCCTCCCAACTTAAAGTGCTTTACAATCCGAAGACCTTCTTCACACACGCGGCATGGCTGGATCAGGCTTTCGCCCATTGTCCAATATTCCCCACTGCTGCCTCCCGTAGGAGTCTGGACCGTGTCTCAGTTCCAGTGTGACTGATCATCCTCTCAGACCAGTTACGGATCGTCGCCTTGGTGAGCCATTACCTCACCAACTAGCTAATCCGACCTAGGCTCATCTAATAGCGTGAGGTCCGAAGATCCCCCACTTTCTCCCGTAGGACGTATGCGGTATTAGCGCCCGTTTCCGGACGTTATCCCCCACTACTAGGCAGATTCCTAGGCATTACTCACCCGTCCGCCGCTCGCCACCAGGTACAAGTACCCGTGCTGCCGCTCGACTTGCATGTGTTAGGCCTGCCGCCAGCGTTCAATCTGAGCCATGATCAAACTCTTCAGTTCAAACATCTTTGGGTTTTGAGAAAACCCTAAACTTGGCTCAGCAATCGTTGGTTACATCTTTGATTTCTCGCGGAG
>NZ_JBXAJB010000013.1:0-1948 GCF_058796855.1 Pseudomonas sp. GW823-FHT03E05
ACTGCTGCACGCAACCATCGCTGGGGAACTCACCGGTGGCCGGGGTCCACTCGTGCAGCAACTGGTGCTGCTCGGCAACGCCCAGCAGCGGCAGGTCCCCCAGGCGCTGGCGTGGCTGCTGGACAATGCCCTGCAGCAACTGCACCCAGGACTGGGCCAGACGCTCGATGGTGGAGGCCTCGAACAGGTCGGAGGCATAGGTCAGGGAGGCCCAGAGGCCATCCTCGGATTCGAAGGTATCCAGGGTCAGGTCGAACTGCGCGGCGCGCCCCTGCCAACTCAGGGTCTCGATGCTGAGGTCGTCCAGGCGCTGGCTCTGCCCGCCCTTCTTGACCGCGGTCTGGTGGTTGAACATTGCCTGGAACAGCGGGCTGTGGCTCAGGCTGCGCTCGGGGCGCAAGGCTTCCACCAACTGCTCGAAAGGCAAGTCCTGGTGGGACTGGGCCATCAGCGCGGTCTGCTTGACCTGCTGCAGGAAATCATTGAAGCCCAGTTGCCCGTCGACCTCGGCCTTGAACACCTGGGTATTGACGAAGAAGCCGATCAGGCGCTCGGTTTCCACCCGGTTGCGGTTGGCGGTCGGCACCCCGACGCGGATGTCCGCCTGGCCGCTGTAGCGGTGCAGCAGTACCTGGAACGAGGCCAGCAACAGCATGAACAGGGTCGCCCCTTCACGCTGGGCCAATTGCTTGAGGCCCAGGCGCAGCTCTTCCGGCAACGGGATATCCAGCAGCGCCCCCCGATAGCTCTGGATCGCCGGGCGCGGGTGGTCCAGCGGCAGCATCAGCAAGGGCTGCTCCCCGGCCAGTTGCTCCAGCCAGTAGCCCAGTTGCCGCTCACGCTCGCCGGCGTCCATCCACTGGCGCTGCCAGTTGGCATAGTCGGCGTATTGAATCGGCAGCTCCGGCAGGCTGACCGTGCGCCCCTGGCGGTAGCCGGCATAGAGCTGGATCAGCTCGTCGACCATCACCCCCATCGACCAGCCATCGGAAACGATGTGGTGCTGGGTCAGGACCAGCACATGCTCGTCTGCTGCCACCCGCAGCAATTTGGCCCGCAACAGCGGGCCATTGCGCAGATCGAAGGGCGGCTGGCTCTTGCTGTCGGTCAGGGCATGGACCTGGGCCTCATAGGACAGGCCGCCGGCGTGCAGTTCGATGACCTCGATGTCCAGCGGCGCCGGTGGGTGCACCACCTGCACCGCCGTGCCATCGTCTTCGGAAAAGGTAGTGCGCAGGGTTTCATGCCGGGCAATCAGGGTATCGAATGCATGGCGCAGCGCGTCGAGGTCCAGTTCTCCGGTCAAGCGCAGCGCCGTGGTGATGTGGTAGGCGGTGCTGTCGGGCTCCAGTTGCCAAAGGAACCACTGGCTTTCCTGGGTATAGGAGAGGACCGGCGCCTCGTCGGCGCCGCGGCTGCAGATAGGAGCGATACCAAAGAGGTTGATGCCCTTTTCTTTAAGCAAAATCGCCAGGGCTCTTCTTTCCTTGGAAGAAAGCGTGCCTACCGAGTCGATTAAAGCTTGCATGTACTACCTCGCCTAAGAAATTATTTTTTCAAGATCATCGGGAGATAAACGTTTGAGGGCCTCCAAAGATTTAGCCAATTCATCCTGCAGTGAAGAAGTTGTCTGCCGCAGGGCCTGAACCTTCTCGACAAAGGCCGCGAGGCTCTCCGCGCCGAACAGCGACTTGATGGGCATATCCACGCCAAACTGCTGCTTGACCCGAGTCACCACCTGAGCCACCAACAGGGAGTGGCCGCCCAGCTCGAAGAAGTTGTCGCTCATGCCCACCCGATCCAGCTTCAGCACATCGGCCCAGATCGCCGCGACCTGTTGCTCCAGCTCGCTCTGCGGCGCCACGTAGACTTGCTGCATCTGCTGGGCGTCGACCTTGGGCAGGGCCTTGCGATCGAGCTTGCCGTTGGGGGTCAGCGGCAACGCTTC
>NZ_JBXAJB010000014.1:0-505 GCF_058796855.1 Pseudomonas sp. GW823-FHT03E05
CACTTCCGGCGCAGTCGAAACGGAAAACTCCTTGAGATTCAACGAGTTACGCAGTTTTCGATAGCGGTTACGCTTCAGTTCATCGAAGCCAGAAGCAGTTGGTAAGGCAGTCAGTTTTCGCCTTATTAACGATTCGATCCTCTCGGTCGAAAGCGGTTGAAAAGAGGTGTTGACAGCAGCGTGTAACGCTGTAGAATTCGCCTCCCGCTAACGAGAGATCGGAAGCGCAAGTGGTTGAAGTTAAAAAGGAAACTTTGAAAACTTCTTAAAAAAATCACTTGACAGCAAATGAGGCTGCTGTAGAATGCGCGCCTCGGTTGAGACGAAAGATCTTAACCAACCGCTCTTTAACAACTGAATCAAGCAATTCGTGTGGGTGCTTGTGGAGTCAGACTGATAGTCAAAAAGATTATCAGCATCACAAGTTGCTCCGCGAGAAATCAAAGATGTAACCAACGATTGCTGAGCCAAGTTTAGGGTTTTCTCAAAACCCAAAGATGTTTGA
>NZ_JBXAJB010000015.1:0-505 GCF_058796855.1 Pseudomonas sp. GW823-FHT03E05
CGACAGACGACCCGGCGCCACGCGCGACCCCGGACAATCTGGCCTATGTGATCTACACCTCCGGTTCCACCGGCCTGCCCAAGGGCGTGGCGATTGCCCATCGCAACGTGCTGGCGCTGATCGACTGGTCGAACCGGGTGTACAGCACTGACGACCTGCAAGGGGTGCTGGCTTCCACCTCGATCTGCTTCGACCTGTCGGTGTGGGAGCTGTTTGTCACCCTGTCCAGCGGCGGTTCCATCGTCCTGGCCCGCAACGCCCTGGAACTGCCGGAGCTGGCGGACCGCGACCGGGTGCGCTTGATCAATACCGTGCCTTCGGCGATTGCCGCGCTGCACCGCAGCGGGCAGATTCCGCCCAGCGTGCGGATCATCAACCTGGCGGGTGAGCCGCTGAAACAGGCCCTGGTGGATAGCCTCTACCAGCAGCCCGGGCTGGTGCATGTCTACGACCTGTACGGCCCTTCGGAAGACACCACCTACTCGACCTACACCCGGCGCGAGGC